>CAWGFA010000027.1:0-238277 GCA_963821725.1 uncultured Acidimicrobiia bacterium
GGCGATGCTGCCGATCGCCGTGTTCGTCGGAAGCTGTGTCGTGCAGATCCACGCGGGGTATCTGCCGCTCCGTCGCCGTTCTTGCATTCGTAGCCACGTTCGCGGTGGTCGACTTCGTGCAGCACCAGCGGGCGGCGTCAGGCGACGTTCGCGACCACGGGAAGTGTTGGCTCATCGCCGTTGGCGCGGTGGCTATCCCGGTCTGGATGCCGGCGTTGGTGCGACAAGTGACCACTAGCAACGGCAATCTTGCGGCGCTGTTCCACTACGTTCGAGATCCCAGGCAGGCGACAGCAGGGTGGACGCTGGCGTACGGAGTGTTGGGAGCTGAGCGTCCTGTCGGCACGTGGGTCACCGGAAACGACAATGACGGGATAGGGTTCACGGCTGTCTCGGATGTGTGGCCCGCCGCTGTCGTAGTTGCGCTTCTCGTATGCACGGGCCTACTGGCGTGGTGGGCGCAGCCGGCCGGCCAGACGCAGCACGGCTTTCAGCCGTGGGCTCGGTCTCGGTCGTGTTAGCGGTGATCGCCACGTCGAAGCTCACCGGCGATGTCGCGGTCTCTTGACACGGTGGTGGTGGGCGGTGGCTGCGATCGCCACCCTCGCTGTCGTTTGGGCGCTGATCAGTGTCTTCGATAGCCGGGGGCTGCGCCATGTCGTGACCGGCCTGGCATTGCTGGGAATTGTTGTCGCCGGGGTCATGTCGGTCGGCGACCTACCCGCTTCGTTCGCGCAGAGCGACATGATCGAAGCGGTCGGCAGACTCAACGGGTCGAAGCCACGACACGTGGATCGTCAACCCGATCGTCCAGTCCTTCGATACGAGTCAACTGGGGTTCGTGAGCAAGGGGCTATTCGTGTCGCTGAGGCGACAAGGCCCGGTCTTCGTGCCTCCGGATTCCGTCTCGGACATCGAGTACGGCAGCTGGCGAGTGGCGACACCGATCGGGTCGATGCGCTGCTGTCGGTCGTCGACATCGCCGAGCCGGGCTGGCAGCCGCCGCCCAACGGCCGCCTGGTGGCCGCCTACGATCCACTGTCACCTGCGAGGAGCGCGCCCGGTCGACAGAACTGGAGGCGAAGATCCGGAACGCGATGGGCCCTCATCCGCCTCCCCGTGCCTTCGTGTTCACGAAATACAGCAGGGCCGTCGCCGAGCGGGAGCGTCGGCGGCGAGATCGACGAGCTCCTGGCCCTCCAGAACCGGGGTGACGGATTTTCGGTGTACCTGTCGCCCGCGCCCTGACTCCGGCGATTGCTTTGCCCAAGGATGGACGGGAGCCTTTACACGCTCAACCTTGAAGTGCTTCGATCCCGCCGCTCCGATCCGGCATCATGTGCTCGTCGTGAACCACCCTTTCCTCATGCCAGACGATGAAGTCGAGTTCGCCGCCTTCCTGACTGACGACCTCCGGCTAGAAGCGGTGGGAGCCGCGGCAGGTAGAACCGTCCGATTCCGCGTAGACACGATGTGGTCGGACAACCGGGCGTTGACCGCGGGATCTCGACAGAGTTTCAGTGCGTGTGGGACTCCGCCCATCGAGCTGTCGCTGCTCGAGTTCCTCATGTCGCGCGACGACCACGAGCACGACGAGGACGACACTCCAGAGGGCGACCGCCGCGGGCGCCGGAGCAGACCACGTTCACGGTGATCTCCAGCCCGGCGGCACAGAGCGGGAAGCGAGTAGACGCCAACCCGTAACACTCCACCCTCGCAGGCCCGCAGTCTTCCGAGTGCGAGCCCCGCCAGTACCGCCATCGGCCCATCATGACCGCTTCGCTTCGAGGCCACGACGCCCGGATGACTCTGCCAAGCCGAGAGCACGGAAGTGCCTGATTGAGAATCGGGCTGGCGCGATGGGTTTGCTCGTAGCGTCGGGGATGCTGGCGGTTCGGCTCTTGAAGTGCCTGCCGACCTCGAGGTCTGGCTGTTGAACGAACAGCCGTGCCGCCAGTGTCCTGTCCGCGGCGTGGCTCGTAAGAGGCGAACGCACTGTTGTCATCAGGAGTGCCCCGTCGCGGTTCCCACGACGAGAAAGGCACGAGACGATGACGATGGTGATGATTGGTGTTGATCCGCACAAGGGATCGCACACCGCGGTAGTGGTCGACGGCGACGAGCGCGAGCTCGACGAGCTTCGGTTGCGGTCGTCGAGTCAAGCAGTGCGATGTGTTGTTGGACTGGGCCGAACGGTTCCCGCAGCGGCGGTGGGCGATCGAGTCCGCGTCTGGTCTCGGCTATCTCCTCGCCCAGCAACTGGTTGCGGCGGGCGAGGACGTAGTGGACGTCCCGCCGACGTTGTCGGCGCGGGTGCGAGTGCTGGACTCGACGAAAGCGTCGAAGAACGACCCGCACGATGCGCGCTCGGCAGCGATCGTGGCGTTGCGGCACCGGCATCTCCGGGTGGTGGTCGCGGACGATCACACTGCGATCCTGCGGATGTTGGCCAACCGCCACCACGCGTTGACCCGGCTGCGGACGCAAGCGGTGTGCCGGCTCCACGCCCAGCTCGCCAACCTCACCCCAGGCGGTCTACCTGCGACTTTCACCGCCAAACGAGCGCGGGAGCTACTCGAGACTGTGACCCGGGCGACGGGGTGGTGGCCGAGCGTAAACAGCAGGCAGCTGGCGCTGCTCGACGATGTCGTGCGCATCGACGACGAAGTGCGGGCCATCAAACGGCGCATGCGCGTACGCGGTCAACGCAACGGGCACGTCGCTGCTCGACATCTACGGCGTCGGCCCGGTCGCGGCGTCGATCGTGCTCGGCCACGTCGTCGACGTGACCCGTTTCCCGAGCTGCGGGCACTTCGCCAGCTACGCCGGCGTCGCACCGATCGAGGCATCGTCGGGACCGAAGAAACGACATCGCCTCAACCCGCGCGGCAACCGACAGTTGAACCACGCGTTGCATGTGATCGCCATGGCCCAGATCAGCCACGACTCACTTGGCCGCGTGTACTACGACCGCAAGATCGACGAAGGCAAGACGAAGAAGGAAGCGATGCGGGCACTGAAGCGACGCGTCGCCGACGTCGTCTACCGGGCCCTCGTCGCCGACACGTCGCACCGCTAGAGAGCGGGCCCGGGAGGACAATCAGGGGCGACTCTGAATCCAGCGCGGCCGGCTTGCACCCTGAACACCGGCACTTCGGATCGGTCACTGCCCGGACCCACCAGCAACGCTACGCCCGTCGAGCACGGGCCGCTTCAACGCGTCCAAAAACGAAAGCCTTGACACAAAGAGGCTTCGATCCCGCCGCTCACATCCGGCATTGCGAGCGGGTGTTCGTCGAGAGAAGGCGACGTGTCATCGTCTCGATGACAGATCACCCAGGCGATGCGGAATCGTGGCGTTGGTAGGCGAACGCAAACTTGCCGATCGCGGGCGCTACCGGGACACGGACTTCGGGTCGGTCATCGCTTTTGGCCTGCGAAGAGGGCGGGAGCGCCGGGCGGCGTCGCCAACTGCTGGAAGTCGATATACCCAGCGTTGTCGAACAGTGTGTTGGCGTCTTCGGGTGGGAGTGGTGTGCCGCCTGCTCGATAGGTCTTCCATTTGGTCACTGCGACCGAGAGGGGCGTGCCTTCGAAGCGGCCTGCTCCGACGACAAGCCAACCGCCCGGTCGGAGCGCGTCGTGCAGACGGGCAACGCGGTGGTGATGATGGCAGTGGGGATGAACGGAGCGGGCAGCCAGGCGAGATCGAACCGTTGGCTGTCTGTGAGTTCTTCCACCCTCTGGAGACGTAGGTCGACACGGTCCTGGCAGCCGGCGGTAGCGATGGTTTGGCGAGCGAGTGCGAGGGCCCGGGGGAGAACGTCGATCCCGATGACGGTCGCAGCCGGACGTGCAGCACAGAACGTTGCGGTCATCGCACCGATGCCGACACCGACGTCCAAGAAGGCGCCGCCTTCGCTGAAGCGGTCTTCGAGCCCGTCGAGCGACGGGATAACCGCCATCGCGAGCATCGTGCCGCCCAGCCCGGACGCTTGGCCCTGCGCGATGAGGGTGTCGTCGTCGTGGGCGGCCCAGGCCTCGCCGTCCGTGTCACCTACGATGCCCATCACGGCCGCAAGTTGTCGCATCGACGACACCGACCCCTGGGCGCGAGTCGCCAGAACGCGTTCCGGTTCGACAGCCATCGCCGGCGAGACCGAGAACCCATCAGCCCCCGCGATCAGCAGGCCGGACGAGACCAGGACCTCGGCTGCGATCCGGTCCTCCTCTGACACGACACGAACCGGCGTCGAGCCCAGGGCCCCGGCGTCGACGAGATGGACGAACGCGCCGATCAACCACGCCCGATCATCCGCATCGGCCAACAACTCGGCCCAACCTGCCGCGGGGTCGTCCACGCCGTCCCCCCTCACCCTTACCCGGCCCACGACTATCGCGCACGACCGCGACGACAGCGCAGAACTGCCGATCGCGCCGCTCGGCAACGGCTATAGGCCGAGGTCTATACCGCGGTCGAGTCCTCGTTGGAGCGAGTCCTTACCGGGTTGGATGGTCTGTCGCTGTCCGGTGTGAAGCAGGGTCCGGTCGCGGTCGATCCCGCGTAGACGTTCGAGGGCGGGCTGATGTTGTTGATGCCAGGCGTGGTAGTGCTCGACCACCGGTTCGAGGTCGGAGACCGTGGTCGTGATGTCGAGGCATGCTTGTTGGTGACGGTTGATGTCGGTTCGTGCGTTGCCGAGACGGAGCTCGGCGTCGCGGCGTTGTCGAGAGTGGAGCCGTCGACTGATGGGGCCGAGTTTGTCGAGATCATCGAGGGCGCGGTCGTTCGGGGCGGTGCCCACCCCGGATGCTCCCGACGCAGCTCCACGATCCGGGCCTCGACCACCGGGTCCATCTGATGCGGACACGACTGCGGCTTCGACGACCGATCGACCAGCGCCGCGAGACCGTGCGCCGCGTACTTCCGCAACCACTCATGCACCGTCTGACGGCTCACACCGTTGCGGCGAGCGACATCGGTGACCGTCGCCCCGTTGTTCAACACGTCGAGCACGGCCTGATAGCGCTGCTCCACCAGTCCCAACTCCACCAACACGCCGGCCTCCTCCGCAGTCGTGGACGCGAACGACCACAGCGAAGAAGGAGACGACCGATCGCTGGTGGATCCTCAGCGAGCCCAGTGTCAGCCAGGTACCGGAGCCACTGTCGCCCACGTACCGGAACCGCGTCCCAGAACTGTCAACCAGGAACCGGAGCCACGGTGTCCACTATGAACCGGAGCGCACACCTGTCAAGACCCGGTACCCGTGCGACGTTCTGGCTCCGGTAGTCGTGTTACGCGGCGAGGGTTAGGCGGCGTTGGTGCGGTGGGGTCGTCCGCCGGGGTTGGCGAGGGCGCCGTGTTCGCGGGTGCGGTCGTGGCGGATCGGGTGGGTGCGGATGAGTTCTTCGCCGATGCAGATCTCGACGGTGTCGCCGACGACGGCGACTTGGACCTGGCGGCGGCGGAACTTGTTGCCGACCCGATAGTTCGTGCCGGCGAAGCACACGTTGCCCGACGAGTCGACCTTGCGGGTCACCGACGCCGACGACGCCGTCGGTCTCGGTGTCGACGGCCGGGCGGCGTTCGTCGTTGCCCACGGCGCAGACCGGCGGCTGCTTCGTCGGCCGGCTGTGCCGGCGGGCGTGGGTGGCGATGAGCACCCCGCGGTGATGGAGGTGCACGAGCCCGCCGTCGCAGACGACGTCGACGGTCTCACCGGCGAGCCACACACCGGCCAGGTAGTAGGTCGACGGCGAAGCTGACCCGCCCGTTGGACGACACCCGTCGACGTCGCCATCGGCAGCTGCTCGGTCGTGTCCGGTGCTGCCGCCTCGAGCTCGATCGTCGCTGGTTCGCGACGGCGAGCCGGAACCGTTCGAACGGCGGGACCATCCCGATGCCTTGATGCGGTCGCTCGTGGTTGTAGTGTCGACCCACACGTCGAGCTGCGCCTGGGCGTCGGCGATCGAGGCGAACGACCTTGCCGTTGAGGAACTCGGCGCGCAGCGTCTTGTGCCACCGCTCGACCTTGCCGGTCGTGGTCGGCGACCGCGGCGCGGTCAGCAGATGCTTGATGCCGTTCTCCCGACAGATCCGATCGAACAGCACCTCACCGGTGCCCGGGACCGAACCGGCCGGTGAACACCTTGCCGTTGTCGGTGAGGATCTGCGCTCGGGACCCCATGGCGGCGCATCGCCAACGCCAACGCGTCACACATCGGCCGCGCCGTCGCCCGCGCCACCACCATACGCCGAGACACAGAACCGCGAGTGGTCATCGACCCCGGACACGATCTTCGCCTCGCTCCCGTCGACGAGCCGGACCCCGCCGACGATGTCCATCTGCCACAACTCCATCGACCGGCTGACCGTTCCCACCGCTTGTAGTCCGCCCGCTTGCGTTTCCGGGCCTGCGGGGTGATCAGCCCGTGACGGACCAGGCACCGATAGATCGAGCTGCGCCCCGGCACCGGATCGACACCCTCCCGGCCGAGCCAATGACCGATCGTGCGCGGCCCCCACCCCGGATGCTCCCGCCGCAACTCCACGATCCGCGCCTCGACCACCGGGCTCATCTGATGCGGACACGACCCCGGCACCGTCGACCGATCCACCAGCCCCGCCAGACCCTCGCGCCGCGTACGCCGCAACCACCGATGCACGCTCTGACGCGCTCACCCCGATACCGGCGAGCGACCTCGGTGACCGACGCCCCGTCGTTCAGCACCTCCAGCACCGCCTGATAGCGCTGCTCCACCACACCCAGCTCCACCAACACGACGACACCTCCCGGCTCGACAACGTCGAACCAGAAGCACAGCCCGTCAGCCAGCCGCGCGTAACACGACAACCGGAGCCACTGTCACCCAACTACCGGAGCCACTGTCGCCCAGGTACCGGAACCGCGCCCCAACACGTCACACGACTACCGGAGCCGCAACGTCAAGCATCTACCGGGACCGCACATCCACTATGAACCGGAGCCGCACACCACGCGTGCGACGATGCTTGTGACCACGAACGAACTTTCGATGCCTTTCGCGCGTGGCCCGCAAGCCCGTGACCTGCGGCTTCGAGGTGAAACGGGCGCTCGGGGGGGAGGACTCGAACCCCCAATAACAGGGCCAGAACCTGTCGTGTTACCGATTACACCACCCCCGAAGGTGGAGGCGTCACCTTACCGGAACGGGTCAGCGGCCGAGCCAGCGTTCGAGTCGGTCGTAGCCGATCAAGCGGCCCGCGGCTACGGCGACGGTCTCGCGGAACTCGGCTCGCAGCTCGTCGAACCCCTTGACCGGGCTGCTCGGCGTGGGCGACACGTGCGCTCTGCAGGCCGACCTCGTCGGCAATGGCATTGATGCGATACGCGTGGAAGCCGTCGGAGACGAGCAACACGTCGTCGATCCCCTGTTCGTGGAGGAATCGGGCCGCAGCGGCGAGCTCGTCTCGTGAGTTGGTGCTCGTCGTCTCGAGCTCGATCGCGCTCGCAGGGATGCCCTTCTGCTCGAGGTACTTCGCCGACGCGGCTGCCTCGGTGAACCGGTCTCCCGGCTGGCCGCCGCCCGTCACCACGACGCGAGGCGCGAGCTTGCGGTCGTAGAGGTTCGCAGCGTGATCGAGGCGAGCTTGCAACACGTTCGATGGCCGGCCGTCGAACTGCGCGGCGCCGAGCACGATGATCGCTTCCGCCGGACGGGCGTCGTCCTGCCGCGACGCGTGCCACACCTGCGCGAAGGTCACCGCGAAGTATCCGAACACAGCGAGGCAAAGCGCGGCGGCGACGGCGAGGACTTTGTGTCGCTGCCACCAATGCGGCTTCCGTCGATGAAGTTCGCCCCCAGGCGCGGTCATCCCAGACGCGCTCTCCCCGCCCGCAATCGCGCCAACGTCCCGTCCCGACCGAGGTACTCGAACAGTTCGAACAGCGGCAGACCTCTGATCCGCCCTGTCACCGGCACTCGGATGGGGCCATCGAGCTTCGACCGATTCACATCGAGGCGCGCCGCCAACGAGTTGAACCGCTCATGGAGCTCGTCGCGCTCCCAGGGTGCAGCCTCGTAGTCGGCAATGATGCCGTCGAGCGCTTCTCTCGCGACCGGAGTCCTCATCGCCTTCTCCCAGGACTTCGGGTCGTCGGCCGGCCCCTCGACCCAGTCGAAGTACTCGGGCAACTCGCTCAACACCCTCACCCGTTGTTGCGCGAGCCAACCGAGTGCCGACAGCGCGGCGCGCTCGCGCTCGCCGGTGACGAACTCGAGGGCACGCGCGACGAAGTCGTCCGGGTCGAGGCGACGGATCCATTCGCCGTTGATGTGCTCGAGCTTCTTCAGATCGAAGAACGCCGGCGACGGATTGACGTCTTCGAGGCGGAACAACTCGACGATCTCCTCGATCGGACGGACCTCGACTGCGTCCGGTGGTCCCCACCCGAGCAACGACAGGTAGTTGCACATCGCCTCCGGCAGGAACCCGCGCTCCTTGTAGCTGGCCATCGAGACGTCGTCGCGCCGCTTGGACAGCTTCTTGCGCTGCGCGTTCACCAGAAGAGGAAGGTGCGCGAAGGTCGGCGGTTCGCCGAACTCGAGCGCGGCGCGGAGCAACAGGTACTTCGGCGTGCCGTTGACGTGGTCCTCACCGCGAATGACGTGGGTGATTTCCATCGCGGCGTCGTCCACGACGTTGGCGAGGAAGAACGTCGGGTTTCCGTTCGAGCGCACGACGACGAAGTCCTCGATGTCGTCGTTGTCGAAGGTGACCTTGCCGCGGATCAGGTCGTCCCATCCCGTGACGCCGTCGTCCGGCACGCGGAAGCGCAAGGCGTGACCCGGTCCTGTGCGAGACCCCGGTCGCGGCAGAAGCCGTCGTAGCCGGGCTTGCCGCCCCGCTCCTTGTTGCGCTCCTGCACCTGCTCAGGGGTGCAGCCGCACCAGTAGGCGACGCCGTGCCTCGATCAACCGGTCCGCCGCCGACGAGTACTCGCCGAACCGGTCGGACTGGTGCAGTGGTTCGCCGTCCCAATCGAGACCGAGCCACCGCAGCATCTCGAGGATGTTGTCCGTCAGTTCGGGCCGGTTGCGCTCCGCGTCGGTGTCTTCGATCCGGAGGAGGAACGAGGCGTCGTTCGCCTGCGCGAACATCCAGTTGCACAAGGCGGAGTGCGCGGACCCGACGTGCAGAGTAGCCGGTCGGCGATGGCGCGAAACGACAGCGCGGCCGCATCACGGACGACGGCGCTCGCCTCGTCAGCCATCGTCCCGGGTGCGCCAGGTCGCGCAGATCGAGCAGCGACTTCCAGTCGACGCCGTACGGCGCCTTGATCTGTTCGGGCGAAAGCCGGAGCGTCGAGATCGGGACCACGGCGACGAGATCGTTCACGCTCGGTGTGGTGAGCCCGGATGGGCTACGCCGGCGAACAATGGTCGACGCGTCGCCACGAGGTCGCTCGGCGGCGAGTCGTCCAGGATAGCCCCAGATCGTGAAGGCGACGACGAGATCGTGAATGACCGGCGCACGGCCCATCAGCGACGCCCGCTTCAATGCGATCGGGACGCAGCCGTGGATCACGTCGTCGAGCGACTCGTCGTCCTGGAGGACCAATCGGTCCTCCAACCGGCGGGCGAGCACGAGTGCGTAGCCCTGGTCCGGTCCCGGATTGCCGAAGTGCACGCCTCTGGGCTGGCCCGTCGTCAGGTCGCCCGGCCGCTTCGCCAGCCACGGATCCGGCCGCCGCGGCGGCGACTCGTACGTGCGCACGTCGTCCATCGGTTTGACGGGCACGTATTCGGGCGCAGCCATGCCCGGAGGCTACCGGTCGAGGTTCCGACGTCCCGAACTTCGGGTCGATTGTGGGGCCATAGCCCCACAATCGAACCAACATTCGCTACTGGCGGGCCGCCTTCAGGAGCCCGTAGGCGATCGAGTCGACGAGTGCCTGCCAGCTCGCTTCGATGATGTTCTCGCTCACGCCGATGGTCGACCAGGAGCGATCGCCGTCGGTCGAGTCGAGGAGAACGCGGGTCACCGCGCCGGTTCCCTTCTGCGTGTCGAGGACGCGCACCTTGTAGTCGGTGAGGTGGACCTGGGCGAGCTCGGGGAACCGGTCGCCGATCGCTTCCCGCAACGCGGTGTCGAGCGCGTTGACGGGCCCGTTGCCCTCGCCGGTCGCGATGATGCGCTCGTCACCGACCCACAACTTGATCGTGGCCTCGGTGGTGAACTCTCCCGAGGCGCGGTGCTCGACGAGCACACGGAACGACTCGAGCCGGAAGAACGGCTGCTGCCAACCCGAGGCGGTGCGCATGAGCAGCTCGAGCGACCCGTCGGCCGCCTCGAAGTGGTAGCCGCGGTGCTCGAGCTCCTTCAGCTGGCCGACGACGTCGTTGAGCGCCTTGCCGTCGAGCTCGAGACCGAGCTCCTTCGCCTTCATCTCGAGCGTCGACTTCCCCGCGAGCTCGGACACGACGAAGCGCGTGCCGTTGCCGACGAGGTTGGGATCGACGTGCTCGTAGGCATCCGGGCGCCTCACGATCGCGGACACGTGTAGGCCGGCCTTGTGGGCGAACGACGACGAACCGACGTACGCCTGCTGCGGGTGGGGCGTGATGTTGACGAGCTCCGCGATGTGATGCGCGACGGCAGTCAGCCGCTCCATGCGCCCTTCGGGCAACGTGCGCACACCCATCTTCAACGTGAGGTTGGGGATGATCGTGGTGAGGTTGCAGTTGCCGGTGCGTTCGCCGTAGCCGTTGATCGTTCCCTGCACCTGCGTCGCGCCGCCCCGCACACCGGCCAACGCGTTGGCCACGCCACAGCCCGTGTCGTCGTGCAGATGCACGCCGACCGACACGTCGTCGCCGACGTACGCGACGACGTCGCGGACGATCTGCTCGACGTCGCTCGGCAGCGAGCCGCCGTTGGTGTCGCACAGCACGAGGCAGTCGCACCCCTTCAACACCGCCGCCTCGAGCACACGTAGCGCGAACTCGGGATTGTGCTTGTAGCCGTCGAAGAAATGCTCCGCGTCGTACATCGTCGTGAGGCCGTGGCCCTTCAGGAACTCGATCGAGTCGGCCACCATCGCGACGCCTTCGTCGAGGGTGGTTCGCAGCGCCTCGGTGACGTGGTAGTCCCACGCCTTGCCGACGATGCAGACGGTCGACGTGTTCGCCTTCACCAGATGCTGCAAGGTCTCGTCTTCGTCGACCTTGCCCTTGACCCGGCGGGTCGACCCGAAGGCGACAAGCGTTGACGTCGTGAGGTCGAGCTCGGTCGGGGCGCGCAGGAAGAACTCGTCGTCCTTCGGGTTGGCGCCGGGCCAGCCGCCTTCGATGTAGTGGACACCGAGGTGATCGAGCTGTTCGGCGATGCGCAGCTTGTCGTCGACGGTGAGCGAGATGCCCTCGAGCTGCGATCCGTCGCGCAGCGTCGTGTCGTAGATCTCGACCGCTTCGGGTAGGGCTGCAGCTACGTCAGTCGGAGACATGTTCGACCCAGTCCTTGTACTTGTCGACTTCGCCGCGCACCGCGCGGCCGTACTCCTCGGCGATGGCCGAGGTCACCGGTCCGGGACACGGAATCGGACCGATCGTCGACCGAGTTGACCGCGCTGACCTCTGCGGCCGTGCCACACACGAACATCTCGTCGGCGATGTAGAGGTCGCTGCGCGCCAGCTCGCCGACCCGCACTTCGTACCCGAGGTCGCGCGCGATCGTCATGACCGAGCTCTGTGTGATTCCCTCGAGCGCGCCCGACGTCAGCGGGGGCGTGATGAGCATGCCGTTGCGGGACACGAAGATGTTCTCGCCGGTGCACTCGGACACGAGGCCTTGCGGATTGAGCATGATCGCCTCGTCGTATCCCGCCTTCAGCGCCTCGACCTTGGCGAGCGACGAGTTGACGTAGTTGCCGGTCGTCTTCGCGGCGGGAGGCATGGTGTTGTGCTCGTGGCGGGTCCAGGAGCTGATCTTCATGCTCACGCCCTTGGTGAGGGCTTCGGCACCGAGGTACGCGCCCCACGGCCAACACGCGATCGCCACGTCGACCGAGCACGGCAGTGTGTTGAGGCCCATCTCCCCGTAGCCGTAGTACGCGATCGGGCGGATGTAGCAACCCGGCAGTCCCGTCTCGCGCACCGTCAGCTTGGTGGCCTCGATCAGCTCCTCGACCGAATACGGCAGCTCCATCATCATGATCTGTGCCGAGTTGTGCATTCGCTGGATGTGATCGGTGAGCCGGAACACCGCCGGCCCGCGCTTGGTCTCGTAGGCGCGAATGCCTTCGAAGACGCCCATGCCGTAGTGCAGCGAGTGCGTCAAGATGTGGATCTTGGCGTCGTCCCACGGGACGAGGTCGCCGTTCATCCAGATCTTCTCGGTCGGGGTGATGGGCATGGTCTCGTACTCCTCGCTACACGCGAGCGGCGACAGCGTCGCCGATCTCCGATGTTGATCCGGCGAGCGCGGCAGGGTCCGCGCAGGCCTTGCGAACGCGGGCGGCGGCGTCGGCCTCGTCCAAGAAGTCGAGCATCATCGCCGCGCTCAGGATGGCGGCGACAGGGTTGGCCTTCCCCGTTCCGACGATGTCGGGAGCGGAGCCATGGACAGGCTCGAACATGGACGGTCCCGTACGACCGGGGTTCAGATTGCCGCTCGAGGCGAATCCGATCCCTCCGGATACCGCGCCGCCGAGGTCGGTGAGGATGTCGCCGAACAGGTTGTCGGTCACGATCACGTCGTAGCGCTGCGGCGACTCGACGAAGTAGATGCACGCCGCGTCGACGTGGTTGTACGCGGTGTCGACGTCCGGGTAGTCCGGTGCCACATCGTCGAACGTCCGCTGCCAGAGATCGCCGGCGAAGGTGAGCACGTTCGTCTTGTGCACCAGCGTGAGATGTTTGCGCGAGCGGGACTGCGCAAGGTCGAACGCGTACCGCACACAGCGCTCGACGCCGAACCTGGTGTTGACCGATCCCTGTGTCGCGATCTCGTGTGCGGTTCCCTTCCGCAGGAAACCGCCCTCGCCCGCGTACGTGCCTTCCGTGTTCTCACGGATCACGATGAAATCGATGTCGCGTTGCGGGAGGACGAAGGGTCGCTGGTTGACGTACAGATCGAGATCGAAGCGCATCTTCAACAGGAGGCCGCGCTCGATGACGCCCGGGGGCACATCCGGCGTGCCGACAGCGCCGAGCAACAGCGCATCGAGACCTCGCCACTCGTCGACGATCTCGTCGGTGAGCACGGTGCCGTCTTCGAGATAGCGCGCGCCGCCGAGGTGGTAGTCGACGGTGGCCAGGTCGACGCCCGCGGCGCGCACGACCTTCAACGCCTCTGCGACGACCTCGGGACCGATCCCGTCGCCCCCGATGACTCCGATGCTGTGGGTCACTCGCGCTCCAAAACCGAGAAACCGCCCACCGAGGTGGACGGTCGACGAGCGCACACGAAGAGTTCGCGTGCGCTACTCAATGATGACTACCGACTCGACGGTGGACTGGACCGTTCCCGACATCGCCGACCAGTGTAACCGGCCCCGCCGGTGCCGCCAGCGCGTACGCGTCCGGCTCGCGCCTGCCGGACGGACGCTTGGTTCGGCGCGAGGTAGGAGCGCGGAGCAAGCGTCGAAGGCCTCTTCCGCCCGGTTCTGACCGACCGATAGCATCGAATTCATGGCCGACACGCATCATCTGTCGCAGGCCGCGTACGACCGATTGCACGACGAGTACCAGGACCTGTCGACCCGTGGCCGGGTCGACATCGCCCGCAAGATCGAAACGGCCCGCGAGCTCGGCGACCTCTCCGAGAACGGCGACTACCACGCCGCGAAGGAAGAGCAAGGAAAGATGGAGGCGCGCATCCGCCATCTCGACGCCCTGCTGAAGGACGCGGAGATCGTGGCCGGCGGTGACTCCGAGGTCGTCGTCACGGGCTCGATCGTGGAGATCCGATACGCGGGCGACGACGAGACCGAGCGATACCTGATCGGCTCGATCGAGGAGCGCCACGACGACCTCGAAGTGATCTCTCCCGGTTCGCCGCTCGGTCGAGCGTTGCTCGGACACCGCGTCGGCGACATCGTCGACTTCGAGGCGCCGGCTCGCACGCTCAAGGTCGAAGTCGTTGGGCTCGACGGCTGACGCCGTCGGGGCGCCCTCGGTCGTCCCGCCCGGCCGCGCCGTCGATCTGCCCGGCCGCGGCACGACCTTCATCCGAGAAGTCGCCGGTCCACCGGGCGCGCCGACGATCGCGCTGCTGCACGGGCTGTCCGCCACCGGCGGCCTGAACTGGGTCTGGGCGTTCGCGCCACTCGGACGGCGTTACCACGTGATCGCCATCGACCACCGCGGGCACGGTCGTGGGATCCGCACGCGGCGCTTCCGGCTCGCTGACTGCGCGGACGACGTCGCCGCCCTCGCCGATGTCCTGAACATCGACTCGATGATCCCGGTCGGGTACTCGATGGGCGGTCCGATCGCCCAACTGCTGTGGCACCGTCACCGCTCGCTCGTCGGCGGAATGGTGTTGTGCGCGACGGCGCGGAACTTCCGTGGGAACCCACGCGAGATCGGCCTCTGGTCGGTCCTGCCGTTCGTCACTGCGGGCATGCGGACCGCGCCCGGGGTCGCCCGGCGTGCGGTCATGAGCCAGATGATGGCGAGGCGGATGCCGCAGTTCGCTGGACGGGAGTGGGTGCTCGACGAGATGAGCGGGAACGACCCCGCCGCGATCGCCGAGGCCGCCGGCGCGCTTGCCCGATTCTCGTCGCACGACTGGATCGGCGCCGTCGACGTTCCCACGGCCGTCGTGGTGACCGAACGCGACCGGCTGGTACCTCCGGAGCGCCAGCGTCGTCTCGCCGAGTCGATTCCGGGTGCCCGAGTGTTCCCGGTCGACGGTGATCACAGCGTGTGCGTCAGCGCGCCTCGATTGTTCGTCCCTGCCCTGGAGTCGGCGTTGTCGGCGGTCACGACGGTCACGGCTCGTCACCGCTGAGACACGCGGATCATGCTGTTCGAAGCTCGACTCAAGCGCGGCATCGCCGACGGGTCCATCACCGTCGCATTCAGGCGCTGGAAGCGCGCGCAGGTGGTCGTCGGCGGCCGCTACCGCACGGGAGAGGGTCTCGCCCAAGCGACATCGGTGGATGTCGTCGACGAGTCCTCGATCACGAAGGCGGACGCGCGGCGGGCGGGATACGAGTCGGTCGACGACTTGCTGCGTGCGATGCCGCCGCGCGCGGGCACGAGCGTGTACCGGGTCGGTTTCCGCCCTGTCGTCGAGGCGGATCCTCGCGAGCAGCTCGCGTCAACGGACGATCTGTCCGACGCGGATGTCGCGGAGATCACGCGCCGGCTCGAACGCCTCGACCGTGCCAGCATGCACGGCCCGTGGACGTCCGACGTGCTGGCGTGCATCGCCGCCGAACCGGGTCGACGCGCGCCGGACTTCGCCGCACGATTCGGACGCGACGTACAACCCTTCAAGCGCGACGTTCGCAAGCTCAAGGAGCTCGGGCTGACGATCAGCCTGCTCGTCGGCTACAAGCTGTCGCCTCGCGGCGAGGCGTACGTGCAGGCGATCGACCGGGACGGCGCGACTCAACCAAAGCCCGCCGCTTCTTCGACGGAGCGAGCGGCGCGGAGGACCGCCGCGCCGTAGCGCCGTCCCGGATGGCGCGTCGTGCGTTCGATCGGGCCGGACACCCCGATGGCAGCGACGGTCGCGCCACTTCGATCGCACACCGGCGCGCTCACGGACGCGACGCCCGCCTCGCGTTCCTCCACGCTCTCGATCCACCTCGGGTTCGCGGGTGCCTCGCCCAGCAACACACGACCCGCGGATCCGGCGCTCAGCGGCAACGCCGCACCGACGGCCACGATCGTGCGCAGTCCATGTGGCGACGCCAGCGACTCGATGCAGACGCGATGGTCGCCGTCGCGGACGTACAGCTGCGCGCTCTCTTCGGTGTCGTCGCGCAGCTGGGCCAGCGCGGGTCGCGCGAGTTGCGCGAGCGGTGTGCTGTCGAGCGCCGCGCGACCGAGCGTCGCCAGTCCGAACCCGAGTGCATAGCGACCGTCACCGTCGCGGCGTACCAGCTCGTGCACCTGGAGCGCGACCGCCAGTCGGTGGGCCGTGGCTCGGGGAAGTCCCGTGGCGGCGACGAGCTCGCCGAGGTTCTTCGGTCCGTCGGTCAGCGCGGCTCAGGACCTCGACCGCTTTGTCGAGCACGCCCACACCGCTTACACTTCGTTCCACAGCACGAGATTAGCGTCCCAATATTTGGGCAGCCACCATCTGGGAGATCCACGGATGTCAGCACCCCGCACTCTGAGCGAGAAGGTCTGGGATCGCCACGTCGTGCGATCCGAGAGCGGTGAGCCCGACCTTCTCTACATCGACCTGCACCTCGTCCACGAGGTCACCTCGCCGCAGGCGTTCGACGGCCTGCGGATGAACGGCCGGCGCGTCCGGCGTCCTGACCTGACGGTCGCGACCGAGGACCACAACGTGCCGACAGAGCACGTCGACGAGCCGATCGCGGATCCCGTGAGCCGCAAGCAGGTCGAGACGCTGCGATCGAATGCGGCCGAGTTCGGCGTCACGAACTTTCCCATGGGCGACCCCGGTCAGGGCATCGTCCACGTGATCGGTCCCGAACAGGGGCGCACGCTGCCCGGCATGACCATCGTGTGCGGTGACAGCCACACCTCGACGCACGGCGCGTTCGGCGCGCTCGCATTCGGCATCGGCACGAGTGAGGTGGAGCACGTGCTCGCCACGCAGACGCTGCCCCAACAGCGCGCGAAGACCCTGGCGATCACCGTCGACGGCGCGCTGCCGGCCGGGTCGACGGCGAAGGACATCATCCTCGCCATCCTCGGACGCATCGGTACCAGTGGCGGTATCGGCCACATCGCCGAGTACCGCGGCTCCGCCATCCGCGCCCTGTCGATGGAGGGACGGATGACGGTGTGCAACATGTCGATCGAAGCGGGAGCGAAGGCCGGGATGATCTCGGCTGACGACACGACGTTCGCGTACTTGCACGGGCGTGAGCATGCGCCGCGTGGCGAGGCGTGGGACGAGGCAGTCGCTGACTGGCGGTCGCTCGCCACCGACGACGACGCGACGTTCGACAAGGAGGTCGTGCTCGACGCGGCAGAGATCCGTCCGTACGTGTCGTGGGGAACGAACCCCGGACAGGTCGCGTCGATCGACGGGCGGGTGCCGTCCCCCGAATCGTTCGGGGACGCAATGGCCCGTTCGGCGGCGGAGCGCGCGCTCGAGTACATGGCGCTCGACGCCGGCACCCCGATCCGTGACATCGGCGTCGACACCGTGTTCATCGGCTCGTGCACGAACAGCCGCATCGAGGACCTGCGCCTCGCGGCCGACGTCGTGCGCGGCCGTCAGGTCGCGTCGGGATGCGGACACTCGTCGTGCCCGGGTCGTGGGCGGTCAAGCACCAAGCCGAGGCGGAGGGACTGCACGAGGTGTTCACCGCGGCCGGGTTCGACTGGCGCGATCCGGGATGCTCGATGTGCCTCGCCATGAACCCCGACAAGCTGGACCCCGGCGAGCGGTGCGCGTCCACCTCGAACCGCAACTTCGAAGGACGTCAGGGCCGGGGCGGCCGCACGCATCTCGTGTCCCCCGCCGTCGCCGCCGCCACCGCCATTGCCGGCCACTTCGCCACCCCGGAGGACCTTCGATGACTCGCACCTCGTCCCGAACTCCGGGTCGATGTGGGGGCTCTAGCCCCCACATCGAACCAACATTCGCAGGGAGAGGGGCGCTGATGGAACCCGTGAGGATCGTGCAGGGCACCGCGGTGCCGCTCGACCGCAGCGACGTCGACACGGACCAGATCATTCCGAGTGACTGGTTGAAGCGGGTCGAGCGAACCGGCTTCGAGAAGGGGCTCTTCTCCGAGTGGCGCGACGATCCCTCGTTCGTCCTGAACGACGAGCGGTTCGCCGGCGCGTCGATCCTCGTCGCCGGGCCGAACTTCGGCACCGGGTCGTCACGCGAGCACGCGGTGTGGGCGATCCAACAGGCCGGGTTCAAGGCGGTGATCTCGCCCCGGTTCGGGGACATCTTCCGCAACAACGCGACGAAGAACGCCCTCGTGCCCGTCGTCGTGTCGTCTGCCGTCGGCACGCGATTGCTCGAAGCGATCGAGGCGGATCCGACGCTCGAGCTCACGATCGACGTCGATCGCCGCACACTCGAGGCACCGGCCCTCGGGCTCACCGTCGACTTCCCGATCGACGACTCGGTGCGCCAACGGTTCCTCGAAGGGCTCGACGACATCGGCTTGACGATGCAGCACGACGACGACATCGCGGCGTACGAGTCGCACCGTCCCGGGTGGCTCGAGTCACGGACCTCAGCCAGGTAAGCCGGCTGCGAGTCTCCTCAGGACTGACGGTTCACTGCGCCGACGACGGCACGTAGCCCCGCCGACAGGATGCTCTCGTGCACCCCGACGCCCCATCGCACCACACCGTCGGCGCCCTGCGCCTCGACGTAGGCGACCGCGGTGGCGTCGGTGCCGGCGGCGATGGCGTGCTCGGCGTAGTCGAGCACCTCGAGCTCGATGCCGAGGTCGTTCGCGAGCGCGTGGACGAACGCGGCGATCGGTCCGTTGCCTCGACCGACCACCGTGTGGTGCTCGCCATCGCGGAGGACCTGCGCCGTGATCGACGCGCCGTCGTCGCTCGTCGTGACCTCGTGCGCGAGGAGCTCGAGCCGTCCGTCCTCGGGGAAGTAGGCGTTCTGAAAGGCATTCCACATGTCCGACGGCGTGATCTCGGTGCCGGTGTCCTCGGTGATGTGCTGGATCGTCTTCGAGAACTCGATCTGGAGCCTGCGGGGCAGATCGAAGCCGTGCTCGGTCTTCATGATGTACGCCACGCCGCCCTTGCCGGACTGGCTGTTGACACGGATGACGGCCTCGTACGTGCGGCCGACGTGCTTCGGGTCGATCGGCAGATACGGGACGGCCCAGCTGTCGTAGTCACCAGGCGTGAGCCCCGGCTTGTCGTCGGCCGAGATCGACTCGATGCCCTTCTTGATCGCGTCCTGGTGCGAACCGGAGAACGCCGTGTACACGAGGTCGCCCGCATACGGATGGCGGGGATGGACCGGCAGCCCGGTGCAGTACTCGGATGCACGCCGGATGGCGTCGATGTCGGACAGGTCGAGCTCGGGATCGACGCCCTGGCTGAACATGTTCATCGCCACCGTCACGATGTCGACGTTGCCGGTGCGCTCTCCGTTGCCGAACAGCGTTCCTTCGATGCGGTCGGCGCCGGCCATGAGCCCGAACTCGGCGGCTGCGACGGCACAGCCACGGTCGTTGTGGGGGTGCAGCGACAGGACGATGCTGTCCCGATCGTCGGATGTGACGGTGGAACCACTCGATCACGTCGCCGTACACGTTGGCCGTGTACATCTCGACGGTGGCCGGCAGGTTGAGGATCAGCGGCCGCTCGGGTGTCGGCTCGATGACGTCCATCACCGCCTCGCAGATCTCGACCGCGTACTGGACCTCCGTGCCGGTGAAGCTCTCGGGGCTGTACTCGTACCGGACGTCGAGGCCCGGAACCGTGTTCTCGAGCTTCTTGCACAGGCGGGCGGCCTCGACCGCGATGTTGGTGATGCCTTCGGTGTCGAGGCCGAACACGACCTTGCGCTGTAGCTCGGACGTGGAGTTGTAGAAGTGCAGGATCGCCTGCTTGGCGCCGCGCAGCGCCTCGTAGGTGCGCTCGATGAGCTCGGGCCGGCACTGCACCAGCACCTGCACCGTGACGTCGTCGGGGATCAGGTCGTCGTCGATCAGCTTGCGGATGAAGTCGAAGTCCGTCTGGCTCGCAGAGGGGAAGCCGACCTCGATCTCCTTGAACCCCATCCCGACGAGGGTCTGGAACAACCGCAGCTTGCGTTCGGGGTCCATCGGGTCGATCAGGGCCTGGTTGCCGTCCCGCAGGTCGACGGAGCACCACACGGGCGCGTGCTCGATGCGGTTGCTCGGCCACTCGCGATCGGGAAGAGCGAGCGGAAGCGGCCGGTACGGCTCGTACTTCTCGAACGGCATTCGCTTGGGGGTCACGGGATGCGGGGGCATCGTCACTCGCTCTCTGGTGCTCACACGGGTACTCGCTCCGAAAACGGAAGAACCCCCTGCGGCTGCAGGGGGTTCGACGAGCGCGATCTTGGGGCGCTCGCCGTTACGTAAGAAGGAGGACCGAGTGCTGGGTCATGGCCCGACCACCATGACAGCAGAGGCCGGTCTCGTCAAGGCGCGTTAGGGTCCAGGCCCGTGATCCGTCGCACCCTGCGTGGAGGATTGTGGCTCGGACTGCTCGTCGGTCTCGGCTTCCTCGTGGCGAAGCTGGTTCGCACCCGGTCGTCGGCGCCCGCCACGATCGACCTGCGGACGCTGGGCGAGCCGCCGGCTCCGGCAACCGATGCATGGCCGCCCCTGCAGACACCGGCACAGGCGCCCTCACCCACGCCGGCACAGGCGCAGACGTCGGCAGCCGCTCCTGCTCCTCCTCCTTCCGCGCAGGCGTCCCCTCCCCCGACGGCGCCCGTGGAGACCCAGCCGGCGCCGAAGACGACGCTGCCGCCGTGGGTCGCTCCCGAGGACGGCATCTGCCCGGCGACGCATCCTGTGAAGGCCAAGCTGTCCAGCGGCATCTTCCAGGTCGAGGGCAACGCCATGTACGCGCGGACGCGGCCCGACCGCTGCTACCAGACCCCAGCGGCCGCCGCCGAGGACGGCCTCCGCCCCGCCAAGCGCTGACCCCACCCCGGCGAACTCCGGGTCGATGTCGGGGCTCTGGCCCCCACATCGCACCAACATTGGCTTCTCAGTCGATCGCCAGCGTGTGGACCGACGCGATGCCCGACACGGCTCGCAATGCGGCGATGACGTCGTCGCCGACCGGGTCGTCCGTGGCCAGGACCTGCATCGCCGGGGCGTGATCGGCGGTGTGACCGAGGTGCATGTCGTTGATGTTGATGCCAGCGTCCCTGAGCGCTCCCGCTACGACTGCGATCATTCCTGGAACGTCGGCGTTGCGCACGATCAGCATGTTCCTCGCCGGCGGCAGGTCGACGGACAGGTCGTCGATCATCACGATGCGAGGCTCGCCTCGTATGCCCACCAGCGTGCCGGCGACCGCGTGGCCGGCGCCGCGAACGGTGACGAGATTGACGTAGTCCTGCGCGGTCGACGATGACGACTCGCGCACTTCGACCCCGCGCTCGGCCGCGATCCGCGGCGCATTGACGTACGACACCGGCTCTTCGACGACGCCGCCGAACACGCCCTTCAGCACCGACAACGTGAGTATGCGCGTGTCGTAGTCGGCAAGCTGGCCTTCGTACTCGGTCTCGAGCCGAGTTGGCGCGCCCTCGTTGAGCGCGACGTAGATCCGGCCCAACCGCTCGGCCAGCGGCAGGAACGGACGGACGGTCTCACTCGCCTCGGCCGCGCTCACGTTGACCGCGTACGGCACGAAGTCGCCGGCGAGCGCGAGCGCGACCTGTTCGGCGATGGTGTCGCCCGCCTTGTCCTGCGCCTCACGAGTCGATGCACCGAGATGAGGCGTGACGACCACGGCGTCGAGACTGAACAGTGGCGACTCGGTGGTCGGCTCCTCGGCGAAGACGTCGAGCGCGGCACCACCGACATGCCCGGACCGGATGGCATCGGCGAGCGCGCTCTCGTCGACGATGCCGCCCCGAGCGACGTTGATGATGCGGACGCCGGGCTTCGCCTTGGCGAGAAGGTCCTTGCCGACCAGTCCCACGGTCTCTTTCGTCTTGGCGACGTGGATCGTGACGAAGTCGGACTCGCGCACGAGCTCGTCGAGGCCGACCAGATCGACGTTCATCTGCCGTGCCCGCTCGGCCGACACGAACGGGTCGTACGCGACGAGGCGCATGCCGAACGCCGATGCTCGCTGCGCGACGAGCTTGCCGATGCGCCCGAGGCCGATGATGCCGAGCACCTTGTCGGCCAGCTCGACGCCCTCCCACCTGCTGCGCTCCCAGCGACCATCCTTCAGCGCCGCGTGGGCTTGCGGAATGTTGCGAGCTTGCGCGAGCAACAGCGCCATCGTCTGCTCGGCAGCCGACAGGATGTTCGACTGGGGCGCGTTGACGACCATGATCCCCCGCGCCGTCGCGTGCTCGACGTCGACGTTGTCGAGCCCGATACCGGCGCGCCCGACGACGATCATGGTGTCGGCGGTGTCGAGCACCTCGGCCGTGACCTTCGTGGCGGAACGGATGATCAGCGCGTGCGCGCCCTTCACGGCGTCGAGGAGTGCTTCCGCAGACAGGCCGAGGCGCACGTCGACCTCATGGCCCGCGGCGCGCAACCGATCGAGTCCGCCCTCCGCGATCTCCTCCGTGACGAGAACCCTGGCCATTCCCCGTGCGCTCCTCAGCCGACCAGGTCGGCAATGCGTTGGAGTCCTTCGCCGAGATCGTCATCACCCAGCGCGAACGAGATGCGCGCGTAGCCGGGCGTGCCGAACGCCTCGCCGGGCACGATCGCGACCTTTGCTTCTTCGAGCAGAAGCGCGGCCAGGTCGATGGTCGTCGACGCGGTGCGCCCCGCGATCGGACGGTCGAGCAGCCCGGTGAGGTTCGGGTACGCGTAGAACGCGCCCTCGGGTTCGATGCACGTCACGCCGTCGACCCCGTTGAGCATCTTGTAGGCGACACCAGCACGGCGTTCGAAGGCGCGACGCATCTCGGCGACGGCGTCGAGTGACCCGGACACCGCGGTCAACGCGGCGCGCTGCGCAACGTTGTTCACGTTCGACGTCGAGTGTGACTGAAGGTTCGTGGCCGCAGTGATGACATCGGTCGGTCCGATCATCCAACCGACCCGCCAGCCGGTCATGGCGTATGTCTTGGCCACTCCGTTGAGCACGACGCAGCGATCGACGAGGTCGGGTACGACAACCGGCATCGAGTGGAACTCGTGATCGCCGAAGGTGAGGTGCTCGTAGATCTCGTCGGTCACGACCCAGATTCCGTGCTCGACCGCCCACTGTCCGATCTCTGCGATCTGGTCCCGTGAGTACACCGCGCCCGAGGGATTGGACGGCGACACGAACACCAGCAGCTTCGTTCGATCCGTGCGGGCGGCTTCGAGCTGATCGACCGTGACCTTGAACCCCGTGGTCTCGTCGGTCTGAAGCACGACCGGCGTCGCACCGGCGAGGCGTACGGGCTCGGGGTAGGTCGTCCAGTACGGCGCGGGGAGCAACGCCTCGTCGCCCTCGTCGAGCAGCGTGAGCAGGGTGTTGTAGACCGCGTGCTTCCCGCCGTTGGTCACGAGCACCTGGGACGGTGCGGCGTCGAAGCCGGAGTCCCGCTTGGTCTTCGCCGCGACGGCTGCGCGGAGCTCGGGCAGTCCGGGGATCGGCGTGTAGCGATGGTTCTTGGGATCACGGCAGGCCTCGGCGGCAGCCTCGACGATGTGGGCCGGCGTCGGGAAGTCGGGTTCGCCCGCGCCGAAGCCGATCACCGGCTCTCCTGCCGCCTTGAGCGCCTTCGCCTTGGCGTCGACAGCGAGCGTGGCTGATTCGGCGATGGCGCCGACGCGCTGCGAGATTCGACGGTGGGAGATGGGGGTCACACACGCGATAGTTGCAGACGTATGAGCGCCGCCACACCCGAGATCGCAATCCCCGCCGACCTGCTTCCCCGCGACGGACGGTTCGGGTCGGGGCCGTCCAAGGTGCGCACCGAAGCCGTCGAAGCGCTGGCGAAGGCCGCTCCCGAGTACATGGGAACCAGCCATCGCCAGGCCACGGTCCGGTTCGTCGTCGGCGCACTGCGCAACGGGCTGGCGGAGTTGCTGAACGTCCCGGATGGGTACGAGATCGTGCTCGGCAACGGCGGCACGACGGCGTTCTGGGACGCGGCCGCGTACGGGCTCATCGAACGCCGGAGCCAGCACCTGAGCTTCGGCGAGTTCTCCTCCAAGTTCGCGGCCGAGGTCGCCGGGGCACCGTTCCTCGAGCAACCGTCTGTCATCGAGTCCGCTCCGGGTACGCACCCGCTTCCCGTCGCCGACGAGAGCGTCGACGCCTACTGCCTGACCCACAACGAGACCTCGACCGGTGTCGCCATGCGACTCCACCGTCCGGACGGTGCGTCTGCCGATCAACTCGTGTTGGTCGACGCGACATCGGCTGCAGGCGGACTCCGGTTCGACGCGTCGCAGGTCGACGTCTACTACTTCGCGCCGCAGAAGAACCTCGGGCTCGGACGGCGGCTTGTGGATCGCGGCAATGTCTCCGGCAGCGCTCGAACGAGCGGAGCGCATTGCGTCGTCCGATCGTTGGATCCCCACGTTCATCGACTTGCCGACCGCCATCGACAACAGCCGGAAGGACCAGACGTACAACACGCCCGCGCTCGCGACGCTGTTCCTGGCCGTCGAGCAGGTCGAGTGGATCAACGGCAACGGCGGACTCGAGTGGGCGGCGTCGCGCTGCGACCAGTCCGCTGCGATCCTCTACGGGTGGGCAGACGCGTCGAGCTACGCGACGCCGTTCGTCGCGGACCCGGCGCAGCGCAGCCATGTCGTCGCCACGATCGACCTCGATCCTGCGATCGACGCCGTGTCGGTGTCGGCCGTCCTGCGGCGCAACGGCGTCGTCGACACCGATTCGTACCGCAAGCTCGGCCGCAACCAACTGCGCATCGCGACGTTCACCGCCGTCGATCCCGAAGACGTGGCTGCGCTCACGAACGTGCATCGACCACGTCGTCGAGAGGCTGACCTGAGCCCCGTCTGAGTGCGACGCCCGGGCGTCTGACCACACAGGTTGTGGTGAAACGCCCGGGCGTTGCGCAACTAGCTTCTGCGCCATGCCGACCGCAGCAGAGGTGAAGCAGCAGCTGACCGGACCGGGCGGCCCGTTCGAGGTCGTGATCGAACCGGTCCGCGGCCGGCCGATGCAGGTCTACAAGGAGCGCATGAAGGCGTTGCGCCAGATCTGCGAGATCGCCATCGGCCGCACCGACCCGTTCATCGTCTACGGCGACCGCGAGTACTCGTTCGAGGACTTCATCAACACCGCGTACACGACCAGCACAGGCCTGCAGTCGTTCGGCATCGGACACGGCGACCGGGTCGCCGTGCTCAGCCAGAACAACCCCGAATGGTGTCTCACGTTCTGGGGCACTGTGAACGTCGGCGCCATTCTCGTCGGGCTCAACGGCTGGTGGACCACGGACGAGATCGTCTACGGCCTGCAGGATTCCGGCTCGAAGGTCCTCGTTGTCGATGCCAAGCGCTTCGAGCGGATCGCCGGCAACCTCGACGAGTGCCCGAATCTCGAACATGTCTTCGTGATCGACGCCGACCCGTCCGACTTCGGTGGTGACGAGCGGCTCCACCGTTTCGACGAGTTGCTCACCACACCTGCCGAGGCAGCGCCCGACGTCGCCATCGACGAGGACGACTACGCGGTCATCTTCTACACGAGCGGGACGACCGGGCGTCCGAAGGGCGCCATCAGCACCCACCGCAGCATGATCGCCAACCTGCAGAACACGATCTACGGCGGCGTGGCCGGCGCCATGCTGGGCGGCGGCGCGATCCCACAGAGCGCGGGCCAGACGGTCGCGCTGTTCACCTCGCCGTTGTTCCACGTGTCGGGTTGCCACTCCACGCTGGTGGTCGGGCTCCTCGCCGGCTTGAAGCTGGTGATGGTCGAGGGACGGTTCGACCCCGCGAACGCGCTCGGCCTGATCCAGGAGCACAAGGTGGCGCTGTGGGCGACGGTGCCGACGATGGTCTGGCGAGTCTGCGAGTACCCCGATCGTCACGACTACGACACGTCGTCAGTCGTGAGTGTCGCATTCGGCGGTTCGCCGTCGGCCGAGGAGCTGCAGCGAAAGGTGCACGAGACGTTCCCGAACGTCACGACGACGACGAACGCGTACGGGCTCACCGAGTCCTCGTCTGTCGCGACCGCCATCTCGGGCCAGGACGCGATCGACAAACCTGACTCGGTCGGCCAACCGGTCCCGACGCTTCGAGCTCGCGATCCGCGATGCGAACGGCAACGCGGTTCCGACTGGACAGACCGGTGAAGTGACGATGTACGGGCCGCTCATCATGGCCGGCTACTGGAACAAGCCGGAGGCGACCGCGGAGACCGTGCGCGACGGATGGCTGTACACGGGCGACGTCGGCTACGTCGACGACGACGGCTTCCTCTTCATCACCGATCGCAAGAAGGACATGATCATCCGAGGCGGCGAGAACATCTACTGCGTCGAGATCGAGAACCGCCTCGTCGAGCATCCTGCGATCGCGGACGCCGCGGTCATCGGCGTCCCTCATCCCGAGCTCGGCGAAGAGGTCAAGGCCGTCGTGCAGGTCGAGCCGGGCGAATCGATCACGGAGCAAGAGGTGCGCTCGTGGGTCGCCGAGGGCCTCGCCAACTTCAAGGTTCCCGCGTACGTCGAGATCCAGGACGAGAAGCTGCCGCGCAACGCATCCGGCAAGCTGCTGAAGAACGTGCTGCGAGGCCAGGGCGAGGTCAGCTTCGCCGAAACGATGTAGCACGCCTCCATCTCGTTTCGGCGTGCATCACCTACACGGGATGTAGGTCATGCACGCCAGAACGCGAACAGCAACGCTCGCGTAGACGTCGCCGCCGCCGCTCACGTCCGTCACGGACTGCTTGCCGGCGGAGATCCACGGCATCATCGCCCGCAGGTCCTTGCCGACCCGCTCGACGGGATGCTCGGCGCCCTTCGCCAGCAACTCGTGGAACCGCTTGCGCCCGCCTCGGCTCTCGGCGATCCACTCATCCGCGAAGCGGCCGTCTTGGATCTCGTCGAGGATGCGTCGCATCTCGGCCTTCGTGTCCTCGTTGATGATGCGGGGCCCGCGCGTGACGTCGCCGTACTTGGCCGTGTCGGAGATCGAGTAGCGCATGCCGGAGATGCCTTCCTCGTACATGAGGTCGACGATCAGCTTGAGCTCGTGCAAGCACTCGAAGTAGGCGGACTCGGGCTGGTACCCCGCCCCCACGAGCGTCTCGAATCCCGCCTGCACGAGTGACGTGAGCCCGCCGCACAGCACGACCTGCTCGCCGAACAGGTCGGTCTCGGTCTCTTCCTCGAAGGTCGTCTCGAGCACGCCGGCACGCGTGCCGCCGATGCCGTTCGCGTACGACAGCGCGAGCTCCCTCGCTTTGCCGCTCGCGTCCTGTGAGACCGCGACGAGACAAGGCACGCCGCCGCCCTCGGTGTACGTACGACGCACGAGGTGTCCCGGGCCCTTCGGCGCCACCATCGCCACATCGACGTCCGCCGCCGGCTTGATCTGGTCGAACCGAATGTTGAAGCCGTGCGCGAAGAACAGCGCGTCGCCTCCCTTGAGGTTCGGCGCGATCGCCTGCTCGTACACGTCGCGCTGTTCGGTGTCGGGCAGCAGCATCATCACGAGGTCGGCCTCTGCGGCCGCCTGGTCGATCGACACCACAGGCAGACCCGCCGTCTCCGCCTTCTCCCTCGACGACGAGCCCTCACGAAGACCGACGCGCACGTCGACGCCCGAGTCCTTCAGGTTGAGGGCGTGTGCATGGCCCTGCGAGCCGTATCCGATGATCGCCACCTTGCGGCTGGCGACGAGCGAGGAGTCGGCGTCCTTCTCGTAGTACACGTTGGCCATCTGTCTGCCTCTCGTTCAGTCGTTCAGGAAACTCGTGCGATGCGGGCTCGGGGCGAGCGATCGAGCCGCGGCAATGCGACCCGACCGGTGCGTTGCAGCTCCACGATCCCATACGGACGCAGCAGCTCTTCAAAGTCGTCGACCTTGTCCGGCGCCCCTTCGAGGCTGATCGTGAGGGCGTCCTGTCCGACGGCGAGGATCCGACCGCCGAACACCTGCACCAGCTCGATGATCTGACCACGGATGTCGGGCGCGGCGGACACGGTGGCCAACAGCAACTCGCGCTCGACTGACTCCCGCGGATCGAGCTCGGTGATCTTCACGACGTGGATCAACTTGAAGAGCTGCTTCACCATCTGCTCGAGCGGTGCCGACTCGACGTCGACGACGATCGTCAGCCGGCTGAAGCGCTCGTTCTCCGTGGGCGCGACGGCGAGGCTGAAGATGTTGTAGCCGCGCCGCGGCGAACAGTCCGGAGACGCGCGCGAGCACGCCGGGTTTGTTCTCGACGAGCACCGACAGGATGTGATGGCGGTAACCGTCGCTCATGACCGGCTCCGTGGCGGTTGCGCTCGCGATTCGCTCGCTCATTGGACCACCTCTTGATGCGACTGGAAGGTGATGATGTCGTCGTTCGACGCACCGGCCGGCACCATCGGGAACACCTTCTCGCGGCTGTCGGTGCGGAACTCGATCACGACCGGACGGTCGTCGATGTTGTTCGCCTTGTCGATGGCGGGCTGGACCTCTTCCGGCGCTTCGACCCGGATGCCGATGCACCCCATCGCCTCGGCCCACATCTTGTAGTCGGGTAGGTCCGGTGACAGGTACACCTCGCTGTAGCGCTCCTCGTAGAACATCTCCTGCCACTGTCGGACCATGCCGAGGTACGCGTTGTTGAGGATGGCGACCTTGATCGGAATGCGTTCCGTCGCCGCGGTCACGAGCTCTTGCGCGGTCATCTGGAAGCAGCCGTCGCCGTCGACGGCCCAGACCATGCGATCGGGTCGGCCAACTTTGGCGCCGATCGCGGCCGGCACCGCGAAGCCCATCGTCCCGAGGCCGCCGGAGTTCACCCACGTGTACGGATGGTTGAACTTCCAGTACTGCGAGGTCCACATCTGATGCTGGCCGACGCCCGAGACCACGATCGTGTCGCTCGGAGTCGCGGCGCGAAGCTGTTCGAGCACGAACTGCGGCTTGAGCGCGTCGCCCGGTTCCGACTGCTCGTACGTCAGCGGGTACTTCTCCTGCCAACCGGACACCGTGGACTTCCACGTGCTGCGATCCGGTTGCGCCGCCGCACCGCCGAGATCCTTGACGGCACGCACGAGCTCTTCGATCACGAGCCGGCAATCGCCGACGATCGGAACATCGGGACGACGGACCTTGCCGAGCTCGGCAGGGTCGATGTCGACGTGGATGATCTTGGCGTCGGGCGCGAAGTTCGGGATCTTGCCGGTCACACGATCGTCGAAGCGCGAACCCGAGCGCGATGAGCAGGTCCGAGTTCTGCATCGACGTCACGGCCGTGTAGTTGCCGTGCATGCCCGGCATCCCGAGGCACAACCGATGGTCGTCGGGGAACGCACCTCGTGCCATGAGCGTCGTGACCACCGGGATGTCGCACAGCTCGGCCAGCTCGAGCAACGCTTCCGCTGCACGCGCTTTCAAGATGCCGCCGCCCGCGTAGATCACGGGCCGGGTGCTCTGGACGATGAGCTCCGCCGCGTCCTTGATCTTGCGAGGATGACCCTTCGTCGTGGGCTTGTAACCCGGCAGTCCTGCTGACAGTTCCGCGTCGGAAGGCCAGTACCAGTCGAGGGCCGACCGCGGGTTCTTCGGGTCGACGATGTCCTTCGGGATGTCGAGCAACACCGGACCGGGGCGACCGGTGGTGGCGATGTGGAACGCCTCGCGCACCGCCCGAGGGATGTCAGCCGCCTCGGTGACGAGCTCGTTGTGCTTCGTCACCGAGCGCGTGATGCCGACGGTGTCGCACTCCTGGAACGCATCGGTGCCGATCGACGGCGTGCCGACCTGCCCGGTGATCACGACGATCGGGATCGAGTCCATGTACGCGTCACACAGCGGCGTCACGATGTTGGTGGCCGCAGGACCGCTGGTCACCATCGCCACGCCCGGACGTCCAGTCGCATGGGCGAACCCCTCCGCCATGTGGCCCGCGCCCTGCTCGTGGCGCACGAGGATGTGGCGGATCGGCGAGTCGATGATGGGGTCGTACACGGGGAGGATGGCTCCGCCCGGGAGGCCGAAGATGACCTCGACCCCCTCCATCTCGAGGGATTTGATCAGTGCTTGACCACCGTTGATCTGCGGCATGTTGGCTCCGGAAGCAAGTCGAAAACGACGACGACCTCCCGGCTGGGAGGTCGTTGAGCGCACACGCGGGTGAAGGAGCGTGCGCTAGGTCACTACTACGAGGATGAGAGGGGTGCGGGACATCGAAAGGGCATAGTGCCATCGATCCCACCGCAGGGCAACTCGGAAGGGCGCCGTCTTCTCACATTCTGGCGTCAACCAGGGCGCATATCCGCACTCGTTGACGCCAGAACGGAGAGAGACGTCAGGCTTCGGTGATCGCGCCGCGCTCTGCGCCTTGGGCGAGCTTCGCGTACTTGGCGAGCACGCCGGACGTGTAGCGCGGTTGCGGCAGCTTCCAGTCGGCGCGGCGGCGTGCGAGCTCGTCGGCGGGGACGTCGAGGTCGATGGACAGGGTGTCGACGTCGATCACGACGCGATCGCCGTCCCGGACGAACGCGATCGGTCCACCGTCCACCGCCTCGGGGGCGACGTGGCCGACGCAGAACCCGTGCGTCCCGCCCGAGAACCTGCCGTCGGTCACGAGCGCGCAGTCCGCGCCACGTCCCGCGCCCTTCATCGCGCCCGTGACGGCGAGCATCTCGCGCATTCCCGGACCGCCCTTCGGTCCCTCGTAGCGGATGACGACGACTTCACCGGGTCGGATCGAGCCGGCGAGGATCGCATCCATGGCCCCGTCCTCACCGTCGAACACGCGGGCCGGCCCCTCGAACCGGTCGAAGTCGATGCCGGCGACCTTCACCACCGCACCCTTCGGCGCCAAGGATCCTTCGATCACCGCGATCCCGCCGCGCTGGTGCAGCGGCCGGTCGAGCCCGACGACGACTTCGCCGTCGGGTGCCGGAGGATCGAGGTCGGCGAGGTTCTCGGCGACGGTCTTGCCGGTGACGGTCAGGCAGTCGCCGTGCAACAGTCCTGCCTCGAGCAGGTGTCGGAGGACGACCGGCACGCCGCCCACCCGGTCGAGGTCGACCATGTGGAAGCGGCCATGGGGTTTCATGTCCGCGATGTGCGGGACGCGTGCCGCCATCTTGTTGAAGTCGTCGAGCTCGAGCTCGACACGCGCCTCGTTGGCGATTGCGAGCAGGTGCAACACCGCATTCGTCGATCCACCGAGGGCCATGACGATCGCGATCGCGTTCTCGAACGCCTCCTTCGTCATGATCTGGCGAGGACGGATGCCCAGCTCGAGCAGGCGTATGACCGCCTTGCCGGACTCGTACGCGAAGTCGTCGCGGCGACTGTCGGGCGCGGGCGCCGAGGACGACCCCGGCAACGACATCCCCAGCGCCTCGGCCACCGACGCCATCGTGTTCGCGGTGAACATCCCCGCGCAGCTGCCTTCGCTCGGGCAGGCGTTGCACTCGATGCCGCGCAGGTCCTCGTCCGACATGGTGCCTGCGGCGTGGGCGCCGACGGCTTCGAACACGCTGACGATGTCGAGGGCCTGGCCCTTGTACTCCCCCGGCAGGATCGATCCGCCGTAGAGGAACACGGACGGAAGGTTGAGCCGCGCCGCCGCCATCAGCATCCCGGGCAAGCTCTTGTCGCAACCGGCGAACGTGATCAGCGCGTCGAGGCGTTCGGCGTGCATGACGATCTCGACGGAATCGGCGATGATCTCGCGCGAGACGAGCGAGGCGCGCATGCCTTCGTGTCCCATCGAGATCCCGTCCGAGATGGCGATCGTGTTGAACTCGATCGGGTAGCCGCCCGCGGCGCGCACCCCTTCTTTCGAGCGTTTCGCCAGCCGGTCGAGCGGCATGTTGCACGGCGTGACCTCGTTCCACGACGAGCACACGCCGACTTGCGACTTGTTCCAGTCGTCGTCGGTCATGCCGATGGCGCGCAACATGGCCCGTGCCGGCGCGCGTTCGTCGCCGTCGGTGACTTCGTAGCTGCGCGGCTTCATCGGATTGCTGTCGTGCTCGGCCATCGCCGCTGAGGGTAGTGCTGCGTCAGGGCGTCGGCGCCTCGACGGTTGCACCGAGCATCGGCTCGGGCGCCGGTCCCCCCTCGATGGGCTGCGGGATGCCTCGCATCTGCGGTACCGGCGACGGCAGCAACCACAGGAACGCTCCGGCCTGGCCGATCGCCGCGATCCACAACGTTGTCCGGAGACCGAACAGCGATCCGAACGCGCCGCCGAGAAAGCCGCCGATCGGGAGCGTGCCCCACACGAGGAAGCGGACGCTGGCGTTCATCCGGCCGAGCAGCCGCGGTGGACAGATCGCCTGGCGAACCGAGACCTGATTGATGTTGTACGCCGCGCCGGTTCCCGCTTGGATCGCGATGCCAGTTGCGAGCAGTGCGAACGCCAGTTCTCCGGTCGCGATCGCGATCAACGCGGGACCGATGCCGCCGAGCGCGATCGACCAGACGATCGCCTTGCCCACGCCGAGCCATTCCGCGAGCCGTGGAGCGGCGACCGCGCCCAGCACACCGCCGATTCCTCCGACCGCGAACACGAGGCCGATCAGGCCGCTGCCGAACCCGAGTTCGCGGCTCATCAGCAAGATGACCACCGCGGTACCGACCCCCGCGAAGAGATTCGAGGTGGCAGTGCAGAACGCGACGGCGCGGATCCGGTGCTCGTGCCAGACGTATCGAAGGCCTTCGCCGATGTCGTGCACGAGACTCGTCTGCACGTCGGCGCCACTCGGCGATCGTTCGCTCGGACGTCGTATCGCGATCACGCAGACGAATGACACGGCGTAGCTGATGGCGTCGGCCACGATCGCGGTCACAGCACCAACCGCGCCGATGAGCGCACCGGCGACGCCCGGGCCCGCGACGTGTGCGGCCGATTCGGTCGCGGTCAGCTTCGCGTTCCCTTCGACGAGGTGGTCGAGGCCCACGAGCTCGGGCAGGTAGGACTGGTAGGCCACGTCGAAGAACACGGTGAACACTCCCGTCACGAATGCAACCACGAAGAGATGTGGGAGCGTCACGCTCGCGATTGCGGACGCGACCGGTATCGAGCCGAGCGCGATGAGGCGACCCAGGTCGGCAACCAGCAGCACGTGCCGCTTCCGCACGCGATCGACCCACGCGCCCGCGGGCAATCCCACCAACAGGAACGGCAAGAACTCCACCGCGGTGAGCAGCCCGACCTCGAACGTCGTCGCGTGCAACAACTCGATGGCGATGAGCGGAATGGCGAGCGTGCTGACTTCGGTTCCGACCCGGCTGACCGTCTGACCGGCCCACAGGAGATCGAAGTCGCGGTGGCGCCAAAGTGTGCTCTTCACCGTTCGTCGGAACCTACCGTCCTGCTGTGCGCGCTCGTGACCGGGAGATCGCAAGGCTCGCGATACCCACGTTCGGCGCGCTCGTAGCCGAGCCGCTCTACATCCTCGCCGACACGGCGGTCGTCGGGCACCTCGGCACGCCCCAGCTCGCCGGTCTGGCGATCGCTTCGTCCGTCCTTCTGACGGGCTACGCCATCTTCATCTTCCTGGCGTACGGGACGACCGCGGCGGTGGCCCGTCTGCTCGGCGCCGGCGACGAGCGTGAGGCCGCCCACTTGGCGGTGCAAGGGATGTGGCTGGCGCTCCTCATCGCCGCGGTACTCGTGCCGGCCGGCTTCTTCGGTGCGGACTGGTTGGTCCGCGTGCTCGGTGCATCGGGCGATGTCGCGACGAACGCCGAGATCTATCTGCGCATCAGCGTGCTGGGCGTCCCCGCGATCCTGGTGACGCTCGCGGGCACCGGCTACTTGCGGGGCATGCAGGACACGGTGACGCCCCTGATGGTGGCGGTGGGCACCAACATCTTCAACCTCGGGTTCGAGCTGTTCCTCATCAACGGCGTGGGCTATGGCATCGGCGCATCAGCGCTCGCGACCGTGCTCGCCCAGTACATCGGCGCCGGCGTGTACGTGACGCGAATCGGGCGGTCGGTTCGGACGCGTCACGTGTCCGTGCGGCCTCATGGCTCGTCGGTGCGCGCGCTGGCGAGAACGGGCGGTCCGTTGTTCGTTCGCACCGCGGCGTTGCGCGGCTCACTCACGCTGGGGATCGCGATCGCCGCGCGCATCGGCCCCGTCGAAGTTGCCGCGTATGCGATCGCGTTCGAGTTGTGGAACTTCCTCGCGCTCGCCCTCGATGCCATCGCGATCGCGGCGCAGGCCATCGTCGGCAAGGAGCTCGGCGCGGGCGATGCCGACGAAGCCGTGGCCATGAGCCGGCGAATGCTGTGGATCGGGTTCGTCGCCGGCGCCGTGTTCGGCGCAGTGGTCATCGTGTTCCGCAACGCGCTGCCCCACATCTTCACCGACGATCCCGCCGTGCTCGCGCTCGCCTCGTTCCTGCTGTGGTACGTGGCGCTCATGCAGCCCTTCAACGGACTCGTGTTCGTGCTCGACGGCGTCCTCATCGGGGCGGGAGACCTGCGCTACTTGGCGTGGGCGATGGTGGGCGTCGGCGCTGGTGTTCGTCGCCGGCGGCGCACTGGTCCTCGAGCTCGACCTCGGCGTCGGTTGGCTGTGGGCCGCGATCGTTGCCTTCATGCTCGCTCGCCTCGTCGGCCTCGGCGTTCGCTTCCTGTCCGGTCGGTGGGCGGTGACCGGTGCGGTACGGGCGTGACCGATCAGAATCCCGTATTGCAGAATGGCAGCGGGGTGCTCGAGAAGAGCAGATCAGCGCGGTGCAGGGCCTCACGCGTCCCGCTCGCCCGTCCGGCGGCGGCCAATGTCGTCCACGACACGCCCCCGAGGTAGGCGCTCCCGAGCCCGGCGGCGGACACGCTGATGTCCGGGTCGACCGAGCGGTCGACCGGCTTGCACGACGCGCCCTCGGGCGATGCGTCGAGCCGGAACCGTCCGTTCGCCGCCCCGTCGGGACGGAAGTCGTCGACGACGTCGATGACGAGCGAACCATCGGTTCCGTACCGCCGGGCCGACAGCGCCGCAGGGGCGTCGAGCACACGCGTCCAGAGGAAGTCACCGATGAACGTGACGCGGTACGCGCGGTAGTCGGCCAGGCGCATCGGAAGCGCGCTGTCCAACGGCTGCAGCTGAGCCTCCAACTCGTCGGCGAGGTCGAGGTCGAGCAGGAACCGCCACAGCGCGGCTTCGACCTCCGGATCGATGGCGATCACCTCACGCGCCACGATGGCGTTCGGGACGTACTCACGAGCCGTGCCGGATCCGATACCACGCATAGCCGTCTGCCGCGCCGTTGTCATCCTCGTGGACGACCGTGAACGCCTCCGAAGCTCCGTCACGGTCACGCTCGCGATCGAGGAGGTAGCCCTTCCACTTTCCCTCGTTGCGATCGACCGAGCCCGGACGCAGGCGACGCCACTCGTCGAACACAGGAGGAATCACCTTGGTCCGCTCGTCACCCCACACGTACCGGATGCGTCCGCTGGTCTGTGGCTCGCGCACGAACGAGCTGCGCTTCTTCGAGACCTTCGCCCAAGAGAGCTGCGAGGAGAGGCCGTAGCCGAACCGTCCGTAGATGACTGCCTCCGAAGCGGTCAGGATCGCCACCGACTCACCCCGCGCTGCGACGTCGTCGAGCTGGTGGCGCATCATCGACGTCAAGACGCCGCGCCGACGATGCGACGGCAGGCAGCCGACCCACGTGACACCGGCAACGGGAATCGTCGTGCAACCCGGCAATGTGTGCTCGAAGCTGTACGCGCCGGCACCGGCCACGAACTGCCCGCCGTCGACAACGCCGATCATGCGGTCGTACTCGGTGATGAGGCGCTCGTCCTCGACCTGTTGATCGGTGAGGACCTCGCCGAACGCAGCCGAGACGACACGTCCGAGGTCGGCCAGATCGTCGGGCCCGATGGCGGCAATCTCGTATGTCACCGCAGCGGTCTACCGCGTGGAGACCCCCTTGCGCCGCTGCAATATCGCGTTGACGGCCTTGCCGTCGGCTTTGCCGTTGGTGGCCTTCATCACCTGACCGGTGAGGAACCCCCCGGCTTTGCCCTCGCCGCCCACGAACCGCTCCCATGTGTCGCCGTTCGCGACGATGACTTCGTCGACGACCGATTCGAGTGCCGACACATCCATCGCCTCGAATCCTTTGGCGGCCGCGACCGCGACGGGATCGGAGGCGCCGTTCACCAGCTCGGCGAGCACGGTCTTCGCCTGCGTCGCCGTCACTGCGCCGTCGATCTCCATGCGCGTGAGCGTCGCGAGCGCGGCGGGATCGACCGATGCCGCGCCTTCGACCGCGAGGTTGTGCTCGACGTGATTCAGTACGCGCGCCGGGTCACCGCCCGCGTCGACCGCCGCCAGGGCGAGCTCGTCCAGCCCGCGAGCGACCGCGATCACGACTGCACGATCGGTCGGCGCCGCGCCCGTCGCGTGGGCGAGGTGGGTCCGCCGATCCGCGGGCAACGGCGGCATGGTGGCGACGAGCTCGGCCAGCATCGCGTCCTCGGGCTCGAGCGGCACGAGATCGGGCTCCTGGAAGTAGCGGTAGTCCTCGGCCTCTTCCTTGCTGCGCCCGCTACGGGTCAGGCCCACGGCTTCGTCCCAATGACGGGTCTCTTGATGCACCCGTTCGCCCGCGTCGATGAGATCGACCTGCCGGCGCGCCTCGTATTCGATGGCACGGCCGAGGGAACGAAGCGAGTTGAGGTTCTTGATCTCGCACCGAGTGCCATACGTGTCGTCGCCGTTGCGACGGACGGACACGTTCGCGTCGACGCGCATCGATCCTTCTTCCATCCGCGCATCGGACACGTCCGTTGCGACGAGGATGTCGCGCAACTCCCCCACGTACTCCCGAGCCTGCTCTGAGCCACGCAGATCGGGGCGGCTCACGATCTCGACGAGCGGGATGCCGGCGCGGTTGTAGTCGATGAGCGAATAGTCCGCACCGTGGATGCGACCGTCGCCACCGACGTGCGTGTTCTTTCCCGTGTCCTCCTCGATGTGCGCGCGTTCGATGCCGACGCGCATGCCCGACGGCAGGTCGAGCCAGCCGTCGACGTTGGTCGGCTGGTCGTACTGCGAGATCTGATAGTCCTTCGGCATGTCGGGATAGAAGTAGTTCTTGCGCGCGAAGACACCGGGCTTCGCCGTGCAGTGCAGCGCCTGCCCGAGCCGGAGCGCGAGCTCGACCGCCTGCTCGTTGACCACGGGAAGCGATCCCGGCAAGCCGAGGCACACCGGGCACACGTTGGTGTTCGGCTCGTCGCCGAACACGTTCGCACACCCGCAGAACAGCTTGGTCTTCGTCGCGAGCTCACAGTGCACCTCGAGCCCGATGACGATCTCCCAGCCGTCGAGGGTGTCGGTCATGCTGCTGCCTCCAACGCTGCCGCCGCGCGGAACATCGTCGCTTCGGCCAACGCCGGCGCGAGCACCTGCACGCCGACAGGCAAGCCGTCGTCGCCCGTGCCGAACGGCACCGACATCGCGGGATGACCGGCGAGGTTCGACGGGATCGTGAACACGTCGTTGAGATACATCGCCAACGGATCGGCCTTCGCGCCGAACGGGAACGCCGTCGCGGGCGCGGTCGGACCGAGCAGGAGATCGAACGACTCGTACGCGCGGTCGAAGTCGCGCAAGATCAACGTGCGGACGCGGAGCGCCTTGCCGTAGTAGGCGTCGTAGTACCCCGCCGACAGTGCGTACGTGCCCAGCATGATGCGACGCTTCACCTCGGCGCCGAACCCCGCTGTACGTGTGGCTGCATTCATGTCCGCGGTGGTCGGCGCGTCGACCCGCAGCCCGTAGCGAACACCGTCGTAACGGGCGAGGTTGCTCGACGCCTCCGCCGGCGCGATCAGGTAGTAGGCCGACAGGCCGTAGATCGTCGACGGCACCGATGCATCGTCGACCTTGGCGCCGGCACGCTCGAGCGCGTCGGCGGCCTCGCGCACCTTCGCCGCGACGTCCGGGGCGAGCCCGTCGGCCTCGAGGAACTCGGAGATGACGCCGATGCGCAGACCGTCGACACCCTCGTCGAGCGTCTCGGCGACGGAAGGGACCGCCTCGGGTATCGAAGTCGTGTCACACGGATCATGGCCGGCGATGGTCTCGAGGGCGACAGCGGCGTCGGCCACCGTCATGGCGAACGGGCCGATCTGGTCGAGGCTCGATGCGAACGCGACCAGCCCGTAGCGAGACACGAGTCCGTAGGTCGGCTTCATGCCGACCACGCCGCACAGTGCGGCCGGCTGACGGATCGACCCGCCCGTGTCGGATCCGAACGCCAGCGGTGCGAAGCCGGCCGCGACCGCCGCCGCGCTGCCGCCGCTCGACCCACCCGGGACCCGGGACGGATCGTGGGGATTTCGCGTCGGACCGAAGGCCGAGTTCTCGGTCGAGGAGCCCATGGCGAACTCGTCGAGGTTCGTCTTGCCCACGATGACCGCACCGGCGGCGCGCAGTCGATCGACGACGGTCGCGTCGTACGGGGGGCGCCAGCCCTCGAGGATCTTCGACGAGCACGTGGTGGGCACGCCTCGCGTGCAGAAGTTGTCCTTGAGCGCGACCGGGACACCGGCGAGCGGCCCCGGATCGTCGCCCCGCTCGATGCGTCGGTCGATGGCGTCGGCCTCGGCGCGGGCCTCGTCGGCGAGGACGAGGTTGAAGGCATGCAGCTCCGACTCGCGCTCGTCGATGCGAGCGAGGTGCTCTTCGACGACGTCGCCGCGCTGCGGTCGCCGTCCCTGACGGCCTGCGCCACTGCGAACCGCGTGCTGCACGGAATTCGTCACTCAGGATCGCGGGGACCTTGAAGCGTCCGTCCTCGACATCCGGCGCCGCCGCGAGCACTTCGTCGCGGTCGACACCCGGACGTCGTTCGTCCGCGCGGAAGACGTTGCGCAACGGGTAGGGATGCGCGGTCGGAGGAACGTCGGCGACATCGAGCGCTTCGACGTCCGCGGCGTGTTCGAGCACCGCCGAGAGCTGTGGCGTGAACAGCTCGAGCTCGGCCTCGGTCAGGTCGAGGCGTGCGAGCTTGGCGACGTGCAGGACGTCGTCGCGGGAGATCGGCGGCATCGCGTCGTCATCGTACGCGGCTGTCGGCGACTCGCTTCATGGCCATTCCTGCCACGATCATCCCGAATCCGATGAGGACGAGGCCGAATCGAGAGGACGGCGAGCCTGTGCGCGCGAGGTTCCGAGGGCGCGTCGTCTGCGTCTGCGTGCACTGCGCCGGCGTCACCGACTTCGCAATCGTGGCCGTGGACGGACTACCGAGGTCGTAGGCGGTGCCGTCGACGACCGAGACCGTGGCTTGGCCGCCGCCGAGCGCCGGATGGACCGTGACGGTGACCTGCGTCTGACCACTGGCGAAGGTCGCGGTGTGGTCGGCACCAGCCGCCGGATCGCTGTTCAGGTCCGTCGGGCCGCCGCTGATGTGGAAGGTCACCTCGAGCGTGCCGGCTCCGCTGCTGCGCGCCAACGTGAAGGAGCCGGCCGTGAACGTCGGCTCGGTGAAGCACTGTTGCGTCTCCGACATCGACGTCGTGCCGGCGATGCGTACCGTCGGCACCTCTTGCGCGCTCGCCGGGTGTGCCGCGATGACGAACGCGACCGTCGTCACCACGATCCCGAGGGCCCCCGCCAGACGGCGCATCGCTCACGACGTTAGGCGGGACGTTCGGCGACCCGCCACACCACGCTTCTTCGGGTCGATTCCGGGGCCATGGCCCCGGAATCGCACCAACATTCGGGACCGGGAGAGAGCGCCTACTTGTAGGGGTCGTCGATGGCGGGCTCGTCCCACCAGTCGTCGGGGGCGGCCTTCCAGTCCGGATCCTCGAGGATGCAGTCGACCGGACACACCGGAGGCAGGCACTTGCCGCAGCCCGAGCACAGCTCGGGGATGATGATCACGTCGATCCCGTGGTTGAAGATGGCGCCGAACTGGGGCGGGCAGTGGCGGATGCAGGTGTCGCAGTTGATGCAGATCGACATGTCGATCTTCAGCGGCGGGTTCTGCCACTTCGGATTGCGGTCTCGGCTGTCGAGCCGTTCGCCTCGGGTTCCCGCTGCCACAGGCCGTCCACCCTACCGGTGCGACATTGACCCGCCGGTCAAGAAGGGACTGGACTGGTCGGCTCGATGGCCGAAGAGCGACGGCTCACGCAGCAGGGCCAGGAGCGCAAGCAACAGCTCCTGGACTGCGCGGCGCGCCTGTTCGCCGAGCGGGGCTACGACGACACCCGGGTCATCGACATCGTCCGCGAGGCCGGTGTCGCGAAGGGGCTGTTCTACTGGTACTTCGACAACAAGGAGCAGCTGTTCGCTGAACTGGCCGACGAGATCCGGCTCCGCCTGCGCCGTTCACAGGGCGAGGCCCTCGATCCGAGCGCCGATCCGCTCACACGCATCCGACAAGGCGCCGAGGCGTCCGTTCGGTTCATGGCCATCAACGCGCCGTTCTTCGCCCTCCTCGAGGTCGAAAGCGTCGACCGCCAGTTCGTCGACGTCCTGCGCAAGGGCACCGAGGTCCACGTCGCCGACGTTGCCGGCTTGATCCGCGAAGGCATCGATGCCGGCCTCATCCACGACGAGGATCCCATGCTCCTCGCCCGTGGCGTGGTCGGCGTCGTCGGCATGTACAGCCACTTCCATCGCACCGGCCGCACCGACGTGCCCATCGGCGAGCTCGCGTCGTTCGTCGGACGTTTCGTCGTGCGCACGCTGGCAGCAGACGACGAGATCGCCCAGGCCGCGGACAGAAATCGGCGGAGCGGCTAGCTTCGCCCACCACCGGCCCGAGACCGCCATCCACGACGACAAGGAGTTCCCGTGCCCTACAAGTTCCTGACCGACGAATGGGTCGCCGAGGCGAAGAAGGTCCGTGACGAGTTCGAGGGGCAGGGCGCGCCGCCGGCTCACACGGTTCGGATGAACCAGATCATCACCGACGTGCCCTTCGGCGACGGCACGGTCAACGTGCACCTCGACACCTCGAGCGGCGACGTCGACCTCGACCTCGGCCATCTCGAGAACCCGGACCTCACGGTCACCCTCGACTACGAGACGGCGAAGGCGATCATCGTCGACCAGAACCCTCAGGCCGGAATGCAGGCCTTCATGGCCGGCAAGATCAAGGTGCAGGGCGACATGACGAAGCTGATGGCCATGCAGTCGGCACCGCCCGACCCCGCCGCGCAGCAGGTGGCGCAGCGCATCAAGGAGATCACCGAGTAACGCAGCAAGCCCGCAGAGTCGGCTGGGGCGGCTGCCTCATCGCGGCGGCTGGGGAACACCGCGTCCAGCAGGTCCGCCCCAGCGGACCCTGTGGATTTCTCTTTCTACGCACTCTACACGGACCACTACGTTCCGTACAGGCACGGCAACATCACCTCATCGGGGTGACGGCGTCATCCAGATGACGGCACCCAGTTCCCGTGGAAGCCGTACGGCACGCGCACCGGCAGATGAACGGAGGCCACGTCGTCCATCGTGCCGGCGTCGAGCACGACGAGGTCGGACGCGTCGCGGGCGCGGTCGTAGACGAAGCCCATGAGCACGCCGTCGTCCTCGGCGGCGTCCGGCGACGACGGGACCATCACGAACTCCGCTGCCGCGCCGTTGTGGAACTCGCGTGCCTGGGTCGTGCCGGCCACCAGGTCGTGCTTGAGCAGGGCGTTCGCGCCGAAGTCGAGATGCGTCGTCGTCGTCTTCGACGACGGCGACGCTGTAGCCGTACCGATGCCGGCGGCCGACCAGCCGCTCGTCGACTCGCGGGAACTCCTGGCCCCGGTCGTCGAGCCGTTCCTCGAGGACCTTGCCGGCGACGAGGTCGACCGTCCAGCGATCGAGCGTCGGCCGGCCCTCGTCCGGACCGAGACGGTTGCGGTCGAACATGCGGGGATGGCGGACCACGTCGAGCACGACGCGGTCGCCGTCGTCGTACGCGTTGAGCGGGTGGAAGACGTAGCACTGCTCGACGTCGAACCAACGGACGTCGTCGGCGCTCCCCTCCCTCGGGAAGCAGCCCGACCGCGCCTGGTACTCGGGATCCCACGCGTACGGGAAGCTGCTGCCGGACGCCGCGAGGTCGATGTCGAACGTGACCGGCAGGTCGTAGATCACCGCGTAACGCTCCGTGAGCGACATGTCGTGCAGCATCGGGCTGGCGCCGGTTTCGACGTCGACGGTGCGGCGGACGCGGCCCTCGCGGTCGATCACCGAGTACTGGACCTTGTTGCCCCAGCCGAAGAAGTACGACACGGCGTGCAGCTCGCCCGTGGCCGGGTCGCGCTTCGGGATGGGCGGTGTAGCCACCGGGCAGGGTGCCGTCGAAGTCGCACACGCCGACGGTCTCGAGCTCGTCGGTGAGCTCGTAGGGCCGCGACCCGGCCTCGACGATCGCGAAGGTGCGGCCTGCGTGGCCGATCACGTTGGTGTTGGCCGCGAAGTCGAAGCCCTCGTGGACCGGTCCGCCCTTCCACGTCTCGCCCAGCGCGGCGGCGACCGACTCGTTGCGGACCCACCGGTTGCGATACCACTCGGCCCGGCCGTCGCGCAGGCGAACACCGTGGACCATGCCGTCGCCGGTGAACCAGTGGTACGTCGCCGGATCGGCCGAGATCGGGTTCGGTCCGTTGCGGAGGTACCGGCCATCGAGCCAGGCCGGGCAGCGTGCCCGTGACCGCCAGTTCGGTCTCGGTCATCTCCTCGGTCACCGGTGCGTAGTTGCCCTCGAGATAACGGTTCATGGCGGAACCCCCTGCGACTTGATCGGGTTTCGGTCGGTCGACGGATTCGACAGTCCGAATCAGACGATTGCCACCGTACGACCGGACCGGCGCCCGGTCAACGGGTCAAACGTCACAGCAGCGACGGCAGCTGCTCGGCCAGCTCCTTCACCGACCACCGGTGGTCGAGCTCGACGCCTTCGTCCATCCGCCACCCGAGCATGCGGTTCACTCGCCCGCCCTGCACGAAGAAGGTGGCGCCGTTGAACGGGCAGTCCTCCGTGGCGAGGTAGGCGACGAGCGGCGAGATGTTCGCCGGGTCCCAGATGTCGAACACGGCCTCGTCGGCCGGCGCCTTCACCACCTCGCCGAGTCCGGGAGTGGCTTCGGTGAGCCGGGTGCGCGCCGCCGGCGAGATGCAGTTGGTGCGGACGCCGTAGCGGGAGAGCTCCTGCGAGCAGATCGACGAGAAGGCGCCGATGCCCGCCTTGGCCGCTCCGTAGTTCGTCTGGCCGGGATTGCCGATCAATCCGGACGTCGATGACGTGTTGACGATGTTCGCCTTCACCTCGACCCCGGCCTTCGTCTGCTCGCGCCAGTACGTGGCCGCCCAGCGCGTCGGCACGAAGTGACCCTTGAGGTGGACCTTGATCACGTCGTCCCACTCGTTCTCGGTCATGTTCACGAGCACGCGGTCGCGCAGGATGCCGGCGTTGTTGACGAGCACGTCGAGCCGCCCGAACGACTCGACCGCCGCGTTGATCAGACGCTGGCCACCCTCCCAGTCCGCGACGTCGTCGGCGTTGGCCACTGCCTCGCCGCCGGTCGCGGTGATCTCGTCGGCGACCTGTTCGGCCGCGGTGCGGTCGCTTCCTCCGCCGTCGGGCGCGCCGCCGAGGTCGTTGACGACCACCTTGGCGCCTTCCGCCGCGAACAGCAGCGCGTGCTCACGACCGATGCCGCGTCCCGCGCCCGTGATGATGGCGACTCGACCCTCCAGCGCTCCCATGGAGCGAACACTACGGGGTCGGTCTAGCGACGGGTGAAGAGCGTCACGCCGGTTCCCTTCACGTGGGGCTCGTTCGGCGGCGGATCGGTGAACAACACCGGATTGCTCGGGCTGCCGGTCACACCCACGACCGGGAAGCCGGCTGCTTGGAGGGTGGCGGTCGCATCGGCCACCGACTTGGTGCGCACGTCCGGGATCGGGATCGGCTGCGGGCCCTTCGAGAAGATCACCCTCACCTTGGAGTCGCGCGGGACCTGGGTGCCGGCGGCCGGGTCGGTCCCGATGATCTGGCCCGCGGGGACGGTGTCGCTGTACTGGTTGATGCTGTCGCTCTGCACGCCGACGAGTTGTCGCGCGCCGAGCGCTTGTGATGCCTGTTGGAACGACATCGTCGAGCTGAGCTGTGGCACCGTCCGCGGCGCCGGGCCGTCGGACACCGTGACGTTGACCTTCTCGCCCTTCGGCAACTGCGGTGGCGTCGCCGGATCGACGGCGATGATGGTCCCGGACGGGACGCGACTCGTCGTGCTGCGGCGTCTGCGCGCCCAGGTCGAGTGCGACGGCCTGCAGTTCGCGCCGCGGCGTCGGCAACCGGCTTGCCGACGAGATCGACGGGCACGGCGACCAGCGTGTTGCCGAGGGACACGGTGATGGTGACGGTCTTGTCCTCGGCGAGCGACTTGCCCGCCGCGGGATCCTGACCGATGACGTTGCCGATGACGGAACCGTCCTGGCGACCGTCGAGCTTGCGGACGTTCCAGTGATTGGCCTGCGCCTGCGTGCGTGCTTGCTGCTCGGTGAGACCGACCAACGTCGGGCACCTTGTGCGTGGGCACGCGCAGCTTGACCCACGCGAACGCGGCACCGGAGCCGAGCGCCAGGACGGCGAGCGCCACGACCAACGCGACGAGCCAGCGTCGGCGGCGCTTGCGGGGCCGCGCGCTCGGGTTCGCCGGCCGGTTCGATCTCGGCGTCGGTTGCGGTCTCGGGGGTCGGTGTCGCTCACCGCGTTCGACCTCCACCACGGCGTCGCCGGGGCGCGGAGGTGGCAGCTCCGTCGGATCGCGATCGACCACCGCCAGGTCGCTCGCAGTCCCGGTGGCGCCGACCAGGGGCAGCGGCTCGGGGCGGTCGAGCGACTGCGACGCCGCCAGCAGCCGGACGGCGAGCTGGCCCGCATCGGGGCGCTCGGTCGGATCGGGCCGGCCGGCGCGTTCGAGCAGGGCCCGCAACGGGCCCAGCTCTTCGGGGACGTCGACGGGGGTGTCGACCCGACCCATGAGCGTGGCGATCGTCGTGTCCGCGGTGAAGGGCACGCGGCCGGTGACCGCTTCGATCAGCACGAGCCCGAGCGAGTAGACGTCGCCCTTGCCGTCGACGAGCTGGCCCCGCGCCTGTTCCGGAGCGGCGTAGCGGGCAGTGCCGATCATCGCTCCCGCCGGCTCGGTCCAGGCCGCCTCCGCCAGCGCGCGGGCGAGCCCGAAGTCTCCGACGCGCAGACGTCCTTCCTCGCCGAAGAGCAGGTTCGCCGGCTTGATGTCTCGGTGGACGAAGCCGCGCTTGTGCGCGTAGTCGAGAGCGCGGGCTGCTTCGAGTCCGACGACCAGGGCCTGCGACGCGGTCAACCGCCGGCCGGCGTCGAGCATCCCGCGCAGGCTGCCGCCGTCGAGGTACTCGGTGACGAGATACGGCTCGCCGTCGTCCTCGCCCCAGTCGTAGACGGCGAGCACGTTCGGATGGTTGAGCGCCGCAGCCGAGTGCGCCTCGGCGCGGAAGCGGCGCAGGAAAGCTTCGTCGTCGGCGAGGCCGTGGTGCAGGACCTTGACCGCGATGCGCCGGCGCAGACGCGTGTCGTCGGCGAGGAAGACGAGGGCCGACGCACCGGACCCGATCGGTGCGATCAACCGGTACCGACCGCCCAGCACCCGACCGACTTGGTCGGTCATCCGCGAGACGACCATTCGGTTCGAGGGTACTGCCGGCATGTACTCGCACTGGGGAACCGTGACCGTCCGTGCGAGGATGGCGGTGAGACGTTCCATGACCACCACGTCGCCGCGACCACCGCTCGAGAACCCCCGGACTGTCCTCATCCGGCGAATCGCGATCGCCCTTGTCGTGGTCGCCTGCATCGCCGGCCTGGCCGTCGCGGTGGCGCACACCCGCCGCGGTGACGAGCAATTCACGGTCACCGGCTCGCCCAACGTCGTGCAGTTCCTGGCGCCGCCCGATGGCAGCAACGTGCTGTCGCAGGCACAGATCGAGATCGATCTCACGTCGCCGTACGACGCGCATCTCGCGATCAACGGCGTCGCCGTGCCCGACGATCAGCTGCAGAAGCATCCCGAGCTGAGCCAGGTGGTGTTCACCCCCGGTCCCGGGAAGGTGTTCGAGAAGCTCCCCTCGGGCCGGAACTGCGTGCAGGCCGACGTCTTCCGCGTCGACGGCACGAACGAGGCCGTTCCGCCGGTCCGCTGGTGCTTCAACGTGACCTGACCTCCCTTCACGTCGTTCCGGCGTGCATGTACCCACCTCACCGTGTGGGTGGTGAACGCCGGTTCGTGAAGGTCAGGGCAGGTCGCCGGTCTCCAGCACGTGCAGGAAGGCGGGTTCGTCGAGGACGGGAACGCCGAGCTCTTCGGCCTTGGTCAGCTTTGCCGCGCCCGGCGCTTCGCCGACGACGACCGCAGTCGTCTTCTTCGACACGCTCCCCGGTGCCTTGCCGCCCCGCGCCTTGATCGCCTCCTCGGCGTCCTCCCGCGACATGGCTTCGAGCGTTCCGGTGACGACGATCGACTTTCCCTCGAGCACCTGCGCGAGCGACGGCGCTTCCGGACCGGTCATGTTGACGCCGGCCTGTCGCAGCTTCTCGATCACTTCGCGATTGCCGTCGTTCTCGAAGAACTCGTGCACCGAGTGAGCGATGATGCGGCCGACCCCTTCGACGTCGGCGATGTCGTCTTCCGATGCCGTCATCAACCGGTCGAGGTGACCGAAGGCCTTCGCCAGCACGCGGCTGACCGTTCCTCCCGCATGGCGGATGCCGAGGCCGACGAGCAGGTTCGACAGCGGCCGTTCCTTCGACGCCTCGATCGCCTTTTGGAGGTTCGTCACGGACAGCTCGCCGAAACCTTCGAGGCTGCGCACGCCCTCCCAGTCCAACGTGTAGATGTCCGCGGGGTCGTGGATGAGGTCGTGGTCGAGGAAGAGCGACACGGTGCGCTCGCCGAGCCCTTCGATGTCCATCGCGCCGCGGCTCGCGAAGTGGCAGATGCGCGCCCATCGCTGGCCGGGACACTCGAGGTTGGTGCAGAAGGTGTCGCTCTCGCCGTCGAGGCGGACGAGCGGCTCGTTGCACACGGGGCATGTCGTCGGGAACGTCCACGGCTTCAGTCGCTTGGGACGCTCGGACAGCACCGACTTCACGACTTCGGGGATGACGTCGCCGGCCTTGCGCACGATCACGGTGTCGCCGGGCCGCACGTCTTTCGCCTTCACCTGGTCCTCGTTGTGCAGCGTCGCCATCTGCACGGTCGACCCGCCGACGAAGACCGGCTCGAGCACGGCGAACGGCGTCGCCTTCCCGGTGCGGCCGATGGACACCATGATGTCCTTGAGCTTCGTGGTGCGTTCCTCAGGCGGGAACTTGTAGGCGATCGCCCACCTCGGCGCTTTCGAGGTGAAACCCAGCTCGGCCCGCAGCCGCAGGTCGTCGACCTTCACGACGACGCCGTCGATCTCGTACGGCAGATCGTGGCGATGCTCCTGCCAGTGACGGCAGTAGTCGTACACGTCGTCGAGCGTGCCGAGCGCACGGATCTCGGGATTGACGGGGAGCGCGAGCGCTCGCATCCACTCGAGCGTCTCCATGTGCGTCGTGAACGCCGGTCCGCCCTCGATCGCGCCGAGCTGATAGGTCCACAACGCCAGCTCGCGTGACGCGGTGATCGACGGGTCCTTCTGACGCACGGACCCCGCCGCCGAGTTACGAGGGTTGGCGAAGAGACGATCGCCCGCGTCGGCCTGCCGCTTGTTCAACCGCTCGAACGCCGCGAGCGGCATGTAGACCTCGCCCCTCACCTCGAGCAGCTTCGGAGCCTTCCCCTTCAACCTCTTCGGGATGGCGTCGATGGTGGCGATGTTCGCGGTGATGTCCTCGCCGACCTCGCCGTTGCCACGCGTCGCCGCCTGCACGTACCGCCCGCCCTCGTACGTGATCGAGATGGCGAAGCCGTCGATCTTCAGCTCGCAGGCGAAGCTCGTGTCGCCGCCCTCGGGACCCAGCCTGCGCTCGACGCGCTTGCCCCAGTCCTGCAACTCCTCGAGCCCGAACACGTTGTCGAGCGACATCATCGGCACGCGATGGCGGACCTCGGAGAACTGCGTCGAGGCGAACCCGCCGACGTGCTGTGTCGGCGAGTCGGGCGTGACCAGCTCGGGGAACTCGGCCTCGATCGCCTTCAGCTCACGGACGAGCGCGTCGTAGTCCGCGTCGGAGATGGTCGGCTCGTCGTCGACGAAGTAGCGACGGTTGTTCGCTTCGATCTCGTCGCGCAGGTCTGCCGCTCGCGCCTCGACCTCGGGCGTCACAGCCATAGGCACGATCTGCAAGCTACCGACGATGCTCCGCCTCCACACGAACTCCGGGTCGATTGCGGGGCCATAGCCCCGGAATGGCACCAACATTCGCTGGAGAGCCAGAGTCTCGGACCGTGTTGCTCGCCGTGCGCGTCGCCTGGTTCGCCCTGCCGCTCACAGTGGGGCCAGCGCTGGCCCATGGCCTGCGGGATGCAAGCACGCCGGTGCAAGTGGTCGCATCGATCCTGGCGTGGTTGGGGTGGGGTGGCGTGGCCGTCGCCGTCCTCGTCCCCCGCACCGTGAGCTTGACCGCCCTGCGGATCGGCGCCCCGGCCGCGCTGGCCGCATCCATCTGGGCGACCGCTCGAAGCGGCGACGTCGGCGTAGCCGAGGTGGTCGCGATCGTGTGGACCGCCCTGCTCGCCGCGGTCGTGCTGTTCGTTCCCGTCGTGACCGATCTGTTCGTCGACGGATCGTCCTACGGACCCGAGAGACGCATGGCGTTGCGCACCCCCGCGCCGCTCCTCCTCGGTCCGGTCGAGCTCGCATGGCTCGTCGTGGTGGCTGGCGTCGCCGCGGGTCCGCTGTTGCTCGCCGGCGCGGGCGTGGGTCGCGGGCGCCATCGCGCTGGCGTCCTGGCGTGCGGCGTTGGTGGTTCCCGCGTTGCATTCGCTCCACCAGTTGTCGCGACGATGGCTGGTGTTCGTGCGCGTCGGCTTCGTGCTGCACGACCCGCTGAGCCTGGCCGACCCCGTGCTGTTCCTCCGCCAGCACGTCCAGTCGCTCGGTCCCGCGCCCGCCGACGCCGAACGCGCCGCGACCGACCTGACCGGGCACGCACTCGGGCCTCGCGCTCGAACTGCGCCTGCAGACCGACGCCACCATGGGGCTCGTCGAACGACGGAATCAGAGCCGCAACATCGAGACCGACCGTGTGCTGTTCACGCCGGCGCGTCCGGGCGCGTTGCTCAGCGAAGCACGCGAGCGCGGGATCCACGCGGCTGACCGCCAGCCCGCCGCCGAGCACCTCGTCGCCGTCGTAGAGCACGACGGACTGGCCCGGCGCGACGCGTCGATGGGGTTCGTGCCACGTCACCGTCGACGTCGACGGATCGAACGTCGCGGCGAGCGCGGGACCGTGCGCGCTGCACTGTGCGAGCACGGCTCCCGCGATCTCGTCGCCTGAGCAGGTCACGTCGCGCAACGTCGTGGACGGCTCGAGCAGGTCGAGCTGGCATCGCCGACCGTCACGATGCCGCGCGGCGACGTCGACGTCCACGACGTACCGCGGCGCCTCGTCGCCACCCGGGAGCCCGAGGCCCTTGCGCTGGCCGACGGTCACGAGCTCGATCGCGTCGACACGGCCCATCATCGTGGCCGGCGCGGTCGACGACCTTGGCCGGCGTGAACGCGAGGCGATCGCGGAGGAAACCGCTGCGGCCCCGTGACGAGGTGATGAAGCACACGTCCTGGCTGTCGGGCTTTGCCGCAGTCGCCAGGCCGAGCCGGTCCGCGATCGCGCGCGACGTGTGGCTTCGTCAGCTCACCGACGGGAAGCAGCGTGGCCGCCAGTTGCGACTGGTCGAGCATGTAGAGGACGTAGCTCTGGTCCTTCCTGGTGTCGACGCCCCGAGCGATCCGCCGTGAACCGTCGTCGTGGCTCGACCACACGTGCATGATGACCGGTCGCGATGGCGTCGAATCCGAGCGCTCGCGGCTCGTCGCAGCAGCTTGTCGAACTTCAGATGCCGGTTGCACTCGATGCACGGGTTCGGGGTGTCGCCTCCTGCGTGCGCCTCGACGTACGGCCCGATCACGTCAGCGGTGAATCGATCACCGAAGTTGAACACGTGGTGGTCGATGCCGAGCGTGCGTGCGACGCGACGAGCATCGTCGACGTCGCTCACCGAGCAACACCCTGTGTCGGACTCGCCTCCCCACAGCTTCATGGTCACGCCGACGACGTCGTGGCCCGCGTCGCGCAGCAGCGCGGCCGCGACCGAGGAGTCGACCCCGCCCGACATCGCGACGAGGACCTTCACGAGCCGAGCAGCCGCAGCCGCGCCACCGCGTCGGGCAGCACGTCGAGGGCCCGATCGACGTCCGCGTCCGTCGACGTCGCGCCCAACGACAGGCGCAACGACCCGCCGGCGAGCGAACGCGTCAGTCCGATCGCCGCGAGCACATGCGACGGATCCTGCGCACCGCTCGCGCACGACGACGCGGCCGACGCCATGATCCCCGCCTGCTCGAGCAGGTAGAGCAGCGCCTCGCTCTCGATGTCGTCGAAGCACAGGTGGCAGTTGCCGGCGATCTTGCGCGCCCGATCACCGCTCTCGTAGACGCGGTCGATCGAGGCGAGCAGCCCGTCGGCGAGGCGATCACGCCGCGGCTCGATCCGATCGACGACCTGCTTGCGCTCCTCCACCGTGAGCCGCGCCGCGACCCCCATCGCGACGATGCCGGCGACGTTCTGCGTCCCGCTCCGTCGCTCTCGCTCCTGGCCGCCACCGACTTGGCGCGCAACGAGGTCGACACCGTCGCGCACAACGAGAACGCCGGTCCCCTTCGGGCCGCCGAACTTGTGGGCACTGATCGAGATCAGGTCGGCGGGCGCGGCCAGCGAGGCGACGTCGAGCCACGGGAACGCCTGCACCGCGTCGGTGTGCAACACCGCGCCGGGAGCACGATCGCGAACGACCTCCGCGACGTCTGCGAGCGGCTGGATCGTGCCGATCTCGTTGTTGGCGAGCATCACCGAGACGAGCGACACCGAATTGTCGAGCGCTTCGGCCAGGGATTCGAGATCGATCACACCGTCGGGTCGGACCTCGACGATTCGGCCCCCGAGGCGGTGCACGGGATCGAGCACCGCATGGTGCTCGACGGCGGAGCACACCACCGTGCCGCGGTCGGCGAAACCGAAGACCGCAGTGTTGTCGGACTCGGTGCCGCCGCTGGTGAACACGATCTCGCCCGGCCGGCAACCGAGCGCGTCGGCCATCACGACGCGGACGTCGTCGACGGCGTCGCGCGCGGCGCGTGCCATGGCGTGCGCGCCCGAGGGGTTGCCGTAGGAGTCGGTCAGGTACGGCAGCATCGCCTCGACCGCTTCGGGGCGCACGGGCGTGCTCGCGGCGTGGTCCAGATAGACGAGGCGCTGCGCGTTCACGGGTGCCAAGGCTACGAGGGCCAGAGTGGCTGGGCACCCCACGCCGGTACCCACGGCGGCAACGGGACGGGAGGACCGCCGAGCCGCAGTTGGTACGCCGCGGCCACCGAGACCAGGTACGCCTCGGGAGTCACGCCGGCCGGAGGCGTGTGGTGCATCGAGACGGCGACTGCGTTCGCGAGACGCGTGCCGATGTGCGCCCGCGCCTCTGGTGACAGCTGTCCGACGCGAAGGAGGAACGATCGGATCACGCCGTACTGCCCAGGTGTGATGCCACCGACGTCCAAGCTGCGGGCGTAGCCGTCGTAGCCCTGTAGCGGCGGGAACGAGACCGGCACCGGGAAGGCGGCGCCCGTGCGCTCGCGGAGGACGATCGTGCCGGCGAAGAGGTCGCCGAGGCGCTGGCTGCGCGGCGTCAACAACACCGACACCGTGGCCACGACGGCGATGCGGCGGGATGAGAAAGTCGACGACCGCGACCATCGACCGGATCGCCGAATGGCGGAAGCCCACCGGCGCGCCTTCGACCGTGACGACTCGCAGTCCGAGCATGCGCTTGCCGATCGTCCGGCCCTGCCCTCGCGACTCGAACAGGACGGGATAGCCGAACAGGATCAGGAAGCTCCCGACGATCAGGATGACGACGACCGCGCTCGAGCCGGCAGCGAGACCGACGAGGCTCGCGAACAGCACGAGCCCGTAGAACAGACCGATGCGCACGACGAGGTCGACGAGCTGGGCGAGCGCGCGCGACGGGATGCTCGCCGTCTCGAACTCGAGGACGACGGCTTCGGGGGTGACGACCCCGCGCACCTCTGGACGGACCATCCGTACCGCCACGGTCACGTACCGTACAGAGGGCCGTGGACATCGACCGCTTCATCGTGAACAACGCCGGAGCGTGGCACCGGCTCGAGGAGCTCACCGCCCGGGCCCGTCGGTCCGGCAACAGGTCGCTCGCGTCGGCAGAGATCGACGAGTTCGTCGCGCTCTACCAGCGGACAGCCGCGCAGCTGTCACATGCCCGCGGCTACTACGACGACCCCGGACTCACCGCTCGTCTCACGACGCTCGTCGCATCGGCCAACGCCGCGCTGTACGGCACCCGTCCCGCTTCGTTGCACGGCCTGCGGCGCTTCTTCACCGAGACCTTTCCCGCCGCGATCTGGTACAGCCGCCGGTTCGTCGCGGCATCCGCCGCGTTGATGTTCGTCCCGATGCTCGTGTTCGGGGTGTGGACCGCCAACTCGGAGCGTGCACTCGATGTCGCGGTTCCCAAAGAGCAACAGGAAGCGTTGCTCGAGTCGCGCTTCGAGGACTACTACTCGTCGAAGCCCGCGTCCGAGTTCTCGACGCAGGTGTTGATCAACAACATCGAGGTGTCGTTCCTCGCGTTCGCCGGCGGCGTACTTCTGTGCCTCGGCACCGCAGTGATCCTCGTGCAGAACGGGATCAACGTCGGAATCGCAGGCGGACTGTTCGCGCACGCACAGGAAGCCGGGAAGTTCTTCGGTCTGGTCCTCCCCCACGGACTGCTCGAGCTCACCAGTGTCACGGTCGCGGGCGCGGCCGGGTTGCGCATCGGCTGGGCGATCATCGCGCCCGGTGATCGCCCTCGCGCCTCGGCGCTCGCCGAGGAGGGGCGGCGGTCGGTCGTGATCGTGCTCGGGTTGATGTTGTGCTTCGTCGTCGCCGGGCTGATCGAAGGCTTCGTCACGCCGAGCGGGTTGCCGACGCTGGCGCGTGTCGGTGTCGGCACACTCGTCGAGCTGGTGTTCCTCACGTGGATCGTCACGCGTGGACAGGACGCGGTGGCACGCGGACTGACCGGCACGTTCGGCGAGACGCCCTCGCCGATCGTCGACGCGGCTACAGCCGTCCCGTCGCCTTCAGCCTGAGGTAGGTGTCGGCGAGGTCGGGCGCGAGCTTGCCGGGCTCCGCGTCGACGACGGTCACGCCGAAGCCGCGCAGCCGTGCCGCCAGCCGTCTGCGTTCCCCGATGCGCGGTGACGGCGGCCGACCGCCGGTACGCCTCGTCGGGGTCGTCCGCCGACTCGACCGCCCACCGGTCGACCTCGGGATCGCGTACGGCGCCGACGACGATCACGTGGCTCCGCGAGATCAGCGGTAGCGCCGGTACGAGGTACTCCTCGGCGGCTTGCTCGTTGAGCTCGGTCATGAGGACGAGCAGCGCGCGCCGCCGGAAGCGCACGATCGTCTCGGCGAACGCGGTGCGGTAGTCCGTCTCGACGAGCTCGGGCTCGAGATCGAACAGCGCCTCGGTCACGCGGCCGACCTGGAAGCGCGACTTCGAGGGCGCGAGAACGGTGCGTACGGCTGCGTCGAACACCACGAGCCCGTAGCGGTCGCCCAGCCGCGTGGCGACGGTGGCGAGCATCAGCGCCGCGTCCATCGCGTGCTCGACGCGGGGAACGCCGTCGACGCGGCCCGCCATCAGCCGTCCGTTGTCGAGCAACACGACGACGCTCTGGTTCCGCTCGGCGCGGTACGTGCGCACGATCGGCTTCCCGGCGCGCGCGGTGGCCGACCAGTCGAGGCGGCGGAACTCGTCGTCGGTCGAGTACTCGCGCAACGACTCGAACTCCGTCCCGCCGCCGCGGCCCTGCGCGGACCGAAGACCCACCTCCAGCACACGTGCGCGGTTGATGCGCAACTCGGCCTCGTCCTTCGACCGAAACGGCGGATGGACCTGCAGCGTTGCCGGCAACCACCGCCGCCGTTGTCGCGCGACCAGACCCATCGGGCCGTAGACGCGCACCACGACCTCACTCGGGACGAACCGGCCGCGGCGTGATGGCCGGATCGACGTCCGGACGATGGCCGATCCGTCTCCAGGCACGTTCACGGTTGCCCGTCGTACCGAGGCATGCAACGAGGGCGCGAGCTCGTCGGCGAGGCCGATGCGCACTCGGCGGGCAGTCGGGTTCTCGATGCGCCATGCAACCTCTCCCGGTTGGTCGATGACGAGGACGACCGGCATCGTGCGCTCCACCGCGATGCGTCCCGGCGACGGGCGCGAGCAGCCAGTCGACGAACACGACGAGCAACAGGAGACCGTCGAGCACCAGCAGTCCCGGGACGACGGGCTCGTCCGGCAACAGGAGCCGGACACCGGCCAGCACCAGCGCAACCGCCGCGAGTCGCTTCGTCGGGACCGGCATGCTCGATCAGCGCGGTGCGGGCACCGAGGCGAGGATGCCGTCGAGGACGCCGTCCGCCGTCGTGCCCTCCAGCTCCGCCTCGGGTCGCAGCTGCATGCGATGACGCAACGTCGGCTTCGCCACCGCCTTGACCTCGTCGGGAGTCACGAACGTGCGACCGGACAACCACGCCCATGCCTTCGCCGCATGCAACAGCGCGGTCGCACCGCGAGGGGACACACCGAGGTTCAGCGACGGTGTGTCGCGCGTCGCGCGACACACCTGCACGATGTACGCCACCACGGGCGACTCGACACGGATGGCATCGACCTCGCGCCGCGCCGCGACAAGGTCCGCCGCGTTCGCCACGGGGCCGACACCGGCGGCGGCGAGGTCGTGCGGATCGAGGCCTGCGTCGTGACGCGCGACCACCTCCTGTTCCTGTTCGAAGGTCGGGTAGTCGACGCGCAGCTTGAACAAGAAGCGATCGAGCTGCGCCTCCGGCAACGGGTACGTGCCCTCGTACTCGATCGGGTTCTGTGTCGCGACGACGATGAACGGATCGGGCAGCGCCCGTGCTTCACCTTCGACCGAGACTTGCCGTTCTTCCATGGCCTCGAGCAGTGCGGCCTGTGTCTTCGGTGGCGTGCGGTTGATCTCGTCGGCGAGGAGCAGGTTGGTGAACACCGGTCCAGGACGGAACGAGAACGAACCGCTCTGCGCGGCGAAGATCGTCTGGCCGATCACGTCGGACGGCATCAGGTCGGGTGTGAACTGCACGCGGCGGAACTCGAGATCGAGCGCAGCCGCGACGGTCTTGACCACCAACGTCTTCGCGACGCCGGGCACGCCTTCGAGCAGCACGTGACCGCGCACGAGCAGGGCGGCAACGAGACCCGACAAGGTGCCTTCCTGGCCGACCACGACCTTGGCCACCTCGTCGCGCAAGGCGAGGATCGGGCCACGCGCGTCGAGGCTCGGCTCGGGATCAACGACCATGGAGGATCTCCTTGCGGATGACGTCGAGCTCGTACGGACAGAGCCACGAGCTTGTTCTCGTCGGGCACGGGCGCGTCGCCGAGCGCCGCCTCGACGCGTCGGCGGTCGAGGGCCGTACGGTCGGCCACGACCTGCGCCACGGTGGCATCGGACGCCTCCGACGCGAGCCCGTAGCGCTCGCGCGCCAATCGATCGACGTCGTGACGCAGCGCGGCGGCGGCGCGGTCGGTGGCATGCGTGCGTTGCTCGAGGGACCCGACCGCACGTACGAGTTGCGAACCCGGGATCGCGACCGGCTGAGGCTCGACGACGGGACGGCCGAGCCGCCGCGCCCGCCACAGCGCGTAGAGCAGGAAGGCGATGCCGACTTGGATGAACGCTTGGAACACGCGGTCCGGCACGAGATCCAGCAGCGTCGTCCGGCCGGATCCGGGTGCGCTCGACGCGAGGATCGCGACCGGCTGCGGCGCGTTCGGCTGCAGCAACCGCATCGCCAGCACGCTGTTGTCGGACTTGTCGAGAAACGTGTTGACGAACAGGTTCGGTGCACCCACGGAGACGACGGTGCCGGAGCCGAGACCGCTTTCGATCAGGTATGCGGTGTCGCCGTCACCGAAGCATGAAGGGTCGCCCTCGACCTGGTACCGATTCCCGCCGAGCACGCTGAGGTTGCCGCTGTCGAGCCCGCCGATCTCGATGCGGTCGACGTCGTCGACGCCCGTGAGATCGCAATGGCCGCGGACGAGCGCGATGCCGCCCACGTCGCCGGACGACGGCGCCGCCAGCGGCGAGTCGGGATCCGCGACCACGAGCGTGCCACCGCCGCGCACCCACGCGCGGAGGTCCTCGCGGCCTCGGTCGTCGAGTCCGTCACGGGCGAGCAGCGCCACGCGCGTGTCGGGGCCGGGCACCGCTTCATCGGTACGGACCTGCGCACCGAAGCTCTCCATGAGCAGCACGAGCCCCTTCAGCCCGTCAGGCGATGCCGAGGTCGGCGACAGCGGCGCGCCTTCGCCGGACGTGCCCTGCCCGGCAAGGACGGCGATGACCACCAACGCGATCGCGACGGCGATGCCGATCACGACCGGCCGGCGTGTCGCGGTCACGGGACACCGGCCAGCGGTGCGGTCTGGGCGCTTGACCGCTCGCGAACGTCCGCGGCCAGCGCACGGAACCCCTGAAGCTGTTCGGCCGTCGCGGGCTGCCCGCCGTACCAGACATCCTCGAAGACCGCTGTCAACACGCTGAACGCCTCCGCGGCTGCGGGTCGCGCCAGCGGCCAGCTCGCGCTCGTACTCGCCGGTGGTGCGGCCCGGGACGTCCGCGAGCGCCCGCTCGTCCACCAGCGTGCGAACCAGTTCCCGGTAGCGGGCGCGCATCGCCTCGCGCCACCGCTGCTCGGCCTCGAAGCGCTCGGCATCGGTTCGCCAATCCGATGCCGAGCGCCGCGCCGCCTCCTCGACCGACAGCGCCGGCTCGTGCTCGGCCCGCCGCGGGATGCGCCTGATCGAGCGGATGAGCACGACGACCAGCACGAGCGCTCCGACGAGCAGGATGAGGCCGATCAGGTCGCCGGCGAAGCCGGGACCGCCGCCGACGCCGAAGGAGAACCGGCTGAGCTGATCGCCGATCCAGTCCATGACGCGTTCCAGCACGCTCTTGTGCCGTTGGAACTCGGAGCGGCTGAGGATCTCGTCGGCGCGGTCTCGGATCGCCCAGGCGGCGGCGCGGCCGCCAGCAAGCTACCGAGCACTGCTGAAGTGCACGGCGGCGCCGAGCTCGAGGTCGAGGCCTTCGGACCGCACGCGCAGATCGAAGTACAGCAGCGTCGCCGCGCCGGCCACGAAGGGGACGGTGATCAGCGAGCTGCCGGCCGAACAGACCGCCGTCACGATCCAGCCCCAGTCGAAGAACTCGAACACGAAACCGATGCCCGTCAGCGCGACCGTGAGGACGAGGTCGACGACGGCGACGAGCAGCCCGACGACGAGCACCGCGCCGTACCGCGTCTGCGTGAGCTTCATCGATCGGCGGATGCCCCGCCACGGACCGAGCCGCTCGACCACGATCGCGGGCGCGACCACGACGAAGAGCGGCATCACGAAGACCGCGCCGACGAGCAACCCGATCAATCCGAGCGCTTCGATGGCGTGCACCAGTAGCCATGCGAGCACGAGCGCCGGCAGCCGGCCGACCGACGCGTGCAGCGCCTGGCCGGCGGTGGTGTTGTGATCCGCATACCACGCACTCATGGTGTGCGCGATCGCGCCGGCGACGACGGACAGCACGACGCCCGACACGACGAACAACACGACCGTTGTGATCGTGACGTCGGCGAGCGGCGAGGACGTCGACGAGGCCGCGCTCAGCGCGCCCGACAACCCGCTGTCGCTCAACGTCTGGCGCTGCAGCCACGAGGTCAGCAGTTCGAGCGGCACGACGACGGCGGCGCTGATGGCGAGGATCGTTCGGGGCGCGGCCTTGATGATCGCGATGCTCCCGTCGAGCACGTCGGCCGCGGTCATCGGCCGCAGCGGCATCGGCCGCGGAACCATCGGCTCGTCCGGCACGCTCGACGCCAGGCTGGCGTCGTCGCCCAGGGCCGGTGCGGGCGCCGCCGTGCTGCGCGTCGGGCGCCACCCAAGGCCCGAGCGACTGCGCCGGAGGTGCCACGGAGAGAGGGTACGCGGTGACTCGTGCTAGATCGGGCCCGATGGAAGGGTACGGACCGGCGACCTACGGCGACGGCATGGCCGACGTGTACGACGAGTGGTACGCCACTCGCGGCGACATCGACGGCGCGGTCGCTGCCCTCGCCGCGCTCGCTTCAGCCGGCGGTCCCGGTCCCGTGCTCGAGTTGGGTGTCGGAAGCGGCCGCCTCGCCTTGCCGCTGACCGCATCCGGCGTCGACGTCTGGGGCATCGATGCATCGGCTGCCATGGTGGCGAGGCTTCGCGCCAAGCCCGGCGGCGACCGCGTGCCGGTCGCGGTCGGCGACATGGCCGACCTCGATCTGTCTTCGGTGCCGGGTGGCAACGCGACACGGTTCTCGTTGGTGTTCGCCGCGGACAACACGTTCTTCAACCTGACCACCGCCGACGCGCAAGCGCGCTGTCTCGAGCGTGTGCGCGCCGTGCTGGCCCCGCAGGGCCGTCTCGTCATCGAGGCATTCGTTCCCGCGGCGGACGCCCCGGGGTCCTCTGTCGATGCCCGTACCGTCGCGGTCGATCACGTCGTGCTGACGGTCACCACCCACGACGCCGCCTCGCAGACCGTCGCCGGCCAGCACATCGAGCTGCGCGAGTCGGGCGTTCGGCTGCATCCGTGGTCCATCCGTTACATGGCGCCTGACGAGCTCGACCGCATGGCGTCGGCTGCGGGGCTGAGGTTGGTCGAGCGCTGGAGCGATTGGCGTACGGACACCGTTCACGGCGGACGACAACGCGCACGTATCGGTGTACGAGATGGCAGTGTGACGTCGCGAGGCGGCGGTAGGTTGCGTGCCATGCATTCCGGAGCCAGCCGTTGAGCCAACTGCGGCTCAATCCGCTGACCGGACGGTGGGTCACGATTGCGGCCGACCGGTCGCTCCGTCCGGTCGATTTCGCGCCTCGACATCTTCCCGTCGAGGCCGACCCGGCGCGGGCGTGCCCGTTCTGCCCGGGCAACGAGGAGGCGACGCCGCCCGCGCTCGAGTCGTACGCCCCTGACGGGCACTGGCAGGTCCGCGTCGTGCCGAACCTGTTCCCCGCGTTCTCGGGCGACGATCCGATGTGGGTGTCGCACCTCGGCCCCGTCTTCACGCAAGCCACCGCGAGCGGGATCCACGAGGTGCTCGTGCTGTGCCCGCAGCACGACTACGGGTGGGCCGATCTCGACGAGCCCGGCGCCGGTCTCGTCATGGCGGCCTTGCGGGACCGGCTCGAGGAACACGCGCGCCACCAGAACGTGCGGGCCACCCTCGGCATCGTGAACCACGGACGCGAAGCGGGCGCATCGCTCGCCCACCCCCACGCCCAGTTGCTCGGCGTGCCGTTCGTGCCGGGCGACCTCGCCGAAGAGCGATCGGGGTTCGTGCGGTTCGAAGGATCGTGCCTGTTGTGCACCATCGTCGACGCCGAATCGTCTGCCGGCCACCGCGTGCTGCACGACGACGACCGCGTCCTCGCCGTGTGTCCGTATTGGAGCGGTACCCCGTACGAGATGCTCGTCGTTCCGAAAGAGCACGAGCCACAGTTGCAGCGCGCCGCGCCGCGCGACGTGGCCGCGGTCGGGCGCGCCCTGCGCGTCGTTCTCGAGCGGCTGCGTCACATCATGGGCGACATCGCGTACAACCTCGTGTTCCACACGGGACCGCACCATCAGCTCGACGACCAGTTCCACTGGCATGTGCACGTCGTGCCGCGGTTGACGACGACCACCGGATTCGAGCAAGGCACCGGCGTGCTCATCAACATCGTCTCGCCGGAGGCGGCGGCGCATCACATCAACTCGGTCGGCTGACCGGCCGGCGGAGCTGTGGCTCGGATCCGGACTCGCATCGACATCGACGCGCCGCCGGCCGTCGTCTGGCGCGCGATCGAAGACGTCGAGTCGCACGTGGGATGGATGGACGACGCGGTGGCCATCAGGCTCACGTCTCGCAGGCGACGCGGCGTGGGCACGACGTTCGACTGCGACACGAAGGTCGGACCGCTCAGACTCACGGACCGGATGGCCATCACGGAGTGGAAGCCGCGCCACTCGATGGGGGTCAGCCATATCGGGCTCGTCTCCGGCACGGGCCACTTCAGGCTGCGCCGCCGGCGTGGCGGCCGCACGCGGTTCAGTTGGAACGAGCGGCTCTCGTTCCCCTGGTTCCTCGGCGGACCGATGGGCGCGGCGGTCGCGGCTCCGATCCTGAAGCGGATCTGGCGACGCAATCTCGCCAACCTGAAGGCGCGGGTCGAACAGGGCTGACATGGCTGGGGTCATGCCGCCAACAGCAGCGGCGGCGTTTCCTCCTCGGGAACGCACGGACACGGCGGCTCGAGCCCCGAACACGACAGCTGCCACTCGTGGGCGGCGTGCGACAGCCGGCACGCGGGATCCATGCACTCGGTCGAGCCGTCGGCATGCTCGATCGACACGTCGTGGCAATGGTCGAGGTCTTCAAGACACAGGCGGCACTTGCTCATGGACCGCATGATCCCCAGGGGGTGTGACAGTCAACGAAGCCAGATCCGAGCCCGGCGGCCGACGCGCGCCTAGCGGACTCAGCCCTGCCGCGACCACGAGGGACGCGATGAATGACGCCACCCCGACGGCACCGCACAGGAGGGTCGGCACGGCAGGATGGGTCCGCATCCGGGGCGTGAGCTCGTACAGGATCAGCCCGCACAGGTAGCCGCCGATCAACCCGCCCACGTGGCCGCCGATCGAGATCCCGCTCACGCCGAACGTGAAGACCAGGTTGAGCACGAGGATCATCCCGAGACCGCTCTGCCAGATGTTGATGCCCCGCGACCGCTGGTAGGCGACGGCGAAGCCGAGCAGGCCGAAGATCGCCCCCGACGCGCCAACCGTGATCTCGTGGGGGCTCACGATCATCACGCCGAGTGACCCCGCCAGCAGCGAGGACGTGTAGACGACCGCGAACTTCACCCGGCCGACGAGCGGCTCGAGCTGTGATCCGAGGAACCACAGGGCGAGCATGTTGAGCGCGATGTGCCACAGCCCGACGTGCAGGAAGCCGGCCGTGACGAGCCGGTACCACTGCCCGTGGGCGACGCCGATGAGCTCGAAGGTGCGATCGGCGTGGACCAGCACACCCGAGCCGATCATGCCGTAGTCGTTTGCGAACGGACTGGCGTTGCTGAGGAGGTCGGAGCCGGCTTGCGCGGCGCCCGCCAGGAACACCGCGACGTTGATCGCGATCAGCGCGAGCGTCACGACCGGCTTCTCGGTCTGGAACAGCGTTCGTCCTGTGACGACCTGTTGGCTGCCACTGCGGCTGCACTCGGGACAGTGGAACCCGACCGACGCCTGGGTCATGCACGAAGGGCAGATCGGACGGTCGCACCGCTGGCACGTCACGCCCGCGCGACGGTCAGGATGGCGATAACACGTCTGGACCTGGCTCACCATGGTGGGCGTTCACGCTACCGGTCTCGGTGCGAATGCCGAGGGCGCCGGCCCGTCCGAACTTCGGGTCGCCGTGGCCGCCAGAGCGGCCACGGCGCACCAACATTCGGCTCGCTACGTCGGCGCGAGGTAGACGATGCCGAGGGGTGGGAGGGTCATGGCGACGGACTGGGGGTGGCCGTGCCACGCGACGTCGTCGGTCCACAGCTCGGTGTTGCCGGCGCCGCTGCCGCCGAATTCACGGGCATCGGTGTTGAGCACCACCGCCCACCGGCCGGCGCTCGGGAGCCCGAGCCGGTAGCCGTGCCTCGGCACCGGCGTCAGGTTCGCGACACACGCCACGGGCCTGCCGCTGCCCTTCGGATCGAAACGTAGGAACGAGTACACGCTCTGGTCCGAGTCGTTGGCGTCGATCCACTGGAAGCCGTCGGGCGTGAAGTCCGCGGCCCACAGCGCCGGCTCTGCCGCCTCGACCGTGTTCAACGCACGGAGCAACGCCTGCACGCCGCCGTGCAGGCCGTCGTCGAGAAGATGCCAGTCGATGCTGCGCTCCTCCGACCACTCGCGCTCCTGTGCGAGCTCGCCCCCCATGAACACCAGCTGCTTGCCCGGATGCGCCCACATCCACGCGTACAACGAGCGCAGGTTGGCGAACTTCTGCCATCGGTCGCCCGGCATCTTGCCCAGCAGCGATCCCTTCCCGTGCACGACCTCGTCGTGACTCAGCGGCAGGACGAAGTTCTCCGTGAACGCGTACATCATCCCGAACGTCAAGTCGTGATGGTGGTAGCGGCGATGCACGGGATCGTGCGAGAAGTACTCGAGCGTGTCGTGCATCCAGCCCATGTTCCACTTGTGGCCGAAGCCGAGGCCGCCGAGGTGCACGGGCCTGGACACGGCAGGGAACGCGGTCGACTCCTCGGCGATGGTGTCGACGCCCGGACACCGACCGAACAGCACCGTGTTGACCTCTTGCAGGAAGTGGATCGCCTCGAGGTTCTCGCGACCGCCGAACTCGTTCGGCACCCACTCGCCTGCCTTGCGCGAGTAGTCGAGGTAGAGCATCGACGCGACCGCGTCGACCCGGAGCCCGTCGATGTGGAATTCCTCGACCCAGTACAGCGCGCTCGCCAGTAGGAAGTTGCGGACCTCGTGGCGACCGAAGTTGAACACGAGCGTGCCCCAGTCGGGATGCTCGCCCTGGCGGGGGTCGGCGTGCTCGTAGAGCGCGGTGCCGTCGAAACGAGCGAGCGCCCAGTCGTCCTTGGGGAAGTGCGCCGGCACCCAGTCGACGATCACACCGATCCCCTTGGCGTGGAGCGCGTCGACGAGCGCCCGGAAGTCGTCCGGCGATCCGTGCCGCGCCGTCGGTGCGTAGTAGGACGTGACCTGGTAGCCCCACGAACCGCCGAAGGGATGCTCGGCGACCGGCATCAGCTCGACGTGCGTGAAACCGAGGTCGGCGACGTAGTCGGGAAGCTGGTCGGCCAGCTCCAGGTATGTCAGCGAACGATCACCGTCTTCGGGGACGCGGCGCCACGAACCGAGATGCACCTCGTAGGCCGACATCCGCTGGTTGACCGGATCGGTCGCCTGGCGGCGCGCCAGCCACGCACCGATCTCGCCACTCGTAGCCGTCGTCGGCCACGACGACCGATGAGGTCCCGGGCGGCACTTCGGTGCCGCGCGCCATCGGATCGGCTTTGAGTCGCAGCGCGCCCGTCGGCGCCGACGATCTCGAACTTGTACTTGCATCCGGGCGCGACATCCGGGACGAACAGCTCCCACACGCCGGACGAACCCAACGAGCGCATCGGGTGCACCCGACCGTCCCACAGGTTGAAATCGCCGACGGCCCGCACCGCCCGCGCCGCAGGCGCCCACACCGCGAACGCAGTGCCCGCGGTGCCCTCGTGCACACGGTGGTGCGCGCCGAGCACCTCCCACAACCTCTCGTGCCGGCCTTCGCCGATGAGGTGGAGGTCGAGATCGCCCAACGTCGGCCAGAACCGGTACGGATCGTCGATCTTGATGAGCGTGCCGTCTGGATACCGAACCTCGACCTTGTACGAGCTCAGGTCCTCCGACACGCGAGCCTCGAACAAGCCCGCCGGATGGATGACCTCGGCGTGGTATCGACCGACGACCACGGCCGACGCGCCCGGCCTCCACACGCGCACGATCGCACCGTGATGGCCGAGGAAGGCGTGCGGGTTCTGGTGCTCGCCGTTGACGATGGCGGCGACCTCCGACGCGAGCAGCCGGCGCGTCATGTCGTGAGCCTGTTCACAGCTTCGAGCGGAATGTGGACCCAGTCCGGGCGGTGCGCCAACTCGTACCCCACTTCGTAGACGGCTTTGGAGAGGACGAACGCCTCGAGCACCCGGCGTCGATCGTTGTCGACGGACGGTGTGAGGTCGTCGATCCCCGGTGTGCCGAAGTACTGGAGGCAGAACGCCTCCGAGACGTGCTGCTCCCAGCGCCGGCCGAGCGTGCGCAACTCGTCTTCTTCCGCGGCGGGCCCTCGCTCGACGAGCGCGACCTCGGCTGCGTAGTGGAACGAGCGCAACATCCCCGCGACGTCACGCAGCGGCGACGACAGCGCACGGCGCTCGGCCAGCGGGACGGCAGGCTCGCCTTCGAAGTCGAGGATGTACCAGCCGTTGTCGGTACGCATCGTCTGGCCGAGGTGGTAGTCGCCGTGGATGCGCATCGATCGGCCGGCATCCTTCACCTCCCGCAACTCGCCATAGGTGGCGTCGATGGTTCGCGCGTCGAGGGCGCGGGCCCGTGAGCGGGCGAGGTTCTCGCGCATCGTGAATGCCCACGACTCCGGGTCACCTTCTTCGGTGCCGAACGCGTTGGCGAGCGCGAGGTGCATCTCTGCGGTGATGCGCCCGAGGCGGCCGGCCTCCGGAGCGAAGTTGCCGCCTGCCTCCGAGGGGTCGACCCGGCTGTCGTAGACGTCGCGCAGCGAGGTCAGTGCGAGCGACCAGCCGACGGTGCCGCCGTCGAGGAACTCGCGAACGACCGCGAGGTCGTGGCCGTCACGACGCCACGCGGCGACGGGTGCACTGATGTGCTCGAATCCCTGGGCCGCGAGCGCTTCGGTCATCTCGACATCCGGGTTCGGTCCCTCCGCGACACGACGAAACAGCTTCATGATGAGCCGTTCGTCGTAGACGACTGATGTGTTCGACTGCTCGACGTTGAGCGGGCGCACCCGTGACACCTGTTCGTCGGGCGCGATGTGGCGGACCAGCGCCAGCGCGAGGTCGGGATCCACGAGCGCGTCGTAGACGAGCGCGGGACCGTTGTCGGTGTCGATGTCCCCGAGGAACGATCGCCCTTTCCCTTCGAGGAACCGTTCCGTCTGCTCGAGTGGACGCAACCCGACGGGCACCTGGAACGTGGCTGTGGAGCCGTCGCCGAAGACGGTGTCCGCGAGCAGCCAGGTGAGCACGGGCCACTCGGGCCGCAGGACGTCGAACGCGGCGAGCGTGACGGTGTCGAGCTCGAGGTCGGCCGCGCCGTACCAACGCTGGCGAGGCAGGAAGTCCGGCAACAGCGAGACGATGTCGTCAGGGCTGATCATCCGTGTTCCTTGACCTACCCCTCGTCGTGGAGGGTGAACCAGTAGAAGCCGTACGGCGGGAGGGTGACGAAGTACGGCAGCTCACCGATGGGTGGGAACGGGACGCGGCCGATCATCTCGACGGGCACCTTGCCCGCGAGATCAGCGAGCATCAGCTCGACCGGCTGCGCGAAGCGACTGACGTTGTTGACGCAGAGGACGATGGACTCGTGGCCGTCTTCCATGACGAGCCGCCGCAGGTAGCCGAGCACCGACGGGTTCTCGGCGGAGAGCACGTCGAAGGTGCCGATGCCGAGGACCGGATGCTCGCCCCGGATCTCGATCATCCGCCGCAGCCAGTGCAGGAACGACGACGGGTTGCGCGTCTCGCCCTCGACGTTGACGGCCTGGTAGCCGTAGACGGGATCCATGAGCGGGGGCAGATAGAGCTGCGCGAAGTCGGCGCGGCTGAAACCGGCGTTGCGGTCGGGCGTCCACTGCATCGGCGTGCGCACACCGTCTCGGTCACCGAGATAGAGGTTGTCGCCCATGCCGATCTCGTCGCCGTAGTACAGGACCGGGCTGCCCGGCATCGAGAACAGCAACGCGTGGAACAGCTCGGCGATGCGCCGATCGTTGTCGAGCAACGGGAACAGTCGGCGCCAGATGCCGATGTTGCGGCGCATCAACGGGTCGTTCGCGTACTCGGCGTACATGTAGTCGCGCTCTTCGTCCGTCACCATCTCGAGCGTCAGCTCGTCGTGGTTGCGCAGGAAGATGCCCCACTGGCAGCCGTCGGGGATGTCGGGTGTTTGCGCGAGGATCTCCGTGATCGGATAGCGCTGCGAGCGCCGGATCGCCATGAACATCCGCGGCATGAGCGGGAAGTGGAAGCACATGTGGCACTCGTCGCCGTCGCCGAAGTACTGCACGACGTCGGTCGGCCACTGGTTCGCCTCCGCGAGCAGCACCCGCCCGGGAAACTCGGCGTCGACGGTCTGGCGGATTCGCTTCAGGTACTCGTGCGTCTCGGGCAGGTTCTCGCCGTTGGTGCCGTCGCGCTCGAAGAGGTACGGCACGGCGTCGAGTCGGTAGCCGTCCATGCCGAGGTCGAGCCAGAACCGCACGACGTCGACCATCGCCTCCTGGACCTCGGGATTGTCGTAGTTGAGGTCCGGCTGGTGGTGGAAGAACCGGTGCCAGTAGTACTGCTCCCGCGACCGGTTCGTAGGTCCAGTTGGACGGCTCGGTGTCGACGAAGATGATCCGCGCCTCGGGCCAACGCTGGTCGTCGTCGCTCCACACGTACCAGTCGGCCTTCGGGTTGTCCCGGGACTGCCGGCTCTCCTGGAACCACGGGTGCTGGTCGCTCGTGTGGTTCATCACCAGGTCGGCGATGACACGGATGCCGCGTCGGTGCGCTTCCTCGATCAACTGCGCCGCGTCCTTCACGTCGCCGTACGCCGGCAGCACCGAGAAGAAGTCGCTGATGTCGTAGCCGCCGTCCCGCAGGGGCGACTGGTAGAAGGGCAGCAGCCAGAGGCAGTCGACGCCGAGCCACTCGAGGTAGTCGAGCTTGTCGGTCAGCCCGCGCAGGTCGCCGGTGCCGTCGACGTTCGAGTCCGCGAACCCACGCACCGACACCTCGTAGAAGACGGCTCGCTGATACCAACGACTGTCTCCCCAGTCGATCGGCCGCGTCATCAGTGCGGCCGGACGTGGAAGACGTGGCCGGGGACGCTGGTGGGGTCGAGCCGGACGTACTGGCGGTCGCCGGTCCAGGTGTACGACCAGCCGGTCATCTCGTCGTACACCTCGAACGACGAACCGGGATCGATCCCGAGCGCGCCGAGGTCCAAGGACAGCGTCGCCTCGTGCCATCCGTTCGGGTCGAGGTTCACGACGCACAGGATGACATCACTGCCGTCACCGGATCGCTTCGAGTAGGCGATGAGTTCTTCGTTGTCGACGTGGTGGAACGCGAGCGTGCGAAGCTCGGCGAACGCGGCGTGTCGATGGCGGATGTCGTTGACCGTGGCGATGAACGGCGCAAGCGAGTCCTCACGGCCCCAGTCGCGGGCCTTGATCTCGTACTTCTCCGAGTACAGGTACTCCTCGTTCGCGTCGGACGCCGGCTCGTTCTCGCACAGCTCGTAGCCCGAGTAGATGCCGTAGCTCGGGCCATCGTCGCGGCGAGCAGCAGCCGGGAGCGGAACGCAGACGGCGGCCCGTTCCGCAGCGGGCCCGACAGGATGTCCGGTGTGTTCGGCCAGAAGCTCGGTCGGAACCAGTCGACCATCGGCCCGTGCGCCAGTTCGTTCAGGTACTCCTCGAGCTCCCACTTGGACACGCGCCACGTGAAGTACGTGTAGCTCTGCGAGAAGCCGATCTCGGCGAGCTTCGACATCACCCGAGGCCGGGTGAACGCCTCGGCGAGGAAGACGACGTCGGGGTGCTCGTGCCGGACGGCGTCGATCATCCAGTCCCAGAACGCGAACGGCTTCGTGTGCGGGTTGTCGACGCGGAAGATGAGCACGCCGTGCGCGATCCAGAAGTCGAGGATCTCCTTGCACGCCTCCCAGAGGGCCTTCCGATCGTCGTCGCTCTCGGGCCAGAAGTTGATCGGGTAGATGTCCTGGTACTTCTTCGGCGGGTTCTCCGCGTACGCGATCGATCCGTCGGCCCGATGGTGGAACCACTCCGGATGCTCGTGCACCCATGGATGGTCGGGCGAGCACTGCAGCGCGTAGTCGAGCGCGACTTCGAGGCCGTTGGCGTGCGCTCTGTCGACGAAGGAGTCGAAGTCGTCGATGGTGCCGAGCTCGGGAGCGACCGCGAGGTGTCCCCCATCGGGCGACTGCCGATCGCCCACGGGCTGCCCGGATCGTCGGGACCGGCGCCGATCGTGTTGTTGCGGCCCTTGCGGTACGTCTGCCCGATCGGATGGATCGGTGGCAGGTACACGACGTCGAAGCCCATCGCCGCGATGTCGGGCAACCGCTTCGACGCGGCGTCGAGGCCACCCTCGCTACGGGGGAACATCTCGTACCAGGCGCCCTCGCGAGCGCGAGGGCGGTCGACCCACAACGGCGACGACTTGGTGCGCGTGAGATCCATCGGGTCCGGCGCCGCGGACACGAGGCTCGCGACGTGCTGGTCGAGCCCCGCGGTCAGTCGTTCGTCCAACGACAGCGACGTGTCGCGCAGCCCTGCTGCCGCGGCGGTGACGGACGGACGCAGCTGCTTGTCGACCCGGCGCGCCAGCCGGTCGAGCAGCCGCGCCCCTTCCTCCACGACGGTTTCGAGCTCCGGGTCGCGGACCGATGCCTTGATCTCGGCGTCGTGACGCCACGTGGCGAAGCGATCGGTCCATGCTTCGATCTGGAGCTCGTGGTCACCGATCGTGTCGACGACGAGCTCGCCCGTCCATCGATCGAGACCCGGCTCGACCAGACGCAGCGGCGACGTGCGCCACTCCTTGGTCCTCGCCGGCCGCCAGCGCACCCGAGCCGCCAGCACGTCGTGGCCGTCGCGGTAGATCGCCGCGCTGACCGGCACTCGCTCGCCCACCACCGCCTTGGCCGGCATGCCCGCGGGCGTGCTGGGGCGAACGTCTTCGATCGTCAATCGCGGGAGCACGACCTAACCGTTACCACGGTGGTGACGCCGGTACCCTCCGAATGTTGGTGCGATTGTGGGGCCATGGCCCCACAATCGACCCGGAGAACGTGGGTGCTGCGTCAGATCACGACCACCGAGCGCAAGACCTCGCCACGCTCCATGCGGTGGAAGGCGTCTTCGACCTGGTCGATGCCGATGGTCTCGGACACGAACCGGTCGAGGTCGAGCCGGCCCTGCAGGTAGAGGTCGATCAGCATCGGGAAGTCCCGGCTCGGGAGGCAGTCGCCGTACCAGCTCGGCTTCAGACGGCCACCGCGGCCGAAGAAGTCGATCATGGGGATGTCGATTCGCATCTTCGGGTCGGGCACGCCGACCTGCACGACGGTCCCGGCGAGATCGCGCGCGTAGAACGCCTGCTCGAAGACCTTGGGGTTGCCGACGGCCTCGACGCACACGTCGGCGCCGTTGCCGTCCGTCAGCGCGCGGATCACCTCGACCGGGTCGTCCGCGCTGGCGTCGACGACGTCCGTCGCACCGAACTGCTTCGCGAGCTCGAGCTTGCCGGCGTCGAGGTCGACGCCGATGATCCGCGAAGCTCCCGCGAGTCGCGCGCCGGCGATCGCTGCGCAACCGACGCCTCCGCATCCGAACACGGCCACCGAATCGCCTTGGCCCACCTCGCCGGTGAAGATGGCGGCGCCCAGTCCGGCCATCACACCGCATCCGAGCAGGCCCGCCGCCGTGGGCGACGCCGCGGCATCCACCTTCGTGCACTGTCCCGCGGCCACCAGCGTCTTCTCGGCGAACGCACCGATGCCGAGCGCGGGCGACAGCACGGTGCCGTCCTTCAACGTCATCTTCTGCGTGGCGTTGTGCGTGGCGAAGCAGTACCAGGGACGTCCGCGCCGGCACGCCCGGCACTCACCACACACTGCCCGCCAGTTCAGGATCACGAAATCGCCGGGCTCGACACCGACGACGTCGTCACCGACTGCCTCGACCACGCCGGCGGCTTCGTGGCCGAGGAGGAACGGGAACTCGTCGTTGATCGCACCCTCGCGATAGTGGAGGTCGGTGTGGCAGACGCCGCATGCCTGCACCTGGACGACGGCTTCTCCGGGACCCGGGTCCGGCACCACCACCGTCTCCAGTGACACCGGCTCGCCCTTCTGCTTCGCGACCACACCCCTGACCTCGCTCGTCATGGCGCAACACGGTACTGAGCCCGGCTCACGCGCGGGCCTGCGGTCTAACGTCCGTGGCGATGAAGGCGCTGCGTAGCTTCACCGTTCGGCCCAGCCTCCCCGCGGAGCTGAGCGCGCTCGAGGCGCTCGCGATGAACCTGCGTTGGGCGTGGGACGATCACACACGCGACCTGTTCCGTTGGGTCGATCCCGAGCAATGGGACGCCAGCATCCACGACCCGGTGCGCTTGCTCGGCGTCGTGTCACGCGACCGTCTCGAACATCTCTCGAGCGATCAGGGATTCATGCGCTTCCTCGACGAGATGCACACGGAGCTGTCGGGCTACTTGTCCAAGCCGCGCTGGTTCCAGGACGTCGACGGACCGTCGGCGCTTCGCTCGGTGGCGTACTTCTCGCCCGAGTTCGGCATCGCGGAAGCGCTTCCGCAGTACTCCGGTGGCCTCGGTGTGCTCGCCGGCGACCATCTCAAGGCGGCGTCCGATCTCGGCGTGCCCGCTCGTGGGCGTCGGGCTGTTCTACCGCCATGGCTACTTCCGCCAGGAGCTGTCGATCGACGGCTGGCAGCAAGAGCGCTACCCCGACCTCGACCCGTATGCGATGGCACTGACCTCGGTCGACGGTGTGCGCGTCGAGGTCGACATCGCCGGTCGGCCGTTGAGCGCCGCGGTGTGGCGGGCGGACGTCGGCCGCGTGCCGCTGTTCCTGCTCGACGCCGACGTGGAGGAGAACTCCGACGACCTTCGTCAGGTCACCGACCGGCTGTACGGCGGTGACGTCGAGCACCGTCTGCGGCAGGAGATCCTGCTCGGCGTCGGTGGCGTGCGCGCCTTGCAAGCCGTCGGTGTCGAGACCCAGGTGTTCCACACGAACGAGGGCCACGCCGGTTTCCTCGGCCTCGAGCGCATCCGCCAGGCCATCGTGGACGAAGGGCTCGACCTACGCCCAGGCCATCGAGGCGGTGCGCGCCGGCAACATCTTCACGACGCACACGCCCGTGCCCGCGGGCATCGACCGCTTCCCTCGCGAGCTCATCGACAAGTACTTCAGCGCGTGGGCGAAGGAATGCGGGGTGTCGATCGACGATCTGATGGCCGTCGGTCACCGGCCGGGCGACACACCGGACGAGCGCTTCAACATGGCGGTGATGGGGTTGCGACTCGCCGGCCGTTCGAACGCGGTGTCGCGACTGCACCGCGACGTGAGCCGCGAGATGTTCGCCGACCTGTGGCCGGACGTTCCCGAAGACGAGACGCCGATCACGTCGGTCACCAACGGCGTCCACGCGCTGACGTGGGTCTCGGTGGAGATGAACGATCTGCTCTCCCGCTACGTGCTGCCCGAGTGGGCCGCCGCCGGATCCGAACACTGGGACCGGATCGACGAAGCGCGTGACGACGAGGTGTGGCGTGCGAAGGAGCAGGGTCGAGAGCAGCTCGTCGCGTTCATCCGGCGCCGCCTGCGGGAGTCGACGCTGGCGCGAGGCATGTCGCCGTCCGACGTCGTCTGGTGTGACGAGGTGCTCGACAGCAAGGCGCTCACGATCTGCTTCGCCCGCAGGTTCGCGAGCTACAAGCGGGCCACGCTGCTGCTGTCGCAGCCCGAACGACTGCGTGCCATGTTGCTGGCGGGCGACCGGCCGGTGCAGTTCGTGTTCGCGGGCAAGGCGCACCCCGCCGACGAGACCGGCAAGGAGATGATCCGCCAGATCGTGACGTTCGCCGCCGACCTCGGCATCCGTCATCGGTTCGTGTTCCTCGAGGACTACGACATCGCGGTCGCCCGGGCGCTGTATCAGGGCGCCGACGTCTGGTTGAACAACCCGCGCCGACCGCAGGAGGCGTGCGGGACGTCCGGCATGAAGGCGGCGTTGAACGGCGGACTCAACTGCTCGATCCTCGACGGCTGGTGGGACGAGCTGTTCAACGGCGAGAACGGTTGGGCCGTCTCGTCAGCGGAGCAGATCGACGATCCCGAACGCCGCGACGAGGTGGAGGCGAACTCGCTGTTCGAACTGCTCGAGCGACAGATCGTCCCGCTGTTCTACGAGCGGTGGGAAGGCCCGGTTCCCCGGCGATGGGTGCGCCGGATCAAGAGCTCGTTGCGGTCGCTGGGCCCGGAGGTCACTGCCGCCCGCATGGTGCGTGACTACGTGGAGGAGCTGTACGAACCGACCGCGGCGCAGACGAGCCGGCTGTCGAGCGACGGGTTCCGTCCCGCGCAGGAGCTCGCCGCCTGGAAGGCACGGGTCGTCGGAGCGTGGGACGGCGTCGAGGTGCTGTCGGTCGAGACCGACATCGATGTCGCCGAGCCTGGGTGCGGACCGGGTCGTGGACGCAGAGGTCTCACTCGGCGCGCTCGACGCGTCCGATGTCGACGTGCAGCTGCTCCACGGACTCGTCGGGCAGGCGGACGAGCTCGAGCAGCCGACCGTGGTCACGATGGAGCCGGCTGGGCGCAAGTCCGGCAGCAACCGCCGCTACCGGGGCCGGTTCGCGTGCGAGCAGGCCGGCCGCTACGGGTTCACGGTGCGCGTCGTTCCCGCCCATCCGTTGCTCTCGTCACCCGTCGAGCTCGGCCGCATCGCCTGGGCCTGATTCGGCGCCGGCTGGAGCCCGGCGTTCGCCGGAAACGAGAACACGTTCTAGTCTCACGCCCGTGCAGCGCTTCGACGGACGGGTCGCGGTCGTCACCGGCGGCGCGCTCCGGCATCGGCCAGGCGACGGCCGTGCGACTGGCCTCCGAAGGCGCGACGGTCGTCGCCGTCGACGTCGATGCGGCCGGGCTCGCGACCACGTCGGAACTGGCGTCGAAAGCGGCCGGCGCCGGGAGCCCTACATCGACCGTCACGTGCGTCGGATCGGGGATGTGACCGATCGCGACTTCGCGCCGTCGATCGTCGAGGAGATCGTCGACCGCCACGGCCGGCTCGACGTGCTCGCGAACGTCGCCGGCATCCTGCGCACCGGGATCACACACGAGCGCGTCTCTCGACGACTGGGACCGGGTGCTGTCGGTCAATCTCACCGGAACGTTCCTCTGCTGCCGTGCGGCGATACCCGCGTTGCTCGACAGCGGCGGAAACATCGTGAACGTCTCGTCCACGTCCGCGCTGGCCGGACATCCGTGGGCGGCCGCGTACTCGGCGTCCAAGGGCGGCGTCCTCGCGCTGACCCGCACGATCGCCGTCGAGTACGGACAACAAGGTCTGCGCTGCAACGCGGTGTGCCCCGGCTCGATCGACACGCCGATCACGCAGGACTTCGTGTTCCCCGAAGGTGTGAACACGAAGCTCGTGCGGCGGATGATGGCATTGGACCGGCCACGCGGGCCCGAGACGGTCGCAGCCGCGATCGCGTTCCTCGCTTCCGACGACGCGGCCCATGTGAACGGCGAGCACGTACGCGTCGACGGAGCGACGTTGTCGTGAGGTTCGCATACGCCGCCACCTGGATGGACCTCGCGTCGTACCTGCCCATGGCGCGAGCCGCCGACGAGAGCGGGTGGTGGGCGTGCGCGTGCTCCGAACACATCGCCAACCCCCAGGTGACGCGCTCGAAGTACCCGTACACCGACACGGGAGATCGGCGGTGGGAGCCGTTCACGCCCTGGCCGGACCCGGCGGTGGCCATCGCGTCGATGGCAGCCGTCACCGAGCGGCTCAACTTCTTCACCAACGTGTACGTGATGCCGCTGCGGAGTCCGTTCGCGGTCGCAAAGACGTGGGGAACGCTCGCCGCCATGTCGCAGAACCGGGTGGCGCTCGGCATCGGCATGGGATGGATGGAAGAAGAGTTCGAGATGATGGAGCAGCCGTTCGCCCGCCGGGGAAAGCGCTGCGACGAGATGCTCGAGGTCGTTCGATCGCTGTGGTCCGGCGGATGGGTCGAGCACCACGGCGAGTTCTATGACTTCGACGAGCTGGAGATGAACCCGGCTCCCACGGCGCCGATTCCGATCCTCGTCGGCGGGCTGTCCGAAGCCGCGTTGCGGCGTGCCGCTCGCAACGACGGATGGATCTCCGACCTCCAGTCGACCGCCGACCTCGCACAGGCGTGCGCGACGTTGCGTCGCTACCGCGAGGAAGCAGGAACGTCCGACCGGCCGTTCACGGTGGTCGGTTCGGCCAACGATGCGGCCGACGTCGACGGGTACAAGCGGCTCGAGGAGGCCGGCGTCGACGTGCTGCTCACGTGGCCGTGGGTGTTCTACACGGGCTTCAAGTCCGACGCGCAGCAACGCATCGACGGGATCCGCCGGTTCGCGGACGACGTCATCGCGAAGCTCTGACTACCGAGCGGACCGAATGCCGCCTAGGTCGAGAACGTCTTGAAGATGTATTCCGCCATCGGCGTGCACTGCAGCGTCGACGTCTCCGCGAACGTGGCCATGTGGTCGTTCACACGGTCGATGTTCTCCTTCAGCTTGCCGTTGTCGCCTCCGGAGCCGAAGAAGCGGTGGAAGTCGAGCATGTCGTCGAACGTCGGCGTCGCCTCGTAGACGTATGAACGGATGTCCGGCGCGCGCGCCGGGTCCGTCACGGGACGCACGACTGCGTTGCGGACGTACAGCCACAGCGGATGGATGACGAAGCTCAACGGCGTGTGCTCGCCGTGCCAGATGCGGAAGAAGTCCTCGTCGGCGAGGCCGTGCTTCTTGTCGAACACCGTCGTGATGCTGATGCCCGCACTGCGTTCGCCGTCGGGCCACGTCCGGTGGTCGCCGTAGGCGAGCGGGATCGACTCGGTCACCAGCCAGCCATGCGTCTCCGCCGCGGGCGCGCCCGCGATGATCGCTTCCGCGTCGCCACGCTCGTCGAGCGAGTCGAGCCAGATGGAAACCGAGCCGCACAACAGGTTGCCGGAGTCACGCTGCGCTCCGACGCGCAGGATGGCTCCCTTCGGTTCTTCTACGAGGACGCGTACGCCGTGCGCGTTCGTGTCGACCAACGCGGGCCCGACTTCTTGCACCAACGCCCGCTCGATGGGCTCGAGCTCCTGGTCGGCCGCCCGCCAGAGCGCGTAACAGAGCTTCTCCACGGGTCGGAAAGCTAACCCGTCCCAGGGAACTGGCCTGCGCTTCGTAGTGAAGACCGAGGGAGGGTCAGCCGATCAGCAACCGACCGAGCCGTCGACGAGCTCACGAATGAGATCGGCGTGCCCGTTGTGGCGGGCGTACTCCTCGATCATGTGCAGGTAGATCCATCGAAGCGAGCACGGTTGGCCGCGTCGTAGTCCGACGTCGTCGAGGGCGTGCGCAGCGGCGGCGGCGCGGCTGGCGTCGCACTCTCGCTGCCATGTCTCGAGATCCTGCTCCCACACGGCGTCGTCGAGGGGCACCAGCTCGCTGTCGTCGATGTTCGGGTCGGACCAGATCATCGGCGCGTCGGTGTCTCGCAGCAGGACCCGCCTGAACCAGTTCTGTTCGACCTCGGCCATGTGCCGGACAAGACCGTGCAGCGACAGCTTCGAGGTCGCGACCGGTCGGGCCTTGCGCTCCGCATCGTCGAGACCCTCGCACTTGAGCAGCAGCGTGGTGCGGTGGAAGTCCAACCACTGCTCGAGCATCTCGCGCTCGGAAAGGATGAACGGGGGCTCGTCTCGCCGGGGATCCGACAGATCTTCGACCATCAGGCGTCTCCTTCCCGTCGCGGCAGCGTTCGAGGGAGCCGCAGCAGAGGAACGTAACGGGATCACCTGGGGTGCACCCAGTACGTTTCGAGCGTGCGGGTCTTCCGAATTGCCATCCCGTCGACGCGCCACAGCGAGGCGCGGGCGTTCTACGAACAGATGTTGAACATGACCGCGGACGACACCGTTCCGTCCCGGCTGTACTTCCACTGCGGCGATGTCATCGTCGCGCTCATCGACTGGACCGTCGAAGAGCGAGACGTCAGCTTTCATCCGACTCCCGACGATCTCTACTTCGCCACTGACGAGCTCGACGACGTGTACGAGCGAGCGGTCGCGGCCGGAGCGACGATCACGGCACCGATCGACACGCGGCCCTGGGGCGAACGGTCCTTCTACTGCCTCGATCTCGACGGCAACAAGCTCTGCTTCGTCGACGACACCACGCTGTTCCTCGGCCAGGGAGCTCCGTGGTCCTAGGTCCTCCCGCAGGATCAAAAGGTATCTCTACAAAGTTGATTGAAGTAGTCGGGATTAGCTACGATGGGATCCGTGGCTTCCCTCGCGACACTCGTGCCCGTCCTCGATCGTCCGCCGCAACTCTCGAGCGACGCCCTCCTGTCGATCGCCGATGAGCTCGCATCGGCGGTCGTCGGCGTGGAGTTGACGATCCGACCCGGAGACCGACGCGGTTTCGTCCGCCTGACCCTCACGCGCTCACACGAGGCGTGGCTGATCTCGTGGATGCCGACGAGCGGCCTGGGCATGCACGATCACGGCGGCTCCGCCGGCGCGATCGCCATCGCATCGGGCACCCTGGCCGAGTCGTATGTCGATCGAGGGCCGGCGTGAACGCACGCTCAGACGACGGTTGCATGCCGGAGCCACGGTCGAGGTACCGGCGAATCGAATCCACGAAGTCCGGAACCCCGGACCCGAGCGAGCCCTGAGCGTGCACGTGTATTCGCCGCCCCTCGCAGCGATGACGTTCTACGACGCCGCTCATCGAGGTCCCGACGTGCGCAACATCATGCAAGGCGCACGCTTGCACGAGCCCGCGAATGGGTGACCAGCGAAGCACCATCGAGCAGATGCTCGCCGATGCCGAGGCAGAGCTCGACCGCGTCGCGCCACAGGACTTGGCCGCCGAGGTCGAAGCCGGTGCGCTCGTGGTCGACATCCGCCCATCCGAGAACCGCACCGCGGAGGGACCGATCCCGGGCGCGCTCGTGATCGAACGCATCCATCTCGAGTGGCGCCTCGATCCCACGAGCGCGCACCGGCTCGACGTCGCTGTCAGCCGACCGCCGGATCATCGTGGTCTGCAACGAGGGCTACGCGTCGATCCTGGCCGCGCAGTCGCTGCGCCGGCTCGGCCTGCCGAACGCCACCGATCTCGTCGGCGGCTTCCGCGGTGGCGGGCCCTGACGCTGCTCGGTTCCGGGGAGGCATGAGGTTTCGGAAAGTGTCGCGACCGAGCCGAGGTCGACCGAGCGAGCGCCGCGAGCCGGGCGGCGATGGGGCAGGCGCCGAAGGCGCCGAGGGGGCGCAGCCCCCAGCTAATCGGCGAGCGGTCAGCGTCCCTTGAACGCGGCCTTGCCCGGGCCGTGTTCGAGGAAGGAAGCGACGCCCGTGCGAGCATCCTCGGTGTCGAACACATCGGCGAACAGTCGTTGCTCGAGATCGAGACCGGTCGCCAACGGACCGTCGAGGCCCGTGTCGATCGCGTGCTTCGCCAAGCCTTGCGCGACGACCGCGCCCGCGGCGAGCTCAGCGGCTCGTGCAAGTGCGCGGTCGAACAGCGCTTCGGGCTCGACGACCTCGTCGACGAGTCCGATGCGCAGCGCTTCGTCGGCGTCGACCTGACGTCCGCTGAGAATGATGTCCTTCGCTCGCGCCACGCCGACGAGTCGAGGGAGCCGCTGCGTGCCTCCGCCGCCCGGAATGACGCCGAGGAGGATCTCGGGCTGGCCGAACCGCGCCCGGGTCGAGGCGATGCGGAAATCACAGGCGAGCGCGAGCTCGCAGCCGCCGCCCAACGCGTAGCCGCTCACCGCGGCGATCGTGGCGCGGGGGATGCTCGCGACTGCGGTCAACGACCGGAGGAACAGTCCTCCGATCTGCTCGGCCTCCGCCGGGACCACCGAACTCGCTGATGTCCGCCCCTGCGGCGAACACTCTGTCGCCGCCGGTCACGACGACGGCACCGGGTGGGTCGTCGATCAACGCCCGAGCCACGGTCTCGAGGTCGGAGAGCACCTGGCTCGACAGTGCGTTGACCTTCGGATTGTCGAGGCGGACCACCGCGACACCGTCGTCACGACGCTCGACCTGCACCAGGGAGCTTGCCCCGACTCCGCTCATGAACGCGGGACCCTAGCCAGTAGCTCGTCGGCAGCCGTCCACGGATCGAGGTCGCGAGCCTCGACCGCTGCGCACATACGGGCGAAGTCCTTGCCGTCGCGCAGCTCGCGCACCTGCTCGACGACTCGTTCGCCGACGATCGCCAGCAGTTCCTCGCGAACCCGCAACTCGCGCTTGTGCTCCAGACGTCCGTCCGTGCAGAGCCAGGCGCGGTGCGCGTCGATCGCCTGCACGACGTCGTCCGTCCCCTCGTCGGTCGACGCGACCGCGAGGACGGTGGGCGGCCGCCACGCGTCCGCGGTCAGCGACGCGAGATCGAGCATGTGCTCGAGGTCGCGTCGCGCTTCCTCTGCACCCGGCCGGTCGGCCTTGTTGACGACGAACACGTCTGCGATCTCCAACAGCCCGGCTTTGGCCGCCTGCACGGCATCGCCCCAGCCGGGGTTCACGACCACGATGGTCGTGTCCGCGGCGCCGGCCACCTCGACTTCGACCTGCCCGACCCCGACGGTCTCGATGAGCACCCAACGAAAGCCGACCGCATCCAGCACCCGTACGGCTTCGGGAGTCGCCAGCGCGAGGCCGCCGAGATGACCACGGGTCGCCATCGAGCGGATGTACACACCCGCGTCGAGTGCGTGCTCCTGCATCCGCACGCGGTCACCGAGGATCGCGCCCCCCGTGAACGGCGACGTCGGGTCGACCGCGAGGACGGCGATGTCGTCACCGGTGGCGCGGCGAGCAGCGACGATGCGAGTGGTGAGCGTGGACTTGCCGGCGCCCGGCGCCCCGGTGAGACCGACCGTGTACGCGCCGCCACCGAGCGGAAAGGTCAGCCGGCCGACGTCGCGGGCCGATGAGCCACCGCGCTCCACGAGCGACAACAACCTCGCGAGCGCGGCACGAGATCCGGTACGGGCCGACTCGAAGAGCTCGGCGATCGGAGGATCGGTTGGCCGCGGCAGAGGGAGCGAAGCTACAACGCGAGTGGGGTGCCCTCGAACTGCTCCTCGCCGAAGTTGATCACCTCGGTCACGCCCTCGACGCGGTCCTTGAGGATCCGCTCGATACCCGCCTTGAGCGTCACGGTCGAGGCCGGGCAGCTCACACACGCGCCGATCAGCTCGACGGTCACGATCCCGGTCGACTCGTCGACGTCGCGCAACTCGATGTCGCCACCGTCGGCTTGGATCGCCGGCCGGATCGCCTTGATCGTCTGCTCGACCTTGTCTCGCACCTGCCCATCCTCGCACCGGGGTTGCTGCGTGGGAGAACAACGCCCGGACTGCTACGACTTGTTCCCGCGTGATCGCCATCTACGCTCACGGCTTCGGAGCCACGAACGGCCTGCCCCTCCCCCGTTGGCTGCTCGCGTACTCCATCGGGTTCGCCGTCGTCCTCGCGTTCATCGTCCTCCGCTTCATTCGACCACCGAAGCGCCCGCCCGGCCCCGGCGCGCAGACCCGGGACGCAGCGCCTGACCACGCCGCTCGCGGCCCCTCGGCGGGCACGAATGGGCATGCGGCCACCCGTCACCAGGCCGCGCACGTCGTGGCACGGGTCGTGGGATTGCTCTTGTTGCTGGGAACGTTCGTGGCGGCCGCGTTCGGGGTCGACGACAGTGGCGCCAACATCGCCCCGGTCACCGTCATCGTCCTGTTCTTCCTCGGGATGCAGGTGGCGTCCCTGCTGCTCGGCGATGTCTTCTGGTGGTTCAACCCCTTCGACACGCTGGCCGGGTTGTTCTTTCGCCAGGACCGAGACGGTGAAGACGATGTCGAGGCGCCGACGTGGACGGCAGCGGCGTTGCTCCTGTCGTTCATCTGGTTCGTCTTCGCCTACCCGGAGTTCTATCCCCCGACGCCGCACGAAGTCGCCGTGTTCCTCGCGCTCTACACGGCCGCGGTGCTCGCCGGCGCCGCGTACTGGGGCCGATCGTGGGTCCGGCACGGGGAAGGATTCGGTGCGCTGTTCGGCGCGATCGCCCAGCTCGGTCGGCACGTGCGAGCCGGGTGCGGGTCCCGGACTCGCGCCGTTGCTGGTGGTGTACCTCGGCGGCACGTTGTTCGACGGAATCAGCCAGACCAACTGGTGGATCGACGTACTGGGCACGAGCCGTGGCTGGACCGAGCGTGCGATCAACACCGTCGGACTCGTGTGGTCGGTCGCCATCGTCGCCGTCGCCTACCTCGCGGCGACGCGCATCGTCGCGGCCGTCGCCGACCGAGGACCGGCGGACACGGCCAGACTCTTCGCGCCCGTGTTGCTGCCCGTGGGCCTCGCTTGGTCGGTGGCGCACTATGTCTCCGCCTTCCTCCTCGACGTACAGAACTTCTACGCGCTGCTGTCCGATCCCCTCGGCAAGGGCTGGGACGTGTTCGGCACCATCGATTACGCCGTGAACCAACAGGTGCTGACGCCGACCCAGACCGGAGTGCTCCAGTCGGTGGTGGTCGGGGGCGGCTGCCTCTGGGGAGCGGTCATTGCTCATGACATCGCGTTCGCGCACTACCGTGGGCGAACGGCGGTCCGGGCCACGTACCCGTTCGTCGTGTTCTTGATCGGGTCGGCAGTTGCTGCGATCTGGCTGCTCCTGGGAGTCTGACAACCAATGGTCTTCGCGCATCAGGGTGGTTGGGACGAGATGCTGTTCGTCGCCATCCCCATCGGGCTGTTCGCCTTCCTGCTGTACGTCGCGAACAAGAAGGCGCAGACGCAGCTCGATGCCGAGCACCCCGACCGGGCCGACAAGGCGCGCGACGTCGGCTCGGACGAAGCGGACTAGTTACCGGCCGCGCCGGACGTCGGCACCGAGCGATGCGAGCTTGCCGACGAGACCTTCGTAGCCCCGGTCGACGTGCTCGGCGCCGTGCACGACCGTCTCGCCCTCGGCGCCGCAATCCGGCGAGCACCAGCGCGGCGCCCGCACGGATGTCCGGCGCCCGCACGGGCGCGCCGGACAGTTGCTCGACACCTCGAACGATCACATGGTGCGCGTCCGTGCGGACGTCGGCTCCCATGCGCACCAACTCGTCGACGTAGCGGAAACGTCCGCTGAAGATGTTCTCGGTCACGATGCCGACACCGTCCGCCAGCGCCAGCAGGACGACGAACAGCGGTTTGTAGTCGGTCGCGATCCCCGGATACGGAAGCGTCGCGACGTCGGTGGAATGCAGACGGTGTGGCGCCATGGCCCACAGCCCGTTGGCCGTCGGCGAGATGCGCATGCCCATCTCGCCGAGCTTGTCGATGAGCATGTCCATGTGATCGGCCCGTGCGCCGTCGATGGTGATCTCGCCCCCGGCGATACCGACCGCCGCGAGGAAGGTGGCCGCTTCGATGCGGTCGGGGATGACCACATGGTCGACCGCGTTCAACGACTCGACACCTTCGACGGTGATCGTCGAGGAACCGGCGCCGAACACGCGAGCGCCCATTCGGTTCAGGAACGCGGCGAGGTCGGCGATCTCGGGTTCGCGAGCGGCATTGTCGATGACCGTCGTTCCCTTGGCGAGGACTGACGCCATCAGTGCGTTCTCGGTCGCGCCCACGCTCGGATACTCGAGAAGGATGTGGGCGCCTTTGAGGAAGTCGGCGCGCGCCTCGATGAAGCCGTGTGCGAAGTCGAACGTGGCCCCGAGTTGCTCGAGCCCCTTGAGGTGCATGTCGATGGGACGCGGTCCGAAGTCGTCGCCGCCGGGCATCGCGACACGCGCCGCGACCGACCCGAGCAAGGAGTGGCCCGAGCACGACGATCGACGCGCGCATGCGCTCGACCAGCTCGTACGGTGCCTCGGGCACGATCTCGGACGGGCGGTCGATCGTCAATTCATGGGGTCCGCTGCGCACCACGGTCATCCCCATCGACGCCAGCAGCTCGCTCATGCCGTCGACATCGGCGATGGCGGGCACGTTGCTCAGGACGTAGCGACCCTCGGCGAGCGCGGTCGCGGCCATGAGCTTGAGGACCGAGTTCTTGGCACCGCCGACGGTGACCGTGCCGGACAGCGGTCCGGACCGGCGCACCACGATCGGTTCCATGCACCACTATCGCGCCGTGCCCGTCGCGATCGTCGCACCCGATTCGCCGTGCTGGTGACGTCCGCCCACCAGGGCGAGGTGCTCGACGACCTCCGTGTTCCGCGCACTGACGTCGTCATCGAGCGTCGTGTGGGCGACGGTCTCTTCGCGGCGGAGCGGGGCCCGTTCACGCTCTATGAGCGACGGCTCGAGCCGCTCGACGACGGCATGGTGCTGGAGACGACGCAGTTCCGGCTGGCGATTCCGTTCTGGTGGTTCCTGTTCGTGCGTCCGTACCGCGCCGCTCTGCGCCGCCCGCCATCGCGTCGCGGCAGCCGTCCTTGGTGGGCACCGCCCGATCCTCTGGACGCCCGAGCCGCGACCGTGCTCGGGCTGCTGTGCCTCCTGGCGTTGATCGACGGCTACGTCGGAACGCTGCTCACGCAGACCGTCACGTACGTCGCCAACGAGTTCGGAGCCTCCCGCGGCGACCAGGGCACGGTGCTCGCCACGGTCCGGGTCGGTGCACTGGTCGCGCTCGTGGCCGGCGTGGTCGCCGATCGACTCGGCCGTCGTCGTCCGATCGTCGTGTGCGCGACGGGCGCGTGCGTGTTCGCCTCACTCGGCGCGCTGGCGCCGAACCTCGCGTTGCTGACCGCGAGTCAGCTCGCTGCCGTCGGGGCAGCGGGCGCACTGGGCGTGTTGATCGCGGTGGTGTCGGCTGAGGAAGTACCACGGGGGTCACGCGCGTACGCGTTCAGCCTGATCACGATGACCGGCGCACTTGGTGCCGGCATGTGTGTGTGGGTGCTGCCGCTGGCCGATACGGGAACCCGAGGTTGGCGATGGATCTACGCGATCGCACTGCTCGGCCTCGCGCTGGTCTTGGTCGTCGGGCGACGCTTGCCGGAGAGCCGCCGGTTCCAGCGGCAACACACCGAGCCCCCGTTGGCGAGTCACCGCCGACGGCTCTGGCTGCTCGCGAGCGCCGGCTTCCTCGTCGCGGTGTTCGCCGCCCCCGCGTTCCAGTTCCAGAACGACTTCCTGCGACGCGACCGCGGGTTCTCCGCGGCACGGATCACCGCCTTCACCCTGCTCACCAGCACACCCGCCGGCATCGGCATCGTCGCCGGCGGACACCTCGCGGACGTCCGCGGCCGGCGCATCGTCGGCGCCATCGGCCTCGCCGGCGGCACGATCGCCACCGTCTTGATGTTCGCCTTCGCCGGATGGCCGATGTGGGCGTGGTCGCTCATCGGCGGCATCGTCGGAGGGCTCACCGTTCCCGCGCTCGGCGTGTACCGTCCAGAGCTCTTTCCGACCGGGCTGCGCGGCAAGGCGGCGGGGATCCTCGAGCTCATCACCGTGTGCGGCAGCGCCGCCGGGCTCATCTTCGTCGGCCGCCTGGCCGACCGGTGGGGCGACTACGCGGCTCCGATCGCCATCGTCGCGATCGCGTCGCTGTTCGTCGCGGTGCTCGTCCTCGTCGCGTTTCCCGAGACTGCACACCGCTCGCTCGAAGAGCTCAATCCCGAGGACGCGATCAGCGAAGAGACTTCAACCAGTCCTTGATCGCATTCGCGACCTCGTCATCGTGTCGTTTGAAGTCGTGCCCACCGCCGTCGATCCACAGATGCGTGACATCACCGGGGATCGCCTTGGTGTGACGCTCGAGCTCGTCGGGTGCGCCGAACGGATCCTTCGTCCCGCTGACGAACAGGCACGGAACATCGAGCTGTGGGAAGTGCTCGACGCGCCGGTTCTCGGGCTTGCCCGGCGGGTGGAGTGGATAGCTGATCAAGACGAGGGCGCGGGCCGGGAGTCCTTCGGCCACCGCCATCGAGCACATCCGCCCACCCATCGAACGTCCGCCGAGTGCCAGTGACGCGGGACGGATCCGAGCTTGCGCGACGAGGACGGCAGCTTCCTCCCGTAGGCACGCGATGAGCTTCGGCGCTCGATCGGGCGTCCGCCGGCCTTCCCTTCGATAGGGGAAGTCGACGCGTGCCGCCGGGAGCGGGGCCACCGCCGCTTCGATCGCCCGCAGCGCCGGATGGTTGCTGTCGCTACCAGCTCCCGGAGTCAGCAGCAGGGCACCCACCCTCATTCCGAGGTCATCCGATCAGGATGCGGCGAGCCTCGGTCAACTCCGCGATGCGCTCGGCGGCAACTGCGGAGTCGGCTCCGTGGTCCGGGTGCGCACCCCGGAGCAGATGGCGGTACCGACGCTGGATCTCCTTCCTCGGCGCGGACCCGTCGGCCGGCAGCCCGAGCAGGTCGAGCGCCCATTGGGTCGGGTCGAGGTACGCCGAAACGGACCACGCGGCCGACCCGTGACGGCCGGAGAGATGGGTGATGAGCGAGGCACCGATCTCGCCCCGCCAGCGGAGGCCCTTCCGGAGCACGTCGAAGGCGCGCGCCCTGATCGACTGCGGCAGCTGTCCAGCGGCGTACGTCGCGGCCAGTGTCATCTGCAGCGGCGACCCATGGCCCTCGAAGTCGAACTCGAGGGTCTCGCCGCCACCGACGAGACGGCCCACCGTGCGACCCAGACCGTGCTGATCAGTTTGGAAGCGGTGGCGGATGCGCGGTTGCACGATCCGCTGGCCGTGCTCGAGCTGCGCCATGAGGACGAGGAGCGCGTCGAAATCGTCTGCGTCCAACGCGTCTGCGCCGACCGCGACGATGCCGCCGAGCAGCAACGGACCGAAGCCGGGAGGGGGGTCGACGGGAAGGACCCGGTGGCCGAGTGCGATACGTCTGGTCGGCGAGTACGCGCGGCTGTGGAACACCTCGAGCTCGGCCAGGATCACCCCAGTCAAGTTACCGGCACGGTCTCCCTGTCGTCGTCGTGCCCCGGCGTGCGCGGGCCGGTCGCGCGCACACTGTGATCGCGCCGTGACCACATTCGAGATCCTGTCTCGGCGCTGTGACGTTCTGTGCAAATGTCGCGACGTGACATCGGTGTACGAGGCCGCCGGCGGGCTCGACGGGCTCCTTCGTCTGGCCGGCGCGTGGCACGACAGGGTCATGGCCGACGAGGTGGTGAGCCACGCCTTCAGGTCACGGGTATCACCCGGACCACACCGCACGGCTCGCGGCGTACTGGGCCGAGGCGCTGGGTGGTCCGTCCACGTATTCCGAGTCGTACGGCGACGAGACCTCGGTCGTGCGGATCCACAGCGGCAACGGACCGCACGAGGACATGGACCGCCGCGCGATCGCGTGCTTCGATCAGGCGCTGGTCGACGCCGGTCTGGCCGACGACGAGCGGCTTCGCAGGGTCCTGCACGACTACTTCGCATGGGCCACGACGACGACGATGGCGCGCTACCACGGCTCCGCAGACGACGTGCCGGACGGTTTGCCGCTCCCACACTGGTCGTGGGACGGGCTCGCGGCGCCGGGAGCGTCCGGGTAGCGCCCCACGGTTCTGGCGTCAACGAGTGCGGTAGTGCGCCGTGTTTGACGCCAGAACGAAGGGAACTGCTGGCCGTGCGGCGAAGTCGATCAGACGAAGTTGCGCAACGACGCGCGCAACGCGGTCGCCTGCTCGATGACCGAGTCGTCGTCCACTTCGCCTTCGAGCGACGACTGAAGCCGCTTCACCTGGATCAGTAGGTCGTTCCACACGGCCGGCGCGAAGCCGTATGGCAGCGGGAGCGACTCCGCCATGCGAGCCGCATCGACGAGCGAGAGCACGCCCTCGTGGTCGAGAGGGTCGTGCATCAACCGGTCGGAGGCGACGAACAGCTCCGACAGCACATCCTGCGGGTCGACCCCCTCGGTCGCCGCCAACGCCTCCTCTGCTGCGACCTCCGTTTCGTCGTCCACTTCGACCCGGTCGGGGTACTCGATGGCATCGACGATCGCGTCGACGCGGTTCTCGTCGGTGTCGAGCACGACGAGTTCGCCGTTCTCGTCCCACGCGTGCTCGATGCCGGCGCTCTCGAGTGCCTGCGCGAGCTCCCCGCGATGTGCGTCGTCCCAGTCGGACAGGTCGTACGTCACCTGCTCGGCTCCGCTGTCGAGGAAGGCTTCGCGGTCGGCGTCGTCGATGAGCCGGTCGGCCTCCTCCTCGTCCTCCTCGCGGACGACGAGCGACGTCCCGTCCCACGCGTGCGCGATGCCGTTGCCGGCGAACAGATCGTCGACGGCGACACGTTGGATCGGTTCGAGCTCCTCGAAGTCGTACGCGACCTGTTCGTCGTTCTCGTCGCCGAGCTCGGCGAGGCTCAGCGGCCGCCGCTCGGAGAGAGGGACCATGCAGTCGGCGCACTCGAGCACGCCCTCGACGTATTCCGCTCCGCACAACAGGCACCACCGAGTCACGGCGCAGAGCCTCGCACGTCAGGGAGCCCGTCGCAGCACTTGCCGCCGCAGGAACGACTCGATGCGGTTGAGCTCGTCGATCATCGTCTCCGGGCGAAGCCAGCCGTGACCCTCGCCCTCGTAGAAATGCGTCTCGACCGTCCGTCCGAGCGCGCGCAGCCGGTCCGCGATCGTGCGGGACTGCGCAGGCGGAACGACCTCGTCAGCATCGCCCTGCAGGATCAGCAGCGGCGATGTGATGCGATCGGCGACGGGCAAGGGCGACCGGTCGCGGTACGCATCCGCCGCGTCGGGTAACGGGCCGACGATCGAGTGCAAGTAGTGCGCCTCGAAGCGATGCGTCGTCTCGTTGAGGTCGAACAGGTCCGCCACGCCGAACAGGTCGATGCCGGCCGCGCACAGGTCCGGATGATGCGCGAGGAGGTTGAGCACGGTGAACCCGCCGGCGGAGCCGCCCATGACAACCATCCGGCTGCCATCACCCCAGCCGCGCCGCGCCGCCTCCCGCATTCCGGCCGCAGTGTCGGACGTGTCGAGATCACCCCACCGTCCCGCCATCGACTGCACGTACGCGCGCCCGTGACCAGTCGAGCCGCGGTGGTCGGGGAACAGCACCGCCCAGCCTCGTTCGAGGAAGAACGGGAGCCGGTTGTTCCACGCCACGGTCGTCTGTCCGGTCGGGCCGCCGTGGATCCACACGAGAAGCGGTGGCGGATCATCGCCCGTCGCCGACGGAGCACTCGGCTCGTACAACCGGCCGTGGATGGCGGCGCCGTCGTCTGCTTCCCATGTCACCGCGATCGGCTCGGGAAGATCGAGCGCCTCGAAGCCACCGACCGGCCCCCGAGCCACGGTGGTGCGCCGACCGCCAGCCTCCTCGTACAGGACGATCTGCGTCGGCGCGCGGGCGCCGGATCGGACAGCAGCAATGCGGTCGCCGCGCCAAGAGAGCCCGCCGTGCACACCTTTGTCGAGCGCGCTCACGTCACCAGTCGCGACATCGACGCGGTCGACGGTGCCGAAGCCGAGACGGTTGCGCGTGAACACGATCGACGTGCCTTGCGGCGACCACGCATACGACCGCTGGCCGAGACCCCATGACGGATCGCCGTGCTCGACATCTTCTTCGACCAGTGGCTTGGCGTCGCTCCCTTCCGCCGCGGCCACCCACAGGTTCAGCCAGCCGGTCTCGTCGGACAGGTAGGCCAGCCGCGTACCGTCGGGCGAGAACCGCGGTTGTTGCACGCTGATGCCGGCGCCGCCGGCAACGACCTCGCCGGCGCGCGCGCCGCCGCGTCACGAACGACGATGCGTCCCTCGTCCCACGGCATGGCAGGGATGTCCCACTCGTGCCACACCACACGGGTGCTGTCCGGTGACCACGACGGATCGAAGCAGAAGTCTGCGGCGCTCGACAGCAGTGTCGGCCACGCCGAACCATCGAGCGGCGCCACCGCGACGTGTTGCTGGTTGACCACGAACGCGACTCGTGTCCCGTCGGGGCTGATCGACGGCGCCGCGCAGCCGCCGCTCGCCTGCTTGGTCGCGATCTGTCTCGCGAGGCCGCCATCCACGGACGTGACCCACAACCCGCCGTCGACCGCGGCGTAGACGAGTGCCTCGCCGTCCGGCGTCCAGTCGAAGGCGCCTCCGCCGTACGAGGCGACGGGGCGCGGCGGAGGATCGCTCGTCACGACGACCTCTGGTCCCCCCTTCGCCGGCACCACGACGACCTGACCGCGCGCCGCAACGTTCGTGACGAATGCGACTCGTTCACCGTCCGGCGACAGCCGCGGCTCTGCCAGCACACGTCCGTACGCGCACATCGCCGCGCTGACGCGCGGTTTGCGTGAAGCGGCGCTCAAAGAACCGGCTTCTCGACGTAGCGGCCGAACACGTCGGCGAGCGCGTTCATGATCTCGCCTTCTGTCGCGTACGAGCGCACCGCGTCGATGAGCGTTGGCATCAGGTTGCGCTCGGGATCGGCCGCCACGGCCTCGACGTGCTCGAGCGCATGTGCGACCGCGTCGCTGTCGCGATCCGATCGCACCGCTTGGAGTCGCTTGATCTGCTGCTGCTCCTGCTCGTCCGTGATCTGGAGGATGTCGAGATCGTCATCGGCGTTCCCCTCGGTGAACCGGTTGACGCCGACGACAACGCGTTCGCCGTTGTTCACCTTGCGCTCGAAGAGATAGGCCGCGTCGGCGATCGCGCCCTGGAACCATCCGTTGTCGATGCCTTCGTAGACGCCCTGGAGCATCGAGCCGTTTCCGAGTTCGTCGAGGTGGGCGAACATCGTCTCGGCTGCTTGCTCCATCTCGTCCGTCAACGCCTCGACGTACCAGGATCCCCCGAGAGGGTCGGCCACGTTGGCGACACCGGTCTCGTACGCGACGACCTGCTGCGTGCGAAGGGCGATGCGAACCGCCTTCTCGGTGGGCAGCGCGAGTGCCTCGTCCATCGAGTTCGTGTGCAGTGACTGCGTGCCCCCGAGCACGCCCGCGAGCGCCTCGATGGCGGTACGGGCGATGTTGACCTCGGGCTGCTGTGCGGTGAGCGACACACCGGCGGTCTGCGTGTGGAAGCGGAGCTGGAGCGAGCGCTCAGCGGTTGCGCCGTAGCGGTCGCGCATCCACCGGGCCCAGATGCGGCGGGCGGCGCGGTACTTCGCGATCTCTTCGAAGAAGTCGACGTGCGCGTTGAAGAAGAAGGACAGCCGGGGCGCGAACGCGTCGACGTCGAGTCCCGCCGCCAGGGCCAGCTCGACGTACGCGAAGCCGTCGGCCAGCGTGAAGGCGAGCTCTTGCGCAGCCGTCGATCCTGCCTCGCGGATGTGGTAGCCCGAGATCGAGATCGGGTGCCACCTCGGTAGCTCGGCGGCGCAGAAAGCCACCGTGTCACGCACGAGTCGCATGGACGGCCTCGGCGGGAACACGAACTCCTTCTGCGCGTGGAACTCCTTGAGGATGTCGTTCTGCAGCGTGCCGCCGAGACGGGCGCGCTCGACACCGTTGTTCTCCGCGACTGCGACGTACATGGCGAAGATCACCGCTGCGGGCGAGTTGATCGTCATCGACGTCGTGACGTTCCCGAGGTCGATGCCGGCGAACAGGTCCTCCATGTCGGCAAGCGTGTCGACGGCGACGCCACACTTGCCCACCTCGCCTTCGCTGGCCGGGTCGTCGGAGTCGCGGCCGAGCAGCGTGGGCAGATCGAAGGCGGTCGACAGACCGTCGCCGCCCGAGCGCAGGATCTCGTGGAAGCGCTGGTTCGTGTCGTCGGGCGTGCCGAAGCCCGCGAACATTCGCATCGTCCAGAGCTTCGAGCGGTACATGGACGCGTACGGACCGCGTGTGTACGGGTACTGACCGGGAAACTCGCCGTCGTCCGGTCCGTAGACCGGATCGACCGGCTGTCCCGACATGGTCTCGAAGTCGGTGTCGCGGGTCGGCGCCGCGTCGAATGCGCGTCGCCACTCGTCCTTGGCCGTCATGGCTCCAGTATCGCCGGAACTACTCTCCCCGCATGACGGACAGGCAGACACCCGACCGCAACCTCGCGCTCGAGTTGGTGCGGGTCACCGAGGCAGCAGCGATGGCGGCGTCTCGGTGGATGGGGCGGGGCGACAAGAACGGCGCGGACGGCGCGGCGGTCGAGGCCATGCGAGTCGTGCTCGAGCGTGTGCCGATGGACGGCATCGTGGTGATCGGCGAGGGTGAGAAGGACGAAGCGCCGATGCTCTACAACGGGGAGCGCATCGGCGACGGCAGCCCGCCCGAGACGGACATCGCGGTCGACCCCGTCGAAGGGACGACGCTCACCGCGCTCGGTCGCGGCAACGCCATCTCGGTCATCGCGATGAGCGAGCGAGGAACGATGTTCGATCCGGGACCGTGCGTCTACATGGAGAAGGTCGCCGTCGGGCCCGAGTCCGTCGGCGTCGTCGACATCACCGCGTCAGCCACCGAGAACTTGCACGCGGTGGCGAAGGCCAAGGGCGAGTCGGTGCGTGACGTAACGGCGGTGATCCTCGATCGCGATCGCCACGTCGACTTGATCGCAGAGATCCGGGCGACGGGGGCGCGCATCCGCCTCATCCAGGACGGCGACGTGATCGGTGCGGTGTCGACGGCGTGGCCCGACACAGGCGCCGACATCCTGTTCGGCATCGGCGGCACGCCCGAGGGTGTCATCGCGGCAGCCGCGATGAAGTGCATGGGCGGCGAGATCCAGGGACGGTTGTGGCCGCGCAACGAAGACGAGCGCAAGGCCGCGATCGAGGGGGGCTACGACCTCGATCGGGTGCTGACGACCGACGATCTCGTGAGCGGCGACAACTGCTTCTTCGCGGTCACCGGCATCACCGACGGCGAGGTGCTCAAGGGAGTCCACTACGACGCGCGCGGCGCGACGACGCAATCACTCGTGACCCGCTCCAAGTCGGGAACCGTCCGCCAGGTCAACGCCCGACATCAACTGGGCAAGCTCAGCCGGTACTCATCCGTCGAGTTCGGCTGACACCTGCCCCCGATCCGAACTCGGGGTCGCCGTGGTTGCTCCAGCGACCACGGAGCACCAACATTGGCTCGCTAGCGGGGGGCGAGGAGGCCGCGGCGGCGGCGGATGGCACGCTCGATGCCGGCGAAGAAGAGCGCGTCGACGACGATGCCGACGACGAGGATGACGATCATCGACGCCATCAGCGCCGGCGTGTCGCTGAAGTCACGTGCGTTCTGCATCAGCACGCCGATGGACTGGCGGCCGGCGATGATCACGAGCAGTTCGCCTGCCATCAGGCTGCGCCATGCGAACGCCCAACCCTGCTTCATGCCACCGACGAACCCCGGAAGGGCCGCGGGCAGTATGACGCGCCGGTAGAGCGTGAAGCCGCGCGCACCGAGCACGCGCCCCGCACGCACGTAGAGCGGCGGGATCTGGTCGATGCCGTTCAGCAGACCGTTCGCGATCGACGGTGCGGCGCCGAGCACGACGACGAAGATGATCGCCGCTTCCGACCGCTTGAACAGCAGCAGCGCGAGGGGGAACCACGCAACCGACGGCATGGTCTGCAGCCCGGTGATGAACGAACCGAACGCGGAGCGAACGATTCTGCTGCTCGCGACGACCGACCCCACGATCACACCGATCACCATCGCGAGCGCGTAACCGCGGGCTGCGCGTCCGAGCGTCAGCCACAACGCGCGCTGCAGCCGCCCGTCTGCCAGTTGATCGCGGAGTTCCGCGAACACCTTCGCCGGTCCAGGGAGCACGTACTCGGGCCAGTAACCGGACCACACGACGAGCTGCCACAAGCCCAGCGCGATGGCGATCGCACCGAGCTTGGGCCATGTCGCGGACCAGATGCGGCGGGCCAAGCTCGGACGGTTTCGGTCGGCGAGCTCCAGCGCGTCGAGCCCGGCCAGTTCCTCACCCAACCGGTCGTGGTCGGCGACGTCGACATCAAGCATGACGGCGGACCTCCTGTCGCAAGCTGTCGGTGATCGTCGCCGCGAGGCCGGACACCTCCGGCGAGTCGATGCGGCGGGGCCGCTCGATGTCGACGTCGAATTCCTCGACGACGCGTCCCGGACGCGACGACAGCAGCACGACCCGATCGGCGAGGCGAGCCGCCTCCCGCACGTTGTGGGTGACGAACAGCACCGTGAACGAACGGTCTGCCCACAGGCTCTCGAGCTCGTCGTGGAGCACGTCCCTGGTCATGGCGTCGAGCGCGCCGAACGGCTCGTCCATGAGCAACACGTCGGCATCCTGCGCGAACGCTCGGGCCAGCGCCACGCGCTGGCGCATGCCGCCGGACAGCTCGTGCGGCCGGCGATCCGCGAAGCCCTCGAGACGCACGGTGTGCAGCAATGCCTCCGCTCGTTCGCGGCGGGGCTTGCGGCCCAGTCGCTGACCCGGGCGCAACCGCAGCGCGAGCTCGATGTTGCCGGCGACCGTGAGCCATGGGAACAGCGCGGCCTCCTGGAACATCAGAGCCGCACGACCGTCGACCGCCACGGTTCCTGCGCTCGGCTGATCGAGCCCGGCGACGAGGTTGAGCAGGGTCGACTTGCCACAGCCCGACGCGCCGATGACGCACACGAACTCGCCGCTGCGCACATCGAGTCGCAGGCGGTCGAGCGCGAGGACGGCGTTCGAGCCGTGCCCGAACGCCTTCGACACATCGCGGACGGAGACCGCCGCGAGCGGCTCCGGAGGGGAGGCGGGCACGGCCGAGGGGACAGCCGTGCCCGCCCGACTTCGAACGCTCATCAGCCTTGCACCTCGGGCTGGCCGGCCGTCTTCAGGTATTGGTTCAACTGGGAGAGGTCGTAGATGCCCTGGACGTTCGCGTCTGTCGAGCAAGCCGACGTCCTTCGCGTCCTGAGCCGACTTCTTCAGCGACGACGCGATCGGGTCGAGGGTGAACGACATGTTGCCGAAGGCGGCCTTCACGATCGGGTCCTTCAGCGGCTTGCCGCTGATCTTGGCGATGCCGTCGTTGGTCACCTTCTGCGCGTCGGCCGGATTGTCATTGATGTACTTGATCGCCTGGTCCTCGCCCTTGATGAGGTCGAGGACGACATCGGGATGCGCGTTGAGGAACTTGGTGGCGACGATGAGGTTGGTGGTGACGAAGCGACCGTTCGGCCAGAGTGTCCTCTCGTCCACGAGGACCTTTCCACCGCTCTGCTGCTGCAGCTGCGAGAAGTACGGCTCGGGCACCCAGGCGCCGTCGATGTCGCCGCTGGCGAACTGCGTCAGCGTGTCGGCGTTCGCCTGCGGGATGATCGACACGTCGCCGCCGCCGCTCGTGTCGACCTTGAAGCCTTGCGACTTCAGGTACGGCGCGCAGCGCCACGTCCTGCGTGTTGCCGAGCTGCGGTGTCGCGATCTTCTTGCCCTTGAGGTCGGCAGGGCTCGTGATGGACGGCTTGACCACGAATCCGGCGCCGCCCGACGTGGAGCCGGCGACGATGCGAATCGCCTCGCCGTTCGACTTCTGGAAGGCGTTGACCGCCGGGTTGGGACCGACGAACGCAGCATCGATCGAGTCGGCGAACAGCGCGTCGACCGCGTCAGGACCGGCGTTGAACGTCGCCGTCTGCAGCTTGTTCTGGCCGAGCGCCTGCTGGAAGAACCCCTTCTCGACCCCGACGATCGCTGGGGCGTGCGTGATGTTCGGGAGGTAGCCGAGCCGCACCGTGACCGGTGCCGGGTTGGCAGCGCTGCCCGTACCGCCTGTCCCGGTGGTCGACTTGCTGCTGCTGCTGCACGCCGCGAGTGCTGCGAGCAGGACGACCCCCACAACGGCGACGATTGCGCGCCGAACGGGCGTCGACTGACGAGACGATGACACCGGCCCCTCCTCGGGTCTAGAAGTCGATCTTGTCTACCATCTTGCTGGGAAATGTACTCGGCGTCAACCGACACCGGTACCGGACTGCCGAGCGGGGGGTAGGTTCCTGGCCGGTGCGACGGCCGGCGCTGTTCCTCGCGTGCGCGACCTTGCTCGCAGGCTGCGAGGCCCCGTCACTCGGGATGCCCGACCCGGTGTCGAAGGAAGGCGCAGCACATCGACTCGCTGTGGACGGGTTTCGTCGTGGCCAGCTTCGTCGTGTTCGGCCTCGTCGTCGGCCTGATCCTCTACGCAGCGATCCGCTTCCGCCGCCGGAACGACGACGTCCCGAGCCAGAAGCCGTACAACATCCCGATCGAGGTGCTCTACACGGTCACGCCGATCGTGGTGGTTGCGGCGCTCTTCGGCTTCAGCGTCTCCACGCAGTTGAAGGTCACGAAGTCGTCGCCGCCGGGACAGGCGCTCGTCGTGAACGTCACGGGCTTCCAATGGGGATGGCGGTTCGAGTTCCCCGAACAACGCAAGGTCGTCCAAGGAGCCGGCGAGGTGAGCCCCCCGACGATCGAGGTCCCGGTGGATCGTCCGGTGCACTTCGTGTTGCGCACCGACGACGTGAACCACTCGTTCTGGGTTCCGCAGTTCCTCGAGAAACGCGACCTGATCCAGGGCGTCGACAACGCGATCGACATCACGCCGAACCAACTCGGCGAGTACGGCGGCAAGTGCGCCGAGTTCTGCGGCCTCGACCACTGGCGCATGCCGTTCACGATCCGCGTCGTGTCGCAGACCGAGTTCGACCAGTGGGTGCGGTCGCCATGACGACCGTCGACGAGCGTCCGATCGTCATCGACGAACCGGAGGAGCCTGGACACGACACACCGAGAGGCCTGCTCGGGTTCCTGACCACGACCGACCACAAGCGCATCGGCATCGCGTACATGGTGACGGCGTTCGTGTTCTTCCTCATCGGCGGCGCGCTCGCCGAGATCATCCGAGTGCAGCTGTACAGCCCGCAGAACCACGTCGTGAACGAGAACACCTACAACCAGCTGTTCACGATGCACGGCAGCATCATGCTGTTCCTGTTCCTCGGGCCGTTCGCGTTCGGACTGGCGAACTACCTCGTGCCCATCCAGATCGGCGCGCGCGACATGGCGTTCCCGCGGCTCAACGCGATGAGCTACTGGTTCTACCTCTTCGGCGGCGTCACGATGGTCGGAAGCTTCCTGACGGCGCAGGGCGCGGCGGACTTCGGATGGACCGCCTACGCGCCGCTGTCGGAGATCACGCGCTCGCCGACCCTCGGCGGTGACCTGTGGATCATGGCGCTCGTGCTCACCGGACTGTCGGGCGTGCTCACCGGGTGTGAACATCGTCGCCACGGTGCTCACGATGCGCGCACCCGGCATGACGATGTTCCGGATGCCGGTCTTCACCTGGAACATGCTGGTCACGAGCATCCTCGTGCTGATCGCCTTCCCCGTGCTGACGGCCGCGGCGGCGATGCTCTTCGCCGACCGACATCTCGGCGCGCACATCTTCGATCCGGAGGGCGGCGGCTCTCCGATCCTGTGGCAGCACCTCTTCTGGTTCTTCGGCCATCCCGAGGTGTACATCCTCGTCCTGCCGTACTTCGGCGTCATCACCGAGGTCATCCCGGTGTTCTCGTGGCGGCCGGTGTTCGGCTACGCCGGGCATCGTGTTCGCGACCCTGGCGATCGCCAGCCTGTCGGTCGGCGTGTGGGGTCACCACATGTTCACGACCGGGGCGGTGCAGCTGTCGTACTTCGCCGGGCTTGTCGATGCTCATCGCCGTGCCGACCGGCGTGAAGTACTTCAACTGGATAGGCACGATGTGGGGCGGCACGGATCGTCTATCGCGTTCCGATGTTGTTCGCGCTCGCGTTCATGTTGACGTTCCTCATCGGCGGCATCACCGGCGTGATGCTGGCGGCGGCACCGATCGACTTCCAGGCACAGGACACGTACTTCGTCGTCGCTCACATGCACTACGTGTTGTTCGGCGGATCGGTGTTCGCTCTGTACGCGGCGATCTACTACTGGTTCCCGAAGTTCACCGGACGATTCCTCGACGAGAAGCTCGGACTCGTGCACCTGTTGCTCACGTTCGTGGGCTTTCATCTCACGTTCCTCGTGCAGTTCGCGCTCGGCCTTCAAGGGATGCCACGCCGTGTCGCCAGCTATCTGCCCGCCGACGACTTCACGACGCTGAACCGGATCTCGTCGATCGGCGCGTTCCTGCTCGGCGCGTCGACGCTGCCGTTCCTGTGGAACGTCTGGCGATCGCTGCGCCACGGCGAGCCCGCAGGACCGGACCCGTGGGAGTCCGGACAGACACTCGAGTGGGCCACGCCGTCGCCGCCGCCGCCCGAGAACTTCGACGGTCCGCTGCCGCCGATCCGATCGAACCGTCCCGTGTGGGATCTGCACCATCCTCCGTCCGAGCCCCGAGTCTCCGTGACCCCGGGCACGCCCGCGGAGCACGGACGTTCATGAGCGCGGGGACGACGCCCGATCTCACCGTGCAGTGGCGGACGTTCGCCGGGATCGGGGTGTTCATGGCGGTGATCGCTGCGTCTACTGGTTCGCGAGCTACGACTACGCGGGCACTGTGATGCTCGCTGTTCGCGAGCGCGCTGGCCTTCTTCGACGCCTGCTACCTCTGGCTGCAGGCGAGCGTGCGGGAAGCGAGACCGGCGCCCGGCGGTCGACGGCGGCGAGGTCGCCGAGGAGCAGTACCTCCCGCACGCCAGCCTCTGGCCGTTCGGCATCGGCGTCGGTGCGTTCGCTCGCGTCGAACGGCCTCGTTCTCGGGTTCGCGTACGCGGTCCCGGGCGCGATCGTCGTCGGCGATCTCGGTTGCGCGGCATCGTCGCTCAGACGCGCCGCCGCGATTGACGCGGTCAGGCGACGCCTTCGCTTCGGGTTCGCGTGGATGTCGCCGCAGGAGACGGGGGCCGATCTCCCGGAACCTGACGCGACTCTCGATCGGCACGCCGTCACGCTCACAGAGCTCCTTGCACAGTCGGTAGGTGAACGTCGCGACGATCGGCGGCAACACGAAGACAGCGATCCGGAACGTCCACAGCACCGCGTTGACGGACAACCCGAACCGCTCGGCGATCACATCCGAGGCTGCTCCGAAGAAGAGCACGGAGTAGAACGAGAGCGTCGCCGCGCCGAGCGCAGTGCGCACGGGACGCTGACGGGGACGGTCGACGATGTGGTGCTCCGCGAAGTCGCGTGTCACGCGGGCCTCGAGGAACGGCCACAGGTACAGCAGCACGAACGTGACCGTCGCCAGGAGAACGCCGGGGAAGAACGGGTTCGGGATCTCGAAGCCGAACGCTCTGATCTCCCACCCCGGCATGATGCGCAGCGCGCCGTCGAGCCAGCCCATGTACCAGTCGGGTTGTGAGGCAGCCGACACCTCCGCCGTGTTGAACGGACCGAACACCCAGATCGGATTGATCTGCACCAGCCCGCCGAGGAAGCACAGCACGGCCGCGGTGAGGAAGAACAGGCCGAGCGCCTTCGGCCGCGTAGGTCGGCCACATGCGCTCGCCGACGACGTTGTCCTCCTCGCGCGCCCGGTCCGGCGAACTGCGTGTGCTTGTGGCGCACGACGAGGAACAGATGGGCGCGTCAACAGGATCGTGATCAGCGCGGGCAGCAACAGGATGTGGATGACGTACAGGCGCTGGATGATGTCCGGGCCGGGGAACTCGCCACCGAACAGGAGCGACGTGATCCACGTGCCGACCACGGGAATGGAGAGCGCGATCGAGTACGCGATGCGCAGCCCGGTGCCCGACAGCTGGTCGTCGAGCAACGAGTAGCCGGCGAACCCGTTGAACACAGCGAGGATCAACAGCGTCACACCGATCATCCAGTTGATCTCACGCGGGCGCCGGAACGCGCCGGTGAAGAAGACGCGCGCGAGGTGGACGACGATCGCCGCGTTGAACAGCAGCGCGGCCCAGTGATGGATCTGGCGCATCACGAGCCCGGCCCGGACGTCGAAGCTGAGATCGAGCGCGGACTGGTACGCCTCTGACATCTGCACGCCGCGCATCGGCGCGTAGCTGCCCTGGTAGATGACCTCCGTCGGGCTCGGATGGAAGAAGAACGTCAGGTAGACGCCGGTGAGGATCAGGATGACGAAGCAGTAGAGGGCGAGCTCACCGAGCATGAACGACCAGTGGTCGGGAAACACCTTGTTGAGCGCGCTGCGGGCGAAGTCCGCCGCGCCGAGCCGCCGGTCGAGCCAGCGCGCCACTCGATTCGCGAGCGGCGCCTTAGGCACGGGTCCACTCAGGTCCGGACGATGCGAGCCGTGACCTGGCGTTCTGCGCCCTCATCGATCTCTGTCCCAGAAGCCCGGACCGACCGGGCCGGAGAAGTCGCCGCGGGCGATGATCTGGCCTTGGTCGTTCAGCCCGAGCGGCAGTTGCGGGAGCGGGCGGGCGGCGGGGCCGAAGATCGGTCGGGCCCCGTCGAGCACGGCGAACGTCGACTGGTGGCACGGGCACAGCAGCAGGCCGGAGTTCGCCTGGTACAGCCCGACAGGACAGCCCGACGTGGGTGCACAACTTCGAGTAGGCGACGATGTCGTCGACGGTCCAGTCCTGACGCCCCGGCCGCGGCTTGAAGTCCTGATCCTGGCGGTAGTGGATCAGCAACGTCGGCGAGTCCGGCGTGTCGACATGACCTTCCGGCCACACGGTGATCACGCCGTCGACGCTGAGATCGTTCGGCTTCACGGGCTTCCCGTCCTCGGTCACGACGCGGATCGGACTGCTGGCGTACGGCGTCGTCTTCAGTCCCTTGCCCGGTCGCGGTCCGAGCGAGCGGAGGGGAAACAGCAGCGCCACGCCCATGGCGGTGAACGCCGACGCGGCGAGCCCGAACAGGAGGCGCCGACGACCGATGCCCTCCTTACCCGCGTCGAAGTCAGCGGCGAAGGCTTCGACCTCCTCCTCCGTCGACGCCACGCTCGACCGGTGTTCGGTGACCTCGTCGTGCGGCATCGCCTGCTTCGCCCACAGCGACGATGCCGACGCCGATGCCGCCGGTGACGACTGCCAGCAACGTGCCCTCGGCCTGGGTGTTGCCGCCCCGCCAGTACACGACGGCGAGGGCGATCGCCGCGAGCGTGCTCGCCGCGAAGCAGACGGACGCCGCCACCTCCGCACCGGCTTGACGCCCCGATTCGTCAGGCATCGCTCACCTCCGATCCTGCGGCGGCCGCGTCACCGTGCGTCCGATCTGCGCCGCAACGGCGAGCGGGTCCCGATCCACGCCACGAGGGCGACGAGCGCGCCCATGCCGAAGAACCACGCAACGAACCCCTCCGGTACCGGGCCGGTGCGACCGATCGGGACACCGCCTGGATCCTGCGGATGGCGCAGGTACTGGACGTACGCGGCGACGTCGTTGAGTTGCTTGTCGTCGAACACTTCCGGGCCGAACACCGGCATCTGACCCGGTCCCGATCGCACCGCCGCGCCGACCTGCAACGGCTCCGCTTGCGACAGCGGAGGTGCGGCGTTGCCGTAGCTGAGCGCGCCGCCGGCGCCCGATGCGCTGTGGCAGGGCGCGCAGTTGGCGCGGAACAGCTCGCCACCGGCCGCGACGTCGGCGTGTTCGACATCGACAGAGGGCAGCTTCGGACCGTTGCCCAACGAGCCGACATACGCGACCAGCGCATCGATCTCGTCGTTCGTGTACGCCGGCCGCTTGCGAACGGCTTCCTCGTGGGGGTCGGACAACGGCATGCGGCCGGTCGACAGCTGGTAGTACGCGCCGGCCTCGCCCGCCGACTCCAACGACGGTCCGCGCACCTCGCCGTCTGGGGTCACCACCCCTTTGCCGTCGGGGCCGTGGCAACTCACGCATCCGGTGTCGTAGAGCGCCTTGCCCTTCGCCACCAGGTCCGGACTGCTCGGTGTCTGCGCCGCTGCTCGTCCGCCGACGACCACCAGCAACACGGCAGTGACGGCGAGAACACCCGCGAGGGCAGCGAGAGACTGTCGCCTCACGTCGCGTGAGCTCATTTCAGAACGAAGATCGTCAAGAACATCGCGATCCACACCACGTCGACGAAGTGCCAGTAGTACGCGCAGACCTCGAGCGTCGAGTGCGCCGGCGCGCGCGAACGTGCGTCCGCCGATGGCAGCACCGACCGCGACCATGAACAGCAGTCCACCGATCACGTGCAGGCCGTGGAAACCGGTCATCAGATAGAAGATCGAGCCATAGGCGTTGCTCGAGATCGTGAAGGGCGGATCGATGTAGTCGAGCAACTGGTTGCTCAGGAACGCCAGGCCCAGCAGACCGGTGATCGCGAGCCATCGCACGGCGGTCGCCCGCTTGTTCGCCGAGGCCGCCCGGCTGGCGAGATGCATCGTGTAGCTCGACGACACGAGCACGACGGTGGCGATTGCGGTGCGGCCGGTCGCGAGCTCCACGCCCAATGGTGGCCACGGGTGATCGGTCGCTGCGCAGCGTGAAGTACGCGGCGAACAATCCGCTGAAGAACATCAGCTCGGATGCGAGCCACACGACCACGCCGACGCCCAAAGGCGACGGTCGGCTTTCGGTCCCGGAGGCGCCGGTCACCGTGGCCATCCCCTTCGTCCTACCACGCTCGTGCCGGCCACACCGGATGACCGCTACCGTCGACCGTGATGGTCGTCGCCGCCATCGCGCTCGGAGCGCTCTATGCCGTCGGTGTCCGCCGGCTCGCTCGCCGTGGGCGTGCTTGGCCGGCGGCGCGTTGGCTGCCGTTCTCGGCGGGCGTCATCGTGCTCGGATTGGCTGGGCTGCTTCCGGAGTCCACTTTCTCGTGGCACATGTCCCAGCACGTGCTGATCGGCATGGTGGTGCCGATCCTCTTGGCCCTCGGCGCGCCGATCACGCTCGCGCTGCAGGCGTCGTCACGACCGACGACGACGACGATGTTGCGCGTCATGCACAGCCGCGTTGCCTCGACGCTTCTGCATCCGATCGTGGGATGGGCGCTGTTCGGCGGCACCCTCGTCGCGTACTACCTCTCACCGTTGTTCGAGCTCTCGCTGCGACACTCGTGGCTGCACGCGCTCGTGCATGTCCACTTCTTGGTGATCGGCTGTCTCTTCCTGTGGCCGCTCGTCGGCCTCGACGTGACACCGCGGCCGCTTCCGTACGGCGCGCGGCTGCTCGCCGTGCTCGTCGCCGTTCCGTTCCACGCGTTCCTCGGCGTGGCGCTGCTGACGACGACCACACCCCTCGCGCCGTCGGTCTACGCGTCGCTTCCCGACCAGCACGCTGCCGCGGGGGTCCTGTGGGCCTCGGGTGAGTTGCTCACCCTGGTCGTCGCCGCGATCGTGTTCGCTCAGTGGTGGGCGGCCGAGCAACGCGCGTCGGTCAGGCTCGATCGACGGTTGAGCGCGTCACCGCCCTGAGCAGCTGACGTTCCACCTCGAGGTCCCCGACGACGTCGACGAACGTCGCCTCCCCCGCCGCGATCCATCCTCGGGCGGCCGCGAGGATCTCACGCCCGCGCCGCGCCACGACCACGATCGGCTCCGCGCCCGCCGGGACCTCGACCGCTCCGCCGCCGAACAGCGGCGCCACTTCCGGGTCGGCGAGCGCCGCCACCGAGACCTCCATCGGCAGGCCACCCGTCCCGACCACGAGCGGAGGCTCGAACACCATGTCGGCCACCGGATTCCACCGTCTCGGACCCGGGGCGTGATCGCGCAACAAGTGCAGCCGATCGATGCGAACGCCGACGGTGTAGTCCTGCAGTGCTTCGATGGCGGCGTCGATGCGATCCGGCGGACACTCCTCGGTGATGGTCACGTGCGGAACGAACGTGTGGAGCGCGGGTCGTGCCAGTGCACCGACGCGGAGGGCATCCTGCAGGGCGTGGACGGCCGCGGCCTGCCCGCCGGCAACTTGTAGATAGACGACAGGGCTGACAGGCGAGAACGTCTCGGGCGGACCGACCTGCAGCGTGATCGGTGGTGTGGTCATGGCCGTGGCACGGATGTCGGCGAGCACGTCGGGCACGCGGTCGACCGCCACGTTGACCGGTGGGATCAGCGTGATGTGCGGCACGACATTGGCCAGCCCACGGTCACCGAGCGCGCGACGAAGGCCGTCGATCTCCGTCGCCGCCGGCTCCGGCAGCAGCAACGCGACCGCGACCCGCAGCCGGGGCACGTCAGTCCGGGCCCGACAGCTCGCGCCAGCGGCTGGCGCGGCTCACGCTCGAGTTCCCCCCACGTCGCCATCCCACCGCATTCTGGCGTCAACGGGTGCGGATATTCGCACTCGTTGACGCCAGAACGGGATACGGAACTACTTCGCGGCGACCTCGAGGCGGACCTCGGCTCGCCGGAGCGCGGCCTTCGACTCGTCGTCGTCGGGGTCGGACCGCAGGTCGGACTCGGCCCGCTCACGAGCCTGCCGCGCGCGATCGGTGTCGACTTGATCCGCGGCCTCGGCGACGTCCGACAGAAGGATGACGGAGTCGCCGGAGACTTCGACGAAGCCACCGTGCACCGCGAACCACTTCTCGTCGTTGTCGACCGTGGTGATCTTCACGGACCAGATGTCGAGCGCGCCGATCATCGGCGCATGATCCGTCAGGAACGCGATGTCGCCGCCGCCGACGGTCCGGCACAGGACCTGCGTCGCCTGACCGGTGTACAGGACCCGCTCGGGCGAGACGAGCTGCACCTCGAACGCCATCAGCCGCCCTCCCCGTGCCGAGATTGCGTGGCGAACGACCCTCGACGAGCCACGACGCACGCCGAAACGCGAGCAACGCGAACGAGAGCGGCCATCAACTCTCCTGGAGTTGCTTCGCCTTGGCGCGTGCGCCGTCCGCGTTGCCGACGTTGAGGAAGGCCTGCTCGGGCAGGTCGTCCAGATCGCCGTTCACGAGCAGCTCGAACGAGTCGATGGTCTCGTCGATCGGGACGTTGATGCCCTCGAGACCCGTGAAGACCTGGCCGACGAAGAACGGCTGCGACAAGAACCGCTGGATCTTGCGCGCCCGGTTCACCGTGACGCGGTCTTCTTCGGAGAGCTCGTCGAGACCGAGGATGGCGATGATGTCCTGCAGCTCCTTGTAGCGCTGCAGGATCTCCTGCGTGCGGATGGCGATGGCGTAGTGGCGCTCGCCGACGACCTCGGGGGCGAGGATCGTCGACGTCGACGCGAGCGGGTCCACAGCCGGGTAGATGCCGAGCGCCGCGATCTGCCGGGACAGCTCGGTGGTGGCGTCGAGGTGCGTGAAGGTCGTGAACGGTGCCGGGTCCGTGTAGTCGTCTGCGGGCACGTACACCGCCTGGAGCGAAGTGATCGACCGACCACGGGTCGACGTGATGCGTTCCTGCAGCTCTCCCATCTCGTCGGCGAGCGTCGGCTGGTAGCCCACCGCCGACGGCATGCGCCCGAGCAGCGTCGACACTTCCGAACCGGCCTGCACGAAGCGGAAGATGTTGTCGATGAACAAGCAGCACGTCCTGGCCCTTCACGTCGCGGAAGTACTCCGCGACCGTCAGCGCAGACAGTGCGATCCGCAACCGCACACCCGGTGGCTCGTCCATCTGACCGAACACGAGCGCCGCCTTCGTGAGCACCGGCGTCTTGCCGTCGCCCATCACGGTCTCGCCCATCTCGATGAAGAGGTCGGTGCCCTCGCGGGTGCGCTCGCCGACGCCGGCGAACACGGACACGCCGCCGTGTTGCGTGGCGACGCGGTTGATCATCTCGGTGATCAGCACCGTCTTGCCGACCCCGGCGCCACCGAACAGGCCGATCTTGCCGCCCTGGAGGTAGGGGGTGAGCAGGTCGATGACCTTGATGCCTGTCTCGAACATGAGCCGCTTGGGCTCGAGCGTGTCGAACGCCGGAGCTTCGCGGTGGATCTCCCAGGTGTCTTCGATGCCGTCGAGCGAGTCGACGTCGAGCGGCAGACCGAGCACGTTGAGCACGTGGCCGAGCACCCCGTCGCCAACGGGCATGACGAGACCGTGTCCCAGGTTCTTGACGGGCGTTCCTCGACGGAGGCCGTCCGTCGGCTTCAGACAGATGGCGCGCACGCGCCCCTCGCCGATCTGCTGCGCGACCTCCGCGGTGATGTCGACCTCCTCGCCGCCGAGCTCGACGGTGAACTGCAGTGCGTGGTTGATCTCGGGCAACGAGCCCCGAGGGAACTCGACGTCGACGACCGGGCCGGCAATGGCGACGACTTTGCCGTCCTTCAGCGCGGTCTCGGTTTCGGCAGCGGGTTCGGTAACGGTCATGTCAATTCCTCGCGTTGAGCGATTCGAGCAAGAGGTCGTCGGGAGTGATCCGGTCGAGCAACAGGTCTTCCTTGCCGCTGGACGCGTGCCGCAACGCCTCGGCGCCACCGACGATCTCCATGATCTCGGTGGTGATGGCGTCCTGGCGCGCACGGTTCATGGCGCGGCTGAGGGTCGTGATGAGGTCTTCCGCGTTGTCGGTGGCCGACTTCATGGCGCGCTGGCGAGCGGCGTGCTCGGACGCCGACGCGTCGAGGAGCGCGGCGAACAGCCGAGCCTCCGCGTAGCGCGGCAGCAGCCGTTCGAGGATGGTGTCGGGGTCCGGCTCGAACTCGTAGCTCGCGGTCGCGGCGCTCTCTGCCGCCTCTTCGAGCCTGCCCGCATCGAGCGGCATCAACCGGCGGACGACGACGCGCTGCGATCCGGCGGACAGGAACTGCGTGTACACGACCTCGACCGTGTCGACCTCCTCGTCCCCGAACGCTGTAGCGACGGCGTGCGCGATCTCCCGCGCCTGCTCGTAGGTCGGCCGGTCCGTGACGCCGAGGAAGCTCGCCTCGATGGGCGTGCCCCGGAAGCGGAAGTACGTCAGCGCCTTCTTGCCGACGACGTACAACTTCGTCTCGCGACCGGCCTCGTGGTCGGCCCGCATGGCGCGCTCGGTGGCGCGGATGATGTTGTTGTTGTAGCCACCGGCGAGACCGCGGTCGGCGGTGATCGCGACGTAGGCGACGGTGCGAATGTCGTCACGCTGCTTCAGGAGCGGATGGTTGAGCCCGGCGCCGCCGGCGGCGAGGTTGCGGATCACCTCGGTGATGCGCTCGCTGTACGGCCGAGCCGCCGCGACCCGCTGTTGTGCCTTGACGATGCGCGACGCGGCGATGAGCTCCATCGCCTTCGTGATCTTCTTCGTCGACTCGACCGTCTTGATCCGCCGACGAAGAACCCGCTCCTGCCCACCTGCCATCGAGAACTACTCCCCGTCGTCCTCGGTGGTCACGGTCTCGACGACTTCGGTGGGTTGGAACTGCTCCTTGAACGCGTTGACGGTGTCGGCGAGCTCGTCGCCTTCTGGCAACGAACCCGGAGTCGCGGACGGTGTCGAGGATGTCCGGGTGCCTCGTGCGGACGTATTCGTGGAGCTCGGCCTCGAACCGCTTCACGTCGGCCACGGGGATGTCGTCGAGGTAGCCGCCGGTTCCGGCAAAGATCGAGACGACCTGCTCCTCGACCGGCATCGGCGAGTTGAGGTTCTGCTTGAGCAGCTCGGTGAGGCGGTAGCCGCGCTCGAGCTGCGCGGCCGACACCTTGTCGAGCTCCGAGCCGAACGTGGCGAACGCTTCGAGCTCACGGAACTGCGCCAAGTCGAGCTTCAGCGTGCCGGAGACCGACTTCATGGCCTTGATCTGCGCGGCGCCGCCGACTCGTGACACCGAGATGCCGACGTCGACCGCCGGGCGCACGCCGGACTTGAAGAGGTCGTCGATCAGGTACACCTGGCCGTCGGTGATCGAGATGACGTTCGTCGGGATGTAGGCGGAGACGTCGCCTGCCTTCGTCTCGATGATCGGCAGCGCCGTGAGCGAGCCGGCACCGCGCTCGTCGCTCAGCTTCGCGGCGCGCTCGAGCAAACGGCTGTGGAGATAGAAGACGTCGCCTGGGTACGCCTCGCGTCCCGGCGGGCGGCGCAGCAGCAGCGACATCTGACGGTACGCCTCCGCCTGCTTCGACAGGTCGTCGTACACGATCAGCGCGTGCTCGCCGTTCTCCATCCAGTGCTGGCCCATGGCGCAACCGGCGTAGGGCGCGAGGTACTTGAACGGCGCGGAGTCGGACGCGGGCGCAGAGACGACCACCGTGTAGTCGAGCGCACCGTGCTCGGCGAGGATGCTGACGGTGTTCGCGACCGTGGAGCCCTTCTGGCCGATGGCCACATAGATGCACTTCACGCCCTGACCCTTCTGGTTCAGGATCGTGTCGACGCAGACGGTCGTCTTGCCGGTCTTGCGGTCGCCGATGACCAGCTCGCGCTGACCGCGACCGATCGGGGTCATCGAGTCGATCGCCTTGATGCCGGTCTGCAACGGCTCGTGCACGGGCTTTCGGCCGGTGATCCCGGGCGCCTGGATCTCCATGCGCCTGTTCTCGACGTTGTTGAGCGGACCGCGGCCGTCGATCGGTTCGCCGAGCGCGTTGACGACTCGGCCGAGGAGACCGTCGCCCACCGGTACCGAGAGGATGCGTCCGCTGGCCTTGACCGGCTGGCCCTCTTCGATGTTCGACGACTCACCGAGCACGACCGCGCCGATCGACTCTTCGTCGAGGTTCAGCGCGAGACCGAAGGTGCCGTCCTCGAATTCGAGCAACTCGTTGACCGCCGCGTCAGGAAGCCCGGACACACGAGCGATTCCGTCACCGACTTCGAGGATGCGCCCGACCTGGGAGATCGACATGTCGGGCTTGAAGTTCGCGAGGTTCTGCTCGAGAACCGACGCGATGTCGTCGGTGTTGATGGTGAGCTCAGCCATTGCTGCTCCTGGTCCTAGAGCGTGTTCTTGAGTTGTTCGAGGCGAGAACGGACGGAGCCGTCGATGACCGTGTCGCCCACCGTCGTGACGAGGCCGCCCATGACCGAGGGATCGACGATCACCTTGACCTCGACCGACTTGCCGGTGGCCTTCTCGATCGCGTCGGCAAGCTTGCGACGCTGGTCGGCGGTCAACTCGATCGCCGAGCGAACCTCGGCCACTGCCTTCTTCTGCGCCTCGGCCGACTTGCGCACGAGTGAGTCGATGATGGTCGGCAGCTCACGAGCGCGGCCCGTGCCGACGACCATCGAGACGAGCGCGGTCGTGACGTGCGTCGCGCGCGGACCGAGCAGGTCCTCGACGATCTGCTGGCGCATGCTCGCCGGGATGTGAGGATCGGTCAGCGAGTTGCGCAGCTCGTCGGATGCCTCGTACGCGCGGGCGAAGCGGAACAGCTCGTCTTCGACCTCGCCCAGGATGGCTTCCGCCCGCGCCACCTCGAACATCGCTTCGGCATACGCGCCGATGCGATCGGTCGGCCGCTCCTGCGTCACATCGCTCATCTCGTCAGCCTCAGTTCGCCCGGCTCGCTACCTGGGCGATGTAGTTGTCGACCAGCTGCTCCTGAGCGGGGCGGTCGAGGTTGCGCTGCACGATGACCTCGGCGGCACCGATCGCCAGCGTGGTGACCTCGCGACGGAGGTCGGCAACGGCCTGTGCCTTGGCCGCCTCGACGTCGGCGGCAGCGCGCTCACGCATGGCGGCGAGCTCGGTCTGCAGCCGCTGCTCCTGATCCCGTCGGAGCGCGTCGGCCTGCTGGCGTGCCTCCTCGATGATGCGCGCCGACTCGTTGCGAGCATCGGAAAGCTGCGCGCGGTAGTCCTCGAGGACGTTTTCCGCCTCGTTCTTCGCCGTATCGGCCGCGCTCAGGTCGTCGCGGATCCGCTCCGTCCTCGTGTCCATGCCCTTCTTCAAACCGGGCCACGCGAACTTCCAGAGCAGGACGAACAGCACGACGAACGAGATCGTGCCCCAGATCAGCTCGTTCTTCGCCGGCAGGATCGGGCTCGGGGCTTTCTGGCAGTCGTCGATCTTGCTCGCCCTCGCTCGAGGAGCTTGGCGCACTCCTCCGCCGCCGAGTTGGTGAAGCTCTCGGAGCTCGTCGTCTCGGACGAGTTCGTCTGAGCCGAAGCGGTAGCCGGCACGAAGAACAGCGCACCTGCGCCAACGAGCACAGCGGCAAGCAGCATTCGCATGCGCATGGGGACTCCTATCCCGTGATGATGAAGGCGAGCACGAACCCGAACAGCGCAAGGGCTTCGGTGAACGCGATACCGAGGAACATGGTGGTGCGCACCATGTCCGGCGGACTCCGGCTGGCGGGACATCGCCGTGATGGCGTTGCCGACGACGAGGCCGATGCCGATGCCGGGGCCGATGGCAGCGCCGCCGTAGACGATGCCGCGGCCAATGGCTGTGAGGCCCGGCGTGATGTCGGGCGTCGTCTGCGCCGCTTGGGCAAGGACACTAAGCACGTTGATCTCCTTTGTCAGTGCTCGGGGTGCATTGACGTGCCGAGGTAGACGGCAGTCAAGATCGTGAAGATGAACGCCTGCAGGAACGAGACCAGGACCTCGAATCCGGTCAGACGCGATCAAGCAGGAAGCCGGAGAACGGCAGGATGATGATCTGCCACTGCACCGCCCAGAGGGCCGAGCAGATGATGGCGAAGGTGATCAGCAGCAGGTGGCCGGCGAACATGTTGGCGAACAGCCGGACGCACAGCGACAGCGGCTTGGTGATGAGCAGCGTGATCAGCTCGATGAACATCAGCAGCGGCAGGATCGACCTTCGGGACACCCGGCGGGATGAGCGACGACTTGACGTAGCCGCCGAAACCCTGACGCTTGATGCCGACGACGTGGTACATGACGTACACGAGCAGCGCCATGAACAGCGGCAGCGCGATGCGTGCGTTCACCGGCATCTGCGCGATCGGGATGACCTCCCAGATGTTGCAGACGAAGATGAAGCTGAACATCATCAGCAGGAAGGGCGTGTAGAAGAGCCCGTCCTCGCCCATCGTCTGCAGGATGATGCCGTTGCGGACGAAGTCGACCGTCGACTCGGCGACGTTCTGGACGCCGACCGGCACGAGCCGTTGGGTGCGAACGGCGATCATGAAGAAGCCGAACACGACGATGACGGACGCCCACATGAGCAGGACGACCTTGTTGACCCCGAGCCAATCCCCTCCGAAGATGATCGGCCACTCGACGGCGTGGCTGATCGGCGGGAACTCGAGAGCGAGGATCGACGGCATCACGCGCCTTTCGGAGGCTTGAGACCGGGATAGGCGAGGTTGGCGCCCACGTACCGGGTCTCCCAGACGAGCAAGGAGAGGTGGGTCACGAGGATGGCGACGGCCGAGCGCGGTGAGATCGACCCACGCGCTGCCCTTGACCGCGATCACGACTGCGGTGACGAGCATCATGCGGACGAGGAACCCGCCGAGCGCCGCACCCATGAGCGCGGTGGGCGAGACACGGGCCGCCCACGCCAACGAGATCGACGAGAGCAGCAGGTTGACGACGACGACGGCGACGGCGAGCAGCGCGGACCACGCGCCCCTCGACCCCCAGACCAGCCAGCTCAGCAGGACGACCACCGGTGCGAACGGCACGGCGTGCTTGAGCATGTCGAGCGCGAGCTCCGTCTCGACCGCCCTGCCAAGCGGCTCGACCGCGCCCGTGAACTCGCTGCGCTCGCTCACGTCTCCGGGGGCTGCGCCCCGGACCCCATCGACGTCCGGCTCCCTGGCGGTCGCTCGGCCGCCCGTGAACTCGCTGCGCTCGCTCACGAGTCCTCCGCCTTCGGCTTGACCCCGGGGAGCCGCTGTTGATGGCGCTCCATCTCGACGCCGTATGCCATGTATTGCTTCCAAACCTCGTACCCCAGAACCAGTGCGAACAACAGGACCATGAACAGCGGGCGGGTGCCGAGCCAGCGGTCGAGCAGCCATCCGAAGAAGCCGAAGATGACCGGCGTCACGACGAGCTCGAACGCGCGAGTCAGAGCCTCACCGGAGCCACGGCTCAGTTCGCGTCGCTGGTTGAGGTCCATGTCGGCGTCCCCGTGCAGACTTTGTGAATACTTTCTCAATCTAGAACACACGGTTTCGGCCGTGCAAATTTCATTTGCAGCGGCGACGAAAACGGCGTTGTGGCGGGCTTCGGCCGGTGACGGCGGATGACCCTAGTGGTGGGCCTCGGCAGCCGCCAAAGAACCACCCTTTTTGTCGCTCGAACCCTTTCCGTTCGAACTGGCGGTCTCGTCAGTCGTCTCGTCGTCGGTCTCACGGGCCTGTCGCAGACCCGGGTGGAACACCGTGAACAGGACCAGCGCGAGGGCCAAGATCCCGATCGGGACGACCGCGTCGCCGCGTCCGGTGAGCGTGGGGTAGAGCACCAAGCCGGACAGCAGCGCCGTCCACGTCCAGAGGATCAGCACGCTGCGGCGCTGACCGTGCCCGAGGCGCATGAGCCGGTGGTGCAGGTGCTCCTTGTCGGCCGTGGCCAGCCCCGACCGGTGGGTCGCCCGCCGGATGATGGCGAAGGCGGTGTCGACGATGGGCACGCCGAGAATCACGAGAGGGATGAACAGCGGAGCGAAGAAGAAGAACGACTGGCCGCTGAACGCGGTGTCCGTCGATCCCCCGACGGCGATGGTCGACGCCGCCATCAGCAGGCCGAGGAGCAACGCGCCGCAGTCGCCCATGATGATCTTGGCCGGGTGGAAGTTCCACGGGAGAAAGCCGAGGCACACAGCCGCGGTGATGATCGCGAGCAGCGGTCCGATGTTGCCGGGGGCAAGAACGCCGACGTGGTCGAGCCGAGCCCCGTAGGCGAAGAACGAACCGGCGGCGATCGCGGTGATCCCGGCCGCGAGCCCGTCGAGCCCGTCGATGAAGTTGATGGCATTGGCCATGCCGACGACCCACAGCACGGTCACGAGCGTCGAGAGGTCCGGCGTCAGCGAGAAGATGCCGAGGAACGGGACGCGGAAGAAGATCGTGCTGACACCGGCCAGCGACAGCACGCTGCCCGCCAGCACCATCCCCGCGAGCTTCGCCGGGGCGGAAACACCTTCGCCCCGGACCTTGCGCAGCTCGTCGATCAACCCGGTGGCGAAGATCACGATCGCGCTGATGACGACGCCGAGTGTGATCGAGCTCGACGCGAACACGTCGTCGAAGGCGCCGAGCAGGCTGGCGACGCCCATGCCGACGAGCACGCCGGCCAGCATCGCCACGCCACCGATGTTCGGCATCGGCCTCTTGTGCACCGCCCGCTCGCTCGGTGGCACGAGGACACCGTGCTTGATGCACAGCTTGCGAACGAGCGGCGTCGACAACAGGGTCGTCAGGAACGCGACGCCGAAGACGATCGCATACGCCGTCGTCACGCGACCCGTTCCCAACTCCGGGTCGCCGTGGTCGCTCCAGCAGCCACGGCGAACCGACTTTCGGTCACGGATAGGGGATGAAGCGAGAGCAGAGGTCGAGGACCTCTTCGCGGACGGCGGCCAACTCGGCCTCGTCTCCCCGCCCGACGAGGACGCGGTGGATGAGCGACCCGACGACCGCCATCTCCGTCTCCTTCATTCCCTGCGTCGTGGTGGCGGGGGTGCCGATGCGAAGGCCGCTCGTGATGTAAGGCGGACGCGGGTCGTCCGGGACGGTGTTCTCGTTCAAGCTGATGCCGGCCTTGTCGAGCGCGAGGCGCGCTTTCTTCCCCGACAGGTCGGCATCGAACGTTCGAAGGTCGACGAGCATCAGGTGGTTGTCGGTGCCACCGCTCACGAGACGCAAGTCGTGCTCTGCCAATGACCGGGCCAGCGCCTCGGCGTTGCGGACGATCTGCGCCGCGTACTCCTTGAACTCCGGCTGCGCGGCTTCGAAGAACGCGACCGCCTTTGCCGCGATGACGTGGTCGAGCGGTCCACCTTGCAGACCGGGGAACACGGACTTGTCGATGGTGTCGGCCAGCGCAGCGGTGGACAGGATGCAGCCGGCTCGCGGACCGCGCAGCGTCTTGTGCGTCGTGAAGGTCACGATGTCGGCACCGTGCTCGACCGGGTTCGGATGCTGGCCGCCGGCGATGAGTCCCGCCACGTGGGCCGCGTCGAACATGAACAGTGCACCGATCTCGTCGGCGATGTCGCGGAACGGTCGTGGGTCGATGATGCGCGGGTAGGCCGTCGCGCCGGCCACGATCAGCTTCGGGCGTTCCCGGCGCGCGACGTCGCGGACCTCGTCGAAGTCGATGCGTTCGTCGGACTGCGTCACGCCGTAGGCGACGAACCGATACAGCTTGCCGCTGGCGTTGACCGGCGAGCCGTGCGTGAGGTGGCCACCTTGGTCGAGACGCATGCCGAGCACGGTGTCGCCGGGCTGGAGCAGCGACAGGTACACGGCCATGTTGGCGTTCGCGCCCGAGTGTGGTTGCACGTTGGCGTGCTCGGCACCGAAGAGCGCATCGCGCCCGCTCGCGGGCGAGCTCTTCGACCTGGTCGATGACCTCGTTGCCGCCGTAGTAGCGCTTGCCCGGGTAGCCCTCGCTGTACTTGTTCGTGAGAACGGACCCGGTGACCTGGAGCACGGCCGGCGACGTGAAGTTCTCGGATGCGATGAGCTGCAGCGTGGAGTTCTGCCGTTCGAGCTCGCGCTCGATGATCGAGAAGAGCTCGCTGTCTCGCTCCGCCGGCCAGTGAGATTCGTTCACGCTCTTGCCGAGGGCTGCGCCCCCGGACCCCATCGGCGTCCGGCTCCCTGGCGGTCGCTCGGCCGCCATGCCCTCGCTTCGCTCGTTCATGCTCTTTCCTCTTCTTCGATCGCCGCCAGTTCATCCAGTCGCTTCTGGTGCCGTCCGCCATCGAACGGTGTGTCGAGCCAGACCTTCAGGATCTCGCTCGCGAGCCCGGGCGCCACGATTCGTCCACCCATCGAGAGCACGTTGGCGTTGTTGTGCGCCCGCGACAGCTGCGCCGTGAACAGATCGTTGCAGAGCGCGGCCCGTGCCCCCCGCACCTTGTTCGCCGCCATCTGCTCCCCTTGGCCGCTCCCGCCGAGCACGATGCCGCGGTCGGCGTCGCCTCGCACCACGGCGCGTGCCACGCCGGCGCAGATGGGCGGATAGTCGACCGGTTCCTCGCTGTGCGTGCCGTGGTCGTCGACGTCGAGGCCGAGGTCGTTCAGCACGCCGATCAGGTGCTCCTTCAGCACGAAGCCCGCGTGGTCGGATCCGATGGCGACTCTCAGGCTGGGAGCGGACTGGTCGATGCGGCGATTGTAGGCAGCCACCAGGGCCCGCCTACCGTTGCTCCGTGCCGTCCATCCCCGGTCTCGACCCTCGCACGCCCGTCGTCGTCGGTTCCGGCCAGCACAATCAGCGCACCGATCGGGGGGAGCCTTCGCTCGAACCCGTCGACCTCATCGTCGAGGCGGCTCGGGCCGCCGCCGACGACACCGGTACGACATCGATCCTGCCCGCGATCGACTCGATCCGGATCGTCTCCCTGCTCTCGTGGCGTTATCGCGGATCCTGGCGCGCTGGTCGCGGAGCGCCTGGGTGCTCCGGTGCGCCACACAGCTTCCACGCAGCCCGGCGGGAACATGCCGCAGTCGCTGGTCAATCGGACGGCGCGCGACATCACCGACGGGAAGGCCGACGTCGTGCTGATCGGCGGCGCCGAGGCATGGCGAACACGGATGTCGTTCCGCGCCGAAGGTGATCGACCGGAGTGGACCGTCCAGGACGATTCGGTCCCGGAGGCAGAGATCATCGGCTCCGCGTTCGACATGACGCATCCGGCCGAGCTGGCACGTGGCATCGCCATGCCGGTGCAGGTGTACCCGATCTTCGAGCAGGCGCTGCGCATCGCCGCGGGACGCTCGATCGAGGATCACCTCGTCCACATCTCCGAGCTGTGGGCCCGCTTCAGCGAGGTCGCAGCATCGAACCCGAACGCCTGGATCCGGCGCGGTTACACGGCCGAGGAGATCCGAACGGCCGGTCCCGACAATCGGTGGATCGGCTTTCCGTATCCGAAGCTCATGAACTCGAACAATGCGGTCGAGCAGGGCGCCGCGTTCCTCATGTGTTCGGTCGAGGCGGCGGAACGACTCGGCGTGCCGCGTGATCGATGGGTGTTCCCACACAGCGGCACCGATGCGCACGACACGTCAGCGGTCTCCACCCGGGGCGATCTGCACTCGTCGCCCGCCATCCGCGCCGCGGGGCGCCAAGCACTCGACCTCGCCGGCATCGGCATCGACGACGTCGCTCATGTCGACCTGTATTCGTGTTTCCCGTCCGCGGTCCAGATCGGCGCGCAGGAACTCGGGCTCGCGACGGACGATCCGTCGCGTCCTCTCACCGTGACCGGCGGACTGTCGTTCGCGGGCGGACCGTGGAACAACTACGTCACCCACGCGATCGCGACGATGACAGGGCGCTTGCGAGCCAACCCAGGCGACTACGGAATGTGCACGGCGAACGGCGGTTTCATCACGAAGCACGCCATCGGCGTCTACTCGACCGAGCCGCCAACCAACGGTTTCCGCTGGGCCGACGCGCAGCCCGAGGCCGACGCGACGACCTCACCGCGAGACGTCACCGGCGAGTACGACGGGACCCGTCGATGTCGAGGCTTGGACCGTCATGCACAGCCGCGAAGGCGATCCGGAGAACGGCATCGCCGCGGTCCTCCTGCCCGACGGCCATCGCGCCTGGGGAACGACGCAGGATCACGAGATCCTCAAGCAGATGACGGTCGAGGAGTTCGCGGGCCGTCCGGCGCACCTGTCCACGGACGGCACGCTCACGTTCTGACCGCCGCCTGGTTCTGCCGGTTGCACACCGGGCGAATTTCACGCCGGCGTTCAGGAACCGCGGCGCAACGCCCGGGCGTCCGACCACACAGGAGGGTCAGGCGAGGTCGACGTTGCGGAGCCGTTCGCTGAGCTTGGCCATGATCGCCCGGTTGGCCTTCGGCATCTCGTCGAGCAGCGTGCGGAACCGCTTGGCATCGAGCGCGAGCAGCTTCATGGGCGTCAAGGCGCGGACCGTTCCCGACCGGGGGCGGTTGTCGATGAGCGCCATCTCCCCGATCGGCTCGCCGGGACCGATCGTTCCCTTGCGCTCGCCGCCGACCTCGAACGATGCCTCGCCCTCGACGACGATGTAGCACTCCTGGCCCGGCTTGCCTTGTTCGGTCAGGACGGCGCCTTCTTCCGCCTGCACCTCCTCGACGAGCTCCGCGACGCGCTGGAGCTCGGCCTGGCTCAATCCTTCGAACAGCTCGATGTGGGCGAGCCGCTCGGCTCCGTCATCGATCTTCTTCCTGAACGGCATCGGTTCGTCCCCCTGCGCTCAGTGGTCACCGTAGCGCGACCGCCGCGATCTGCTCTCGACGGATCGATCCCTCGCGCAGCACGGGCAAGCTCGGGTCCGTTGCGTCGACGACCGTCGAGGCGAGCCCGTCGCACGGGCCGCCGTCGATCACCAGAGCGACCTCTCCCGTCAGGGAGCGTGCCGCGTCGAGCGCGGACGCGGGAGGCAACTCGCCGTGGCGATTCGCGCTCGTGACGGCAAGCGGTCCCACCCGTCGGGCGAGAGCCCGGACGAAGTCGTGGTCCGGGCAGCGGACGCCGACGGTCGCCTGCCTCTCACCCTCACGCGCCGCGAGCACGATCGTCAGCGGACCCGGCCAGAACGCTTCCATCAGCCGGCCGGCTCTCGGGGGAACCGGCTCGGCCAGCGTGGAGACCTGCTCACGGGATGCCACGAGCATCGCGATCGGCATCGACGACGGCCGATCCTTCAACTCGTACAGGTCGTCGACCGCGCGTGGCGAACCCGGCATCGCGGCGAGGCCGTACACGGTGTCGGTCGGCAGCACGATGACGCGACTCGGCTCGCAACGCCCTCGACCGCGGCTTCGAGCGCTTCGGCATCGCCCACCCAGACCGTGTCGTGCACGGCCACAGGTTGGCATCGCCGCGACCGCTCAATGATCCGACCTCGCTGCCGATGGGGTCTGGACAGGTCGAACGGAAGCGGGTCCATGGGGCAGACGAAGGTGCGTTGCCAGTACTGCGGCGCGAAGAACACTGACGACAAGGCGGAGCGTTGCCGGATCTGCAGCGGCGTCCTCCCCGGCGCTGCGGAGCGCCGCAAGCGGACGACGGAAGGGGCCCCGTTCGCGACCCTCGTCGAGGGCGAGCTCGACCGCTGGCGCGTCTACACCGAGGGCGCCTGAGCGCGACGTGCGACCAGGACGCGCGGTCGTCCTGTCAGATCGCTCGCGACGTCGACCGAGGTGAAGCCTGCGGCCGAGGCGAGCGACCGCACCGCATCACCCTGCGTCTCGCCGATCTCGAGCACCAGCGCGCCCGTACGCCGCAACCACGCCGGCGCGTTCCGCACGATGGAGCTCGATCGCCTCGAGGCCGGTGGGGCCGGCGATGAGCGCATCACGAGGTTCCCAGTCGGACACCTCGGCCGGTAGACGATCGTCCTCGGCGACGTAGGGAGGATTGCCGACCACCACGTCGACTGCACCTTTCAGCTCGGCCGGCAAGGCGGCGAACCACTCACCCTCGGCGACGCGCACACGCGAGGCGGCCCGACCGAGGCCGGCGAGGTTCGCCCTTGCTACGGCGAGAGCATCCGGCGACACATCGGTCGCCCAAACCGACAGCCTCGGTCGCTCTGCAGCGAGCGACATGGCGATCACGCCCGAGCCCGTTCCCAGATCGACGACCGTCGTGGCGGACAGATCGTCGACGACCCGCAGCGCGTGCTCGACGACGACCTCCGTCTCGGGGCGTGGGATCGAGCACGCGCCTGTCCACATGGACGTCGAGCGTGCGAAAGCCCCACCGCCCGAGCACGTACTGCAACGGCTCCCCCGACGCCCGCCGCTCGACCATCTGGCGGTAGCGGGCGACGTGGAGCGCGCTGGGGGCAGCGTCGAGATGCAGCACCAGTTCGGCGCCTTCGCGTCCGCACGCCTCCTCGACGATGCGCCGAGCCTCGCCGCGGTCACCGAGCCGGGCAGCGGCCTCGTCCAACAGGCCGCGCCAGGTGGTGGCTTCAGACAACCGACTCCGACAGCCGGCGCGCCTGCTCGTCGTGCACCAGCGCATCGGAGATGTCATCGAGCTCGCCGGCGAGAACTCGCTCGAGCCGGTAGATCGTGAGACCGATGCGATGGTCGGTGACGCGGTTCTCCTTGTAGTTGTAGGTGCGGATCTTCTCGCTGCGGCCTCCGCCGCCGGTCTGACCACGCCGGGCCTCGGACGCCTCCGCGTCCTGACGGTCCTGTTCGAGCTTCAGGAGACGTGCGCGCAACACCTGCATCGCCTTGGCGCGGTTCTGGATCTGGCTCTTCTCGTCCTGCATGGCGACCACCAGACCGGTCGGCTTGTGCGTGACGCGAACCGCGGAGTCGGTCGTGTTCACCGACTGCCCGCCCGGTCCAGACGATCGGTACACGTCGACTTGGAGATCGCGCTCGTCGATGCCGACGTCGACCTCCTCGGCCTCCGGCAGCACGGTGACGGTGGCGGACGACGTGTGGATCCGTCCTTGCGACTCCGTGACTGGCACGCGCTGCACGCGATGAGGGCCGGCTTCGTGCTTCATGCGCGTCCACACGCCGTCGCCCGACAGCAGGAACGTGATCTCGTTGTAGCCGCCCATCGCCGACAGGTCGGAGCCCAGCACCTCGAGCTTCCATCCCATCCGCTGCGCGAAGCCTTGGTACATCTGGAACAGATCGCGAGCGAAGAGGTTGGCCTCTTCGCCGCCCTCGGCGCCGCGGATCTCGACGATCACGTTTCGGTCGTCGTTCGGGTCCGTCGGCAGCAGCAGCAGCTTCAGCTCGCCGTCGAGACGCTCGATCTCTGCCGTGGCCGAGTCGACCTCGGCACGCGCGAACTCACGATCGTCGCCTGACGAGTCGGACAGCATCTGCTTCGCGGCCTCGAGATCGTCGGTGCGCGACCGCATCTCACGCGCTCGCGACACGATCGCTTCGAGCTCCTTGTGGCGCTTCGCCAGCTCGGTGTAGCGAGCCTGGTCGGCGAACACGGCCGGATCGGCAAGGCGCGCCTCGACGTCGGCGAACTCCGATTCCAGTCCGGTGAGGCGCTCCAACACGGTCCGAAGGCTACAAACGCCAGTCGCCGGCGACGGTTCTCACCTCAGCGCGCGCCCGGAGCCCGTCTGCGAGCGCTCGGGTGATCGGATGGTCGTCGCGGTCCGGCACGACGAGCACGAGATCGGCCTCGGGATCGAGCGCGAACCGGGCTTCGGCTGCCGCAGGGACGAGGTCGAGGTCGATCCCGACCGAGCACGCCACCACGGCGCCGTCTGCGGTCGCAACGGCGATGTCGCGTTCGCGCATGCCCCGGCGAGATCGCGGCAGCGGCGCGGCGTCGAGGCGGTCGAAGCCCACTCGCTGCGGCTCGTTGCGAATCGTCCACCGCAACCACCGCTCGGGAACGAGCTGGTTCAACGGATGTCGCGGCGCACCGGGCCGGCGCTTGTCCTGGACGATGCTCACCACGCGTCCCAGTGCGGCTTCCGGCGACAGCTTGCCGTGCACCATCGCGGTCAGCTCCCGATCGGCTTCGCCGACGCCGACCTCGAGGCCGACGCCGGAGACTCGAGCCACTTCGAGCCCGCGCAGCTCGCCCGCGAGATGACCGTGCTCGAGCACGACGTCGAGTCCGGCATCGACGAGCAGTGCCGCGAGCTCGGGAGCGTGCGGCGGCGGCTCGGCCGGAGGCAGTGCGTCGGGCTGGGCTTCGTGCAACTCCGTGCCCTGCAGCCCCCAGACCTTGGGAGGAACGGCGAACAGCGACGCTTGGCGCGCGATCAGCCCGGCGTCGTGCTCGACCACGAGGTGCAGGTCGTCGATGTGGTGCTGCCGAGCCCACGCCATGACCTTGCCGAGCGATCGGTCGGTGTCGTCGGCGAAGACCCATGCCGTCGATCCGGCGACGCGCGCCGCGCCGGCGGGGAAGGTCGTTCGGGTGCTGTCCTCGACACCGAAGTGACGGGCGACGAGCGCCCCGAGGCGGAGATCGAAGAGAGCTGAGGCGCGCTCGGGCTGGCGCCCGGCGTCGTCGGAGGTTACGACGACTTCTTGCGCCGGCCGTAACGGCGTTCGAACCGATCGATGCGGCCACCGGAGTCAACGAGCTTCTGCTTGCCCGTGTAGAACGGATGGCACTCGCTGCACAGCTCGACGTGCATGTCGCCCTTCGTCGAGCGCGTGGTGAACGTGTTGCCGCACGAGCAACGCACCTCGGTCACCACGTAGTTCGGATGGATGTCGGCCTTCATAGAGCTTCGTATTCTACCGGGTTGCGTGCCCGACACGGTCGGCGAGGGAAGCGCCAGCGACGAGCCGACACCACGTACGAGCGACCCGCAGGGGAGCGAGTTCGTGTCGAGACACGGCGATCAGCCGGAGATGGACGGGGCCTTGGCCACCTCGGCCAGGAACTCGTCGTTCGACTTGAACGTCTTCATGCGGTCGATGAGCAGCTCGAGGCCGGCTCCCGTGTTCCCGCCGCCCTCGCCGCCTGACAGCCCCGACAGCACCCGCCGCAGCTTCCACACCATGTTGAGCTGGTTCCGCGGGAACAGCAGCTCCTCGTGGCGGGTCGAGGAAGCATCCACGTCGATGGCGGGATAGATCCTTCGCTCGGACAGCTTGCGGTCGAGCCGCAACTCCATGTTGCCGGTGCCCTTGAACTCTTCGAAGATGTGCTCGTCCATCCGGCTGCCGGTCTCGACCAACGCGGTCGCAAGGATCGTCAGGGAGCCGCCTTCTTCGATGTTGCGTGCGGCGCCGAAGAACTTCTTGGGTGGGTACAGCGCGCCCGCGTCGATGCCGCCGGACATGATCCGTCCGCTCGCCGGTGCCGCGAGGTTGTACGCACGGGCAAGGCGGGTGATGCCGTCGAGGATGATCACGACGTCCTCGCCCATCTCGACCATGCGCTTCGCCCGCTCGATGGTGAGCTCCGCGACAACCGTGTGCTCGTCGGACGGGCGGTCGAACGTCGATGCCGCGACTTCACCCCGCATCAGCCAGCGCCGCATGTCGGTGACCTCTTCGGGCCGCTCGTCGACGAGCAGCACGATGAGCTTCACCTCGGGGTGGTTGACCTCCACGGCGCGGGCGATGTTCTTCATGATCGTCGTCTTGCCCGCCTTGGGCGGCGACACGATCAGGCCGCGCTGGCCCTTCCCGATCGGCGAGATCAAGTCGACGATCCGGTTGGTCATGTTCGACGGATCGTCGACCAGCTCCATACGCAACTTCTCGTCCGGGAACAGGGGCGTCAGGTCCTCGAACCTGCGACGCGTGCGCGCCTGTTCCGGATCGATCTCGTTGACGGAGTCGATGCGCAACAGCGCCGGGTTCTTCTCGTTGCGCGACGCGGGACGGCTGGCGCCCTTCAGATAGTCGCCCTTGCGCAGCCCGAACTGGCGGGCTTGCTTGACCGACACGTACACGTCGTCCTTCGACGGGAGGAAGCCCTTCAAGCGCAGGAACCCGTAGCCCTCGTCACGCAGGTCGAGATAGCCCTCGACCTCGACCGGCTCACCGGTGAACGGCTCGTCCGGCTGCGGTTGACGCTCACGGTCACGGTCGCGGTCACGGTCACGGTCACGGTCGCGTCCCCGGCGCCGCCGGCGGCGGTTGCCCGCTTCGCCGTCGTCGCGCTGCACCCCCTGGCCGCCCTGCGATTGGGCGCCCTGCTGGCTCTGGCCGGCTCCTTGCGGCTGGCCGTCACGCGGCTGTGCTTGCCGGTCCTGTCCCCGCGTGCCCTCCTGCGGCGACTGGTCGCCGCGAGGAGGTGCCGGGGCGGGGTCGGCGGGCTCGCTCGCCGCGGTCAGCTCCCAGTCGGCCGGGGGCTCCTCGTCGAGCGGCGGTGCCTGCACCTGCAGATCGGGAGTCGGGTCCACCTCGGTCGCTGGCGCTGGCGCAGGTGTGTCGGCGCGCGTGGGCTCACCGTTGGCGTGCACGGTTTCCGCGCTCGGAGAGGGCGTCGGTACTGCGCCCGCGAGTTCGAGCACGAGGTCGACGAGCTCGGCCTTCTTGGCTCGCGACCCTGCCTTCCCGCCCATCGCTTCGACAATGGCAGCGAGCTCGCTGCGGTCCTTCTGCTCCAGCTTCGAGCGTGAGAGTGCCGTCGCCTCGACGCTCATGTTGCACCTCGTTTCTGAGGGTCAGCCGCTCGTGCTACACGCAACGGCCAGGACACCGACGCAGTGGTGACGCGTACGGTGGGTTCCCGCGGGTTCGCCGGTGGTCGCGCACAGGAATGCTCACCGGAGAAAATTCGGCTGCGCTGCTCGCTCGTCCCAGAGCGGTCGGCGCGACGCACATGCTAGCGAGCGCTCGACAACACGGGCAACCACCCGTCCGTGTTCCGTCACGGTATTTCGGCCGTCGTCGTCGAACCGGTCGGCCAGACTGGGTCACATGGGGGCGGTTCTCGAAGCGCGCGGCCTGCGCAAGAAGTTCAAGGACATCCAGGCCGTCGACGGCGTCGACATCGTCGTCGGCGCCGGTGAACGCGTCGCGCTCCTCGGACCCAACGGTGCGGGCAAGACGACGACGCTGCTGATGCTGCTCGGCGCCGTCAGCCCCGACGAGGGACACGTCGAGATCGCCGGCCATCGACTTCCGAAGGAACGCTCCGCAGCCATGTCCGAAGTGGGGTTCGTCGCGGGCTATCTACCGCTGCCCGACCGGCTGCGCGTCGCGCGAAGCGCTCTCGGTGTTCGCCGGGTTCTACGGCCTCCACCGGCGCGAGGCCAATGCCGCCGTCGAGCTCGGGCTCGCCCGGTTCCGCATCACGGGACTCGCCGAGCGCATGTGCATGGAGCTGTCGTCGGGCCAGCGCACGCTCGTCGGCATCGTCAAAGCGTCACTCCACCAGCCGCGGCTGCTCGTGCTCGACGAGCCGACCGCTTCGTTGGACCCCGACGTCGCGCATCGCGTTCGGAACGGCCTCCTCGACATCTGTGCGACCGAGGGCACGGCTCTGTTGGTCACGAGCCACAACATGCTCGAGGTCGAGCGCCTGTGCGAGCGAGTGGTGTTCATCGCCGGCGGCCACATCGTCGCGGACGGCACGCCCGACGACGTCGCCGCCATGTTCGGACACGGTGACCTCGAGTCGGTCTTCCTGCAACTGGCCGGCACCGACATGGAGCCGGACGAGATCATCACCAACGAATGAGCGAAGAGCGATGAACTGGCTTCGGATCAAGACTGTCGTGCGCCGGCACTGGTACGTGTTGTGGCGCAGCCCCAACCGGTGGTTCGACATCGCGGTGTGGCCGCTGTTCGATGTGCTGCTGTTCGGATCGCTCGGCGCGTTCGTCGCGCAGGAGAACGAAGCGTCGCGTGCCGCCGCGCCCTATCTGCTCGCGGGCATCATGCTCTTCCACGTCCTGTTCCAGTGTCAGATCGCGGTGACGACCGGCTTCATGGAGGAGACCTGGTCGCGCAACCTGCTCAACATCATGACGACCCCGATCACCGAAGGTGAGTATGCGGCGGGCCTGGTGCTGTACGCCTTCATGAAGTTGGTGCTCGCGATGGGGACCATCTCGCTGGTCGCGCTCATCACGTACCAGTTCAACCTGGGCAGCATCGGTTGGGGCCTCGTGCCGATCGTCGGTGTGCTGCTGCTGGTCGGGTGGGCCCTGTCGTTGTTCGTGATCGGGCTGATCCTTCGGTACGGCCAGTCGGCCGAGATCCTGGCGTGGGGAACGAACTTCGTCATGCTGGCCCTGTCGGGTGTGTTCAACCCGATCTCGGCGCTACCCGCGGCGGTCCAGCCGATCGCCCGGATCCTCCCGACGACGTACGCCTTCTCTGCCATGCGTACCTTGCTCGACGGCCAACCCATGCCATGGGGCGACGTCTGGTGGGGGTTCGTTGGCGCGCTCGTGTTCTGCGCGGCCGGCTTCTGGTTCATCGTGCACATGCTCGAGACGTTCCGCCGCCGCGGCTACGTCACGCGCTTCAGTTGACCTGTTGCGACGCCCGGGCGTCTCGCCACACGTCGTGTGGTCAAACGCCCGGGCGTTGCGAACTGACGAGCCTGCCCATCAGTTCGTGGCCCGGGACCGGGACGGCAGCCGCGGTGGCCGGCTCCGAGTAGACGCCGCCGGATTGCTCGTGTTCGGAGTCGAACAACAAGTACGGCACCGAGTCAGACGTGTGGGTCTTCAATCGCACGGGAGTCGGATGGTCCGGTAGCAGGAGCATCCGCCACGGTCCGAGACCGTCGAGGCCCTCGACCAGTCCAGCGAGGATGCGCGAGTCCCAGTTCTCGAGCGCCTTGACCTTCTCGTCGAGGTTGCCCGCGTGGCCCGCCTCGTCGGTCGCCTCGACGTGGACGAGGAACAGATCGGCACCTGACGCCAGGGCGTGCAGCGCCGCGTCCCTCTTGCCTTCGTAGTTGGTGTCGAACCAACCCGTCGCGCCTTCGACCTCGACGACGTCGATCCCGGTGAGCACACCGAGTCCCCGCACCAGATCGACCGCGGTGCACAGACCGGCGCGCACTCCATACCGGTCGCGGAACGACGGCATCTCGGGTTGGAACCCCTGACCCCACAGCCAAACCTGATTGGCGGCGAGATCGAAGCGGGCGAGCACGTCACGCGATCCGTCCATCAACGCCTGCAGCTTCGATGCTGCGGGTCCCGTCGGCCACACCGCCGGCTTGTCGGAGAGGTCGTGTGGTGGCGTGCAGTCGGCCTCGGCCCATGGCGCGGGAGCCACGACGATGTGCCGGTACTGCACCCCCGGGTGAAACGACACGCCGTCGCCCCCGAGCTCCTTGTCGAGCGCCGTGACCACCTCGGCCGCGTCCTCCGACGACGGATGGCCGCCGGCGAAGTCGACCATGTGGCCGTCGTCGCTGATCGTCACCAGGTTGCAGCGGTACGCGACCTGGTCGGGGCGCAGCCGTAACCCGAGCGCGGCGGCCTCGATCGGCGCCCGCCCGGTGTGGAACGCGGCCGGGTCATAGCCGATGATCGACATGTTGCCGACGTCAGATCCCGGCGGTAGCCCCCGTGGGATCACCGCCGCACGGCCCACCTCACCCCGTGCCGCCAGCCGCGAGAGCGTCGGCATCGAGGCCGCCTCGAGCGGGGTGCGCCCGCCGAGCGCGTCGATGGGCTCGTCCGCGCAGCCGTCGGGGACACAGACCACGTACTTCATTCGGCAGACATTGTGCCTGCCGTGACAGGCTGGGGAGATGCCGTATGCAGAAGGGCGCGCCTACTACGACGCCGACAGCCATTTGATGGAGACGAGCGACTGGCTCGTGCAGTACGCGGAACCCGACATCCGCGATCGCATCCGCCCGCTGAATCTGGGCGGCGCCGGAAAGCTGGCCGACGCAGCAGTGCGCGACGCCGGACCAGCGGAAGGCGGGCGCGGTCGCGCTCGACGACATCGAAGCCGCCTTGATGACCCGCAAGGGTTGGCAGCGCGTACGGCGCCTTCGATCCCGACGAACGCAGCCGGGCGCTCGACCTGCTCGGCTTCGACCGGCAACTCGTGTTCTCGACGTTCGCGCCGACCCAGTTCCTCGACGACGACCCCGAGCTGCTCTACGGCGGCACCCGCGCCCACAACCGGGCGATGGCCGAGTTCTGCGGCGGACGACGACCGGCTCATCGCCGTCGGGTTCGTGCCGCTGCAGGATCCGGGCCAAGCGGTGCAAGCCGTCGACGAGGCACTGGCGTTCGGCTGTGGCGCGATCCTCGTGCCGTCGCATCCGCCCCGCACGCACTCACCGACCCATCCCGATCTCGATGGTGTCTGGGCGCGCCTGCAGGATGCCGCGGTACCGCTGATGCTTGCACGTCGGCGGGGGCGGACGACCGCTACGACCGAGCTTCCACGAGAACGGACGACCCAGGCCGACGGACTTCCTCGGCGGCGGCGAGAACATCCGGTCGAAGGACTACATGGTCCTGCACAACCCGCCCGAGATCTTCATCGCCGCGATGGTGCTCGACGGCGTGTTCGAGAAGTTCCCGCGGACTGATGTGCGGCGTGATCGAGCAGGGCGCGCTGTGGGTGCCCGCGCTGTTGCGGCGCATCGACATCGCGCAAGGCAACGTTCAAGAAGAGCGAGCCGCTGCTCGCGGAGCTGCCGATGACGGCGTCGGACTACATCCGGCGCCAAGTGCGGTTCACGCCGTTCCCGACCGAGCCGGTCGGCTGGCTCATCGAGCAGGCCGGCGAGGAGCTCTTCCTGTTCTCGTCCGACTACCCGCACCCGGAGGGGACGAAGGACCCGCTCGGCCGCTTCGAGTCGTCGCTCGAAGGTACGAACGACGAGGCCCGCGACCGCTTCTACTCGGGCAACTTCGCCGAGCTGTTCGCGCTCAGCGCGTGACGGCAGCGCGCACGTGTGACTTGACCTCGTCGAGGTCGTCGGCCACGAGTTCGTAGCGCTCCTCGCCGTCGAGTGCCGCCGCGAGCCGGTCGGGAATCGGTGGCTCGATTCCGGTCGCGTGAACCACTGCTTCCGGGAACTTCGAAGGATGCGCGGTCGAGAGGCACACGATCGGCTCCTCGTCCCGGCGGGCACGCGACGCGGCACCGATCGCGACAGCGGTGTGCGGGTCGACGAGATAGCCGTACCGGTCATGCACCTCTCGGATCACGGCACCGGTCTCGTCGTCGTCGAGGCGCGCCGCTGCGAACACCGGATCACGCGGTACTTCGACCGATCCCAGGTCCCGGAACCGCAACATGAGCTCGGCAGTGCGGGCACCGTCTCGATCGAGAAGCTCGAACAGGATCCGTTCCATGTTCGACGACACCTGGATGTCCATCGCCGGACTGATCGTGGGCACGACCTCTTCCGTGATCAACGCACCGGTGGCCACCCATCGGGCCACGATGTCGTTGCGGTTCGACCCGATGATGAACCGCTCGATCGGCGTCCCCATGCGACGCGCGTACCAGCCGGCGAGCACGTTGCCGAAGTTGCCGGTCGGGACAGCAAACGTGCACGGGTGGGCCACCGCGACCTGACCGGTCACGTAGTACGGGATCTGCGCGAGCACCCTGCCCCAGTTGATGGAGTTCATCGCGCCGAGTTGCAACTCGGTGCGGAGACGCTCGTCGGCGAACATCGCCTTCACCAGGTCCTGGCAGTCGTCGAACGTTCCCTCGACCGCGAGGTTGTGGACGTTCGGCTCGTCGACCGTCGTCATCTGCCGGCGCTGCACGTCGCTGACCCGTCCTGCGGGGTGGAGCACGACGATGTCGAGGTTCGCCCTCCCGACACACGCGGCAATGGCCGCCGACCCGGTGTCACCGGACGTGGCCACGACGATGGTGCGCCGTTCGCCCCGACGCTCGAGCTCGACGTCCATGAGGCGGCCGACGAGTTGGAGCGCGACGTCCTTGAACGACAGCGTCGGTCCGTGCCACAGCTCTTGCACCCAGAGACGGTCGTCGAGCTGGACGACGGGACACACGTCGTCATGGTCGAACGTGGCATACGCGTCGGCGACCAGGTCGCCGTCGACTCCTGTGATCAAGCTCGCGACGTCGACGTACGACGCCGGCAGCTCGCCCGGCAGCTTGGGAAGCGCATCGGGCACATAGAGGCCGCCGTCTCGGGCGAGCCCTTCGAGGACCGCATCGGCGAAGTCGAGCTCGGGTGCACGACCGCGCGTGCTGACGAAGCGGGTCACGAGATGACCCGGAGAAGCGTCCCCACGCGGTCGACGACGTCGAGGTCGCGCAGGTCGTGCAGCGTCGCTTGCACGTCGGCCTCACGCGCGGTGTGCGTGATGAAGATCAATCGCGCTTCGTCTCCGAGGCCCTCTTGCTCCATGGCCCGGATCGAGACGTCGTGGCGCCCGAAGATGCCGGCCACCGCAGCCAGGACACCGGGCCGGTCGGCGACTTCGAGATTCAGGTAGTACTCCGACGTCGCCTCGTCGATGGGACGGATGCGGGCCTCGACGAGCGTTCCGACCGATGCACTCGAGTTCTTGCGCAGGTTGGTCGCGGCGTCGATGAGGTCACCGAGCACCGCGCTCGCGGTCGGCTTGCCACCCGCGCCCCGCCCGTAGAACATGAGGTTGCCGACCGCCTCGCCCTCGACGAACACCGCGTTGTAGCTCTCGCGCACGCTCGCCAGCGGATGGCTGACCGGCACCATCGACGGATGCACGCGCACACCGATCGACCCGTCCACCGACTCGACGATGGCGAGGAGCTTGACGACGTAGCCGAGCCGCTTGGCGAACGCGATGTCCGCCTCGGTGATGCCGCTGATTCCTTCGTGGTACACGTCGCCGGCGACGACACGCGCGCCGAACGCGATGGACGCGATGATCGCCGCTTTGGCACCGGCGTCGAACCCTTCGACGTCCGCGGTCGGATCGCGCTCCGCGTAACCGAGACTCTGCGCCTCGGAGAGCGCGTCCTGGTACGACACGCCCTCCTCGGTCATGCGGGTGAGGATGTAGTTGGTCGTGCCATTGACGATCCCCATCACGCGGGTGATGCGCTCGCCGACCAAGGACTCCCGCAGCGGGCGGATCAGCGGGATGCCACCGGCGACAGCGGCCTCGAAGAGAAGGTCGACGCCGGCATCGTGTGCTGCGGTGAACAGCTCGGCGCCGATGTTGGCGAGCAGCTCCTTGTTGCCGGTCACCACCGGCTTCTTCGTGGCGAGCGCACGGGAGATCAGCGTCCGCGCCGGTTCGATGCCGCCGATGACCTCGACGATGACATCGATGCTCGGGTCGTCCACGACCGAGGCGGCATCGGTGGTCAGCACGCCCGGCGGCAGCTCGACGCTGCGCTCCTTCGACGCGCTCCGAACCGCGACGGCGGCGATCTCGAGCTGCACGCCCGTCCGAGCGGCGATGTCCGCACCGTGGCGCTGGATCAGGTCGACCAGTGGTCCACCCACGTTGCCGCACCCGAGGAGGCCGACACGGACCTGATGCGGCTGCGTGTCGTGGTCACTCACGACGTCCAACGGTAGTTGCACGCTGCCGTCGCGCCCGAAGCCGAATGGCGCGCGCTCAGCCGAGGTCGGTGTGCAGGAGATCGTCGAGCGACTCGCGTCGAACCACGAGGCGCGGCATCGCCGTCCCGGACGAAGACCACTGCGGGACGCGGGACCTTGTTGTAGTTCGATCCCATCGAATGGCCGTAGGCGCCCGTGACCGGGGTCGCGAGCAGATCCCCGACCGCGAGATCGGCAGGGTACGTCAGCGTCGACGGACGAGGCGGTCGCCGGACTCGCAGTGCTTGCCGACGACCGTCACCGTTCGCGGCCGGTCGGCGAACGGCGCGCGTGGCAGGAAGGCCTCGTAGCCGCTGCCGTAGAGGACCGGTCGCGGGTTGTCGCTCATGCCGCCGTCCACCGACACGTACGTGCGGATGCCGGGCAGCTCCTTGACCGTACCGACCGTGTAGAGCGTGATCGCCGCCCCGGCGACGATCGCCCGCCCCGGCTCCGCGGTGACACGTGCCGTGATGCCCGCCGTCCGCGCCGCGTGGCGGACCGATCGAGCCCATTGCGTGATCGTCGGCGCCTCTTCTCCGTCGACGTACGCGACGCCGAGGCCGCCGCCGATCGAAAGCTCTTCGAGGTCGAGACCGTCGAGGAACGGCGCGACGACGTCGATCGCCTGATGGAAGAAGTCGGCGACGAAGACCTGACTACCGATGTGCAGGTGCACGCCGGCGAGCGCGACGACGGGCTTGCGGCGGCGCGCTCGATTGCCTTGGTGGCGTCTCCCGACGCGATGCCGAACCCGAACTTCGAGTCGATCTGACCGGTTCGTACGAACTCGTGCGTGTGCGCTTCGACGCCGGGTGTCACGCGGATCAGGACACGCGGCGCGTAGCCGTCCTCCGCGTGCAGCGCGTCGAGACGGTCGATCTCGTCGAATGAATCGACGACGACGGTCGCGCCCACCTCGCGACGCGCGTCGCAACTCGTCCACACTCTTGTTGTTGCCGTGGAGCACCAGACGGTCGCCCGCTGCGCCTGCTGCGAGCGCCACGTGCAGTTCGCCTCCGGTCGCCACGTCGAGGACCATGCCTTCTTCGAGCGCGAGCCGCGCCATCGCTCGACAGAGAAACGCCTTGGTCGCGTACGCGACGCCGTCGGGGAAGGCGACCACCGCTTCATGGCACCGCGCCCGCAGATGTGCCTCGTCGTAGACGAACAACGGTGTGCCGAACTCGTGCGCGAGCGTGGCAGTCGAGCAACTGCCGATCGTGAGCCAGCCGTCGTCGTCCACGGCCGCAGTGTCGGGCAGCAGCTGTCGCGGCACCGACCTGTTCACGTGCCTACATCGACTCGGGGGCAGACACGCCGAGCAGTCCGAGCCCGACAGCGAGACCGACCCGAGCCGACTCGACCAACCACAGACGCGCTTGCGTGAGCTCGGGCGGAACGTCCTCACCGATCACGTAGCAGTCGTGATAGAAGCCGTGGAATCGGTCCGCGAGCTCGCGCACCCATGTCGTCACCTTGTGCGGCGCCCGCTCGACACACGCCACGGCGACGACGTCAGGAAGCTCGAACAGCGTTCGGAGCACCTCGAGCTCGCGCTCGTTCGTCAGCCGCGACAGGTCGGCGGCCTCGAGCGGTACCCGTTCGATTCCCACCTCCGCCGCCCGACGGGCGATGCCGGCGATGCGAGCGTGTGCCATCTGCACGTAGAAGACCGGGTTCTCCATCGACTGCGCGGTGATCAGCTCGAGATCGACGGTCTGCCTGCTGTCGAGCGACTGCAGCAAGAAGGTGAGTCGCGCCACATCAGGACCGACGGCGTCGAGAACGTCGTCGAGGAGCACGAGGTCGCCGGCGCGTTTCGACAAGCGCACTGGCTCGCCGTGGCGCACGAGGAGCACGAGCTGACCGAGGATGATCTCGAGCTCGTCGGGATCATGGCCGAGCGCCTGGATGCCGACCTTCAGTCGTCCCACGTAGCCGTGGTGGTCCGCACCCCAGACGTCGATCAGCAGATCGTGACCTCGGGCGAACTTGTCGCGGTGATACGCGATGTCGGGCAGCAAGTAGGTCGGCTCGCCATCGGACTTGACGAGCACACGGTCCTTGTCGTCGCCGAAGTCGGTGGTGCGCAGCCAGATGGCGCCGTCGCTCTCGTACACCTCGCCGCGCTCGCGGAGGTCCTCGAGCGTCGCTTCGACGGCGTGGCTGTCGACGAGCGACTGCTCGCTGAACCACACGTCGAACTCGACGCCCATGCGCGCCAGCGTGGAGGCGAGATCGCGCCGCACGCGCTCGTAGCCCCATGCCGCGGGGTCGGCGCCGTCCGGCATCTGGGCCGCCCACTCCTTGATGTACTCGCCCTGGTATCCGTCCAAAGGGATCGGTTGCCCGGCCTTCGCGGCCTCGAGCGAATCGGCGAACAGACGCATCTGCGTGCCACGGTCGTTCAGGTAGTACTCCCGTGTCGTCGTGTAGCCGCAACGCTCGAGGATGTTGCAGACCGCATCGCCGTACGCCGCCCACCGGCCATGTCCCGCATGGAGGGGACCGGTCGGGTTGGCCGACACGAACTCCACGTTCACGCGGACGCCGTCACCGAAGTCCAGGCGCCCGTAGCCGGTCTCGCCTTCAGTGACGACATCGGTCAGGACATCGGTCAACCAGGTCGGGCGCAGGTGGAAGTTCAGGAAGCCCGGGCCCGCGAGCTCGATCCGCTCGACATGCGCGGGCGGCGCCGCGGTCAGCTGGTCGACGAGTTCGCTGGCGAGCTCCCGCGGCGCGCGACCGGCCTGCTTCGACAGGGCCAGCGCCACGTTCGACGACCAGTCGCCGTGCTCCCGGCGGGCCGGTTGCTCGAGCTGAACGGATGCGGGCGGATCGACGCCGATGGCCACGAGGGCGTCGCGCACGGAGCGCTCGAGACTGTCACGGATCACCGACGGAGCTCCGGCCGGTTCAGCTGGATCGCTTCGATGCGGTCGACGCTTCGTGCCGCTTCAGGAGGGCCGGACTCGCAGCGTCGACCACGAGCACCAAGCAGTCCGGCATCCGTCAATCCTACGTGACCGCCCCGCCGCGGGAGGAACCCGATCCGATGTGCGACGAGACCCCATTCATTCGGAGGGCGGGCGCGAGACCCGTTCGAGGATCACCACCGGGATCTGCCGCTTCGTCTTCTGCTGGTACTCGTTGAAAGTCGGCATCAGCGCGGCTTGCGCGGCGAACAACCGGTCGTGCTCTGCGCCTTGCGCGACCGATGCCTTGGCGTCGAACGTCTCGTCGGGCAGCTCGACCGTGACGGTCGGGTTGGCGACGAGGTTGTGGTACCAGTCGGGGCTGGTCGGCGCTCCACCCTTCGACGCGATGATCACCAGGCGGTCGCCGTCCGTCGTGTACACCACCGGATTGGTCCTCGTCCGGCCCGACCTGGCACCTGTCGTGGTGAGCAGCAGCAGCGGTGCTCCCTGGAATGGACCCGTCACCTTCCCGTTGTTCGCACGGAACTCGTCGATCAGGTTGCGGTTGAAATCGTTCACATCGGTCATCGACTGGACCGTATCGACGGCTCCACGCAACCGCACCCGCGTCCCAGGTCCTGGCGTGGACGAAGCGCCCCCGGCGCGAAATCGAACGCGCAGCACGGCTCCGGAGGCCGCTGCTCTATCCGCTGAGCTACGGGGGCCAGCGGGATCGCAACCCTACCCAATCAGCAACTGACGCCCGGCGGCGGTTGTCCCGGCGTGATGCCGATCACCGTGGTCGTCGTGGTGGTCGGTGCAGGTGCAGTGACCGGAACCGAGCCGGGCTCCGACGGCGACGGCGCGGTCGTGGGGGTCGGCGCCCGCGGCGTCTGCATGACCGTCGTGAAGTCCGTCCCGGTGACGAGCGTGAGGTGGTTCGCCGCGAGCGTGGGGTCGGCGGCCTGGGTGGCGGGCGTCGTCAGGTGGCGGGCCAAGAGATCTGCGGCTTGCTCGGACCCCGGCGCGTACTTGATGACGGTCGTCGGCCCCGCCCCGGTGTTTCCTGCCGGACCGACGGCGAAGCCCACCGCCGTCAGCGCCTGCCCGACGTCGCGCGCTTGGCCTGGCATCCCGGTGCCGTTGAGCACGTTCACCGATACCGCACTCTCCGCCAGCGAGCCGGGATCCTTGCCGCGGAACACGTCGAGAATCGGCTGCGCCTCTGCCTGTTGGAGCAACAGCACGGCCGCGCCGCCGTTGGTCGTGTGATCCGTCGCAGGCAGCGAGTAGCTCTCGATGGTGCTCGGATCCAACTTCTGGAAGCGCACACGCAGGTCGTTCAAGTCGCTTCGGTCGATCGTCTGATCGAGCGTGACGCTGTTCGTCGCCACGCTGAGGAGATCGAAGAACGTCTTGGGGTTCGTGATCAAGCCGAGCGACAACGCTTTGTGCAACGCCGTTCGGACGAAGATCTGCTGACGCGTGATGCGGCCGAGGTCGCCGGTCGGATCGTCCTGCCAGCGTCCTCTGCCGTCCTTGAACTCCAGATGCCGCGACCGGGCGAACGCAAGCGCTTGATCGCCGCTCAGCGTCACGCAACCGGGCTGCTGGATGTTGAGCCCGGTGTTGCTGTCCCGCATGGCGGTGTCGAAGTACATCGGTACACCGCCCAGCGCGTCCACAAGATCCTTGAACCCGTGGAAGTCCACCTCGACGTAGTTGTTCACGACGACGCCGAAGTCCTTGCGGATGGTGTCGACCAGCACTTGCCGGCCGCGGCCGTAGGCGGCGTTGATGCGGTCGTTCTGACCGGTGTCGGCGATGGGCACCCACAGATCGCGCGTGGAACGACAGCATCTTCACGGTGCCGGCGACCGGATCGATGCGGACGAGCAGGATCGTGTCGGAGCGCTTGCCCGCGGGCTCGCCCGGCCCGAGGAAGGCGCCGGCGTTGGGATCGTTCGGGTCGACGTTGTCGCGGCTGTCCGACCCGATGATGAGGTAGTTGCGCGGCTCGTTGCGGCCGGCGCTGTCGAGTTGGAGGTTGGCGCGGCCGAACCGGCCCGTGGCCCAGTACACGTACCCGACGAGGGACGCGGCCGCGATGCAGAAAGTGGTGAGGACGACGCCGCTGCCGATGGCCAGACGCTGGAGCCACGTGCGGTGCGAGCGGCCGGCCATATGTCTGGCGCCGGTCGACATGACGGTCTCCGACGGTAGCGCGGGCGATCATCCGCGCCCGGTCACCCGTGCGCCGACCAGCCCACCACCTCATCGACCGCGATCACGATCGCGGCTCCTGCAGGCCGCACGTCCCGGTACTGCGGGTACTTCTCGATGAGCGGCGCCAGCAGCGCGTCGTCAGGCTCGTCGTCGACCACTGCCGTCCCCCGCAGACGGACCCACCACAGTCTCGACCACTCGTCTTCGTAGTGGTCGACGAGCAACGTCACCTGCGGATGAGCACGGACGTTGTCCAGCCGCCGAAGCCGCGTCGTCCGCTTCGGCTTGTGATCCACAGCGGTCACGATCGTGTCGTCGTCGACGAACGCGAACGTGACCGGGACGAGGTCGATCAGCCCTGAACGGTTCTGCGTCGCAAGCCGGGCGACGCGCGCCGAGGCGACGTCAGCCGGGCTTGGGTTCTTTGGGTAGGCCAAGGACCCGCTCGCCGTGCTGTCGCGGGGGCTGCGCCCCCGAGACCCCATCGCCGCCCGGCTCGCTGGCGCTCGCTCGAGCGGCCGGCTCGCTCGTTCACGACGGCTTGGGCTCCTTCGGCAACCCGAGCACCCGCTCGCCGACGATGTTGCGCTGGATCTCTGCGGTTCCGCCCCAGATCGTCTCCGACCGAGAGAAGAAGAACGACGCCTGCATGATCGACACCGGGTAGTCGGCTCGCCCGTGGCGGCGGCCGTAGCCCGGGACGTACTCGTCCTCGTCGGTGACCTTGCCTGCGAGGACCTGTGCGTACGGACCGAGGATGTCCATCGCCAGGTTCATGGTGTCGCGGTGGGTCTCGGACCAGAACATCTTGTTGGTCGCCGCCGAGCGCGGCGACGCTGAGGTCCTTGCGTCCGTGCACCGCGGCCGTGAGGGTGCGGTAGCCGTTGATCCGCATGATCTGGATCTTGGACCACTGCCTGATCAGGTCCTGACGGATGGCAGGGTCATCGATGCGGCCGTTCTCGCGGGCACTCGTGATGATCGCGTCGAGTTCCTTCTCGAAGCGTCGATGGCTCGTGGTCGCGGACGATCCTCGCTCGAATCCGAGCGTGGTCATCGCGACCTTCCAGCCGTTGTTGAGCCCGCCCACGACGTTGTCCTTCGGACAGCGGGCGTTCGAGAAGAACACTTCGTTGAACTCCGCCGATCCATCGGGCTGCACGATCGGCCGAACCTCGATGCCTTCCTGTTTCATCGGGACGAGCAGATAGCTGATGCCTGCATGCTTGGGCGCCTGCGGGTCCGTGCGCGAGCAGGAAGATGTAATCGGCGTACTGCGCCTGCGTGGTCCAGATCTTCTGACCGTTGACCACCCACTCGTCGCCGTCGAGCTCGGCTCGCGTCTTGAGCCCGGCGAGGTCGGAGCCGGCGTCGGGCTCGCTGAAGCCTTGGCACCAGGAGATCTGTCCGGACAGGATCTTCGGGAGGAATTGCTGCTTCTGTTCCTCGCTCCCCCACTGAAGGATCGTCGGGCCCACGAGCGTGTCGCCGAAGAAGTCGGCCCGCAGCGGCGCGCCCGCACGGGCGAACTCCTCGTTGAGCACGACGCTCTCCATGATCGACAGGCCCTTGCCGCCGTACTCCTTGGGCCAGGAGGCACAGATCCAGCCGCCGTCGAACAGCTTCTGCGTCCACTCCTCCTGGAACTTGCGACGTTCCTCCGCCGTCATCGAGAAGCCTTCGTCGAACCAACCCTCGGGCAGGTGCTCCTCGAGCCAGGCGCGGATCTCCGTGCGGAAGGCCTCGGCGTCGGCGGGGTACGTCAGATCCATGACGAAATCTTGACCCCCGGGTCAACCAGAGGTCCATTCTTTCGCTTGCTCCGAGCGCTCGCTGCGCTCGCTGTCTCCGCAAGATGTCGGCTGGCGCCAAGCTGTCGCTTGCTCCGAGCGCTCGCTGCGCTCGCTGTCTCCGCAAGATGTCGCCTAGCGCCTGGCGGCGCCGACGCCGACCTGTCGCATGTCTCCGCAAGATGTCGGCTGGCGCCTGACGGCGCCGACCTGCGGGTTACGTTCAAGCCGTGTCTCACGAGGACGTTCAGGCCATCACCGCGCTCGTGTACCGCTACGCCGAGCTCATCGACGCCGGCGACCTCGACGGCGTGGCGGCGCTGTTCGAGCACGCGACGTGGGGAGCGGGAACGAGGACCGAGCGCCTGCGCGGGGCCGAGGCGGTGCGCAGGGGCTACGGCGGAGTGATCCTCTATGAAGACGGAACTCCTCACACGAAGCACGTGATCACCAACCTCGTCGTCGACGTCGACAGGAGTTCGACCCAGGCAGTCGCTCGCTCGTACTTCACGGTGCTGCAGGCGACGGACGAGGTCCCGCTGCAGCCGATCATCGCCGGCCGATATGAGGACCGGTTCGACAAGGTCGACGGCACGTGGCGTTTCGGCGAGCGGATCATCCATCCCGACCTGCACGGCGACCTGTCGAAGCACATGCGAGGTCCGACTCGATGACCCGTTAGCTTTTCGGCGATGGCGATCACCGAAGACGCGCCCGCCCCCTCACGCGAGCGATGGACCGCGCAGTGGAAGGAGCTCTACGAAGAGGTCATCGACGGCGGGCTGTGCACCGGGTGCGCAGGGTGCGTGATCGCCTGTCCGCACGACGTCATCGGCTACGACGACACGCACGGTCGCTACAAGCCGTTCCACCTCGAAGACGAGCTCGGTCCGACCGACTGCACGCACGGCATCAAGGGATGCACTTCGTGCACGCGTGCCTGCCCGCGGTTCCGCTCCTGGGAGCCCGAGGCGGACGAGCATCTCTTCGGACGGGTGCGCCGGCCCGACGAACCGTCGGGCATCTACCAGGACATCCTGCTGACCCGCGCCCGCGACGACAACGTGCACGACACCGGCCAGGACGGCGGCTTCGTGTCCGCCATGCTCATCTGGCTGCTCGACAACGACTACATCGACGGCGCGCTCACGTCGTACCTCGAGGGCGAGAAGGGCGACTGGAAGGCGATCCCCGGCGTCGCCACGACCAAGGAAGAGGTGCTGAAGGGCGCCGGTAGCCGTTACACCTACTCGGCCAACCCCATGGCGGTGTTCGAGGCCCGCAAGCGGGGGCTGTCACGCCTCGCGCTCGTGGGCATGGGGTGCCAGACATCGAGCCCGCCGGTCATGTGGCAGCGCAAGGTCGGGAAGTCCTCGAAGCCCTTCATCTTCACGATCGGGCTGCTGTGCTCGAAGAGCTTCGACGACGCCATCTTCGAGGAGCTGTTCGAGACCAAGTACGGCCTGCGCAAGCAGGACATGGTCAAGATGAACATCAAGGGCGTCTTCCAGATCTGGATGAAGGACGGCAGCTACCACGAGATCAACCTCAAGGAATGTCACGCCTGGACCCGCGAGGGCTGCAACGCCTGCCCGGACTTCGCCGCCGAGCATGCGGACATCTCGACAGGCGGCATCGGGAAGTACGCCGACTGGACGTTGACCGTCGTGCGCACCGAGCTCGGTCGCGAGGTGATGAGCCGGATGATCGCCGACGGCACGATCGAGGCTCGACCGGGCGACGAGGACCCCGGCGCCATCGCGCTCATGCACAAGCTGTCGAAGAAGAGCCGTGAGCGCTGGCCCGCGTCGGCCGTCGACTTCCCGCGATAGATCTCGTCAGCTCGAGAAGTTGTCCGAGCTCGACGACGATGTGCTCGAGCTCGACCCGCTGACGCGAGAAGCACAGTCGGTCACGATCGACAGGATCTCGTCGGGAACAGCCTTCGGGTCCTTCTGCAACTCCTTGTCGATCTCGACGTAGCGATCGAACGGGATCCGCTGCGCGATCTCGTCGTACGTGCAACTGCAGATCTGTTCCGGCTGCTGCTCCTTGTGCACGCATGTCTCCATGAACGCGCCCTGGGTGTCTCGGCCGTAGCCGCTGACACCGCCGGAACACGCAGCCAGCACGGCGAGCCCGATCACGCAGTGCCGAAGGCGCATCAGGTCGACACTAAGCGACCGTATCCGCGATCTGGCGCGCACGTCGGAAGACGGCGTCGAGCATGCCCGGCGTGAGCTTGCCGGTGAACGTGTTCTGCTGGCTGACGTGATACGAGCCGAGCAACGTGCGCCCATCCCCGAGTGAGGCCTCCGCGCCGTGACCGAACCGCGGCTTCGGTCGGACTCGATGGTGCGCGCACACTGCGTCCCATCCGTACTGGCCGAGCGCGACGACGACCCGCACGCGTGCGAGCAGCGCGAGCTCGCGCTCGAGGAACGAGCGGCACGTGTCGCGTTCCGCAGGGGTCGGCTTGTTCTGTGGCGGCGCGCACTTGACCGTGGCGGTGATGAAGCAGTCCGTGAGCGCGAGACCGTCGTCGCGGTGCTCGCTCGTCGGCTGGTTCGCGTAGCCGGTTCGGTGCAGTGACCCGAACAGGAAGTCACCCGAGCGGTCGCCGGTGAAGACACGTCCCGTCCGGTTGCCGCCGTGTGCCGCCGGCGCGAGGCCGACGATCAACAGCCGTGCGTCGGGATCACCGAATCCCGGAACCGGCTTCCCCCAGTACTCCCACGAACGGAAGCGCGCCACCTTGTCGCTCGCCACCTGCTCGCGCCACGCGACGAGACGCGGGCACGCGTGGCACTCGACGACCTCGCGTTCCACCGCTCGGAGGGAGTCCATCCGGCCCAACGGTAGGTTGGCTCGGTCATGCCACGATCCAAGCCGGCCCCCGGCACGCTCGTCCTCCTCGTTCGCCACGGCCAGACACCGACGACCGGTGCGACGTTGCCCGGACGCGCACACGGGCTGCATCTCGCCGACAAGGGCCGCGAGCAGGCGAGCCTCGGCGGCAGAACGACTCGCACCGTTCAAGGGCAAGGTCGCCGCGGTCTACGCGTCGCCGCTCGAGCGCACGCGGGAGACGGCGAGCCCGATCGCCAAGCAACTCGGATTGCGCGTGCGCAGCTCACGGGGACTGCTCGAGTGCGACTTCGGCGACTGGACCGGCCAGGAGCTCAAGGCGCTGATGAAGCTGCCAGAGTGGAAGCAGGTGCAGCGCTACCCGAGCGGCTTCCGGTTCCCTTCCGGCGAGTCGTTCGTCGACATGCAGACCCGAATGGTCGACACCATCAGTCGCCTCGTCGACTCGCATCGCGGCAAGGTCGTCGTCGCCGTGTCGCACGCCGACCCGATCAAGGCCGTGGTCGCGCACGCAGTGGGGACGCACCTCGACCTGTTCCAGCGCATCGTCGTGTCGCCGTGCTCGGTGACCGCGATCGCGTACGGCACCGACAGTCCGGTCGTGCTGTGCGTCAACTCGACCGGTCGCGATCTGACGACCCTGGCTCCGTCATGAGCGAGTCATGCGTCGGCGACATGAGCGAGCGTGCTTCGTTCGACGTCGCCGACCCGATCGTGTTCACCGCGGGAACGGTCGGACAGCCGGGCCAGCGCGTGTTCTACCTCCAGGCGCAGGGTGACGGCATCGTCGTGACGCTCAAGTGCGAGAAGCAGCAGGTCGGCGCGTTGGCCGACTATCTCGCAGGGCTGCTCGCCGATCTGCCGACGGTCGAACAGGCGGCCGTGCCGACGCTGCTCGATCTCGTCGAGCCGATCGTGCCCGAATGGTCGGTCGGCACGCTCGCCGTCGCGTGGGACGACACGAACGATCGCATGGTCCTGGTCGCCGAGGAGTTGCTGACGGAGGAAGAACAAGAGGCTGCCACCGACGTGGCGCGGGCCCGGTTCCTCCTGACACGGGCGCAGGTTGCCGCGTTCGTCGACCGGGCCCGTGAGCTCGTCGCGGGTGGCCGTCCACCGTGCCCGTTGTGCGGGGGCCCACTCGATCCTGAGGGCCACGCGTGTCCGCGACTGAACTGATCGACCTGCTCGAGCAGGGCGACGTGACGGTCAAGGGCCGCATGCCGTGGAGCTCGAACGCGACCTTCCTCGTCGAGGTGTGCTCGGACAGTCGCATGACGCTCGGGGTCTACAAGCCGTCGCGAGGTGAGCGCCCGTTGTGGGACTTTCCCTCGGGACTCGGACAGCGCGAAGTCGCTGCCTACCTGCTGTCCGAGGCGCTCGGGTGGGGCATCGTGCCGGAGACGGTGTGGCGCGAGTCGGCGCCGCTGGGCCCCGGCTCGCTGCAACGGTTCGTCGAGGCCGACTTCGAGCACCACTACTTCACGCTGTACGAGGACGAGAGCGAGCGCTGGCACGACGAGCTGCGCCGGTTGTGCGTGTTCGATCTGCTGGCCAACAGCACCGATCGCAAGAGCGGCCACTGCCTGTTCGTGCCCGATGCGTGAGCGGTGGACGCATCTACGCCATCGACAACGGGTTGAGCTTCCACGCCGAGTTCAAGCTGCGCACGGTCATCTGGGAGTTCGGCGGTGAGGACATCCCCGATCGCCTCGTCGCGGATGTGGCGAAGTTCGTGGACGACGGCATCCCCGACGCGCTCGCTTCGCTGCTCGATCCTTTCGAACGCGACGCGTTGCTCGCGCGTGGGCGTGCGCTGATCCGCGAACGTCGCTTCCCGATCGACGGCACCGGCCGCCGCTATCCCTGGCCGCTTGTTTGACCCGAGCGATCCCGAGCTCGACGGGCTGCTGCACGACGTCGAGCGCTTGTGCAGCGCTCGGGATTGGCCGGGCCTCCTCGCCTTGCGGGCACGGGCACGGGCATCGCACGAGCGGGGACGGCAACACTGGCCGGCGGCCGAATACGCGGAGTACCGGCTGGCACTCGAGGCTCCTGGCGAGTTCGCCGCTCAAGTGCTCGTCGAAGGCGCAGGAAGGTTCGCCTTCGGACCACTCACCGAGGTCGCGGCTTCGACCCACACGTGGGAGGAGCTGGCGCCGCATCTCGACACCGGTCCGCTCGCCGCGATCGCCGCGCACGAACGTGTCGTCCGCGGCGACGACCTCACGGGCGACGACCGCGTCGACGCGTCCGTGTTGACCGTGCCGCTCGCGCTGCTGGAGTGGGAGTCCGGCCTATCCCGTCGCGACCTATCACGCCGACAAAGCCGACTTTCCCGCGCCGGCGGACCCGGCGCTCGAGCCGGTCGACCTGCCTCCGGCGCCGTTCGAACACACGACGGATGTCGACGAGACGTACGCGTTGCGCGGTCTCGCTGCGACGTGGATCGAGGAGTCGAGCGGACACGCCGACGCCGTCGCCGTGAACGGGAACTGCCCTGCAGGCGGTCGCCGCGCTGGGAGTGCCGCGACGCCCGGATCGCGCGCTTGACGCCTGGCCAAGCGTTCGCACGGATGAGTTGGGCGGGCGCGAGCGGCGGCGCGAGCGGGCGGCGCCGCGGGATGGCGTGGGGTCGCTACCTGGCGTGGGAGTGCGCGTCGATCTTGCTGCAGGTCGACATCGAAGACGTCGGCATGCACGTCGACGAGCTCGCGTGGTTCGCCTGGGATGACTCTCTCGCCGCAGCTGGGATGGTCGTTGCGGCTCGCGGTCGAGGATCCCGTCGAGGAATACGCCTGGGCGGTGTCCGCGTCGGATCAGGCGGGCACGGGACCCGAGCACGCGATCGAGATAAGGGTTCGTGAACCGTCCTTCGGGATCGAGCTTGGCCCGCACTGCCTGGAACGCGTCCCACCCCGGATAGCGACCCGCCAGCGTCGCCGCCGATTGGAAGTGCATCTTGCCCCAGTGCGGCCGGCCGCCGTAGTCGTTCATGATCGCTTCGACGCCCTGGAAGTACTGGTCGTAGGGCGTGCCCCAGTACACGTGCACCGCGATGTAGCCAGTGTCACGTCCGTGTGCCGTCGACAGCGGGATGTCGTCGGGTGCGACGACGCGCACCTCGACGGGAAAGCTGATCGGGACACCGAGTCGGTCGACGAGTGATCGCACGCGGTTCAGCGCTTCGGGGATCGCGGCCCGAGGGATGGCGTACTCCATCTCGTAGAAGTGCACGAGGCGCGGGCTCGTGAAGACCTTGTCGCTGCGATCCGTGTACTCGACTTTGCTCGACGCCGACGGGATGATCTTGGCGAGCCTCGGTATGGCGCGTGGCCAGGTCCGGCCCAGCCGGCACAGCAGACCGAAGGCGCCGTTGGTGAGGACGACGTCGTCGAGGTATTCCTTCGTCCGCTTGCGCGGCGCCGGAGGCTCTTGGGTGCGCGTGTTGCGCTTGGTCAGCGCCCAACGGGTGTGGGGAACCCAGTAGAACTCGACGTGATCGGTCGAGTTCATGAACCCGTCGAAGTCGCTGAGCACGTCGTCGACCGGCATGGGTTCTTCGACGGCATGCAGCCGGAACGCCGGCACGCATTGGAGCGTGACCGTCGAGACGATGCCAAGGGCACCGAGGCCGACGCGCGCGACTTCGAACACGTCCGGATTGACGTCCTTCGAACAGTCGAGCACCGAGCCGTCCGCAGTGACGAGCCGGAGTCCGATGATCCGGCTCGAGATGTTGGCGAAGCTCGTGCCCGTGCCGTGCGTGGCCGTCGACGTCGCGCCGGCGATCGACTGATACGCGATGTCGCCCATGTTCTCGAGTGCGAGCCCGCGGCGATCGAGCTCGTCGCACAAGCTCTGCAGCGGGATCCCTGCTTGCACGGTCACGGCGTCGTTGGCGGGATCGTGCTCGATGACCGCGTCGTAGTCCGACAAGTCGACGAGGTGCCCGTCGGTGCACGCGATGCCTGTGAACGAGTGGCCGGCGCCGACGACCTTGACACGCCGTTCGCCGGCCGCGGCCCGCTTCACGATGTCGACGAGCTCGGCCTCACTGGTGGGACGCTCCTGGGCGAACGGCGCGCACGCCTGGTTCCGAGCCCAGTTCTTCCACAACTTCGGCACCGGTCGAGGCATACAGGTCATTCTGGCGTCAAAGACGGCTTCTATGTGCCGTTCGTTGACGCCAGAACGGGATTGGCCGCGGCCTTAGCCCTTGGCTTGGAGCGCTTCGATCAGTTTGGGGACGACCTTGTGGACGTCGCCGACGATGCCGAGGTCGGAGATCGAGAAGATCGGGGCCTCGGCGTCCTTGTTGATGGCGATGATGTTCTTGCTGCCCTTCATGCCGACCATGTGCTGCGTCGCGCCCGAGATGCCGAGGGCGATGTAGACGTTCGGCTTCACGACCTTGCCGGTCTGGCCGACCTGGTGCGAGTAGGGAACCCAACCGGCGTCGACGATCGCCCTCGACGCGCCCGGCGCGCCCTTGAGCAGCTTCGCCAGCGACTCGACCATCTCGTACTTGCTCGCCTCGCCGAGACCACGCCCGCCGGAGACGACCACGGCGGCTTCGTCGAGCTTCGGGCCGGTGGCCTCTTCGACGTGACGATCGACGACCTTCGCGGCGCCGGTCGCACCGAGGTCGGGGACCGCCAGCTCTGCGACCGTGGCCGCTGCCCCTCCGCTCTCCTCGGCCGCGAAGGACTTCGGCCGCACCAGCACGATGTTCGGCGTGCCTGCGGTCAGCTTCGTGCGCACGATCTGCGTGCCGCCGAAGACCGGCGTGCTCGCCACGACGGCGTCGCCGTCGACCGAGAGGTCCGTGTTGTTGCTGAGCACCGGCTTGTCGAGCTTCACGGAGAGCCGCGCCGCGACGTCGCGACCGCCATACGTCGTGCCGAACAGGATGAGATCGGGGACGTTGCCTCCCTTGATCGCCTCCGCCATCGCCGTACCGACGGCGGCGCCGGGGAGGTGGCCGCCGAGATCGCCGGTGGCGTGCACCGTTGACGCGCCGTGCGCACCGAGCGTTGCCGCCACGGCGTCGCCGTCACCGCCGAACACGGCCTCGACCGTGTCGCCGATCTCCCGCGCTTTGCTCAGCATCTCGAGCGTGATCGTGGTGACCTTGTCGCCGTCCGCTTCGGCGTAGACCCATACCTTGCTCAGTGACATCAGATGACCTTCAAGTTCTCGAGGTAGGCGACGATCTTCTGGAAGCCCTCACCGTCGTCTTCGACGATCTCGCCGGCTTGGCGCTCTTCCGCCTTGTCGACGGCGACGATCTCCTGGCCGGCGCCGGCCCAGCCGACCGTCGAGGGCTCGATGCCGAGGTCCGCGACCTTCACCTCGTCGACCGGCTTCGACTTCGCGGCCATGATCCCCTTGAAGCTGGGGTACCGCGGCTCGACCACGCCTGCCGTCACCGACACGACCGCCGGCAAGGGCGACTCGACCTCGTCGTAGCCCGCTTCGGTTTGGCGCTGCACCTTCACGGTCCCGTCGGCGATCTCGATGTGCTTCGCGAACGTGACCGACGGAAGTTCGAGCACCTCCGCGATCTGCTCGGGCACCGTTCCGGTGTATCCGTCCGACGACTCGGTGGCTGCGAGCACGAGATCGAACTCGGTGCGCTTGATGGCAGCGGCGAGGACCTTCGCCGTGTCCAGCGCTCCCGCGCCTTTGAGCGCGTCGTCGCTGACGAGGACGGCCTTGGCTGCGCCCATGGCGAGCGCCGTGCGGAGTCCGGAGGTCTCGCTGTTGGGCGCCATCGAGATGAGGGTCACCTCGCCGCCGCCGGCCTTGTCGACCAGTTGCAAGGCCATCTCGACGCCGTACGAGTCGGACTCGTCGAGGATCAACTTTCCGTCGCGCTTCAACGTGTTGTCGGCGTTGAGCGCCCCCGGCTCGGCCGGGTCGGGTATCTGCTTGACGCAGACGGCGATGTTCATAGCGTGCGATGTTGCCACCGGAGGCGAGCATCCGACCAAATCGGTAGGTTCTCGCTGAGTGCGCCTCCTGCTGGTCGTGAACGCGTCCGCTTCGGCAGTGACGGCGCGCGGCCGGGTCGTGATCCAGAAGGCGCTGTCCGCCGATCACGAGGTCACGGTCGCCGAGACCAACCGCCGTGGGCATGCGACGCGCCTGGCACAGGGGGCTGCCAACGACGGGGTCGACGTCGTGGTCTGCCTCGGCGGCGACGGCACGCTGAACGAGATCGCGAACGGGCTCGCAGGCACCGACACCGCTCTCGCCGCGCTCCCTGGCGGATCGACGAACGTGTTCGCCCGGACCATCGGGCTGCCGAACGATCCGATCGAAGCGACGGGCGCGCTCGTCGATGCGCTCGGGAGGCAGCGGATCGAGCCGATCGGCCTCGGGTCGGTCAACGGCCGGTACTTCTTGTTCCACGTCGGCCTCGGTTTCGACGCGGTCGTCGTGCAACAGGTCGAGCGTCGAGCCGGACTCAAGCGGTACGCCGGCCACCCGCTCTTCATCTACGCGACGTTCTCGACGTGGTTCCGGCACTACGACCGGACCCGCCCTCGATTCGCGGTGCACTTCGCCGACGGCACCGTCGTCGACGACGGCTACTTCGGGATCTGCCTCAACACCAATCCCTACACGTACCTCGGCAACCGACCGTTCAACCTCGCGCCCGAGACCACGTTGGACCGCGGCCTGTCGATGTTCACCCTGCGATCGCTGTCGCCGCTCGTGCTCCTCGGTGCTGCGTCCAAAGCGCTCGGGTTCGGGCGCGACCTACGGCGCCACCGACGCGTGGACCTGCGCACGGACGTCGGCAAACTCACGGTGAACGGCTACGGCCCGTTCCCGTATCAGGTCGACGGCGACTACTTGGGCGAGTCCGAGCAACTCGAGTTCCGTCACGAGCCGGAGATCCTGCGACTGGTTCAGCCGTGATGATGCTTTCGGTCACTCCGGTGCAGGTCGCTCGCCCGAGCGCGGCTCGTAGGTCGCGCTTGCTTCGCCGAGTGATCTGACCGCGCTCAGCTCTTCGTGTCCTTCAGCACCTTCCGCGCGACGTCTGGAACGTTCGTGACGATCCCGTCGACGCCGAGCGCAGCAAGTTCGGCGATGCGGCCCGGATCGTCGACCGTCCACACGTTCAGCGCGAGGCCGCGGTCGTGACACATCGCCACCAGTGACGCATCGACGGTCGCGTCGAACGGATGCAGTGCCACGTGGCCGGCCGCGGCGACGGCCTCGACGGTCCGCTCGGGGTCGTGCAGCGCGAACGTCAGCAACGCCGTCGCGACCGAGGGTTCGAGATCGCGCAGGACATCGAGCGTCTCCGCGTGGAAGCACGACACCAGGATCGGCTGCGCACGGGCGGCGACGACCGGCGCCACCTCGGCCACGATCCCGCACTCCGGATCGAAGTCCGGGTCGCCCGGCAGGTTCTTGATCTCGACGTTGACCCCGAGGGGCTCGCAGGCGTCGAGCGCGGAGGTCAGATCCATCACGCCTGCGGGCAGGTCGGCGGCGTCGACGTCGACGATCGCGCGGCCGTCCGGGAGGTGGGCGTCGTGATGGACGGCAAGGGCACCGTCAGCAGTTCGCCGGACGTCGAGCTCGACCCAGTCCGCACCGAGGGTCCGCGCCCCTTCGAATGCTTCGGCCGTGTTCTCCGCGAAACGGGCGGAAGCACCCCGATGAGCAATGAGAAGCGTCACGCGTCGCTGACCTGCGGTATCTTCGGGGCTTCCTTGCCGCTCTGCATGATGCTTGTTACCCTCAGGTCACTTCCAGCCGCACCCGTCGGCGTTTCTGTGCGGGGCGGCATGTGAAGGAAGTCACAAACTCCCCGTTCGGCGGGGACCTGTATGGAGGACCGGTGGCGCTTCCGCTCTCCGTTGAGCCCTATTCGATCGAAGATGACGACTGGCGAGACGATGCCGCCTGCCGCGACACCAATCCCGATCTCTTCTTCCCCGTGGGCACCACCGGGCCCGCCATCGAGCAGATCGACCAAGCCAAGGCCGTCTGCCACGAGTGCCCGTCGCAGGGGCCGTGTCTCGAGTTCGCGCTGATGACGAACCAGGACTCGGGCGTCTGGGGCGGCACGTCCGAAGAAGAGCGGCGCAAGATCAGAAAACAGTGGCTGGCGCGCCAACGGCGCGCCTCGTAGGACCTGACGCCGCGCGCCGAGGGAAGCGCCAGCGACGAGGCGCACTCGAGCGAGCGCATGCGAGCGAGAGCGACAGCATGGTTGGCGCGCCAACGGCGCGCCTCGTAGCACCTGACGCGCGCCGACGGAAGCGCAGCGACGAGGCGCACTCGAGCGAGCGCATGCGAGCGGGAGCGACAGCATGGCCGGCGCGCCAACGGCGCGCCTCGTAGCCGGCTCATTCGATCGACTCGGCACCTTCGCCGCGTAGCGGGACGCGCAGCTCGACCGTCGTGCCGGGGCGGTCCGTCGTGGCCTCGCCTGACCACAAGCGGATGGAGCCGCCGAGCTCGGACGTGACGAGCGTTCGCACGATCGACAGGCCGAGACCGGTCGATCGATCGAGATCGAACCCGTCCGGCAGACCGGCGCCGTCGTCGATGACCTCCACGACCAGTTCGTCGCCGGTGCGCTCGAGTCGCACGACGACCTGGCCGCGGTCGAGCTCCTTCTCCTCCGGGTAGGCGTGGTCGAAGGCGTTCTGCAGCAATTCGTTGAGGACCACGGCGAGGGGGGTCGCCACCGCCGCGGGCAGATGACCGACCTCTCCGTCCACGCGACAGCGAACCGGCCGCTCGGGCGAATGGAACGCTTCCTCCACCATTCGGCACACGGGGCGCACGATGTCCGCGAAGGGCACGTCCTCGCCGGCTTCTCGACTGAGGATCTCGTGCACGAGCGCGATCGAACGGACCCGGCGCACCGACTCCTCGATCGCCGCCTTCGCTTCGCGCGACGCCAGGCGCCGGCCCTGCAAGCGAAGCAGCGACGAGATCGTCTGCAGGTTGTTCTTCACGCGATGGTGGATCTCGCGGATCGTGGCGTCCTTCGAGAGCAGCAGCCGATCTCGACGGCGGAGCTCGGAGATGTCGCGCACGAGGACGACCGCGCCGGATACCTCGTCCTGTTCGACCAGCGGTATGCAACGGAACAACACACTGATCTCGGGTCCGACTTCGACCTCGTCGGTAACCGGGGCGGGGAGCGAGTAGGCCGTCATGACCGGCGTCTCGTCGAGTCCGAGCTCACGGAAGCGCATGCCGTCGGCGTTCGCGTGCACGCCGACACGATGCAGAGCGGAGACGGCGTTGGGCGACGTGTACACCACACGCGCGTGCGCATCGAGCAGCATGACGCCGTCGCCGACCCGCGGGGCCTCCTCGGGCTCGGGTTCGTCGGTGTCAAACGGGTAGGTGCCGGCCGCGATCATGCGTGCGAACCGATTGAAGATGCCGACGTACGTGCGCTCGAGCTCGCCGGGCTGGCGGCCGAACGTGAGCGCCGACTCGCGCGTGAGGACGCCGATCACCTGGCCGTCGAGCCGAACCGGGATCGCGAGAACGCGCACCTCCTCCCTGAGCCCCGGAATGACGACCGTTCCTTCGACGATCTCGCCGAGCCGATGGCTGCTGGCGACGATCGGGCGCTCGTCGTCGGCGACGACGGTGCCGACCCAGTCCTTGCGGTACACCGTTTGCGTCGTCGCCGGCCGGATCTGTCCGAGTACCACGAACCGGCCGGAGTCGGCGCTGCCCTCGGGCGCGTACAGGAGAAGGTCGGCGAAGCAGAAGTCGGCCAGCAGGCCCCACGAGCCGACCAGCCGCTGGAGATGCGCGAGCTGCGGACCGTCGAGGTCCGTGCGCAGACGCGCCAACTCCGGCAACGAGGTCATGGCTGTCTACGGTACGGGTCTGCGCTCCCTGTCTGGCGGAGCCGGCGACTGCAGCGCGATCTCGGACTCCGACGTCTCCCACTTGGCAGAGCAGTCGGGTGCAGTGCTGGAACATGATCCCGCCCTTGACGTCGATGCCGTCGAGGTAGCCACGTCCGCCACACTCAGGGCACGGTGTCGGCCGACCGAACTCCTGGACGGCCGGCCGATCGCGCAGGTCGATCACGTGCGGCTTTCTCTCCTTCCGAGAGAACAGTCCCATGAGTCACCCCCGATCGCCTGCGGAGAGTGTACGGCACCGCGCGGACTGTGGCCGAACCCAGCGAATCAGCGCCAGATCTTGTCGCCGAGCCGGATCAGTCCGGAGAGGTCGTAGATGTCGGTGTCGAAGTACGGGACGTTGGCAACGACGTCCGGGATGGACGACAGCTCCGTCCGCGTCTCGGCCTCGCGGTTGGCGACGACTTGGAAGTTGAGGAAGCTGTTGCCGACCTCACGCAGCACACGTTCGAGGACGGCGGGATCGTCTCCGTCGACGAGCTTGCCCGCGACCACGTCCGGCTCCGCGCACAGGCGCTGCGCGGTCAGTGTGGCCTCGCGATCGAGGAGATAGCCCGGCAGGACCTTGTTGAACACGACAGCGCCGAGATGCAGGTCGCGGCTGCGAAGCTCGGAGATGAAGTACTGCGCCTCGCGGAAAGGGGCCGATTCGAGCGTCGACACCACGACGAACGTCGTGCGCCTGTCGCCCAGGACGCGAGTCAGCCGCGTTCGCACGCTTCACGAAGCCGGCGTACATCGATTGGAACAGCAGGAAGAACTCCGCGATGTCTTCGAGGAACTGCGAGCCCAGGATGCGGTCGGCGATCGTGTAGAAGGGCCGTGACGCGAAGTTGATCACCCGTGACCTGGCGGGAACCGTGAGCCAGCGCAGGAACCGGCTGGAGAAGAAGTCGGCCATTCGGGCGGGCGCTTCGAGGAAGTCGATCACGTTCCGCGTCGGCGGGGTGTCGACCACGATGAGGTCGTACGTGCCGGAGCTGTGGATGTCGTAGAGCCGCTCCATCGCGATGTAGTCGTGGCTCTGCACGAACCAACCCATGAGGTTCTGGTAGAGCGGGTTGGCCAGGATCGCGTCGCGGGTCTGCTCGTCCGGTGCGTGCCGGCGGATCAGGTCGTCCCACGACTGCTTCGTGTCGAGCATCGCGGCATAGAGCTCGCCCCGCGGCTCGACCCCGCTCGCGAGAACGCTTCCGGCGGCACTCGCGTCTCGACGTTGCCGAACTGCTCGAGACCGAGCGCGTTCGCCAGCCTCCGAGCCGGGTCCACGGTGAGCACGAGGACCTTGCCGCCGAAATGAATGGCAGCCTCCGCGGCTGCAGCGGCCGCGGTCGTCGTCTTGCCGACGCCGCCGGATCCGCAGTGGATCACGATCTCCTTGGCCGCGAACAGCTGCTCGAGCGAGCCCAAGCGGTCGTTCCGGCCGCGGCTCGGCATCAGAACCCCAGCTCCTGTCCGAGTGATTCCGCGACGAGCTGCGTGGCGCGCACGCCGTGATGGCGCGTGAACAGCTCGGGAACGTAGAGAAGATTCGTTCCCGGCGTGAGCCCGTCGCGCAACCGAGCCAGGTGACCAGCGCGCGTCCGTCGCAATCGCACCGCGAGCTCGGCGGCGTCGAGCACCGGCTGCACGCCAGGGCCGGCTATCGCGTCGAGTGCACCGACCCTCGCCGGTTGCCTCAGCTCGTCGAAGCATGCCTCCTCGGCGCGTCCGAACAGCTCTGGCAGCACACGATTCACGACGACGGCTGCGAGATCGACGTTCGTGTCGTGCTCGACGCGTCCCGCGAGCTCGATCGTCTCGTTGACGGGCATCTCCTCGGGCGCGGCCACGATGATCGCGCCCGTGCGACTCGGATCGCCGAGGATGTCGAGCATCCATCCCGTCTGATCGCGCACCATGCCGACCTTCACGAGCTCGCGGATGTGGCTGGGCGCGGCCAGTTGCGCGATGACGTGCCCCGTCGCGGCCGCATCGACGACCACGAGGTCGTAGTGGCGCTCGCGCACCTCCCACAGGAACTTCCCGACGGTGAGCACTTCGTTGACGCCTGGTGCTGCCTGCGCGACGAAGTCGAAGGTGCCGCGAGCCGCCCGATCCGCGCGACGAGCGGCACCTTGAGCTGGAGTCGCAGGTACTCCTTCAGCGACTCCTCCGTGTGCATCGACATCACGAAGAGGTTCTCAGCGATCTCGCGTGGCGTGAAGTCCGTCTCGCCGACCTCGAAGAAGTCGGCGAGGTTGCCTTTCGCGTCGACTTCGCCGACGAGCGTCTTCTTGCCGTGCTGCGATGCGAGCAGCGCCAGCGCCGCCGCGATCGTCGTCTTCCCGACACCCCCCTTGCCGGTGACGAACAGCAACTGCCGTTCGAGCAGGTTCGGGTTCGGCATCTGCGATGCCTAGGGAGCTCCGAAGCCGATTCGACCGAGGTCCGAGGCGGTCCCGAGCTCGACCCAGGCGAGCTTGTCGAGCGCGATGCCGACCTGCCGTCCCTTCCGGTCGGTGATCCAGAAGATCCCGCCGCCGTTGGCGGCGGCTCGCTCGAGCGCTCCCTTCACGGATTCGGGGTCGGTGCCGTCAGCCAGCTCGATCTCGATCTCGCGTGGGTTGTAGGTCACGCCGATACGGACGTGCACAGCCGCTCCTAGGGTCGGGGTCGGATCGCGTGGGAAGGCGTCATCGTACGCGGTCGGGCGTCGACCCCCGACTCCCCGCGAGAACGCGACCGGCCAACGGCGAGTGCGACCCCGGACCGCGGGCGGGCTAGATCAGCTTGAGCTCGGGATGGAAGCGGCGGGTGGGCGCCAGCTCCACGTCGATGCGCTCCGCGATGTCGCCGAAGACCCGCGCCGCTTCGCTGTCGGGTGCGACCGCGACGATCGGCGCGCCCACATCGCCGCCTTCGCGCATGGCGGGAACGAGCGGCACCTGCCCGAGGAGCGGCACCTCGAGCAACTCGGCGAGACGCGCGCCGCCACCGCGTCCGAACAGCTCGTAGCGCTTGCCGTCGTCGCCGGTGAACCAGGCCATGTTCTCGATGATGCCCTTCACCTGCAGGTTCACCTTGTGGGCCATGAAGCCGGCAGCGTTGCGCGACCCGTTGCGCGGCGGGCTGCGGCGTCGTCACGACATACATCTCGGCCCGCGGAAGCATCTGCGCCAGCGAGATCGACACGTCGCCGGTGCCGGGCGGCAAGTCGACCAGCAGGAACTCAGGGTCGTCCCAGTAGACGTCGGTGAGGAACTGCTCGAGTGCCTTGTGCAGCATCGGACCACGCCAGATGACGGGTTGGTCCTCGTCGGCGAAGAAGCCGATGGAGATGCAGCGCACGCCGTGAGCTTCGGGCGGCAGCAACATCTCGTCGATCACGACGGGAGGGCGATCGACACCGAGCATCTTCGGGATCGAAAAGCCCCACACATCGGCATCCACCACGGCGACGGACCGGCCTCGCTGCGCGAGCGCGACCGCAAGATTCGTCGTCACCGAAGATTTGCCGACCCCGCCCTTTCCCGAGGCGACGAGCAACACGCGCGTACGAGACGTCGGATCCGCGAACGGAATGGCGCGACCCTCGGCATGGCCGTGGGCAGCGTGCGTGCCGGCAGTCGACGCGGGGTCGCCGTGCAGCCGTTCGCGCAGCGCCCGGAGCTCGTCTTCGCTCATCACCGTGAAATCGAGGGCGACGGTGCGAACACCGTCCAGCGCCCGTACCGCCTCGGTCACCCGCCGGTCGATCTCGGCTCGCAGCGGACACCCCGGCACCGTGAGGGCGACGAGGACCTGGACGTCTCCGTCGGCGATCCCGACGTTCTTCACCATTCCCAGGTCGACGATGCTCCGGTGCAGCTCAGGGTCCTGGACGGGTCGGAGCGCGTCGACGACCTGAGCCTGAGTGGGCGGCATAGCCGTAAACTTACCGGTGTATGGACGCAGGTCCGCTCTCGCCGACCGAGTTCGCTTCCGTGGTCACGGCGATCACCTCTGCCTTCGGTGATCCGACGCGTCGCGACATCTACTTGTATGCGCGCAGCGCCGACGCCGGCGTGACCACGTCGCAAGTGGCCGAGCACTTCGCGCTCCATCCGAACGTCGCGCGCCACCATCTCGACAAGCTCGCCGGCGGCGGGTATGTCGACGTCGCGGTCGAACGATCGGAAGGTGCCGGGGTCGGCCGGCCGTCGAAGCGGTACCGCGTGTCCGAGAAGGACATGGCGATCGAGTTCCCGGTGCGTCATGACGACCTGCTCGTCACCTTGCTCGGCAAGGCGCTCGCGCAACTCCCGCGGGAACAGGCCGAGGCGATGGCCGAAGAGGTCGGGGTCGAATATGGCAAGGCGATGGCTGCCTCGGTCGGCGCCGCCGAGGGCGACGTGCTGCAGCACTCGTTCCGAACCGCGCTGCACACGGTCGCCGACGCGTTGACCGCCCACGGGTTCGCTGCACACGCAGAGAAACGCGGCAACGCCCTGCGCATCGTGTCCGAGCACTGTCCGTTCGGCGACGCTGCGATCGAGCATCCCGTCATCTGCGCAGTCGACCGCGGACTGGTGAAGGGAATGTTGGCCGCGCTCTACGGCGAGGCCGAGACGGCGACGAAGTCGTCGTTGCCGATGGGCGACGACGTCTGCGTGACCGCCGTCGTCGACTCGGTCGTGTGACGCGTCACTACCTCGATCACGCTTCGACGTCACCCACGCGACCGGTGGCGGTCGACGCCGTGGCAGCAGCGCTCCGCGACCTCGCCGGCGACCCGGGTCGCATCCACGCGGAAGGACTGGCTGCGCGCGGCGCAGTCGAAGTCGCCCGTGAACAGGTCGCGTCGTTCTTCGGTTGCCGCTCGAGCCGCGAGGTCGTGTTCACGAGCGGAGCGACGGAGTCGATCGCAACCGCGGTGTTCGGCGCGGCGGGACGCGGTGGCCATCAGGTCCTCACCGCGGTCGAGCACTCGGCCGTACGGTTGGCGGTCGCGGCGACGGGCGAGTCCACCGTCGTCGGTGTCGACGGGAAAGGGCGGGTCACGGTCGACGACGTGCTCGAAGCGGTGCGTCCCGATACGGCCTGCGTCCACGTGCAATGGGGCAACCACGAGGTCGGGACGGTGCAGCCCGTCGCTGACGTCGTCGCCGCATGCCGCTCACGAGGCGTCCTCGTGCACGTCGACGCCGCGCAGGCGGCCGGGCACGTCGAGATCGACTTCTCGACGCTCGGATGTGATCTCCTTTCCGTCTCGTCGCACAAGATGGGTGGGCCGCCGGGGATCGGTGCGTTGCTCGTTCGCCGCGGTGTCCGGTTGCGTCCATTGCTCGTCGGCGGCGACCAGGAGCGAGCCCGGCGCGCCGGATACGAGAACGTCCCGGCGATCGCGGGCTTCGGCGCTGCGGTCGCGTCGATCGACGTTGCCACCGAGGCCGCGGCACAGCGCGCGCTGACCGATCGCATCCTCGGTGGCGTCGACCGCGGGCTCGTGCCGTACGGCGATCTCGATCACCGGTTGCCGCACCTCGTGTGCTTCGGTGTTCCCGGCATCGAGCCCCAGGCCGTCCTTCTCGGTCTGGACCGTGCGGGAATCGCCGCGCATTCGGGCAGCGCGTGCTCGTCCGAGGCGCTCGAGCCGTCTCCTGTCCTCGCGGCGATGGGCGTCGACGCGCACCGATCGCTGCGTCTGTCGGTCGGCTGGTCGAGCACCGACGAAGACGTCGATGCCGTCCTCGACGCGCTGCCCCGTGTGATCGCGGACTTGCGGCGTCTCAGCGGCTGATCGGTGCGCGGCGCCGCTTGGCGTTGGCCGCGACCTCGTCCGGGACTTCGATCTCGAGGCGCAGCAGGTTCGCCGAGAACGTCTTGCCCAGGTTGTCGGACCGCAGGCTTCGCGGCGCCCCGCCGCCGAGCGCGTCGTGGAGGACGAACTTCAGCGCCAGCACGTTGCGTGCCTCGTACCGCTCGACGGGACCTCGCACGAGCGAGCCGAAATGCTCCTTCACCCGCTGCGGCGTGACTGCGGCGAGGATCGCTTCGAATGCCGCGTCGTCGTCGGCGAACAGCGAGATGTCGCTGATGTCGCCCTTGTCCCCACAGCGGGCGCCGCACAGATCACGGAGCCGGATGCGAGGCACGGATGAACGTTACGCTCGCCGACCGCGATGACTGTCTATCTGGTGCGCCACGCTGTGGCCTTGAGCCGGAAGGCATGGAAGGGTGACGACGACGACCAGCGCCCGCTCACGCCCAAGGGTCAGCGCCAGTCCGTCGGACTCGCCGAGCTGCTCCGTGACGCTCCCGTCCGTCGCGTGGTGTCGAGCCCGGCGCTGCGTTGCGTCGAGACGGTCCGGCCGCTCGCCGAGAAGTCGGGTCTGCGGGTCGAGACGACCGACCTGCTCCAGGAAGGTGCTCCGGTCGAGAAGGCCTACGACCTGCTGAAGAAGCTGTCCGGCAAGAAGGGCGACTCGGTGCTGTGTGCACACGGTGATCTCGTCCCGGCGCTCATCGCAGCCGTCGCCGAGGACGGCACCGACACCGGGCCCGTGCGGTGGGCCAAGGGCTCGATCTGGAAGCTCGCGTGGGGCAACGGACGCTTCACGTCGGCGCAGTACTTGCCTCCGCAGTCCGGCTGACGTCGGCGTCGAGCACGACGATCGTGCCGGCGAACATGTCCCACAGTGCTCGTCGCCGGTCGTCGAGCAGCGCGGCGACGACCGACATCGCGTACCACGCGACCGATCCTGCGATGAGGAAGCGGGCTGTGCCGCCGCCGTCGCCGAGCATCAACAGCCCGACGAGACCGGCACCCGCAGGCAAGGCCTTCCCCACGACCTCGCGCAACGCCATGAGACCGAAGCCGGGTAGTTCACGGTTGTCGGCTCGGACGACTCTGGTGTGCAGGATCGATTTCGCCGGCGACCGGCCGCTGTCCCAGTCGATGATCCACCACGCCAGCCATCCGACGAGGACGGTGCAGACGACGAGGATCGCGTCGAGCAAGAGCCCGCCGAGTCGCCACGAGGCAGGCGCGAGTGGTGCGGCGAGCCAAGGCGACGGGGCGGGCGCGGCTTCCTCGGGTGCCGCGGGCCCCTCGCGTGTCGCGGCGGGAGGCGACGGCGCGCCCGGCGCCGGCATCAACGGCGGCGACGCCGGTATGACCACGCTCTCGTCGCGGGCCGGCCCGTCGATCACAGGTCGGACAGTACCGGCCGCCTGTCCGGTATCCGAGCCCGCCCTCTCCGTGCGAACTCCGGGTCGATGGTGGGGCTCTGGCCCCACAATCGCACCAACATTCGCTCTCGACCTAGACGGTGGTGAGGTCGATTCGGACCTGGGCGTCGACCAGTGCGCGGTCGACGGCGAAGGGAGTGACGGCGAGCAGTTGTGTCGGACCGCCGTCGCGTGTGCGTCCGGTGCCGGAGATCGTCGGCGGCCCGGACAGCCCGAGGACGCCGGCGCCGCGACCGACGGAGGCGGCGACGTCGCGGTCAGCGGTGCGCCACGCGAGCCGTCCGATCACCTCCGACGGTTCGCAGTTCTCGTCGAGGTCGACCGTCGGGCCGCCGAACGCGTTCACGCCGAAGTACTCCTCGAGCCACTCGTCGACGGCCACGCCCGCTCGTTCCGCCCGCCCGCGAATGAACGCGAGTGCGGCGCCGCGCCTTGGCCTCGGCGTCGGGCCACGGGTACGCGAACCGCGCTTCGCCCGCCCACCCGGCCGGCGTGCAGACGAGACCCTTGTACGTCTCGGGTGGAGGCCCGCCGTGCGTCCCGGAGACTCGGACGCGGTCGTCGCCGAGATCGGTCAACGCCAACGAGGTGAAGTCAGCGGTGACGTCCGGGTTCAGATACCGAGCCGGGTCGTGCACCTCGTACAGCAGTTGCTCGCGGACCGTGTCGAACGTGACCATGCCGCCGGTTCCCGGCGGCTTGGTGATCACCGCGACGCCGGCCTCGTCCACTTCCGCGATCGGGAACGCCACCCGTAGAGGGTCTGGGTTCTCCCACCACGCGCCCGAGTAGTTCCCGCCTGTGACTTGTCCGCTGCATTCGAGCAGGTGACCGACGACGACGCCGGCGGCGAGCCGGTCCCAGTCGTCCCACCCCCATCCGAACTCGTACACGAGGGGCGCGAGGAACAACGAGGCGTCCGCCACCCGACCCGTGACCACGATCTGCGCGCCGCCCGTCAGGGCCTCGACGATCGGTCGGGCACCGAGATACGCGTTCGCAAAGAGCGCGTCCTCAGGAAGACCGAGGTCCCCAGCGCGCGGCCGGACGTCGTCGCCGACCACCGTGGCGACCGTGACACCGGAAGCGCCGAGCGCCTTGATGGTCTCGGCCACGGCCCGCCCCGCCGCGATCGGGTTGATGCCGCCGGCGTTCGTGATCAGCTTCGTGCGTCCGTCGAGCACGTCGGGCAACGCCGCGCTCACGTAGGCGGGAAGGTCGCGCGTGTACCCGAGCGCTTCGTCGCGCTGCCGGTCCTTCTGGAGGATGGCCAGCGTGAGCTCGGCCAAGGCTTCGCAGACGAGATAGTCGACGCCGGCCGCGAGCACGTCGGCGACCGGTTCGTGGCCGTCGCCGTAGAACCCTTGCCCGCCGCCGAGCCGGATCATCCCCCGCTCGAGGAAGGCGGTGGCGACGACGGAGCACAGGGTGCGGCCGACGCGGGACTCGCCAGCGCTTGCTGTACCTGTGCTCGCAAGGCCACAACTTGCTGCGCGATCAGCGGTGACGGGTTCAGCGTGTCGAGCCGCGTCAGTTCGGCTTGGGCGTCGGTCACGCAGCCCGCGCGGAACAAGACGATGGCGAGGAACGCGTGCACGTCGGGATAGGTGCCGTCGAGCTTCACCGCTTGCTGCAGGTCGACGATGCCGTTCGCGTCACCGTTCACGAAACGGATCCATCCTCTGTACGTGAGCGCTTCGATGTTCTGCGGCGCGTCGGCGAGCACGGAGGTGTAACAGGAAATTGCTTTGGACGGGTCGTCGCGCGCTTCGTTGAGGCATTGCGTGTTGCGTTCGCGCGCCGTCTGGGTGATGTCACCGGTGATGGTGTTGCCGGGATCGCGTCGGCCGGCGGCCTGGGCGACGAAGAAACCGCAGAGCAACGCGAACACGACGACGCCGGCGACGATGGCAGCCGTGCGGCGAGGACTCGACGGCCTGCTGTTCGCCGCGAGCTCGGCCTGACCGTCCTCGATGGCTCGGTTGACCGCGGCGAGCCGCGCCTCGTAGTCGTGCTCGAGCGTCCCGTAGTCGTCGTCGTCGAGGTCGCCCGCGTCGTGCTCGCGCTCGAGGTCGGACAACGACCGTTGCAGGAACCGCCGCTGCTCCTCGAGCGTCGCGAGCGCGTCCGGATCGAGCCGCACGGTGTTCCGGCGTTCCCCGGTCACGGAGGCCGGCCTCGGCCGTTCCTCCGCTGGCGCTCCGTCGCTCGCATCGCGAGGCGGACGCCGCGAAGACACGCTCATGTACTCCACCTGCGCCAGCGCCAGAAGGCGTAGCCGATACCTGCGGTGGCGAGGACGAGCCCGGCGATGGGGAGCACCCACACGAGGCCGCCCCAGCCGCTCGAAGGCGGCCGCAGCAAGATGTCATCGCCGAGCGTCTGTGCGAAGTACGACCGGATCTCGCCGTTCGACTGTCCGGCTGCGATGCGACGTTCGATCTCGGTGCGGATCGCCTTCGACGCCTCGCTGTCGGATTCGGCCACGGACTGCCCCCGGCACACCGGGCACTTGATCGACTGCTCGAGCGACAGCGCGCGTTGCGCATCGGTCGGCGCCGCCTCGCTGCGGGTGCCGGCAACCAGTGCGATGGCGAGCACGATCGCCATCACCGCGTAGCTGACCTTCAGCTTCACGGTCCTGCGCTGCTCTGGCTGTCCGAGCCGTAGAGCTGCTGGTTGAGCTGGCTGATGATGAGGTCGAGCTCGTCGGAGTTCTGCACGGGTCGCTGCAGCCGGTCGCGCACGATTCCGATCGGATCGATGATGTACGTGTCAGGCACGCGCACGACCGAGTAGTCGAGCGCCATGCGTCCCGAGTCGCCGGTCACCACCGGCCAGTCGCCGCCCTCGTGCGCGAAGTAGTCCTTCACCTTGTTCAGATCGTCGTTGAAGACGACGCTCACGAGCTGCACGTCGTCCTTCGCCGCTTCGTGGCGTTGCCAGAACGACACGAGGTCGGGGTGCTCTTGCTGGCACGGCACGCACCACTGCGCGAAGAAGTTCACGACGACCCACTTGCCCTTGTAGTCGTCGAGATTGAAGGCCTTGCCGTCGAGCGTGGTGCCGACGATCTCCGGCGCGGGCTGGTTGTGCAAGCGGTCGAAATCCGCTCGGTCGGCCGCGCTCTTTCGCGTGATCAGCACCGCGACCAACAGCACCATCACGATCGCGACCGGCACCGCGACGAACAGTGCGGCACGGCCTCGCCGCGGAGGTTGGACGAGCGCGGTGTCTTCCATGGCCGGCATCAGTCGACGCCCGTCAGCGCCGGCTCGGGCTCGTCGGGCTCACCGGGTGGGTGCGGAGCAATCTCTTCGTCGTCGCGACGTGTCGGGACCGGCGCCGATACCGGGTCGAGCGGGTTGCGGCGATGTCGTGGCCATGCGGCGAGAACCGCGCCGAACGCCATGACCGCGCCGCCGATCCACATCCACACCGCCAGCGGCTCGATGATGACGCGCACGTTGACCACGTCGCCGTCGGCCGGCGCGGTGAGCAACGACAGATAGACATCGTCCACCAGGCCGGTGCGGACCGACGGCGTGCCGATGGCTTCCGCGTTGTTCGGGAACTGGCGCAGCGACGGCGCGTACTCCTTGCCACCGTCGACGCGGATGTGCGCCGCCACACTCGTGAATCGATCGTTGACGCTCGCCGAGCTGCGCAGGTATTCGAGCGTGTGGCCCTCGATCGCGATCTTCTGTCCCGGCGTGAGCCGGACCTCGCGTGACGACTGGAACGTGCTGCTCGCGATGTAGCCGACGACCAGGATCACGACGCCGAGATGGACGATCATCCCTCCGTTGGCCCGACCGACGAAGCCACGCAAGCCCTGCCGTCGAGTCGAGAGAACGACTTGGCGCATGGACGCACCCGCGGCGAAGCCGCCGAGCCCGAACGCGGCGAGCGGCGCGAGACCGCGCGCACCGACGAGGACGGCGAACACGACGGCGCCCACCCCGGTCCACGCCGGCCACTGCAGCCGCTCGCGCGAGCGTGTCAGCGGTCGTCTTCCGCCACGGCAGCACCGGCGCGATCGCCATGAGCGCGAGCAGACACAGCCCGAGCACCATCCCGAAGAAGTCGAACCACGGGCGCCCGACCGAGAGTTGCTCGCCGTTGACCGCTTCGACGATCAGTGGCCACACCGTGCCGAGCAGCACGGCGAACGCGAAGATGGAGAAGAACAGGTTGTTGAACAGGAACGCGCCCTCGCGGGACAGCGGCGAGTCGATTCGTCCTGGGGCGCGCAAGCGGTCGCCTCGCCACCCGATGAGCCCGATCGTCACCAGCACGATGGCCGTGAAGAACATCAGGATCCAGATTCCGATGCTGGACTCGGTGAACGCGTGGACCGAGTCGATGACACCCGACCGCGTGAGGAATGTGCCCAGGATCGTGAGCGCGAACGTGGCGCACAGCAGGCCGAGGTTCCACACGCGCAACATGCCCGCGGCGTTCCTGCACCATCACCGAGTGCAGGTACGCGGTGCCGGTCAACCACGGTAGGAACGAGGCGTTCTCGACCGGATCCCATGCCCACGCGCCGCCCCAGCCGAGCACCTCGTAGCTCCACCACGCGCCGAGGACGATGCCGACCGTGAGGAAGCCCCACGCGAAGAGCGTCCATCGCCGCGTCTCGAGCAGCCAGCCCTCGCCGAGTCGGCCGGTCACCAATGCCGCGATGGCGAATGCGAACGGCACCGTGAACCCGACGTAGCCGAGGTAGAGCATCGGCGGATGGATCGCCATGAGGATGTGGTTCTGCAGGAGCGCGTTCGGACCGGGTCCGTCGAATCCCGGCGGGATCACGAACGGCGTGCTCTTGAACGGATCGGCAGGGCCGATGTTCGGCAGCATGAGCCCGAAGAAGAACAAGGTGACGACGAACATCGTGAGCGTCGCCCACCCGACGAGCGGATCAGTCGCGCGGTTGCGGAACTTGAGGGAGATCGCGACGAGATAGCCCGCCAGCACGGTCGCCCAGAGGATGATCGAGCCTTCGAGCGCGGACCAGAGGGTGGCCACGTTGAACGGGAAGGGGGTGTGCCTGCTCGAGTTGTTGGCCACGAACGCGATCGACCAGTCGTGCACGAGCAGCGCGCGCTCCATGAACGCGAACGCGGCCAGCGCGCCGATGGCGACCATCCACACGTAGGTGCGCCCAGCGACGAGCAGCTTCGGCCGCCGGCGCGAGAGCCCGACGCCCAGCGTCGCAATGCCAGCGAGCGACGCGACGAAGCCGAGGATGATCCCCGCGGAACCGAGGGCAGCGTTCATTCAGTTATGGCGCGTTGGAGGGCACGCGGTTCGGGTTCTGTTCTTTGTAGTCGGCCGAGTGCTTGATGAGGATGGTGTCGCTGGCGAAGAACGCGCCGCTCTGGTCCCAATGACCTTCGAGGACGACCGGGATACCAGCCTTGAAGAGCTCCGGAGGATCGCCTCCCGTGTGGTGGACGGGCACGGTTGCGCCGTTGAAGGCAATGGTGAAGTCGACTTCGCTGCCGACCTTGGCCACGCCATCCTCGACGGTGCCCTGCACGCGGAACCGGTGGGTGCCGAGACTCGCCTTCTGCGCGACGGCTTCGTCCGCGTTGCGGTAGTAGAGCGCGGCGTTGTTGAGTCCTTGGAAGACGACGTACCCGATCGCAGCAAGGATGAGGGCGAGCAGGACGTAGACGCCCGGCTTGCGCTTCCGGCTGCGGCGCGGGCGCGGCCGGTTCGCCGAGGGTGCGGGGCGTGAGGTCCGGTTCCGGCCCCGCGTCGGGAGTCGAGTCGGACGCCGAGCGCGGAACCGTCACATCCATCGGCGGTTCTCCGGCGGCACCTGCTTCGAGAGGGTGCGTCCTTTGACCAATACGTGCATCGCGTATGCGAACAGCACCACGAACACGAGGACGTACCCCACGGTCACGTAGCCCCACATGTTCATAGCTTCTCGGGGGCTGCGCCCGGATCCCATCGGCCTCCGACTCACGGCCTCGAGACCTCCATGACCGCGGCTTCCGCACGTCGTTCGTCGATCGCGAGATCGAGCCCGGCCATCTCGACTTCGTCCTCGAGCCACGCGACCCGGAATCGGTGCGTGAGCAACCAGAGGAAGCCCATCAGCGAGACGATGATGCCGAGCACGAGCGTGAAGAGCATCAAGCCGGAGATCGTGCTGCTGAGGCTGAGCGTCGCTTCCTGGTGCAGTCCCCGCCACCAGCTCACGGACAGGTACACGATCGGAACGTCGACGAACGCGAGCAGCGCGACGAATGCCGACCGGCGGTTGCGCACCTCGAGGTCTGACAGGCAGGCGCCTGCACGACCAGGTAGCCGAGATAGAGGAGAAACAGCAGGGAGAACGTGGTGAGGCGAGCGTCCCACGTCCAGTACACACCCCAGGTGGGTCGGCCCCACACCATGCCGGTCACCAGCGTGAGCCCGGTGAAGACGAGCCCGACCTCTGCCGCTGACACTGCGACCGTGTCCCACCAGCGCGACTTCTTCCACAACCACATCGCGCTCCCGAGCGTGCAGAGCGCGAAGCCGACGTTCATCGAGATCGCAACGGGAACGTGGAGGTAGATGAGTCGGGCGGCGTCGCCTTGGACGGCGTCGGGCCCGGTGACGGCGAGCGCGAGCACGAGGACGACGGCGATCCCTGCGAGCGTGGCGAGCCCGAGCAGCCGCGTCGTCCGCGATCCCGTGTGAGCCGGAACCGTCGCTTCGGACTCGATCAAGATTCCTCCAACAGCGAGCCGAAGGCGAGGACGCCGAAGGCCACGTAGATCACGGCGAACGTGCTCAGCAGTTCCACCCAGGACCATCCGTCGGAGGCACTCTGACCGAGCGCCGCCTCGAAGGCACGGGTGGCACTGAGCAGGACCGGTGCGACGACCGGAAGGAGCAGGAGCGGGAGCAACGTCTCACGCACCCGCACGCCGGCCGCGAGCACGCCGTAGAGAGTACCGGCGGCAGCCAGCCCGATGGTCGCGACCAAGCACGTCGTGATGAGCAACAGCCAGCCCGTCCACGTCGTGCCGTAGAGCACGGCGACACCGATGCCGAGCAGGACCTCGAGCGCGGCGAGCTCGAGCGCGATCGCACCGGCCTTGCCCAGGAAGATCCCGGCGGGACGCAAGCCCGACAGGCGCAGCGCATCGCGATTGCCATCGGCCGCCTCGAGCGCGAATGCCGCGCTGCACGGCCAGGAGCGCGGAGAACAGGATCGCGATCCAGAAGAGGCCCGCGGTCGCGCTCTCGAGCACGCCGCGGTCGGGGTCGAGTGCGAACGCGAACAGGATCAGCACGAGGATGGCGAACGGCGCCACCTGGTTCGTGGCGACGCGGCTGCGCCATTCGATCCGCAGGTCCTTGCCCGCGACGAGCGCGGCGTCACGGAACATGAAGGACGCCCTGTTCTTGTCCCGCTTCGCTCTGGCGTCGCTCACCCCGGATATCCGGGGCGGCTGACGCCAGAACATCCGGGGCGGGAGGTGGTGGCGTCACCACGGTCCCGCCGGCGACGGTGACCGTGCGGTCGGCGATGGCGCCGGCGCGATCGAGCTCGTGGGAGGCGACGACCACGGTGGCGCCCGCGGTCGCGGCGGACCGGATGAGTCGGTCGATCGCGTCGCGACCGGCTTGATCGAGCCCGGCGTGGGGCTCGTCGAGCAGCCACAGCTCACTTCGGCGGGCGACCAACGCGGCGATGGAGGTCCGCCTGCGCTGCCCGGCCGAGAGCTTGGCCACCACCACGTCGGCTAGGCGTCCGTCGAGTCCGAGCGCGGCCAGCGCGGCGTCGGCCTCGGCCCGCGTGGCCCCGCAGGCCCGAGCCCAGAAGCGGACGTTGTCCGCCACCGTCAGGTCGTCGTAGAGACCGGACGCATGGCCGAGGAGGCCGACGCGACGCCGGACGGCCGTGCGGTCCGCGGGCTGCGTGAGGTCGCAGCCGAGCACCGTGGCCTCACCGGAGACGACCGGGACCAGGCCCGCACAGGTGCGCAGCAGCGTGGTCTTGCCGGCACCGTTCGGGCCCTGCACGAGCACGACCTCGCCTCGCCCGACGTCGAGATCGATGCCGGCGAGAGCGGGAAAGCGGCCGAGCAGCGAGACCGCGGCGCGGAGATGGACGACCTGGTCCTTTGCAACGGGCTCCATGAGACGACGCGAGGCTACTGGCGCCCCGAAACGCCCACCAAGGCAGGGCCTGAACTGGTCGGCGTCACGGTGACCCGTACCATCACCGCGGTGAAGCTGGCGAGGGTCCTGGGGGGGATCGGGCGGACGATGATCACGCTCGGCGTGTTCATCCTTCTCTTCGTCGTCTACCAACTGTGGGGGACGGGGATCCGCGAGGCCCAGGCGCAGAAGCGACTCGAGCACCAGTTCGAGCAGAAGCTCAACGACTCGTCGACCGGCGAGGACAACGCGGTCGTCGGCGGCTCGAGTGCGTCGACGCCGGCCGACTCGGTCCCGGCCTCGGTGCCCGCAACGGTCACATCGGTGGCGCCGCCGCTCCCGGCCCCGCCGGAAGGCGACGTCCTCGGCAAGATCGAGATCCCCAAGATCGGCCTCAGCGCCTACGTGATCGAGGGCGTCGACACCGACGACCTGAAGAACGGCCCCGGTCACTATCCCGACACCCCGCTGCCGGGCGAGAAGGGCAACGCCGCCATCGCGGGCCACCGCAGCACGTACGGCGCGCCGTTCGCCAACGTCGACAATCTGAATCCGGGCGACCCCATCACCGTGACCACGCTGCAGGGCAGCTTCCACTACTCCGTGACCGGACAGGAGATCGTCTCGCCGGACGACGTCCAGGTCCTCGACGACAAGGGCGACAACGAGCTGACGCTCACCGCGTGCCACCCGAAGTACAGCGCCTCGAAGCGCATCGTGATCCACGCCAAGCTCGAGGGCGCTCCGGTCGCGGCCCCGCCGAAGGTGGCGCAGCCCGTCCAGGCAGCAGACGCGCCGAAGCAGTTGAACGCCAACGTGAGCGGCGAGTCCGCTCCGAAGCTCCCGCCGATCCTGTACGGGCTGCTGTGCGCGGCCATCTGGGCGATCGCATGGTTGATCGGCAAGCGCTGGCGCAAGTGGCCGTCGTATCTGATCAGCCTGCCGTTCTTCCTGATCGCGCTCTTCTACTTCTTCGAAAGCTTCTCCCGGCTCCTGCCCGCGAATTACTAACGTGCTTCGTGGCGTGCGCACGAGCGTCATCGTCTGGCACTGATGCTCGCCGCGTGCTCGGGCTCGCACGATCAGAGCGCGACGACGACACAGCCGATCGACCCGTTCGCGACGAAGGGCCCGTCGACATCCCAAGTGCCCGTGCCGGCGCCGCCCATAGTCGATGTCGGACAGTGCTTCGACACCGACCATTTCGCGGCGGGCACCGCAATCGATCTGTCGTCAGTGCGTGTCGTCGACTGCGCCGGACCCCACCAGCACGAGGTGTACGCGATCGTGGACCAATCGGCGGACCCAGGCGCCCCATATCCCGGCGACGACGTGCTCGCAGCCTTCGCCGACGACCGCTGCCTCGCAGCATTCACGCCGTACACCGGTATCGACTACCGAGCGTCCCACTACGACATCGCGAAACGCGCGCCCGGACAAGGCGGCGTGGGATCGAGGCGAGCGTCGCGTGATCTGCGCGCTGCACGACGTCGATTTCGCGGAGCTCAACGGGTCGGCGAAGGCCCCTCCGGGCTGATCATTCGCCGCGAAAGTCGGGCGTACGTCGCTCGTGGAACGCGGCGAGTCCTTCGCGCAGGTCGGCGCTCGTCCCATGCACGCTTGAACGCCGCCGCGACCTCCGGATCTTGACCGACATCCGGTTCGAGCCGGTTGAGCATGAGCTTGTGGCCCTGGATCGTCAGTGGCGCCGAAGTCGCGATCTCGTCCGCCCACGCCAGGGCGTCGTCCAGGCCGCCCGCTCGTTGGGCGAGACCCAGCCGCACGGCGTCGTCGCCGTCGAGCACGTCCGCCGCCAGCAACATGGCGCGCGCCGGACCGTCGCCGGCGAGGACCGCGAGGCGTTGCACCGTCCAGTGATCGACCATCAAGCCGAGCTTCGCCGCCGGGATGCCGAACCGTGCGCCGTGTGGTGGCAACGCGGAGATCGCACGCGATCGCGAGTTGGCATCCGGCACCGAGCGCGGCGCCGTCGACCGCTGCGATCGTCGGCATGCGCGCCTCACGCAGGCGGTCGAGCACGCCCCGCAACACCGAGGCGAACCCCGCGTCCTCGAGGCCCGTGAGGTCCGCGCCCGCGCAGAAATGTCCGCCCCCGCCCGTGAGGACCAGTACCCGGGTAGCAGGCACGGCCGCCGAGGCCCGATCGACCGCCGCCGTCAGTTGCTCGAGCGCCTCGTGATCGACCGCGTTGCGCCGCTCGGGTCGATCGATCGTGGCCAACGCGATCGCGCCCCGCTGCTCGAAGTGGATCACGCGGCGGTCACCGCGAACTCATCCCTCGATCACCGCGACGAGATCGCCTTCCTGGATCTGCGTCGCCTCTGCGACGGCGATCTGCGTGACCGTTCCCGCGATCGGCGCGACCACGGGGATCTCCATCTTCATCGACTCGAGGATGACGAGCTCGTCACCGACGTCGACCTTCTGGCCCAACTCCACCCGCACCTGCCACACGTTTGCCGTGATCTCGGCTCGCACCTCAGCCACGGGCCGGGACCCTACAGGTAGTGTCGGCGAAGGCCGGACGATCGCAGGAGGGCGTGCCATGGAACTGCGCGGCAAGCGAGTGATGATCACCGGTGCTTCGCGAGGGATCGGCGAGGGGCTTGCACAGAAGTTCGCCGCTGCGGGTGCGAACGTCGCTCTGGTCGCGCGTTCCGCCGACGCCATCGAGAAGCTCGCCGCGGATCTCGGTGGCACCGCGCATCCTGCCGACCTCGGAGACCCGGAACAGGTGGCCACTCTCGTCAACCACGTCGAAGACGAAGCCGGACCGATCGACGTGCTCGTGAACAACGCCGGCATCGATGTCGACCGGCGCGTTGTGGGAGACGGCGCCCGACGACCTCGCGGCCATCGTGCAGATCAACCTCACCACGCCCATGGAGCTCTGCCGCCAAGTGATCCCGCGCATGCTGCGGCGCGGTCGCGGCCACATCGTGAACATCTCGTCGCTCGCCGCGTGCGCGACGTACCCGGGTCTCACGGCGTACTCGGCGACGAAGGCCGGATTGTCACACTTCACCGCCGGGTTGCGGGCCGATCTGCACAAGATGCCGGTGAAGACCACGCTCGTCGAGATGGCCGGCGTGCCGACCGAGATGCTGTCGCACGTGTCGGACTACAAGCCGACCGAGGACAGCTTCAAGCGCGGCTACCGCCTGCACCTCGTGACCGACACACCCCTCGACACGCTCGTCAACGCGACCGTCGAGGGCGTCGAGAAGGACCAGCGGCACGTCCGCTATCCCAAGCGGGCGATGCTCTTTCCGCTACTGACGGAAGCCCCGCGCCGCATGACCGAGATGATCCTGGTCGGCGTCAAGCACCAGGCCTGACCCATCCGGCGCCCGTTCTCCGGGTCGATGTGGGGGCGATAGCCCCCACATCGCACCAACATTCGTCCTCAGACGGGAAGGACGCCGTGTTTGCGCCACGGGCGCTGCACGGTCTTGGACGCGGAGACCTCGAGCCCGCGCCAGATGGCGAGCCGGGTGTCGGCGGGGTCGATCACGTCGTCGACCTGGGCGTGGCCGGCGGCGATGTACGGATCGATGTTCTTCCGGATCATCTCGGCCATCTCGATGCGCGCCTCGTCGCGCTCGGCTCCTTCGGGCACGGCTCGAGCTGCTTGCGCAAGGTGATGTTGACCATGCCGTCGGGCCCCATCACCGCGATCTCAGCCGTCGGCCAGATGGCGAGGTAGTCCGCCTCGTACGCGAGTCCGTTCATCACGAAGTACCCGGCGCCGTAGCTCTTGCGCAGCACGACCGAGATCTTCGGCACGGTCGCCTCCGACACTGGCGAACAGCATCTTGGCGCCGTGGCGGATGATGCCCTGCTTCTCGACCACCGACCCGACGATGAAGCCGGGCACGTCGTGCAGGAACACGAGCGGGATGCCGAACGCGTCGCACAGCCAGACGAACCGCGCCGCCTTGTCGGCCGAGTTCACGTCGAGCGCGCCACCGAGCACCATCGGCTGGTTGGCGACGATGCCGACGGATGTCGCCGCCGACGTGGGCGAGACGCCGTGACGAGGTTGCGCGCCCATGCGGCTTCATCTCGAAGAAGTCGCCGTCGTCGACGACCGCCTCGACCACCTTGCGGACGTCGTAGGCGCGACGCGGCGCCGTCGGCACGATGTCGTAGAGCGTCTCGCAGCGCCGGTCGACCGGATCGTCGGTCGCTCGACGGAGGCCCGGCGCGTGTTGTTGTCGGGAAGAACGACAGGTAGTGCCGCACGATCGCGAGGCACTCGTCGTCGCTCGCCACCTCGAGGTCGGCGACGCCCGACACCTTGGTGTGCACCTCGGAGCCGCCCATCTCCTCCTCGGTGACGTCCTCGCCCGTCGCCGCCTTCACGAGGTGACGGCCGCCGAGCGCCATCGACGACGATGCCCTTGACCATCGGCACGAAGTCGGTGAGCGCGGGGATGTACGCGGTGCCGGCCGCGCAGTGCCCGAGCATCGCACCGACCTGGGGCACGACACCGGACAGCGTGACCTGCTCGCGGAACAGCGCGCCCATGCCGGCGAACGTCGAGCCGGTCGTCGACTGGATCCGCGCGCCGGCCGGAGTCGAGCAGCCACACGATCGGGATGCGCTGGCGCAGCACGAGCTCGCGCATCCGCGTCGTCTTCTGCTCGTCGACCTGCCCCATGGAGCCGGCCATCACGGTGAAGTCGTAGGCGATCACGGCCACTCGCCGCCCGTCGATCTCGCCGATCCCGGTGACGCACCCGTCGGCGGCCAGCGACCCTCGGTCGGCCAGGATCGGGTCCATCGAGTCGGCGAGCAGGCCGAACTCGACGAAGGAGCCCGCGTCGACGCAGGAGTCGAGCCGCTCCCGCACCGGCAGCTTGCCGAGCTCGCGCTGGCGCTGCACCCGCTCGGCGCCGCCCATGCCCGAGCGCGGTCTGCTTGCGGGCGCGCACGTCGTCGACCAGCGGGCTTCCAGTCGTGCAGATTCGGTTGTCGGCCATCAGCGGTCCTGCTCCAGCACGGGGCGTGCGCTTCTCGCGCGAACGCGGCGATGCCTTCGGCGGCGTCCTCGGTCGAGGTGGTGATCGTGAGCATCGGGTGCAGCAGCCGCAACGCGTCGTCCGCCGACTGGTCCCACACCGAGTAGAAGGAGTCGCGGCCGAGCTTCATCACCGAGCGCGACTTCGACGCCATCGTCGCCGCCAGCTCGTCGACGGCGTCGTCGAGCCGGTCGACCGGCACGACCCGCGTGACGAACCCGATGCGCTCGGCCTCCGTCGGCGCGAACGCGGCGCCCGGTCATCATCAGCTCGAGCGCCTTCTTGGGCGGCATCGACCGCATGAGCGGCACGGTGATCATGAACGGCCACAGGCCGACGTCGATCTCGGGCGTGCCGAACTTCGCGTCGTCAGCGGCGACCACCAGGTCGCACGCGAGCGCAGAGCCCGAAGCCGCCGGCGAGGCGTAGCCGCGCACCCTCGGCGATGGTCGGCTTGCCGAGCTACCACATGTCGCGGAACAGACGCGCCAGCTCGCCGCGCGCGTCGTGCACGGTCCGCGCAGCCGGCGTCGGCGGCCATCCCGGTGAGGTCGGCGCCGGCGCAGAACGCCTTGTCGCCCGCGCCGGTGAGCACGACGACCCGCACGTCGTGATCGGCCTTCGCGACCTCGAAGGCGTCGCGAAGCTCCGTCATCACCTGCCACGACAGCGCGTTGCTTCGGTCCGGTCGATTGATCGTGATCGTGGCTACACCGTCGGACACGTCGTACAGCACAGCTTCGTAGGCCATCCCCGGGAACGTAGTGCTCGATTGTTACGTTCGTTGCCGTGGTCCTGACGCTGGCGGCTGTCGCCATGGGACTCGCGATCGGGCTCGCCCTGCCGGCGCGTCGCACTCGCTTCGCACGGCCTCGTGTTCACCAGTGGGGCCTACTCGTCGGCGGCGTCGCCGGTCAGATCGTCGCATCGCGTCTCGACGGCGACTCGCGGCTGCGCTGCTGCTGCTCTCGCTCGTGCTGCTCGCTGTGGTTCGCGCTCGCGAACCTGCATCTCACCGGCATGGGCGTCGTCGCCGTCGGGCTGTGCGCCAACATCATTCCGATCGTCGTCAACCAGGGCATGCCGGTCCGCGCCAAAGCCCTGGTGCACGCCGATGTCGTCGAGCCGCGACGTCGGATCGGCGTCGAGCTCACCGGCGGACGCCACCTCGAGGGACCGGACGACAAGCTGATGGTGCTCGCCGACATCATCCCCGTGCCCGCGGTCGCACGCAGGTCGTTTCGTTCGGTGATCTCATCATCTTCGTCGCGACCATCGACGTGCTCGTCCACCTCGTCCGCCGCCAGCGGCACGCGCCGGCTCATTCTCCGGGTCGCCGTGGCCGCTCTGGCGGCCACGGCGCAACCAACATTCGGGATCGGCGGGACGAGGCCGACGAATGCGCGACATCACGAGCGCGAGGCCGGTCCAGGATTGGGGCGAGGCGCCGAGGCCGGTGCCGTCGTCCGGGTCCCAGAACTCCGACAAACCCGAGGTCTCCGCGCCGCGCACCGAGCTGTCCGCCACCGCCGCACCGGCCAGCCACAGCAGATAGGCCAGCTGCGGCCAGACAGGGCCGCGCCAGTACCGGCGTCGATCGAACGACGGGCTCGGCACGATGCACGCCGGCAGGACCGAACCGGCCGCCGAACGCGCCGGGTCGGTGATCGAGCGCGAGCGCGTCTGACTGCGTCGATCACGAGCAACGGCAGCAGCGCTTCGAGTGTTCGCGATCCGGCCCGACGTCCGTTGCGCCCTCGCCCGCGTCGACCCACGTGCACCGCTCGCCGTCCCACCTCGTCACGAGCGCGTCGACGAGGTCGCCGTGTCGAGTCCGAGCTCGCGTCCCGTTCCACGCGACGAGCGCGCTGAGCGAAACGGGCGCGCAGTCGAAACCGTTGTCGGGAAGCGCCGCGACGAGGGCGCCTTTCACGTCGTACCAACGCCTCGGTTCGCCTGCTCCCCATTGGTCGAAACGCGGACTGTCGTCGCATCCCGTCTCCCAGGGATGCGTCGACGCGGACGAGTCCGGACGGATGGCGACGCTGCACGAAGGAAGAACGTCGATGCCGTTACGCGCACGCTCCACCAACTCGTCGCCGACGTCGATCCCCCGTCGCTGCGAGCGCGGCGACGGCGTGGCCGTACATCGGGGGTTGCGTGATCGTCGAGCTACCCGGCTGACCCCAGAAGGACTGCGTGGTGGCCCGGTCGCGCGAGTAGTCGATGTGTGGGACGAACCCGCGATCGTCCTGTGCGTGCAGCACGTGGGCGAGCTCGGAGACGGCGCGATCGGCCGCGCCGAGCTCGGCCCAGATCAACGCGTGGAAGCACGAGTCCCACAACCATCGGAACGGATAGGTGACGGCGTTCGGGACGGTGTACCCCTCGGGCTGCCAGTGCGCTTCCATGACGGCAGCGAACGCGATCGATCAGTACCGTCATGGGCGGATGTCCGTGTGCGCCCTCATCTCGTTCCGCCTCGGCTTGTCCGACGGCGTCTCGGTCGTTGCCGACGGTTGGCGGCGAGCGTTCGCGACCTCGGTTTCGACGTGACGACCATCGCGGGTGAAGGCCCGGTCGACGTGCTGCTGCCCGGACTCGCCATGGACGCCGGCGCACCGCCGCAGGCGGACGAGCTGGAAGCCGCGCTCGCGGGCGCCGACCTGGTGGTCGTCGAGAACCTCTGCACGATCCCGCTGAACCTACCGGCAGCTCGCGCTGTCGGTCGGGTGCTCGCCGGGCGTCCCGCGGTGATGCATCACCACGACCCGCCGTGGCAGCTGCCCCATCACGCGCACGTGACCGAGCTGCCACTGGACGATCAGGCCTGGCGGCACGTCGTCATCAATCGCCACACTCGCGACGAGCTCGCGTGCCGCGGCATCGACTCGACGGTGATCTACAACGGTTTCGATCGCGATCCACCGCGCGGTGACACGGACGCGACGCGGCGTGCGCTCGGTGTCCGCCCCGGCGAGCGGCTGCTCGTGCATCCCGTGCGCGCCATCCCGCGCAAGAACGTTCCGGCCGCGCTGCGACTCGCGGAGAAGCTGGACGCGACCTACTGGCTGCTCGGTCCCGCAGAGGACGGCTACGACGACACGCTCGCCGGGCTGCTCGACGGCGCAGGTTGTCCCGTGATCCACCGGCGTAGTCCGGGTTCGATGCACGACGCGTACGCGGCCGCGGACGCGGTCGTCTTTCCGTCGACCCGTGAGGGGTTCGGCAACCCGCCGGTCGAGGCCGCGCTGCACCGTCGGCCCGCGGTCGTCGGCCACTATGCCGTCGCGGAGGAACTGCGCGCGCTCGGCTTCCGATGGTTCGACCCGGACGAGCCGGCGGCACTCGACGAGTTCCTGCGCGATCCGGACGAGCGGTTGCTCGACCACAACCGGCAGGTGGCGATCCGGCACTTCTCGCACGAGAGAATGACGGACGACATCGAACGACTCCTCGCGGGCGCGGGCTGGCTGCCGTGAACGACGATCCGGTGCACGCTCGACGGGCGCGGATCGCCCGGCTCACCGAGGTCGGCCAGCGCGTCGGCTACGGCCTGTTCGGCATCGCCATCGTGTTCTTCGTGATCGGATTCGTCGTCGGCTACTCGGGGACGCTCGTCGCGATCATCGTCTCGAGCCTGCTGCTCGGGTCGGCCGTTCTCGCGCCTTCGATCGTCTTCTCGTACGGCGTCCGGGCCGCCGAACGCGAAGACCGCGAACTTGGCCGCTGAGGCACCGCCCGTTCGGTCGTCAACGACAGAGTCGGCCTCACCAACCCGTTCGGCCCGCGCACGGCGGGAGGGTGCCCCGGTAGCGACGGCGTCGCACCTTGGTGGCGAGAAGGCTGACAGCGTTCTTGCGCGCCGGCTGGGGCCGGCACGGCTCAGGTGGCCGTCGAGTTGTGGATGCCGGGACCATCCGGGCTGGCCTCACGGTCGGTTGGTTCGCCATGATCGGCACCAGTCCTTCCCGAAGCTGAGGTCCATGGTCGCTCGTTCTCCTGCGTCTCGCCTGCCAGCGGCTCGCCGCCGCCACCAATTGCTCGACGTCGCACTCGAGCTCTTTGCGGCTCGCGGCTACCACACCACGTCGATGAACGACATCGCCGAGGCGGCAGGCGTGACGAAGCCGGTGCTCTACCAGCATTTCCGGTCCAAGCGTGCGCTATACCTCGAGCTCCTCGAAGACGTCGGCGGACGCCTTCGCGACGTGATCGGGAAGGCCACGTCGGAGGCTCCGAACCCTCGCGAACAGGTCCACGCCGGCTTCCTCGCCTACTTCACGTTCGTGTCCGAGCAGCGCGCCGCGTTCCAGTTGCTCTTCGGAGGGGGGTCACGTCGCGACGTGCAGTTCGCCGACGCCGTCCGGTCGGTCGAGCAATCGATCGCGGAGAGCATCGCCGCGCTGATCGACGTCGACGGCCTCGACCCGGACCGGCGCCGCCTTCTCGCCCATGGCATCGTGGGTCTGGCCGAAGGCACGAGCCGGCACTGGCTGGCCGACGGCCTCGCGGGCTCGCCCGAAGACCTCGCCCACCAGGTCGCCGCGCTGGCGTGGGCGGGTCTGCGCGGAATCAGCGGGTAGCACCCTCGAACGCCGAGCGCGCCATGGCCGCCGGAGCGGCCACGGCGCATCAACGTTCATGGCAATCGCAGGCGCCGAGAGGGCGCAGCCCCAGCTACTGGGCGATGGCTTCGGCGTCGATCTCGAGCGTCACGTCCTTGCCGAGGAGGAAGCCGCCGGCCTCGAGGGCCTGGTTCCAGTTGACGCCGAAGTCCTCACGCTCGAGCTTGCCGGTCGCGCCGAACCCGATGCTCCTGGCGCCCCACGGCGAGGTGGCGGAACCCTCGTAGGTGACCTCGAGGTCGATCGGCCGGGTCACGTCGTTGAGGGTGAGGTGGCCGGTGACGATCCAGGCGTCGCCCTTGCCGCGTCGGACGCTCGTCGACTTGAACGTCATCGTCCGGTGCACGTCGGTGTTGAAGAAGTCGGCCGAACGGAGGTGCGCATCGCGCTTCTCGTCGCCCGTGTCGATGCTTTCGAGGTCGACTTCGACATCGACGGACGAGTCGGCGGGGTCCTCACCGATCGTGACCGATCCCGAGAACTTCGTGAACTGTCCTCGCACCTTCGAGACCATCAGGTGGCGGATGGCGAAGCCCACCCGGCTGTGCGATGCGTCGAGCACGTAGGTGCCGGGCAGCGGCACTTCGACGCCGTCGACGGTGCGAGTGGTGGACGGATTTGCGGTTGTCTGGGTCACGTCACGACTCCTTGTCTGGACAACTGTTGTCTGGACAGTTGTTGTGTACGCAACAATATACGCGAGAATCGTTGTACGCGCAACCTTTTTTTCGTATCCTGTCTTGCATGGGCTGTTCGCTGGATGACGACCGCTTGACGCTGGCCGGGCTCTTCTTCGAGACCCACGCCGGGCTCGTGGCGGAACTGGGGCGCCATCTCGAGGCCGAGAGCGGCCTCACGGGCCAGTGGTTCGACGTGCTGCTCAGGCTCGCACGCAGTCCCGATGGCCGGCTTCGGATGAGCGATCTCGCCCGGCAGGTGATCATGACCCCGAGCGGGTTGACCCGGGCGGTGGACCGCATGGAGGAGGCGGGGTTGGTGCAGCGCGAATCGTGTTCGAGCGACCGCCGCGTCTTCTACGCCGTGCTGACGCCCAAGGGACGGCGTCGCATCGAGGCCGCGGTCCCCCGCCACGTCGAGCACATCGACGAGTGCTTCACCGCCCACCTCGACACGAAGGAGCGAGCGACGTTGGAGTCCGCGCTCCGCAAGCTCAGGGCCGCATTGCGGCCGGAGAGCGAAGCCGGCGCTCGGAGCGACGCCTCGGCCTGAACGCCGTCGGTCCATTCGACGAGCGGCGCGATCGGAGATGATGGCAAACGTGACAGGACTGCGAGAGGTGCTGGTTCCCTCGCTGCCACTCTCGCGGTTCCGCGAACTCATCGGCGACGAGCGGTACGAGACGCTCGAGGCCGCGGCAGCAGCGCGCTCGCTCGCTGCTCGACGGCCACACCGTCTGGAACATCAACTCCACGGCCTCCGGCGGCGGCGTCGCCGAGATGCTCAACGTGCTGGTGGGCTACACGAGGGGCGCCGGACTCGACGTGCGGTGGCTCGTGACGCACGGCGACGAGCAGTTCTTCGCCATCACGAAGCGGATCCACAACCGGATCCACGGCGCCAAGGGCGACGACGGCGACCTCGGCCCCGCTGAAGCCGCGCACTTCGAGCGCATCTCGGCGGAGAACGCCGCTCTGCTCCGCGAGCAGTTGCACCCCGGCGACGTGGCCCTCCTGCACGACCCGCAGACCGCCGGGCTGTGCCAGCCCTTGCGCGACTGCGGCGTGCGTGTCCTGTGGCGATGCCACATCGGTTCCGACCACGAGAACGAGTGGACTGAACAAGCCTGGTCGTTCGTCATCCCTCATGTGAGGGAAGCAGACGCGTTCGTGTTCTCTCGGTTGCAGTACGTGCCCGAGGGGCTTGCGTCCGATCGAGTCCACGTCATTCCGCCGTCCATCGATCCGTTCTCACCGAAGAACCGCGCGCTCGATCCCCTCGACGTCGACCGAATCGTCCGCCGGGTCGGCATCTACCCCGGTGACGTCCAGGGCCCGGCGGCGAGGTTCGTCCGCGGCGACGGGAGCGACGGCGTCGTCGAGCGTCCCGCATCGATCGTCGGCGCCGGTCCCCTCGATCCTCGGCTACCGCTGGTCGTGCAAGTGTCGCGGTGGGACCACCTGAAGGACATGCAGGGCGTGATGACCGGATTCGCGGACGGTGTGGTCGGACGGGTCGCGGCGAACCTCGCGCTCGTCGGACCGAGTGTCGCCGGGGTCGCGGACGATCCCGAAGGCGCTGAGGTCCTGCAGGAATGCATCGACGCATGGAGCCGACTGCCAGTCGAGGCGCAAGCATGCATCCGGCTCGTGTCGTTGCCGATGGACGACATCGAGGAGAACACGTTGATGGTCAACGCGCTCCAACGGACGTGCACGATCGCGGTCCAGAAGAGTCTCGCCGAGGGCTTCGGCCTCACGGTCGCGGAGGCGATGTGGAAGGCGAGGCCCGTCGTCGCCTCACCGGTCGGCGGCATCGTCGACCAGATCGAGCCGGGAACAGGCGTGCTGCTCGGCGACCCTCGCGACCTCGATGCGTTCGGCCGCACGGTGGCGGGACTGCTCGAGCGGCCCGACGAGATGGCGAGCCTCGGCGCGAATGCGGTCGAGCACGTCGTCGACCACTTCGTCGGTGACCGTCACCTGCTGAAATACGACACGCTCCTCGCGGAGGTGCTCGGTGTCAGCCCTGCCGAGGATCGATCGGTGTGATGATGCCGACCGCGTCCTCGATGACTTGAGCGACGTCGAGGCACAGGTCGTCGCGCCACAAGTCGGCGTACACCTGGACGCCGACGGGAAGACCGTCCTCGACGCCGGTCGGCACGGCGCAGCCAGGGATGCCGAGCAGGTTCCCGGGCGTGATGAACCGAAGCCGGTCGACAGTGACCGTCATGCCGGCCTCGGGCCCGATGTCTGCGTCGTGCTCGAACTGCACGTCGGTCCAGATCGGTCCGACGACCACCGGATGGTCGACGAAGAACGCGCTCCACTCGCGGATCAGCCGATGGCGTTCGACGAGCAAGGACTCCGGCGGCGCGGTCGGCTGATCGAGGAGTTGCGTCGATCAGGTCCATCGCCGGCGCTGACATCAGCGGCGACAACAACGGCTTCATGCTCGCGATCCCGAAGGCGAGAACCCCCGACCAGACCTCCGTGACGAGCTCGAGGTCGGGCGGCGACGTCTCGATCACCTTCCACCCGCGTCCTCGAGCGCTCCGCCCGCCCGCCGGACAGCGTCGACGAAGGCCGCTGGCAATGCGACGCCGGGTACCGACGTCACCAACGCCGCGACCTGCACATGGTTGGACGGACCCTCGAACGGCACGTCGACCGAACGGGGATCACGGACGTCACGGCCGCCCATCACGCGCATGCCGGCGCGCAGATCCTCCACGCGCCGCGCCATCGGACCATCGGTCGACATCAGCTGCGACGCGATCATCGGGTCGAGCGGCGGGATCGAGCTGGCCATCGGGAGCCGGCCCGGTGTCGGCTTGAGCGACGTGATGCCGCAGCAGAACGCAGGATTGCGCACCGATCCGCCGATGTCGTTGCCGAGGCCGAACGGGCTCATCCCCGTGGCCGAGCGCGGCGCCCTCGCCCCCACTCGACCCGCCCGCGGTCCTTTCGGGATGCCAGGGGTTGTTCGTACGGCCGCGCAGCGGGTTGTCCGTCGAGATCCGCAGGCCGAACTCGGGCAGGTTCGTCCGCGCCATCGGGATGGCGCCCGCCGCCTTCATGCGCGCAACGATCGGCGCGTCCTCGGACGGGAACGCGTTCGCGAGGGCAGGCACGCCCTGCGTCGTGGCCGACCCGACACAGTCGATGTTCTCCTTGATCGTGAACGGTACGCCGTGGAACGCGCCGCTCCCTGGGCCTCGGTCGGCTTCGTCCGCCGCTGCAAGCGCCTCGTCTGCCAGCGTCACCGTCACCGCATTCACGGTCGTGTTCACTTCCTCGATCCGGTCCAGATGTGCCTGCACGACCTCGCGACTCGAGATCTCCCGAGACCTGATCAGAGAGGCGAGCTCACCTGCCGACCGCTGCCACAGTGCATCGTCCATGACGAGATCGTGGCACGGTGCTCCTGCTCGTGCTCCGGGTGTGCCCAACGCGCGCGCCCGGTGCGATGCTCTTCGGGTGAGCGACGTCACCACCGTCCTCGTGCTGACCAGGTCGGGCGAGCGGCCCATGCAACGATTCATGAACCCGGACGTCCAGATCCCGTGGATGCGCTCGTCCCGGTTCGTCTCTCTCACCGGTGAGGGCGTCGCACCGCATTGGATCGGATCGAAGCCGCCGAACACCGTGATCTATGCCGCTGCGTTCGCAGACTTCGACCGGCAGCCCATGCTCGATGCGCTCGAGGCGCTCCCGTGGGAGGATCAGCTGTCGGTCCAGGTGTTGATCCGGTCCGAAGACGACGACTGTTGGGGCATTTGGATGTTCGTCGACGGAAAGCTCCGCGAGCTGCAGTTGCCGGGTGCAGTGCGTGTGCCCGCCCGGGAGTACGGGCGACAGTGGCGGAGGCACTTGATCCGACGGCCTCCGCCGACGGAGCTCTCCCGCCCGTGGATGGTGCAGCTCTACGCGGAGGGAACGGAATGGCGGTACCTCCTCCATGCGGATGGCTATCTCACCGCGTCGTACGGCGTGCTCGGCGAGGCCAAGGGCGCAGGACGCGAGGATGCACGCCGGCGGATGACGAAGCACCTCGTGAAGCGCTTCGGCTCGTTCGAGGCCGAATGGAAGAAGGCTCCCGAAGGATGGGTGGCGTTGAGTCGCGCGTGGGCCGAGAAAACCGAAAAGCGCGAGTACCGCTGACGCGACATTGCTCGGTGGGCATCCACGGGGCAAGGTATGGGCGATCTGTCATCGACTCGATGACGTGACGCCCAATCGTTGCTTCTCGAAAGGACACGACACATGGCCGCGGACACCTTTCTCGTGTATGCCGGCGTGTACGACAACGTCGACGACGCGCTCGCCGACTACGACGCCGTGAAGGAACTCCACACGGAAGCAGACCTCATCGACGCCTACGACGCCGCTGTCATCGAGCGGCGCGCCGACGGAAAGGTCAAGATCGCCAAGAAGCACGAGACACCGACCCGCGCCGGCGGGGTTCTCGGCGGCGGCTTCGGCCTGGCCACTGGGCTGGTGGTCGTGCTGTTCCCGGCCGCGGCCATCGGCGGCGGCTTGCTCGCCGCCACCACCGGCGGCGGCGCGTTGGTCGGCGCGCTCGCGGGTCACGCAGCGGCAGGAATGAGCCGCAAGGATCTCAAGGAGCTCGGCGAACAGCTCGACGATGGTCAGGCGGGTCTCGTCGTCGTAGCCGTCTCCGACATGGAAGCCAAGGTCGAACAGGCCATGAAGCGCGCGAAGAAGGTCGAGGCCAAGCAGATGAAGGCCGACGCGAAGGAGATCGAAGCCGACGCGAAGGACGCGTCGGCGTAACGCTCCCGTCCGACACGCCGCCGGTCAGGTGCGAGGACGGAAGCGGAGCCAGGTGGCTGTCATCGTCGCTCGGATCTTGTCGTCGAGTTCGAGGTCCGACCTGACGATGATCTCCTGCTCGTCGACTCGATCGGGTGATGCAACGAGCCGAAGTGTCGGTCCGAGTGGTGTCGGCCTCAGGAAGCGCACCTCGAACCCGGCGGTGATGAAGGGCAACGGCGCGCCCTCGGCTGCCTGCCAGTTCCGTTCCGCGGATTCCCACATGACGACCGAGGCGCCATGGCAGTCGAGGACCGTCGCGATGATCCCACCGTTGACGAACCCGAATCCGTTGTCGTGCTCAGGACGCGGCGTGAACTCGGCGACGGTGACAGTGCCCTCTCGGTAGCTACGAAGTTGCAACCCGTCGGCGTTCGCAGGTCCACAGCCGAAGCAGGTGACGCTCGGATACAACGACTGCTGAATGCTCAGCTGATCGGTCGGCATGCCGCCACATTGCCCGGTGTCATCGTCACTGGCCAACGGTTCGGGTGCGACATCAGACGAGAGACCCACGAGACACGAGCCGCACTCGAGCGCGTCAGGGGTGCAGCGCGGTGCATGCCGCGATGCCCGCCGGATCGACGGGCGCGGCGGGCAGCGTCGGGTGCAACAGCGATGGGTGCCCGAAGTCGAACATGTCGAGCATCGGATCAGCTGCCGCGTCGCGTCGGGTGAGTGGCGCCAAGCCGAAGCGCGTCTCGATGAATTTCAAGATCGAGGTGTGGTCGTACACGATGTGCGAGACGTGATGCGGATTCGAATACGGCGAGATCACCATTGTCGGAACCCGTACGCCGTAGCGGTTGAACGAGTTGAACGGATCGCCGGGCGAGACCATCGGCGGTATGTCGTCGGGCGGCACCGCAGCAGGCGGGCTCACGTGGTCGTAGTAGCCGCCGTGCTCGTCGTACGTGAGGAACATCGCCGATGAAGCCCAGTCGGGCGAGTTGACGAGCGCGCTCATGATGTCGTGCGTGAACTTCTCGCCGACCTGCACGTTCGCGGGTGGGTGCTCGTCGCTTTCGGTGTTGACGCCGCCGAACGGGTTGGATTCGACGAACGACACCTGCGGCAGGTTCCCGTTCGCGGCGTCGGTGAAGTACTGCGAGATCGGGACCACGTGACCGGCGAAGTGATCCTGCACGTACTTGAAGAGCTCCTCGACCTGGAGCCGACGCGAGATAGATCTTCCAGCTGACCGGCGTCGTTGCCTCGTCGAACGACTGGAAGATCGTCTTCTGCGTGTACGTCTGGACGACGTTGCTCGATGTAGCCGAAGGACGTGCCGGTGAGCAGGTAGAAGCGGTTGGGGAACGTCGGTCCAGGAACTGACGCGAAGTAGCGATCGGCGATCGAGAACTCGTTCGCGACGCCGTAGTAGAAGGGCAACGTCGCCTTGGTCGAAGTAGCCCATCGTGCGGCTACCGGTCGGATCGGTCGGGTCGTCGTTCTGAGCGGTGAAGCCGTCCATCCGACCGCCGTCGATCTCGTTGTGCGTGCGCGTCCCACTCGTGGTTGAGGTCAGCGGTCGTGCAGGGCGTCGTCGTCAGGAACGGATGGATCGGCGGCCCACCGAGCGGGTTCGGGTTCGGCTTGTTCGACTCGACCGACGAGTGCGGCTGGCCCTCGAAGTGCAGCTGCGAGAAGTACGAGTCGTACGACCGGTTCTCCTGCATCAAGACCACGACATGGTCGATCTTCGTGATGCCCGTCGACGTGTTCGACGCCGGATGCCCGGTCGCGGACGTGCCCACGACGAAGAGCGATCCGATGATCAGAGAAACGACTGCGATCAACCTCAGCGCGCGCATGGACCGATCCTCCCCCGGCATTTGCCGCCAGAGCCTAGGCCCCACTCGGCATCACTTCTTCGGAACCGAACCGACTCTGCGGGAAAGTACAGGTGTGCAAACCGAGATCCCAGAAGCCGAGCCGTTCGACCTGTCGACCAATGTGGTCGGTCTCGACCGTCAGACCGGCGCAGCATGTTTCATGGTGCGCGACCGGCCGGGACCTCCGGTTCGGCTCGACGGCCACACCGTGGGCATGTCTGCGGTGGGCGGTGAGGAGCTACACGGCGGCGAGATGCATCCCGACGGCGACGAGCTGCTGTTGGTGATCGACGGCCGCTTGCGGCTGTTGCTCGAGCTCGACAGCGGCGAGCATGTCGTCGACGTCGACGCGGGAAACGCCGTCGTGGTGCCCAAGGGGACCTGGCACCGCATCCTCCGCGGCGAGCCTGCCCACATCGTCAACATCACCCCCGGCCCCAACGGCCCGCACCGACCGAAAGCGATTGACAACGGCGCTTGAACGCGAGCTCAGCGGTTTCGGGCGAGCAGTGCGAGCAGCTTGAGGATCGAGATGTACAGCCAGACGAGCGTCACCATCAACCCGAACGCGCCGTACCACTCGAGCTCCTTGGGTGCCCCGACCTGTACGCCGGCCTCGATGGTGGCGAAGTCGAGCATGAGGCTGAGGGCGGCCAACACGATCGCGATCAGGGTCACCACGATGCCGATGGTGCGGAAGCTGTCGCTGTACAGCCAGCTCCAGTTGAAGATCGACAGGATGAACACGAACGTGTAGAGCATCGCCAGGCCGATGACACCTGAGACCACGACGAACGCCATCTTCTGCGTGGGCTTGACGATTCGAGTGGCGTAGAGGAACAGGGCCGACGACGAACACGCAGACGGTCGACAAGATCGCGGCGCCCACGATGCCCTCCGTCTGCGCGTCGAACGCCGCCGAGATCGCTCCGAGGCAGAATCCCTCGCACACCGCGTAGATCACACCCAGCAGGGCGGCGCGACGCGGGTTCACCACGATGAAGATGCCGAGGAGGAACGCGCCGAAGCTGGCCAGCCAGAATCCGCCCGGGATCGTGACCGTCGTGTTGGCATAGCCGCCGCCGAGGTCGACGCCGACGGGCTTGGTCGCCGCCGCCCACCCCCAGGCACCGCCGGCGACCAGAACGGCCAGCAGGACAAACGTCTTCACGCTGACCCCGGCCACCGACATCCGCTTCGTGTCGCCCGCGACGAGATTGCTCTCGACGAACTTCTCGCTGAGGGCCGGGTTTCCCGAATGCAGTCCGCCGGCTGGTGTCATCGTCTGCGTCACGAGCCCAGCCTCCCACGACGCAGAGCCGGGCGGCCCGGGACGTGTCCCCCCGCCCTCCTCGTTTGCGTCAGCCGGATCCCACCGATTCGTCGAGCTCCCAGAGCTTGATTCCGCCGAGGATGCCGGCAGCGTTGTCGACGAGTTCGACGCGATGCCCGAGATCGACAGTGAGCTTCTTCGCGTTGCCGCCGCCGACGTAGAGCCGGTCGATGTGCAACAGCGCGTCGAACATCTCGACGGCGGCGAGGACCCGTTTGCTCCAGCGACGGTTCCCGATGCGGCGGCGCGTCCGGTTCCCGAGTTGGTCCTGGAAGGTGCCGCGTCCCTGAAACGGCATCAACGCCAGTTCGAGGTGCGGAGTCGGAGAACCGTCGAGGAAGACCGCGGTCCCGAGGCCGGTGCCGAGGGTGATCACGAGCTCGAGCCCGTCGCCACCGATCACGGCGAGCCCCTGCATGTCGGCGTCGTTCGACAGGCGGGTCGGCTTTCCGAGCCGGCCTTCGAGCTCAGTCCCGAGTGGGAACCCTGCCCAGGCCTGCACCAACTTCGGTGACAGCTTGGTTCCCGGCCCGGCCTTGGTCGAGAGGTTGGGCGCAGTGAGCACCCGGCCGTCCCGGACGAACCCCGGGAACCCAACCGACACGCGGTCCCAGGGCGGGAGTTCGTGGGTGAGCTTGTCGAGCTCGCGGATGAGGACTCGCGGCGGACACGGATAGGGCGTCTTGGTACGAACCCGGTCGACGATCTTCCCGCCATCCGCATCGAGGACCGATGCCTTGAGGCCCGTTCCACCGATGTCGATCGAGAGCGTCGTCGGACCCGTCGATCGCTTCTGTTCGTGCACGGGCACCGACGCCGTGCGCTCAGTCCGCGCCACGAACGTCGAGCTTACAAACGGCGACCCAGCACCGCGAGCGTCCTCGGACGTGCAAGGAGAAGAGGAGATGGCCGTTGCGGTTCAGCTGAGGGTGACGAGATCGCCGACACGGATTTCGCCGTCGGTGGTTGCCGGATCACGTACCACTGCATGTTGTACCTTCGGCGTCGACTCGGTTGGCCGAGGAGGCTGCGATGGGGATCTACGCCGAGCACGTGCTTCCACGAATCGTCAACGTCGCCTGTGGCGTGAAGACGGCGAGACCCTTGCGGTCCCGAGTCTGCGAAGGTCTTCATGGGCAGGTGGTCGAGATCGGCTTCGGGTCAGGTCTCAACGTCCCCTTCTACCCGGGCGCGGTGAACGGGGTCGCTGCGATCGAGCCGGCGGACGTCGGATGGAAACTCGCCGGCGAACGCCTCGCCGCGGCGAGCGTGCCGGTGCAACGGTCGGGTCTCGACGGCCAATCGTTGCCCTTGGCCGACGACAGCTGCGACTCGGCGTTGTCGACATGGACCTTGTGCACGATCCCCGATGTCAGTGCGGCGCTGCAGGAAGTTCGGCGAGTGCTCAAGCCCGGAGGGACACTGCATTTCGTGGAGCACGGGCTGGCTCCCGACGAGAGCGTGCAACGCTGGCAGCACCGCCTCGAACCGGTGCAGAAGCGGCTGTTCGGCGGCTGCCACCTGACTCGTCCGATCGCGAGTCTGTTGACCGATGCGGGATTCGCGATCACAGAGCTCGACACCTTCTACGAGAAGGGCGCACCGAAGGCAGTAGCCGCATACGCCCTCGGCGTTGCCGTGGCTTCGTAGCCGCCCGCTGCGACAGCTCGGGCGGCGGCTCGTCCGGCGGCTCCGCCGCAGAGATGGTCTCTGCTCGGGGGTGAACCTCGAATCTGGTTGCTCAGCAGCCGGTGCCGCTGCAAGCTCCGAGGCTGTGGTCTCCGAGTTGCGCGAATGCGTGATCGTGTCGGGCATGCCCGGTGCTGGAAAGTCGACCGTCGTCGGCCTCGCCACACGCCTCTTGCCGAAGGCAGCCCAGATCAGGGGCGATGACATGGACCGAATGATCAGGAGCGGCTACGTCGGATGGATGGGCAAGCCCGCCCGCGAGGCGCTTCGCCAGGACGAACTCTGCAACCGCAACATGTGCTCCCTCGCCAACAATTTCATCGACTTCGGGTTCACCGTGTTGATGGACACTGTCCTCGCCGACCGAGCAGAGCTCGACTTCTTTCTGGCTCTGCTGTCACCACGACCCGTGCGGCTCGTGGTGCTCGCGCCCGGTATCGAGGTGTGCAAGGAACGCAACGCATCGCGAGACCCAGTCGCGCGTTTCGACTTCGATGGTTACGAACGGCTGGAAGCTGACATGAGCCGCGAGTTCGGCGACGTCGGTTGGTGGTTCGACACGTCGACGCTGACGCCGGACGAAACCGCCGAACGGCTCGTTGCCGAAGCCACTGACCGCACTACCCCGCTCCTCGCCGGTTGGCACACCTGGCTGAGGCGACTGCACGACGTGTAGCTGTGGGCTGCGCCCCCTCGGCGCCTCGGCGCGCGTCGGTGCGACAGTGGGTTGCGTGAGCGCACCAGCCTCGTGGCCATCGGACTGGGAGGAGCGGCGGCAGGGAGCAGTGTGTGGGATGTGCTCGGACGTCGGTGCAGACGAGAGGCCAGGCGGCGTCCGGATCCTGGATGGCGAGTGGTGCGACGGGTACCTCGGACGCTGGCCCGTACGACCCGGCTACTGCTACGTCATCTGGAAGGGGCGACACGTCGCCGAGCCCACGGAGTTGTCAGCGGAGGAGTCGTTCGGCTTCTGGAGCGAGGTCACCGCGGTCGCGTCGGCCATCGAACGTCGCTATCGGCCTCTGAAGATGAACTGGCTGAGTCTCGGCAACTGGGTGCCACACCTTCACGTTCATCTCGTCCCCCGGCACGCGGACGATCCGTGCGCTGGCGGCCCGCTCGAGCAGGACGCTTTCGATCACGAGGGTCAGGCGCCACTGGACGATGCAACACTTCGAGCAGAAGCGAAGGCACTGAGGAACCTCGTCACCTGACGGGGATGGCCGTGACCAACATGCCACTCGCCATGCCAACTGATTGCCGCGCGGTCGCAAATCGGTTGTCCGCGGTCACACGATCTGCTGCACTCCGGCAGCACCCCGAGCGACGACGGAGAGAGCCATGCGCCAAAGCCTCATGACAATCCAAAGGGAAGTTTCGATCTACCTAGAGGACATGAGGCTGAATGCGGACGTTGAACTTGGGGATCCTGGCGCATGTAGACGCCGGTAAGACAACGCTGACCGAGCGGCTGCTGTATACCGCCGGCGTCATCGAGGAGATCGGCAGCGTCGATGACGGAAGTACGCAGACCGATTCGTTGGAGCTGGAACGGCAACGCGGCATCACGATCAAGTCCGCGGTCGTCTCGTTCGTCATCGACGACATCAGGGTCAATCTGATCGACACACCGGGACACCCGGACTTCATCGCCGAGGTCGAGCGTGTGTTGAACGTGCTCGACGGCGCCGTGTTGGTGATCTCGGCTGTGGAAGGCGTGCAGGCGCAGAGCCGCGTGTTGATGCGGACGCTGCAGCGGCTACGTATTCCCACAGTCGTGTTCGTGAACAAGATCGACCGCGGTGGCGCGCAGCATGAAACGGTCCTGCGCGGGATCTCCGAGAGATTGACACCGGCGATCATCGCGATGGGATCGACGCATGATCTCGGCACCAAGCGCAGCGGCTTCACGCCGTACGACGCCGCCGACCGCGCCTTCGTCAGCGGCCTCGCCGACGTCCTGGCAGAACACGATGACGCGCTCCTCGCGATCTATGTCGACGACCAGCGCAGTCTGCAGTACCCGCAGTTGCGCGGCTTACTCGCGGCGCAGTCTCGGCAGGCTCTGGTACATCCGGTCTTCTTCGGTTCGGCGATAACCGGCGCGGGAGTGGATGCGCTGGTCGCCGGAATCGCCGAGTTCCTGCCAGCCGCAGAAGGCGACGTGGACGGTCCGGTCTCCGGTCTTGTCTTCAAGGTCGATCGCGGTTCTGCGCGCGAGCGCATCGCATACGTTCGCATGTTCTCGGGCACGGTTCGCGTCCGGGATCGCCTGGACACGAACCGAAAAGTCACGGCGATCCGCGTGTTCGACCGAGGTGCGGCAGTCGAGCGCACCGCGATCGGTGCTCGCGAGATCGGACGGCTGTGGGGCCTCGGCGACATCCGCATCGGCGACGCCATCGGCGCGCCGCCGGACAGGTCAGCTCTCCGGCATCATTTCGCGCCGCCGACCCTGGAGACCGTCGTCGCTCCCCGGCGCGCGCGCGGACCGCGGCGCTCTCCGCGTCGCGCTCGACCAGCTCGCGGAGCAAGACCCGCTCATCAACGTCCGTCAGAACGACCGCCGGCAGGAGCTGTCTGTCTCCCTGTACGGCGAAGTCCAGAAGGACGTGATCCAAGCAACGCTCGCGACCGACTTCGGGCTCGAGATCAGTTTCGCGAGACCACTCCGATCTGCATCGAGCGCCCGGTCGGCACGGGCGCGGCCGTCGAGCTCCTGCAATCGGAGACCCACCCGTTCTCCGCCACGGTCGGGCTCCGCATCGAACCCGCCGAGCCCGAAGCGGGAATGCACTTTCGACTCGACGTCGACCCCCGTGCGCTGCCACTACACATCTACAAAACAACAGACCGATTCGTCGAGGCCATGGAGCAGTACATCAGGCGCACCCTCGACGAAGGCCTGTTCGGCTGGCAGGTAACGGACTGCACATTCACGATGACGGACTGCGGGTACTACGCCTCCGACGGGCCCACGAAGCCCGTGAGCCCCACTCCGCGAAGCACGGCAGCCGACTTTCGCAAACTCACCCCGCTCGTCGTGATGCTTGCGCTCGAGCGGGCCAGGACCGCGGTGTGCGAACCGATCGTGCGGCTGAGCATCGAAACGCCACCCGACTCCATCGGCGCGATCTTTGCGGCGACATCACGGCTGGGCGGAGTCGTCGGCACGCCGTCGCGGCACCACAGCCTCGCTGTGGTCAACGCGATGCTGCCTGCGGCTCGAGCGCAGGACCTGCGCCGGCAGTTGCCACGCCTGACTGGCGGAGAAGGGATCATCGAATCGAGCTTCGGCGGGTACCAGCCCGTGCGCGGCCTACCGCCAACCCGGCAGCGGTCGACCGTGAACCCGCTCGATCGCGACACCTACCTCGCGCGCGTCGCACGACGCGCGAGCGGCTCGGGTACCGGACGCGACACCGACGACTGACGAGGCGCCCGCTATCTGCTTCACCCGACCGCCTTGGCAACTTCCCAGTCTCGGCGCAACGAGCGCGCACACCGCGAACGGCGCGTCGTCCTGCTGGCCCTCTCTCCCCTCAACCATGCCGCGGCTGCGGATCTCCCCGACGTATCGCATGCCGATGCGCGCCATGACCGCTCGGGACCGGAGGTTGTGACGGACAGTGCAGAGACCACGGCCTGCGCGTCGAGGACGCCGAAGGCAAACTCCAGCCCGGCGCGCCCGATCTCGGAGGCGTAACCGTGCCCCCAGAACTGGCGCCGTAGCGCCCATCCGATCTCGAGCCAGTGTGCGTGCGCGATGAACGGGCGCTCGGCGCCATCCGCGGTTCGCACCCAGGGTTCGGCCGGGAGGAGTGCGTAGATCTGAGCCCAGTCGTCGTCAACTGGTGTGCGCGACAGCCCGCCCCGACCGATGACCTCCCCGCTGGCGCGGTCATAGGCGATCCACTTGTGGACGCCGGACTGTCGGCTGGGTCATCAACCGGTCGAAGCCGTGTCGCACCGATCTTGCGTCGAGTCCAGCAGGCCACACCGATCGGATCTACTGCGGCAGCGCTGCCGCGTCGGCCTCGCTCGAAATGTTGCCGTACGTAGGCGCTCCAGCGGGCTCATAGGCGAGCTGGAGCGTGCCGTTGGGGTAGGTGACCGATTCAGTCAGACGCAACGCGGTGGGCACCGTCCCGTCGGCGAACACGTGCTTGCCGCTGCCGAGAAGCAGCGGGTACAGCCACAGGTTCAGCCGGTCGACAAGGCCGAACCGCAGCAGTGACTGCACGAGGTTGACACTGCCAATGACGTGGACTTCATCATGACGCTCCTTGACGGCGGCGATGCCCTCGGCGAAGGCCTCGGTGACCAGGGTCGTGCCCTGCCAGGCCAGAGGGGCGGCGAGCGTGCGGCTGGCGACGTATTTGGGGACGTCGTTGAGCAAGCCGGTGAACGGGATCTCCTCTGGAGCGGTCGGCCAGTAATTGGCGAAGATTTCGTAGGTCCTTCGACCGAGGAGCAGCGCGTCCATGCTCCTCGCTTGCTCGAACAGGACCCTGCCGGACTCCTGGTCGAGCAGTGGCGCCTGCCATCCGCCGTGCGTGAAGCCGCCGTCGCGGTCCTCGTCGGGCGCTCCAGGCGCCTGTGCCACCCCGTCCAGCGTTGCGAACTCGGTCACGATGAGCGTGCCCATGGTGTCGTCCTCCTCCTGGCGGCGATGCGTCCCTCTGCTGACGACACCACCGTGCCGAAGTCATCGCGGCCGAACTGGTCGCCCGCGCACCCGCTCATTCTCCCTGCCGGATCGCGACGGGCGGGATCGAACCGTCTGCGTCTGGCGCTTCCCCGGGCGAGACCTCGGTGCGGGGCTTACGGTGCGAGGAGGTACCGGGTCCGTGAGATGGGGGGACAGCAATGCTCAAGTGGATGCGTTCGCGGCGTCCGGCAACGAGCGACGGAGATGTGACCGCGGGCTTGGATCGTCGCAAGCTGTTGCGACTCGGTGGAATGGCGGCCGTTGGCACGGCCGGTGCTGCAGTCGTATCCGTTGCGGGCGCGCCGGCGGCCGACGCGGCGGCAGGGGCCAAGGTCGTGTTGGGCGCCTCCAACGACGCGGGAACGTCGGTCACGACATTGCGTTCGGCGACCACCGGGGAGGCGCTCCGGGTCTCCAACGTTGCCACTGGTGGCGCGATTCGCGCCGACAGCACGCCGACCGCGACGGTCCCTGTGATCGCTTCGACTTCGAGCAGCGCACAGCCCGCCATCCAAGCGACGGGCATGCCTGTCGCGGTTGGCGGCGCGATCGCTGGCGCGGGCAACGGGCCCGCGCTCTCCGTTCAGGGGGTCGCCGCGTTCAGTCGCAGTGGCATCGCCACTGTGCCGGCCAACCAACGTTCCGTGACTGTCAACGTTCCGGGAGGCCTGACCGAGTCGAGCGGTGCGATCGCACTGCTCCAGGGAGACGGGGCTCTCGTTGGGGCCGCGGTGCCGGATCCAGCAACAGGGACGTTGGCAATCTTTCTGATCGGAGTCAGACCGTTCCCGGCAAAAGTGGCGTGGTTCGTCTTCGGCTGACGCGTCACACGTGGCCGCTCAGCCATCCGCACGCACGATGTCTGCGTACCCCAGCGGTGCCAGCGACGTCGCTAGCACGCCACCGCTATCGACTGAAGACCATGTGGGAACGGCCTCGCGACCCCGCGACCATCCAGTGTGGATGATGTTGTCGCCGTCCCACTGGGCGCATGCTTTGATGGAGTTCCTTCAGGGTGCACGAAATGGAGATCAAGGCATGAGCATCGGACCGGTGGAGTACGTGATTCTCGGTTTTCCCGACAACAGCTTCACCGGTCGGATCGTGCCGGAGTTGGCCAAGCTCCTCGACGGCGGCCTCGTGAGGCTCATCGACCTCACCTTCATCAGCAAGGACGCCGACGGCGAGGTGACCGTGGTCGAGTACGACGCCGTCGAGGAGCTGGCCGCGTTCGCCGGCCTCGATGCCGAAGTCGGCGGGATCCTCACCGATGACGACATCGCGCACGCAGCCCTCAGTCTCGAACCGAATACGTCGGCCGCACTGCTCATTTGGGAAGACACGTGGGCAGCGCCGTTCGCCGAAGCCGTGCGCGACGCCAACGGCCTGATCCTCGAAGGCGCGCGGATCCCCTACGAAGTCATCCAAGCCGCGCTGGACGACCTGGCCGACGCCCTCGCCTGAACGCGACGTATCCGATCACACACTGCACCGGCGCGGCATGCGCCGACAGCGCCAACACAGGAAGGCTCACCCATGATCCGTCGTAGAAGGCCCATAGCGCGAGTAGCGACGACAGCGGTCGTTGCTGGAACGGCAGCCCACATGGGAGCCAAGTCAGCGCAACGAAGCGCGGCCGCAGCCCAACCCGAGGCCGCCCCTGCGCCACAAGCCCCGCCGGCCGCGGCCCCCGACGCCGAGGACCCGCAGATCGCGGAGATCAAGCAACTCGCCGAGCTCAAAGACCAGGGCATCCTGAGCGAGGAAGAGTTCACCGCGAAGAAAGCACAGATCCTCGGCCTGTAACGCCATCGATCCGGAACCGCGCCCGGATCAGCGGGAACGGATGCCCCACTCGACGCAGTGACCTGTCCCCGCGTCGGCCCTTCATTCGTCGTGAGGGTGTCGTGTGAGTGTTGCGGTCAGGTACGCCGGGAACCCGAGGTGGGATGCCCCCCGGGTTCGACGGGGTCTGCGCGGCTCACGGCCAGGTGACGGCCACCGGTGTCGACGAGTCGGTGTTGGTCCCGTTCCCCAACTGCGCGTTTGCGTTGTAGCCCCAGCAGTCGACGTCACCGGCGACCACGATCGCACACGTGTGGTAGTTCCCGGCGGTGATGGCGGTGGCCCCGGTGAGACCGGTGACGGCCACCGGCGTCGACGAGTCGGTGGTGGTCCCGTCGCCCAACTGCCCGTTGCCGTTGTAGCCCCAGCAGTCGACGGCACCGGCGGCCACGATCGCACACGTGTGGCCGTAGCCGACGGTGATGGCGGTGGCCCCGGTGAGGCCGGTGACGGCCACCGGCGTCGACGAGTCGGTGGTGGTCCCGTCGCCCAACTGTCCCCAGAAGTTCAAACCCCAGCAGTCGACGGCACCACCGGCCACGATCGCACACGTGTGGCCCGCGCCGGCCGCCACGGCGGTGGCCCCGGTGAGGCCGGTGACGGCCACCGGCGTCGACGAGTCCGTGGTGGTCCCGTCGCCCAACTGCCCGTAGACGTTGTAGCCCCAGCAGTCGACGGCACCGCCGGCCACGATCGCACACGTGTGGCCGTAGCCGGCGGTGATGGCGGTGGCCCCGGTGAGGCCGGTGACGGCCACCGGCGTCGACGAGTCGGTGGTGGTCCCGTCGCCCAACTGCCCGTAGCCGTTGTAGCCCCAGCAGTCGACGGCACCACCGGCCACGATCGCACACGTGTGGTATTCGCCGGCGGTGATGGCGGTGGCCCCGGTGAGGCCGGTGACGGCCACCGGCGTCGACGAGTCGGTGGTGGTCCCGTCGCCCAACTGCCCGTAGCCGTTGTAGCCCCAGCAGTCGACGGCACCACCGGCCACGATCGCACACGTGTGGAGCTCGCCGGCGGTGATGGCGGTGGCCCCGGTGAGGCCGGTGACGGCCACCGGCGTCGACGAGTCGGTGGTGGTCCCGTCGCCCAACTGCCCGTAGCCGTTGTAGCCCCAGCAGTCGACGGCACCACCGGCCACGATCGCACACGTATGGCCCGCGCCGGCCGCCGTGGCGGTGGCCCCGGCGCCAGGTGTGACGGGATTCGAGGAGGCCGACGAAGCGCTGCCCTGGCCGAGCATGTTGATAGCCCGCACGGTGAACGTGTAGACGGCTTCGTTGGTGAGTCCCGTCACGGTCTGCGTCGTGGCGGTCGAGTTGAACCGGGTAGGAGTCTGGCCTACCTGCCCGATCCACGGGGTCACCTCATACGCCGTGACCGGGACGTCGCCACCCGGTGCTTGCCACGACACCGTCGCCTGATGATTACCGGCGACCGCGGTGCCGATCAATGGTGGCGGATCCGAGACGCAGCCACCCAGCGCCAGCAGCGCGACCGCCAGCAACAGCACCACACCGAGCCGCTGCACCCGGAACCGACGGCCCGAGCCGCTCACCGTTGTCGGCACCGAGTGGATCGGACCAGCCTCGGAACGCAGCATCTCCCCCGCCTCCCAAGCTCGACCTCGTCCCCAGGGCGGTCGAGTCGCCGAGAGGATCGCACACGCCTCCGTGCGTCGCAAGGGTCCACGTGGAGGAACGCCCAAAGAGGGATCCGAAGTTGTTCAAACCGGCGGTTCCCAGTAGCGACATGGGGCGCACGAGCTCTGTCAGTCTGCATGTCGAAAATCCCGTCTTGCCGGCCGACGACCAGTTGCGTCGATGGCGACCTTTGGCTGGTAGGCCCGCGGGCGTTCGTCGACTTCGGTTTCGGTCCGCTTCGATCTAGCCAGCAGGTGAGCCGAGGAATGTGTCCAGTCCTTTCCAGGTCGCCGAGTAGGTCGGTCCACCAGACGACGTGGCGATGATGCCGAGGGCCAGGCCGTAGTTCGGGTCGGTGAACCAGCTGGTCGGGATCGCTTGCGGGGTCGCCACCTGGGTGAGCGGTCCGGCGACGCCGCCGTTGTCGACGAGCCGGTACGACGGCTGGACGGTGCCTGTGGCGGGGTCGACGGTGAGGTAGAGGTCGATGGACGACGCGGTGGCGGACGGCATGGCGACGGGACTCACAGCCCCAAGGCTGGGGACTCCTCCGACCTCGGCGACGGCCTGGATGCCGGGTGAGCCCCCGTTGGCGGTTGCCACGAGCTTGAAGTAGTTGTCCTGGTCGCCCGTACCGAACTGGAGGCCGAAGGACTGATTGCCCGATGGGGTCGTACCGGAGAACGGTGAGATGAGCCGGGTGTGGACCGTGAAGACGCCGACCCCGCTCGTGTTGACGCCGAGCTGGAAGGCGTATTGCTGCGTGTTGGTTGCGCCGAGCGCGTCGCCGGACGGCACCTTTGCCAGCGTGAGCACGCCGGCTGCACCCCCGAGGATCATGTTCGACGTGTCGTAGAGGTTGCGGTAGTCGGTGTGCTTGTCGGTCATGAGGCCGGTGAAGCCCATGTTGAGCAGACCGCCGGGGCAGCCGCTCGGGAACGGCGTCGACGCGCACTGGGCGGGCTGCTCGCCGTTGTCCCAGGTGTACACGAACGGAATCGTCATCGTCTTCCCGCTCTGCGGGTCGATGGCGAACGGATCGTTCGTGTCGTCCTGCGGTGTCGGGTCGACCGCTTCGCCGGCCACTTCGTCGTCGTCGGGATCGATCAGATCGGATGTGCCGTTGCGGTTCCAATCGTTCGGCACGCTGCCCGCCGAGCACGGGTTCGTGTGGTTGGCGATCTCGTCAGCGGTGGTGTAACCGTCGCCGTCGTCATCCGCAGAACTGAGACGCGCCGTTGCAGGTGTTGGCGCCGCCGCCGAAGTCGGTGGGCTCGAAAACATTGACGGACCCGGTCGAGTAGTCGCCGACGAAGATCACGCCCGGGAACGCGCCGGTGTCGCCTTGCGTGGCCAAGGAGAGCGGGTGAGTCGAGACGTTCGACAGCAGCGTCTGGTTGGAGAGCACCGCCCCGGCCTGGTCGACCTTCACGTCGACAATGTTGCCGTTGTAGTTGGCGAACAGAAGATGGCCGTTGAGCGACCCCGTCGAAGTTGCTTGCCGTGTACTCGGCAATGCCGTTGGTGGAGCCGTTGAAGGTCGTCAGATCGGGGTTGGCAGACGTTCCGGGCTTGAGGTAGTTGCACTCCACCGGGTTCGCGGTCGTGACCGGCGATTGCCCCGGGGTGTCGAAGGTGTTGGCCATGTTGCCGCGCGTCGGGTTCGGATGACCGCCGTAATATCCCGCACCGGTGATCAGGTGGAGAGTGTCCGGGTCGGAGACACCCGGCTCATGCGTGCCGTTGGTGCACGTCCCACCCGGACCGTTGCCGATCGGGATGTCACCCCAACTGGCGTTCGCGCCGTTGTCGACCGTGTACATCTTGCCCGCCCGGGTGATGACGACGTCGTAGGGGTTGCGGAAGCCCGGCGCGTAGACCTGGACGGGACTGCCGGCGACGATCTTCGCCTGGCGTCGACCGGCGTCCCCGCCGAACGGGCCCGTCAGGTTGGGCAGGTGGTCGTCGGCGAGCGTCGGCAGGTCGTACGTCGTATTGCCGATCGTCGTGAGATTTACGCTCAGGATGGCGCCCGAGTAGGCGTACTCCGGCAGGAAGTTGAAGTTGTGCGACGGGGCACCCATGTTCGTATTGCCACCCTGGGCGACGTAGAGGGTGTTGGTCGCGGGATCGAGCGCCAGGCCGTTGGCCGAGTGGTTCTCCTCGGAGCGCGGCAGCCCGCGCACCAGGTCGGTGCGGGTCCAGGTCGCGCCGTTGCGGTCGAGTCGGGACACCATGCTCGAGTTCGTATCGAGGTTGGTCTGCGTGCCTGAACCTCCACCGCCGACGCGCGGGTCGCTGGAGGTCACGTACAGCCGCGGCGCGGCCGCCGTCCCCACGACGAGCATGCCCGTGACGATCCGGGTATTGACCGTCGAGTTCACCGTGCCGTTGTCATCGTGGTTGGGGATCTGCCTGATGAGGTTGATCGTTTCGGTCGCGGTCACCGAGTAGCTGTTGGCCGCGGTGCGGGCGATCGTGTACGCGTGAATCGTCCCGCTGAACTCCGCGACATAGAGACGGCCGTCGGGTCCGAACCTCACGACGTCGGCGTTCACCCCGGTCGCGGTCCCGGTCAGCGTGCTCTTGCCGAAGCCAATGGCGCTGCCCGGGCTGGAACCCGACATCGGGACCGTCAACGATGAGTTGGCGGCCGTGCTGCTGATCGCCAGGCTGGCCGATCGATGTGCCGCTCGCCGCGGCGTACCACACGGTCAGCGTGACCGACGAGCCTGGTGACGAGCGTGACCGGCGGGCCGGTCACGACCTTGCCGGACGGGTCGACCCTTGGCACGGCGGCGGAGAACTGATTCGGGTCAGCGCCGCTCACGGTCAGGCTGTTGATCGTGATCGAGGGATCGCCGGTGCCGCCGAGATTGGTCACTGTCAATGGCGTGCTGACGGGCTGGCCAACCGAGACCGTGCCGAAGTCGATGCTCGACCTCGACACCGCCACCCGGTTCGCCGTGCTGATCGGGGAAGACGCCACCGACTGCGGGCCCGTCCCGTTGGCGTTCTTGGCTGCCACCGTGAACGTGTACGTCGTCCCGTTGGTCAACCCGGTGACCGTCTGCGGTCGTCGCCGTCGAGTTGAACGTCTGCGCCGTCTGCGCCACCGAACCGATGTACGGCGTCACCACATATCCCGTGATCGCCGACCCGTTGTTCGCCGGCGCCGTCCACGACACCGCCGCCGACCCGTCCCCGGGGACCGCCGTCGGCACCCGTCGGCGCCGCCGGCGCCCCCACCGTCACCGCGCCCGATGCCACCGACTGCGGCCCCGTCCCGTTGGCGTTCTTGGCTGCCACCGTGAACGTGTACGTCGTCGCCGTTGGTCAGCCCGGTGACCGTCTGCGACGTCGCCGTCGAGTTGAACGTCCTCGCCGGCTGCGCCACCGACCCGATGTACGGCGTCACCACGTAGCCCGTGATCGCCGACCCGTTGTTCGCCGGCGCCGTCCACGACACCACCGCCGACCCGTTCCCCGGTACCGCCGTCACGCCCGTCGGCGCCACCGGCGCCCCCACCGTCACCGCGCCGGACGCCACCGACTGCGGCCCCGTCCCGTTGGCGTTCTTGGCCGCCACCGTGAACGTGTACGTCGTCGCGTTGGTCAACCCGGTGACCGTCTGGGTGGTCGCCGTCGAGTTGAACGTCTGCGCCGGCTGCGCCACCGAACCGATGTACGGCGTCACCACATAGCCCGTGATCGCCGACCCGTTGTTCGCCGGCGCCGTCCACGACACCACCGCCGACGCGTTCCCCGGTAGCGGCCGTCAGCACCCGTCGGCGCCCGCGGCGCCCCCACCGTCACCGCGCCGGACGCCACCGACTGCGGCCCCGTCCCGTTGGCGTTCTTGGCTGCCACCGTGAACGTGTACGTCGTCGCGTTGGTCAGCCCGGTGATCGTCTGGGTCGTCGCCGTCGAGTTGAACGTCCTCGCCGGCTGCGCCACCGAACCGACGTACGGCGTCACCACATACCCCGTGATCGCCGACCCGTTGTTCGCCGGCGCCGTCCACGACACCGCCGCCGACCCGTTCCCCGGCAGCGCCGCGGCCCCGGCCGGCGCGACGCGGCGCCCCCACCGTCACCGGTCCGGACTGCCACCGACGGCGGCCCGGTCCCGTTGGCGTTCTTCGCCGCCACCTTGAACGTGTACGTCGTGGCGTTGGTCAGCCCGGTGATCGTCTGCGACGTCGCCGTCGAGTTGAACGTCCTCGCCGGCTGCGCGACGGACCCGATGTACGGCGTCACCACGTAGCCCGTGATCGCCGACCCGTTGTCGCGCCGGCGCCGTCCACGACACCATCGCCGACCCGTTCCCCGGCACCGCGGCCGCACCGGTCGGCGCCACCGGGGCGCCGACGGTCACGGCGCGCCGTGGCCGCGGACGGCGGTCCCGTGCCGTTGGCGTTCTTGGCCGCCACCGTGAACGTGTACGTCGTGCCGTTCGTCAACCCGGTGACCGTCTGGACGGTCGCCGTCGAGTTGAACGTCCGCGCCGGCTGCGCCACGACCCCACGTACGGCGTCACCACGTAGCCCGTGATCGCCGACCCGTTGTCGCGCCGGCGCCGTCCACGACACCGTCGCCGACCCGTTGCCGGCACCGCCGCCGACACCCGTCGGCGCCACCGGCGCTGCCCACCGTCACCGCGCCCGACGCCACCGACTGCGGCCCCGTCCCGTTGGCGTTCTTCGCCGCGACCGTGAACGTGTACGTCGTCCCGTTCGTCAGGCCCGTGATCGTCTGCGAGGTCGCCGTCGAGTTGAACGTCTTCGCCGGCTGGCACGATGAACCCGATGTACGGCGTCACCACGTAGCCCGTGATCGCCGGACCCGGTGTTCGCACGGCGCCGTCCACGACACCACCGCCGACCCGTTCCCCGGTACGCCAACGACACCTGTCGGCGCCGCCCCGTTGGCAGCGAGGCGCACGAGACGAGCGACGGCGTGAGCGGCCATCGGTCGACGTAAGATCGCCTGGTACTGCAGGAATAGCGGCCTCGGGACTGTTGATCTGCGGTGCCGGTGACCGGTGACCACGAGACCACGTCGCCGCGTCGTTCGAGGTACGGGTGTTGAACTGGATGCTGGTGCCGGCAGGTGTCGTCACCACCGGGTCGAGGTTGATCCACGCTCGGTTAGCGCCGCCGTCGATCACCGCGACGTGAACGAGCACGTCGACCCGTATGGCGACATCTGCAGCCAGTCGAGCGAGATCTGGTTCGCGTCGGGTGGAGGTCACTCGCGAGCGGGCGCATCGCGGTCGAGAATCGCAGCGTGTGGGTCGCGACCTGTACCCCGTCGACCCAGTACACGACCTGCGAGTTGCTCCAGTCGATCCGGAAGCGGTGCGGCGAGCCGAGAACGTCGGCGCCCAGCACGGTGTCGGTGCTGTTGGTGCCGTCGTTGGTGCGCGCCTTGAGCGTCGTGCCGTCGGCGCCAGTGCTGAACATCGCCCACGGTGCGGCGTTGTAGTCGACGCCGAACCCGACGTGCTGGAACGACTCACTCGCGAACGTCGCGACGAACTCGAGGGAGCGGCCGGCGTTGTACGTGGCGGTGGTGCCGAGTCGAGCGCCGTTCACGGCCGCCACGCCGCCGCCAACCGTCGCGGTCCCGCCCGTGTCCCACGGCGTGACGTCCCATCCGTTGGGACCTGCGTTCCGGAGAACTCCGCGCCGACGGTCGACCCCAACTGGACCTCACCGTCACCGGCGTGCGCGACCACCGCGCACGCGCCCGCTGTCCCGCCGGAGAAGTCAGCGGCGGTCGTGTCCGTCGTCACGAACGTCGGAACGGTGATCGCCGCCGGTGCGGACGAGGCAAGTGGTGAGGTGCTGCTGTTGCCCGCCGGATCGGCGGACGTCACCCGGTAGCTGTACGTCGTGCCGGGGACGAGGCCGTGCAGCGTGATCGAGTGCGACGTCACCGAACGCCGGATCCGATCTGCGTGGTGCCGAGCGACTTGGCGTTCGTCCCGTACGCGACGCTCGAGTTCGACGGCTCGTTGGTCGTCCACGTGATGGTTGCATCACCCGAGGTGGTCGTGGCGGTGCGGCGACGCCGCTGATCACGGGCGGCGTGGTGTCGGCGGTGTAGGTCGCGGTGTAGGTCCCCGATCGGCTGTCGAACATCGCGTACGACACGCCCTTGATGGTCTGGGTCGTGAACGGGACGTTGGACGAGCCGCCGCGATCGAGAGTCAGGACCGCTGCCGTCGCCGCTGCGTCATCGGCAGCATGGCTTGCGAGCCCGTTCGCGGTCGCTCCGGCCGTGACGTCGAAGGTGAGGACGTGGTTGGTGCCACGACAGTCGAGCCGAACGAGGACGCGTTGCGGCCGTCGACCCAGTCGAGCATCTGGCGGGCGCTCACCACGGGCACGTTGCGCGCTTGCGCAGACGCGATGATCGCGTCGGCGCCGCTGCTGATCGCTTGTCGGTGTGCATGTTGGCCGTGAACACGCCGTAGTAGCCGAGCGGGCCGAGCGCGTTGTCGAGCAGCGTGTCGATGGTGGCGGGGTACGTCTGGCCTGACTCGTCGGTCATCTGCGTCGCGGCCTGGTACACGTCGATCGCGGAACCGTCGGGGTCGGCGAACCGCATCGGCATCCCGGAACCGGTGAACAGGCCCGGACGGTCCTGGATCCACTCGGGCGGCCAGTAGTAGTAGTTGGTGTCGAGCCTGATGCCGTTGGCCAACTCGACGTGCGGTTGGGTCGAGTAGTCGCTGTTCGACGATGCAGTGGGTGCGATTGCTGACGGGCCCGGCGAGACTCGGATAGGCGGCGTGCCACGTCCGCGAGCTGGTCGCTGTAGGTTCGCGAGTGACTGCGGCGTCCAGTCGGCGCAGTCGGTCGTGACGTGCAGGCCGACCTCGAAGCCTTGGCTGGTGTAGCCGCGGCCTGCCGCGTCGGACATCGGCGTGCCCGGGTACACGTACGACGTGCTCCGCACGCACTGCCAGTTCGCGACGTCGCATCCGGCCGGGCTGTCGGCGATCTGTTCGTCGAAGCGGCCGGCGGTGCCGCCGTTGCCGTGGTCGTCGCCGGTCAGCACCACGACGGCCTTGTCGCCCCGCGGCAGGTACCAGAAAGCGCGGCAGCGGCATGCTGCTGCTGTCCATCTGCAGGACCAGGTTGGCGAGCAGGCGCTGTTGCTCGTCCGCCTGGGGAATCGCCACCTTGTCGAGGTTCACCCAGTCCGGCTGCGGGTCCGACGCCGACGCACCGAAGAACAGATCGTCGGAGCGGATCGGCGGTTGCCCGTCGCGCTCCTGGCCGGCCCACGCCGGGATTGCCCTGGCGGGTGTACACGACCGACCGGGCGAGGTCGTAGGTGAACGCGGATGCCTGGCCGCCGCTCGTCCCGACGGCGTGCGACGTGACGGCCGGGTAGACGTGGAGGTCGACGCGTCGCTGTAGAGCGTCGCGACGCTCGACGCGCCGGACAGCTGGTACTGGTCGGCGGTGCCGTGGTACTGGATCGTCTGGTCGGTGATGCCCTGTCCCGGGGGCGCGCTCGTGTCGACGTGGAGGTACGCGTTCGACACTGACCCCGCGACCTCGTCAGCCCGAGCAGCGCCCGCCAGCTGCGCGTCGGGATGCATCGCGATCGAGCTTGCCGCCCGCCGTCACCCAGTCCGTCAGCATCGTCGCCTGCGCCGCGGTCAACGTCATGTCGCCGAGGATCGACGACGTGGTACGACGACAGCACGGCCGGTGTGACGTTCGCGATGTCGGTCCCGCGGTACTCGTTGAGCCCCTCGGCTTTGAGGATCTCGCCGTAGTACCGGCCGAACGGGTTGGCGCTCGACCCGATCACCAGGATCGGTCCGCCCGGCCCGTCGTCGGCGGGAGGCGCGGCCGTCGGGAACGACCACGACACATCGGTGCTCACCGGATTGCCCGCCGAGTCAGCGGCGCCGCCGGCGCCACCAATCACCTGCGCCGTGTACGGTCGCCGATGGTACGAGTGCGGCCGCTCGGCGTGAGCGTCGCCGTCGCGAGTTCGTCGCGTTGTACGTTCACCGACGCCGGGACCACCGTGTTCGACGCGTCGCGCAGATTGAAGGTCGACGGCGAGATCGTCGCCGGGTCCATCGGCTCGTCGAACGTCGCGGTCACGCTCTGCGTCACCGGCACATCCGTCGCGCCCGACATCGGGGTGCGCGACGTGACGAACGGCGGCGTCGTGTCGGGACCGTTCGAGAACACGACGTCGGCCCAGTAGTTGCTGGCGTTGAAGCTCTGGTCGGGGAAGGCGTCGCTCCCCTCGTGGAAGACGGCGTTCATTCCGTCGACGCCGTCCGCGAGCGCGTGCAACGGCGGATTGTCGACGCCGTGGCCCGCGAAGTACGCCTGACGGTCCGGGTAGAAGCCCGCCGACGAGAAGATCGAGCTGATGTACGTGGTGCCCGCCGTGATCGCGACCGGCGAGCACAAGTCGACCTGTTGCCACCCCGACGCCGTCTCGTCGGTGAACGTCATGCTCGCGAGTGAGCTTGCCGGTGGTGTCCCACAGATGCCCGGTGTGGGTGCCGTTGTCGCCCGGGCTCTTGTAGAAGCGGAACCCTGAGATCGGCCGTCGACGTCGGTGCGGAACTTCACGCCGTAGTCGATCGGCACGCCGTCGTTGTTGCCGACCGACGCCGGGGTCGCGCTGTTGTCCCAGATCGTGCACGGACACCCGTGCGGCGCCACCGTGACCGTCACGGTCGTCGACGGCGGACCGGTGTTCACGCTGTCATCCGTCGCCCGGGCCTGGACCGTGAGGCTGCCCGTCGTCTGCGGCGTGAACGTGTAGCTCCACGACGCGTGACCGATCGCCGGGTGCCACGTCGCGCCGCCGTCGGTCGACACCTCGATCCCCGCGACCCGACCGCCACCCGAATCCGTCGCCGTGCCCGTGACCGTGACGGGAACGCCCGCACTCACCGTGTCGCCATCGCCAGGAGACGAGATCGACGCGGTCGGCGGGCTCGTGTCCGTCGACGCCGTCGCCGCGACGAGCCCCGACTGCATCGTCGCCGGCTGGACCGACATGTCCGCCAAGAGGTTCACCGTCGCCTGCTGCACCGCCGAGTCCGGCGTCGAACCGCCCCGGTCGTGCGTGCCGTCGAGTCCCCACGACCACTGCACCGTCCCCGCGTCGAAGACCAACGCGCCGCTCGACGCCCGGTGCATCGTGATCGAATGCGTCGCCGTCCCGGGCGCGTACGTCGACCCTTGGTCCTGGAGGACCTGGGTTCCGACGCCGTCGTCGACGACAGGTCGATCTGGCCGGGTGGACGCGACCCGTTGTCGAGATCCTCGTTCCACTCGTAGCCCAGCGATCCGTCCGACAGCGCAGCGTCGACACCCTCGAGCGTCGAGAGCCGCGAGTTGCGCCACAGGCGCAGTTGGACGTCGCCGACGGCACGTTGATCGCCGTGGTGCAGCAGTTCGCCGTGAAGATCGTTCCGGCCAGCGCGTTCTCCGGACGTTGCCCCGTCGGAGGTCGCGCCGAGCGGGTCACGCCACGTTCCCGTCCACGCGGATCGGGATCGATCTTCGCCCCGGCGTGCGTCTCCTTGTACGACACGAGCGTGCGAGACGCGCGTCGACGAGCCGTCGATGCTCGGCTCCCACGCGCGTCTTCCAGAAGATCTGGTTGCCGCTGAAGAACGCGAGGTTCACGCCGGCGTCGCGGGCGGCCTCGACCGTGGCGCGCTGATTCGCCGACCAGTACTCGTCGTGGCCGACCGACATGAACACCTTGTGTTGCTGCAACAGGCTCGCCGCGCACGCGTCGATGTCGACGCCGCCGATGTACGACACGTCGTAGCCGTTCTCCTCCAGCCACCGGACCATCGGATACTCGGCGTTGAAGAACCCGTCCTCTGGCGTCGCGCCCGGTCGTGAACGGCCGGTTGTAGCTCACCTTGTACGCGCGCCCGGGATTCGGCCCGGCCCGCCCTGTAGAGGCTGTTCCCGCCGTAGGAGTTGTACGCCTGCCACGTGGTGTCCGACGTCTGGAACAGCAGGTCGGAGTGGCTGGCGTCGTTGCGCACGACGAACGGGATCTGGCTCTCGCCGCTCGGTGTCGCTGCGGGTCAGCTTCGCGACGTACACGCCGGAGACCGCGGTCGCCGGCACGGCCCACGACGCCGACTCCGCCCAGTTCCCGCAGTCGACGAGGCCGTGGCGTCGTCGGTGATGCAGGCCGGTTGGGTCTGCGGCAGGGTCGCGCTCGGCGTCACCGACGCGACGAGTCGCGCCCCGTCGCCGCCGTAGTAGCCGATCCGATAGATGTCGATCGTGTACGCCGCCGCATCGGTGTCGATCTTGAAGTGGACCGTCTGCCCGGCTGGACGCTGACGTCGTGGAGAAGCCCTGGATCGACGGATCACCGGCGCCGGTGACGTCCCACTCCGACGCGGGGCGACCGGGAAGCCAGTTCTCCGCGACCACAGCACTCGCCGGCGCCGCGCACGGATCGGCGGCCGACTACCGCTGCTCGAGAGCCGGTAGCCCCAGATGCGGAGCGCCAACACGACCGCCGTCGCCCGTCGGAAGCGCCAAGGTGCCACCAGACCACTCCCTCCCATCGCAGACCCCAGCAGATCGAAGCCTATGTATGTGCCAGCATCAGATCGTGCGTCGAACCAACCTCGGGCGTGGAGCCAAAACCCCACGGCCAGGGTTGAGACATCCGCTTCCACCCGGCATCGGCCGGCCGGCCCCTTTCTCAGCCACCGATGGAACGAGACGATACAGGGGGGCGACCCACGATGGAATCCCCGATGTGCGACAGGATCTTGAGCCCAGGGGCGAGTGAACATGTCGCTGTCGCCGGCGTCGAAGCCGTCAGCTCGCGGCGGTCGTTGCTGCCGGCTTTCGTCGACCGAACCGTCACCGGCGACTCCGCATCCAGCCCATCAGCCGCACGTACTTCACGGTGCACACGAACGCTCGCATGCCGTCACGCCAACCGACCTTCTTGCCCTCGGCGTACGTCCGACCTGCGTACGAGATACCGACCTCGTAGATGCGCACGCGCGAGGCTCCGCCGCCTTGGCGGTCACTTCCGGCTCGAAGCCGAAGCGGTCCTCTTCGAGTTGGATCGACTTCGATAGCCTCTCACCGGAAGGCCTTGTAGCACGTTTCGATGTCGGGACGAAGCTCCTCGATGTGCCACTTGGGTGTGACGCTGCTGGCCTGTGGTCGACCAACGTGGCGGCCAATGTTCCGGTGTTGCGGTTGGTGACCTCGATGGTTCGTCCACCGGACGCTGAGTTGTTGATCGTGCCGGCGTAGCTGAAGGCGCCGGTGCCGGCGTCGATGTCGACCGCGGCGCTGGTGGTGCCGGTGATCGTCGCGCCGGATGACACGGTCACGGCGGCGTTGACGTGGGTCAGGTCGACGCCGGTGCCGGTGCCGTTCTTGTTGACGTTGGTGAGCGTGATGGTGCCGGCGACGTTGTTGAGCAACAACGCGGTGCCGGTGGTGGTGGTCAGCGAGGTCTGACTGACGTCGACACCGGTGAGACCGCCGGTCCCGGTCATCGCAGTGTTGGCTCCGGAATTGACGGCCAGTCCGGCGACGACGGCGTTGGTGTTGAGGGTGATGGTGTTCTGGACGGTGGCGGTGCCGGTCGCGATGGCGGGCCGTGCGATGGTGCCCGCGGGTGGGGTGATGCCCATGATCGTGTCGAATGATGTGCCGGTGACTTGTTGGCCGATGAGCCATTCGCCGGTGTTGAGGACGAGGCCATTGGCGTAGGTGCCGTTGTAGAGGAAGACGCGGTGGCTGGCGGCGTCGACGGTGTCGGCCTTGCCGAGGGTCTGGAATGGTGCTGCGAGGGTGCCAGGGTTGGCGTCGTTGCCGTTGGTGTTGTCGACGAACCAGATCACTGGCCCGGTGACGGTGACGGTGGCGGTGGCGGGGGCGCTGTGGCGGTGCCGGGGCAGCCGTTGTCGGCCACGGTGTACGTGAAGGTGACGCTGCCGGTGACACCGGCGGGTGGGTCGAAGTCGACGGTGCCGGTGGACGCATTGGTGATGGTGACGGTGCCGCCGGCCGGCGAGGTCACACCGACGCTGGCGACGGTGAAGGTGGGCGAGCAACCGTTGATGCCAGGTGTCAGCGTCGGTGACGCCGGCGAGGAACCCGCCGAGGTTGATCTTCATGTTGGTTTCGGCGGTGAAGCTCTTCGGTTGCGCCACCGGCGCGTGTTGACCGGGGTGACCGTGATCGTGAAGGTCTGGCGGCGCCGGTGTCGACGCCGCCGTTGGCGCGTGCCGCCGTTGTCGTGGAGGTGGACCGTGACGGTGGCGGAGCCGTCTGGTCGGCGGCGGGCGTGTAGGTCAGGACGCCGGCGGCGACACCGCCGGCTGGCGCGAGAACAGTCGCGTTGTTGTTGCTGGCGACGAAGTCAACGGTCTGGCCCGACTCGTTCTCGGACCGGGCGAGATGCCCGTGGCCCAGCCGTGGACCGTCTGCGGCGCCGGCGTCCTCGTGACCGTCTGGTTGGCGCCCTTCGTGAACGACGGCGCGTCGTTGACCGGTGACGGTGATGATGAAGGTCTGGTCGGCGCGTTGTCGACGCCACCGTTGGCGGTGCCGCCGTTGTCCTGGACGCGCACCGTGATGGTCGCAGCGCCGAACGCGTTGGCCGCGGGCGTGTAGGTCAGCTTGCCGGCGGCGTCGACGGCGGGGCCGCCGCGAAGAGCGCGGGTTGGTGTTGCCGGTGACGACGAGCGGACGGTCTGGCCGGCCTCGTTGGCCGGGCCGGCGGCGATGTTGGTGGCCCACCCGTTGACCATCTGCGCGCCGCTGTCCTCCTTGACCGTCTGATCCGCCCGTGGTGAAGGTCGGCGGCTCGTTGACCGGCGTGACGGTGATGGTGAACGTCTGGTCGGCGCTGGTGTCGACGCCGCCGTTGGCGGTGCCGCCGTTGTCGTGGACGTGGACGGTGACCGTCGCCGTGCCGGTGGCGTTCGGCGCGGGCGTGAAGGTGAGGACACCCGGCGGCGACACCGCGGGCTGGCGCTGAACAGTCCGTTGTTGTTGTTGCTGACGACGAAGTCACGGTCTGGCCGACTCGTTGGCCGGGCCGGCCGAGACGTGGTGGCCCATCCCGGTGACCGTCTGCGGGCCGGCGTCCTCGACGACCGTCTGGTTGGCGCCCTGGTGAACGATGGCGCGTCGTTGACCGCCGTGACGTTGATCACGAAGGTCTGCGGTGCCGGTGTCGACGCCGCCGTTGGCGGTGCCGCCGTTGTCGTGGGCGTGCAACGTGATGGTCGCCGAGCCGGACACGTTGGCTCGCGGGCGTGTAGGTCAGGTTGCCGGCGCTGTCGACCGCCGGTGCTGACCGAGAACGAGCCCGGCGTTGGTGTTGCCGGTGACGTCGAAGGTGACGATCTGACCGGTCTCGTTGGCCGGGCCGGCGGCGATGTTGGTCGCCCACCGTTGACCACCTGGGCGCCGCTGTCCTCCAGCACCGTCTGATCCGCCCCTTGGTGAACGACGGCGCGTCGTTCACCGGGGTAACGGTGATGGTGACGGTGGCGTCGGCGGAGTCCGCCTGTCCGTCGTTGGTTGTGTAGGTGAATGCGTCGGGACCGAAGAAGTTGGCGCTGCCGGTGTAGGTGACGTCGAGCGTGCAGTGGTTCGGTGTCGCGCCGGAGCAGACCGGGGAGTTCGAGGTGGTGACGGTGCCGTTGCCCGGTTGGGTGAAGCTGAAGGTGAGTGCGTCGCCGTCAGCGTCGTCGCCTGAGAGGGTGATGGTCGTGGGGATGTCCTCGAGCGCGGTGGCGGTGAGGTTGGCGGCGGTGGGTGGTTGATCGGGCGGGTTGACGGTGACGGTGAAGGTCTGCGGTGCGCTGGTGTCGATGCCGCCGCTGGCGGTGCCGCCGTCGTCCTGCGCTGTCACGGTGACGGTGGTCGAACCGGTTTGGCCCGATGCCGGCGTGAAGGTCAGGGTGCCGGCGGCGTCGACTGCCGGCTGAGACGAGAACAGGCGCGTTGTTGTCGCTGCTGACGTTGAAGTGGACGGTCTGGCCGGCTTCGTTGCTCGGACCGGGCGTGATGTTGGTGGCCCACACCGTTGACGGTGTGCGTGCCGGTGTCTTGGATGACCGTCTGGTCGGGGCCTTTGGTGAACGACGGGGCATCGTTGACCGGGCTCACGGTGATGGTGAACGTCTGCGTGCCGCTGGTGTCGGTGCCGCCGTTGGCCGTGCCGCCGTCGTCGTGCAGCGTCACCGACACGGTCGCAGTGCCGAACGCATTCGCCGCACGCGGTGTAGGTCAGATTCCCAGTGGCGTCGACGGCGGGCTGGACGGCGAACAGGCGTTGTTGTCGTTGGTGACGTCGAACGTCACCGTCTGTGCCGATTCGTTGGCAGGTCCGGCGGCGATGCCGGTCGCGAACCCCGCCACGGTCTGTGGTCCGGCGTCTTCCAGACCGTCTGGTCGGTGACGCGGAGAACGTGAAGGCGGGCGCAGTCGTTCACCGCGATGACGGTGATGGCGACGGTGTCGGTGTCGGTGAGCGGACCGGGCTGCCGGTGTGGCCCAGGTCGTCGGTCACGATGGTGAGGGTGTCGGCACCATTGGCATCGGCGGGCTGTCGGGCGCCATCCCGTCGAGCGCGGCGTTGATCGACGCGTGCCGGTCATCTGGATGGCGGCGTCGTCGGTGCCGTCACCTTGGGTGAACGTCAGCCCGTTCGTGCCGGACAACGTGAGTGAGCCACTACCAACCGACAACGTGGTCGTGACCGGGCCCGCTCCCGCATCGACGTCGGTGACCGAGATCGGGTCGCCGTTGCCGCTCGAGAACGTGAGGGTGGTGTCCTCGTCGATCGTCTGCGCGGCTGGCACGTGGTTGACAGGCGGATCGTTCACACACGCGACCGTCACCGAAACGGTGGCGGTCGAACCACCCGGATCGAAGGTGTCGTGAACGTGTCGACCCACAGAAGTTCGCCGCCGGTTCATAGGTGAGACCGGTGCCGCCCCCCGTGACAACTGCGGTGCCGTTGGCCGGTTGCGTCACCGACCCGATCGTCTTCGGCCCACCGTCAACATCGGTGTCGTTGGTCAACACGTCAACCGCGGTCGTGCCCGAGTCTTCGATCACCGTGACCGAGTCGTCGACCGGGTCGGGGGATCGTCGACAGCACGTCACCGTCACCGCCACCGACGCGGTCGAACCGCCCGGATCGAGCGTGTACGTGAAGCTGTCGGACCGCACAGTAGTTCGCCGCCGGCTCGTACGTGAGCCCGGTGCCGCCGCCCGTGATCACTACGGTGCCGTTGGCCGGCTGCGTCACCGACCCGATCGTCTTCGGCGCCGACCGTCGGCATCGGTGTCGTTGGTCAACACGTTGACCGCGGTCGCGCCCGAGCCCTCGATCACCGTGACGCGTGTCGTCGACCGCGGTCGGCGGGTCGTCGACACACGTCACCGTCACCGACACCGACGCGGTCGAACCGCCCGGATCGAGCGGTGTAGGTGAAGCTGTCGGACCCGCAGTAGTTCGCCGTCGGCTCGTAGGTGAGCCCGGTGTCGCCGCCGGTGACCACGACCGTCCCGTGGGCCGGTTGCGTCACCGACCCGATCGTCATGGTGTCACCGGCGTCCGGATTGGTGTCGTTGGCGAGCACGTTGACTGCGTGGTGCCGCTGTCTTCGGCGACGGTGGTGGTGTCGTCGACCGCGGTGGGTAGGTCAGGGACGCAGGTCACGGCGACCGCGACCGTGGCGGTGGAGCCGCCGTTGAGCGTGTAGGTGAACGTGTCCGGCCCGCAGAAGTTCGCCGCCGGTTGGTAGGTGAGACCAGTGCCCCCGCCGGTCACCACGACGGTGCCGTTGGCCGGCTGGGTGACCGACGCGATCGTCTTCGGTCCGCCGTCGGGGTCGGTGTCGTTGGCCAGTACGTCGACCGGGTCGCGTCCGCTGTCTTCGGTGACGGTGGCGGTGTCGTTCACCGCCGTCGGCGGGATGCCGGGCGTGAACTCGTACGCGACGGTGACCGTGGCGGTGCCGTTCGCTGAGCCATGGCCTGGACCACACCGCCGGCCCGCTCACGTCGACATCGAACAGTCCGGTCACGTCGAAACTGACCGTGCCGTCCCGATGTACGAGGCCAACACCGCCGGATCGGTGATCACGACCGACCCCGTGCCGGTGCTGTCGACACTGAAGGCGAAGTGTTCGTTGGAGGCGAGGTCATGGGTGTCGGCGTTGGTGCCCGCCGCGGTCAGCGTGCTGCACGCCCGGCCCGGCGGCCGCGGCCGTGACTCCCAACGACACCGTGGTCGGCTTCGCGCCCGACGCGAGATTGCCCACGTCGACCGAGGTGGAAGCGTCAACAGCCACCGTCACCGTCACTTGGTGAAGCTCGCCTTCCACCGAGAACTGGTCGAGCGCCACCGACTGTGTCGACGACGTCGACGTCAAAGCAACCGACGCAGACTGCGATGAGGTGTCCGCCTCCGCCGTTCGATCGGAGCCGATCGCGAAAGCATTCCCACCGCGAGGCCGCCCAACACGACGAGCACACGCCGGGTCATGACGCTGTCCCGCAATCGGCGCCGTCGCCTGGCAACCACGTACCGCAGTCCCGCCCGCCACCACCAGTAGAGCGCCAACCATCAGTTCTTGGGTGGCGGGCACACCGGTTCGCGCAGCAGCGGTTCCGGTTGACGTCGACGACGTACTCGAGGCGCCCGGCGCAGGCGTGAAGGTGTACGTGACCGCAACGTCGTAGGTCCCAGTCGCCACGGCTATGTCATCCCACTCCGCAGGCACGGCCAGTTGCGTGTCGCTGACAGGCGTGTGGCTGATCGCGACCATGCCCGGGCCGATGAACGGCGCCAGGTCCGCGGCTGGCCGTCAGGTTCGCTGTGTTCGTCGCGTGGCCGGTGTCCTCCGTGTACGCGGTGTCCGGCGCTTCACGGGGAGACGGGGAACCGACCTGCGGCTGCAGCAAAACCGGCATTGCAGTCGCCAGTGCCATTGCTCGTGGAACAGATCGCCCGCCGACAATGTGGCCGGGCGCCGCCGCCGGCGTCGTTCGCACCCGACGGCACCTCCACCGCCAGACTGCCGGTCACCGTGCCAGCCGACGGCGCGCCCCGTTCCGGCTTGGAGATTCTCGACACACGCCTGCACCAACACGTCGACAGTGGTGGTGATCGCAACCCCGGTCAGCGTCCCCAACGTGGGATCGAACGCATCGATCGTGGACGTCCCCGGCGCGGTCCAGCGAAACGTCGACACTGACGTGCTGCTGGACTGCTTCTGGCCGCCGCCACTCCCGGCGTGAGAACCGACAACAGCGCGGTCGCTGCACACCGGCGGCCAACAGTCCTGGCGACCGGCCCGCGCCAACCCACACCCTGAGACACTCATCGGCCGCAAGCTGTCTCCTTCTGCCTACGCCGACCGGTCGAAACCGTACCAAACGCCCGATCACCCGGTAGGTGCTCGTATGCGCACTTCCCGGCGAAACGTCGATCGTGGTGCGGCACGGATGCTCGCGGTACTGGCGGACGTGGGCGCCCTATAGGGGCCGGATCGAACGCCGAAACCGCAAGCGTGCGAAAGAATCCCGGGTCAGCTATTCAATTCGCATGCCGCGAGATCGCCGGGCGATGACGAGTTGTTGGATCTGCTCGGTGCCTTCGAAGATGTCGTAGATCTTGGCGTCCCGGTGCCAGCGCTCGACCGGGTACTCGCGCACGTAGCCGTAACCGCCCAGGATCTGGATGGCGCGCTCGGTGACCCACACAGCGACGCGTCCAGCCTTGACCTTTGACATGGAGCCTTCGCCGCTGACGAACTGGCCGTTGCGGCCGAGCCATGCCGCGCGCCACACGAGCAGTCGCGCCGCGTCGATCTCTGTGGCCATGTCGGCCAGCGCGAACGCAATGGCTTGGTTCTGGACGATGGGCTTGCCGAACTGCTTGCGTTCCTTGGCGTAGTCGAGCGCGTATTCGTACGCCGCGCGCGGCGATACCGATGGCCTGCGCACCGACGATCGGACGCGACGATTCGAACGTGGACATCGCGGCCTGCACGCGCCCACTCTTGCCTTCACGCGCACGAGCAAGTCGCTCATCGAGCTTGTCCTTGCCCCCGAGCAGGCACGAACCAGGAATACGAACGTCGTCGAGGATCACCTCTGCCGTGTGCGACGCGCGGATGCCGTGCTTCTTGAACTTCGACCCCTGCGAGAGACCCGGAGTGTTCGGAGGGACTACGAAGCTCGCGTGTCCACGCCCTTTGAGGCCCGGGTCGACGCGACGCGACCACGACATGGATGTCGGCGATGCCGCCGTTGGTGATCCACGTCTTCTGGCCATTGAGCACCCACTCGTCTTTCGCCTCGTCGTACACCGCCTTGGTCTTCAAACCGGAGACGTCCGAGCCTGCGTCGGGCTCGCTCACGCAGAACGCGGCGAGGGCGAGCTTGTCCGGCGTGCCGAAGCACTGCGGCACCCACTCCACGATCTGCTCGGGCGTCCCGTTGCCGAAGATCCCGGCGACGCCGAGCGTGGTGCCGACGATGGAGAGGCCGATGCCGGCGTCACCCCAGAACAGCTCCTCGTTGAACAGCGGCATCATCAGGCCCGTCGGGTCCGAGAAGGCGTTGGCGATGAAGTCGAACGAGTAGAGGCCGATCTTGGCGGCCTCCTCGATGATCGGCCACGGGGTCTCCTCGCGCTCGTCCCACTCGTGGGCGGCGGGACGGACGACGGTTTCAGCGAAGTCGTGGACCCATTTCTGGATCTGCAATTGGTCCTCGTTGAGAGCGAGGGAGAACTCGGCCATGACGGGCACCTCATACGGCGGGGAAGAGCAGGTGGCACCGCCTGGCACCCCCAAGTTACCGAGCGGTAACCAAACGCTAGAGGTTGGCGCCGGCGTGGGCAACTCGCGGCTCGGGCGACTTCGGCAACACCGCCAGCGCCACCACGACGAGCGCGGCCCCGGCCAAGTAGGGGGCCGGAACGGACCGGCCGAAGAGCACGCCGGCGAGCACGGGACCGACCGATCGAGCGAGCGCCGCCAGCCGACTGCTGCAACCCGAGTGTCATGCCGCGGCGATCCTGCGCCGACCGGCCCGCCACCAGTGCTGACAGCGTCGGCGAGGCGAGTCCCTGCCCGACGACGAGCAGGACCAGCGCCAGTCCGAGCGTCGTCCATCCGTCGTCGATCGCGACGAGTGCCAGCCCGACGGCAGTTGCACGCCAGGCCGGCGCGCACCGTCGTCGTCTCACCGAGCCGAGCGACGACTGGATGGATGAGGCCGCCCTGCACGAACACCAGGCCCATACCGATCAGGAAGAACACGCCGTACGTCGCGCTCTCCGACAGGTCGAAGCGAGCCTCGGTGAGGAGCGAGAACGTCGCCTCGAAGCCGCTGAAAGCGACCAGCGAGACGAAGGTGGCGAGCAGCAACCTGCGAACGTCGCTCACACCCCGTCGGTCGGGAACACTGCTCGGAGGTTCCGCGTCGGCAGGACCGGCAACAGGTTCGAGCGCGGGTTCGTGCGCCGATCGAATTCGCGGATGGGTCTCGGGCAGCCGGCGGACGGCGGCGAGCGCGTTGAGCGCGGCGATGGCAGCGGCGATGAAGAACGGGAGTCGGTGGCTGACGAGCGCGGCGATGCCACCGATGGCAGGTCCGAGCGCGAACCCCGCGCCGAACGCGGCACCGAGCAATCCCAACAGCCGGGCACGTTCGTTCTCGGGCGCAACGTCGGTCACCGCCGCTTGGGCGACGGACACGCTCGCGCCGCTGGCGCCGTCGATGACTCGCGGCGAGGAACAGCAGCCACAGCGATCCGGCCAGCCCGGTGAGCAGGCTGCCCACCGCGGTGCCGGTCAACGACAGGATGATGATCGGCTTGCGGCCGAAGCGGTCGGACAGTCGGCCGGTGATGGGTGAGAAGACGACCTGCGCGATGGAGAACGAAGCCACAAGCAGCCCGGCCGTTGCCGGGGACGCGCCCGTGTCGCGCGCGTAGCGGGCGAGAACCGGGAACAGGATCCCGAACCCGATGAGATCGAGTGCGACGGTCGTCCAGATGACGCCGAATCCCGGCGGCAGAGGTCGCCGTTCCCGTTTCGGTCGAGAGCCGCGCACGGCGGCCTAGCCCATGCGGTCCGACCGGCGGCCGTCAAGTCCGCTCCCGCTCCGTTCTGGCGTCAACCGGTGCGGGTATGCGCACTGGTTGACGCCAGAACGAGCGAACGGGGGCACGAACGAGCAACGGGGTCGGAGCTCCGTGCCGTCGGGGCCGTCCTCGACCACGTAACCCATCGCGCTCAACTCGTCGCGCAGCGCGTCGGCGGTACCCCAGTCCTTCGCGGCGCGGGCCTCGTCACGACGGCGGGCGACCGCTCGCGCGTGTCCTCGCCGATCTCGCCCACCTCGGCGTGCAGCTCGAGCCCGACCGCCTCGCAGATCGAGAACGCGGCGGCCGCGGCCGGCCAGATCGTCGTCCTTGTTGGCGCGCGCCACGAGATCGAACAGCAGGGCGATCGCGGCGGGTGTGCCGAGGTCGTCGTCCATGAGCTCGCGAAACGTGGCCAGCGCTTCCGCGTCCGGCTCGGCGGCTTTCGCCGCATCGGCAAAGCGGCGGGCGAACGAATCGAGTCGCTTGAGTCCCTGCTCGGCGTCGGCCACGGTCTCCTTCGTGACCTCGATCGGCGCGCGGTAGTGGGAGCGCAGCACGAGCAACCGGTACGCACGGGGATCCGCGACCGCGACGAAGTCTAGGAGATCGGTGAAGTTCCCGAGCGACTTCGACATCTTCTCGCCCTCGACGACCACCCAGCCGTTGTGCACCCAGTGCCGTGCGAACGAGTGTCCCTCCGCCACCGCCTGCGCCCGCTCGTTCTCGTGGTGCGGGAAGGCGAGGTCCTGGCCGCCGCCGTGGATGTCGAAGCCGTCACCGAGAAGGTCGAGCGACATCACGACGCACTCGGTGTGCCACCCGGGCCGTCCGTCACCCCACGGCGACGGCCACGACGGCTCGTCGGGCTTCGCCTTCTTCCACAACGCGAAGTCGATCGGTGATCGCTTGTCCTCGTTCGCCTCCACACGCGCACCGGCCCGCAACGAGTCGATGGACTGGCGCGCGAGCAGCCCGTAGTCCTCGACCCGACGCCGCTTGGAAGTACACGCCGTCGGCCGTCTCGTAGGCCATGCCGTGGTCGACCAGGTCGGAGATCAACTCGACCATGCGATCGATGAACGCGCTGGCATGCGGATCGATCGTCGGTCGCTTGACGCCGATCGCATCCATTCCCTCCCAGTACGCCCGTTCCCAGTGGACTGCGACCTCCGTCCACGGGATGCCCTCACGGTTGGCGCGGTTGATGATGTTGTCGTCGACATCGGTGATGTTCGACACGAACAGCACGTCGTATCCCGACCATTCGAGGTACCGGCGCAGCACGTCGAACACGAGGGACATGCGTCCGTGTCCGAGATGTGGTGGTCCGTAGACGGTCGGACCGCACACGTACATCGACACCTTGCCCGGCTCACGAAGCTCGAGCTCGCGGACCTCGCCGCGTGCAGTGTCGAACAGGCGCAACATCGCGCCGAGGGTACTGCCGAGTCAGGAGACGACAGGCAGGGCTTTCAGACCTCGCAACACGAAGTGCTCGCGGTACTCGACGTCGTCGGGGTCGACGGCGAGGTGCAGCGACGGGAAGCGCGCCGCGAGCGTGTCGAACACGACCTGCCCTTCGAGTCGCGCCAGCGCGGCGCCGAGGCAGTAGTGGATGCCGTGGCTGAACGTGAGGTGCTGGTTGTCGGTGCGGCCGATGTCGAGGCGGTCCGGATCGGGGAACCGCTTCGGGTCGCGGTTGGCGGCGGCGAGCAGCGTGACCACCTGCGTGCCCTTCGTGAAGAGCTGTCCGCCGACCTCGAGGTCTTCGGTCGCGACACGTCCGGTGACGTGCACGGGACCGTCGTACCGAAGCAGCTCCTCGACCGCCGACGGCGCCAGCGATCGATCAGCGACCAGGCGGTCCCACTGGTCGCGATGCTGCATGAGCGCGAACAATCCGTTGCCGATCAGGTTCATGGTCGTCTCGTGGCCGGCGAGGAACAACAGCAGCACGATGCTGCGCAGCTCCTCTTCGGTCAGGACGTCGCCGGACTCCTCGACCGCGAGCAGACCGCTGACCAGATCGTCACGCGGCTCGGCGCGCCGAGCCTCGAACAGCGTGTTGAAGTAGTTGATGAAGTACATGGCGGCGACGACGCCGCGCTGCATCGTCTCCTCGTCGATGTCACCGTCGAGCAATCGCGTCGCGTCCGACGACCACCCTTCGAACTGTTGACGGTCCTCGACCGGCACGCCCATGAGCTCGCAGATGACGATGAGCGGCAGCGGATAGGCCAACGTCGAGATGACGTCGAACGGTTGCCCGGGCTCGACATCCGCCAGCAGCTCCTCGGAGATCTCCTGGACGTGTTCACGCAGCTGCTCGATCCGGCGCGGCGTGAACGCCTTCGACACCAGCCGCCGCAGCCGCGTGTGGTCAGGTGGGTCGAGGAACAGCAGCGTCCGAACGTTCGCTTCCGCGAACTCCTCCACGTGTGGCCCGTTGTACGCCCGGTCGCCGCGATGCTCCGGGTTGCTCGACCACCTCGCGTCGCGGAGCACCGTCACGCAGTCGGCCCATCCTGTGAGCAACCACTCGTCGAGCTCCGGGTTGTACGCCTGTGGATGCTGCGACCGGATCTTGTGGTAGATCGGGTGCGGGTTCCGACGGTTCTCGGGCGAGAAGATCTCCTCGTAGCGGATCTCCTCGGTCACTTCCGCCATTGGACGAACGTTAGAGCGTCGAACAACCCCAAGTACGCTGCGGCTGCGAGATGAGCAACGTTCCGGAGAAGCCGTCCATCGAGGGCATCGAGAGCCGCTGGCGCGAGCGGTGGGCAGCGGAGGGGACATACCGGTTCGACCGCACGAAGACGCGCGCCGAGATCTACTCGATCGACACGCCGCCGCCGACGGTGTCGGGCCAGTTGCACATCGGCCACTGCTGCTCGTTCACCCACACCGACCTCATGGCCCGCTTCTGGAGGATGCGGGGCAGGGAGGTCTTCTACCCGATGGGCTGGGACGACAACGGCCTCAACACCGAGCGCCGCGTGCAGCTCATGCTCGGCATCGCGTGCGACCCGTCGCTCCCCTACGACCCCGATTTCCAGCCGCCGACGACGCCACCGGCCGAGCCGATCCGTGTCAGCCGGCCCAACTTCGTCGAGCAGTGCGCACGCGTCACCGAGCATCTCGAGGAGGCGTACTTCGACCTCTGGTCGACGTTGGGACTCTCCGTCGACTGGACACAGACGTACACGACGATCGGCGACCACTCGCGGCGCACGTCACAGGTCGGCTTCCTCCGACTGCACGACCAGGGGCACGTCTACCGCACGGAGTCGCCGACCTTGTGGGACGTCGACATGCGCACGGCCGTCGCACAGGCCGAGCTCGCCGATCGAGAGATCCCCGGTGCGTACCACCGGTTGCGCTTCTACCGGGCCGAGGGCCCGAGCGCGGGCGAGCCACTGGTCATCGAGACCACTCGACCCGAGCTCCTCGCGGCATGCGTGGCGCTGGTCGCGCACCCCGACGACGCGCGATACCAGCCGCTGTTCGGCACCGAGGCGGTCACGCCGCTGTTCAACGCCCGCGTGCCGATCGTCGCCCACGAGCTCGCTGATCCCGACAAGGGATCGGGCATCGCCATGATCTGCACGTTCGGCGACACCACCGACGTCACCTGGTGGCGTGAGCTGTCGCTGCCGGTGCGCGCCATCGTCGAGAAGGACGGACGGCTCTCGCTGCAGCCGCCCGCGGGGCTCGACGACGCGGGCCGCGATGCGTATGCGGAGATCGCCGGGCGCACGGTGAAGCAGGCGCAGAAGCGCGTCGTCGAGTTGCTCACGAACGTGGGACACATCGACGGCGATGCTCGCCCGATCACCCACCCGGTGAAGTTCTGGGAGAACGGCTCACGGCCGCTCGAGATCGTCACGAACCGGCAGTGGTACATCCGCTACCCGCCGAAGGAAGTGCTGCTCGCGTGGGGCAACGAGCTGCGTTGGTGGCCCGACTTCATGCGGGTCCGCTACGAGAACTGGGTCAACGGTCTCGTGGGTGACTGGAACATCACGCGCCAGCGGTTCTTCGGCGTGCCCTTCCCCGTCTGGTATCCGGTGGACGACGACGGCAACGTCGTCCACGACCAACCGATCCTCGCGCGCGCCGAGCAACTGCCCGTCGATCCGTCGAGCGACGTGCCGGACGGCTATGACGCCTCTCAGCGTGACCAGCCGGGTGGGTTCGCCGGCGACCCCGACGTCATGGACACCTGGGCGACCTCGTCGCTGACGCCGCTGATCGCGGGTCACTGGGTCGACGATCCAGATCTGCTCGAACGCGTCTTCCCCATGGACCTGCGCCCCCAGGCGCACGAGATCATCCGGACCTGGCTGTTCTCGACGATCGTTCGCAGCCACTTCGAGTTCGACGCGCTGCCGTTCGCGAACGCGGCCATCTCAGGGTTCGTGTTCGACCCCGATCGCAAGAAGCTCTCGAAGTCCCAAGGCAACTCGCCGGACGACCCCAACTCGGTGATCGACGAGTACGGGTCCGACGCGGTGCGTTACTGGGCCGCGGGCGGACGTCCAGGCATGGACGTCGCCTTCGACCGGAACCAGTTGAAGGTCGGACGCCGGCTGGGGATCAAGCTCCTCAACGCGTCCAAGTTCGTCCTCTCGTTCGGCGAGCCCACCGCCACCGCTGCGCCGTCGCAGCCGCTCGACCTCGCGGTGCTCGACAAGCTCGCGGCAGTGGTCGACGACGCCACGACGGCGTTCGAGTCGTACGACTACACGAGGGCGCTCGAGCGCACTGAATCGTTCTTCTGGTCGTTCTGCGACGACTACGTCGAGCTGGTGAAGTCGCGCGCGTACGCCGGTGACGAGTCCGCGCTGGCGACCTTGCGCATTGCGCTGTCGGTGCTCTTGCGGCTGCTCGCCCCGATCCTGCCGTTCGTCACCGAAGACGTCTGGTCGTGGTGGCAGGACGGTTCGATCCACCGCGCCGCGTGGCCGGCTCGAACAGAGCTTCCGGCAGGATCTGCCGACGGCGCGGTGTTCGACATCGCCGGGTCCGTGTTGGCAGAGATCCGCAAGGCGAAGACTGCAGCGAAGAAGTCATTGCGAGCGGACGTGCGGCGCGCGGTCGTGTCCGGCAGCACCGAGCAGCTCGCGGCGCTCGACGCGGCGCGCGCCGACGTGATCGACGCTGGGCGCATCGCCGAACTCGTCAGCGAGGCGGGCGGCGAGCTAACCGTCGACGTTCTTCTCGCTGACTGAACCTGGACTTGCGTCGTCGTCGTCGTCCGAACGCGGCGCGTCTTTCGCGGCGGGCTGCACCCAGATGGTCCCTTGCGACGGCATCACGATCGCGTGCGCATCGAGCGCCTCCTTGATCCGTGTCCGCAGCTCTCGCATCACGGCGAACTGCTCCGCCGGCTTCGTCTTGATCACGACGCGTATGTCGATGCCGGTGGGACCGAGGTTCTCGACCCCCCAGATCTCCGGTTCCTCGAGCAGCTTGGAGCGCCACCTGTCGTCGTCCCAGATCGCGTCGGCGACCTCCTTGATCGTTGCTTCCGCCTCGCGTACGTCCGCGTTGTACGACACGGTCACATCCAGCAACGCCCGCGACCAGTCCTGGCTCTTGTTGGCCACCCGCGCGATCTGGCCGTTCGGCACGTACCACACGGTGCCGTTCACGTCTCTGAGTCGAGTCGTGCGCAGACCGACGGCCTCGACGACGCCGGACGCCTCGCCGACGTCGACGATGTCGCCCACGCCGTACTGGTCCTCGACGAGCATGAAGATGCCGGTGATGAAGTCCCTGACCAGGCTCTGCGAGCCGAAGCCGATGGCGATACCGACGATGCCGGCGCTGGCGACGAGCGGACCGAGGTTGACGCCGAGCTCACCGAGGATCGTGACGCCGGCGATCGTGTAGATGACGGCGGTGCTGATGCTGCGCAGGACCGAGCCGATCGTCTGCGCGCGAGCGGCGGCGCGCACGGAACCCGACGGGGGCCGCAGGCGCGGCGGGCGCCTGGCTGCGCAGCTTGTCGACGCGGGGACTCGAGACGGTGCCCGAGATGGTGTCGGTGAACCGGCGGATGGTGCGACGGACGAGGTGGCTCGCGACGAAGGCGACGACCAGGATCACGAGGATGCGCAGCGGTGCGCCGAACAGGAAGTCGACGAACCCGGCCAGCGCCTTGTTGCCGGTGGCGTCGAAGATTCGGCGGCAGGCCCAGCTCGGTGACGAGCCGCAGGCGTCGACCAGCTCGGGCGACGGGCTGACCTGGAGGAGCACCGAGCGAACCTACTTGGACGATTGGTCCGTGTTGCTCACCACGGCAGGGTGTCCACGCTCGCCGATCCACTCGATGAAGATGCACTCGCCCGGGCAATCCTCGGCGGCCTGCACGACGTGATGCTCGAGCGCGGGGGGCACCGACGCCAGGCTGCCCGCGCTCCCCGGGATCGTTGAGCACCCGGTCGCCCTGCTTCACGTAGGCGATCCCGTCCTCGAGCAGCGTGAAGACCGCAGGGGCGTGGTCGGTGCAGAGGCCGTCGCCCGTGCACAAGTCCTGGTCGATCCACACCTTCATGACGCGAACACCTCAGCACAGCCATCGAACCCGCCCAAATCCGCGATGCAACCGCGCCCCGCGAGGAACCATGCTTTCTCGACGAAGTCTCGGTAGGTAAGAATGCGGGTTCCCCTTACGTTTGCACGACCGCTCGAGGTCCCAGTCCGGAGGACCGACCGCCATGGCCATCGACTACGCGCCTGACGCGCCGATTTCGGCGCGCCGACGCACGATGGCAGGCCCGTATCCGGCGCTCGGATTCGCCGGCGCGCTCCTCATCGCCACGACCGCGCCGCAATGGCGCCTCGACCAGAAGACGTGGCGCCTCACGCTGCCGTTTCTGCCCTTCGACGGAACCCGGCCGTTCACCGCCGTTGCCTTCGTGGCCGGCGCCGCGGCCCTCGGCATCGCGTGGCTCGGCCTGATCTCGCGCATCGAGCGCAGCCAGGCGCCGGCGCGCGATCGGATGCGAGTCGTCGTCGCCACCGCGTTGCTGTGGTTCGTCCCGGTGATGCTCGGGCCGCCGCTGCTGAGCAGCGACGTCTACAGCTACGCGGCCGAGGGCGACATGGTCACGAAGGGTCACGACCCGACCTCGCAGGGCATGTACAAGCTTCGGTTCGGCGAGTACATCTCGCACACCGATCCCGTGTGGCGCAGCCCCACAGGCGGCAACCCGTACGGGCCGGTTCAGATGGGCATCGCCGCCGGCGCGGTCGAGGCCACCGGCCACACCTTCGTCCTGACCATCTGGTTGCTGCGGTTCATCGCGCTCGCTGCCGTGCTGCTCTCGGTCTGGGCCATCGCCGACATCGCTCGCCGGCACGGCGTCTCCCCACCAGTGGCCGTCGCCATCGGTATCGCCAACCCGATCGTCGTTCTGCACCTCGTGGGCGGCGCGCACAACGACGCGATCCTCATGGCATTTCTGTGTGCAGGTTTCGCGTTCGCGCAACGAGGACGATTCTGGCTCGGGGTCGTTTTCATCGCGCTCGCGACCGCGGTCAAACTGCCGGCCGCGGCGGCACTCGTCTATCTCGCTTGGTGCCAGCCCGGAGCCGGGGCTGCGGTGAAGGAGCGGCTCAAGGTCGTCGGCAAGGCGTTCGCGGTGACCGCCGGCATCATCGTGGCGGCATGCGCCGTCGTCGGCGTCGGGTTGTCCGGCTGGATCCTCGCGGTGCGCAACACCGGGGCCACCACCGGCACGTTGTCGCTCCCGACCCGCCTGGGCTTCGTGCTGAGTGGGCTGTTCCACGAGGTGGGCCTGCCCTCGAGTGACCAGCTGTGGATCGCGGGGTTCCGCTACGTCGGGCTCGCCGTCGCGGCGTACGTCTGCCTGCGGCTGCTCGGCGTCGTCGAACGCATCGGACCGGTCGCAGCGACGGGTATCTGCCTGCTCGCCGTGATGCTGCTCGGCCCCGTCGTGTGGCCGTGGTACCTGGCGCCGGCGTTCGCGCTGCTCGGTGCGACGCAGCTCGGGTCGTTGGCGCGCGTCCGTGCTCGTGCTGTGCGCGCTGTTCGCGGCCGAGGTGTTCCCGGTCGGCAAGGTCTCCAAGCCCGTGCTCGAGGGCAGCCATCTCGTGAGCCTGCTGCTGATCCTCCTCATCGCGGCGATCAGCCTCGCCGCACCGCTCGCCGTCGACCGTTGGCACGACCTCACCGACGCGGACTCCGGGTCGATTGTGGGGTCCTGACCCCACAATCGCACCAACATTCGAAGGAGCCGAGCGGCGGTCAGAGGCGGCGGCGGAGGCGTTCGCCGTAGAAGGCGAGCGCGTTGTCGGCGAGGATGCGGCGCTCGAGGTCCGGGTCGAGGCCGCGGGCCCGCACTGCGTCGACTGCACCGGGGAACGGAGCGTCGTAGTGCGGATAGTCGCTGGCGAAGCAGACGTTGTCGCGCCATCCCAGGTCGAGCACCGCGGGCAGCGTGCGCTCGTCGACTTCGAACGTCAGCCAGGTCCGCGCCGCCAACGTGCCGTGCGGATCACCACCGGCGAAGTCGTCCGGGGCGAGGTCGAAGTGCTCCTCGATGCGCTCGACCCAGTACGGGGCCCAACCGCAGCCGGCCTCGAAGAACCCCAGCCGCAATGCCGGATGCCGCTCGAGCACGCCGGCGAGACACAGTGCGAGCATCGCCGACATCTGCTCGAACGGATGGCTGATGACGTGCGCGCCGGCGTAGGTCCGTTGCCGGTCCTCGCCGACGGTGTCGATGCCGCCGAAGTACGCCTCGTGCAACACGATGGGTACGTCGAGCCCCGCCGCGGCGGCCCACAAAGGGTCGAAGACGTCGTCGTCGACGGTGTGGGCGCCGATCCGGTTCGGGCGGATCACGCCGGCCGACGAAGTCGTGCTGCTCGACACACCGCTCGAGCTCCGCCACGGCCAGCGCCGGATCCTGCTGCGGCAGCAGCGCCACGCCGACCAGCCTCGACGGATCCGTCGAGCAGTACTCCGCGAGCCAGTCGTTGTTGGCGGCGCACAGCGCCGCAGCCGGCTTCGGGTCCTCGTACAGCCCGTACATGAGGCCGAGGCTCGGGAACAAGACCGCCGCGTCGATACCTTCCGCATCGAGGACTCGCAGCCGCTCGACCGGATCACGACCGCCGGTGCGTTCGACGCCGCCGGCCGCGACATGGGTCTTCGATCCGCGTGGCAGGCGATAGGCCGGCCGCCACGGCCTGCCTTCGATCAAGTTGACCATGTGGCCGTCCGCGTCTCGCTCGAACCGCGGGGCCAGGTGGCGCAACGACGGGTCGACGTGGTCGACGATCCACGCGAGGTCCTCTTCGACGTGCCCGTCGGCGTCGATCACTGCGATCATCGCGCCCGCTCATGGAGCACTCGTCTTGATGTAGATGTCGATGCGCGCGATCCGGCTGGCGCGCTCGTCGGCGTCGAGCTCGAACACCAAGCGACTCCTCGGTACGCAACGGGCTGCCGTTCACCGTCACCGTCTCGGCGAGCTCGGCGAAGGCGAGCCGTCCGCTCGTCCGCGTACGTGACGCGGGTGACGTCCATCGAGTAGCCCGCCAACGTCGGCATCAGCTCGGTCAGGAACGCGACGTAGTCGTCGCGGCCGCGGTACTCGTCCCGGATACGGACCGTTGCGAACGACGTCGTCGCAGAGGCAGCTACGCAGCCGGTCCCAGTCGTGAGCGACGACGGCAGCCAGGTAGCTCTCGACGACGTCGGTCACTCCATCTCCACCGACTTGCCGTCACGCCACTGCCGCAGCACGAGGTACGGACCCTTGAGCGCTCCGTGGTCCCAATGGCCGAATCCCATCGTCGTCCCGTCGCGCCCGCTGCTGGCCGGCAGCCGCTTCACCCGTTCCAGCCCTTCGACGATGCCCGCTCTCGTGAGGTGGTCGGTCCGGACGATCGCCTCGCCGAGCATCCTTCCGATGTCGTAGCCCGCGACCCCGAGCGGTCCAGCCGCAGTCTGCGGGCTACGCGCCCGCAACGCGGCGCGCTGCTGGTTGTGATCACTGACGGTGTCGACGTACACCCACCCGTCCCACAGCGACCGCCAATCCTTGCGCGTGTAGCCGAACATGAGCGCGGAGTTGGCGACGACAGGTACATGCCAGCCGAGCGCGTCGACCGCGACCGCCACCGTGTGCGCTGCGACACCGAGGCCGAGGTACACGAGCCCGTCAGGCTTCGACGCCGCCAGCCGGTCGACGAGTTGTCTGGCATCGTCGGCGAGTGGCGCGATGGCGCCGCCGGCCGTGACCTCGATGCCCGCGGTGACGCGAGCGAGCTCGAACCAATCGGCGTAGTGGCGTCCGACCGGCGAACGGTCGTGGACGACGGCGACACGGCCCAACCCGAGTGATCGAAGAAAGTCGACCAGAACGGCCGGCTCCTCCTCGAGCGAACCGACCTGGTAGTGGAACGTGAGCTCGCTGCGGGTGATCGCGCCGCCCGTGTAGTTGATGCACGGCAGTCCCGCCGCGTCGGCAAGGTCGCGCACCACCAACCCGTTGTCCGAGATCGACGGTCCGACGACGGCGAGTACACCTTGTCGCTCGAGCGCAGCGAACTTCTGCTCGACGTCGAAAGCAGTTCCGGCGGGTAGTCCGGCTCCGAGCTCGCGCGCGAGCTCGACGGGCCGATCGAGTTGCGTGGTCGACAGCCCGAGCTCGACCGCCGTCGCGATGCTGTCGCCGCCGTCGTGCTGCGGGAAGTCGAACAGCAAGCCGATGCGGATCGGAGCCGCGCTCACGACGGTCGCACGCGGCGCTCGGCGCTCGCACGGCAGGCAGCTCGAACAGCGGCAGGACGCGGCCTGCGTCGGATGCCTGCTCGAAGCGCACTCGTACGCGCGCGCCGATCACGACATCGTCGGGATCGCTGCCGACGACGTTGGTCATCAGTCGCGGTCCCTCGTCGAGGTCCACGAGGGCGACGACGAGCGGCAACAGGTGACGGAACGAACGAGTCGGGTTCTGACGGATCACCGTCCGGCTGTAGACGGTGCCGAGGCCGCTCACGTCGACCCATTCCAATGTGTCGGCATGGCAGTTCGTGCAACGCGATCGCCCGTAGAGCTGACGGTGACCACAGCTCGTGCAGTGCTGCACCACGAGCCGGTCGTCGAGCGTGGCCGTCCAGAACGGCTCGGCGTCGAAGTCGGGGATCGGCGCCGGCCGCGGCTTGGCGCCCTCGGGCAGCGGTGCGGGCTGGTGCGGGCTCACGATCGGTGCACGCTCATGGTCGATCCTTCCCCAGCACGACGGTGGCGCCTGTCGACAGCATCCCGCCGGTGCCGTGGCACAGCGCGACCTCGACGTCGGCCACTTGGCGCGCGGTTCCCTCGCCTCGCAGTTGCCGGACGGCCTCGACGATCAGGAACATCCCACGCATGCCCGGATGGCACGCCGACAGCCCGCCGCCGTCGGTGTTGGTGGGGAGCGGTCCGTCCCATCGAAGGCGGCCTTCCTCGACGAACGGACCACCGTCGCCCTTCTTGCAGAAACCGAGGTCTTCGAGCGACAGCAACACGGTGATGGTGAAGGAGTCGTAGACCTGCAGGACGTCGACGTCGTCGACGGTGACGCCGGCGCGCTCCATCGCGAGCGGACCCGACTGCGCCGCCGCCGTGATCGTCAGGTCAGGCATCTGACTGATGTTGAAGTGGTGCGTGAGCGCGTGCGCCGCGCCGAGTACGTGTGCTGCCGGCTTCGGCAGATCACGGGCGCGCTCCTCTGTCGTCACCACGCATGCGGCACCGCCGTCGGAGATGACGCAGCAGTCGAGGAGATGCAGCGGATCGGCGACGAGCCGCGACGACAACACGTCGTCGACGGCGATCGGGTCGCGGTATTCCGCGAGCGGATTGGCGGACGCGTGGTCGCGCATCGTCACCGCGATCGCTGCCAGCTGCTCCGGTGTGGTCCCGAACTCGTGCATGTGGCGCGCCGCCGCGAGCGCGTAGCTCCCCACGAGCGTGTTGCCCCAGATCGCATCGGTCGCGCCCGGCCCGGTCGGCGCACCTGTCCGTCCGCCGGTGCCGAGCGATCGTCCCATCTGCGAGAGCTGCACGCTGCCGTACGTGACGAGGACGACCTCCGCCTGACCGCATTCGACCGCGGCCGCAGCATGCTCGACGAGCACCTCGAACGACGCGCCACCGATGTTGGTCTCGTCGAGGTAGTGCGGCCGGATCCCGAGGTACTCGCACGCTTGCACCGCGTGGAGCGGCAGCGAGGCCGACGGAGGCGTAGCCGTCGACGTCGTTCCACGACAACCCGGCATCGGCCAGCGCACGGTCGGCCGCGATGCCGTGGAGCGCGAGCTCCGTCACGTCGGGGTGGTTCGGGTAGTCGGTCGTCGCCACGCCCGCGATGACCGCGCCGCGTCCTTTCCGGGTCGAAGTCGCCGAGGGGCTCGCCACGGCGGCGGACACTACCCTGACGCCCGCGTCAGGTACGACGCCGCACTGGCCGGCCAGGGAGGGTGTGCATGCAGCTCGAGGATCTGGTCCTCGTGAGCGTCGACGACCACGTCGTGGAACCGCCCGACCTGTTCGAGGGTCATCTGCCCGATCGGTGGCGCGACGTCGCGCCGCGCATGGTCACCCGCGACGACGGCAGCGACGTCTGGCAGTACGACGGCAAGGAGATCGTCAACATCGGACTCAACGCGGTTGCCGGCCGGCCTCCCGAGGAGTACGGGATGGAACCGACCTCGCTCCACGAGATGCGAGCTGGTTGCTACGACATCGACGAGCGTGTCCGCGACATGGACGCCAACGGCGTGCTCGGCTCGATGTGTTTTCCGTCGTTCCCGAACCTGTGCGGGCAGCTGTTCGCTCGTTCACACGACAAGGACGCGGCGCTCGCGATCGTCAAGGCGTACAACGACTGGCACGTCGACGAGTGGTGCGGCACCTATCCCGGCCGCTTCATTCCGCTGATGATTCCGCCCTTGTGGGATCCGGTCGAGATGGCTGCCGAGGTCCGACGCATGGCTGCAAAGGGATGTCACGCGGTGACGTTCTCGGAGAACCCCGAGAAACTCAAGATGCCGAGCATGCACGCCGAGCACTGGGACCCGTTCTGGGAAGCATGTTCGGACGAAGGCACGATCGTGTGCCTGCACATCGGATCGTCGTCTTCATTGGTCGTGACCGCGCAGGACGCGCCGATCGACGTGCTGATCACGTTGCAACCGGTGAACATCGTGCAGTGCGCGGCCGACCTCATGTGGTCGCCCGTGCTGCGCAAGTTCCCCGACCTCCGCATCTCGTTGTCGGAGGGTGGCATCGGCTGGATCCCGTACCTCCTGGAACGGCTCGACTGGATCTACACGCGTCATCACGCATGGACGGGCCAGGACTTCGGCGGCCGGCTGCCGAGCGAGGTGTTCCGCGAGCGCATCGTGACGTGCTTCATCGACGATCCCGTGGGGCTCGTCGTGCGCGACCGTGTCGGCATCGACCGGATGTGCTGGGAGGCCGACTACCCACACTCGGATTCGACGTGGCCTTCTTCGCCCGAGTACCTCGTGAAGTCGCTCGAACAGGTTCCCGGCGGCGTGCCCGACAGTGAAGTCGACATGATCACGCATGTGAACGCGATGCATCACTTCCGCTTCGATCCGTTCGCGGTGCACCGCCGCGACGACTGCACGGTCGGAGCGTTGCGGGCTCGTGCCGCGGCCGCGGGCGTGGACACGACACCCCTGAGCGTCGACAGCCGGCGGTCCGAAGCGAAGGACACGCAAGCGACGTATCTGTTGAAGCCGCACTAGCCGAGGAAGCCGCGATGCCCACGCTGTCAAGACAGGAGCTGATCGACCGCGGCATGGTCACCGCGGTGTACGCGGCGGAAGCGCCCGATCGCTTGGCGGTGATCTCGCAGGCCGGCCACCGCACGTTCGCCGAACTCAACGCGCGCACGAACCAGTTGTTGCGAGCACTGCGAGCCCGTGGGGTCGACCCCGGATCGACCATCGCGTTGGTCTGCTCGAACCGGCCTGAATTCGTCGAGGTGTACGAGGCCGTGCTGCGCGGCGGCATGCGGCTGACGGCCATCAACTGGCACCTGACCGCAGACGAGATCACGTACGTCGTCGACGACAGTGAGGCGGCCGCCCTCGTCGGTGACGTGCGGTTCGCCGACGGGCTCGCTTCGGTCGCGGCAGCCGTGAGCACGTCGGTCGTCAAGCTCGCGGTCGGCGGACCGATCGAAGGGTTCGCTTCCTACGACGACGCGGTCGGTGCGGAGGAGTCCGATGACATCGACGATCCGCGTCCCGGCACGACCATGCTCTACACATCGGGCACGACCGGTCGTCCGAAGGGCGTGCGGCGCGCCATCGAGAAGCCTCCAAGCCTCTATCGGGTGTATTCGAAGCTCGGGACCGCGGCCGGCGAGACGCAGCGCAGCCTGTGCACCGGGCCCCTGTACCACGCGGCGCCGCTGACGATCTCGCTCACGGCACCGCTTGCCGCGGGCTCCGGGGTCGTGCTGATGGATGGCTGGTCGCCGGAGGAGACATTGCAGCTCATCGACGAGTACCGGATCTCGACGACCCATCTGGTGCCGACGATGTTCCACCGTCTCCTCGCGCTGCCCGACGATGTGAAGAGCCGGTACGACCTGTCGTCGTTGCGGCTGGTGGTGCACGGAGCGGCACCGTGCCCCGTTCCCGTCAAGCAGCAGATGATCGAGTGGTTGGGGCCGATCGTCGAGGAGTACTACGCCGCAACCGAAGGCGGCGGCACGTACGTCACGTCGAAGGAGTGGCTCGAACGTCCCGGCACTGTCGGAAAGGCGGGCGCCGGCCAGGAAGTCGTCGTGCGCGACGCCGACGGCAACGACGTCGCTGCGGGCACGATCGGCATGGTGTGGCTGCGGCGATCGAAGGACGAGCCGTTCGAGTACCACCGCGACCCCGACAAGACCGCGAGCATCCACGAGGGTGACTTCTTCACGCTCGGCGACATGGGTTGGATGGACGACGAGGGCTATCTCTTCCTGAGCGGACGCACGGCCGAGCTCATCATCTCGGGTGGCGTGAACATCTATCCCGCCGAGGTCGACGCCGTACTGCTCGAGCATCCCGCGGTTGCGGACGTCGCATGCGTCGGCGTACCCGATGACGAGTGGGGCGAAGCCGTGAAAGCTGTCGTCGAGCTGCGCGATGGATTCTCGTCTACGCCCGAGCTCGAGCGCGAGCTGTTGGATTTCACGCGCGCGCACGGCTCGCTCACTTCAAGTGCCCACGGTCGGTCGACTTCGTGGACGATCTTCCCCGCTTCGAAACCGGAAAGATCTATCGCCGCCTCGTGCGAGACCGCTACTGGCCCTGATCACCCACGTTTCTGCGGGCACCGCCTACACGACGTGTGGGCAATGCACGCCGGTTCGGGTGGACGCATACCGTTGAGCTGAATGGCGGTCGGCGGCGGCGACGGAGAATACGACGGCCTACCCTTGTACGCCTCGTCCGCTGATGAATCGAAGGTGTCGTTGCACAAAGGCGCGGTCGTACTCGGAATCGTCGCTGCGGTGCTCGCCATCGCTGGTGATGTGCTCATCTCTTCGAACGGTGGCGTGGCTGTTGTATTGCTCGTGCTCGCGGTCGTCTCGATCGTGGCCGCGGTCATCCTGAACCGCACGAGATCGCGCTAGCTGTAGCGAGGTCGGACTCGGAACGTGCGTCACCTCATCGTGGTGGCGGGCGTCCCGGGGAGCGGAAAGACGTCGCTCGCTCGACCGCTCGCCCGCCGGCTCGAGGTCCCGCTGGTCTCGAAGGACGTCATCAAAGAAGCGCTGTTCGACGCGCTCGGGACCGGCGACCTCGAGTGGTCGCAACGAACTGGGCCGCGGCGCGGATCGCGTCATGTATGCAATCGCGGCCGATCTCGGTTGCGGGGTGCTCGAGTCACACTTCTGGCCGGGCGTCTCCGAGGCTGACCTACGAGCACTCGACCGTCCGCTGATCCAGATCTACTGCCGTTGCCCGATCGATGTGGCCGTTGCGCGCTACCTGCGCCGCGTCGACGCACCGAATCGACATCGCGGTCATCTCCCCGAGCACCAGACCGACGAGGCCATCGAACAATGGCGTTCCGTCGAGCCCGTGCCCCTCGCGCTCGATGCGCCGCTGATCGAAGTCGACACGACCGCACCCGTTGACGTCGCGGCCCTCGCCGCCCGAATCGCTGCCCTGACAACCGGCGACGAGTGACGCGGCCCGCGGTACGCTCACGGGAACGGCTCCGCCGCAGAAGTTCCGCAGAAGGGGGGCGCCATGCGTCGCATCCTCGTCGTTGCTCACAAGACCCTCGGGGGCGAGCACCTGCGTGAGGAGGTGCAACGGCGACTTGCGGAAGGAGACTGCAGCTTCCATCTGCTCGTACCCGAACGCCATCCGAACGACCATGCGTGGACCGACGGGCAGGTCCGCCGAGAGGCGGAAGCCGTGCTCGAAGAGGGCCTCAGTTCGTTCCGCGCCCTCGACCCGAGCGGTAGCGCGTCGTTCACGGGCGAGGTGGGTGACGTGAACCCTGTGCATGCCGTCGATCATCTGTTCATGCGCGGTGAGCGGTTCGACGAGATCATCCTGTCGACGCTGCCACCCGGTCCGTCCCGCTGGCTGAAGCAAGACGTTCCGCACAAGATGGCGCGCGAGTACACGATCCCGATCACGCACGTCGTCGCGGAGCGTGTCCACACCTTGCACGCCCCGTAACACGTACCAGTGGCGACATGGGCGGAGTTCGAGCGTGATGCACCTGACCTCGCCGCGGTTGCGGCCATGCTGTGGCCGGGCATCGACGCGCTGCATCGCGGCGAGCGGCCGGCAACACCACAGCCGTGGTTCGACGTTGCGTACCTCGCAACGGTCCGCTCCGACGGGAGCCCTCGACTGCACCCGTTCTGTCCCGTGCTCGCAGCCGGCAACCTGTATGCCGCCGTGCCGAAGGAATCACCGAAGGGGAACGATCTGCGTCGCGATCGCCGCTGCGTGATCCACGCCACGCCCGGGCCGGAGGACGACGAGCTCTGCATCCGCGCCAACGCCACTGAGGTGAGCGACGACGAGGCGAAGCGTGCCGCGGTCGTCGCCGTCGGCGCGGCGAGCGAAGTCGGCGGCATGCTCGAAACGATGTCGAGCGATCCGCTGTTCGAGTTCGACCTCGTGCGTGTCGACGTCGCGCGCTGGCTCGACATCGGTCAACCGGGCACGCGAGCCGAGCGCAGGACTTGGATCCCGGGTACGTAGACATCGTGCATCTGCCGCGGTCGTACGCTCCAGGCCCATGAGCGAACGAGGGGTAGAGGCGTTCCGTGCGGATCGCGACGAGGTGCTCAAGGTGGCGAAGAGCCTCAGCGCCGACGAGTGGGCGATGCCGAGCGATTGCGAAGGTTGGCGCGTCCAGGACGTGATCGCGCACATGGCGAACGTCTGCCGCGCGGTGGTCGATCCGGGTTCGCTGGCGCCCGGCGTGCCCGGCGACCTCGAAGCGACACAAGCGGCGCAGGCCGAAGCCCACCGTTCGTGGAGCGCTGACGAGGTGCTGGAGGATTACGAAGACGTCAGCGCCAAAGCGCTGGACAGTGTCGTCGGGCTCCAAGCGCCAGGCATGGCGGAGACCGTGATCCCGATCGAGAACGCGGGCCACTATCCGCTGCACATGGTCGTCAACGCGTTCGCGTTCGACCACTACTGCCACTTGCGATTCGACGTGCTTCGTCCGAACGGACCGATCGATCGACCCATCCCTCCCTCGGACGACACACGGCTCGGCGCGACCCTCGAGTGGCTCCTGGCAGGAATGCCTCAGATGGCTGCCGACGCAATGCGCGACACGGTCACGAGGCCGGTGGGACTCACACTGACCGGCCCCGGTGGCGGAACGTGGACGGTCAGGCCGGCCCCGGACGATGCGCTCGTGGAGGTAGCGGACGGGCTCGACGGCGCGGTCGCCGCGACGATCACGTCGACGACGGACGACTTCGTCGTGTGGGCCACGCACCGGCGTCCGTGGACGGAGCTGTCCGTCGAGCTGAGCGGCGACGACGCGTATGCCCGACAGGTCGTCGAGGCGATCCACCTGTTCTGACTGCTGCTCGCGGCCGCAAGCGATCCGCAAACCGGAGTTTGCGTCGCGCCGGTACCGGGTACGGCTCCTGGGTCGGACAAACCGGGAGGACACAGATGCAGGTTGGCCGTGTCGACGTCAACAAGCTGCGAGGCGTGACGGACAAGGCGTTCGGTCTCACGAAGGAGCTCGTCGGCGTCCTGATCGGCAACGACAAGCTCCAACAAGAGGGCGAGTCGCAGCAGGAACGAGCGACAGAGGAGCTCAAGGCACTGCGCGAGGAGGCGGAAGCGCAGCGCAAGGAAGCAGTCGCCGAGATGCACGAACAGCGCGAGAAGAAGGCGCAACGGTCGAAGTCGGCCTGACGGTCGGCGGCGGAACCCATGGGTCCGGCGGATGCCGGTTCCCTGATCAAGGAGAGAGTCGATGGGAGCATTCGAAGAAGCCAAGGGCAAGGTGAAGGAAGCGGCCGGTGACATCACCGACAACGCAGACCTGAAGCAAGAGGGCCGGGCCCAGAAGGAGAAGGGCGAGGCCGAACGTGAGGCCACGCAGGCCCGCGCAAAGGCCAAGGCCCACGAGGGCAAGGCCAAGGAGAAGGAGCTCGAGCAGGAAGCAGCCGAGTCCGCCAAGTAGTTCTGCGGCGCAACCGAGAGGCGCGGCGCGAGCCGCGCCTCTCTCGCGTCCCTGTACTGGTCCCCTTCTCCCCCCTCTCGTCGCACATTGTCGGCTCAGCCACCGAAACAGGTAGCCGAGGCGACACAGACGCGACCGCCGTGGGCTCTGTGTCGACTCAGCCACGAGAACCGGTGGCTCGGCAGACACAGACGCGACCGCCGCGGTCTGTGTCGACGCAGCCACTGAAACGGTGGCCCAACAGACACAGACCGCGGTCACGACCCGGTCTGTGTCGACTCGGCCACCAAAATCGGTCGGTCAGTCGACAATGTGCGCGAGGGGCGGGCGGACGGGCTAGGTGCCGCGGGCGTCGCGCAGCTCGTTCGCGACGGCGGCACGGAGCAGCCGCAGGTCGACGCCGACGGTGACCATTCGGAATCCCATCTCCGCATAGCGACGTGCGGTCGCGCCGTCGTACGAATGGATGGCGGGAATGATCCCGTGCGCGTTGCAACGATCCAGCACGTGCTCGACCGATTCCAAGTGCCGGCCCGGGATCAGTCCGCCGGGACGCTCGCCGAGGCTGATCGCGAGATCCGCAGGGACCGATGTAGACACCGTCGATCCCGGGGGTCGCGCAGATCTCGTCCGCGTTGGCCACGCCCTCTTCGGTCTCGATCATCACGAGACACAGCACGTGCGCATCGAGCACATCGGTCTCCGCGGATCCGACCGTCGCGGCCGCCCGCACCGGTCCATAGCTGCGGATGCCTCGTGGCGCGTAGCGACACGCTGATGCGACGTACTCGCGCCTGCGTCCGGTCGTTGACCATCGGAACGATGACCGCGTCCGCTCCGGCATCGAGCACCTTGCCGATCGTGGCGTGGTCGTGGCTGACGACCCGCACGACAGTCGTGACGTTCGTGCGCGCCATGGATTGCAACATGACGAGCATGTCCCTGTAGTCGACGAGACCGTGCTGGCAGTCGATGCACACGTAGTCGAGATCGGTGAGTGCGAGCTGTTCGGTCACCGCCCCGCTCGGGACCGTGCACCACGCGCCGAAGGCGGTGCCGTTCGCCGCAGCTTCTCGAAGCCGGTTCGTCAACTCAACTCCTCGGGACCTTGTTCCACGGCACGCCCTTGTCGAGCCGGGGCTCGGGCGGAAGGCCCAGCACACGCTCCCCCAGGATGTTGCGCATGATCTCCGACGTACCGCCTGCGATCGACGCCTGACGGCTGTGCAGGAACCGGTGCGGCAGCGACGACGACAAGGTTCCGTCGGCGCCCATGAGGTCGACGCCGAGCTCGGCGACCAGCAGGCTGATGTTGGCGAGTCCGAGCTTGCCGACCGACCCTTCCGGGCCGGGTGAGCCGGTGGCACGCGACTGACCGGCACGCAGCGCAGTCAGACGGCCGACCTCGGCTTCGACCCATGCACGCACGAGTCGGTCACGCGACGCCGCGACACGACCGCCCGTCTGCCACGCGTCCACCGCGTCCACGATCGCGCCTTCGCCACGGCGAGGCGACGTCGGCATGTTGTAGCGCTCGTTCATCAACGTCGTCGTGCTCACACGCCATCCGTCCCCGACTGCTCCGAGTCGCTCTGCGTCCGGGATGACGACATCGGTGAAGTAGACCTCGTTGAAATCCGCCTCTCCGCTCATCTGCCGCAACGGACGCACGTCGACCCCCGGCGCGTGCATGTCGACGACGAAGTACGTGAGGCCGTCGTGCTTCGGCACATCGGGGTCGGTCCGTGCGAGCAACATTCCCCAACGCGACTTGTGCGCCAACGTGGTCCACACCTTCTGCCCGTTGACGATCCACTCGTCGCCGCCGATCGTCCGAACTGATGCGCTCGGCCCTTGTGGCGAGCGACGCGACGTCCGACCCGGCGCCGGGCTCACTGAAGAGCTGGCACCACACCTCGTCGCACGTGAAGTTCGGCCGGAGGTACCGCGCCTGCTGCGCTTCGCTGCCGTGCGCCAGGACCGTGGCGCCGGCCATGCCGTAGCCGATCGGATTGCGCATGAACCCGTCGGGCGCGCCAGCCTCGTCGAGCCGGCGCTTCACGATTGCCTGCAAGCCCGCCGACAGCCCGAGGCCGCCCTTCCCTGCGGGAAAGTGGATCCACGCGAGGCCGGCATCGAACTGCGCGCCGAGGAAGTCGGCGAATGCTGTCGCTGACGGCGGGTGGTCCGCCAGCAGGCGATCGACGGCCTCGTGGACGGTCGCTTCATCGTCGTGCACGCCGTGAAAAGTAGGGTGCGCGGCATGGCAGACGTGGAACGCATCCCGTACGACGAGTTCTCGCTGTTCCACGAGAACGCCGAGGAGTTCGGCATCCCGTACGACGGTCCTCCCGTCGTACGTCGTGAGCAGGTCGAGGTCGAGGGTGGGCGGAACCTGAGCGCGCTCGTGTGGGGCACGCACGATCCCGAGTTCGTGTTCTTGCACGGCGGCGCGCAGAACGCTCATACATGGGACACCGTCGCCCTCGCGCTGGATCGCCCGCTCGTGGCCATCGATCTCCCGGGGCACGGCCATTCGGACGGTGGACGCAACGGATCGCTGGCGGTGCAGGACAACGCCGCCGACGTCGCCACGGCCGTCGGCAGCGCTCGCGCCGAACGCGAAGGCCGTCATCGGCATGTCCCTGGGCGGCGTCACCACGATCGCGCTCACCGATGCGCATCCCGAGCTCGTGCGATCCGTCGTGCTCGTGGACATCACGCCCGGCGTGAACCGGGAGAAAGCCTCGACCATCACCGCGTTCATCAACGGACCCGAGAGCTTTGCCGACTTCGACGAGATCCTCGCCCGCACGGTCGAGTACAACCCGACGCGCACGGTGTCGTCGTTGCGGCGCGGCATCCTGCACAACGCGGTGCAGCGCGAGGACGGCAGTTGGGTGTGGCGCTACCAACGCTTCCGTGCCTTCGAGCCAGAGCCGAATGCCGCGCCCGCGCCGGACTTCGGCGCGATGTGGGACGCGGTCGAGCGGATCGACGTGCCGCTCATGCTCGTGCGCGGCATGTTGCCGCAGTCCGTCGTCGACGATGCGGATGAAGAGGAGCTGCTTCGACGCCGTCCTGGAGCGCGCATCGAGCACGTCGAAGAGGCCGGGCACAGCGTGCAGGGCGATCAGCCGGTCGAGCTGGCGCGACTGATCGACGACTTCGTCAGGGGTGACGGCTGATGCCTCCGTCCACCTTCAACAACGCACCCGTCGTGTAGCTCGACGCGTCGCTCGCGAGATACAGCGCCGCTCCCACGATCTCGTCGGGCTCGCCGAGCCGCTTCAACGGAACCATGCCGCCCTCGAGCATCTCCGGAGTCCACGCTTTCGTGACGTCGGTGCGGAACGGGCCAGGAAGGATGCAGTTCACGCGCACCGTCGGAGCGAACGCCTCGGCGAGTCCGACGGTCATGAGGTTCAGGCCCGCCTTGGCGCACGCGTAGGGCAACTCCCGCACGCTCGCCATGATCGATCCTACGGTCGAGACGTTGATGATCGAGCCGCCCCGATCCGCGACCATGCGCGTCCCGACGAGCGTCGCGAGGCGGAACGGCCCCTTCAAGTTGACGGCATGCGTCTTGTCGTACAGCTCTTCGGTGATCGAGGCGAGGTTCTCGTACAGCGGCGACATTCCCGCGTTGTTCACGAACACGTCGACGTGATCGAACCGCTCGTAGACGGTTTCGACGAGACGATCGCACTCGTCCCAGTGACCGACGTGGCACGCGACGGCCACCGCGCTGGCGCCCGGTGGACTCCTCGACCTCGGCCGCGACTCGTTGACAGTTGTCGAGCTTGCGGCTTGCGATGACGACGTCGGCGCCGGCTTCCGCAAGCCCTTGCACGATCGAACGGCCGAGACCGCGGCTGCCGCCGGTCACGACGGCAACCTTGCCCGAGAGATCGAAGTGGTCGGTGTGGGTCACGGTCGACATTCAAGCCGCTGGCGGCTGCAGCGCCGGCGCCGCAGCTAACGTCGCCGCCCGTGCCCGTCGATCCGTTCTCACCGACGCAGCTCGGACCGATCGCGCTGCGCAACTCGATCATCAAGGCCGCGACGTTCGAAGGCATGACTCGCAAGCACGTCGTGACCGACCGCCTGATCGACTATCACCGGGCGGTCGCGGCCGGCGGTATCGGCATGACGACGCTGGCGTACTGCGCAGTCTCCGATGACGGGCAGGGGGCACCGGGCGAGATCCTCGTACGCGACGAAGCCGTTCCCGGTCTGGCCCGGTTCGCCGAAGCCATGCACGACGCCGGAGCCGCCGCCAGTATGCAACTGGGCCACGCCGGTCCCGTGGCCGCGGGCACGGGACAACAGGGCCTTGCACCCTCTCGGGTGTTCGCCCCGCAGGCGTTGAAGTTCACCCGCGCCGCGACAGACGCGGATCTCGAACGCATCACGGGCGACTTCGCGACAGCAGCGCGGCGCGCAGTAACAGCGGGTTTCGATGCCGTCGAGCTCCACTTCGGGCACGGCTATCTCGTCAGCGCGTTCCTCAGCCCGAAGCTCAACCGGCGGACCGACTCGTGGGGAGGCGCGCTCGAGAACCGGGCGCGACTCGCCCGCCGAATCGCGATGTCCGTGAGGGAGGCGACCGGCGATCGCATCGCGGTGCTGGCCAAGCTCAACATGGCCGACGGCGTGCCCGGTGGGCTGTGGATCGACGAGAGCATCGAAGTCGCTCGCATGCTCGAAGCCGACGGCGCGCTCGACGCCATCGTGCTCACCGGCGGAAGTTCCTTCGAGAATCCGATGTACCTGTTCCGCGGCGACGCGCCGATCACGGAGATGGCACAGACGTTCCCACCGAAGTTGCGGCTCGGCTTCAAGCTCCTCGCCAAGCGGTTCTTCGTGACCTACCCCTTCGAAGAGGCGTACTTCCTGCCGTATGCCCGGCAGTTCCGCGCCGCGCTCGACATGCCGCTGGTCCTGCTCGGTGGCATCAACCGGCTCGACACGGTGCGCGCCGCGCTCAAGGAGGGGTTCGACTTCGTGCAGATGGGTCGCGCGCTGTTGCGTGAGCCCGATCTGGTCGGGCGGTGGAAAGAGGGCGATGACCGCGAGAGCTTGTGCATCCACTGCAACAAGTGCATGCCGACCATCTATCGAGGGACCCACTGCGTCCTCGTCGGGCCCGAAGATCGGCCCGGACACCGGCGTGACGGTGGCGGTGACCGCGGGGCCCGCGTCGTCATGAAGCCGCGTGCTCGCGCAGTCCTCCGGCGTCGTCGTCCCGCTCGTAGCGGCGGCCGCACGCGGCACACGTGCACGAGTCCGGCACCCGTGTCCCCCAACCTCCGCGGTAGACGGGCGTACCGCAGCGACACACGTAGCCGAGCGGGCGCGCGGGATTGCCGGCAACGAGGGCGAAGTCGGGCACGCTGTGTGTGACCGTGCTCCCCATGCCGATCATCGCGAAGCGCCCGATCACGAGATCGAAGCCGATCGTGGCGCCGGCGCCGATGGTTGCTCCTTCGCGGACGAGGGTGCGCAACGTGTCGTCGCGCAGGTCGCTGGGTCGGAGCGCGTCGAGCTCCGGGTTCGTCGCACGAGGAAAGCGATCGTTGGTGAACGTCACGTTCGCTCCGATCATGACCGCGTCGTCGATCGAGACGCCTCTGCACACGTAGACGAACCCGTTGACCTTGCAACGATTGCCGACGACGACATCGGGCGCGATGTACGTCTTCTCACCGATGATGCAGTCGCTGCCGATCTGCGCTCCCGTCCGCAGGTGCACCGTGTCCCACACGGTCGTGCCCGCGCCGATGGACACGCCGTCGTCGACGATCGCGGTCGGATGAATGCGAGCGGTGTCGCTCACTGCCTCTCCTTCGGATCAGGCCGACAGCGCGCCAGCCGTGGCTGCGTCGGCGGGGAAGAACTGCTCGATGGCGAGCTCGGCCACGGTGACGTCGAGCGCGGTGCCGAACGTCGCGATCGTGCTGAAGAACGTCAGGCGCGGACGTCCCTCGAGTCGAAGGACCAGAGGCGCGAACAGACGGTCGGCGACGTCATCGTGGGAGGCGGGAGCACTCACGATGCCGGGGTACGACCGCAGCTCGCGCGCGAGCTCGTGTAGCTGCGCGCTTCCTGCCAGGGCGGCCTGGCGATCAAGACGGGCCAGCAGGTGGTCCGCGTATTCGGCGAGGTTCTCGATGTGCGGCGCGAGCCCTTCGGGGTGCACAGCGATCCTCAGCGCGTTCGCCGGCGGTTCGAGCAAGCGTGCGCTCACGACCGATCCGAGCAACGACACCAACGCTCTGTTGGCGGAAACGATGTTCCAGTAGCGATCGACGACCATGGCCGGGAACGGCTCGTGGCCGCTCAGGATCTTGTCGATGGCTTCGCGGACAGGTTCGAGCTCATCGGTGTCGAGCGAACGTTCGCGATAGGACGGTGCGTACCCAGCCGCGAGAAGCAAGGAGTTCCGCTCGCGCAGGGGGACCTCGAGGTGCTCGGCCAGGTGCAGCACGAGCTCGCGGCTGGGCCGCGAGCGCCCGGTCTCGACGAAGCTGAGGTGGCGAGCGGACACCTCGGCCTCGACGGCCAGGTCGAGCTGGCTGCGACGGCGACGCTGTCGCCAGTCCCGCAGCAGGTCACCGACACGCGGCGCGGTCGAGGTGACGGTCATCGGGTCGACGGTATCGCTGGTGGAGCCGCTCGGCGCTTACCTCGGAGGTAATCGCATCGGCGCGCCCGGAGGCGCACCGTGGCACCCATCGCTTGTATCGCCACGACAACAAAGGAGCCAAGCAAATGAGTGACGTGACCAACACCGTCGACGCCTACATCGCGATGTGGAACGAGACGGACCCGGCGAAGCGCGCCGAGACCATTCGGGCGGCGTGGACCGACGACGGCCACTACATCGACCCACTCATGGAGTCCCAGGGCCACGAGGGCCTGAGCGCCATGATCGACGGCGTCCAGGCGCAGTTCCCGGGTCACAGCATTCGACGGACGAGTGGCGTCGATGTGCACCACACCCTCGTGCGGTTCGCGTGGGAGCTCGTGGGTGACGACGGGACCGTCGCGGTCGGTGGCATCGACGTCGGCGTGCTTGCCGACGACGGCCGCTTCACCCGCATCGCCGGCTTCCTCGGCGACCTCCCCGCCGTCGACGCCGCCGCGGCCGCCTAGTGCGAACCTTGGGTCGATTGTGGGGCCATGGCCCCACAATCGCACCAACATTCACGGGTGGGCGGCCGACCCGGCAGAATCGCCGGCATGGACTTCGAGCTGCCCAAGGATCTCGTCGACTACCTCGGCGAGCTCGACGACTTCATCGAGCGGGAGATCAAGCCGCTCGAGCAGGAGAACGACAACATCCGCTACTTCGACCACCGCCGGGAGGACGCCCGCACCGACTGGGATCGCGGCGGGCTGCCGAACCGGGAGTGGGAAGAGCTGCTCCGGGAGGCGCGGCGCCGCGCTGATGCGGCCGGCCACTACCGCTATCCGTTCCCGAAGGAGTACGGCGGCAAGGAGGGCACGAACCTGGGCATGGCGGTGATCCGCGAGCACCTCGCACGCAAGGGACTCGGGCTGCACTGCGATCTCCAGAACGAGCACGCGATCGTCGGCAACAACGTCGGGCTGCTGCTCATGATCCGGTACGGCACCGACGAGCAGAAGGCCGAGTGGATCGACGATCTCGCCGAAGGCCGGCGCGGGTTCGCGTTCGGCATCACGGAACCGCAGCACGGATCCGACGCGACGCACATGGAGACCGCCGCGGTGCGAGACGGCGACGAGTGGATCATCAACGGTGAGAAGACGTGGAACACGGGCATCCATGCTGCGCAGTACGACCTCATCTTCGCCCGCACGAGCGGCAAGGCCGGCGACGGCGAAGGGATCACCGCGTTCCTCGTTCCGACCAACAGTCCCGGATTCGAGATCGTCGAGTTCCTGTGGACGTTCAACATGCCCACCGACCACGCGCACATCCGTCTGACCGACGTGCGCGTGCCGGACGGCGCCATCTTCGGTGGCGAAGGCCGTGGGCTCCAGGTCACACAGCACTTCTTCAACGAGAACCGCATCCGTCAGGCGGCGTCGAGCCTCGGTGCTGCGGAGTTCTGCATCGACCA
>CAWGFA010000028.1:0-370884 GCA_963821725.1 uncultured Acidimicrobiia bacterium
CAGGGGGCGTGGTCGCTCGGTACCGCAGGCCGGACGCCCTCGTCTTGAACACGTCGGTGGCGAGTTGCTGGCCGAGCTTGGTGGCGTCCCAGCGCTTGCCGCCGTTGTTGATGGTCGGACCGTCGGTCCAGCCCTGCATGAGGATGATGTTCTCGGCGACGGCGCGGATCACCTGGCCGGTGACCATCTGACTCTCGTCGCTCGCCAGCCACACGACGACGGGTGACGACACCGCGGGGTCCATCGGGTTCCACTCGTCGTCGCGAACGTCGTCGGCTTCGATGACCGTGGGGGCGTTGGGCATCGTGCCTGTTATCCGAGTCGCGGCTGCAGGACCGATCGCGTTCACCGTGACGCCCATCCGGTAGAGCTCGAGCGACAACGTCTGCGTCAGCCCCGCGATCGCTGCCTTGGCGGTCGCATAGTTCGTCTGGCCGAAGTTCCCGACGAGACCGGCGCCCGAGACCGTGTTGATGATGCGGCCGGTGAAGGTCTCGCCGTTCTTCGAACGGTTGCGCCAGTGGTTCGCGGCGTGATGGCACGGCAGCCACGTGCCCCGCACGTGGACTCGCATGACGGCGTCGAAGTCCGCCACCGGCATGTTCCAGATGACGCTGTCGCGTACGATGCCGGCGTTGTTGACGACAACGTCGAGCTGTCCCCAGGTGTCGACGGCTTGCTGGATCATCTCGCCCGACTGCGACTCGTCCGACACGTCTCCGTAGTTGGCGATCGCCTCGCCGCCCTGCTGCTCGATGAGCTTCACGGTGAGGTCGGCGTCCTGGCTCGCCCCCTCGCCCGACACGGAGCCGCCCAGGTCGTTCACGACGACCCACGCTCCGTGCCTCGCCAGTTCGAGCACGTGCCCGCGTCCGATCCCGTGGCCTGCCCCGGTGACGATCGCCACCTTGTGGTCCAACAGTCCCATCAACCTCTCCGTTCTCCGGGTGCCCGTGGCCGCTCTAGCGGCCACGGAGCACCAACATTCGCTCTCTAACTCGCCGTGTACTCCACGGGCATCGAGTTGATGCCGCGGATGAAAGCCGACGGGGTGCGCTGCACAGTGGCGCCCGGCGCGAGCTCGATGTCCGGTATGCGGCCCAACAGCTCCTCGTACATCACGCGGATCTCGAGGCGCGCGAGTGACGCTCCGAGACAGAAGTGGGTGCCGAACCCGAACACGATGTGCGGGTTCGGGTCGCGGCGGATGTCGAACTCGGCTGCCGTCGGCCCGAACACCGACGGGTCGCGGTTCGCGGCCCCGTAGAGCAGCAGCAGCTTCTCCCCCGCCGCGATCGGCGCGCCGGCGACGTCGGCATCCGTGGTGGCCGTGCGTTGGAAGTTCACGATCGGCGTGACCCACCGCAGCATCTCCTCGATGGCGATCGGCAACAGCGACGGATCGTGGATCAGCAACTGGCGTTGCGACGGATGCGCGATCAGAGCCTCCATCCCGCCCGAGATCACGTTGCGCGTGGTCTCGTTGCCGCCGACGAGGATCAGCAGCAACTCGGAGATCAGCTCGTCGAGCGTGAAGGCGTGACGTTCGCCGTCGTCGTCCACGATCTCCGCGTGCGTCAGGATCGAGGTGAGGTCGTCGCGAGGGTTGGCGCGGCGATCTTCGATCACTTCGGTGATGTACGCACAGAAATCTGCGAACTGCGCGACGACCTCGTCGGTGACCTTGCCGTCGGCGCCCTTGATGAGCTCGTCCGACCACGCCTGCAGCCGGTCACGGTCCTCGACCTTCACGCCGAGCATCTCGGCGATGACGATCATCGGCAACGGCACTGCGACGTCCTGCGTGAAGTCGCAGTGCCCGAGCGGCGCGACCGTGTCGAGGATCTCGGTGACGATCGCACGGGTATGCGCCTCCATGCCCGCGACCTGCTTCGGGGTGAAGCCCTTGTACACGAGACGGCGTTGACGGGTGTGGCGGGGATCGTCCTGCGAGATCATCGAGCTGTCCGGTGGCGTCTTCGGCCGGAAGCCCTCGCCGGAGCAGAACAACTCGGGGTGACGCGACACGTGGACGATGTCCGCGTGGCGGCTGATGCCCCACAGCTCGTTGACCTCGTCGCGGTACACGGGCGCGTTCTCGCGCAGCCACTCGTACGTCGGGTACGGATCGCCGGCGTAGAGGTCTCCGTCGAGCAGGTCGATCACGCGGGCGTCAGCGACAGCAGTCATGGCTTTGCGTACCTGTCTCTCAGCTCGAACTTCACGATCTTGCCGGTCGGGTTGCGCGGTAGCGCATCCACGATCTCGAGCTGCTCGGGCAGCTTCTGCTTCATGAGGCCGCCCGCGAGCAAGTACGCGCACAGCTCGTCGAGCGACGGTGGCGCGCCGACGTCCGCTGCCACCACGACTGCGCACGCCCGCTCGCCGGTGCGCTCGTCGGGCAGGCCGACCACGGCGACGTCGGCCACCTTCGGATGCGTGAAGAGACTGTCCTCGAGCTCCTTCGCGGAGATGTTCTCCATGTTGCGGATGATGATGTCCTTCACCCGTCCGGTGATCCGGACGTTGCCGCGCTCGTCGAGCACGGCCAGGTCACCGGTGCGGAAGTAGCCGTTCTCGTCGAACGCCTCAGCGTCGAGCGTCGAGTCGACGTAGCCGCGCATGAGCATCGGCGCCTTGAGCCGGATCTCGCCCTCCTCACCGACGGCCGCACGGGATCCGTCGATCTTCACCGTGATGAGGTCGACGCCGCTCACGGCGGCGCCTTCGGTGTTGGCGAGCGTCTCGTCGTCGTCTCGCACGGAGGCCATCGTGACGATGGGCGCTTCCGTCATCCCGTACCCCGACACGACGCCGACGCCACCGAGCTCTGACTTCACGTCGTAGTGCAACTGCGGCGGCTTCGGTGCGCCGCCGCCGATGTATGCGCGCGCCTTGGGAAAGAGCGGCGCGACCTCGGGATGGTTGCGCTGAAACGCGAGGTATGCCATGTGGAACGGTGTGCCTGCACCGGCCAGCGTGACCTCGTTCTGCGCGAGCACGGGTGGTGTCGACTCGGCATCGAAGCCCTCGACGATGATCATCGTGCAGCCGAACGCGAGCGCACTGAAGATGTAGACGGCACCGGCGACATGGGTGAACGGGAACACGCAACCGATGCGGTCGGACTCCGTCACCTCGAGCCGTTCGCACATCCCGACCGCGGCGGCGCGGATCGTCGCGTCCGTGTGTTTGGCTCCCTTCGGATCCGCCGTCGTCCCTGACGTGTAGTAGTACCAACGAACCGGAAGGTCGGCCGGATCGACAGGTTCTTCCGGCGGTGGCAGCCGTTGCGGATCACCCTGCGGCAACGCCCGGTTGGCGACGAGGATCTCGAGCCCCGGCTGTCCAGCGGCGATCCCGCGCGCCATCTCCTCGTAGTCGAAGTTGCGCCACGCGCCCGGCACGACCAGCACGCGAGCCCGCCTGCTTCGTGATGAACCCGACCTCGCGCTGGCGGTAGATGGGCAGCATCGGGTTCTGCACCACCCCGAGCCGTGAGAGCGCGGAGACCAGGACGATCGACTCGAGCCACGTCGGCAGCTGCCACGACACGACATCGCCCGCGCCGATCCCGAGTCTCGCCAGACCGGCAGCGGCACGCTCCGCTTCGGCCTTGTACGCCGCGAACGTGAGCGCGCGACCGTTCTCGTCGACGGCCATGACGGCGTCGGGAGTCGCCTCGACCCGCTTCTCGAGCAGCTCCCACAGGTTGCGAGCGTCGATCATCCGTCGTCCTCCCTCCGTGATGTCGCGCCGTCCAGGCCCGCCATCGCGCGGAACTCGTCGGTGGTGTTCACGTGAGGGAACGGCTCGTCGGGCACAGGCACGCCCAGTGCGGTACAGATCGGCTCCCAACCATCGCCGGGCGTCCATTCGACGAGCCGCGCCGGGTCGGCCGTCGCCCGCACGTCGGCGTTGTGCCGCTCGTAGGCCTCGATCGCGGAAGCCTTGTCGTTGATGTCCGCGGTGAAGCGGTTGGCGAACATGGCATCGATCATCTCGCGCCATCCGGGCAGCTCGACCGGCCCCGCGCCGACCACTTGGAAAATCGTGTCGTTCGCGCTCTTCCACCATGCCTCCGACGACGCCCGCGTCGACAGCAGGATGATCGCGTCAGGGTTGGCGCCGGCCATCTCGCGCCAGAACGAACCGCCCGGCCAGTCGACCGATGCGACATAACCCTCGGGGAAGGTCGACCAGTCGACGGCTTCGCCCTCCGCGGCACGCCGCCACGTGTCCACGTGTTCGGGATGCCCGAACACTTCGATCATGTGATAACAGGACCCGTCGAGCAGGCGCTCGAGCGCGAGCTTCAACGAATGGGTCCCGGTCCGCCCGAGTCCTGCACCAACGACCTGCAACGTCACGTCTGTTCCTCCTTCACTGCGATCTCCTTGGCCCACCCGTAATCGGCCTTGCCGACGGGTGATCGTTGCACGGCTTCGACGGGCACGAAGGCGCGCGGAACCTTGTAACTCGCGAGCTGCGAGCGGCAGTGCTCGACCAACACGTTCTCGTCGATCTCGTGACCCGGCGTGATCTGCACGACCGCGGTGACGCGTTCGCCCCATCGCGGGTCGGGTATGCCGACGACGATCGCGTCGTACACCGCGGGATGCCCGAGGAGGACCCCCTCGACCTCCTCGGGAAAGACCTTCTCGCCGCCGGTGTTGATGCACATCGAGCCGCGTCCGAGCAACTGGATCGTGCCGTCCTCGAGAACGGTGGCCACGTCGCCGGTCAGCACCCAGCGCTCGCCGCCGTGCTCGACGAACGTGGCCGCCGTCTTCTCGGGATCGTTGTAGTACCCGACGGGGATGTGCCCACGGCGGGCGACCCGTCCCTGCCCGCCCGATCCGGCCGCGACCACCTCGAAGGTCTCGGGATCGAGCACGAGGGTCTCGTCGTCGAAGCTCGAGAACTTGCCGCCGCCGAAGCTTCGGGCCTGAGCCCCCGTCTCGGACGCGCCGTATCCGTCGTTGAGGATCGTGTGCGGAAACGTCGAAGCAAGTTCCTCACGACCCGCGGTCGACAGAGGCGCGCCACCTGATCCGATCGACACCAACGACGATGCGTCGTACCGGTCGGGGTGTGCCTTGTACTCGTCGATCAACGGCCGTGCGACCGCGTCGCCGATGATCGTGAGCACCTGCACCTTGTGCTCGGTGATCAGACGCCAGACCTCTGCGTAGTCGGTGCGCGGCCGCGACGCCGTGAGCACGTTGCAGCCACCGGACATCAACCATGCGAACACGGTCCATTGCGCAGCGCCGTGCATGAGTGGCGCGAGCGGCAAGAAGACCAAGGGCGACCCGATGCGCTCGGGCATCTCCTCCGGCGTCTTGACCGGATTGGCGCGGCTGTAGTCGCCGCCACCGAAGCACGAGTAGAACGCGTCCTCCTGCCGCCAGACGACGCCCTTCGGCATGCCCGTCGTGCCACCGGTGTAGATGATGTAGAGGTCGTCGCCTCGGCGTTGCACCGGTACTCGCTCCGGCGACGACGCCGCGAGCGCCTGTTCGTAGTCGCTGCTCGCGGTGTCCGCTCCGCCGACGGACAGCGTCGTCGTCAGCAACGGCAACCCGTCGCGCACCGCTTCGATCCGAGGCGTGAATTCCGCATCGTGGACGAGCGCTTTGAGATCCGCGTCGCGGAACAAGTAGCGAAGCTCGTCCTCGACGTAGCGGTAGTTGACGTTGATCGGAACGGCGCGCAGCTTGTACGCCGCGAGCATGGTCTCGACGTACTCGGTGCCGTTGAACAGGTAGCAGCCGACATGGTCGCCCGGACCGATGCCCTGGTCGGCGAGCCACGCTGCCAACCGGTTCGCCCGCTCCTCGAGGGCGGCGTACGTCAACGTGCGCTCGGCGGTGATCAGCGCCCGTCGCTCCGGAACGCGGTCGACCGCGGCCTCCGTCAGATCCGCCAAGTTGAACGTCAGCCCCACGATCTCTCCCGCTTCCCGCACGAATGTTGGTGCGATTGTGGGGCTATCGCCCCACAATCGACCCGAAGTTCGAAAGGCACGGCTGCGGTTCTACTTGATCGCAACGGGGTTCACCGGCGAGCCGACCGCGCCGGTGAACGGCAGCGGCGATGCCTCGAGCATGAATTGATGGACGCCGTCGGCCGCGCAGTCGACGGACAGCGCCTCGAGGTCGAAGTTCTGTCCCTGCGTCAAGCCCATGTCGCGCAGGTGCAGGAGGTGCACGGGGAACACCACGTCGTCCCGCTCGCCCGGGTACACCTCGAACGCGACCGTGTCGGTCGCGACCGCGGCGACGTCGCGGTCCCGAAACCATTGCGCGGTTGCCATCGTGAGTCCGGGTTGGGTTCCGGCGGTGTAGGTCTGTCGATCGCGGGCCTTGAACAGCTGCATGTTGCCAGTGCGAACGAGCACGACGTCGCCCGGCTCGATCGTGAGTCCTTCACCGGCGAGCGCGAGCGCGACGTCGAGGTCGTCGGAAGTGATCCCGTAGCCGCCCTCGAGCCGCTCGCGCCCCAGCGCGCGGGCGACGTCGAGGAGCACACCGCGTGATACCAACGTCGGGATGCGGGAGATCCCGCATCTCGTCGCTCCGGTCTCCGCCGTGATTGATGACGCCGGGAAGCCGTTGTAGAGCTTTCCGCCGTAACTCACGTGACTGAGGGCATCCCAGTGCGTCGCCGCCTGCAAGCCCATGGTCACGATGTCGTCACTGGTGCAGAACCCGTCGGGCGTCCCCTGATACTGCGTGTTGATCGCGACCATTGCGTGCAGCGGGTTGATTCGCCCGGGTATCGACCCAATCTGCGGGCTGTGCTGGTCGAGCCGCACGGCCAGTGAGAACCGCTTGCCGGTCCGGACCGCCGCCGCCCCGCGCCGCACCGCCTCGGCGTCGATGAGATTGAGCGTGCCGATCTCGTCGTCGTCACCCCACCGTCCCCAATTGGAGACCCGTGCGGCGAGCTCGACGAACTCGTCCGGCAGCGTCACGCGCGGGCGGCGGCTTCCCGGTACTTCGTCGTGGAGTGCACCGGGTCCTTGTCGAACTGCGGCAGGACTTCCTTGCCGAACAGCTCCATCGACGCGATCACCGTCTCGGTCGACAGCGTGTTCGTTGTCGGACTGAACGTCAGCTGGTCGACGCCGATGTCAGCCCAACGCTGGATCGCCTTCGCACAGTCGTCGGGATCGCCCACGACCGCGTAGCCGGCCGCTGTCGCCTTCTCGATCTGCTCCGGGGTCGGCTCGGGCAGGATCTCCGGCCACTTCGGGAACCCCTCTGGCGTCGGGATGTTGTCGAGCCAGTGGTGCATGAGGCTCGTGTAGTAGTTCATCCTCATGTCGGCGGCGGAACGGAACGCTTCGTCGCGGTCCTCCATGCAGACCAGGTTCGTCACCGCCATCAGGTTGTTGTTGACATAGTCCCCGACCGGCGTGGCGTCGGCGATGGCGTTCTTGTAGTTCTTCACCAGAGGCTCGATCTCGCGGGGTGAGCCCTCGGAGAAGCAGAAGGCGCCGAGTCCCAGCGAGCCCGCCTCGCCGAACGTCGGCGGCGAACCCGCCGCCACCCACATGGCGGGATGGGCGGGACCGTATGGCTTGGGAAACACCTCACGTTCCGGCATGCGGAAGAACTTGCCTTCGTAGCCGTACTTGCCGTCCTTCCACATCTTCGGGATCTCGGTGATCGTCTCTCGCCACATCTCCTTCGTGAGCCCGAGATCGTCGATGTCGAAGCCGAACACCTCCGTCGTCGACGAGCCGCGCCCGGTGCCGAACTCGAATCGGTTGTCGAGCAGGTGATCCATCAACGCGACCGTCTCCGCGACGCGCAGCCGGCTTGTTCACCGGAGGTGTGATGTTGAAGATCGCCGAACCCAGATGGATGCGCTCGGTCTGCGCGCCGACGTATGACAGGAACACCTCGGGTCCGGGCATGTGCGAGTACTCGTCGAGGAAGTGGTGCTCCGGGCACCACACGTACTTCAACCCTGCTCGTTCAGCGGCGAGCGAGATGTCGACGTTGCGCATGATGCGCTTGTGCTCTGCTGCAGGGTCGACGTCGCGCTCGAACCGAGGCACGAACAACTGGGCGAAGATGCCGAACTCCATTTGGGAACCGTTCTCCTACTGGTGGGTCACGTCGAGGACGTCGAGGACGCCGCGGTTGAGCTTGCCGGCGTGCATGTCGTCGAGGGCTTGACGGATGTCGCCCAGCGGATAGCGCTGCGAGACCATCTCGTCGAGCTGCAGACGCCCGTCCTGGTAGAAGCGGACGAGCATCGGGATGTCGTGGTGCGGGCGCGTCGAGCCGTACCGGCAACCGAGGATCGACTTGTCGTTGTAGAGCGAGTTGACGACGAAGCTCGCCTCGGTCCCGAGCTTCGGTACACCGAGCAGCGTGCACGTACCGCCCCAGTCGAGCATGTCGATGGCGTTGCGAATGAGCGCGGGGTGACCGACACACTCGAAGACGTGATCAGCGCCGTTGCTCAGGAGGTCCTTCGTCGCGGCAACGATGTCGTCCGCTGCGCTCGCATCGATGAATTCGGTCGCGCCGAAGTCACGCGCCACCGCTTCCTTCGCGGGGTTGGCGTCGACGACGACGATGCGTCCGGCTGCGGCAAGGCGTGACGCCTGGATCACGGATTGACCGATGCCGCCCGCACCGATCACGACGACGGTCTGTCCGGGCTGCACTTTCGCTCGGTTGAGCACCGCGCCGGTTCCGGTCACGACCGCGCAGCCGATGAGGCACGCGACCTCGAACGGCACGGTTTTGTCGATCACGACGGCTTGGGTCTCGCTCACGACCGTGTGCTCGCAGAACACGCCGGCATTCGCGAACTGGAACGCCTTCTCGCCCCCGACGGTGAACGGGCGAGGCAGCTTGCCGAACGTGTCACGGCAATGAGTCGGTTGCCCACGGTCGCACGCGTCGCACTGGCCACAGTTGCCGAGGGTGGTGAGCACGACGTGGTCGCCGACGGCGACCTTCTGGACCGCGCTGCCGATCTCCTCCACCACGCCAGCACCCTCGTGACCCATCACCACCGGCGTCGGGAACGGGATCGTGCCGTCGATCACGGAGATGTCGCTGTGGCACAGGCCGGCGTTGTGGATGCGAACCTTCAACTCGTGCGGCCGCGGCGCGCGCACGTCGACGTCGTCGCGCACCTCGAGCTCGCCCGTCCACACGATGGCCTTCATGACGAGCTCGCCGCAGCCTCGGCGCGTACGTTCGGGCGCAGAACCCGTCCCGGCAGGCCGGCGTCCTGCTGGAGCTCGCCTTCGAGCACGATGAGCCGGCCGTTGACGACCGTCGCGTACGCACCGTCGGGCTTCGACGTCCACCGGCCTGCGCCGTTGGGGAAGTCGTGCACGAACTCCTTGTGCGCGGGACCGATCGTGTCCGGATCGAAGATGTAGATGTCGGCGGCGTAACCGGGCAGCAGCACTCCGCGGTCGATGATGCCGCACAGCGCAGCAGGGACAGCTGTGATCTGGCGCACACCTTCCTCGAGCGTGAACCCCTGCCAGTCGCGCACCCAGTTCTTGAGGAAATAGCTGTGGGCCTCGGCGCCGTCGTCACGATCGAGATGCGCGCCGCCGTCGCTCGTCCCGACCAGCATGTGCGGGTCGGCTTGCGCGATGCGCGTGCCGTCGATCCATTCCTGCGTCTCGGTGCGCCAGACGAACTCGGTCGTGAGGTTCTCCGACAGTGCGATGTCGATCATCGCGTCCGTGGGATGCACGCCGAGCTCGGCCGCAATGTCAGTGAGCCCGCGCCCGACGTACTTCTCGTTCTCCGGGCGCGACACCTTGTTGACGTGCACGACGTCCCAGTGCGGTGGCGGCAACGTCGCGCCCTTGGCCGGATCACGGTTTGGATTCTCGACCGAATGGCGGATGGCATCGCGGAAGGACGGATCGCGCAGCAGCGCCACGCGTGCGTCGACATCGGTCGCATCCGTGAACATGCGGTTGAAGTCGAGCGCTCCTTCGTACATGGTCGTGCCGGCAGCGAGTGTGAACGTGCGGTTGAACGGTTTCGACATGGCGAGCGAGTAGACCGCGGCCCCCTGCTCCGTTGCCGCGTCGACGAACCGCTTGGCGTTGTCCCAACTTGCCGTCGGGGCGTCGACCTTCGACCGCGCACCGAGGCCTTGGATGACCACCGGCATCCGCGACGACGAGCGACAGCCGCACGAGCAACGCTTCGTCTTCGGGTGTGATGCCACCCACCGCGGAGAGCGGCAGATACGCGATCGAACCACCGCGAGCAGCCTGGCCCGCGCTGGCGACAAGGCGTTCGAGCTCGCGCGGTGAGGACAGGCGGCTCGGCACCGGCCGGTTCGCCGAATCGAAGTGCGTCGGCGAGTGCGTGGACGAGAAGCCGGCCGCGCCGGCTTCCATCGCTTCGGCGACGATGATGGCCATCTCGTCGATCTCGTCGTCCGTCGCTTCGCGCTCCTGGCACGCGTCACCCATCACGTAGCGGCGCACCGCGCAGTGACCGACGTAGAACGCGGCGTTGACGCCGATGTGACCTTCGAGCGTGCGCAGGTACTCGGGGAAGGTCTCGAAGCTGTCGAACGGGATGCCGCCGAGCGCAGATGCATCCATGCCTTCGACCCGTGCGAAGAGCTGGATGAGCCAGTCGGAGTCACCGGGCCGTAGCGGCGCCACGGAGAAACCACAGTTGCCGGCGACCACGGTCGTGACGCCGTGGAAGCAGCTCGACGTGGCGTACGGCTCGAACGTCAGCTGCGGGTCGTAGTGGGTGTGCGGATCGACGATGCCGGGGGCGACGACCCTGCCGCCGGCGTCGAGCTCGCGCTCGCCGGCCCCGTCCACGAGCCCGATCTCAGCGATCTGGCCCCCGGTGACGGCCACGTCCGCCCGACGTCGCGGCAGTCCCGTACCGTCCACGACGACGCCGTTGCGGATCACGAGATCGTAGGCGGCCACGGATCGTCAGATTAGAACACGTTCTAGTTTTGGGCAACATCTGGGAGTCTCTCGACACGAACTCGCTCGTCCCTGCGGGTCGCTCGCTCCCGCTGACTGTGCCGGGCAGCACGATTACCTTCGGCCTGTGAATTCGATCATGGCGCGGAAGATGTGGCGGACCCTCGAGCCGTACCACGGCATGGTGTACTTCGCACCGGAGGCCTTCGACGCCTACGCGAGCCTGGGTATCGACGGCCGCGACGGCTATTTCGCATCACGGTCTGCACCCATGGGCGCGGTCGAGCCGAGCGTCGTGATCGCCGCGTTCTACAACTTCAACCCTGATCTCGTCACTCACGCGCTTCCGTCGGCGTGGTCGAAGGCGCCGCCCGCCGCGGTCGTGAAGGCCCGGTTCGATGCCGTCGACAAGGCCTTGCGACGGGTGCTCGGAGACGAGATCGAGTCGCCGACGCTGACGCGGGCGGCGTCGCTGGCCCGGACTGCCGCGGAGGGCTGCACCGCGCGCAGGTCGCCCGCTGGCGGCGGCACACGCGTCGCTTCCATGGCCGGCCCAACCACACGTTGCGCTGTGGCACGCGATTTCGGTGCTCCGTGAGTTCCGCGGCGACGGTCACGTCGTCTGTCTCGTCAGCGCCGGCGTCGACCCCGTCGAAGCATTGGTGCTGCACGCCGCGACGGCGGACGTCGGTCGGACGCCGCTCCAGACCTCGCGCGCCTGGAGCGACGACGACTGGGACGCCGCCGTGTCGCGGCTGCGTGATCGAGGCCTCGTCGACGACGACGGCGGCTTCACCGATGAAGGCAAGACGTTCCACCAGGCGATCGAGGACCGGACCGATCTGCTCGCCATGGCCCCGTGGCTCCACCTCGGACAAGACGGATGCGACGAGCTCCGCGCCGCGGTCCGTCCCTTGAGCAAGGCCGTCCTCGCCGGAACCGAGTTCTCGTTCGGAAACTGAGTCTCGACACGAACTCACTCCCTCGGCGCTCTACGTTCTGGCGTCGACGCAGTGCGCATATGCCGCACTCGTTGACGCCAGAACGGCCAAATTCACCCGGGCCAGACGATGGACTGGAGCTCGGAGTAGGCGTGGAGGCCGAACGAGCCACCGTCGCGGCCGACGCCCGAGAGCTTGAAGCCGCCGAACGGCGCCTCGTGGTTGCGTTGCGCGGTGTTGATGCCGACGTTGCCGCTGCGGAGTTGCTTCGCCACCCGCATGGCGCGGGCGGTGTCGGCCGAGAACACGTAGTCGTACAGACCGAAGTCGGTCCCGTTCGCGAGCGCGACGCCCTCGTCCTCGTCGTCGAAAGGCACGACGACGGCGACCGGACCGAAGATCTCCTCCTGCACGACCGTCATCCCTGGCTTGCAGTCGGCGATCAACGTCGGTGCGACGTAGAACCCGGTGGCGATGTCGGGACGATCGCCGCCGGCGACGACCGTTCCGCCTTCGTCGATCCCGGCTCGCACATACGATTCGACACGGTCGCGATGCGCCGCAGAGATGACGGGACCCAGCACCGTGTCCTTCTCGAGCGGATCACCGACCTTCAACGATCCCGCTGCCGCCTGCAATCCGGCGACGAGCTTGTCGTACACCCCGCGTTGCGCGAGCACGCGGGTCGGAGCCGTGCAGATCTGGCCGGAGTGGAACGCCCACACGCTCACGATCGTCGAGATCGCGGTGCGCAGGTCGGCATCGTCGAACACGAGCGCAGCACCCTTGCCGCCGAGCTCGAGCAGCAGTCGCTTCATGTCGTGTCCCGCGACCGCACCGATGCGCTGACCCACTGCGGTCGAACCCGTGAAGCTGACCATGTCCACGTGCTTCGACGCGACGAGCGCTTCACCGACCTGAGCGCCGGATCCGGTGACGACGTTGATGACTCCGTCAGGGAAACCCGCCTGCTGCACGAGCTCGCACACGCGCATGACGGCCAGCGGATCCTGTGGCGCCGGTTTGACCACGACCGTGTTGCCCATGGCGAGCGCGGGACCGATCTTTCCCGCCATGTTCACGATCGGGAAGTTGTACGGCGTGATGCACGCGACGACACCGACTGGCTGGCGCACCGCGATCGCTCCCATCAAGCCGCCGGGCGCGAGCGCCGTCGTGGGCATCTCCCCCGGCGGCAGCCCGATGACGTTCGGCTCGACCGCGCCGCGTGCGTAGCGGCGGAAGCGCTCGACACAGGTCGGCACCTGCATCGTCTTCGTGACACGCATCGTCGCCCCGGTCTCGGCCTGCACCAGGGGGATCAGCTCGTCCATGTGGTCGCGGATGATGTCGCCGGCGCGATCGAGCAGGGCCGCACGCGCCTGCGGCGATGTCCGGCTCCACGCCGGGAACGCCTCTGCGGCCGCGGCTGCCGCGGCCTCGACCTGTTCGACGGAGTCCTCGGGCGCCTCGCCGACGACCTGCTCGGTCGCCGGGTTCACGATCGCGTAGGGCATGGCGACAGACTAGAACGCGTTCTAGTCTGAGCCGCATGCCGGAGATACCTCGGATCATCTCGGTCGACGATCACGTCGTCGAGCCCCCCGACCTCTGGACGTCGAGGATCACCGGGAAGTTCGCCGACCGAGCACCTCGGGTCGAGCGCGACAAGGCCAAGTTCTCGTTCACCGGTGGCGTCTTCTCGTACGAGAAGGGCGTCGAGGACGGCGAATGGTGCGACTGGTGGCTCTACGACGACCTCGTCTATCCGTTCCCGAAGCTCTCGGCCGCGGTCGGCTTCGACGAGCTCGACGTCACGCCCGTCACGTTCGACGAGATCCGTCCGGGTTGCTGGAAGCAGAAGGACCGCCTCGCCGACATGGACGCGAACCACGTCGAGGCGTCGATCTGCTTCCCCAACACACTTCCGCGCTTCTGCGGCCAGACGTTCTACGAGCAGGTGAAGAAGGGGGGCGACGCCGACCTCGCGCTGCTCTGTGTGCAGGCGTACAACGACTGGATGATCGACGAGTGGTGCGGTGGCGACGCGAAGGGCCGTCTGATCCCGTTGACGATGGTGCCGTTGTGGGACGCGCAACTCTGCGCCGCCGAGGTACGCCGCTGCGCCGACAAGGGCAGCTACGCCATCGCCTTCTCCGAGAACCCGCACCCGCTCGGGCTGCCGTCCGTACACGACAAGAACAAGTTCTGGGACCCGCTCTTCCAGGCGTGCGAAGAGACCGAAACCGTGGTCTGCATGCACATCGGATCGTCGTCGCGCATGCCGGCGACATCGCCGGACGCGCCGTTCATCGTGAGCTCGACGCTCACGTTCTCGAACGCGATGGGCTCGATGCTCGACTACATCTTCTCGGGCACACTCGAGCGCTTTTCGACACTCAAGCTCGCGTACTCGGAAGGCCAGGTCGGTTGGATGCCGTACGTGCTCGAGCGCGCCGACAAGCTGTGGGCCGAGCGCAGCGACAACAGCTTCGGAACATCCCTGCCGAAGCGGCCGTCCGAGTACCTGCCGGGCCGCGTGTACGGATGCATCTTCGACGACGAAGTCGGACTGAAGAACCGCGACATCATCGGCATGGATCAGATCTGCTTCGAGACCGACTACCCACACGCCGACTCCACGTTCCCTCGCAGCAAGGAGGTCGCGTCCGAGATCTGCGAGAAGGCGGGCCTCGACGACGACGAGATCTACAAGCTCATACGGGGCAACGCCATCACGGCGTTCGGTCTGGCTCGCTACGGCATACGTGAGTGACCTCGGCGGCGACGTCCGCCTCGGGTCGATGTTGTTCACGCTGGTCGAGCCGCACCACGGCCACGAGGTCGCGTACAACCGGTGGTACGAGCGCGATCACTTCTACGCCGGGTGCATGGTCGGCCCGTGGCTCTTCGCCGGTCGACGGTGGGTCGCCACCCGCGCGCTGAAGGACTTGCGCTTCGGCGTCGACCTCGACCTCTTCGGCGGAGCCGACCTCGGCTCGTACCTCGCGGTCTACTGGATCCTCGACGGCCGTCATGACGAGCACGTCGATTGGGCGCTGCGCCAGGTCAACTGGCTGCACGAGCACGGCCGGATGTTCGCCGAGCGCGACCACATCCACACGCTGCTCTACCGGCACGCGTGGACAGCACAGGCCGGCGACGGCGTCCCCGCAGAGCTCGCGCTCGATCATCCCTTCGGCGGCTTGACGGCGACGCTGGTCGAGCTGGCCGACGGTGTCGACGCCGGCCGCCTCGGTGAGTGGGTGCAGCAGTCGTCTCTCCCCGAGCTCGAGATCGGCTTCACGCCGATTCCGTTGCCAGACGACGCGCCGGTGACGCAGGCGCGACTCGATCACCCCGACCGCCGTGTGTTGAACCTGTCGTTCACCACGGACTCGCCGGCGCGAGTGGTGGGACGAGCAGCACGCCGCCGCCGCCGAGCTCGAGCGCGACGGCATCGGGCGCATGTTGTGGACGGCGCCGTTCATCCCCACCATCCCCGGTACCGACACGTACACCGATCAGCTCTGGTAGGCGGTCAGGGTCAGTGATACGGCTGCCTGACCCGTGTCTCGTCGTGCTGGTCGGCGCGTCGTCGTCCGGCAAGTCCTACTGGGCGGCACAGTGGTTCGAACCGGATTCGATCGTGTCGTCAGATCGGATGCGCGCAGTCGTCGGCCGTGGCGAGCACGACCAGCGCGCCGGCAAGGACGCGTTCGAGGTGCTCGACCTCGTCGTCGACAAGCGGCTCCGCCGCGGGTTGACGACGGTCGTCGACTCGACGGCCCTCGAGGCTGAACGGCGACGCGCGTATCTCTCGGCGGCGGCCCGCCATCGCGTGCCGGTGTACGCGGTGCTGTTCGAACCGGATGAGGCAGTGTGCCGCGCCCGCAACCGTGTCCGCGCCGTTCCCGTGCCCCCGAAGGTGCTGGCTTCACAGTTGCGCGCCACCAGCGCGTTGGAGTCGACCATCGGCGACGAGGGCTTCGCTTCGGTGTTCCCGCCGTCGGACGTCGTTCTCGTTCCTCCAGCCTTCGTCACCGCACCCGAATCCGCCCGCCGGCAGAAGGAGCAGCCCGTGCCGTTGGAGTTCGGCTTGCAGATCTCGCGCTTCACGTGGCCCGGCGGCGCCGAGGAGATCGCGCCCCGTTTGGCATCGATCGCGCCCGCGGCCGAGGAGGCCGGCTTCACGAGCATCTGGGTGATGGATCATTTCCTGCAGATCCCGGGCGTCGGCCGGGAGTGGGAGGAGATGCTCGACAGCTACACGACGCTCGGCTACCTCGCCGCGGTCACGTCGCGCGCGCGACTCGGCGTCCTCGTCACCGGCATCACCTACCGCAACCTTGCGCATCTCGGAAAGCTCGTCGCGACGCTCGACGTGCTGTCGGGTGGGCGGGCGATGTGCGGTCTCGGCGCGGCGTGGTTCGCTCGCGAGCACAAGCTGTACGGCTGGGAGTTTCCACCGACTCGGCGGCGCTACGAGATGCTCGAGGACGCGCTCGAACTGTTGCCGCTGATGTGGGGCCCGGGATCGCCCGCGTTCCACGGGCGGACGATCGAGGTTCCCGAAGCGATCTGCTATCCGCGTCCGTTGCAGGAGCGGATCCCGATCCTCATCGGTGGGTCGGGCGAACGGAAGACGTTGCGACTCGTCGCGCGGCACGCCGATGCATGCAACCTGTTCGGTGAGCCCGACACCATCCGGCACAAGATCGACGTGCTCCGTCGCCACTGCGCAGACGTCGACCGCGACTTCGCCGAGATCACCGTCACGCAACTGTCGTCGGTGAACTATGGGTCGACCGAGGAGCTGACCGGCCGCTACCGCGAGCTCGCAGACGCCGGCGTGCAGCAGGCGATCGTGTCGCTGCCGGACCTGGGCGACACCGCGCCGGTCGAACGTTTCGCCGACGTGATCGCCGCCTTCCGCCGCTGACGACCAGCCCGAATGTTGGTGCGCCGTGGTCGCTGGAGCGCCCACGGCGACCCGGAGAACGCGAGGATCGAGGGCAGATTCAGATCGCCTTCAGATCGCCGCCACGCCGCCGTCCGCCTCGAGCGCGTGTCCGGTCACGAACGAGGAGGCATCGGAGCAGAGCCAGACGATCGCTTCGGCGACTTCGTCGGGCTCGCCGATGCGACCGATCGGCGCCCGCCGTCCCATCTTCTCGAGCGTCTCCTCGTCACCGCCGACGAAGCCGCGCAACATCGGCGTCCGGATCGTGCCCGGACAGACGGCGTTGACCCGGATGCCGTCGCGGGCGACCTCGAGCGCGGCCGACTTCGTGAGCCCGATCACGCCGTGCTTGCTCGCCGAGTAGGCCGCCAAGCCCGGAACGCCCATCTTCCCCGCGGAAGAAGCGACATTGACGATGGTGCCGCGGTTGCCGGCGGCGCGCATCGCGCGCAGTTCCGCGCGCAGGCAGAAGAACACGGCGTCGAGGTTCACTTGCAACGTATGACGCCACGACTCGGTGGTCGCGTCGGCAACGTTGGCGTACGTGCCCGACGTGCCGGCGACGTTCGCCGCGATGTCGAGTCGTCCGTGGTCCGCGACGACGCGATCGACCAGTTCGTCGACCGCCCGTTCGTCGGTCACGTCGACAGGGTTCTCGCCGCCGAGGTCCGCCACGACGACGACCGCGCCGGCATCCTGCAACAACGTCGCGGTCGCAGCGCCGATCCCCGACGCGCCGCCGGTGACGAGCGCGATCTTGCCCCGCAGGCTCTCAGTCAATGAAGACCTCGGCCTCGTCGGTGAAGATCACGACGATGTTGTCCATGTCGAGGATGCGACTCTCGTCGGGCTGCATCTTCTCGGCGTAGGCAGGGTCTTGCAGCATCGCGATGAAGTCGTGATACGAGTCGAACCACTGGATGGCCATGCCGTCGTACGTGTCTCCGTTGCGATAGTCCGCCGGCAGACGGTGGTTCTGCTCGTAGCGGCGGATGTAGGGCCGGAACGCGGGCTCGCCGGCGATCATCCGTCCGTGCGCGCGCCACTGTTCGTGGAAGTCATCGATGGAGAGTGCCGGGTTGCGCTTGACCAGCACCGTGAGCTTGATCATTCAGAAGCCCTGGAACCAGTGTCCGGCGTTGACTCCGAGCGCCTGGCCCGTCACGCATTTCGACAGGTCCGAAGCGAAGAACACGACCGACCCGGCGATCTCCGACGAGTGCGGGAGGTAGCCGAGCGCTGTCTCGGCCTCCAGGTGGGCCTTCTTCTCGGCGAACGTGATGCCTTCCTTCTCTGCCAAGTAGTTGACGTACCACTCCACCTTGTCGCTCCAGATGTAACCGGGATGGATGCCGTTGACCCGGATCCCGTACTGGCCGAGCTCCTGCGCGAGCGTCTTCGTGGCAGTTGCGAGCGCCGACTTCGACGCCGCGTACGCCCCGTAGCGGACCTCGGTGCGGACTGCGGACATCGAATTCACCATGACGATGCGGCCGTCGCGCTGGCGCTTCATCTCCGGGACGACTGCTTGCGTCAACTGCAGTGTTCCCCAGAGGTTGACGTCCATCGTGGTGCGCCACGAATCGAAGTCCGCCTTCTCGAACAGCCGGTGATCGCCGTCGTGGAACGCGTTGTTCACGAGGATGTCGATGCGGCCGAGCGACGACGTCGCGGTGTCGACGGCTCGCTGGCACGAGTCCTTGTCGGTGACGTCGAGCTGCACGCGGACCGCCTTGCGTCCGAGCGCCTCGACCTCGGCGGCGACCGCGTCCACGTTCGCCTCGGTGCGGGCACCGAGCACGACGTCCGCACCGTGCTCTGCGAGCTGCACCGAGATGTCGCGACCCATGCCGGGACCGACACCGGACACCAACGCGACCTTGCCGTCGAGCAAATCCATCCTCACCCCTTGTCATCGTCGAGCAACGGCGCCGCTTCCGCCGCGAACGCTCGGATCTGGTCACACAACTCGTCGCACGTGCGCGACCGGAATCGCACCTGCACCTGATCGACGCCCATCGTGGCGTAGTCCCGCAGGTAGCTCGCAATCCTCTCGGCCTCACCCGCGAGGCAACCCTTGCCCGTGTCCCACCCCGGATCGCCGACGTAGAGAAACGGCGCTATGGCGCCGACGGTGAAGTCGCCGCCGCGACCGGCCGCGCTTCGGAGTTCGTGGATGCGCCCGATGGCTGCAGGCATGTCCTTCTTCAAGGTGCCTTGCGGCAGCCAACCGTCGCCTCGTTGGGCGGCGCGCCGGATGGCCGCGTTCGACGAGCCACCGATCCAGATCGGCGGCCCTCCTGGTTGGATGGGTCGTGGCCGTTGCCCGAAGTCACCCGCGCTCCACTCATCCGCGAACGCGGCGCGAATCGTGTCCACGGCCTCGTCGGTGCGCCTACCCCGATCCGCGAACGAGACGCCGAGCAGGTCGAACTCCGCTTCGACATGACCGGCGCCCACACCGAGAATCGCTCGCCCGCCGCTGAGTGCGTCGAGCGTCGAGAATGCCTTCGCGGTCTGCAGCGGATGGCGGTAGGCGGGCACGAACACGTGACTGAGCAAGCGCACGTTCGTCGTGAGCGCGGCAAGCCAGCTGAGTGTCGCGACCGTGTCGTACCACGTCGTGTTCATCGTCGGTGCGTTGGCCCGCGGGATGGCGACGTGATCGCAGACGGCGACGTAGTCGAAGCCGGTCTCGTCGCACGTCCGCGCGACGGCCGCGAGCTCCTGCGCGCCTGCCTCCTTCTCCCAGTCCTCGACGAAGTAGGTGCTCTGGGCTTGCACCGGCAACTGCATGCCGAACCGCAGCTTTCTCTTCATCGGATGAACCTGTCCGCGAAGTGCTCGAGTTGGTCCGTCGCCTTGCCGATGTCGCGCTCACGCGTCGACAGCACCAGTCGCGTCGTGCCGTGCTTGTCGACCGTCGCAAGTCGCGTCGTCGTCGAGTTGGTCCAGCAGTCCACCCAACGTGATCTCGATGGCGTTCGCGTCACGTCCGGCTTCGGCTGCTGCGGCGCGCATCTGGTCGAGGCGTTCCTCGAGTTGCTCACCCTCGAGACCGAGCGGATGGAACCCGTCTCCCACCCGACCGGCGCGGCGGGCCGCGGCCTCGCTGTGACCACCGATGTGGATCGGGATCGTCCGGTCGAGCGGCTTCGGGAAGCTGCAGGCGCGTTCGAAGTCGAAGAAGCGGCCGTGGAACGTCGCCTCGTCGTCACGCCACAGGACACGCATGGCTTCGATGCATTCGTCGGCGCGTGCGCCGCGCGTCGATGGGTCGATGTCCATCGCTTCGAGCTCCTCGCGCAGCCAGCCGACGCCGACACCGACGACGAGGCGTCCGCCCGACAGACGATCGAGCGTCGCGAGGCGCTTCGCCAGCTGCACCGGATGGTGTTCGGGCAGGACCAGGAGTCCCGTGCCGAGGCCGAGCGTCGTCGTGGCTCCGGCCACGAAGGCGAGCAGGTCGAGCGGATCGGGGAAGTCCGCATTGTCCGGCAACGTCATGCGCCCGGTGTCGCTGTACGGGTATCGGCTCGTGTAGCCGGCGGGGACGACGACGTGCTCGGCGACGTACAGCGACTCGAAGCCGCAGGCCTCTGCGGCGCGTGCGAACGCCGTCATCCACTGCGGATCCGCGGTCACGCCGCTGCGATAGGGAGGCAGGAGGCCGAACTTCACGGCAGGGATCGTGCCCCTGTTGGCCGGTCCACCGCCAGCGCAGTAGAACGACGCCATGCCTGAAGCCGTGATCGTCTCCGCCGCACGCACGCCGATCGGTCGTGCCAACAAGGGTTCGCTCGTCGACTGCCGTCCCGACGATCTGACCGCCACGATCGTGAAGGCGGCGCTCGGGAAGGTGCCGCAACTCGATCCGCAATCGATCGACGACCTGATCACCGGCTGCGGCCAACCGGGCGGCGAGTCCGGTTACAACGTCGCCCGGGTCGCCGCCATCCTCGCCGGGATGCCCGACGTGCCAGGCGTGACCGTGAACCGTTACTGCTCGTCGTCGCTGCAGGGCATCCGTATGGCCGCCCACGCGGTGAAGGCGGGCGAAGGCGATGCGTTCGTGTGCGCCGGCGTCGAGACCGTGTCGCGGTTCCAGTTCGGCGCGGCCGACACGGGTCAGCACAACCCGGCGTTCGCGTCCGCCGAGGAGCGCACGCGGGAGCGCACGAACGGTGCGTCGTCGTGGGAGCCGCTGTCCGGGTCTGCCGGACATCTACATCGCCATGGGTCAGACCGCTGAGAACGTGCGCCTCGCGGAGAACGTCGGCCGTCAGGAGATGGACGAGTTCGCGGCGCGGTCGCAACAGCTCGCGGTCGAGTCGCAACACAACGGGTTCTTCGAGCGCGAGATCGTTCCGCTGACCTTGCCGGACGGCAAGGTGATCACGAAGGACGACGGACCACGGGATGGCACGACGGTCGAGAAGCTTGCCGAGCTGAAGCCGGTGTTCCGTCCCGATGGTGAGGTGACCGCGGGCAACGCGTGTCCGTTGAACGACGGCGCCGCCGCCGTGATCGTGATGTCGGACACGCGTGCGAACGAGCTCGGGATCAAACCGCTGGCCCGGATCGTGTCGTCGGGGGTGTCGGGACTGAACCCGGAGATCATGGGCCTCGGTCCGATCGAGGCGTGCCGGCAGGCGTTGGGCCGGGCCGGGCTCACGATCGACGACATCGACCTCGTCGAGATCAACGAGGCGTTCGCCGCGCAGGTCATCCCGTCCGCCAAGCACCTGGGGATCCCGTGGGAGAAGCTCAACGTGCACGGCGGGTCGATCGCCCTCGGCCACCCGTTCGGGATGACCGGCTCCCGCATCATGGCCACGCTGCTGAACGGGCTCGAGGACGCCGGCGCCCGCTACGGGATGGAATCCATGTGCGTCGGCGGCGGCCAAGGCATGGCCATGATCGTCGAACGCCTCAACTGACCCAGTCCCCAGGCGAATGTTGGTGCGATTGTGGGGCAATAGCCCCACAATCGACCCGAAGTTCGCGAGTGAACTTGCCGGGATTGGCTCACGACGTCTCGGTAGCTGACTCGCCGGACCTTGAGACCCAGTGCCTCGATGCGCCGGTCCCGCTCGGCGTCGGCCTGCTGATCGAGGGGTCCGTCGTGCCACTGTCCGTCGATCTCGAGCACGAATGACGATCGCCGCCAGAGGAAGTCGACGGTACCGATCCATCCCTGTTCGTCGCTGAGGAGGACCTGACGGTCGGGTAGCTCCAATCCGAGTGCCTCGACGAGCTCCATGACCAAGACTCTCGCCGTCCGATTCGGGTGGGACGTAGTCGGCGCTGAGCTCCTCCAAGAGCTCGCGAGTCAGCGCAGTTCCGGGTCGACCTCGCTTGCCGATCGTGGCAACCACGGTCGCGAGCTGTCCGAGCGTCAGACCACGACGTGCGAGTGCATCGTTCAGAACGCGCATCATCAACGTGGCGTGCAGTTCGCGACCTTCATGTCGTACGACGCAGCCCGGGGTCGGGATCGCCGAACAAGTCGAAGCAGGTCCGAGCGACTGTCGTGACAGGAAAGCCGCGCACGACCGTGCGATGACGCGACGGAACATGCGCACGATCGATGCAGCCGGGCAAGGGTCACACGGTGGTCGTGCTGTTCCTTCCCGGTTACCTCGACGGCGTTCTGGCTCTCGGTAGCGCCAGAACCCGTGGAGCTGCGCTGCGGTCCGATGACTGAGGACTGCGCCCGGACCGACATCGAAGAGCGCTGCCTGCAGCTGCGCCTCCCACGTCCACGGATGATCCGGACAATCGGTAGATGTCCGGCTTCAAGCCGCGTGAGCCGACCGGTCGCGACGCGATGCCGAAGCGCCTCCACGCCGACGCCACGCCGACGAGCCTGCGCGCCGGTGAGCACGCCGTGTTGACCCCACCGCGAGCATGGAGACGGTCCGTCGATCTCTCGTGCATTCACATGCTATTTCATACATCATGAGTCAACGCCGAACTTAGGGTCGATTCCGGGGCTATGGCCCCGGAATCGCACCAACATTCGGCGTCAGGAGGGGGTGGAGCCGTAGACGGGGGCGGGGGGTGGGGTGGCGGCGAGGAGGTCGTGGACGGCGGGGGTGAGGTCGGCGGGGTCCCAGCGGCCGGCGTTGTCGATCACGGTTCCGTGCTGCCATCCGTCGGCGACGGACACCTTGCCGCCCTCGACCTCGAACACCCGCCCGGTGACGCCCCGGGACAACGCCGACCCGAGCCACACCACGAGCGGCGACACGTTCTCGGGCGCCATCGCGTCGAATGCGTCCACCTCCTCCTGCGTCGGCGCGGCCATCATCTCGGCGAACACCGTCTCGGTCATCCGGGTGCGGGCGGACGGGGCGATCGCGTTCGCCGTGATGCCGTAGCGACCGAGCTCGGCCGCCTGCACCAGCGTCAGCCCTGCGATGCCCGCCTTCGCCGCGGAGTACGCGGCCTGTCCGACGGAGCCCATCAGGCCCGCGCCCGACGACGTGTTGATGATCCGGGCGTCGACCGCTGCACCCGCCTTCGCCTCGTCGCGCCAGTACGCGGCGGCCCAGCGCGAGACGCAGAAGTGTCCCTTCAGGTGGACCCGCACGACTGCATCCCACTCGTCCTCGGTCGCGTTCACGAACATGCGATCGCGCACGAAGCCGGCGTTGTTGACGACGACGTCCAATCCACCGAACGACGAGATCGCGGTGTTGACGATCCGCTGCGCGCCCTCCCAGTCGGCGACGTCGTCGCCGTTGGCCACCGCCTGCCCACCGATCCCGTCGACGATCTCGTCGACGACCTGTGTGCGCCGGCGACGACGACGCGCCGGACCCGTCGAGCTCGACACCGATGTCGTTCACGACCACTGCCGCGCCGTGCCGTGCGAACTCGAGCGCATGCGCACGTCCGATTCCGCGGCCCGCGCCCGTGACGATCACGACTCGTCCTTCACAGATCATGGCGGGCGATGGTAGGCGGCGGCTCGGAACGGTCTGGAAGACTCCGGCCCATGCGCTACGGGGTCACCATGTTCGCCACCGACCTGTCGATCGGCATCGTCGACCTGGCGAAGGCGGTCGAGGAGCGGGGGCTCGATTCGGTGTGGATCCCCGAGCACACCCACATCCCGACCAGCCGGCGCACGCCCTACCCCGGCGGCGGCGAGCTGCCGGAGGAGTACCGCCGCAGCCTCGACCCGTTCGTCGCTCTCACGGCCGCCGCGATGGCGGCACCGACGATCCGGGTCGGCACCGGCATCCTGCTCGTCGCCCAGCACGATCCGATCGTCGCCGCCAAGGCGGCGGCGACGCTCGACCTCATCTCCGGCGGACGACTCTCGCTCGGCGTCGGGTTCGGCTGGAACGAGGACGAGATGAACGACCACGGCGTCGACTACCGCACGCGGCGCGACAAGGGACGGGAGCACGTCCTGGCGATGCGTGCGCTGTGGACCGACGACGAGGCCGCTTCGACGGCGACCACGTGCGCTTCCGATCCGACGTGGCAATGGCCGAAGCCGGTGCAGCGCAACGGGCCGCCGATCCTCCTCGGTGGCGCAGCCGGACCGAAGCTGTTCGAGCACGTGGCCGAGTACGGCGACGGATGGATCCCGATCGGTGGGGCCGGTCTCACGAACGCCGTGCCCCGGCTTCGCGAGGCCGTCGCGTCACGCGGCCGCGATCCCGACGAGCTCGAGATCGTGCCCTTCGGTTCGCATCCCCGACCACGGCAAGCTCGACCACTTCGAGTCGATCGGCGTGACCGAGTGCGTGTTCCGACTCCCGTCCGCGTCCGCCGACCAGGTGCTGCCACTGCTCGACAAGCAAGCTGCGATCGTCGCCGAACGTCGCTCGTGACCGACCCGGCGAGGCCGATCAGGCTCTGCTTCGTCTGTTGGGGCAACATCTGTCGCTCACCGGCGGCCGAAGCCATCATGCGACGACTCGTCGACGAGTCGGACCTGAGCGATCGGATCACCGTCGACAGCGCCGGGACGAGCAGTGAGCACCTCGGCGAGCCGCCGGACCGCCGCACGATCAAGGAGGCCCGGCGCCGCGGCCTCGACGTCGAGCGTCACCGAGTCTGGCGCTTCGAAAGCGACGACTTCGATCGCTTCGATCTCGTCCTCGTGGTCGACCGGGTGAACGAACGCCGCCTGCTCGACCGCGCGCGCACACCCGAAGCACGAGCCAAGGTGAAGCTGCTGTGCTCGTTCGTCCCCGACGACACGTACGGCGGAGAGATCCCCGACCCGTGGTACGGCGGCGACGACGATTTCATGCTCGCCTTCGACCTCGCGGAGAAGGCATGCGTCGCGCTCCTCGAACACCTGCGGTGCCGGCAGCCTTCGTGAAGCGCCGGGCGGATGCACCGCCCGACTTCTTCGCCGCCGAAGCGACCGGATTGCGCTGGCTCGCAGAGGCGATGCCGCACGGTGGACCGCAGGTGCCTGCGGTCCTCGCGGTCTCGCACGACGAGATCCGGATCGAACGGATCGACACCGCGCCGTGGACCGAACACGCCGATGAAGCGTTCGGGCGGGCGCTCGCCGCGATGCACGACGCTCGGTGCGTCGACGTTCGGCGCGGCTGTCCACGGCTACATCGGTCCGTTGCCTCTCGACAACACGCCGGCAGACGAGTGGCCGGACTTCTACGTCTCGAGACGGGTCGTGCCGTACCTGCGCCGAGCCGTCGACCAAGGTTCGATGCCGCCGCAGGCGACGTCGACCTTCGAACGACTCTTCGCCCGCATCGACGACATCGCCGGTCCGGCCGAGCCACCGTCACGCATCCACGGCGACTTGTGGCGAGGCAACGTTCTCGCGGACGGGCACGGGCACACCTGGGTGATCGACCCGGCCGCGCACGGCGGCCATCGCGAGACCGACCTCGCGATGATGCGCCTGTTCGGCGGCTTCGGTGCTCGCTGTCACGCTGCGTACCAGGAGGCGACGCCACTCTCCCCCGGGCACGAGGACCGCGTCGCGCTCCACCAACTGCATCCACTGCTCGTCCACGCCGTCCTGTTCGGCGGTGGTTACGGCGCCGACGCCGTTCGTGCCGCGCGCCGTTACGTCGCATGACGGAAGGTGCGAGAGTACGGCATGCGCTTCGCCATCAAGACCTCGCCCCAACACACGAACTTTGCCGACATGCTCGCCGTGTGGCAGGCAGCGGACGACATCGAGCTCTTCGAGTCGGGCTGGACGTTCGACCACTTCTATCCGATCTTCTCGGATCACACCGGGCCGTGCCTCGAGGGATGGGTCACCACGACGGCACTCGCGCAGGCGACCAAGCGGCTCCGGGTCGGCGTGCTCGTCACCGGCAACGTGTATCGCCATCCCGCGGTGCTCGCGAACATGGCGGCGAGCCTCGACGTCATCTCGAACGGCCGGCTCGAGCTCGGCATCGGCGCGGGCTGGAACCAGCAGGAGTGCGACGCCTACGGCATCGACCTGCCGCCGCTGCGTGAACGCTTCGACCGCTTCGACGAGGCCGTCGAGGTCATCGTCAAGCTGCTCACGGAGACCACGGCGAACTTCGCCGGCAAGCACTACCAACTCAACGACGCGTACTGCGAGCCGAAGCCGGTGCAACAGCCGCACCCGCCGATCGTGATCGGTGGCGGTGGCGAGAAGCGGACGCTGCGAACCGTCGCGCGGTGGGCGCAGCACTGGAACGTGCCCGGGCGGTGGAGTCGACGTCTACAAGCACAAGCGCGACGTGCTGCGCGCGCACTGCGATGACGTCGGCCGCGACTTCTCGGAGATCATCACGTCCACGCACCTTCGCTTCGACCCGAGCAACGTCGACACGCTCGTCACCGAGGCGGAAGCGTTCGCCGAAGCAGGACTCGACCTCGGGATCGTCTACCTGCCGCCGCCGCACACACCCGCGGTGCTCGAGCCGTTGACGAAGGCGCTGCAGCCCCTCGCCGGTTGATCCCCGTCGACGATCCCGACGATCCACGCCTCGACGACTTCAGAGGCTTGCGCCTGCGCGAGGACCGGCATCTCGATCACTTCATCGTCGAGGGACACGCCGCCGTCGCCGAGCTCGTCCGGTCGCCGTACGAAGCGCGCGCCGTGCTCGTGCTCGACCGCAAGGCGGCCAGGGTCGAACCGCTCGTCGACGGTCTCGATGTACCCGTGTACGTCGCGCCCGAGCACGTCCTGCGAACGACGATGGGCTTCAACCTCCATCGCGGCATCGTCGCCTCTGCTCACCGGACACCATCGCCCGCGCCCGAATCGCTACTTGCGAACGCAACCCGGGTGGCGGTGCTCGAGCGACTCAACGATCATGAGAACCTCGGGTCGCTCTTCCGCAACGCACGTGCCTTCGGAGTCGACGCGGTTCTCCTCGATCCGCAGACAGCGGATCCGCTGTACCGGCGATGCGTCCGCGTCTCGATGGGACATGTGCTGCGGGTGCCGTTCGCTCGCTTCACAGCGTGGCCGGACGGTCTCGAGACGTTGCGCGCCCACGGCTTCACGGTCGTGGCCCTGACGCCTTCGTGCGCCGCCGTTCCGATCGACGAAGTCGCGGCGTCTCCACCGGAGCGGGTCGCGATCGTGCTCGGCGCCGAAGGGCCCGGCCTCACGGACGAGACGCTCGCGTTGGCGGACGTGCTCGTTCGCATCCCGATGGCCGGTTCCGTGGATTCATTGAACGTCGCAACCGCCGCGGCCATCGCGTTCCACCGGTTGGCGTAGAGACTGAGCGGTCAGGCGATCCCGGTCGCGTCGAAGATCCAGGCCAGGTCCGACTCGGCGAGCCGTTCGTGCCACCACTGCGGGGCCCCGTCCATGAGCGTCGGCTGGTTCCAATAGTCCTTCCACAACGTGATGCGGCCGTCCTCCACGTGCTGCACGGACACGAAGGGAAGCTCTACGCGCTCGCCCGTGGGGAACTCCCACACCTCGATGTGCTCGGTCATCACGACGTCGCCCGTACGCGACGGTCGTGACCGAGTGATGACTGATCGCCGACAGCGGATCGAAGCCGAGCCGGATGCGCGCTTCGATGTCCGCCGGTCCACGAGCGGCTGCGCCCGGGCCGACCGGGACGTCGTAGTAGATCGCGTCGCCGCTGAAGCACTTGCCGAGCCGGCCCCAGTCGCGGTCGTAGAGCGCGTCCCACATCTCGGCGATGACCGCCGGGACCGTCATCGCACCCCTCGCAAGAGCACACCGGGGCGCGCGCCCGTGTCCTCGCCGCGCTCCATCGTGACTTCACCGGCGTTGATCGTCGCCTCGTAGCCGTCGGACCGCTGGATCAGTCGCGACGCGCCTCCCGGCAGGTCCGACACGAGCTCGGGACGGTGGAGCTGCAGTCGATCGAAGTCGATCAGGTTGACGTCGCCCTTCATCCCCGGCGCGAGGACACCGCGGTCACCCAGCCCGAACAGCGTCGCCGTCGCCCCCGTGAGCTTGTGAACTGCCGTCTCGAGGGGGATTCGGTCGTGTCCGCGGTCGCGGGCCCAATAGCTGAGGAGGTACGTCGTCGTGCTCGCATCGCAGGTCTGACCCGCGTGCGCGCCACCGTCACCGAGCCCGAAGGCGGACGTCGGGTGCATGAGCATCTCGCGCGCCGCGTCGAGGTTGCCGTACGTGTAGTTGAGCACGGGCGCGTTGAGGAGCTCGCGCCCATCGTCGGCGAGCAGCAGGTCGTACAACGTTTCCCATGGCGAGCGCTGCGTCGCCGCGGCGATGGCGCTCGCGCTGCTCGAAGGCGGCGGCTCGTAGTCGGGTGGATCTCCCAGCACGAAGATCCGCGACGGATGCATGAAGCCGGACACGATCGGGTCGTCCTCGAACGCCGTCGCCTCGCCGATCAATCGCGCCCGAAGCTCGGGCTCGTCGCGCATTCGCGCCGCCCGCTCTTGCCACGGCAGCAGGCCGATCGACGCCCACGTCGGGCAGAAGTTGAAGGGATGGAACGTCTGCAATCCGAGGAGCAGCGAGACCGTGCGTCCGTGCACCTGGGGACGCACACGTGCACCGTCGGCCGCGGCCGCCGCCGCGAGGTCCAGCATGCGCCGCCACGCTTCCGGATCGTTGTTGTTCTGGTTGAGCGCGAACGTGACGGGCCGCCCGATGGCCAACGAGAGGCGGCGCATCCAATCCATCTCCTTGTCGGGCGCGGCCAAGTCCTCACCGAGCGCGCCGGCCGGCGCGAGCTCGAACACCGCCGTGCCCGAGGTCACCGAGCACGCGGCCGATGCCGAACAGCTCGTCCTCCGCGGCGAACGTCCCGGGTACCGGCTCACCGTCGATCGCGCGGTGCGCGAGCGTGCGCGACGTCGAAAAGCCGAGTGCACCCGCGGCGATGCCCTCGCGCACGATGGCGGCCATGGCTTCGATGTCGTCAGGTGTCGCCGGCTCGTTGCGGGCCCCGCGCTCGCCCATGACGAAGCCGCGCACCGCGCCGTGCGGCACCTGCGTGCCGATGTCGATCGCCTTCGGCAACCGGTCGAGCGTGTCGAGGTACTCGGGGAACGACTCCCACTCCCACTGGATCCCGGCCGACAGCGCCGCGCCGGGGATGTCCTCGACGCCCTCCATCAGACCGATGAGCCAGTCGTGACGGTCGGAAGCGACCGGCGCGAACCCGACGCCGCAGTTGCCCATCACCACCGTCGTGACGCCGTGCCAGCACGACGGCGTGAGCAACGGGTCCCACGTGACCTGACCGTCGTAGTGCGTGTGGATGTCGACGAACCCGGGCGTGACGAGCAGCCCGTCGGCATCGATCTCACGCCGGCCGCGACCGTCCACGTGCCCGACTTCTGCGATCCGGCCGTCCGTAACGGCGACGTCGGCAGTGCGGGCGGGCGCGCCCGTCCCGTCCACCACCGTCCCACCTTTGATCACCAGGTCGTGCATTGGTCTCGTCCCCTTCTTCCGTCTACCGAACTCCGGGTCGCCGTGGCGCTAGAGCGCCACGGCGCACCAACATTCGTGTCGTTTGTCAGAGCCGTTCGATGATGGTCACGTTGGCTTGGCCGCCGCCTTCGCACATCGTCTGGAGGCCGTAGCGGCCGCCGGTGCGCTCGAGCTCGTGGAGCAGTGTGGTCATGAGCCGCGCACCGGTCGCGCCCAGCGGATGGCCGAGGGCGATGGCGCCGCCGTTGACGTTGACCTTGTCGAGGTCTGCGCCGGTCTCCTTCTGCCACGCGAGCACCACCGACGCGAACGCCTCGTTGATCTCGATCAGGTCGATGTCGTCGAGCGTCATGCCGGCCTTGTCGAGCGCGTAGGCGGTTGCGGGGATCGGTGCGGTCAGCATCCACACGGGATCGTCGCCGCGCACGGACAGATGATGGATGCGGGCCCGCGGCGTCAAGCCGTGATCGCGCACCGCCTGTTCGCTTGCGATCAACATCGCGGCGGACGCGTCGGAGATCTGTGACGACACCGCGGCGGTGAGCCGGCCGCCTTCGACCAGCGTCCGCAGCGAGCGGATCTTCTCCCAGTTCGGCTCGCGCGGTCCTTCGTCGTGGTCGAGCCCTTCCAGCGGCGCGATCTCCGCGTCGAACCGTCCCTCCGCACGCGCCCGCAGCGCACGTGAGTGCGACTCGACCGCGAACGCCTCCATGTCGTCGCGACTGATGTCCCACTTCTCAGCGATCATCTCGGCCGACCGGAACTGCGACACCTCCTGCGTCCCGTAGCGCGCGACCCATCCCTTCGAACCGGTGAAGGGATCGTCGAACCCGAGCGGTTGCCCTGCCGTCATCGCGGACGAGATGGGGACCATCGACATCTGCTGCACCCCGCCCGCCACGACGAGGTCGGACGTCCCCGACAGCACCGCTTGCGCCGCGAAGTGGATCGCTTGCTGCGATGAACCGCATTGGCGATCGACGGTCGTCCCCGGAACATGGTCGGGAAGTCCGGCCGCGAGCCAGCACGTACGGGCGATGTCGCCCGCCTGCCCGCCGATGGTGTCGACACAACCGAACACGACGTCTTCGACCGCACCGGGGTCGACACCCGTTCGATCGACCAGCGCCGTCAACGCGTGCGCGCCGAGGTCGGCCGGATGCACCTTCGACAACCCGCCGCCCCGCCTTCCCACCGGGGACCGAACCGCGTCGACGATGTAGGCCTCAGCCACTGCTCACACTCCTATCGGTCATAACCCCAGCAGACGGGCGACTCGGTCACGGTGCCAGGTCGCGTCGCCCCACGCTCGGCTGAGCGCCCACGTGCGCTTGAGCCACAGGTGCAGGTCGTATTCAACGGTGTAGCCGATGGCGCCGTGACACTGCAGGGCCACACGCGAAACGAACGACGCCGCGTCGGACGCCATCGCCTTCGCCATGGACACGTCGCGCGCCGCCGTCTCGGCTCCCGTGGCGACCGAGTACGCCGCCCGGTAGACCGCGGGCGCGCGAACGACAGCTCCTTCAGGCCGTTCGCGAGCTGGTGCTTCACCGCTTGGAACGAACCGACGGGAACACCGAACTGCCGCCGCTCCTTCACGTAGGCAACGGTGAGATCGAGCATCGCCTGTCCGAGGCCGACGAGCTGCGCGGCGGTGCCGAGCGCGGCATGGTCGACGACGTCCTCGTCCGGGGCGCCCGGCGGTCGACCGATGCGGTGGACGGGACGGCTCGGATCGACCGCATCCGCGGGCGACAGCAGATCGAACGGGATCTCGCGGCCGTCGCAACCCAGCACGACGTCCGCGCGGTCGGCCCACGCCACGAGCGCGCCGTCGGCCAGCGCGACCACCGCGCCGGCGTCGGCCAGACCGCGGGGCGCCGCGACCATCGCCGTCTCGACGACCGGAAACGCCAGCGCCGCGTAACCCGTCTGTTCCAGGACCGGAACGAGCGTCATCTCGTCGAGCCCGAGCCCGCCGTCGGACTCGGGGATCAACACCGTCGTGACGCCCATGTCCACGAGCGCGTCCCAGGTCACGCGCTTGTCCTTCGGCTCCTTCGCAAGCAGGTCGCGTACTGCGTTGCGGAAGACGACCTGATCGTCGGTCAGCGCGAACCTCATGGTTCCCCGAGGCTGTGCTCATGCTCGCGGCAGTCCGAGGAGACGTTCGGCGGCGATGTTTCGTTGGATCTCGTTGGTGCCTGCGTAGATGGGACCGGACAACGAGAACTGGTACCCCTTCGACCACGGTCCTTCGAGTTGGGCCTCGGGGCCGAGCAAGTCGAGCGCGAGCTCGTGCAGGTCGACGTCGAGCTCGCTCCACCAGATCTTGTTGATGGAGGACTCTGCGCCGACGGCGCCTCCTTCGCTCAGCCGCGTCACGGTGTCGAGCGTGAACAGTTGGTACGCCTCGGCGCGCATCCACGCGTCGACCAGACGCTGGCGCACCGCGCCGTCGCGCGGAGCGTGCAGTCGCGCGGTCGAGCTGCAACAACCGCGACGTCGTCGCGAGGAACCGGCCCGGCGAGCGCAACGTGAGACCACGTTCCGAGCCGGTGGTTGCCATCGCGACGGACCAGCCGTTGTCGACACCGCCGAGCACGGCCTCGTCGGGCACGAACGCATCGTAGAAGAACACCTCCGCGAAGCCCTCGTCGCCGTCGAGCCGTCCGAAGCCGCGCACGGTCACACCATCGGAGTCGAGCGGCACGAGGAAGTACGTGAGCCCTTTGTGGCGCTCGCTCGTCGGATCAGAGCGGAACAAGCCGAAGAGATGCGTGCAGAACGCGCCGCGGGTCGTCCACGTCTTCTGGCCGTCGAGCAGCCAGCCGCCCGTCGACCTTGCGTGGCCCGGCTCTGGATGCCGGCGAGATCGCTGCCGGCGTTGGGCTCGGACCATCCCTGGCACCACAGCTCTTCGGCCGCGGCCATGCGCGGCAGGATGCGGTCCTGCTGCTCCTGCGTGCCGAACTCGAACACGGTCGGCGCCAGCAGGAAGATGCCGTTCTGCGTGACCCGCTGCGGACCGCCGGCGCGGTAGTACTCCTCCTCGAAGATCAGCCACTCCCAGAGTGACGCGTCGCGGCCGCCGTACTCCTCGGGCCACGACACCACCGCCCAGCGGTTCTCGAAGAGCAGTCGCTCCCACTCGAGGTGCCGCGCGAACCCGTCGCGGGTGTCGCCCGACGGCAGGTTGCGAGGAACGTTCGCCTCGAGCCATCCACGCGCCTCGTCGCGGAACTCGTCCTCCGCCGCCGACCATGTGAGGTCCATCAGGACTCGAGTCTCTTCAGTACGGACTCGGCCTCCGTCATGATCCGGTCGAGCAGCTCGGCGACCGTCGGCAACTCGCCGATCACTCCGGTCACCTGGCCGGTGGGCAGCACGCCGACTTCGGGCTTGCCGTCGACCATCGACGCCTTGATCAGCATCGGCGCGTTGGCGGCGAGCGCGACCTGGCTCCACGTCAGGTCCTGGTTGCGCTTCATCGCCAGGCCCTCGCGCACGAGATCGCGGTACGAGGTGCCCGTCTCCTTGCGGAACCGCAGCGCCGCGGCCAGTGCACGCGGGAACCGGGTGAGACGTGACGAGCGCTCGATGCGATCGACCACGTCGGTGCGGATGACCCGTTGCGGCGCACCGTCGATCGACGTCGTGACGACGGTGTCGAACACCGATGCATCGACGTACCGTGCCTTCACGACGTCGGGCACACGGCTCTCTTGGGTGAGCAGGAACCGCGTGCCCATGGCGATGCCGTCGGCTCCGTACGCGAGCGCGGCGACGAGTCCACGTCCGTCGTGGAAGCCGCCCGCGCCGAGCACGGGATGGATGCGCCCACCGCGTCGACCACCTGGGGCAGCAGCAGCGACGTCGGGACGGTGCCGGTGTGGCCGCCACCTTCGCCGCCCTGCGCGATGACGGCGTCGACGCCCCACTCGAGCATCTTCTCGGCGTGTCGCCGCGCGCCGACCGTCGGAATGCAGAGCGCGCCGGCGTCGTGCAGCATCGAGCGATCGCAGCCTTGGTCGGCGCGCCCGCGAACGAGCACGACACGCACGCCTTGGCCGATCACGAACGCGAGGCGTTCGGCGAGGTCGGGTTGGTCGGCGCGGAAGTTGACGCCGAACGGCTTGTCGGTGCGCGCCTTGACGTCGCGCACTGCCTCTTCGAGCTGCGCTGGCGTCATCGTGACCGCGGCGAGGATGCCGAGTCCGCCTGCTGCGCTCGTGGCCGCCGTGAGTCGCGCGCCCGACACCCAGCCCATGCCCGTCTGCACGATCGGCCGTTCGATCGCCGGCGAGCTCGCAGAACCTCGTGTGCAACGCGTGGTGCACGATCCGGGACTCAGCCCTTCACCTCCGCGTACCGCTGCTCATCCGGGTCGATGACGTCCGCGATCAGTCGGAGCTCGTCGTCGTCAGGCATCGGTGTCTCGTCGACGTCTTCGGCGATCTCGAGCTCGAAGCCCGGTCGCGTCGACGACGTCGTCCACGGTCACACCGGGATGAACCGAACGCAGTCGCATGCGGTGGTCGCTGTCCGTCGAAGTCGAGGACACAGAGGTTGGTCACGACCCGCCGGATCTCGTGATAGCGGGCCGCGTCAGGCCCGAGCTCGGCCGCACGGTCGTAACCGATGCCGCAGACGACGTCGACGCGCTCGACGAACACGTTCGTCGAGTGATTCGGGACCCAGTACGACGTGACGTCGTTGATCGTGTTGCCCGGTGCGCCGCGGAACCCGAGCAACTGCACCTTGGGCCTCGTGTAGTCGACGCCGATGGCCGCGAAGTTCTGGTTGCCGTACGGGTCGATCTGGCTGGCGCCCATCATCACGTGACGGCGGCCCGACCACACGACGTCGAACATCGCCCGATACGGGTTGTACGCCTCGACGGTCCGACCGTCGTCCGGATCCGAAGAAGGCGCGATCGTCGGACACGAGCATCGCCTCGCCGTCCGTCATCATCAGGTCGGGTTCGAAGGTCGCTCGCGCGAGGCGACCGCCGATCATGGGGATGGTGCCGATCGGGTTGGCCAGGATCTCGCCGTCGCCACGAAAGCACTCGGCGACCGCGAGCACGCAGACGTCGCGCGAGCCGCGCGCTCATCGGGCCGCAACCTTCGCCTGGTAGCCCGCTTCGTCGAGATCGAGCCAGGCTTCCTTGAACTCGGTCCACGTCTCGGGCGATCCGGCCGACTTCGCGTACGTCACGTTGGAACGCTTCGTCGCGCTCGTAGTCGGGCGCGCACGACGTGAAGTGCGCGCCGTTCGGCGCCTCGACGACGCCGTCGACCATCAGCCGGTTGATGCGCAACGTGTGGAACGACCCTTCCTTCGCGAGGTCCTCGGTCGGCACGATGCGCTCGACGCTCATGAACCGGTTCGCCGTCGCGGCGCGCAGCATCAGGTCGTCGAAGTAGAGGTCGGGCCCGAGGAACTGTCCGTTGCCGCCGGCGTCGCCGCGGTTGAGGTGCACGATGGCGGCGTCGAGCTCGAACGCAGGTGCCGCGACGAAGGTCTCGCCGTCGTCATAGGGCGAGTCGACGGTGCGCAGGCGATCGTTGAGCCGCAACAGATCGGAGCCGAGGCCGACACGTGTCGGGAGGAAGGGCACACGCCATGCGGCGGCCTGCAGGCCGAGCAGGAACAGTCCCTCGTCGTACGGCTCGTCCTCGACGGACCCGGACTGGCGGGCAGCACGGAAGTGCGGCTCGAGCGGGATCGAGTCGAGCGATGCGAACGCGTACACCGCCCGCTTGACCTTGCCCGCCGCACACAGCAGCCCGAGGTCGGGGCCGGCGTAGCTCACGACCGTGAGGTCGGTGATGCCCGATCGGACGATGGCGCGGACGATCGACATCGGCTTGCGGCGCGATCCCCAACCGCCGATTCCGATGGTCATGCCCGACCGAAGCTCGGCCACGACGTCTTCTTCGGTGACTCGCTTGTCTCGACTCACGTGGTCGTGTCCGTCCTCCGACCTTCGACGAATGCATCACGATGCTCGTCGGCAACGCCGGACAAGGTTCAGCTCGAACGTGAAGCCCTGCTCGTAGCGGTAGCTCCGCTTCACGTCCCACAGGTCGATGCCGTTCAACGACTCCTTGGCCGCGCGGATCACGGTCGGGCGACTTCGCCGCGATCGCGCGCGCGACCTCGAACGCAGTGTCGCGGAGCTGGTCCTTCGGCACGACTCGCAGGACCGACCCGTAGTGCTCGAGCTCGCCCGCGGTCGCCGTCGCCGCCGTGAAGACCATGGCCCGCATCTTGTGCTGCGGGACGAGACGGGCCAGATGCGTCGCGGCGCCGAGCGCGCCACGGTCGACCTCGGGCAGACCGAACGTCGCGTCGTCGGACGCGACGATGACGTCCGCATTCCCGACGAGGCCGATGCCACCGCCGAGGCAGTAACCGTGGACGGCCGCGATCACGGGCACCTCGCAGTCGTACACCGCCGCGAACGCCGCGAAACAGCCGCGATTGGCGCCGATCAACGCGTCGAAGCCGTCGGTGTCCTGCATCTCCTTGATGTCGACACCGGCGTTGAAGCCGCGTCCTTCCGCGCGGAGCACCACCACTCGCGTCCGACGGTCGCGGCCCAGCTTCGTGACCGTGTCCGCGAGCTCGAACCAGCCGGCGACCGTGAGCGCGTTGACCGGCGGGTTGTCCATGACGATCTCTGCCACGCCGTCGTCATCGATCGTGTGCGAGATGCCCAAGGAACTTCCGACCTTCAATCTGATGGACCGTCAGCTTTCTACCTCATCCACCGCTTTCGGCGTGCATTGGCCACACGGCGTGTGGGTGATGAACGCCGGTTCGCCGCTGGGGCCGCCGTCGCGTCAGCAGCCGACCGATCTGATAGACCCTCGGAAACCGTGCGCGATCGTGAGGAAGCGTGGAAGCTGCGCTCGATTTCAGCGGGCGAGTCGTGTTGGTCACCGGCGGGACGAAGGGCATCGGGCGATCGATCGCCGCCGCGCTTCGACGCGGCAGGCGCCTCGGTCGTCGTGTGCGGACGCAGCGAGCCCGTGGGCGAGACGTCCGGCCGCTTCATCGCGTGTGACGTCCGGGATCCCGAGCAGGTCGCGGCGATGGTCGACGAGATCGCGGCGACGGAGCGACGGCTCGATGTCGTCGTCAACAACGCCGGCGGCTCTCCCGTTGCCGACACCGCAACCGCCTCACCGCGGTTCACCGAGTCGATCATCCGGCTCAACCTCCTGGCGCCGTTGCACGTCGCACAGGCCGCGAACCGCCTGATGCAACAGCAGGACGACGGCGGGTCCATCGTCAACATCTCGAGCGTCAGCGGCGTTCGGCGCGACACCGAACGCTGCAGCATACGGAGCCGCCAAGGCGGGCTTGCTGAACCTCACGCAGACGCTTGCGGTCGAATGGGCGCCGAAGGTGCGGGTCAACGCGATCACGGTCGGGCTCGTGCGCACCGAGCAGGCGCACCTCCACTACGGCGACGAAGCCGCCATTGCCGCGGTGGGCGCGACCGTGCCGCTCGGCCGGATGGCGGAGCCCGTGGACGTCGCAAACGCATGCATGTTGCTCGCGTCGCCGCTTGCGTCGTACATCTCCGGCGCGAACCTGCTCGTCCATGGCGGCGGCGAGCTGCCCGCATACCTCGATGCGGCCGATCCGACATGACCGCCGTGTTGTCGGCGTTCCCCGGCCACGCAGGCCGGATCGAGCCGCTCCTCCGCTGGCGCTCCGTCGCTCACCTCTCACGCCGCGCTCACTACTGTCCTTCCGGATGACGAAGAGCTCCAGTACCAGCCTTCGGTGCCGAAGGATGGTTCACCGAGGACGACGGCGCCGGCCCGTCGTTGATCGGCAACCGTTGCACGTCGTGCGCGACCGTGTTCTTCCCGGCGGCGTCGTTCGCGTGCCGAAACCCCGACTGCGACGGCCGCGAGTTCGAGCCGATGCCGTTGTCCCGTCGAGGAACCGTGTGGTCGTACACCGATGCGCAGTACCAGCCGCCGGCCCCGTACGTCGCGACCACGGACCCGTACGAGCCGTTCGCGATCGCCGCGGTCGAGCTCCGCGACGAGGGCATGGTCGTGCTGGGACAGGTGGCGAACGGCTACGGCATCGACGACCTGCGCGTGGGCGGCGAAGTCGAACTGGTGGTCGAGACCCTGTTCGAGGACGACGACAACGAGTACCGCATCTGGCGCTGGAAGCCGATGGCGACGGAGGGATCCGACAGGTGACGAACGACCGTGACATCGCCGTCCTCGGGATCGGGATGCATCCCTGGGGCAAGTGGGGCCGCAACTTCGTCGAGTACGGCGTCGACGCTGCATACGCCGCGCTCGCAGATGCCGGACTCACCTGGCGCGACATGCAGTTCGTCGCCGGCGCCGACACGATGCGCAACGGCTACCCCGGTTACGTCTCGGGCGCGACGTTCGCCCAGGCGCTGGGCTGGTCGGGCCAGCAGGTGGCGTCGTGCTACGCCGCGTGCGCCTCGGGAGCGACGGCGTTGTCGATCGCCCGCGCGCAGATCCTGGCCGGACTGTGCGACGTCGCGTTGGTGGTCGGTGCCGATACGACGCCGAAGGGATTCCTGGCGCCGAACGCCGGCGATCGTCCCGACGATCCGGACTGGCTCCGGTTCCGTCTGCTCGGCGCCACGAACCCGACCTACTTCGCGCTGTACGCCCGTCGGCGGATGGACCTCTACGGCGCCACCGAACACGACTTCGCCAAGGTGAAGGTCAAGAACGCACGTCACGGCTTGCTCAACCCGAACGCGCGTTACCGCAAGGAGGTCACGGAGGACGAGGTGCTCGCCTCACCGGTCGTGGCGTCGCCGCTGCACCTCCTCGACATCTGCGCGACGTCCGACGGCGGCGCGGCGGTGGTCGTCTCGTCGATGGAGTTCGCCCGCCGTCACGGCCGCGCGGGCCCCGTGCGGGTGCGCGGGATCTCGACCGTCACGCCGACCTTCCCGAACACGGTCATCGAGATGCCGAACTTCGCCACCGACTCGTCGGCCGCACTCGCACCGGCGCCGCTCACCTTCCGCGACTCGATCGCCGCCGCCGCGTACGACGAAGCGGGGATCGGGGCCGACGACATGTCCGTCGCGGAGGTCTACGACCTGTCGTCGGCGCTCGAGCTCGATTGGTACGAGAACATCGGGCTGTGCAAGGCCGGTGAAGCCGAACGCCTGATCAACGACGGCGACACCTCGCTCGGCGGCAAGGGCGTGACGGTGAACCCGAGCGGCGGCCTCGCCTGCTTCGGCGAGGCCGTCCCCGCCCAGGCCATCGCCCAGGTGTGCGAGGTCGTCTGGCAGCTCCGAGGACAGGCGGGCGATCGCCAGGTCGACGGCGCCACGCGCCGGCGTCACCGTCAACCAAGGCCTGTTCGGCCACGGCTCGTCGGTCGTCCTGTCGACCTGAACTGAGCAAAACCGTCCGAACTTCGGGTCGATTGTGGGGCCATGGCCCCACAATCGCACCAACATTCGAGCCCGGGGTCGGGGTTACGGGTGCTGGCTGGAGACGCTGACGATCTCGCCGGTCATGTAGCTCGAGTAGTCGCTGGCGAGGAAGACGATCACGTTGGCGACTTCCCACGGTTCGGCGGAGCGGCCGAACGCCTCACGCGCCTCGAGTTGCTCGAGCACCTCTTCCGTCGTGACCTTGGCCAGGAAGGGGTGCATGGCGAGGCTCGGTGAGACGGCGTTGACCCGCACGCCGATCTCGGCCGCCTCCAGGGCCGCGCAGCGCGTCAATGCCATGACACCTGCCTTGGCCGCGGCGTAGTGCGCCTGTCCGGCTTGCGCGCGCCAGCCGAGTACCGATGCGTTGTTCACGATCACGCCGGCGCGTCGCGACTCGAAGTGGCGCAACGCGGCACGCATGCAGCGGAACGTTCCGGTGAGCGTCACGTCGAGCACCTTGCTCCACTGCTCGTCGGTCATGTCGACGACGTTCGCCGTGCCGCCCAGCCCCGCGTTGTTCACGACCACGTCGAGACCGCCCGACGCCTCGATGCCTGCGTCGAACAACGCCTGCACCTGGGCCTCGTCGGTCACGTCACACACGACCGACGCGACGACGGCGTCGCCGAGCGACGACGCTGCTTCACCGAGGCGGCGTTCGTGGGCGTCACTGATCACGACCCGCGCGCCCTCTTCGACACATCGCTTGGCGGTGGCGAACCCGATGCCCGTGCCGGCGGCGGCGGTGACGAGCACCGTCTTGCCGGCAAGTAGTCGGTGGCCGTCGGGATAGGGAGGCGCGTCCATGACGGCCTGCGACGTTAGGCGAGCGTGAGCAGGTTCTCCCGCACCGCGTCGAGCACGTCACCGGACACACCGAGCGATGTCACGTACTCCTCGACCGAGCCATGTCGCTCTCGCAGGCCGGCCAGGAACAGATGCATCGCGTCGGCCGGCGCATCGAGGAACGCGTGCGGCTGGTCGGACATGGCGTCGGCCGCTTGCGGATAGGTCTCGATCACCCACGCCCGGAACCGGTCCATGCCGAGCCGGCTCAAGGAGTAGTCGTCGGCGATGTCGTCGTCCCTGACACCGAGCACGTCGAGGACGATGGCCGCGACGACGCCGGTGCGGTCCTTCCCCGCGGCACAGTGGAAGACGAGCGGGAGCGACGTGGGGTCGGCGAGGATGTGCAGCGCCCGGCCGATGCTGTCGCCGCCCTCGTCGAGCATCTCGAGATAGCGCGCCGCGAGGAACTCGGCGGCGTCGATCTCGACGTTCAACGCGTCGCGGTCCCACGTGTTCTCGAGGATCGGCAGATGGTGATAGCCGACGGAATCGTGGGTGAACCGGCCCCGCTCGTCGAGCTCAGTCGGTGTCCGAAGGTCGAGGACGGTCCGTACGCCGAGCGGCGCGATGTCGTCGATCGTCAAGCGATGGACGCCGTCGGCCCGGAACAGCGTGCGCCACCGCACCACGCGCCCGTCAACGGTTTGGTAGCCGCCGAGATCCCGGAAATTGAACACCTGATCGAAGGCGACGAGGCGCTGGGCGTCAACGGTCATCGAGGTCGACGGTACCGAGTCGAGGTGACGGTACGGCAAACGGCGTACGACGCTCAGGTGGAAGGAGGCCGCTGCCCGGTCGTGCCCCAGTACAGCTGCCGGGCCATGCTCTCCCGCAGGTCGCGAGTGCGGATGCCCCAGAACTCGAAGCCGTACAGGTGCGCGGCCACGTGGGCGAGCATCGACACGAGCGTTCCCGCCGTCGCCATCGCATCGAGGCTCCGAGGTTGCCGGCCTTCGTCCTGGGCGTGGCTGATGACGTCGGCGAGGGCGAGCGTGACCTCGTGGAGCAGCCGGGTGCGCATCTGCCGGAAGCGCTGATCACCCTCGTCAGTGACGAGATCGACCACCCGCAGGACATGACGGTGCTGGTCCCAGAAGTCGAGGAACTCGTCGACCAACGCGACCGCGGTGTCGTAGCCGGTTCGTCCCCGCCACGACCGGTCCCGTACGAGCGCCGACAGCCGCGCGCCGTCGAGGGCCATCTCCTCGGCCAGCGCCAGGATCGCGGTCTCCACGTCGGGGAAGTACTGGTAGAAGGTCGCGGGCGAGGTGCCGGCCTCGCGGGCGATGTCGATGACCTTCACGTCGCGATAGCTCGACGCCCGCAACATGCCCGCGGTGCACTCGAGCAGTCGCTGTCGTGTGGCGCGGCCGCGGCGGCCGGGAACCCGTCCATCTGCCGCCCGCAGGTCCTCGGGCGCGACCTCCACCGGCGCGGACGGCTCTGCCACGCGCCCTCGCCGGCCCCCGCGCGAGTTCACGAAGACGACGACGACGTCGCCGCGGTCGTGGACGGCACTGTGTTCCCGCTGATGCCGGGAGGCTCCGTCTTCCCCGCCGCGCACCCGGCGATCGAGGCCAACGCGATCACCGCCAGTGCTGCCAACGAGAGCCACCGTTTCACGCGGCGCATGCCGCCTCCTGTTCGAATGTTCCGGCTGCGCCCGGTTCTAGCAGCCCGCCTGCCACGCGGCGACAACGGCATCGGTGGATGCGATGGTGGCGAGCAGCGACAGCGTGTTGTCGATCACGGCATCGGCGTACGCGGCCGGCACGCCTGCGACCGCGTCGCGCGGGAGAACGAACTGGTAGCCGTGATTCACCGCGTCCATGACGAAGTTCGTGATGGCGATGTTCACCGACACGCCGACGCCGACGATCGTGCGGACACCGAGATTGCGTAGGACGGCGTCGAGGTCGGTGCCGCCCATCGGCCCGATGCCGTGGTAGCGCTGGAGGACCAGGTCGTCGGGCTGCACGTCCAGCTCCGGGATCGGCTCCGCCGCTCTCGATCCGGGCTCGAGCCGGATGCCGAGCTTTCGGGTGGCCGCGAAGAGCCGGGCGTTGGCGTTCGAGCCCTTGTCGTCGGCGCGACGGACAGCGAGGCAGTGCACGACCGGGACGCTCGCCGCCCGGGCCGCTTGGACGAGCCGTGCGATGCTCGGCACCGCAACCCGCTGTGCCTCTTCGGCAAGCTGTTCCAGCACTGCGCCTTCGCCGATGACCCCGTTCTGGCACTCCTGGGTGACCAGCGCCGTGTGGCCGGGGTCGATCAGTTGCTCGAGGTCCATCGCGTCCCTCCGGTCGATTTCTGACGGAGCGTCAGATTACGATCCCAACTCGTGGAGTTGCCGAAGATCATCAGTGTCGACGACCACGTCGTCGAGCCGCCGCACGTGTGGGCGACCTGGCTGCCCGAGCGGTTCCGGGACCGCGGTCCTCGGGTCGAGCGCCGGGGCATCGGGTCGATCAAGCACATCGGGGGCGGGGTCTACGAGCAGACCTTCGATCCCGACGGGCCACAGGGCGACTGCTGGATCTTCGAGGACCTCGTGTACATCAACAAGCGCCACGTCGCGGCCGTCGGCTTCGACCGCGACGACATGACCGCGTCCCCGATCACGTACGACGAGATGCGTCCCGGCTGCTACGAACCCAAGGCACGGGTCGAGGACATGGACATGAACTGGGTCGAGGCGTCGCTCTGCTTCCCGACCTTCCCTCGGTTCTGCGGACAGACGTTCACCGAAGCGACGACCGACCGTGACCTCGGTCTGGCGTGCGTGCGCGCCTACAACGACTGGATGGTCGAGGAATGGTGCGGCGACTCCGGCGGCCGCCTCGTCCCGCTGATCCTCATCCCGCTCTGGGATGCCGGCCTCGCGGCGGAGGAGGTTCGGCGCAACGCGGCGCGCGGCGTGCACGCGGTCTGCTTCAGCGAGATCCCGTCGCACCTCGGGCTGCCGAGCATCCACACCGGCTACTGGGATCCGTTCTTCGCAGCGTGCGCCGAGACCGACACCGTCGTCTGCATGCACATCGGATCGTCGTCGAAGATGCCTGCAACCTCCGCCGACGCACCTGCTGCGGTGGCGGCGACGCTCAGCTTCAACAACGCGATGGCCTCGATGAGCGACTTCCTCTTCAGCGGCGTGCTGGTTCGCTTCCCCGACCTGAAGCTCGCGTACAGCGAAGGCCAGATCGGCTGGATCCCCTACATCCTCGAGCGTGTCGACACGGTGTGGACCGAGCACCGAGCTTGGGGCGGGCGTGCGCGATCTCGTGCCGGAACCGCCCTCGACCTACTACTTCCGCCAGATGTTCGGCTGCTTCTTCCGCGACCACCACGGCGTCGACTCGCTCGACAAGGTCGGCGTCGACAACGTCACGTTCGAGACCGACTACCCGCACACCGACTCGACGTGGCCCGACACGAAGCAGGTCGCGACCGAGCTCATGCAAGGCGTTCCCGACGACGCGGTGCGCAAGATCATGCGGGGCAACGCCATCCGCATGCTCAGCCTCGACCTCGTCTGAGGTCAGTCGCGCGCTCGTGCTGCCCGAATCCATCACCGGCGCCGCGCAGCGTTTCGGCGACCGTCCCGCGCTGATCGACGCGCACGGCGCGCCGATCACCTACACCGAGCTCGATCGTCGGTCGGACGAGTTCGCGGTCTCGCTCGCGAAGCAGCACGGTGTCCGCGAAGGATCGGTCGCAGGGTTGGTGTTGCCTTCGGATCCCCGCTACGTCACCGCCTATCTCGCGCTGGCCAAGCTCGGCGCCGTCACCGCCGGTATCAACCCGCGCATGGCACCCGACGAGAAGCGAACGCGTCCTCGAACAGCTCGCCCCCGACCTCGTGATCGGCGACGATCTTCCGTTCGACCGCACGTCGAACGAAGCGCCGCCACGGCTCGCACGCGACGGGCGGCGCACCACGACGATCGTGTTCACGTCCGGAACGACCGGCGAGCCGAAGGGCGCCGTGTTCACCGACGACCAACTCGCCGCCGTGACCACCATCGACGTCGGTGGGCTCGACCTGTGGGGCGGCGGCGCCCCGATGCTCGCCTCCACCCAGTTCTGCCACATCGGCTTCATGACCAAGCTGCCGTGGTACCTGCGCCTCGGTTGCACGCTCGTCCTGCAGGACCGGTGGCGCGCCACCGACACGCTTCACCTCGTCGCCGAGCACCGGATGCCGTCGATCGGAGGTGTCGCCGCCCAGATCGCGCTGCTGCTGCGCGTCCCGGACTTCGACCGCTACGACCTCTCGGCGGTGAAGACCATCGTCATCGGCGGTGGACCGTCGCCGCCGGAGATCGTCCGCGAAGCGCGCCGCCGGTTCGACGCGGACTACTCGATTCGCTACTCGTCGACGGAGTCGGGAGGCGTGGGGACGGCAACCGCGTTCGACGCGCCCGATGAGGAGGCGCTGCACACGGTCGGCCGGCCGCGGCCCGGCGTCGACGTGTGCATCGACGAGGACAGCGGCGAGTTGCTCTTGCGCTCCCCCGCGGTGATGACCGGCTACTGGCGCGATCCGGAGCGGACCGCGGCAACGCTCGTGGATGGTTGGCTGCACACCGGCGACCTCGCCGAACTGGACGGCACCGGCTGCCTTCGTATCGTCGGGCGAACGACGGACATGTACATCCGCGGTGGCTACAACGTCCATCCGCAAGAGGTCGAAGCGGTGCTCGTCGAGCACCCGAGCGTTGCGGCGGTCGCCGTCGTGCCACGAGCACACGACGTCTTCGGTGAGATCGGGGTCGCGGTCGTCGTGCCGTCGAACGCCTCGCCTCCGCCGACGCTCGAAGACCTGCGCACGTTCGGAGCGACGCGACTCGCGTCGTACAAGCTGCCGGAATCGATCGTGGTCGTCGACTCGTTGCCGCTGACGACGATGGACAAGCTCGACCGTCGAGGGCTACGAGGATCCGTCGCCGAGCGGACCGAGCCCTACTGAGAGTCGCGGGCCGCCATCGCGCTGATCACTCGCAGCGCGCGCTGCGCCAGCGTGTCGTCGCCCGACACCTCGAAGGCCGCTCGCACGTCGTGTCGTGATCGCCCTCGCGACAGCACCGCGGTCGCGTCGGCTCGTGGAAGTGCGAGCTCGGCCGCGGCGTCCGCCGGCCGGCCGTCCTCGAGCGCCCACCCACCATCACCGAGCGTGCACGACCAGCTCGCGACGTCCTTCACCGTCAGCACAAGGACGGTGCCGGGCGCGGCGTCGAGCGCGGGCAGGTGGGCGGCAAGGCTCCGCATCACCACCGCGGCCGCGGGCTCCAGGAACTCGGGACCGAGGTCGGGGCGCCCGAGCGCGCGCCGGATCTGATGCTGGTGCACCCAACGCTCGACGTACTCGCGCGCGATCGCCTGCCAGTACGGCGACGAGCCCGAGCCGCCGAAGAACCCGACCGGCTCACCCGGTCGCTCGAGATCGACCGAGCGGTAGAACGAGCCAGTCCATTCGCCGGCGAGCCGCAGCAACTCGACCATGACCGAAGTGCTGAGGAACGTCGTCGCTTCGACCCACTGCTCGTTGAAGCCGTCGAGCAACTGACGGAAGTCGAGACCGGGACGTGTGCGCGCGAACAACGTGAGGCCGTCGGTCGCCGCGTCACGCTGACGCGACAGCAACGACAGATCGTCGCCGAGGACGTGCAACGCGACACCCTTCACCGTCCACGCGGGACACTCGGTGGGCGCGTCCCACTCCTCGTTCTCGATGTCCGCGAGGAGGCCGAGGAACGCGCGCCGCTCCGGCTCCAACATCCCGGTCAAGTCGAGCGGCGGAATCATCGTCCACGTCCTTCGGTCGTCGGGGCGGGTCACGGTATCCGCATGGCAGGATCGGTGGGTGACCGCACAGGAATGGATCGCCGCGTTCGCCGAACGCCTCGGTGTCGCACCACCTGACGACGAGACCTTCGACGCACTCCTGGGCATCGCCGGCGTCGCCGCCCACGGCTCCGAACGGACGGCGGCACCGATCGCCTGCTTCCTGATCGGGCGCGCCGGCATCGATGTCTCGGAAGCGGCGACTGTCGCTGCTGCCATCGAGTAGGACTGGCCGATGCCAGAGCTGACCGCGATGGACGAGTACTTCGTCCATCAGATCCCCGAGCCGTTGCCGAGCGTCGTCACCCACCACGAGCACTGGCGCGAGAGCCTGTTCTTCGTCGCGCACTCACCGAGCGGCCGAGGCGATGTGATCATCCTCACGCTCGCGCACTTTCCCGCGCGGTGTCATGGACTCGCTGCAACTCGGTCGCATCGACGGTGAGCCGACGCTTGCACACCACGAGCGACCGTACGACGGCGATCCACACACGATGGCCGTGGGTCCCGTGGCGATCGACATCACCGACCCCTTCCGGTCGCGTTCGCCTGCACGTCGACGACGCGCCGGAAGCGCCGGTGGCGCTCGACCTGACCTTCGACGCCCGCACGAAGCCGCACGGTTTGCGGCGCGGGACGATGAAGGCCGGTCACGAGATCATCTGGGATCAGAGCCACATGGTGCAGTCGGGGTGGTACGACGGGCACGCTCGTGTTCCACGGCGAGCGCCCGCCCGGTCACGCAGTGGTGGGGACAGCGCGATCACTCGTGGGGCATCCGTGATCACGCCCGCTGCCCGCTGTGGATGTGGCTCGCCGTCCAGTTCCCCGAAGGGATGTTCGCGGTGTGGCACTGGGAGCTGCCGAACGGCGCCCGCATCTACACCGATGGTTGCTTCGCGCCGGCAGGCGATGGGGCGCCTGTGCCGGTCGTCGACTTCCACCACGATCTGCACTGGGTCGACGGTGACGGGAAGGAGACGAGCTACGGGCGCGACGGCGACGACGTCACCGGAGTCGCGGGCCACGTCGACCTCGTTCTCGAAGGCGGACGGACGATCGGGCTCGACGCCGAAGGACGTTGGGCGCAGCGGTACGGACCATTGGGCGGCGGCCTCAACGAGATGACGGTCCGGTCGACCGACGGCTGGGAAGGCACGGCCATCTACGAGGTCACCGGCGCCCATCACCACCGCTACTTCCCGATCGCCCGCGCCACGGGTCTGCCCGGCTGACGCGGGATACGTTCTTGCGTGCGGTGGGCACATCCCGTGTGCCCCGTGCACGCAATTTGGAGTTGGGCCGAAGGGGGACGACGGCATGTGGGACTTCGAGACCGACCAGGAGTTCCAGACGAAGCTCGACTGGGTGGACGCGTTCGTCCGCGAGGAGGTCGAGCCGCTCGATCTGGTGTGGCCTGGGCAGGCGTACGAGACGCCGACGGACACGCTGCGCGAGATCATCGATCCGCTGAAGCAGCGGGTGCGCGATCAGGGTCTGTGGGCGTGCCACCTCGGTCCCGAGCTCGGCGGCAAGGGCTACGGCCAGGTGAAGCTCGGCCCTCCTCAACGAGATCCTCGGCCGCTCGCAGTGGGCGCCGATCATCTTCGGTTGCCAGGCGCCCGACACCGGCAACGCCGAGATCATCGCCCACTACGGCACCGACGAGCAGAAGGCCAAGTACCTGCAGCCCCTGCTCGACGGTGAGCTGTTCTCGTCGTACTCGATGACCGAGCCGCAGGGCGGGTCCGATCCCACCCGCTTCGTCACGCGGGCCGAGAAGGACGGCGACGAGTGGGTCATCAACGGCTGGAAGTTCTTCTCGTCGAACGCGCACTCGGCGTCGTTCCTCATCGTGATGGTGGTGACGAACCCCGATGTGTCCGCGTACCAGGGCATGTCGATGTTCCTCGTCCCGACCGACACGCCCGGCGTGAACATCGTCCGCAACGTCGGGCTGATGGGCGAACGCCTGGGCACGCAAGGCCACCATGCCCTGATCCACTACGACAACGTGCGCGTGCCGGACGAGAACCTGCTCGGTGGCGAGGGACAGGCGTTCGCGATCGCGCAGACCCGCCTCGGCGGCGGACGCATCCACCACGCGATGCGCACGGTCGGCATGTGCCAGAAGGCGGTCGACATGATGTGCGAGCGGGCGCTGTCGCGCGAGACGCAAGGGAGCCTGCTGGCGGACAAGCAGAGCGTGCAGAACATGATCGCCGAGTCGTACGTCGAGCTCACGCAGTTCCGGCTCTTCGTCCTGTACACCGCGTGGACGATCGATCGGTACAAGGACTACCGCAAGGTCCGCCACGACATCGCGGGCGTGAAGGTCCTGATGCCGCAGGTGCTGCAGAACATCGTGCAGCGCTCGATCCAGATCCACGGCGCACTCGGTGTGTCGAACGAACTGCCTCTCGGCGGCATGTGGATGTCGGCGCCGGTGATGGCACTGGTCGACGGACCGACCGAGGTCCACAAGATCACCGTGGCGCGGCAGATCCTGAAGCGTTACAAGCCATCCGACGATCTGTGGCCGACCGAGCACCTGCCGAAGAAGATCGCGGCGGCCCGCGAGAAGTTCGCGGAGTACCTCGAGCACGAGGTCGCGAACTCCTGATGGAGCGGTTCACCTCCTTCGACGGGACCGGCATCGCCTACATCACTGCCGGCCCGAGCGACGGCCCGGACGTGTTGCTGCTGCACGGGTTCGCCGCAGATCATCGCCTCAACTGGGCCGCCCCCGGTGTCGTCGACGCCCTCGTGGACGCGGGGCACCATGTGATCGCGTTGGATGCGCGCGGTCACGGACAATCGGACAAGCCGCGCGACCCGGACGCGTACACGAGCGACGCCATGCCCCGAGACGCGCAGCTGCTGCTCGACCATCTCGGTGTCGAGACGATCGACGTCGTCGGCTACTCGATGGGATCCGTTGTCGTCGTCGCGGCTCGTGCCGATGGAACCGCGTACCCGGCGCCTGGTGCTCGGCGGCGTCGGCGCCGGACTGGCGACGGGCAACCTGCCGCGGGCCGACGTCGCGGACGGATTGCTCGCCGATGACCCGTCGACGATCGACGATCCGACTGCTCGCGCCTTCAGGATGTTCGCCGACAGCACCGGGGCTGACCGCCACGCGCTCTGGGCCATCCAGAAGGCAGGGATCGTCCGGCAAGGCACACCGATCGGCGACATCCGGGTCCCGACACTCGTGCTCGTCGGGCGAGACGACACGCTCGTCGGCCCGCCGGAGCCGCTCGCTGCCGCCATTCCCGGATCCCGTGTGCAGGTCGTCGAAGGCGACCACCTGTCCGCGGTGGTCGACCCCGCGTTCTCGAAGGCGATCGTCGACTTCCTCGCGTAGCGATTCACGTCTGGCGAACCAGGCTAGGCGCGTCCTGCCGGTTGGGGGGTCCCGAGCCAGCCGCCGTGCAGCCATGCGGCGACGTCGGGAGGTGCGCAAGCCAGCAATGCCCTCTCGTAACGGAGCTGCGACGCGTCGTCCACGAGAGCCGGCCATTCCCCCGAGCGGGCCCGATCGAAGAATTGGCCGTTGTCGTTCCAGAAGGGAGTGTCGGAATTGGGGACGAGGTGGTCGGCGTTTGCTTTCATCGACTGGAACGTGGCCGCTTCCACCAGCTCGTCGGTCGGCTCCTCGACCCCCAGGGCGCCGGCCAGACGCGCCATCTGACCATCGAGATCGGCGCGCAAGTCCGCGTAGTGGAACAGGTGGACGTTCGCCTCGTCGCGTCGTTCCCAAAATGTCAGCACGTGGGTCACGAGCGCGGGGAGTCCGTCCGGGCCCTCCGCGTTCGCATCGCGTTCGATGAATTCCCAGAAGCGTTCGTCCGGGTCCTCGGAGCGGAGGTGGAGGCGGACCGGTGAAGCCGATCTCCTCGAGATCGTCCACGCCGACGGCGGCCATCCGCGCCTCGAGGAATCGTTCGAGGTCCAGGTTGGCCATGTGGTTGTCCCACGAGAGCGCGACGTCACGTGGATCGCGTGCCACGTGCACATACGTGACACGTTCGTCGAACGGTAAAGCGTCGAGCGGCGTGTGCGTCTTGATGAAGCGGCGATGAGTCTGCGCGTCGAGATCGCGAAGGACGTCTTCGACTGGACGAGTCTGCATGTCGAGCCACGGTGACAACGCCGCCAGCGGCGCAGGCATGTCGGGGGTTCGGAAGATCAGCAGCGCGCACATCATCTGCATCCACGTCGTTCCGCACTTCGGCGGCGTGCTGATGACGATGTCGTCGTCTCGAAAGATGAAGTCGTCCCAGCGACCACTGTCGTACACGAAGTTGCGTTCCCGCCGACGCTCCGCCACAGCTCCCCCCTCGGTTGCCCGCCACGACCGTAGATCGCAGCAATGGAGGACCGCGCCGTCACGCCTTCGAGCACGTTCCAGCTCGTCAGCGTCACCAGGTGTCGATGTTCGGACGCTTCTTGCCTGTCGCGCCGCGGGGGCGGTGGCGCGGCGTCGAGCGCGGTGGTGATCCAGCGGCGGGAGTCGGCGGGGTCGATGACGTCGTCGATCTCGAAGTAGGTCGCGGTGTTGAGCGCCTTGCCGTGCTCGTACATCCTCGCCACCATCTCCTCGAACGGCGCGTCGCGCTCGACCGGGTCCTCGATGGCTTCGAGCTCCTTGCGGTAGCCGAGCCGCACCGCGCCTTCGAGTCCCATGCCGCCGAACTCACCCGTCGGCCACGACACGGTGAAGATCGGTGACTTGAACGAGCCACCCGCCATCGTCTGGGCGCCGAGGCCGTAGCCCTTGCGCAGGATGATCGTGAAGAACGGCACGGTCAGGCTCCCGCTCGTCACGAACATGCGGCTCACGTGGCGCACGAGCGCGGTCTTCTCGGCCTCGGGGCCGACCATGATCCCCGGCGTGTCGCACAGGAACAGGATCGGCAGGTCGAAGGCGTCGCACAGCTGCATGAACCGCGCCGCCTTGTCGGCACCGTCGGCGTCGATGGCGCCGGCGAGATGCGTCGGGTTGTTGGCGATCAAACCGATCGGCCGGCCTTCGATGCGGATGAGCGCGGTCACCATCCCGATGCCGAACTGTGGTCGAAGCTCGAGCACCGAGCCGTCGTCGGCGAGCCCGTCGACGACGGCGCGCACGTCGTAGACGCGCAACCGGTTCTCGGGGATGACGTGACGCAGCGCGCGCTGGTCGGGACAGGTCCACGACCGGACCGGACCCTGGAAGTACGACAGGTACTTCTTCGCCACTGCCACCGCCTCGGCTTCGTCGTCGACGGCGATGTCGACGACGCCGTTCGGCACCTGTACGGACATCGGTCCGACGTCCTCGGGCTCGTACACGCCGAGGCCGCCGCCTTCGATCATCGCCGGACCACCCATGCCGATGTTCGAGTTGGCGGTCGCGATCACGACGTCGCAACACCCGAGCAACGCGGCGTTGCCGGCGAAGCAGCGGCCCGAGTTGATGCCGACCAGCGGCACGAGACCGCTCAACGAGCCCCACAGGGCGAAGGCCATGCAGTCGAGACCGGAGACACCGGAGCCGTCGGTGTCACCCGGGCGTCCACCGCCGCCCTCGGTGAAGAACACGACCGGCAGTCGCAACCGCTCGGCCAGCTCGAACAGGCGGTCCTTCTTGCGATGGTTCTGCAAGCCCTGCGTGCCGGCGAGGACCGTGTAGTCGTAGGACATGACGATCGTGCGGTGGCCGTTGACGGCGCCGATGCCGCCGACGAGCCCGTCGGCGGGCGTACGCCGGATGAGGTCGTCGAGCTCGCGGCGACGACGCTGCGCGGCGATGACCATCGGTCCGTACTCGACGAAGCTGCCGGGATCGACGAGGTCGTCGACGTTCTCGCGCGTCGTGCGTTGACCGGTTCGGCGACGGCGCTCGACCGCGTCAGGTCTCTGGTCGTCGTACCCGAGCGCGTGGCGCTCGACGACTTCGGCCAGGTCCGCCCTGATGCCCTCGACATCGACGGCCGCCGATGCCGGCGCGACCACCGCCGGCGCGGCCTCGCGCTCGACGATCGCGATCAAGAGGTCGCCGGCATGGACGGTGGCGCCCGGCTCGACGGCGACCCGTTCGACCACGCCGGTGTGCTCCGACGCGATCACGTGCTCCATCTTCATCGACTCGATCACGAGCAGCGGCTGCTGCACCTCGACGGCGTCACCCGCCGCGACGTGGACGGCGACGATCGTCCCCTGCATCGGAGCGTCGATGCGCACGGTCGCGTCGGCGTCGGTCACTGTCGTTTTCTACTGCGTGCGATGCGACGCCCGGGCGTCTGACCACATCCTGTGGCGGTGTCCGAACGCCCGGGCGTTGCCCGGAACACGTGGTCAGCCGAGTCCGAGGACGCTCTGCACGAAGACGGTGGCGGCGAGCACGCTGATCACCACGACCACGAGGACCGACACGACCCGCAGGACAGGCCCGTTGACCGCATCGCCGAGCAGCGAACGACGGTTGGCGAGGATGAGCACGAAGGTCAGGATCACCGGGGTCACCAGGCCGTTGAGCACCTGCAGGTTGAGCAGCAGGTCGATGAGGTTGCCGGGCGCCAGCGCGACCAGCGCTCCGATCACCACCTGCCCGGTGAACAGCCCGAGGAACAGCGGCGCCTCGGCGAACGTCCGGGACACGGAGCGCTCCGTCCCCGCCGCCTCCGCGACGCCGTAGGCGGTCGCCAGCGGCACGACCACTGCCGCCAGCGCCGAAGCGCCGAGCAGCCCGATTCCGAACAATGCCTCTGCGGCCGAGCCGGCGACCGGCTCGAGTGCCTGGGCCGCTTCCTTCGCCGACGTCAACGGGCCGGTTCCACCGATGGTGGCGGCCGTGGCGATGATGATCGAGAACGAGATGAACATGGCGAGGATCGATCCGGTGATGGAGTCGACTCGCTCGTCGGCGTAGTCGTCCGGACCGATGCCGCGGTCGGCGACAGCCGCTGCTTGATACAGCTGCATGTACGGCGTGATCGTGGTTCCGATCAGCGCGACGACGATGAACAGGAACTCCTTGTCCGCGAGCAGGTGGGGAATGAGCGACTGCGACACCACCTTCTCCCAGTCCGGATGACCGAGCACCATCGCGATCGGATACGTGATGAACGCGAGGGCGAGTACGAGGAGCACTCGCTCGACGTAGCGGTACGACCCGAACACGACGACGGCCCAGATGACGACGGCCGAGATCGGAACCGTGATGTAGCGGCTCACGCCGAAGAGCTCGAAGGCCGCTCCGATCCCGGCGAACTCGGAGATCACGATGCCGACGTTGGCGACGATGAGACAGACGACGGCGAATGCGCCGATCCGCAGCGGGAACTGCTCACGGATGAGCGAGACCAGACCTTCCCCGGTGTAGGCGCCGATGCGCGCACACATCTCCTGCACGATCACCAGAGCGATCGCGGTGAGCAGCATCACCCACAAGGTGCGGTAGCCGTACTGCGCGCCGGCCGACGCGTACGTCGCGATGCCCCCGGCGTCGTTGCCCGCGGCCGCTGCGATCAGTCCCGGACCGATCACCACCAGCACGCGCGACATCCGGTGGCGCGCGCGTACCCGCACCCCCGTGGGCGCCGCACTGGGCGCGCCGACCGCGGGTGCGATCTCAGTCACGTGAGGCGCCGCCTCGTGGTCACCCGGCTCTGGGGTGCGAGCGCGTCGATCAGGTCGTCGGCCAGGATGCGGCCGATGGGACGGTCCTCTGTGTCGACGACCACCAGCGACGCGCCGCGCTCGTCGACGAAGCGTTCGACGACGACGTCGATCTCGGCTTCCGGGGTCACCGTCACCGGAAAGGTGTCGCCGCAGAGATCACTCATGCTCGTGTCCGGCTCGGCGACGAGCAGCTCGAACAAGCTGATGTCGTCCACGAGCCGGCCCTCCGTGTCCACGACCAGCACGCCGGGCAGGTCGGCCTGGTGGTCGGCGTCGTCCGCGAGGCGTGCCATCACGTCCGCCACCGTGTCGCCGCGCCGCGCGATCAACCGGTAGCTCGTCATCAAGCCGCCGGCGGTGCGCTCTTCGTAGCCGAGGAGCGCGCGCAGCTCGGCTGCCTTCTCCTCCGGCATCATCCCGAGGAGCTGGTCGCGCTCGTGCTCCTCGAGGTCGCGCAAGGCATCGACCGCCTCGTCCGGTTCCATCACCGCGAGCAGAGCGGCTGCCTGTTCCTCGCCCGATTCGCGCAACAGCGACTCGAGCTCTTCCGCGTCCATCTCTTCGAGCGCGTCCGCTGCCGTCTCGGGCGCGAGTGCAGCGAGCAGCTCCTGACGCTCGCGCCGCCCGAGCTCTTCGAGCAGATCCGCCAGCTCGCTCGGACGCAGGCGATGTAGCGCGCGGTTCCCTTCACGCAACCGGATCGGGCTCCCGGGACGACCGAAGGGCTGGATCGCGGCCCAGTCGATGACACGCTCAGGCGTCGGCCGCGCCCGCCAACGCGTCGGACCCAGCCGCCGCAGCAGCGTGCCCATGCTCACGTCGACGCCCACCAACCGGTACATCGCGCCGACCTTGGCGATGTACAGATCAGCGGCGCGGATCACCCGCACGCCGTCGACGTCGACGAGCTGGTGATCGACGACGTCCTCGACGAGCAGCACCTCGCCCTCCCGGCGCTGGAAGTCAGCGAGATCGAGACGCGCCGACTGCAACACGACCTCGCGGTGGGCGAGCGTCCCGATCTGTGTGACCGGCACGAAGGCGAGCCGCCGGCCGATGCGCACGACGAGCCCGGTGACGGGCGGGTACTCGCCGCCGTCCCAACGGGCAACGACGTCTCGGACAGCGCCGATCTCGGCATCGGACGGATTGCGGACCGGCCGTCCGATGAGACCCGCGACGGACACCAGCGTGTCGGCCACGGCGCGGCTGGCCAGCAGCCGGCGGCTGCGCTGATGCCTGCGCTCGCGCAGGCGGGACGGAGCAGCGAGGGGATTGAGACGCGGCATGACACCTCCTCAGGGACGAGGGCCCTGCCGGCGTTGTCAGGTCGTCGTCAGCCGGCAGAGGCCACAGGAGTGGGCAGCAGGAAGCGACGACTCGGGGGGTCGGTCGTGTGCATGCTCGTCACCTCCTGTGCGCTCGCTCACCCCGACCAAGGGCTCAACGAGTGTACTGGCCTGCCTTTTTGCCCGCCCACATCCAAAGGACGACGGGCCGCGGTGTAGCAAGGTCGCATGGCCGTGATCGACTGCGTCGGACTGACGAAGCGGTATGGCGCGGTGGACGCGCTGCACGACCTCACCTTGTCGGTCGACGAGGGCGAGGTCTTCGGGTTCCTCGGTCCGAACGGAGCGGGGAAGACGACCACGATCCGGCTCCTCCTCGGCTTGATCCGCCCGACCGGGGGCGAGGCCAAGGTCTTCGGGCTCGACGCGAGAGCGGACGCGGTCACGATCCACCGACGGCTCGCTTCGGTGCCCGGCGAGGCGGCGCTGTGGCCACAGCTCACGGGCGAGGAGACGCTGCACCTGTTCGCGCAGCTCCACGGCTCCGTCGACGAGCACTACCGCGACGACCTCGTCGAGCGCTTCGACTTCGATCAGCGCAAGAAGGTGCGCGCACTGTCGAAGGGAAACCGCCAGAAGGTCGTGTTGATCGCCGCGCTCGCGTCACGCGCGGATCTGCTGGTGCTCGACGAGCCGACCTCCGGTCTCGATCCACTCATGGAGCAGGTGTTCCGCGACGAGGTACGCGACGCGAAACAACGCGGGCAGACCGTCTTCCTCTCCTCGCACATCCTCTCCGAAGTGGAGGCCCTCTGTGATCGGATCGGCATCCTGCGCGAAGGCCGTCTGATCGAGGAAGGGACGATGGACGACCTGCGCCACCTGGCCGCGGTCACCGTCGAGATCACGTTCGACGACGATCCGCCCGACCTGAGTCAGGTGCCGGGCGTGACCGCCTTCGAGGTGCACGACCGGCGCGTGCGGTGCCAGGTCACGGGACCGATGGATCCGCTGTTGAAGGCAGTTGCCGGCGCCGGCGTGCACGAGTTGCTCAGCCGAGAGCCGTCGCTCGAGGAGTTGTTCCTCGTTCACTACGGACACGACGCGTGATCGCGTCGCCATGCGAGCGACGGAGCCCAGCGGAGGAGCGGCCGAGACCGGCCTGCGTGGCCGGGAAACGCAACATCATGACTAGCGCGATGTCGGTTGTCGCACGCACTGTCAGCCGGCGGCACCGGCGCGCCGCACTCATCTGGGGTGGCACATTCGCCCTGCTCGTCGTGTCGAGCGTGACCGGGTACTCGTCGGCCTACCCGAAGCTGTCCGACCGGTTGCAGCTGCAGGCATCGCTCGGCAACAACGCGGGCGTGCGCGCGCTGTTCGGTGAGGCATCACACCTCGACACGGTCGGCGGATTCACCGCGTGGCGTTGCACGATCCTCGTGATGCTCGTCGGCGGCGTGTGGGGACTGCTGCTCGCGACCAAGGCGCTGCGCGGGGAGGAGGACGAGGGCCGCACGGAAGCGTTGCTCAGCGCCCCGCTCACGCGCCTGGGATGCACCTCCGCGACGCTCGTGGGTCTGGCGCTGACGATGCTCACGGTGTTCGTCGTGCTGGCCATCGCGACCGTCGCCGTGGGCCGCGGCGGCGGCTACTTCTCCGTGTCGGCAGGCTTGTGGTTCGCGCTGACGCTCACGATCGGTCCAGCGGTGTTCGTGGCCGTCGGTGCGCTCGCATCGCAGATCGCGCCGACGCGGCGCGCCGCATCCACCATCGCGGGCATCGCGTTCGGCGCCGCGTTCGTGGTGCGGGTCATTGCGGATGCGGGCAGCAAGGGACGGTGGCTGTCGTGGCTGACGCCGTTCGGTTGGATCGAGCGCATGCGTCCGCTGACGGGCACGAACGTCGCACCCTTGCTCCCGACGGTGTTGTCCATCGTCGTGCTCGTCGGCGTGACGCTGTGGCTGTCCGAGCGCCGCGACGTCGGCGCCGCGATCCTGCCGGACCGGCCGACGGCTGATGCGCATACAGGTCTGCTCAACTCGCCGGCCGGCCTCACGGTGCGACTCTGGCGTGGCACGACGATCGGCTGGGCGGTCGGGCTCGCAGCCATGGGACTGATCTTCGGCGTGATCAGCAAGAGCGTGTCCGACGCGGTCAGCCAGAACGAAGGCGTCGCCGACGTGTTCAAGCGACTGGGTGCCGGTCAGTTCAGTGCGCGCGCCTATCTCGGCGTGACGTTCGTCTTCCTGTCCGCGCTCCTCGGCGTGATCGCGGGCAACTTCGTCGCCTCGTCTCGCGCCGAGGAAGCAGAGGAACGTCTCGAGCACGTCATCGTGCGTCCCGTGAGTCGTGTCCGCTGGCTCGTCGAACGAGTCACCATCGCCGCGGTCGCCATCCTGTTGCTCGGTCTGGTGAGCGGGGTCGGCGGGTGGGTCGGCATCGTCGCGGAGGATGCGGGTGTCAGCTTCGGTCGGATGCTCCTCGCCGGCCTCAACCTCGTGCCGCCCGCCCTGTTCGTGCTCGGCATCGGCACCCTCGCGTTCGGGCTCGTGCCTCGATGGGCTGGGCCGGCGGCCTACGCGATCGTGGCGTGGTCGTTCTTCGTCGAGTTCGTCGGGGCCATCGTCAAGGCCAACCACTGGGTCCTCGACACGTCGCTGCTCCATCACCTCGCGCCGGTTCCCGCGAGCGATCCACGATGGTGGACGAGCGCATGGTTGACCGTGCTCGGTGTTCTCGCGGCCGTGGTCGGCACGATCGCCTTTCATCGGCGCGACGTCGTGCAGGCTTGACGGCTCGAACCGCTCGAACCACCCGCTGTGAACTGACGCCCCGTCAGGTCGCGCGGCTAGCTTCCTGCCGATGGGTTCTCGCGTCATCCAATGGAGCTCCGGGCACGTCGGCGCATGGGCGCTGCACGGGATCATCCAGCATCCCGACCTCGATCTCGTCGGACTGTGGGTGCACAGCGAGGCGAAAGCCGGACGTGACGCCGGCGAGCTGTGCGGTCTGCCGCCGGTCGGTGTCGCCGCCACCAATGACGCCGAGGCGCTGCTCGCGCTCGATGCCGACGCGGTCTGTTACACGGCGACCGCGGACCTGCGTCCGTGGGACGCGGTCAAGGACATCTGTCGAATTCTCGAATCCGGCAAGAACGTCGTGTCGAGCTCGCTCGTCCAACTGCTGCACCCGCCGAAAGCCGACCCGGCGATGGTCGAACGACTCGATGAGGCGTGCAAGGCCGGCGGAGTCTCGATGTTCACATCGGGCATCGATCCGGGATTCGCCAACGACCTGTTGCCGATCGTGCTCACTGGCTTCTGCGAGCGCGTCGATCACGTCCGCATCAAGGAGATCCTCAACTACGCGACGTACGACCAAGCCGAGGTGCTGTTCGGCACGATGGGCTTCGGTCAACCGCTCGACCACACGCCCTTGTTGCTGATTCCCGGCGCGCTCTCGTACGCATGGGGCGGCGCGATCAACATGATCGCCGACGCACTCGATGTCGAAGTGACCGAGGTCCGCGAGCGCCACGAGAAGGCGTCACTCGACCACGACGTCGAGATCGGTCTCGGCACCGTCGACGCCGGGACGATGGCCGGTCTGCGGTTCGAGGTCGCGGGTGTCGTCGGAGGCGAGGAGCGCATCGTGGTCGAGCACGTGACGCGCGTGCACGACGACGTCGCGCCCGACTGGCCCACGGGCCACGGCCAGGGCTACTACCGCATCGAAGTGGCGGGCTCACCGTCGATCAACGTCGACCTCGAGCTCGTCGGCGAGGACGGCGACCACAACACCGGAGGCGTGCTCGCGACGGCCATGCGGATCGTCAACGCCATCCCTGACGTCATCGCGGCACCGCCGGGCATGCTGTCGACCCTTGACCTACCGGTCACCCCGGGACGTCATCTGATGCCGCGCTGACGAACGCCAACAACTCGTCCGCGGTCATCGAACCCGGTGGCGCACCTGTCGTCGCCAGTTCGCGGGCGACGCGCTGGAGGCCGAGATTCACCGGTGTCGGCACGCCGTGCAATCGTCCGAGCAGCACGATCTCGCCGTTGAGGTAGTCCGTCTCGATCGTGCCGGTGCCGCGCGCGAGGCTCTGCCAGGACGAGCCGCCTCCTCTCCTGCGCCCACCGACGTCGTGCATCTGCAGCAAGTCGCCCCGTCGCTCGCGGTCTTCTTCCCGCGACACGAACTCGATGCCGGCTGCCTCGAGGCACGCGATGGCTTCGCGCAGCGCGAGCCGCGCCACGTCGCTTCCGCGTGCCGACGGCCCGCACGCCGCCTCGACGGCGTTGCCGAGGTTCATCAGCAGCTTCTGGTACTTCCATCGCATGATGTCGTCACGCGGCTCGGACCGGAACGTCGAGGCTTCGAGCGCGGCCGCGACGGTCGCGCGCCGTGCCGTCGACGCCATTGGGATAGCGGCCGACGTCGAGCAAGCCGGTGATGGGCGACGAGTACGCCTCGACCACGCCCGGTTCGAGATGTCCGGTCGGGCACATCACGCACATGCCGTACACGTTCGGGAAGAAGCGCAGAGCGGCACGCTCGTTGGCGACGCCGTTCTGCGCGCACACGACCGCCATCTCGGGCGGAGCGCACGACGAGAGCGCGTCGAGCGCGGCCGCGGTGTCTTGTCCCTTCATCGCGAGGAGGACGATGTCGTCAGCACGCAGGTCGAGGGCGCTCGGATGGTCCGCCACGGGGACAGGCAACGTCTGTGCACCCTCGAGGGACTCGATGCGCAGGCCATTGGCCTCGATGGCCTCGCGATGCGCGCCTCGTGCGATCAGCGCGACGTCGTGCCCGTGCTCGAACAGCCGCGCACCGATGACCCCGCCGATCCCACCCGCTCCGTAGATGACGAACCGCATGGCGAGCGAGCCTTGCACACCGCCGTGCCGATGCATGCTCCGGGCGTCGCTGCGCTTCTGCCTCCGCATGAGGGTCGGCCCGACGCTGGCGCTTCCCGGGCCGACGTCCGCTCCCGTAGGGTCGTGCGATGGCGAGGACGTTGCCGGCGGGTTGGTACGGGGACCCGGAGATCCACGAGCGCGAGCGCCGCGCCGTGTTCGGCAACGAGTGGCTCTTCGTCGGGCTCCGCCAGACATTGCAGGAGCCTGGTGACTATCTCGCCACCGACATCGCGGGCTGGAACGTCGTGGTCGTCGTGGACGACGAAGGCGACCTGCGCGCACACCACAACGTGTGCCGTCATCGCGCCGGGCCGCTCGCCGACGCCGGACGCGGCCGGGTGCCGAGCCTCGTCTGCCGGTACCACGGGTGGGCATACGCACTCGACGGCACGCTGCGATCGGCCCGCGACTTCGGCGACACGATCGACCTCATCGATTGCGACGCGCTCATGTCGCTGCAAGTCGACACGTGGCGGGGCCTGGTGTTCATCAACGTCGGCGAGAACGGCGCCGCCCCGCCGCTTCTCGAGTCGCTGGGTTCCTTCGTCGACGCGTGCACCGGCTATCCGATCGAATCGTTCGTGCCGGGCCCGGAGAGCGACCACGAACTCGCGTGCAACTGGAAGACCTACGCCGACAACTACCTCGAGGGCTATCACATCCCGCTCGTGCACCCCGCGTTGAACAAGGAGATCGACGCCAAGCGCTACCACGTCGACGATCGACGAGGACTATCGGTGGGCTCTCCACTCCGCACCGGCCCGTGACGGTGCTCTGAACCTCGGTCGATGGCTGTGGCGGTGGCCCAACCTCGCCGTGAACCTCTATGCCGACGGCATGAACATCGAGCGCTACGACCCGCTCGGACCTTCACGGACGCGCGTGCGCTACTCGTTCGCCTTCGCCGATCCGAGCGCGCCGACCAACGGGGAGACGATTCGCCTGAGCGGCATGACTCTCGACGAAGACAAGGCCATCTGCGAAGCGGTGCAACGCAACCTGGACAGCGGGGTCTACACGACGGGTGTGCTGAGTCCTCGACACGAACAGGGCGTTGCCGCGTTCCAGCGCTGGCTGGTCGACGCGATCCGCTGAGTCCCTCAGCCTGAGTCGCTCTGATCGGCGTCGAGGCGCTTCGAGATCGTGAAGCAGAACGCGCTGCCGCCGCCGGGTCCGTCCTCCACCCAGATACGCCCGTTGTGGTTGGCGACGACCCGAGCGCAGACGGCGAGGCCGATGCCACTTCCCGGCTGGTCGACCTTGTGCACTCGGCTGAACATGCCGAAGATCTCTTCGCGATGGGAGCGGTCGAGGCCGACGCCGTTGTCCTCGACGCGGACCATCCAGCATCCACCGTTGTCGGAGCCGGAGACCGAGACCTCGGGTGGCACGTCGAGGCGCCGGAACTTCACGGCGTTGTCGACGAGGTTCTGGAGCAGCTGTCGCAGCTGTGTGTAATCGCCCTCGACGAGCGGCAACGGCCCGACGGTGATCACCGCGTCTGCGTCGCGTACCCGCGCCGCGCTGTCGGCGAGCACTTCGGCCATCACCTGATTGAGATCGACGGGCACGAACGACGCCGGCCGCTGACCCGCGCGTGAGTACGCGAGCACGTCGTCGATCAGTCGATCCATGCGTTCGGTGCCGCGCAGCGCCGCTTCGACGTAGCTCTGCGTCTCGGTCGATGTGGCTTTCCCGCCTTGACGACCCAACAGCTCGACGAAGCCGCGCACGACCTGCAGGGGCGACTTCAAGTCGTGTGAGACGATCGAAGCGAATTGCTCGAGCTCGCGGTTCGAACGCTCGAGCGCTTCGTTGCGTTGTTCGAGCTCGCGTGCCGTGACCGCGAGCGCCGCTTCGGCGCGGCTTCGCTCGACCGCGCTGACGAACAACTCGCCGACGGTCCGCATGAGCGCAATGGATTCCGCCGACCAGGAGCACTTCGATCGGCGAGCCTCCAATCCGACGAAGCCGACCGTCGTGCCGCGCGAGCAGCGGAAGGAACAGGATCGACCGCACGCCGTCGTGCTGCAACGCCGGGACCGCACCGGCCACTGATTCGTCGGCATGGTCGACGTCGGGAACGTGCACGACCTGGCCCGAGCGCAGAACGCGGAACCAGAAGCGCTGGGCCTCGGTCGGCAGCTCCAGGACCGGCGTCGTCCGCTGCGGCACGTCGGGCGCCCACCACTCGACGTTGAGGTCGAAGACGAAGTCCTGGTCCACCTTCAAGGCGTAAGCGCGATCGACCCCGAAGTAGTCGCTCAGCTCGCCGAGACCGTGTTGGACGACCGCCGGGAGCTCGTCGAGGTGCACACCCAGCAAGCGCGTCGACATCGACGTCACCAACGCCTCGAGACCGACCCGAAACCGCAGTTCGGCCTTGGTCTGACGAAGCCGGGATTCCGTCTCGAGACGCGCGCCGTCGACGTCGTTGCCGTCGTGCCGTGGCGGTTCGACGTCCTCGCTCGTCGCCGCGCGCTCCCTGCCCCGATTCAGTGGACATCGTATGACGCCGAACGAGGGAGTGTGTCACCCGGGAGTGTGGTCCAATGTCCTCGGTGGACGGCGTGCACGACCTCGGCGGAATGCAAGGTTTCGGCCCGGTCGACGTCGAGGTCGACGAGCCGGTGTTCCATGAACCCTGGGAGCGACGGGCGGCGGCGATCACGTTTGGCGCCTTCTTGACCGGAACCAGCAACGGTGGCCAGTTCCGTCACTCGATCGAACGCATGGACGCGGCGCACTATCTCGCGTCGACGTACTACGAGCACTGGACCACCGGCGTCGCGACGAGAATGGTCGAGCTCGGACTGCTCACCGTGGACGAGCTCGAGGAACGGTCGGGCGGAGCGTTCCCGCTGTCCGGACCCGATCGTGGCATCGCGACGGATGACGCCGGTGACGATGTCGTCGCGCCGCGATTCGTGGTCGGCGAGCACGTTCGCGTGCGCAACTGGCATCCGCTCGGCCATACGCGTTGTCCGCGCTACGTGCGCGGGCGGCAGGGAACAGTGGTGCGGATCGACGTCGTCGCGTCCGTCCCCGACATCGAGGCGCACTCGCGGGACCGTCGAAGTGAGCCCACGTACAGCGTGCGGTTCGAGAGCGACGAACTGTGGGGCGAGCCGGGCGATCCCGTTCACGTGGACCTGTGGGAGAGCTACATGGAACCGATCGATGGGAGCTGAGTCCGCCGCGCACCACCATCCGCGTGCGACGAGTCCGATCGAAGACCGAGTCGCCGCCCTCGAGTCGTTGCTCACCGAGAAGGGCATCATCGACCCGAGCGCGCTGGATGACATCGTCGCCCACTACGAGAACGAACTCGGACCGCTGAACGGTGCGAAGGTCATCGCACGCGCGTGGGTCGACCCGGACTACCGGGATCGCCTGCTCGACAACGGAACGGCCGCGATCCGAGAGCTCGGACTCGGTGGACCGGAGGGCGACAATCTCGTCGTCGTCGCCAACACGCCCTCGGTCCACAACGTGATCGTGTGCACGCTGTGCTCGTGCTACCCGTGGCCCGTCCTCGGTCTGCCGCCCCGCTGGTACAAGTCCGCGCCCTATCGGGCTCGCATGGTGCGCGAACCCCGTGTGCTGCTGCGCGAGATGGGTTGCGCGATCGCGGACGACGTCGAGATCCGCGTGTGGGACTCCTCCGCCGAGGCGCGGTACCTGGTGCTGCCGATGCGACCCGACGGCGCCGAGAGCTTGCCCGAAGACGAGCTCGCCGGCGTCGTGACGAGGGACTCGATGATCGGCGTGGCGGTCCTTTGAGCGACGTGCGCACGGTCGCGCTCGGCGACCCGGAGCTGCCGCGCTCGAACGGCGAGCTGACGTTCGACGAGCCGTGGCAAGGACGCGCGCTGGCCCTCGCCGTCGCGCTCGTGGAGCGACTCGGTCTGAAGTGGGACGACTTCCGCCGTCACCTCGTCGCCGCCATCGACGCCGACCCGGACCGGCCGTACTGGGAGAGCTGGGCTGCCGCCCTCGACGCGTTCGTCGCCGAACGCCTCCCGGAGGCCACGAGCCGCTGAACTCCGGGTCGCCGTGGTCGCTCCAGAGACCACGGCGCACCAACATTCGTTCGGGAGGCGGTGACGTTAACGTCGGAGGAGATGGCAGACCGCCCCATCCGTATTGCGCCGTCGGTGCTCCCTGCCGATTTCGCGCGTCTCGGCGAGGAGTGTGCCGCGCTCGAGAACGCGGGGGTCGATCTCATCCAGTGGGACGTCATGGACGGCCAGTTCGTGCCCAACCTCACCTTCGGTCCCGACGTCGTCGCCGCGTGCAGACCGCACGTGTCCGTCCCGTTCGAGGCGCACCTCATGGTCGAGACGCCGGACCTCCTCGTCGACCGATGGGTGGAAGCGGGCTGTGAGCGTCTCATCGTGCACGCCGAGTCGACGGTCCATCTGCACCGGACGCTGTCGCACGTGCGCGAGGCGGGCGCGCACGCCGGTGTCGCGCTCAATCCGTCCACGCCCGCAATGGCGGTGGCCCACGTGCTCGACCTCGTGAACCTGGTGCTCGTGATGACCGTCAATCCCGGTTTCGGCGGCCAGCGCTACCTCGCGACCATGGAGCCGAAGATCATCGAGGTGCGCGCCCTTGCCGACAACTGGGGCCACGGCATCGATGTCGAAGTCGACGGCGGCCTCGACGTGCACACCGTCGCGGGCGCTGTGCGCGCGGGCGCCAACGTCATCGTCGCCGGGAGTGCGCTGTACCGCGACCCGCAGGGCCTCGAACACGCGGTGACGGAGCTCCGTGCCGCCGCCGAGTCGGCGCGCCTTTGAGCAAACACATCACCCTGAACCGACGGCGACGCCGCGAGCGTGCTCGACGGCTGCGGGCAGGTCGTCGATCTCGTGCTCGACGGCGCCGTCTCGGCCACAGAACACGAGCACCGCGCGCGCGACCGGACGGCGCAACACCTCCTCGACGGCGAGCGCGTAGGCGCCGGCTTGCAGGCGGTAGCGCGTCGCCACCTCCGCTGCCTCTTCGGGCGTGATGGCGTGATCGGTCTTGTAGTCGACCACAACGAGCTCGCCTCGGCCGTCCTCGAACAACAAGTCGATGTAGCCCTCGACGACCACCACCGCAGCACCGTCCGGACCGTCCGGACCGTCCGATCCCACCGGTGCGCCGACGTACAGCTCGCGCCATCGTCGGTTCGCTGGCCGCTGACCTCGCTTCTCGCATCACGGGCGACTCGAGCGCGCCCGCCACACGGCGTTCGACTTCGACCGCGACGTCGCCGCCGGCAAGCCCCTCCGCCGCCGTGTACACCGCGGCCAGCTGCGCGATGTCGCGTGGCTCGTCGAAATCGACCGACTGGAGGACGGCATGGACGGCGCGCCCGAGCGCGGTGCCGCCCCGCCGCAACGGCATCGGCGGCGAAGCGGGTTCGTCGGCGCGAGACAATGGCGCCTCGACCGGTTCGAGGTCGTCGGTCTCTCCCGCGAGCGCGGTGGCGGCCCAGACGCGCCGGCGGTCGGCGGCGGCGAGCAGCGCTTCGTGCTCACGAAGCCATGCATCGCGCTGGCCGTCGGACATCGGCTCGAATGCGCCGAGCGGTACGTCGACGGGAAGCGCGAGCTGGTCGGCGATGGCGGCTTCTCGCCACCATCCGGCCGCCGCTTCGTGGCTCGCCTGCCACAGCGCCGCTGCCGCGCTCGAACGAGACGGACCCTTGGCCGAATGGTGAAGGCTGATGGCGAGATGGTCGCGAGCACGTGTTGCCGCGACATACAGGAGCCGTTTCGCCTCGTGCTCGTCCGCGTCGCTCGCGGCATCGGCGAGGGCGGCGAACCCCGGGGTGGCGAACCGGCGACCTTTCGGCCCGACCGCGACCTCAGGTCGGTCCACGCCGAACTGCACGGACGGCCCGGACATGTTGGGCTTCGAGCTCAGCCCGGCGAGGACCACGATCGGAAATTCGAGCCCCTTCGACCCGTGGATCGTGAGGATGCGTACCGCGTCGTCGTCCGGCTCGGGTGCGGGCGTCTCGATCACGGTCGCGTTCTCGTCGGTCTGGAGCTGCGCCCACGACACGAAGTCGCCGAGCGACGCGCCACCCGCTTCGACGAACGCTCGCGCCTGGTCGACGACGAAACGCAGACGACGCCAGTGATCGCGCGGCCGCCGCTGGACGAAGGTGAGCTCGACGAGCTTGCGCTCGCGGATGACCCGTTCGACCAACACGTTGACGGACACGTCGCCCCGGTCCGCGTGATAGCGCGCCAGGGCGGCCATGCCCGCGGCGACGGGATGGTCGGCGGCGATCGTCTCGGGCGGCGCGCCCTGGTGATCCCACCGTCCGCCGGCGAGCTTCCACTCGAGCAGGTCGACATCGGAGCACGCGAACCCAGGTGATCGCAGCGCCGCGACGATCGCGACGGCATCGCCGGGGTCATCGATCGCAGTCAGGATCGACAGCAGCTCCCGCACCGCCTCGGTCGCCCACACCAACGATCGGCTCTCGATGCGATACGGGACATCGTGGCGATCGAGCGCGCGCGCTCGAGCTGACGCAACGGCGTCCGCGTCGGTACGAGAACGGCGACGTCGTCGAAGCGGGTCGGCCGCCAACCTTCGTCGGCGCGGACGTCGGACACTGGCCACGACTCGACCTTCATCGCGACGATGAGCCGGGCGAGGTCTTCGGCTTCTCGCTCGCGCAACTCGATGGCGCGGCCGTCGGGCACACAGGTGCCGACGACCACGACCGCCGGCGCGTCCCGAACGTCGGGCCGGAACGGCGCCAGCGCCTCGTACGGCGGCTGGACTCCTTCAGCGCCCTCCGCGATCACCGCGCCGAACACCCGATTGACCCACTCGAGCAGCGGCGGGACGGTACGGAAGTTCTGGCCGAGCCTCTCGACGCCGTCGGGAAACAGTCGCTTCGTACGGTCCCACAGCGAGATGTCGGCGCCTCGGAACCGGTAGATCGACTGCTTGGGATCACCGACGAGCAGCACCTTTCCGGGCTGCAGCGACGCCTGATCCCACGGCGGAGGCTCTGCGGACGGATCTGTCGACGCGAGCGCGAATGCGATGTCGAGTTGCAACGGATCGGTGTCCTGGAACTCGTCGATCAGGATGACGTCGAGGCGCTCGGACAGTGCGGTGCGCACCGCGGCGTTCGAGCGCAGCAGGTCGCGGGCGTGGACGAGGAGGTCGTGGAACTCGAGTCGACCCTCGCGTTTGCGTTCCGCCACTCCTTCGAGTGTGAACGTCGTCAATCGAGGCAGCAGCCGCTCGATCAGCGCCGAACGAAGGCCACCGAGCAGCGCGGAGGTCGCCTCGCCGGCTTCCGTCAAAGCCGCGATCGTGGCGGGCTTGGCGTCGCCCCACACCTCCGCTCGTCCCCGCCATCCCGGCTTGGGGATCTTGACGGCGTCGAGCACCCGGACGACCTCCAACTCGTCGTCCGCCTCCAGCCCGTCGTCGAGCAGGACACGGAGCTCCACCCACCGCTCGACGATTTCGGCGAGCTGATCGCCGTCGAGCGCAATTCGGCCCTCCGCGGCCACGACTGCCTTGTCGACGGCAGCGAGGATGGGTGTGGCATCGACTTCAGGCAGCGGGGGCAGCGAGAAGTCGACGCCGACGAGCCGGTCCCAGCGGGCGTGCAACAACCGCGCGAGATCACGCGTCGAGTCCGGTGACAACCGCAACGCCTGGGCGAGCAACAAGTCGCGGCTGTAGTCGGGGTCGGCGAAGAGGTCGTCACGGAACCGCTTCCACCGCTCGTTGAACCGAACCCGCGCCTGCACCTCGTCGTCGACTTCGAACGCAGGCGGCAGACCCGCGTCGAGCGGGTACTCGGACAGGATGCGGTGAGCGAAGCCGTGGAGCGTCGTGATCGTCGCCGCGTCGAGTCGCTCTCGAGCAAAGGCGCACCGCTCGCGTTCCTGGGGCGGCAGATCGGGATCGATCGCTGCAACCTCGAGCGCGCGCCGGACTCGGTCTCGCAGCTCCGCGGCCGCCGCTTCGGTGAACGTGATCGCGACGAGGTTGCCGATCTCGCGCACCGTTCCGGTGGCGACCAGCCGAACCACTCGATCGACCAGGACACGGGTCTTTCCCGTTCCGGCGCCGGCCTCGACGAACAGATTTCGGTGGAGGTCGTCGCGGATGCGCGCACGGCTGTCGTGGTCGACCTCGAGGAGGGGGTGGTCTCCCGCGAGCGACGTCATGCGTCGTCCTCCTTCTCGCCGACGAGCTCCGCGAGCTCGACGTAGTCGCGTAGCTCGTCGCGCTCGACGAAGGGTGACCCACTGCTCGCCGCGACCGGTGGGACAGAGCTTGTCGTAGTCGCAGTACATGCAGTTCTCGTGCGTCTGGCCGATCGACGGACGCCACACCTCCTCCCCCGGTCGCGCCGGGAACACACCGCCTTCGATTCCGTCGGCGATGGTTCGCATGACGCTTCCAAATCGCTTCTGCGCTCCGTCGTCGATCACCCCACCGAGCATCTCGATCGCGCCACGCTGGCCGATGAACCAGTAGTACGCCTCGACCTGGGCGGCGCCGGGGAACGCGGCCCGCGCCGCAGCCGCATAGATCGGGAGCTGCAGGAGCGTGCCTCGGGCGACGATGTCGTGGTCGGCGTGGGCCGGGTCGACCACGTCGTAGCCCCAGGGCGAGCCGGTCTTGTAGTCGAGTACGACCAGCCGGCTCCCGTCGAGTGAGCGGTCGATGCGGTCGACGGCGCCACGGAACCGGATCTGGCGATCGTCCCCGATGTCGACCACCACCGGCTCGACGGTCTCACCGGTCTGCGGGTCGGTGAGCCCGAACCGATACTCGACCGCGGCCGGGTCGATGCCGACGAGCACGGGATCGTCCGCCCCTGCCTCGAGGATGTGAGTCAGGTGTCGTCGGAGCGCGGACCAGTCGGCATCCCAGAGGAGCTCACGTCCGGTTCGGCCCTGGGAGCGGAAGCGATCTTCGATCTCGGCGGCCACGTCGTCGATGTCGACCGGCGCCCCTTCGATGCGAGCGCGGAAGTAGCGCTCGAGAACGGCGTGGACGAGTGTGCCGCGATCGGCCGCCGTGATGGTGTCGACCTCACCCGGATCTTCGAGTCCGTCCAGGTCGAGCACGTGGCCGAGGAAGTAGCGGAACGGACAGGTCGCCCACTGTTGCAGCGATGTGGCCGACCGCGGATGTTGGAGGTCGTCCGCGAGCTGAGGCCAACGGCCGACGGCACCCGACCACGCGCCGAACTCGCCCGCGACCCTCGCCCTCGCGGCGGTGAGCCCGCGCTCGAGACCGGCCGCGTGCACGACCGGCAACTGGTCGACTGGCCGGCGGGCCGCACGCGCGGCCAGCAGTTCACGTACGTCGAGCTCGGCGGCGGTCGCGGGCGCGCCGCCCCCGGCCAGCCACCACTCGAACGACGGCAGGTCGACGAACCACCTCGACGCCCGCGTGTCGTCGCGCAAACGCGTGACGCCTTCGGAGTCGACCTGCTCGCCGAGGAGCACGCTGCACTGATCGAGAACGAAGGGCGACGGCTGGCGCGTGCGCTGCCCGCGGGGGTCGGCCACGGGAAAAGTGAGCGTGCACGCAGGAGCGGACGCCATCACCGCGAGCGCGTCGCGCTCCTCTTCCGCACGCGTGCTGCCGCGTGCCCGCATGGCTCCGCCCACGGCTCGGCGATCGCGATCGGGCAGGAGCGGATCGTCCGCCGGGCGCGGTGGGAACGTGCCCTCGCCGCACCCGAGAACGATCACCTCGTCGAGATCCGCGCCGACAGCCTCGACCAGGCTTCCGACGAAGACACCGTGGCCGAAGCGGCCCACTCGCCCCGCGGCGCGCGACAGCTCGTGTTCGACGACCCGCCGAAACGTCTCGGGACCGGGGGACGCGTCGAGGAGGTCGAGCTCGGCCAAGCCGTCGAGCAGGTCGAGGACGGCGGCGCGAGATCGTTGCTCGGTCTCGGACCAACCAGCAGTCGCGGCATCGCTTCCGAGATACGTCCGCACGAGCTTCTCTGCCCACCGGCTGAGGGCGGCCCACGATCGGCGATCGCCGGCATCGGTGTCGACGGCGAGCCGATCGACGAACGCGTGCAGCGCATCGATCTCGACGATGCGTCGTTTCGACCCGTCGGCCGGACGCGCGCCCGCGAGCTCTGACTCGTCGGCGTCGAGCGGCAACGTCGGCTCGTCGGCGCCTTCGCCGTCGCCCGAGATCCGCTCGACGGCGCGGTCGCGGGCCGCGCCGAGGCGCTGCCGCCACTGCTGGAGACCGCTCACGACACCCGCGTCGCGCGCGACGCGATCCCATCGATCGGCCCGGGTGCGCCCACCTGCCGGATCTCGCAGCGGCGCGCTGCGCAGCAGCCGCATGAGCTCGTCGCGTCGATGGCCGTTGACCGGCCACGCGAGCAGTCCGAGCAGCGCGCGGCCCGCGATGCTCTGCCCCAGCTGCGTCGGCGCCGGCGCGGTGTGCGCGACGCCGGCCGCGGCGAGCTCCTCGTGGACGATGAGCGTGTAAGGCGATTGGACGCGCGACACGATCGCGATGCGATCGGGAGGCACACCCGCGGCAAGGCGATCGATCACGCGACGTGTCGCGACGCGTGCCTCTTCGGCGGGATCGGCCGCGCGGACGATCGTGGCGGGCACCGGCGACCCGGCGTTCTCCGCGAGGGCTGACCAGTCGGCATCCACGCCGATGCCCTGCGAGTTGGTCGAGCAGCCCGCGTTGCGTCTCGTCCGCCCGGTCATTGGCTGTCATGCCGAGGATCACCTGCAGCCGGTCGCGCGCGTGGAGCGCAGCGAGCAGGGACAGATCGTCGGCGCCGAGGCGGCGAGGGACGTACAGCACGACCGCACCCACTTCGTCGACCACGGGGTCATCGGCCCGGACGGCAGCGACGGCCAGTTCGACGACGTCGTGGTCGTCCATCCAGTGCTCAGCTCCTCGACGGTACGCGCGGAACAGGTCGACCACCTCGGCCGCCCGTTCGCTCGACGCGGCCAGCCGTCGGAGCGCCGCCGCGTCGAGCGAACGCAGCTCTGTGAACGTGCGCAACAGCGCGTCGACTGTCGCGGGATGATCGGCCGCGCTCGTCGAGCCGCGCGCGTTCGCGCGACCAGCACCGCGCGAGCCAGCGCCGCGCTCTGCAGCCCACTGAGCAGCCGGCGACCATCCGCGGCGACACGATTGCTTGCCAGCCGCGTCGCGAGCCCGGGCAGGACGACGGTGTCGAGCGCGACGATGCCGTTCCGGCTCGCGAGGCGGCGGCGAACCGTGACCGCGGCCAGGGCGGACGTCACGATCACGGTGACCGGAGCCAGCGGATCGGACGCCTTCGCGCCGCCGACGGCAGTCAGGAGCGCGTCGACGGCCGGCGCGCCGAATGGCACCACCCGCCCGGCGCGTGCCGGCGACTGCGCTCTGGCCCCTTCCACCATCACTCGGACCCTACCGAGGGGGTGTGACACTGATCGGGTGCGTCTGGCGACCGTCCTCCTCGCGGCCGTGCTGGCGGCGTTCGTCGCCGCCGCGTGCAGCGGTGGCGGCGGCGGGAGCACCAAGGCGTTCTGCGACTCGGTTCGCGCCGGAGAGAATCCGCTCGACGTGTTCGACCGCTATGACCGCACGAACGTGGCCACCGCCCGTGACCAGCTGCAGCGCGGGGTCGACCGCATGAAGGAGCTGCAACGGGCTGCGCCGTCGGAGATCCGCAACGATCTCGGCGTGTTGATCGACGTCGGGTCGAAGCTCGTGATCGCGCTGGACCCGGCAGCAGGCGCGAAGCCGGCGCCGGACTTCAGTGGGGACTTCCAGCGGGTGCAGAACGCCAGCACCGCGGTGACGCGCTTCACCTCCGACCGTTGCAGCGTCGATCTCGAATCAACGGCGCCGCAGACGCAACGCGCCTGGCGGGTGATCCGGGTCAGACGTCCGGCATCTCGCCCCGGCGCACGATGACGCGGTCGATGATGCCGTAGGCCTCGGCGTCGTCGGGCTTGAACCATCGATCGCGGTCGGAGTCGAGCTCGATCTGCTCGACGCTCTGACCGGTGTGGAAGGCGATGCGCTCGGCCATGAGGCGCTTGATGTAGATCATCTGCTCGGCCTGGATCGCGATGTCGCTCGCTTGTCCACGAATGCCGCCGGATGGCTGGTGCATCATGATCCGGGCGTGCGGCAGCGCATAGCGCTTGCCCTTCGCGCCGGCGCACAGCAGGAACTGGCCCATCGACGCCGCGAGGCCCATGCAGATCGTTCCGACATCGGGTTGGACGAACTGCATCGTGTCGTAGATCGCCATCCCGGCGGTCACGGATCCGCCCGGTGAGTTGATGTAGACCCAGATGTCCTTCTCGGGATCGTCGCCCTCGAGGTAGAGCAGTTGCGCGGTGATCAGATTGGCGATCGCGTCGTCGACTTCGGTGCCGAGGAAGACGATGCGGTTGCGGAGAAGCCGGTTGAAGACATCGTTCTGCGGATCACCGAAGCCGCCGGTCTGGGCGATTTCGCGGAGCAGCGAGGGATCGGGCGTCATGGGCCGAGAGGGTAGCGGCGGTACGGTCCAGTCCCCGCCGGCGTACTCCAATTGGCAGAGAGACCGGGTTTAGGACCCGGGTAGTGCGAGTTCGAATCTCGCCGCCGGCACTGTTCCGCGACACGAACTCGCTCCCCCTTCGGGGTCGCTCGTACGTGCTGTCGCCTCGTCGCTGGCGCTTCCCTCGGCGACCCCGCCGGAGTCCCGACGCGGACGTGTCGCGACACGAACTCGCTCCCCCTCGGGTCGCTCGTACGTGCTGTCGCCTCGTCGCCGGCGCTTCCCTCGGCGACCCACCGGCTTCGCTTGGGGGTTGTGTCATCGGCTGGGTGACAGGACGCCCAAACGATCACCGTCTGGGCGTGGAACGATCAGCGTCCATGATTGCTGCGTTCTCGATAACGCCACTCGGCGAGGGTGAGTCCGTCGGTGCCTCTGTTGCCGAGGCGGTACGGATCGTGCGGGCTTCAGGACTGCCGAACGAGACGAATGCGATGTTCACCAACGTCGAGGGTGAGTGGGACGAGGTCATGGGTCTGATCAAGGCGTGTGTCGAGAAGGTCGGCGAGTCCGCGCCCCGTGTCAGCGTCGTGATCAAGATCGACCATCGCCCGGGCACGGTCGATGCCCTGCACCACAAGGTCGACGTCATCGAGTCCCGCCTCCGGCAGGATTGAGACGTTGCCCGAAGGCCACACCCTCCACCGACTGGCACGGGACCAGCGTCGTGACCTCCGCGGGCACAAGGTCACCGTGTCCTCGCCGCAGGGGCGGTTCGCAGAGAGTGCCCGGTTGCTCGACCAGCACGTGGTCGACCGGGTCGATGCGTACGGCAAGCACCTGTTCACCCGGTTCGACTCGGGCGACGTGCTTCACGTCCACCTCGGACTGATCGGGAAGTTCCTCCGGCAACCGTCGCCGCCGGCCGCGCCGACCGGGATCGTACGGCTTCGACTCGAAGCACCGGCGGCGACCTGGGACCTCCGCGGTCCGATCATCTGCCGCGTCACCGACCCGCACGAGGTGGACCGCGTGATCGTCGGCTCTCGGTCCCGATCCGCTGCAACGGCGCGCCGACCCCGAGCGATTCATCCGAGCGGTGCAGCGATCCCCGAAGCCGATCGGCGCGCTGCTGCTCGATCAGTCCGTGATCGCCGGCGTCGGCAACGTGTTCCGGGCCGAGGTCCTGTTCGTCCACGGGATCCATCCCCTGACCCCGGGGAGCGCACTCGATCGAGCCGAGATCGAGTCGATCTGGGACACACTCACGCGCTGGTTGCGTGACGGCGTCCGCCGCAATCGCATCGTCACCAACACACCGGCCGAACCCCTGCACGTGTACCACCACGACGTGTGCGGTGTGTGCGGCACACCACTCGTCGCCATCGACGTCGGCAACCGCAGGATCGACCTCTGCCCGATGTGCCAACCTGCGCGGACGTGACCATCGATGATCTGACGACGCCCGCCCTCCTCGTGGACCGCGGGGCCTTCGAACACAACATCCGCACGATGGGCGACGCATGGCCCGGTACGAGGTTGCGTCCGCACGTCAAGGCGTGGAAATCGACCGCGCTCGCGCGGCGGCTCCACGCAAACGGCCACACCGGCTTCTGCTGCGCGACGCCACGCGAGATGGAAGGCATGGCTGCGGCCGGCCTCGGTGACGATCTGCTTCTCGCCAACCAGACGCTGCGCGCCGGGAGCGCGCGAATCGGCCAACTGGCGCGCACCGAGGCGGCACGGGTGACCGTCGCGGTCGATTCCGAGGAGACCATCGACGCCGCGGTCGACGGCGGGATCCGCGAGGTCGTGATCGACGTGATGGTCGGCATGCCGCGGTGCGGGTGCGACCCGAAGGACGCGGGCCGCCTCGCCGACCTCGCGCGAGCGAAGGGTCTCGAGGTACGCGGCGTCATGGGATACGAAGGTCATCTCATGATGGAGCCGGAGGAGACCAAGCCGGCGAAGGTCGAAGCGGCGATGAAGGAGTTGCTCGCCGCGCACGAGGACGTCGGCGGCGACGTCGTGTCGGGTGGCGGCACCGGCACGTGGGCGACGAACCATTGGGTCACCGAGCTCCAAGCAGGGTCGTTCGCACTCATGGACACCGACTACGGCAAGTCGGGCCACCCGTTCCGGCAGGCGTTGTCCGTGTGGTCGACGGTGATCTCGGTCAACGCGAAGGGATGGGCGGTCGCCGACGCCGGCCTCAAGGCCCTCGCCATGGATCACGGCAACCCGACGGTCGAAGGAGGCGACGTGTGGTTCGTGTCGGACGAGCACACGACGTTCTCACCGTCAGACGGCGGTTCGCTCCCGAAGGTGGGCGACCGCGTGCGCATCGTTCCCGCGCACATCGATCCGACGATCGCGAAGCACGAGCGGATGCATGTGATCGACGGTGACGAGGTCGTGGACGAGTGGCCCGTCGACCTGCGTCACTGGTGACCGGCCAACCGCGCCGCGAGGGCGCGAAACGCACGCCCTCGATGGCTGATGGCGTGCTTCTCGTCCGCTGACATCTCGGCGAAGGTCCTGCCATCACCCTCGCTCGGCACGAACACCGGGTCGTACCCGAACCCGTTGTCGCCACGCGGGCCGAGCGCGATCGCGCCTTCGACCGCGCCGTCGGCCATCACCTCGCGCCCGTCCGGGAACGTGGCCAGCGCGACCGTGCGGAAGCGCGCCGAGCGCTCCTCGGGCTCCGGCAGGTCGCTCAAGGCGTCGAGGAGCTTCATGACGTTGTCGACGTAGGTTGCGTCATCACCGGCGAATCGCGCGCTCCGCACGCCTGGAGCGCCACCGAGCGAGGCGACCTCGAGCCCGGTGTCGTCGGCCACCGCCGCCATACCGGTCGCAGTGCTCAGCGCGACCGCCTTCAGCCGCGCGTTGCCTTCGAGCGTCTCGGCATCCTCCGCGACGTCAGGTACGTCGTCAGGGCGCGGCAGCAATTCGATGTCCGACTCGTGGAGGATCGCTCTGATCTCCGCAACCTTGTCCGGATTGGCAGAGGCACAGACCAACTGCATCAGCGACTCGATGGCCGCGGCGCCGGCGGCTCGGAGGTCATCTCGTGCTGCAGCAAGACGATCTCCTCGATGCCCGTGACACCGAGGTCGAGCAACGACCCGAGCTCGTCGCGTGTGAACGGCAGCCCTTCCGCGGTTCCTTGCACCTCGATGAAGCGGCCTGATCCCGTCATCACGACGTTCATGTCGACCTCGGCGGAGACGTCCTCCGAGTACGCGAGATCGAGCATCGGAAGTCCTCCGACGATGCCGACGCTGATCGCCGCGCACGGCTCGCGCAAGGGCTGCTCGCCGATCGCGCCGGCGTGCACGAGACGCGACAGCGCATCGTGCAGCGCGAGGTAACCACCGCAGATCGACGCGGTGCGCGTTCCGCCGTCGGCCTGCAGCACGTCGCAGTCGACGATCACCTGCCGCTCGCCGAGCGCCACCATGTCGCACACCGCTCGCAGCGACCGACCGATCAGTCGCTGGATCTCCTGCGTCCGGCCGGATGGCCGGCCTTCCTTCACCTCGCGTCGAACACGTTCGGACGACGAACCGGGAAGCATCGAGTACTCGGCCGTGACCCATCCCTTGCCTCTCCCGCGCATCCAGCGGGGGACGTCGTCGTCGATCGACGCGGTGCACAGCACCCGGGTGCGACCGAACGACACGAGCACCGATCCGGCGGCCGCCTCGGTGAAGTCGCGTTCGAACGTGATCGGTCGCAACTCGTCGAGCTGCCGGCCGTCGATTCTCATGGGTTGGTCCTCATAGCTCGATCTTCAGGTGGGGAATGGCCACGTCGACGTCGTTGCCGAAGGCCTCGGCGGCCTGCCGGCGAGCGCGGTCGAGGTCGAGGCCGGGCGCCAGATGGGTGATCACCAGGCGCGCGGCGCCGGCGTCACGAGCGGCTTCGCCGGCCTCTCGTGCCGTCAGGTGTGTGAACGTGCCGGCTTCTTCCTCCGGCAAGGTCGCCTCACACAACGCCACGTCGATGTCGTCGCCGAGCGCCGAGAGCGGCCACTCGCTGCCGGTGTCGGCGGAGTACACCAGCGTGCGACCGCCCACGACGTCGTCGATTCGCATGGCCAGCGTCTCGACCGGATGATCGGTCTCGGCGCACGTGAAGCGGATGCCGTCGAGCTCGAACGACGAGCCGTCGGTGATCGTCTGCCAGTCGAAGGTCGGCCCCGCCTTCGCGCCCCTGACAGCCTCGAGTCGCTCACGCACCTCTGCCGTGCCGAACACCGGCACGCCGGTCCGATCCAAGTAGTGCTCGAACGCGACGTGCGCGGTCGTCAGCTCGATCCAGTGATCGGCATGAACATGGCTGACGACGATGCCGGTGAGATCCTCGAGCGCGATGTGCTGCTGCAGGTTCGCGAGCGTGCCCGGTCCGCAGTCGACCCACACGTGCGCATCGTCGGTCGACACGAGGTACCCGCTGCACGCTTGGCCCGGACCCGCGTACGACCCGGAGGATCCGAGCACGGTGAGCGTCATCGCCATTGCACGGGCTCCGCATGCGCGAGCTCGGGGCCGAACAGCCGTCCACCGAGGGTGGAGAACCAGGCCGTGTCGCCCGACGAGAAGAACCGGTGCTGCGGACTGACGTTCGGACCCGCGAGGTGGGCCCTCGGTGCCTCCAGCTCGGTTCCGCTGAGCATGCGCCGGACTTCGAAGGCGGTCTCGTCTGCGGACGCCACGAGCACGACCTCGCGTCCCATCACGTCGCTGATCGTACGGGCGAGGTACGGGTAGTGCGTGCAGCCGAAGAGCAGCGTGTCGACCTTTGCATCTCGTACGGGAGCAAGCAGACGTTCCGCGAGCACGTGCACCTGATCGCTCGAGGTGTCGCCGCGCTCGACGAACTCGACGAACCCGGGGCACGCCGCGCACGTGAGCTCGACACCGGCGTGCGCGGCGTCGACCGCGCGCTGATACGCGCCGGACGAGATCGTCCCGACCGTGCCGATCACACCGACGCGGCCGGTGCGCGTCGCTGAGATCAGCGCGCGCACGCCCGGTTCGATGACGTCGACGACCGGCACGGGCAGGTTCGTCGTGCAGCTCCGACAGCGCCGCCGCCGACGCGGTGTTGCAGGCGACCACGATCAACTTCACGCCGTGCTCGTCGAGGAGGTAGCTGGTGATCTCGTGCGCGAAGCGGCGGACCTCTTCGAGGTCGCGCGGCCCGTACGGATAGCGGCCGGTGTCGCCGACGTACACGAGCCGCTCGTCAGGGAGCAGGTCGATCACGGCACGCGCGACGGTGAGACCACCGAACCCGGAGTCGAACATCCCGATGGGGCGTGCGTCGGCCATCCGCCGACGAGACTAGGAGACGGCCGGACGAGGACATCGGACTCGGAACGGACCGGCGTACTCCGCGACGCGGCCCGTTCGCCTACGTCCTACTGGGTCCCGTGACGGGGTGATGTGAGTTGTTGTCCGCCGTGGGTTGGAGTTCCATGCCGACTGAGGACAGATTGAGGCGACCGCACTTCCTGAGGACCGTATGTGCGGTCCGACCGCATCTTTAGGAGCAACGTTGGAGTACTGGCACAATCCCCGCTGTTCGAAGAGCCGCGCCGGCAAGGAGCTGCTCGACAGCGCCGGCGCCTCGTACACCGAGCGCCGCTATCTCGACGATCCGCCGACGGCGAAGGAGCTCGACGAGGTGCTGCAGGCGCTCGGGAAGGAGCCGTGGGACATCGCCCGCACGGGCGAGGACGTGGCGAAGGAGCTCGGACTGTCGTCGCTCCCCCACGACCGGGCCACGTGGATCGAGATCATGGTGGCGAACCCGATCCTGATCGAACGTCCGATCCTCGTGACCGACGACGGCCGCGCCGCGCTCGGCCGCCCGACCGACGCGCTGAAGCCACTGCTCTGACTGTTGCAACGCCCGGGCGTCTCGCCACACCAGGTGTGGTCAGACGCCCGGGCGTTGGGGTCAGAAGTAGATCGTGCCCTTGGCGCGGGCTTCGACGACGTCGAGGTCGTCGGTCCACGCGCCGGTCGACAGGTACTTCCATCCACCGTCGGCGACGACGAACACGATCACGCCTTCGTCGATCTCCCTCGCGCAACGCGGCCGCCGCGCACATCACCGCGCCTGAGGAGATGCCGGCGAACACGCCGACATCGGTGAGCCGGCGCGTCCACTCGATGGAGTCGCGCGGACGCACGATCGACCGCATGTCGAGCAGATCCCACCCGCCACCGTCTTCGAACACCGGCGGGACGAATCCCTCGTCGAAGTTCTTCAGCCCGTCGACCATCTCGCCGGCAGGCGGCTCGATGGCCCAGATCTGGATGTCGGGATTCTGCTCACGCAGGAACGTGCCGCAGCCGATGATCGTCCCGGCGGTGCCGAGGCCGCAGACGAAGTGCGTGATCTCCGGGCAGTCCCGCCAGATCTCCGGTCCCGTTCCCTCGTAGTGCGCCTTCGGGTTGGCAGGGTTGCCGTACTGGAACGGGAACCACCAGTCGGGGTGCTCCGCCGCCATCGCCTGCGCGCGGCGCATCGCACCGTTCGAGCCCTCCGCCGCCGGAGACGGAAGGATCTCGGCGCCCCACACCTCGAGGAGCTGCCGCCGCTCGACCGACACGTTCTCGGGGAGCACCACCTTGAGGTGATAGCCGCGGACGCGGCAGATCATGGCCAGCGCGATGCCGGTGTTGCCGGACGACGACTCGAGCACGATCTGGCCCGAGCCCGGGCGCGAGCACGCCGTCCTTCTCGGCCTCGTCGACCATCCACTTGGCGGCCCGGTCCTTCACCGACCCACCGGGGTTCTGGCCCTCGAGCTTGGCGTAGATGCGCACCCGCGGGTTCGGGCTGAGCGCGGAGACGTCGACGAGCGGCGTGTTGCCGATGAGGTCGAGCACGGAGTCGTACGCAGGCATGGGAATCCCGAGCGGGTCAGTCGGGAATGGTACCGGCCGGGCGCCGCTCGACCACTACTGGCTCTTCGGTGATCGCGCCCTCGACGATCCGGTACGAGCGCACCATCGGCTCGGCCTCGCGCAGCGACACGATGGCGTAGTGCCACGACGGGTCGGGTGCCTGCGCGACATCGGTCGGCGACGGGTACGGGTCGGTGTGGGTGTGGCTGTGCACGACACCGACGAGTTCGAGTCCACGCGCCTCGGCGTCGCGGTCCGCCCGCAGGTGGTCGCGCGGATCGATCTCGTACACCTTCGACGACTCCGCGGCGTTCCGGCACGGATAGAACAGGTCGACCCGCTCGCCGAGCCCGGCCAGCAGCCCGCACGCCTCGAGTGGGTAGCCGTCGAGCGCGTGGCCGACGAGCGCGAGGTAGGCGGCCTCAGGTAGGCGCAGCATCGGCACGGGACAGTACCCAGCCGACGGTCGCCCCGAAGGCGACGTGATCGGCCCACTGCCACGCTTGCGGCAGCGCCGCGATCGCGGGGGCCTTCCGTTCGCGCGATGCAGTCCGAGATCGAGCGCGGCGATCGCCGAGACCCGCCGCTGCCCCCCACGCGGCGGTGTGACGCTTCGGCAGCACGAGCCCGAGCACGGTGCCCCATCCGGCGGACACGGCGACGTGCACGCAACAGGCCGTTCGACGACGCCCGGACGGTCGCGATGCCCCGGCAAGCAGCGTCGCCGCCGCTCGTGCGGCTTCGAGCGGCGAACGTCCGGTGACGCACGGCGTGCGACGTCGACGGCGCGCCGCTCACGACCGACGCGACCGCGCGCCGCGAGCGCGATGTCGTGGAGGGGTCGCGCGCATCGGGCCCTATCGTGGCTCGGCCATGCCGCCGCCCGGAACCAAGACGATCGCCACCAACCGTCGGGCGCGGCGCGACTACGAGGTCATCGAGACGATCGAGTGCGGCATCGCGTTGAAGGGCTCCGAGGTGAAGTCGCTTCGCGACGCGCACGTGCAGTTCGCCGACGCCAACGGTTGGGTCCGCGACGGGGAGCTCTGGCTCGTCGGACTTCACATCGCGCCGTACAGCCAGGCGTCCGGGCGTCTTCGGTCACGAACCCGACCGGGACCGCAAGCTTCTCGTCCATCGAGACGAGATCGACCGGTTGCGCGCACGTGTCGATCGGGAACGACTTGCGCTCGTCCCTCTTGCGCTCTACTTCAAGAACGGCCGTGCCAAGGTCGAGCTGGCCCTCGGCCGAGGTCGCCGCCAGTACGACAAGCGCCAGCTCATGGCCAAGCGCGACGCCGATCTCGAGGCCCGTCGGGCGATGGCGCAGGCGACCCGGAACGAGGGTCGCCGCTGAGGCCCGAGGTCCGGAATCGAGGTGCCGATCGCCGCCGGGCCGGTAGGCTGGTTGGCCACACAAGGGGCTGATCGGTTTCGACGCTGAGACCGGAAGTCGCTCGTGCGACCGGAGTTGCTCAGACTCCTTAAACGGGGCACCAAACAGAAGCGCCGATGGCGACTTCGCTCTCGCCGCCTGATCCATCAGGTGATCGAGAGTCATCGCGACCCGTGAGGGCACGCGGGGCCAATCCACTGCAGCCCGGCAACAGAAGCAGAGGATGACAGCAGGAAAGACGGCTGACGGCGGGAAAGACCGCTGGCATCGGGGAAAGACCCGGCGGTGAGCGAGAGCTCCGCCGACCCGGCGGTGCGGCAGCCGTAGAGCCGCAATCTCGGGAATGGTCGTAGCACGGTCGATGACCGCTCGGCGGACGAGGGTTCGATTCCCTCCAGCTCCACATACATACATACATACATACATACATACATAGATACATCCATCCATCACTCACTCACTGAACTCACTGTCGAGCACCGGGGACTCCGCCAAGGGGGAAGACCATGCGTACTGCGTTCGCAGCGCTGGTCGTGCTGATGTTGCTGGGTGTTCCGTTCGCCGGACCGGCAGGCGCGGCCCCGGGGGTCGAATCTCTCCACCTCCCTGTTCAGTCCGGTGGACGTGACGGTGCCCGATTCACCCGAGCAGATCGATGTGCGGAGCGACAACGACGGCACGGCGACAGCGACCGATGTCGTGGTCGACGTGCCGATTCCAGTGGGCGCGAGCGTCATCGACCTCTCCGACAACTGCTCGATGGTTGCCGCTATCGTCACCTGCTCGTTCGGGTCGCTCCCGGCGGCCGGCGAGACCCAAGGAGCGAACGTCTACCTGACGTTCGGAGCGACCCGCGCGGACGCGGTCACCTGGAGCGCGGACGCCGACCAGGCGGATACCGACGGCAACAGCAGCGACCGGCTCGACGTCGACGTGGTACCCGAGAACGCCGACCTAGCAGGTCGGTCCGAGTCCACCCGTGTCGTGGTCGGGACCGAGACGACTTTCTCTGTCCAGCACCGGTTCGAGAACCTGGGTCCGACCGCGGCCGGCAACGTGAGGGTGTCGGGCACTGTCACGGGCGGAGCCACGATCGTTCCAGGATCGTTCGACTTCTTCCGCGATCTACTTCCTGATCGAGCGGAAACGTCGCCGACGACGAGTGCTCGGTCACGGCGACCACGTTCACGTGCGCCCCGATGTACAGTGACAGGTGTTCTCTGCGCCGCAGCCCTTCGTGTTCTACGACGTGAAACGCCGCCGACGGCGACGCCGGGCACGGTGGTTGCGTCCGCGGACGCTCGCAGGACGGGCCGATCCCGACCACGCCAACGACACGTCGACCGTCGCCATCGACGTCGACGAACCGACCGCGGAGATGTACGCGCGGATCGTCTCACCGCCGAACCCGATCGCCTCGCAGGTGCGATTCCGAGTCGAGGGCGGAGTGATCAGCGCAGGCGAGCTCATGCCGATGACCTCGTCGCGTTGCTCGAGGCTCCGCTCGACTGGGCCATCGCCGTTCCACCGGGTCCGGCTCCCATCGAGCGTGGCATGCAGTGTCATCGCATCTCCCCATGCGATGCGCTGCACGCGCGGCACGCTCGCGGCGGGTCGATCGTGGTCGATCGATGCCATGGTCACGCCCCCCGCCGGGAACGGCAGCGGCACCGTCAGCTTCGCCGCCTCGACGGCCACGCCGGAGATCAGTGTCTTCCCGAACGAGAAAGCGAGCACGACGATCCGGTTCACGCCGGGAGCGGGATCTCGAACGCTCGACGTCGATCCGGACACGGGACTCGTGAACGGCGATGCCGTCACCCTCACCGGAATCGGTTCCACACCGAACGCGACGATCGCTTTCTGCGAGGGCGGCGTGACCGGCGCGACTCCGATCGCAGCGATTGCGGCGTACCGATCCAGTCGACGGTCGCCGACGAGAACGGCGCGTGCACGGTGACAGTGACGGTTGAACGCTGCCTCGTCGTCGCCGACGTCGGAGTGGTCGACTGCGCGCGAACCACAGGCGATGTGCGGAATCGGTGTCCTCGACTTGGTCGGTTCTGGGTCCGCAGTCGTCGAACCGACGCTGTTCGCGCGCGATACCACTGTCGCACATCCCTTTGACGCGCGGATCGCCGGCACCGTCACCGATGCGAGCGGCGCTCCTGGTCCCGGCGCGACGGTTTCGGCGTATCGCTCGACGGATGACTGGATCGCGCCGATGATGATGACAACCGGACGCGTCCGGCCGTTGACGTGCTCGAGAACGCCGAGCCCGGTATCGGCGTACCGCTGTCCGGTTTCGGCGCGGCGAACTCGGACTTCGTATCGGAGTGGTACGGCGGGCGCGGGCTCCGCTGGCGTCCCATCGCGCTCCAGTGCCGTCGACGTGCGTCTCGGCGCGGAGCGACCCGTCCTCGACGCCGACGCAGAAGCTCGCTGCAGGCGGCGCCGTGACGGGCACGGTCGTCGGTCCAGGCGAGACCCCAATTCGAAAACGCGACGATGTCGGCGTATCGCAGCCAGGATCACTCGGTCGCCTCCTACGCGACTGCGACAGCCTCCGACGGCACCTACCGATGCGACGGCGTCCAGTCGGAGACCGAGGTGCGGAATCCGGTTCGCCGCCTCGGCGGGGTCCGGACTAGTCCCCGAGTGGCTCGACGACTCGTCTACGAGGAGCGGCACGACCCCCATCGTTCTCACACCAGGCGAGAGCGTCCAGGCGGAGCGCCCAGTTGACCGCCGGACCGTGAGGTCATCACGTTGCGACGGCGGCTCAGCGGCCCCGTCCGGTCGTGATGCTCGATCATCATTCGGTCTGATGCTATGATGCTCTCATGCGGACGACGGTCACGCTGGATCCGGACGCCGAACAGATCGTGCGCCGGCGGATGGCGGAACGAAGGCTGTCGTTCAAAGAAGCGCTGAACGACGCCATTCGCAGTGGTGTGCAAGCAACCGGCTCGACCGGGCGGTTCCGGACCCGCTACGGCTGCAATCGACGAGTCCCGAGTGAACCTCGATCGAGCGCTCCAGGTCGCAGCCGACCTCGAGGGCGACGAGCTGGTGGGCAAGCTTGGCACCGGCTGGTGAGACTGGTCGACGCGAACCTTCTCCTCTACGCCGTCGACGCCGACGCTGCGCACCATGAGCGTTCGGTGCGCTGGCTCGACGCCGCATTGTCCGGGGCAGACCGGTCGCGTTCGGCGTGGGTGGCGGTGCTCGGTTTCGTGCGGCTCTCGACCAAGGTAGGGCTGTTTCCCGCCCCGCTCAGCGTGGAGCAGGCGATCGATCGGGTCGACGCGTGGCTCGGTGCCGCCCCGGCGGTCGTGGTCGAGCCAACCGTCGATCATCCTGGTGTATCGTCCGAGGGCTGCTGCGAACACTGGGGTCAGGGGGCAATCTCGTGAACGATGCCCACCTCGCCGCGCTCGTGATCGAGCACCGATGCGCAGTCGTGTCGTTCGACAACGACTTCGGACGGTTCCCGGGCGTGGACTGGCGACCCCCACCAACCTGATGCGTGCGCCACGCGTGGAGACGAAAGCGATGCTCTCACGAGCGGACAACTCCCGTGAGGTCCATAGCCCGGTCGAACACCGCTTCCGCTTCTGCGAGAACGTCGGTCAACGAGGCCCGCCGACCCGTGGCCATCGCCTCGTCGAAGGCGGAACCCAAGTCTCGCGGGCCGCGTGCCGAGTGTCGCGTCGCTCAGGACTTGATCGTCCGGGATCATCACGAATCCGCACTCCTCCAGCAACACCTCCGTGCGCGGATCGTAGAGCCCGCGGCGTCGAGCCTTCGGGCTGGGCGATGCGCGGGGCCAGCACGAGGCCGAATGCGGTGACGAGCTGGATGCCGAGGCGCTCGCGGCAAGCCTCATGGCCTCGTGCTGATGGCGCGCCGCGGACGGCGTGTCGCTCCTGCAATTGCCGACCTCCAAGGTGATGTCGCCGGCGCAGAGATGGTGGCCAGCGATCTCTCCAATCCGGCGAGCCTGCGCTTTCGCCGTTGGATGACACCTGACCAGGTGGTCGCGGAGTTCGGCCCGTCGGTGGCTTCGACCCGTACGGTGTCGGGCTGGCTGTCGAGCAACGGCTTCACGGTCGAGAACATCGCGACCAATCGCCTTTACGTCGAGGCGACCGGCACGGCCGCACAAGTGCAACGAGCGTTCGGTGTGCAGCTGGCCAGGTACAACGTGCGCGGCCCGCACGGTGCGTGGTCCCGACCGTGATCTCAGCATTCCCGCATCCCTTGCCCCGTCGGTGCTCGGGGTCATCGGGGTCGACCAGGCTCAATCGCTGTTGACGCCCTCGGTCGTGTCGCCGTCCCAGGATGCCGGCGTCGCACCCGGCGGCGTGAGTGCCTTCGCCGCGCCCGGCGCCAAGTGTCGTAGCGCCGCCTGCCGGGTTCCGTAACGCCCGGCCGTGCTCGCAGTTCTGGGCCGAGCAGGTCGATACCGCGGACCCACCCTGACGGCGGCGGCTTCTCCGATCCCCTGCCATACGCGGACTGCGGTCACATCCCAGGCCAGCTGCGCGCGGTCTACGGGCTGGATCCGGCGTTGAACTACGGCATGACCGGTCAGGGCGTGACCGTCGCGATCCTCGATGCATTCGCCTCGCCAAACCTGTTCAAGGACGCGCGGCAATACGCCAACCAGAATGACCCCGGTCATCCGCTGCGTGCGAATCAGTTCAGCGAACTGATCCTGCCGACCAACCCGCAGCTCGAGCCGCCCGACCAGTGCGACGCGGCCGGGTGGTACGGGGAGCAGACCCTCGATGTCGAGGCGGTGCACGCGATGGCGCCGGGAGCGAACATTCTCTACGTCGGCGCGTCGGACTGCCTCGATATCAGTCTCGACAAGGCGCTCAACCAGGTCGTCTCGAAGCACCTCGCCCAGATCGCTGTCCGAACTCTTATGGTGATCTCGGCGAAGACATCGCACCCAGCGAGATCAACTCGTTCCACCAGATCGCGATCAACGTGGTCCTCGGGGCATCGGGGTGTACTTCTCCTCTGGTGACGCGGGTGACGAAGTCGCCAATCTCGGCTCCCCGTCGGCCGACTTCCCCGCGTCCGATCCTTTGCTCACCGCAGTAGGTGGCACCAGCCTCGGCGTGAATGCCGATGGCAGCCGCGCCATGGAGACGGGTTGGGAGACCGGTCGCAGTGTCCTCGGCGACAACGGGTACGACCCGCCCGCGCCCGGAGCGTTCCTCTACGGTTGGGTGGCGGCACCAGTCGGCTATTCGCGAGCCGTGGTACCAGCAGGGTGTCCCGAATCAGTTGGCGCGTCAGAACCAGCAACCCGGCGAGAAGGTCCGCGCCGTGCCTGACATCGCGACCGTTGGCTACCTGAACACCGGCATGCTCATCGGCATCACCCAGACGTTCCCCCATTTCACCGGCTATAGCGAGTACCGCATCGGCGGCACTAGCCTGTTCTGCCCTTTGCTCGCCGGGATGATGGCCCTGGCCGACAGCATGGCCGGGTAGCGCACGGGTTCATCAACCCGTCGCTCTACCTCTCCCTCGCCGGCTCCACGCACTGACCGACGTCGCGCACAAGGTCGGCGCGGTCGCCCGCGCGACTACAACAACGGCATCAGCCGGGTCGACGGCTTCACCGTGTCGGTGCGCACGTTCGACTTGCTAGGACTCGCGATCGCCACCGCAAAGGGATACGACAACGTCACCGGGCTCGGGACGCCCAACGGCCTCGTGTTCATCCTGAAGGTCTACGCGTCCCCGTAGAAGTGGACCAACGGCGCGAACGCCGAACACCGGTTCGAGGTTCGGGGGGATGCAGTGCGGGCAACCGCCGCCCATGCCATTGTCCGACATGCGTCATGCTCACCGGCGATGATCGACCGAGGCTTCAAACCGGAAGGACCAACCTCCACACCTACGACGGCTACCTCATTTGGAGTTCGCGACCATCGATGACGCGCGCATGTTCGTGACGAAGGAGGCAGCCGATGGCTGAGCCTGACTCGTCCTGGTGACCGGTCCCGGCGGGGAATCGGTGGGGTAGGCGGCAAGGTTGTGGCGTTGCTGCGTCAGCGTGGAGAGCCGTGCGCGCGGATGGCCCACCACGACGACGACCGCGCCGATGCCCTGCGCGGTCGGCGCCGACGTCGTCGTCCCGGGGTTCCGCGAAGTGCTGGGGGCTGGGCGCCAATGGCGGCGCCCGGCTACGGCCTCTACGTGAATTTTCATGCTGCCGCTGGCGATGTGTACGGCATCACCGGAGCGACCGTGATCGGCGCTGGCGTGGATCACTCGTGCGTGATCGTGAGCGGTGGCGCCGCCAAGTGTTGGGGCAACAACCAGGAAGGCCAACTCGGAAACGGCACCGTCAACCACTGTGATCGCAGCGAAGGCGTCTACAAATGCGGACCGCCCAGTCCTGTTTCGGTCCTCGGGCTCACCGGTCTCACGTCCATCGCGGGCGGCGGCTACCACACGTGTGCACTCGCCGCCGACGGGGCCGGATACTGCTGGGGCTATGACTCGACCGGACAGTTGGGCAACGGTACGACGACCACCTCGTTTCACCCGTCCCAGTCTCCTGGCCGTAAGGAGCCCCAAACATTCGCATAGGCGTCGCTGCACGCGAACCTGCGCGACGCGATGGGGATTGCCGTTCTGGTGCGTCACCAACCTCGCTCGAACCGGCGGGCTCACCGATCACCGCTTTGTTGCCAGGTAACCAAAGACCTGGATGACGCCGCGTAGCGGGACACCGTCGCGCGCGTAACCAGTGGCCAGCTCCTCGGCACGGACGCGGAACTGCTCTTCGCCAATGCTCTGGATCGACTCGTACGCCGGTCCTGACGATGCAACCCCGCGTGCGTAGAGCTCGGCATCCGCGAACTCGAGGACCAACGACACCTCGAACCGCTCAGCGACGTCGAAACCTCGCTCTGCGAGGAACGCCTCGCCAACACCCGGCCGGCCCAACGCGACCATGTCGGCCTGGTGCTGGACCTTCTCCTCCGTGGCCCACAAGAACGGGGACAGCATCCATCCTCCAGGGGACTTGCGGACGTCGCCCCACACGGTCATAGCCATCCGTCCACCGGGCACGAGCACGCGGTGGACCTCGTTGACCGCGTCCGGGGTCGTACCCCAGATGCCGCGAAAGCTGGTGACCAGGTCGAAGCTCTCATCAGCCCAGGGCAGGGCGTGCATGTCACCGACCCGGATGTCGCTTTCGAGATTTCGATCCCTTGCCACAGCGATCAACCGGGGGGATGCGTCGATGCCGGAGCAGAGTGCGCCGCGGATCCGCGCCAGCTCGATCGCGAGTCCGGACCCGCAAGCGACGTCGAGGAGTCGGTCGCCCTCGGCAATGCCAAGCCGGTGGTGAACCGCGATGTACTCGCGGCACGTCGCCGGCTCGAACAACGTCGCGAAGTCGGCCGCACGACGCCCCCAACCCTCGTCCACCATTTCCCACGACATGGTCGATCCTCCTGACATCGAGACTGCGCATCACGAGACATGTTCATCGACGTACCGGCGTGTGAACCGATTCTCGACTTCTCCCGTATAACAGCGAGGAGTAGGGTTCGGCACTGAACCGGCGTGAATCCGGATCCGGGGCGGACCTCATGCAGCAGCGATTCATCAAGGTGGATCCCGTTGGCCGAGGCGGCGCCGGAGCCCCAGCATGATCCCAGCGGGACAGTCAACAAGGGAGTAGGTCAATGACTGCTACGGACACCCCCGTCAACAATGGCGTCAATGTCGAGGCGCTGCTCGGCGCTCGTGAAGCACTGACTTCGGCCCCTGATGCAGCCAAGTTCGAGTGGCGAGCCACGAGCGAGTGGCAGAACGGTACGCACAGCAACTCGATCGTCGAAGGTTTCTTCGGCCTCGGCGACGAGCAGAAGCACCGCACCCGGTACTCCTTCGACGTCGACCATCCCGAGATCTTCGCTTCAGAGGACAACGGCGCGACGCCGGTCGAGTACATCCTCGTCGGCCTGGCCGGCTGCCTCACGGCAGGTGTCGCGGCTGTTGCCCAGAACCGTGAGATCCAGCTGCGGCGTGTGTCCGCGACCATCGAAGGTGCAATGGACGTCCGCGGCATCCTCGGTGCGGACAGCGATGTTCGCAACGGCTTCAGCGGCATCAAGGTCACGTACGACATCGATGCCGATGCCACGCCGGATGAGATCAAGGCGCTCGTGGCGCAGTCGCAGAAGCGCTCAGCTGTCTATGACATCATCACCAACCCGACCGACGTGCGGGTCGAGGTCGTCTGACCCTCGCACACACTTGCTGAGGGGCGGCTCCGATGAGAACAACAACCGTGGTCATCGGAGCCGGCCACGGCGGCTTGGCCATGAGCCGCCTTCTCTCGGAGCGGTCGATCGACCATGTCGTGCTCGAGAGAGGCGAAGTCGCCAACTCGTGGAAGACGGAGCGATGGGATTCGCTCCGTCTTCTCACGCCCAACTGGCAGTGCCGTCTGCCAGGTTACGCGTACGACGGCGACGAACCCGACGGCTTCATGACCATCCCCGAAGTCATCGAGTTCATCTCCGCATACGCGAAGCAGGGCGCGGCTCCTGTCCACACGGCCACGACGGTGTCCTCGGTGCGGCGAACCAACAACGTGAGCAGCGGGTACACGGTCACGACGGACCAAGGCGAGTGGCAATGCGCGACGGTCGTGCTCGCAACGGGAGCGTTCAACGTGCCCAAGGTGCCCGCAGTTGCGGAAGGACTGCCGGCATCGATCACCACACTCACGCCGATGGAGTACCGCAACCCCGAAGACTTGGCTGACGGGGGCGTCCTCGTGGTCGGCGCTTCTGCGACGGGAGTGCAGATAGCGCACGAGATCCAGCTTTCCGGACGGCCGGTCACGCTCGCTGTCGGCGAGCACGTGCGAGGGCCACACGACTACCGCGGTCACGACATCCACTGGTGGATGGAAGCTGCGGGCGTGCTCGACGAGCGCTACGACGAGGTGGACGACATCGTCCGCGCTCGTCGCGTGCCGTCGATGCAACTCGGTGGCACACCCGAACGGACGACGTTCGACCTCAACGCTCTCATGAGCATCGGCGTGAACGTCGTCGGCCGGTTCGCCGCCATACGCGACGGACGCGCGCAGTTCTCCGGCTCATTGCGTAACAAGTGCGAACTCGCTGATCTCAAGCTCGGTCGTCTGCTCGACACGATCGACGAGTGGGCGCTGAGCAATGGCATCGATGACTCCGTCCCGCGACCGCATCGGTTCCGGCCGACGGTCGTGCCGGAGCCACCCACACTCGAGTTGGACCTCACGAACGGCGCGATCAAGACCGTCGTGTGGGCGAGCGGCTTCCGGCCGGACTACTCCTGGCTCGACGTGGATGTCCTCGACACCAAGGGGATGGTCCGTCACGACGGTGGTGTCGTCGAGTCGCCGGGCATGTACCTGATCGGTATGCCGTTCCTTCGCCGGCGCAAGTCCAGCTTCATCGACGGCGGTCGTGAAGACGCCGAAGACCTGATCCGCGAGCTCGCTGCCTTCTTGGATCGACAAGCCACCACCAAATCAACCTGAAGGCGGCACAGAGTCGCCATTGTCAAACGAGATAGCCGGTTCGGTGGTGCACTTTCCGGTTGGTGGACCAACTTGTTCGCGATTCATGGGCGTGTGACGCTGAGGTGAATGGCCGATCCTCGCTACGGCTTCGACACGCTCGCCATCCACGCCGGACAGCGTCCGGACCCAGAGACCGGGGCGCGTGCGATGCCGATCTACGCGTCGACTTCGTTCGTCTTCGAAGACGCGCAACACGCCGCCGATCTGTTCTCGTTGCAGACGTTCGGCAACATCTACAGCCGCTTGTCGAACCCCACGAACGCCGCATTCGAGGAACGCATGGCTGCCCTCGAAGGCGGGCTCGGCGGGCTGGCCGCGTCGTCGGGCTTGTCGGCTCAGCTCGTCGCCCTTCTCGCGCTCGCCACCGCCGGCGATCATGTCGTCGCGTCGAACGCGCTGTATGGCGGGACCTTCACCCAGTTCGACGTCACGTTGCGGCGGCTCGGTATCGACGTGACCTTTGTCGACCTCGGGAAGCCGGACGACGTCGCTGCCGCGATCCGACCCGAGACGAAAGCGCTCTATGCCGAGACGATCGGCAACCCAGGATGCAGCGTGCTCGACATCGAGCACTTCGCCGAGCTCGCGCACGCGCACGACATTCCCCTCGTCGTCGACAACACTTTCGCGACGCCGTACCTCTGCCGTCCCATCGAGTGGGGCGCCGACATCGTCACCCATTCGGCCACGAAGTTCATCGGCGGCCACGGCGTCGTGCTCGGAGGGGTACTCGTCGAGTCGGGATGCTTTCCCTTCGACAACGGCAAGTTCCCTGTTCTCACCGAGCCCTCCCCCGCCTACCACGATCTCAACTTCTGGGAGAACTTCCGCGAGTACGGCTACTTGATGCGCGCGCGCACCGAGGTCATGCGCGACCTCGGCGCCGCCCTTTCACCGTTCCACTCGTTCCTGCTCCTCCTCGGTCTCGAGACACTGTCACTCCGCATGCAACGTCACGTCGAGAACGCGAACGTCGTGGCGCGCTTCCTCTCCGATCATCCGAAGATTGCGTGGGTCCGGTACCCGATCTTCGATGACAATCCATGGACACCGCTCGCGAAGAAGTACCTCCCTCAGGGACCGGGCGCTGTGTTCACCTTCGGCTTGGAAGGTGGCTATGACGCTGGCGTGCGCTTCATTCAGAACGTGAACCTGGCCTCGCATCTCGCGAACGTTGGCGACGCGAAGACCCTGGTGATCCATCCCGCCTCGACCACGCACCAGCAGGTGCCGTACCACGAACGCGACGCGATGGGCATCGGCAACGACATGATTCGCATCTCCGTCGGCATCGAGACGATTGAGGACATCCTCGATGATCTCGACCACGCGCTGGGCACATCGCGATGACCGTGATGACAGAAGCGTCGGCCCTCGATCGACTGCAGATCCTGCAGACAGCGCGCTCTGTGGCGCTCGTCGGGGTGTCTCCCAACCCGCTGCGAGCGTCGAACTTCGTGGCGTCGTATCTGATCCGCACGCCGTTCCGCACTTACATGGTCAACCCCGCCGCCGACGAGGTCCTCGGACGACCGTGCTTCCCGACGCTCGCCGACCTGCCCGAGGTTCCGGACATCGTCGATGTCTTCCGGCGGCCCGACGCCATCCCTGGCGTCGTCGACGAAGCCATCGCGGTCGGCGCGAAGGTCGTGTGGCTGCAGCTTGGACTCCGCCACGACGAGGCGGCGCGGACGGCGGCGGACGCCGGGCTCCTCGTCGTTCAGGACCGGTGCCTCAAGATCGAGCACGCCCGCTTCTCCGGGCGCCTCCACCTCGCCGGATTCAACACCGGCCTCATCTCGTCGGCGCGCCGTAGGCCACTGACCTGAGCTCATCCATACGGCCCCAGCCCGAGGTCGTCGACCCAGGCAAGGAACAGGTCGGTCCAGCGGTCCGACGGCAGGCCCTGTTTGACCATGCCGAAGCCGTGGGCGCCACGAGCGAAGACGTGCAGCTCGAACGGGCGGTCGGCCGCCGACCAATCCGTGTCTTCAGCCCTTCAGCCAGCTCGCGACCGAGGCCGTCGACGCCGAGGTGCCGGCCGTCCCAAGAGCCAGACGTCGAAGTCATGGTTCACAGCGAGCTCTTCAGGGAGCAACAGGTCGAGCTGGTACTCCTGGCCGGGGTAGACGCCAATGTCGACCAGTTCGGCCTCAACGCGACCGATGGAGTCGCCATGCTCGGCGAATCGTCATCCACCTGCACCACGTTGGCAGCATGCGCAGAGCTGCTGCTGTAACTGTCAGGGCGCGACCCGTTTGAGAAGCAGGTCTCGTTGCAAGAGTCGAACCTGCTTCCACTCGTCCGCCTCGCGGAAGCTCATCGATCGGATGTTGCTTGGCAGGCCATCGGCCTTGATGAGCAGCGCTTCTGCGTCCGGATCACTTCGGAGAACCTCGAGAACACTGGACCACTTGCTGAGCGGACGGGTGCCCCGAGCGCTAGAGGAACGAGGTGAGGACGTCGAGGGTTCGCTGGTCGCCCTCGTGGAAGATGGCGTCGCTGACCGCCGCGTGGAAGTCGGTGACGCCTGCCTCCGCGTAGCGCTGGATGGCGACGCGAACAGTCTCCTCGTCGCCGAGGATCGCGACGTCGGCGGGACCGGCGGCACCCTCCTTGTCGAGCATCGCTCGGTACGACGGCAGCGTGCCGTAGATCTGGAGTGTCTGGTTGATCATGTCCTTCGCCGCGTCGACGTCCGCGGTCACCGAGACTGGAACGCCGGCCACGACTCGCGGCGTGGGACGGCCGGCGTCGGCGGCGGCCTTGCCCATGGTCGGCACGATGTGGGTCTCGATCGTCTTGTAGCCGGTCATCCACGTGATCGTGCCGGCGGTCATCGATCCGGCGAGTTTCAACATGACCGGCGCGAGCGCGGCGATCATCACCGGCGGCGGCGTCGTGCCCATTCGCTCGAGCGGTGTGAACGAGGAGTCGACCTTGTACAGATCGCCATGGAAGGTGACGGTTCCCTGCTCGAGGAGGCCATTGAGCACCGTGAGGTACTCACGCATGTGCTTGGCCGGCTTGTCGAACGACAGCCCGAGGATGCCCTCGATCACGAGCTGGTGCGAGAGCCCGATGCCGAGTACGAACCGACCGCCGGTGGCGGCCTGCGTGCTCATCGCCTGCTGCGCCATATAGAAGGGATGTCGCGAATAGGTGGGCACCACGGCGGTGCCGAGCTCGATGCGCGGCACCTCGCGACCCGCGACGGCGATCGCCGTCATCGCGTCGAGTCCGAAGATGTTTGCGACCCATGCAGAGTGAAAGCCCGCCTGCTCGGCCGCCTTTGCGTTCGTGACGACCTCGTCGATCGTCGACCCACCAATGCTGATCGCCATTCGCATGACGCGAACCGTAGGCGCGCCAGCGACGCGGACGCGACAGCTCCTTGGGGCGCTTGAACTCAGGCGGGAACCTCTTGGGCATAGCGACATCCTTCCTGCGAGCAGAAGCTCACACATGGGATGTCAACCGAACCCGCGGCAGGCCCGAACGTCGGCCTCTCCCCCAGCCCGACCTTGACCGTCACTAGGGCAGACTCTCGGCCTTGGTACCAGTCGTTGCATGCGCGCTCGATGTCAGCGCGGACGTAGCGCCCGTAGCGGAGGCAAGGCTGCGGGGAGTTGCTGGGATCGACGCCGATCGACGGCATCGACGCGATCCCGGCCGCCCAGCCGATCACACAACTGTTCGTTGGACCATCGCCGCGCTGTCCGCGGTGCGGTTAGCCCGGAATCGAACCGGCGGATCAGCGTGTCGGCCGGTGTTGACAATTTGCGGTCCCTACATGCTGTTCAGTCATCAGAACAGCCAGCGGAACCGCCTCCGCCCGCTCACTTCGAATACCTATGGATCAGTGGGCCGGCGTGGCGCGGAGATCGGATCAGGTGCGCCGGAGCAGGTCGTCGATGATGATCGTTGCCGCAGCCGGGCACGCCTTCGTGAAACCGAAGAACGGACCGAAGTCGCGGTTGCCGCGAAACCAGGCACGTAGAGGCCGGGCACAGACGTTTGGAACGACTCGTCGAGCACGGGCCATCCGTCCACTTGGTGGATGTCGCCGATGAGATGATCGAGGTACGGGACACGAGGGAGATCAACCTGGTAGCCGGTCGCGGAACGCGATGCGGTCGACGGTCAGTTCCGAGCCGTTCGACAGCGCCACTGTGATCGAGTCGTCGCGCTCTGCCGTCGCGGCGACGACCTCGGTGCGGGGCCAGCGGTGGACGCGATCCTCGAGGATTCTCGGGGGTAGCCACCACTCGAGTGTGAGCCGACCGACCTCCCAGAACCGCCTGGCGATCGTCTCCTGTTCGGCGACCGGTAGCGACCGCCACCACCCGGGCTGCGAGAGCGTGGCATCGAGGTACACGTTGACAAAGCTCCAGCTGACCCGCGCGAACCGAGGGACGTCGTGGCGGTGGACGAGATCGACCGGCGCGCAGCACCGTGATCGCACGGCAGCGCGCGGCCCCTCGTACACGCTCTGCCGGCCGCCGACGATCAGTACCCGAGCGTCCTCGAGCGCGGCGAAGTCGACGAAGTCGCTCGTGTGAACTCCGAACCCATCAGGTAGCGGACGCGGCCCACTCGGGAACCTGCCGGAAATACAACGCGCCCGGCACGGCGACGACGATGTCGCTCGAGACGTCGGTGCCGTCATCGAAGGTCGCGACGAAGCGACCATCGCCGGCCACCAACCGGCGCACTAGCCGACCGTTGGCCATCACCTTCTTCTGGGACTGGAACCAGGTGGCGTACCCAAGGAACACGTCGATCGGTACCGGGTCGATGTCGTCCGGGTCGATCGACTCCTCCTCGAGATACGCCTCGAAGGTGTCGATGTGGGAGGCATCGAGGTGCCAGTCCGGCGGACCGCAGGAACATGCCGCTCGGCATGTGATGCGTCCAGAACTCCATGGGCTTGCCCACGATGACCGTGTCGATGCCGCGTTCGATCGCTCGGGCGGCGACGGCCACGCCGTAGGGCCCCGCCCCGATCACCAGCAGGGATGTCTCTTCCACGTCCACCCTCATGACAACGACTGCGAGACCATACAGTTGGGTCATGGCATCTGCCGAGCGCAGATCCGTCATCGTCGGCGCGGTTCGAACCGCTGTGGGCCGGTTCGGAGGCGCGTTGCGAGACGTACCAGCGGTCGAACTCGGCGCCATCGCCATCCGCGGAAACGATCGCGAGGACGGCGGCTACGTCGTCCGCTGCCGATCCCGAAACTCTCGGCGCGCAGGTCGACTACGTGCTGATGGGACATGTCCTCCAAGCGGGACTCGGACAGAACACCGCACGACAAGCGGCTGTCGCCGCCGGGTTACCGGTCAGCGTCCCGGCGATGACCCTCAACAAGGTGTGCTTGGCCAGCCTCGCGGCCATAGCGCTCGCCGACCAACTCATACGAGCCGAAGATGTCGAGGTGGTGGTGGCCGGGGGCATGGAATCGATGTCGCAGGCTCCCCACGTGTTGCGTGATCTGCGATGGGGCCATCGCCTCGGCAACGCGGAGCTGGTCGACGTCGCCATCCACGACGGTCTGTGGTCGACATTCACCGACCAACACATGGGTGAGTCGGCGGACGATGTGAACGCCGAGCTCGGTATCGGCCGCGCCGACCAGGACGCATGGGCGGTTCGGTCACATCATCGTGCTGTCGCGGCCTGGGAGGAGGGCCGGTTCGACGAAGAGGTCGCCGTGACTTCGCTGTCCCGCGACGAGGGACTGCGACCGACGACTTCGACGCGACAGCTCGCGCAACTTCGTCCGGCGTTTCACACAGATGGAACGATCACCGCTGGAAACGCATCGCAACAATCAGACGGGGCAGCGTCCCTCGTCGTCATGAGCTCGAATCGTGCGGAGGCTCTCCGCATCGAACCCCTCGCCGAGATCGTCGGCCACGGAATGTGCGCCGAGCAGTATGCGTACCTCCACACGGTTCCCGCGATCGCACTGCAACGTGCGTTGAAGAAGGCTGCGCTCGAGGTCGACTCGCTCGACCTGATCGAGATCAACGAGGCGTTCGCGGCGGTCGCGCTGCACTCCACGCGCATGCTCGGAGCCCGTGAAACGGTGGTGAATGTCAATGGCGGCGCAATCGCGATCGGTCACGCCCTCGGATCTACCGGCGCGCGCATGACCGTGACCCTGATCCACGAGCTCCGACGTCGCGGCGACGAGTTCGGCGCAGTGACATTGTGCGGTGGCGGCGGACAAGGCGAAGCGCTGATCCTCCGCGCCCTTCGACAGTCGCCGCTGCCCAGTTCCTCGCGGAGCGCAGCGTGAACCTCCTCGCCGACCCCGGCCGCGCCTGCGCCTGCCAGAAGCCCTGTGGGGCAGATCTACCGCGCCACGAGCGTGCCCTGCCGGTGTCACCCGTCGTCCGCACGTGCCTCGTCATCGACGCCGGAGTGAGCAGACAGCGAGGCCGGGCGAGTTCGACCCCGGACGGCCTTGATCCCGCGATCGGATTGGAGCGTGTTCTCGCGCGTGCAATCGAAAGCATCGACACAGGGCAGAGCGAAGGGACCATCGGCCACGATCCGCCGAACCTGCAGGGACGGGCTTCGAGGCGCGTCAGCTTGTCGCCCGGGGGCGGGTCCGCCAGACTCTCGGGCCGGCGGGCGGGTCCGAGTCATCTTCGTGCGACGGAAGGGGAGACATGAGGCGGAAAGCCTTGAGCAAACTCTGCACCGCGGTTGCGGTCGCGGGACTGGCGGTTCTGGCGTCGGCGATGCCGGCGTCAGCTGGCGGCAAGGCGGTGGTGTCACCGCCGATCGCCGAGCACCCGCTGGCCGGCCCATTGCAGTTCGAGGTCGAGCCGAACGGGACGATCCTCGTCGGGCAGTCATTCTCGGGGACGGTGTCCTCGATCGGTCGTGACGGCAAGGTCACCGACCTCTTCAACGATCCCGGGGTAGATGGCGTGTCGGCGGGCGCCTTCGGCACCGTGATCTACACGCACACCGACCCCGACGCAGGCGTCGCCGAGCTACGGCTCCGGACGCCGTTCGGACAGACCAAGACCATCGCCAGCACGCTCGACTACGAGAAGCGCAAGAACCCCGATCAGGGTCAGACCTACGGCCTCATTGGCCTCACCGACGAGTGCGCCGCCCAGCTGCCGCCAGACCTGGCGAAATACACCGGCATCGTCGACAGCCATCCGTACGCCGTCACCCCGGTGCCGTTCGGGTGGCTCGTCGCGGACGCCGCCGGCAACGACATCCTGTTCGTCGACTGGTTCGGCGGGGTGCACACCGCGGCGGTCCTGCCGCCCCAGCCGCCGGTGTTGGTGACGGCGGGGGCAGCCGAGGCGAACGGCCTGCCCCCGTGCGTCGTCGGGTCGTCCTTCGTCGCCGAGCCCGTGCCGACGGATGTCGAGGTCGGCCGCGACTTCAACCTGTACGTGTCGACGTTGCCCGGTGGACCAGAGGACCCGAGCCTGGGCGCCCGCGGCGGCGTGTACCAGGTCAATCCGTTCACCGGACGCACCACCCAGATCGCCACCGGCCTGGCCGGCGCGAACGAACCTGGCGATCAGCCCCAACGGCACGATCTACGTGTCCGAGCTGTTCGGCGATCAGGTGTCCAAGATCGTCCACGGCACCCCTGTCCCGGTCGCGTCCGTGCCCCAGCCGTCTGGGCTGGAGTGGAGCGGCGGCAAGCTGTACGTCGCCACGAACTCGCTCGGAGCCGGGAACATCCAGACCATCTCGCCCTGAGCTTCTCGAGGTGCGCCGGCTCGTGACGAGCCGGCGCACCTCCTCGAACTCTGAGTCGGCTGTCGGGTCTACAGGCCGGAACCGCACCTTGGCGGGTCGACCCGCGTCCTTCGCTCGCGCTTCAATCCTCGTCGTGGCACGGATCCAGCGTTCGGCGGGAGCGACAGTGCCTTACGCGTCCGCGTGAGGTTCCCACTGCACGGGAAACGCATGCTTCACTCCTGAGATGACGGAGGTCGGCGAGAGTCCGACTTGGGGAGGGAGCGAGCGATGACGAGTACGAGTGAAACGGTTGCGGTGATCGGCGTCGGGACGATGGGGCACGGCATGGCATCCAGCGCGCTGCGCGCGGGGATCCCGACCGTCGTCTGGGACCGTACGCCGGACGCGACCCGCGACCTCGCCGCACTGGGCGCGGAAGTCGCGCAGAGCGCGGCGGACGCGGCTCGGCGAGCCGCGATCGTCGTGACGATGGTGCCCGACGCCGACGCGGTCGTCGCGACCGCCACCGACGAGGGGATGCTGGCGGCGCTCGCGCCCGGTTCGATCTGGGTGCAGATGAGCACGATCGGCGTGGCGGGCATCGAGCGTGTCACGGCACTCGTCGACCAGGAGCGTCCCGACGTCACGCTCGTCGACGCGCCCGTGTCGGGCAGCAAGGACCCCGCCGAGCACGGTGAGCTGACGATCTTCGCGTCGGGGCCCGACGACGTCCGCGCCCGCGTCACTCCCCTCTTCGAGGCGCTCGGCCACCAGACCCTCTGGGTGGGTCCGGTCGGCAGCGGCACGCGCGTGAAGGTCGTGAACAACGCGTGGTTGGCGTTCGGGGCCGAGGCGGTCGACGTATCGGTCGCGCTGGCGCACCGATTGGGTCTCGACACCGCAGACGATGGTCGACGCGCTCGAGGCGGGACCGCTCGTGTCTCCGTGGCAGTCGGCCAAGCTGCAACGCGTGGTGAAGGGCGAGTTCTCACCGCAGTTCGCATTGCGCCTCGCGCTCAAGGACGTGCGGCTCGCCCTCGACGAAGCAGACGACGGGTTCGCCGCGCTCAATGGCCTCGCCGACGAGTGGCAACAAGCCGTCGCGGCTGGACTCGGCGACCAGGACCTCACGGTCGTCACCCAGACCCTGGAGCTACAAGCAGGTGCGCGCTGACTCATCGCACCGTCGTGGCTTGACCGACGATCTGGCGTGTGAGCTCGATCCGCGAGGTCACGTCGACCTTGCGGAAGATCGACCGAAGGTGGAAGTCCACGGTGTAACGGGAAACGAAGACTCGCTCCGCGACCTGTCGGTTCGTGAGACCTTGCGCGACGAGGTCCGCGATGGTGCGCTCGGTATCCGTGAGACCGGCGAGACCCAACATCGGGCGATTGGCTCGGCCCGTTTCATTCTCGAGACGCATGACCACGCCGACAACAACGCTGCCGTCGAGGATCGGCTCGCACCGTAGGGCCACGGTGCTGCCGTTCGTCAGAACGATCCGGCCGATGTCGGCCGGCGCGCCGGCCATGACCTCTTCGGCGTGATGACGCAACAGCGATTCATCGTCCTGCTTCACAAGTCGCTCGGCCGCGGTGTTCGCGATCACGACTCGGTTGTTCGCGACGAGCATCGGGTGCTTCGTGCCGCTGCGCTCCTGCAAGAACCGCTTCATCATCACGCGTTCGGCGAACCCGGTGTCGTCGAGCAGCCGCGCCTCGATCTCGTGTGCCGCGCGGCGCGCGAGCGGGAGCATCAGTGCGCTCGCATCTCGTTCCCGGCACGTGAGGTCGACCACGCCGAGCACGCGTCCGGTGCGTGGGTCGATGATGGGAGCAGCCGCGCACGCCAAGGCAGTCAACGCGTCGGCAAAGTGCTCACTCCCTCGCACCAGTGTGGGCTTGCGTTCCGCGATCGCAGTTCCGATCCCGTTCGTGCCGATGGCCGGTTCGGCATAGACGAAGCCCGGTGCGAGATCGACGCGGTCGAACTGCGTCCCGAGCGACCGCTCGGGTACCCACCGGTCGAGGATGTCGCCTCGACGATCGGTGAGCACGAGCCCGACGCTCGTGGACGCCAAGTCATCGACCAGCGAGTCGAGCACCGGACGCGACGCGCGCACGAGCAGACCGTCGTGGTCGCCGTCGTCGGCATAGGGCGCCGCGAATCGTTCAGGGGACAGACCGGAGGTGACGGACCGGCGCCACGAGGCCCAGATGTCGCCGCGTACCGGATTCGGAGACTCCCCGTCGCGCAACAGTGCGTCGAGGGCGGCACGCAACACCGCTGGACCGGGGTTCCGGGTGTCCATCCCGTGCCTCCTCACCTGACACGGGGGAGTCAAGCACCCGGCGGTCGACATCGCCACCTCCCACTCGCCGGGATCGAAAGAACGGGCAAGCCGAAGAGCCGTGCGACATCGCGGCCGAATGCTGGATCGGGAAGCGACGACAAGGCCAGCACCAGTACGTCGAATCGCTCGATACTCAGGGCTCGTCGAATATGCGGCCACGACGTTCTCCTCGAGAGGAACGAGGAACACCGTTCCGCGGGGATCGACGAGCTCTGCAGTCTCTCGCGCGACCGCATCGTGCTGCGCGGCATCGTCGAGAACAACCAGTGATCGTTCCATCTCGACCATTGACGATGGTCGCCGCGGCGGCGCCGAACCTCACGCGGGGCGCGTAGTGAGAGTCGCTCTACGCGGTCGCGGGAGGTCATCGCTCACGCCTCACTGCATGATGAAGTGACTCTGCAGACCTCGGAAGGAGCGGCAATGGAAACCGTCGAACCGTTCGGCGCACAGTCGGCCCAGTCGATGACGCTTCCCGCACACGTGTGCCAGGGGACACTGATCGTTGATGCGGCCCGCTAGCCAGTTCGTGGAGGACGTGCGAGAGGTAGTCGTGCCGCGTCGCGCCGGCCGGCACGGTCCGCTCCCTCCGCTGCTGCTCGGCCTGACGCTCGTCACGGGCCTGGTCGACGCATTCAGCTACCTGCTGCTCGGTCACGTCTTCGTCGCGAACATGACCGGCAATGTGGTGTTCTTGGGATTCGCGATCGCAGGGGCCCCTGGCTTCTCGATCCCCGCATCGCTCGTCGCGTTGGGTTCCTTCATTTTGGGCGCGCTCATCGGTGGCAAGGTCGTGTCCGGGTTGGGGCGTCATCGCGGACGCTTGCTCGCGACGGCGACCGCGTTCCAGGTGGTCCTAATCGGCGCATCCGTTGGCGTGGCCTCCGCGAGCGGCGACCCCATCGTGAGCGCGTACCGATACGCGTTGATCATCCTTCTCGGCATCTCGATGGGGATTCAGAACGCCGCCGCGCGCAAGCTCGCCGTCCCCGACCTGACGACCACCGTGCTCACGTTGACAATCACTGGAGTGGTAGCCGACAGTGCGATCGCAGGAGGAGCCGGGTCGGCCGCGGGTCGCCGCCTCGTAGCCGTCGCGGCGATGTTCCTGGGCGCGCTCGCCGGCGCGACGCTCGTCCTCCACGTTGACACGGTCGCTCCGCTCGCAATCGCGCTGATCGTGACCGCGACCGTCGGGCTCGTCAGCTGGCGCGCCGGAGCGACCGATCCGAGCTGGGTACATCCCAGCTAGTGCCGCCACCGGCAACGTTGCTGGGTCGCGGTCCACCACTGAGACGACTTCATGCGAACCTCTCGGGCCAACGGGAGATCATGGTCTCGAACGTGCGTAGCTTCACCGACTGCGATCCGGTGGCGAGCAGGACGCCGTCCGGCGACCAGATGTGCACGAGGCCGTAGCCGTAGCCGGCTTCAGCGACGAGACCGTGCACGTCGAGCAGCACCCACTCGCTGTCGACGAGCCGGCCGATTCGCAGCGAGTTGTCGAGGCTGGTCCCAGCGCCGGCGACACCCGCGGCGTTGCAGATGCCGTGCGCGACACCCATGTCGGCGAGAAACCCGAGCTTCGCCGCCGTGTTGGTCGGCTCGTCAGTGAGCCGCGCCCACATCGCGAGGCGACCCGGCGCCCGTTCGACGCCATCGGTCCGTGGCGCGTCGAGAAAATCGCTCACCCGGTGGTGGCCAACGTCACCGTTCCACGTCCCGCCCCGAGGATGGAACCGGGCGACACCCGCCTCGGGCGCCACTGCGTCGGGCATCGAGAGGCCGACACCGGTGATGCCGTCCTCGCGGCCCGTAGCGGCGGAGCCGACGCTGGCGAACACGAGCCGGTCGTCGACGTGCGCGGCGATCCGCACCTGGTCGATGTACGTGCCGCGGGCGACCAGCTCGACGTCGCAGCGAACGACGTCGCCGAGGACGGCGCTGGCCACCAGCTGCGCGGTCGCCCACAGCGCCGGGCGGCCGGTCACGAGCTCCATTGCCGCCAGCGAAGCCGCCGAGCGCGGTACCGCCGTACAGCGCTCCGTCCCCTCGACACAGATGCGGCACGATCTCGAAGCTGCACTCGTGCTCGCCAGGGCCTCGCTCGAGGCCGACGAGGCGGGCGTCGAGCGCAGACGACGCCGTCACGATTGGGTGCCGACCCTCAGCTCCTTGAACGGGATGTCGCGGTCGACCTGGGGCTCCTTCGGCAGCCCGAGCACGCGTTCGCCGATGATGTTGCGCTGCACCTCGTCGGTGCCGCCGGCGATGCGGGACGCGGGCGCGGACAGGACTGCGAGCGCCCACCTGGACTCCCGAGGGTCCTCCCACGCCAGACCGCCGGCACCGGCGAGGGCGATGCCGAGATCGGACGAGCGTCGCGCCAGCAGGGCGCCCGCGAGCTTGGCGATCGAGCCCTCGGGTCCCGGTGCCTTGCCAGCCGTCACCGCCGCGCGCGTGCGCTGCCCGATGAAGCCCATGATCTGCGTCCGGATGTAGATGTCGGCGAGGCCCTGGCGAACGACGGGGTCGCCGAGCACGCCCCGCCGCCGTGCGAGCTCGATGAGCGGCTCGACACCGGCGCGCCGACCACCGCCTCCCCCGGAGCCGATGGCGACGCGCTCGTTCATCAGCATGGCGACGGCGCAGCGCCACCCGTCGTCGACATCGCCGATGCGGTTTGCATCCGGGATGCGCACGCCGGTGAAGAACACCTCGTTGAACCCTGAGCCGCCGTTCATCTGGCGCAAGGGCCTGATCTCCACACCCGGTGCCTTGAAGTCGACGATGAACATCGTGATGCCCCGGTGCTTCGGGTTGTCAGGGTTGGTGCGGGCGATCACGGCGCCGAAGTCGGACAGCTGCGCGCCGGTGGTCCACACCTTCTGCCCGTTGAGGACCCACTCGTCACCGTCGCGCTCGGCGCGCATCTGCAGGCTGGCCACGTCGGAGCCGGCTCCCGGCTCGGAGAACAGCTGCGACCAGATCTCCTCGCCCCGCAGCGCCTTGGCCACGTAGCGCTCACGCTGGGCGTCGGTGCCGAACTCGATCATCGTCGGGATCACCATCCCGAGGCCGATGACGTACGCCGTGGTCGGCAGCTCGTAGCCGGCCGACTCCTCGTTGAAGACCCGCTGGTGGTCGGGGGTGAGGCCCTGGCCCCACGGCGTCGGCCAGGTGAGCCCGGCGAGACCCGCGTCTGCCAGCGCCGCTTGGAAGACCTTCTGCGTGGCGAGGTCGGCGACCGTCGCCTCGAACGCCGGGCTCTCGTCGTCACCACGGGCGGCTCGCTTCGGCGCGTGCTCGCTCAGGAACGACCGCACCTTCACCCGGAACTCCGCCAGCTCGGGAGCCTCGGCCGCGGTGATCGTCATGGATCCCTTCTCGTCGGTGCTGGAAAGCTCATGTGGTCACCCTTCGGTCAACTGGTTGTGCCATCAGATCAATCTTTCCTCCGCTTACTCGTCGCTGGAGCGCTTCCAGAGGTTGATGTCCGCGTCGGTGGCGTGTTGATCGATCTCGGCGAGCTCGTCGTTCGTCAACGCCATGTTCCGTAGAGCGGCGATGTTGTCCTCGAGTTGCTTCACGTTGCTCGCGCCGATCACCAGCGAGGTCATCCGTGGGTCGCGCAACGCCCACACGAGTGCCAGCTCGGCCAGGGTCTGGCCACGGCGAGCTGCGATCTCGTTGAGGGCGCGTACCCGGACGAGGCGCTCGTCGGTCAACGAGTCGGCGGTCAGCGCGCCACCCGTTGCCGCGCGCGAGTCGGACGGAACCCCGTGCAGGTAGCGGTCGGTCAGCAGGCCCTGGGCCAGCGGTGAGAACGCGATGCAGCCCGCGCCCACGCTTTCGAGCGTGTCGAGCAGGTGGTCGTCTTCCGTCCAGCGGTTGAACATGGAGTACGACGGCTGGTGGATGAGCAGCGGCACCTTGTGCTCGGCGAGGAGCTCCGCCATGCGGAGCGTGCGTTTCGAGGAGTACGAGGAGATTCCGACGTACAAGGCCTTGCCCTGCGCGACGGCAGACGCGAGCGCGCCCGCCGTTTCTTCCATCGGCGTATCGGGGTCGACTCGGTGGGAGTAGAAGATGTCGACGTAGTCGAGACCCATCCGGGTGAGCGATTGATCGAGTGACGCGAGCAGGTACTTGCGCGATCCGAAGTCACCGTAGGGACCCGGCCACATGTCGTAACCGGCCTTCGTGGAGACGAGCAGCTCGTCGCGGTGGGCGGCGAAGTCAGTTGCCAGGATGCGCCCGAAGTTCGACTCGGCCGCCCCGTAGGGTGGCCCGTAGTTGTTGGCCAGATCGAAATGGGTGATGCCGAGATCGAAGGCCCGCCGGCAGATCTTCCGTTGGGTTTCCCATGGTCGATCGTCGCCGAAGTTGTGCCACAGGCCCAGCGAGATGGCGGGTAGGCGAACACCACTGCGACCACACCGGCGGTAACTCATCGATTCGTAGCGAGCAGGATCGGCGGCGTACGGCATGAGACGAGACCGTCGGCAGCGTCAGGGCGACGGCAGCATCGGGTTCGAGCACTCGGAACGAGAAGCTCTCCTCCAGGTAGAGGGTGACGCTGTCGACCGTGTGCGCGAGGTAGCCGATCGAGATGTCCTCGCCCACGTCGATGACGAAGTCCCCGCCTCGAAGACTCACGACCGCCGCGCCGTCGATCCCCGGCGCCCATACGACGGGCCCGCCCAGGATCTGGTTGAGGTGATCGAGCAGGAGCACGCCGCCGTGCTCGGTCGTCTCGACGATGCCGGTGAACCCTTCGGGTGCGATGGCCAACCCGTAGGGCCCATCGATCCCCGACGCACGCAACACGCTCACCGCGCCGGCCACGAGCGTCGGGTAGCGCTCGAAGTCGTCGCCGAGCGCGATCGGCGCATGGCCGCTCGCCTCGACCAGACCGGTGATCCCGGCGCCGTCGTTGCCGTGGAACACCGTCGCGTTCTCGGCGACGGCAAGTCGTCGCGCCGCGTCGTCGAGAGCCGAGAAATCGGTGTCGGAGGCGCCCCGCTCGACGTCATCGAGCTCACGGCGCGACACGTCGAACGGCGCCCGCAGCTCGACCAGCGCGAGCACTTGGCGCTGACGGGCCTCCACGCCGGCCGAGGTCCCGTCGACCGCGACCGTGCGTCCAAGGTTCGTCGCGGAGTGCGACCAGCCGTGCGGTCCCGCGAAATCGACGAGCTTGCGCGCCGCGAGATACGCCGTGATCCGCGGCTTCACCTCGTCTTCGATCGCCGCCCACGCCGCGTCCGACACCGGGGCGAGCTCACGCAGCAGATGGTTCATCACTCACCGCCCCTTCAGACTGCCGATACCCAGTGAACCCTCGTCCGAGGGCGCCACGGGTGCTGCTCCGTCCCCGCCGTCGCGCTCGGCCTCTCGCTCCTCCTCCACGATCGGTCGGTCGGTGAAGAGGTAGGTGCGCAAGAAGCCGTCGAACGCGGGGTCGTGGCGCCGCAACCACTCGAGGGCCATGGCGGCGTGCTCTTTCTCCTCGTCGCGGTTGTGCGCGAGCACCTCGGCCAAGCTCGCGTCGCTCGTGGCCGCGACACGCTGGTCGTACCAGTCGATCGCCTCGAGTTCCTCCTGCAACGAGACGATGGCCCGGTGTCGATCGATCACCTCCCCGCTCAACAACTCGGACGGCTCGTGCAACCCTGCGCTCTGCGCCATCGATCATCCTCCTTGGGCGCTGCATTGTCGCGCGCCCCAACCTCTCGCTGAGACAGACTCGCGGCGGCCTGCTCTGCTGTCCAACGGGTGGTGGCTCTGCCACGCTGGTACGACCTCCGACGAATCGAGGGCCGCGCCGCGTGAAGACCGTCGGCGTTGTCGCACACCCGAGACGGAACTGCGACGAGGTGTTCGCCTCGATCGTCGGATGGGCGCGCGACGGTGACGTCACGTTGCTGACGCTTCCCGAAGTGCGCGCCGAGCTGTTACCGCTCGTCGAGCGCGTGCCGCCAGACGAGTTGGCCACCGCGGTCGACCTCGTCCTCGCGGCGGGAGGAGACGGAACGATCCTGCGCGCGCTGTCGATCGCCGCTCCCGCCCAGATCCCGGTGCTCGGAGTGAACCTGGGCCGGCTCGCATTCCTGGCCGAAGTCGATGCGGGCGACGTCTCCGACGCGCTCGCTCAGATCGAACGCGGCAACTACGAGATCGAGCAGCGGCTGGCGCTCGACTGCCGATGGCGAGACGACGGGCGCGATGTACACGTGCACGCCTTCAACGATCTCGTCTTGGTGCGCCGCCCGGGATACGGCGAAGCCGCACTCGCGGTGTCCGTCGACGGGCAGCTCTTCGCCCGCTTCGCAGCCGACGGGGTCATCGCCGCGACGCCCACCGGATCGACCGCGTACACCCTCTCCGCGGGCGGGCCCATCGTCTCGCCGTTGACCGAGGCCATCCTGCTCACGCCGATCGCGCCGCACGGCTTGTTCAGTCGCACCCTCGCGATCGCGGCCTCCGAGCAACTCCAAATCGAGGTGTTGCCAAGTGGCGGGCCCGTCGTCGTGGAGAGTGACGGAACACGACTGACTGAGCTGGAACCCGGAGCCACCGTGATCGTCACGGCCAGCGACACCCGCGGGCTCCTCGTTCGCCTCGGGTCCACCACCTTCTACGCCCGGGCACGTCGCAAGTTGCAGCTCACGGATCCACTCGATCTCTCGTCGGACGACCGAGCCGGGCGCTGACATGCGGTCGACCTCGAGGGGTCGTCGACCGAGATCGCGTTGGTGCAGACGGCGACGACGCACCCGGTCGCGTTTGTTCGGAGATGCATAGTGGATACTATGGTCACGCGATGACGGATGCTCGGCCTGCTCCTGTCCTCACCGAGGACAACGCACCGTTCTGGGCCGCGGCTGCCGAGCACCGTTTGGTGGCTCAGCGGTGCACCCAGTGCGCGTTTCCGCCATCCGCCGCGGCCCATGTGTCCGTCCTGCCATTCCCTGACCTTTGCGTGGGTCGATCTCGACGGCACCGGCACGGTGTACAGCTACTCGGTGCTGCACCATCCGCAGCATCCCGCGTTCTCGTATCCCCTCGTCGCGGCGCTCGTCGACCTCGACGAGGGGACACGGCTCGTTACGAACCTGGTCCACGTCCGTCCCGAAGACATCCGCATCGGAATGGAAGTTCAGGTGGCCTTCGAACTCACCGCACACGGCATGGCCGTTCCCGTGTTCGAACCGCGCACCACGCAACCATGAGCAACGAAGCGGGGTCGGCCGCGATCGTCGGTATCGGTCAAACCGAGTTCTCCAAGGCCGCCGGACGAAGCGAGACCCAGCTCGCCTGCGAAGCCATCGTTGCGGCGCTGGACGACGCCGGCATGACCACCGACGACGTCGACGGATTCGTGAGCTACACGATCGATCCGGTCGAGGAGACAGAACTCGTGCGGTCGCTGGGCGTTCCCGAGGTCAACTGGTCGAGCCGGGTGCCCTACGGCGGCGGCGGATCACAAGGTGTCCTTCTTCACGCCGCCGCCGCGGTCGTGTCGGGCGCGGCCAAGGTGGTTGTCGGCTACCGCGCCATCAAGGCGCGGTCGGGCGCCCGCTTCGGCGCGGCGCAGAACGACCGGCCGGCCGACCTCGTCCCACTCCGGGACCACGGCCAGTCAGTGGTGTTCGCCGTTCGGCGTGCTCACGCCCGCGCTCGTGGATGTCGCTCAATGCCACGCGCTACATGCACGTGTATGACGTGTCGAGCGAGGACTTCGGTCGAGCGGTGGTGCAGCTGCGGGCCTACGCCGCGACGAACCCGAACGCCCACTTCTTTGGGCGGCCGATCACGCTGGACGATCACCAGTCGTCACGGTGGATCGCGGAACCAGCCATCCGGCTGTTCGACTGCTGCCAGGAGACGGATGGCGCCGCCGCGGTGGTGGTCACGGGTGCGAGCCGGGCCAGCGAGACCGCCGCACCCGTGCGCATCGCGGCGACGGCGGCCGCGGGATTGTTCGAGGAGGAGATTGCCAGCAACCACTATCGGGGTGAGCTGGCGGTCATGGACGGATCGGTTGCGTTGGCCTGGCGACTGTTCGACCAATCGGGCTTCAGCAGAGATGACATCGATGTTGCGCTGATCTACGACGCGTTCTCGCCAATCCTTCTGATGCAGCTCGAAGGTCTTGGCTTCTGCGGTCTCGGGGAAGCGAAGGACTTCGTCGCGCGACGGTCAGCTTGCGCTGTCGGGCAGCCTGCCGTGCAATACCAACGGCGGACTCATCGGCGAGGGCTACATCCACGGTCTCAACCTGACCCTCGAAGCGGTTCGGCAGCTCCGCGGAACGGCGGTCAACCAAGTCGACGGATCCCCGCCTCGCACTGGTGACGGCGAGTCGCACCGGCGTCATCCTGCAGCGCGGCGATTAGACCAGAATCGGCAGCCGGCGGTACCAGATCCGAGGTGGGGGCCCGTTGCGTCAGATCCCGTACAAGTGTGCGGCGTTGCCGGCGACGATGAGATCGCGCTCGGCATCGGGGATGCCCTCGAAGTTCTTCTCCACGACGGCCTGCGAGTTCGGCCAGGAGGTCGCCGGGTGGGGGAAGTCGGTCGACCACATGATCCGTTCCACGCCGAGCTCGTGCCGTTGGGTCAGTCCGCGCGGGTCGTCGACGAAGGTCAGATACATCTGCCGGTGGAAGTAGGTACTCGGCTTATCGTCGAGGGCGGGAAAGTCGTAGGGCCCGGCGGCCATCGAGTCGAGCAGGTCGAGATAGAAGGGCACCCAGCCGAGACTGGGCTCGACGAGCACGATCTTGAGCTTCGGGAAGCGCGCCAAGACACCGGGAAGAATCCAGAAGCCGATCGTCTCCGCGAGCCGCATCGCTGGCTGCGACGTGAAGATGGCCTTCTGAGGTGTCGGGTCGCGACGGAAGAGTTCGAACAGCGACTGGACGAGGCCGAGGTGCTGGCTGATCGACATCCCGGTCTCCGAGATGGCGGCCCACACCGGGTCGTACCGCTCGTCGTGGTACTCCGGCAGACCTACCTCGGCGGGGAACGTGGGGATGTGCACGGCCCGGGCTCCTTCGGCCGCGAGACCGTGAACCTGCTGTGACCGCGAAATCGATGTCGATGAGCGGAACCTGGTACGCGGGGACGAGCCGGCTCGAGTCGACGGAGGCGAAGTCGACCATGAAGCGGTTGAAGGCCTCTGACGCTTCTCGCCATCCCTCGCGCATCAGCGGGTAGTGCCGGAACGCACTCACCTCGCTGTAGAGCACTTCAGCGTCGACGTCGTCGCGATCCATCGCCTTGAGCCGCTCGCCGGAGTCGGAGTACCCGGGATTCGTGAACGCCTCGTGGCTGAAACCGGCCGCGAGCACCTTGGGGTCGATGTCCCCCATCTCGCGGCGATGTTGCTCGTCTTCCGCCTTGACGGCGTCGTCCCAGGCGTCGTGATACCGCGACGCGAGATTCGCCTTGATCTGGTCCGGCGCGATGCGGACATGCGAGTCAACGGAGATGAGCCGTGTGGCCATTGCTCCCCCTCTGGCGAGAATCCATAGTGGATACTATGGATACGATAGCGTTCACGCCTCAAATGGACAAGCAGCAAAACGTTCGCCGCCGGCGTGGGTCGCCGCCTCGTAGTGTGACCACATGAGCGGGCGGTCGGTCGCCTCGACGCGAATCACACGAACCCACCGCGACGACGCCATGAGGACCCGCGTCATCGACGCGGCCGTGACGTGCATTCTCGAGCGCGGCTTCTACCAAGCCAGCAGCAATGAGATCGCCCGACGAGCAGACGTCACGTGGGGCGTCATCCAGCACTACTTCGGCACCCGCGAGGCGCTCATGCTCGCGGTCCTGCAGGACGGCAGCCGCCGGTTCGAAGCGATCGTCGAGAGTGCGGACATCGACGGCGACACGGTCGAAGAGCGCATCGACCAACTGATCAGGATTCTCTCCGAGCACTACGGCCGGCCGGAGTATCTGGCGTATCTCCAGATCCTGCTCAACATGGAACACGACCCACGGACGAGCGCGGACGTGCGTCAGACCATGCGGGACGTCGCGGACCAGTCCAACACGCACGTCCGGCGACTGCTCAAGGAGGCACTCGGGACGGCGACAGCCGTACCGGACCTCACGACCACGTTGTTTCTCGTGGTGCGGGGCTTCCTGCTCAGCCAGCAACTCCTCGACACCATGGCGTACGACTCCGTCGCGCCGCAGAGCGATCGCGTCGCCCGGCAGCGTCGGCTCCTCGGGGAGTTGCTCGCGCCCTACGTCGAGGCAGCTACGAAGCACTGACCTCCACACGGACCGGCCCTGATGACGTCAGCGGTCCGAAGGGGGCACGGCCACGACGCCGGCGGCGACGAGCTTGGCGACGTGCTCATCGCCGTACCCGAGCTCGTCGAGGATCGCCCTCGAGTCCTGGCCCGGTACGAGCGGCGGCCCGTAGATCCGTCCCGGCGTATCGGAAAAGTCCCACATCAGGCCCACCGCATCCATACGGCCGACGAGCTGCTGCTCGTAACTCGTCACCCAGCCCTTTTCCTTCATCTCCGGATCGTCGAACAACGACAGCACGTAATCCGGGTTCGACACCTCGGCTGGTACGCCCGCGGCGTCGAGGACGCTGACCCATTCGGCCGCGGTCTTGGCGCGGAACGCCGCCTCGAGCTCAACGGCGAGGTCGGCGTCCACCGACGGGAGGTCGCGACCGAGCACGCCCGCGAGTGCTTCGACATGCCCTTGCTCGATGGCCGCCAGACAGAGCCAGCCTTGGCTCGTCTCGTAGAGGCGGTAGCGGGCACACCAGCCGAGCTGCATGCGGTCGAGAATCGGCCGAGGCGCGACGGTGACACCGTCGGGCGAGATCCACGCCATCGAACTGTTCAACAGGTGGGCGTACAGGATCGACGTGCCCACGAACTGGCCCTCGCCCGTGCGGTCGCGGTGATAGAGCGCCTGGACGATGCCGATGGCCGACAGGAAGCCGTTGCCGGTGTCGCCGAGTGACGTCGCCGGCCACAGCGGCGTGCCGCCGGCTTCGGTCGCGCCTTCCATCCACGACACACCGGCCAATGCCGCGCCGGTCTGGTCGTTTCCCGGCAGCAGCTCGCGTGCGCCCTTGTCGTGCCCGCGGGTGTGGCAGTAGATCAGCGCCGGGTTGACTTCCTTCAGCGAGTCGTAGTCCACACCGAGGCGGACGGCCGCGTCGTAGCGCATGTTGTGTTGCACGACGTCGGCGTTGCGAACGAGATCGTGCAGAACCGTCATGCCTTCCGGCTGCTTCAGATCGATCGTGATGCTGCGCTTCCCGCGGTTGCACGACATGGCGATGTGCGTCCGCATCCAGTAGCCGTCGAACAACGAGTTGTTCACCTTGATGACCTCGGCGCCGAGGTCCGACAGGAGTTGGGTGCCGAACGGCCCCGCGACCGCGAGGCCCAGGTCGAGGACGACCACACCCTCGAGCGGAGCGCGCAGCGTGCGCTTCGACTCAGCTGCTTGCGGGGGCGGCATGGACCGAGCCCGTGCAGCTTCAGCAACGACCTCGGCGGTGTGTTCGCCCCGCGTGGCTGCCGGCCGGAACGCCGGTGCCGCGCACACGCTCAACTCGATGGTGCGCCCCACCACCCTGATCGGGCCGACCTCAGGGTCCACGGTTTCGATGACGCAGCCGTCGGCGAGCAGCGAGGGGTCCAACAGCGCCTCCTCCGGCGATCGGACCCGCTGGACCGGGACGCCCACCTGAGCGGCGAGGTCCGCCCAGTCCTGGGCGGGGAACTTCGCCACCGCGGCCTGCATGTCGTCGTAGAAGGCGTGGAGGACGATCATCTCCTCGGGATCCATGGCGACCCGCGTCGGCGAGTCTCGCGGTGCCTTCGAGCGCGTCACTCGGCTCGAGCTCGTCCATTTCGCCGGCGTTCAGGATGAACGCGGGAAGTGGAACCCAGTGGTGCGTCCACTGGTCGTCGGAACCTCTGAAGAAGCCCTTCGGTGCGCGTGGGTCGATGATCCATGACTGGAAGTTCGCACTGTCGGGTCGCTCGACGCGTTGCCAAGGGCCGATGGTCGTCGCCAACACTCCCTGGACCAGCGACGTGTGCACATGCTGGCCGCGACCGGTGACCTCCCGGGCTCGCAGCGCCGCACTGATGGCCAAGGTGGCGTTGTAGAAGGTCGCAAGGCTGACCCACGGCACGCCACTGAACAGCGGACCCGGACGCGGGGCTCCCACCACACACTGCGGCGGCGCCTCATAGCCAGGCATGACGGGGCTGCCGGAGAGCCGGCCGAGTGTGCCGCCCTCGATGCCCCGCGACTCCCATTGCTGACCGGTGCGCGCGGCGACGAGCGCGTCGTAGGCCGGCCGGTCGCGGTCCTTGCCCCACTCGCCGTATCCCGTGATGGAGCAGTGGACGAGCCGCGGGTTCCCCGCCGCGAGGGTCTCGTAGTCGAGACCAAGCTTCGCCGCGCCGGGCGACCAGCTGTCGATGAGCACGTCCGCCGTCTTCGCAAGAGCGAGGATCGTGCCCCGTCCTTCATCGGTGGTGAGGTCGACTGTGGCCCGTCGCTTACCCCGGAGCCACACCCGGCTGCCGGACAACTCGCCAAATGGGTCGCGACCGGGCGAGTCGATCTTGGTGACTCGGGCGCCGAGGTCGGACAGCAGCATCCCCGTCATCGGTCCGGCGATGCCGCAGCTCAGATCCAGTACCTCGATGCCGTCCAGAACGCTCGCCATGACTCATAGCATATGCTATGACTTGCCCGAGCGGGAGGGTGGGCGGGTCCCTATCGAACGATCACGACCGGGCACTCGGCGTGATGCACGACCCGTTGACTGACCGAGCCGAGCACGGCGCCGGCTATGCCGCCGCGACCGCGCGATCCGACCACGACCATGTCCGCTGTCTCTGAGTCGTGCAGGAGCACCGCTTCGGGTTGACCATGCACCAGCACGGGTTCCACGTGCAGATCGGGCGAGCCGTCCGGAATCGAGGCGACCGCCTTCTCCAACACTTCCTGGGCTACCTCCTCCGTCGCAGCATGCTCGTACACGGCCGGCGCGACGAAGTAGCCCGGGACGAACGGATCGAACCAGGCGTGGACGACTTTCAGCGTGGCGCGGCGCAGACGCGCCTCCTCGGCGGCCCACTCGAGGGCGCGCTGTGACGACTCACTTCCATCGACGCCTACAACGATCACTGTCATGCATTCATGATGGGCCGCTTGGTGTGCCCGGGACAGGGCCCTACGTCACAAGAGGGACCCCAAGGAGCCCCGCCCTCGCTTGACAAATGCGCCAGTGCTCATCGGCTCAGCGCGCCTCGCCGGCTGAAACGGGCGGCGCGCCGTTGAATGCGGCGTTGCTCGCGACGGCCGGCCGGCCGAACCGGTCGCTCGAGCCTTCGGTAGAACTCGCGCTTCGCCACCTCGGCAAGGGCCAGGTAGGCGACGACCATGACGACCAGCGCCGCGAAGAACCCCGCCGGCAGGCGGGCGAAGCCCAGGTCGTCCGCCAGCGGTGACATCGGCAGGGCGGCGCCGACGATCACCACCGTGATCGCCGAGATCGCGACCGGCCGGCTCGGGCGGCTGCGGAAGAAGGGGACACGTCGGGTCCGGATCACGAAGATGACGAGTGTCTGTGTGGCAAGCGATTCGACGAACCAGCCCGAGCGAAACAGGTCGGGACCGGCGTCGAACACGTTGAGCAGAATGGCGAACGTGAGGAAGTCGAACATCGAGCTGATGGGCCCGAAGAAGATCATGAATCGACGGATGAACGAGATGTCCCAATGGGCCGGCCGCGCCAGCTGCTCCTCGTCGACGTGGTCGGTCGGGATCGTGAGCTGGCTGGTGTCGTAGAGGAGGTTGTTCAACAGGATCTGTGAAGGGAGCAGCGGGAGGAAGCTCAGGAAGACCGACGCGACGGCGGCGCTGAACATGTTGCCGAAGTTCGATGACGTGCCCATCAGCACGTACTTGATGGTGTTGGCGAACACCCGACGGCCTTCCACGACGCCATCGGCGAGGACACCGAGGTCGTTCTCGAGCAGCAGGATGTCGGCGGCATCCTTTGCGACGTCGGTCGCAGACTCGACGGATATGCCGACGTCCGCACGATGCAGAGCGACGGCATCGTTGACACCGTCACCGAGGAACGCGACGTCCTTGCCGAGCGCTTGGTGGGCGCGGATCACCCGGCTCTTCTGTTCAGGGCTGACCCGCGAGAAGATCGTGGTGCGTGCAACGCGCTGCACGAGCTCATCGTCGTCGACGGCGTCGATGTCGGCACCGGTGAGCGCGCCCGTCGTCGGCATACCGAGATCACCGCAGACCTTCGACGCGACCACCGGGTGATCGCCGGTCACGATCTTGACGGTGACGCCCAACTCGTCGAGGCGGGCCATGGCCGCCGCCGCGGATTGCTTTGGGGGGTCCAGGAACACGAGGTAACCCGCCAGCTGGAGGTCGTGCTCGTCACTCGGGCTCACGGCGGACATCTCCGCTGCCGGGCGTGTTGCCACGGCAACGACTCGACCTCCCTGTGTCAGCTCTGCGTCAGCTGCCGAACTCGCCCCGTTCGACAGCGCCGAACACTCGCGCGAGGACCCCTTCCGGCGCGCCCTTCGTGATGAGGAGGCGGCCTTGCGGGCCGTCGACGAGTACGGACGTGCGCCGCCGGTCGTGGTCGAACGGGGCGATCCCGATGCGTGAGTAGCCATCGACTCGTCCGGTCACGTGACCTGCACCGTCCCACAACGCGACATCGAGCGGGTTGCCCCCGACTGCGCGCAGGCCCTCGACCGAGGCCTCGCTGCACAGCAATCCGAGTAGCACGACGTCATCGGCCGCGGTGCCATCGACGCTGATGCTGTGCTCGTAGGTGATCCGGCCCTCGGTGAGCGTGCCCGTCTTGTCGGTCAGCAGCACTTCGATGTTGCCCAGGTCTTCGATGCACACCAGGCGCTTCACGAGCACCTTGCGCTGCGCGAGGCGCCGCGACCCCATGGCGAGACTCGTCGCGACCACGGCCGGCAACAGCTGTGGTGTGACACCGACTGCGATCGCGAGCGAGAAGAGCAGCGCGTCGATGAGGGGCCGCTCGAGGATGAGGTTGATGACGAGGATCGAACCCGACAGCACGCCGGCGACGACGGCGAGGAGCGCGGAGAACTTCCGCAATCCGACCTGGAACTCGGTCTCCTCCTGGCGCTCACCGAGGCTGAGGGCGACCCGGCCGAACTCGGTGGAGCCGCCGATTCCAACGACGACACCTTCGCCCTCCCCCGCTCGAACCAGAGTGCCCATCAGCGCGCAGCAGGTCAGGTCGTTCAGCCCCGTGCCAGTAGCGACCGGAGCCGTGCTCTTCTCGACGGGCAGGGACTCGCCCGTCAATACCGACTCGTCGCACTCGAGTGCGTCGGTGCGCAGGAGCCGAATGTCGGCGGGAACGACCGTGCCGGTGTCGATTCGCACCAGATCGCCGGGCACGAGATCGATGACATCGCATGTGGTCCATTCGCCGCCTCGGCGCACCACCGCACGGTGTCGCACCTCCGAGTGCAGCGCCTCGACTGCTCGGGCGGCGCGGAACTCGTTCACGAACCCGAGTCCGATGCTCAACGCGACGATCGTCCCGATGATCACCGCATCAGTGCCTTCACCGACGAAATACGACACCGAAGCGGTCACGAGCAGGAGCAGCAGCAGCGGGCTACGAAACTGGCGACCAAGGATCACAAGAGCGCGCGCATGGTGGGAGCGCACTGCGTTCGGTCCCAGCGCCGCCTGCCGGGACTGCACGTCGGCGACCGACAGGCCGTCTCGGCTGCCGAACACCTCGGACAGGACGTCCTCGCCCGCGAGAGTCGCGGCCCGCGTCACGTCGAGCTGCTGCGGCGTCACTTGCTCACGATGACCGAGCCACGGGCGACGCGCCAGGGCCGCGCGTCATGGCCTCGACGACCAAAGTCCCTTCAGCCCGGTTCGTTTCGCTCGAATTGGAGTGCGCGCTTGATCCTCGGTCGTTCTCTGCGACATGAGTGCCAACGAGCAAGGACGTACGCCTCTACCAGCAGCCGCGCCTTTGTCGCATGCTGAGGTCATGACGAACGAGACGACGAGTCTGCAGCACGAGTTGTCGAAGGTCCGAGCCGAGCTTGCTGACTTGCGGTCACGCTCGGGCAGTGCGTTCGCATTGGTGGACAACGACCACTACTGGTCGCTCTGCGTCCAGGAGCGGCAACTGCTCCGGTTGCTCGATGGGGCTCATCGCTCGGTGCATCCGGCGAACGGTCGGTCCCCGGCCTGAAGGGACCTTCGACTCTGTTCTCCGATGGTGCTTTTCCGTTGAATCTGGGCGATGGCTCGGTGGCGCAGTTCCGAATCGCTCCGATCCTCGGAAGCTGTGCGGCCCCAGTCACGCCGACGGCGACAGGTCGTGCCGCCCGGACCTCATGGCGCTCCGCCGACCACGTACCCGTTGACAGGGAGTTAGGCACATGACACGTCGCACCCTCGACGTCATCTTCGCGACCGGTGGCCTCGTCCTCGCCGGGCTCATCCTCGTACTCGGCCTGGTCCTGCAGAACCAGGCCAACTTCGCCAAGGACTACGTCCACAACCAGCTCGCCCAGCAACAGATCCAGTTCACCCCCGCCAACGGGCTCAAAGCCAACGAGAACGACCCGTGCCTGCAAGACCTACGCCGGACAACCACTCGTCACCGGCAAGCAGGCAGAGTGCTACGCCAACCACTACATCGCCGTGCACCTGGGCGAGGTCAACAACGGCAAGACGTACGCCGAGACGAGCAACGACCTCAAGGCGCTCCCCGACCAGAACAGCGCCCAAGCCACAGCACTCAACGCCAAGGTCCAGACCCTGTTCCGAGGCGAGACGCTCCGCGGTCTGCTCCTCACCAGCTACGGCTTCAGCATCTTCGGTGACCGCGCCCAGACCGCCGCCTACGTCTGTTACCTCGTCGCGTTCGTGTTGTTCCTGGCCTCGATCGCCGGCTTCATCCACGCTGCCACCAGGTCCGCCGAGCACCAAGTCCTCGCCGCTACCACCAACGAATCAGCACAAACACCGTCGCCAGACGTAACCGCCGGCACTCGATAACCGGTCGTGGGCGTGGTGGCGTTCGCGTGGCGCGACATGGCCGGCCATTTCAGCTGCGGCGCAGTTCCAGCGCGAGGGTCGGGCAGGCGTCGATGGCCCGCTTCACGTGTTCGCGTAGGTGCGGGGGAATGGGGCGTGGATCGATGATCGGGTAGCCCCAGTCGTCGAGTGTGATCCACTCGGGGACCAGCTCGGCGCAGAGCCCGTGTCCGACGCAGGTGATCGGATTGACGACGAGACGTTGCTGTTTCGCGTGCGCTCGCGACGGTGATGTCATCGCCAGCCGCCGGTCGCGGGCACCGGCAGCAGCGGGCGTGGTGACGAGCACGGACCGTTGTGGCGGTGGCGTTGGATGTCCTCCGTGAAGACGTGGAGTCCGCTGCTGACGAACCGCACCACTCCGTCCGGGTGCTTGCAGGCGCCTCGGCCGTTGACCATGTCCATCCAGCGATTCAGATTTCGCTCGGCAACTCGGTGGCGGTCACCGTGGTAGAGGGCCGCGACCGCGTCGGCGATCGCGGGTAGCCCGTTCACGCATGGTCCGCACTGACCGGCGTTCTGGTTTGCAAGCCAACGGGTGACGCGCGCCAGTTCGAGTAGACCGCAGCCGTCCGTCGGTACGGTGGCGACCAAGCCGCAACCGAGGGATGCACCGGCACTTCGCAGGGATTCAGAGTCGAGGGTGATGCGTGCGATCGTCGACGGCGACAGCCAGGTGCCGAAGTAGCCCCCGACGAGAACGCCGGCGACGTTGTTCAGGTCGGTGCCGGCTGCCTCGAGCAATGACGGAGCGGCGTACCCGAATGGCACCTCGTACACGCCTGTCCGGGGGACAGATCCGGTGACGGTGAACAGTGCAGTGCCCGGATCGTGCGCTGTTCCCACCGAACGAAACCACGCAGCACCGTGACGAGCGATGAGTGCCAGGTGGGCGAGGGTCTCTGCGTTCTGGACCAACGTCGGGCGGCCGCGGACGCCTCGCTCGAAGGGTCGGGGTGGTACGGAGGTCGGCTTGGCTTCGCCGCCGTTGAGCCAGTGCACCAGCGCGGTCTCCTCGCCGCTCACGTAGCGATCAGGTGTCAACTCCAGGCGCATCGACACCCGATCTCGGCCCGCTCGGGCCCGCTCCTCGACCGCACGGCTCACTGTTTCGATCGCGTGGGCTCGGTCCACACACACTCGAACATCGGTGGCACCGACCGCGTCGGCAGCGAGCGCGGCGCCGTCGAGCACGAGGTGGGGCGCAAGAGACAGAAGAACCCTGTCCTTCCGGCTCGCCGGTTCGCCCTCGGTCGCGTTCACTACGACCACGGCCCGGTGGCGGCGACTGACCGCCGCGAGCTTCGTCGCGGTCGGGAACGATGCTCCTCCGCGGCCTCGCAGCCCGCTTCGTTCCACTTCGGCGATCAACGCCTTCGATCCCACGCTCACCGTGCCGAAGTGTGAGTCGTGTTCGTGCAACGAGAGCAGCGCGCGCAGCCGGAAGCACGCGGCGCTGCGCGTCGGTCGGGCTCGAACCGGTTTGGTGTGCCGTGAACATGTCGGTCATTGCGTCGTTCCGCGTTCTCGGACCCTTGTCATTGGATGACTCCATGAGCCGTTCCCGACACCGAACTTCCTTGCAGCACGAGGTTCAGCTCCAACGAGAGGAGCGATCCCGCCGACGACTGAAGGTGTGCGTCGACGATGTCGCCTCGCAGACCGGTGACCGCACCAGTGAACGAATCAGCCGAATCGCGGCCCGTGACTGTGACTGTGCTCGCCTCGAGCGAAAGCCCACCACCGTCAAGAGCCCGCCCGGACAGCACCGCATGCAGCGAACCGGTTGCGCCGGAGTCCAACTGCGCATCGATCGTGATGGTGTCGTTGCCGCGACCATCGGGGCCGGCGTCCGTCAAGGTTCCGCTCAGAGCCGCGTCGAAGGACGGCGCCAGGGTGGACGCCGGCTGCGCCGGCGAGGTCGATGGCGAGCTTGCCGGTCCCTGGACGCCGGCCGGAGCCGGCTCAGCCTGCGTGGTGGCATCGCTTGACGCTGTGCCCAGCAGCGATACCGGTGTGCCGGCGCGACGGGCCCATCCCGGCTGGAGAGGTCCGGCGAGTACCCACGCTGCGATCAGCAGCGGCGCAACCACGCTGACAGCTCGCAGCCATCACTCGTCGCCCGTCAAGCGCCCGCCACCCCGCCGCGAAGAGGCGCCACCACACGGCGATCACCACGGCTGCGACGCACGCGAACTCCAGTCCGAGCAGCCAGGATGTCTTGGTGTCCGTGCCGGTGCCGAGACCATGCACGAGCGCGACGGGCCAGCACGCGTAGGCAGTCCAGTGGACAAGACGCCACACGCGAGGACCGATATGGCGCCGCAACAAGCTCGTAATCGCAACAGCGATGAGCAAGTCGAACGCGACCGCACCGAGCCCGAGCCAGATGGGCCTATATGCGGCGCGGAACGGCACCACGACGTCGACCCAGCCGATCGGCGCGAAGCCGTCGATGACCGCGGTGACCACGTGCACACCGATGAACGTCGTGGCCACCAGCGAGATGTTCTTGTGAATGCCGGCCGTGACGAACCGAGGCCACCGGTCGCTCATCCAACGCACGGCTTCGGTCACGCCGAGAACCAACGACGCAGTCAGCAGGACGATGGAGACGACACCGGTCGCTCGCGTCAAGTACCACATCGTCCTGGTGTCGAAAACCGCTCCGAACTGGACTGTCATCCCCTGATCCGACTCACGACCCGCCGCTCGTCACCGCTGGTTGGCGATGGTGGCGGGCAGGCGTGCTGGCCGGCGCCGGAACAGTCTGAGGTGTGGTGTGGGCACGTCGACTGGTCGGAGCCGAACTCGGAGCCGAAGTCGACGTCGCAGGTGACGACGCCGAAGGATCAGAACTCGAATCCGTCCCCGTCGTCTTCACGGACGTCGCGCGTCCGGGTTGCGCCTCCGCAACGGCCACGAACACGCCGGCCGTGGCGGCGAGCGACGCGACTGCCGTCCAGGCCGTCGCACGGGAAATCCGGGCCAAACCCTCATCGCGATGGCCGGCGGAGCGCACGACCACAGACTGCCAAGCAGCCACGAAAGCGTCGCAAAGCAAAAGGCTAAGAATCGGCAAAGTCCATGCGCCAGGCCCTCGGGTCCTTCTGGCAGGCACACGCAGTGCCCGAGACACCATCCGCTTGGTGATATCGGCCAACAAGCCGCCCGGCCCGACCTGGCTCATCCCCGTCGGGCACTGCGTCGTCCCCCGGTCAGTCGGAAGCTGGCGGGAAGCGGACGGTGGCGTCGATGCCGCCGGACTTCGAGCGCTCGAGTGCGATGGTGCCGTGGCTGGTGCGGACGAGTTGATCGGCTATGGCGAGCCCGAGACCTGAGCTTCCTTGTGCAGGGCGGCCTGGTCCTTGCCAGAACGGAGCAAACGCCTCGCGACGCTGTTCCGCAGTCATGCCGGGTCCGTCATCGATGACGTGCACTTCCACGAGGTCCGACGCACGATCGACCCGCAGGCGCACGGCACGACCATCGGGGGTGGCGTCGATGGCATTGTCGATGAGGTTGTCGAGTATCTGCTCGAGATGGCCGGGCACGATCGTCGCGCGCACGGGACGTCCGCCGTTCGCCTCGAAGCACAGATCGATCTCGTGCTCGGCCGCCAGGGGTGCCCACGCCTCGTATCGCTGGGCGACAACGGCGGCGACGTCGACTGCTTCGCGCTCGGGCCGGTTTTGCTCAGCGCGAGCCAGGGCCAGCAAGCCGTCGACGAGACGCGTGAGCCGCGCGGTCTCCTGCAACGCCGCGGCGCGGGCGGTTGTCACCGTCTCCGGGTGCTCCGGGTCGATGCTGTCCAAACGCAGCCGTAGCGCGGTCAGAGGTGTTCGCAACTGATGGCTGGCATCGGCGACGAAGCGCCGCTGTGAGGCGACGAGATGATCGAGCTTGTCCGCCATCTCGTTGAATGTGTCGGCGAGCGTGGTTATCTCCGGTGGTGCGTTGCCGATGTCGGCGCGCACGTGGAGCTCACCGCGTCCGAGCTCGACCGCTTGGTCGTCGAGGCGTTGGAGGGGGTCGACCGCCCACCGGGCGAGACGCTGGCTGACGATGACGGCAAGCGCGAGAACGCCTGCTGCGATGACGCCGAGGATCACCCAGAACTGGTGGATGCGGCGACTCGCGTCGTCCGGCCGGGCGATGAGTACCGCGCCGTGTGCGTCTCCGGATGCTCCGACGGGGACGGCGATGTAGGCGTGTCCGTTCTGTTGTCCGGTGCTCGACTGCCCGGCGCGCGCTCGGTCGAGCGCGCCGACATAGGCCGCTGAGGACCCCGGCGAAAGCACCGTGCCGTCCCGATTGACGATCACGACGTCCGCGCCGTTGCCGCCCGAGAAGCGTTGCGCGAGCGCGCCGACATCGTGATCGCCGGGGTGTTCGATGATCTCCTCCGAGAGTGCGGCGAGCGACGAGGCGTCGCGTTGGAGCGCACCTTGCAACGAGTCGTGCTCGTGTCGGGCATAGACCAACGCCAGCGGGATCTCGAGTGCGAGCAGAACAACCGTGACGAGAATGACGTTGCTGACGAGAAGGCGTCGTCTCATCAGTCGGTGCGCAGTCGAAACCCGACTGAACGCACGGTCTCGATGAGTCCGTGGTCACCGAGCTTCTTGCGCAATGACGCGATGTGAACGTCGAGCGTCTTGGTCGCGCCGTACCAGTGCGGATCCCACACCTCGTCCATGATCTGTTGCCGGCTGACAGCCGCGCCCGGGTCTTCTGAGAGGAGCGCGAGCAGGTCGAACTCCTTTGGTGTGAGTCCGATCTCCTCCCCGTGCATGTGCACGCGGTGGGTACGACGGTCGATCTCGAGGCTTCCGATTCGTTGTGGAGGCTCGAGATCCGAAGTCGGACTGCTACGCCGCGCCACCGCGCGGACTCGCGCGATGAGCTCGCGCGAGCCGAACGGCTTCACGATGTAGTCGTCTGCACCCAGTTCAAGGCCGAGCACGCGCTCGCTCTCGTCGCCCCGTGCACTCACGATGATGATGGGCACGGTCGACGTGGCACGGAGGCGACGGCACACCTCGGAACCATCGATGTCCGGCAAGCCGAGGTCGAGAAGCACCAACTCGGCACCGCGCACGTTGGCCAGTGCGTCGGCTCCGCTGGCGGCTCGTGTCGCCGTGAATCCCGCTCGCTCGAGGCCCTCCACGAGAGGCACGGCGATGGCGTCGTCGTCCTCGACGACGAGCAGGTGCATCTGTCCAGCATGGACGAGCTTGGCGTCGCGCTGGCGTCGCCTTGGCAATTCCTTTACCGAGGGTTGCACCATTGCTGAGAGCAGTGCTCGTACGGTCGGTCGCTCAGATGACGAGCGCAACGGTCTCTCGGCCGTCACGGAAGGCTGACCCGGTGAGCGACACGCTGGCCGAGGGTCGGCCGAGATCGCGCCACCGTCGGCGTGTTACCGGACCGCGCTTCGTCGGCCGACGAGGAAGTAGATGATCGGGCCGACCGGCTGCACGACAAACGTCAGCGCCCACAGGGGCTTGTATCCCCGTACCTGGCTGGGCGGGCGGCGGGCCAGGTCGCGCAACGCGATTGTCGTCATGACCAACTCCGCGGACGCTGCCGAGCACGATCGCCGTTTGCTGCCGACGCGAGAAGTCGGACCATCGCTTCCTCTGGCCCGTTGCACTGTTCGCCACCGGTTCGGTCGCTCGATCCGAGTCACCATTCATGCTGCCCCCGAACGTCGATGCGCCGACGGTACAGGTGCATACCGACCGCCCGGATGAGGTCGTGGCTGCGGGCACGCATCTCGTCGCCGTGCACTGATCAGTTGGGCACGATCAGCAACGGAACCGTGCTGAAGTGCAGCAGTTCCCCGGTCACGCTTCCCCGGAAGGCCCGCTCGAGACCACTCCGAGCATGACCCGCGACGGCGATGACGCTGCGAGAAGCCATCGCCGCATCGCCGATGGCGCGGACGGGATCGTGCGACTCGACAACCGTCATCACCGCCGCGGGGACCAACTCGTGGGCCGCGTCGCAACTCGGCGGTCGGCTCGATCGGCACCTGCGCGGATCCGCCTGCGATGGCCTCGAACAGCTCGACCGTGCCGCCGAACGTTGTCTGCCACGCGACCGAGACCTCGAGAAGTGAGGTGTGCAGCGAGCTCTCGTCGATGCCGACGACCAACTTGTCGGCCAGTTCGTAGTCGTCCGGCACGTCGGGGCCGATCGCCAGCATCGCGCCCACGTGTCGTCGCAACAGGTCCTCGGTCATGCTGCCGAGCAGCACTTCGCCGATCGCCGTGCGACCGTGGGATGCAACGCACAACAACGCGCCGGGCTGACTGCCTACGAAATCGGCAAGCTCATCCGCCGGGTTGTCCCCGTCGATGACCGCGGATGTCACGGGACAGCCATGGATCAGTCCAGTCCGCTCGGCGAGGTCGGCAACGTCGTACTGCTCGAGTCCCGGTGACCCCGTGGTCACCATTCGAATCGAGAGCTGCGCGCGGCTGGCCAATCGTCCGACGATCGGCACCATCCGGTCGGCGAGAGGGCCGAAATCGAGGGCGACGATCAACGAGTCGAAGCGGCCGAGAGGAACCATCGAAGAAGCTTCGCTCATCAGGAGGTGCGCGGCCCAGCACGATCCTTCGCCGTTCGGCCAGTGCCGGTCAGTGACTGCCGGATCGCCGTAGAGTCGCCGGGTGGCCTCGTCGGCCGGTTCGGGCAGCGGGGGCGGCAGCGCGGAGATCGAGGCGGGCCGGGACCTCGACCGCGTCGTGTTCTTCAGCGACGCAGTGTTCGCGATCGCGATGACGTTGCTGGCGCTCACGCTCAGCCTCCCAGCCGGCACCACGAACGCTGAAGTCGCCAGCGCGCTCCACAAATCGATCCCTTCGATGCTCACCTACGCGTTGAGCTTCGGGGTGATCGGCATCTACTGGCTCGCGCACCATCGAATGTTCCGGTACATCCGCCGTCTCGACGCCACGCTCCTGGTGTTGAACCTCGCCAGCCTCGGCGCGATCGCGTTCGTTCCTTTCCCTACCTCCGTGCTCGGCCAACACGGCAGCACCACCGCGGCGGTCGTCTTCTATGCCGCGACGATGGGTGTCGTCGGGGGACTCTTCTCCGCGTTCTGGATAGACGCCACCCACGATCGTCGGTTCATCGCGGCGGACACGCCGACCCAGTTCGTGAACCATGCGCTCTGGCGTGCGCTGACGGTTCCCGCCGTCTTCGTCGCCTCGATACCGATCGCGTTCATCGACCCACACGCTGCGAAGCTGTTCTGGCTCATGATCGTCGTCGTCCGCCTCGTGCTTCGCCGCCAGTACGGGAGCATCCACGACTCGTGAACGGCCGCGGGCCATTGACGTGGTGGAGCTCAGCTGCCGTCGGCTTCCCCGTCGTCCAGGTGGACGAGACGGTCGTGCGCAGCAGCGATCAGGCGGCAGCCGACCTGAAGTGCTCGGCGATTGCGTCGGCGGCCGGTTCGATCAGGCGAGGATCGTCGTAGAAGTCGATTTGACCTTCGGACTCCATCCACAGCTCGTTCTTCGGACTGCGGACAGAGCCGTAGAACTCGGCGAGCGAGCGGCGGGGACAGCGCGTGCTCGGAATGCACGAGGAGGAACGGCACCCTGATCCGGCCTGCCGCCTCTTGGGCGTCGAATGATGTCGTGTGTGCCAGGGACTGGACGGCGAAGCCGTTCGTGTAGTTGGCCACTGCTCCCCGGGGCGTGCCGTAGAACTCGTACGCCTCCCGTAGCGGCATCCCCACATCCCCGCCGTCCGGCGCGACGGCGGGGATGGTGTCGGCAATGCCTGTCTGTCGCCAGCGCGTCTCCGCCGCGCGCCCGTGGTCGATCGCTGCCTGGTACGCCTCGGGTGACGACCGGGCGAAGGCGCCCGCGTCCGAGTAGTAGCCGGCCACCCCGGCGAATGCCGCGATGCGTTCGTCGTCGGCGACGGCGCGCGCCATGTAGCCGCCTCCCGCGCAGATGCCAACGGCCAAGACGGTCAGACTCGCGGGTCCGCTCGTCGGCCTCGAGCGCAGTCACCGCGGCACTGACGTCGCGCGCCTTGCCCTCGGGGTCTTCGAGCTGACGCGGCTGGCCTTCGCTCTCGCCGAAGGTCCGGTGGTCAAAGGCCAAGGCGGCGAAGCCGCGTGCCGACAGGGCACGGGCGTAGGCGCCGGTGGCTTGTTCCTTGACGGAGGTGAGCGGCCCGGTCGTCACGACCGCGGCCACGGCTTTCGCTGCCGGCAGGTACAGCACGCCGGCGAGCCGGTCGCCGTCGCTGGTGAAGACGAACGGTTGCGCCTGGGCGTCGGGCATGGTGCCTCCCACATGAAGGTGAAGTGGTGAGCATGGGGGTTCGTGCGACCAATTGCTACGACGACGGGCCAGAACCCGTGACGCGGCCCCGGAGAACGTCCTACTCGCCGTCGACGCGGCTCAGGACGAGCTTCATCGGCGGATCGGCGAGTGCGATCTCGGCCTCGCTCCACGCGACGACGGCGGACGTGACGATCGAAGGATCGAACCCGCGGCTCACCGCGTCGAGAACAGCCGGGATCGCACTGCGAGCGTGCGCTCGCCCGGTGTGGAGCGTGCAGCAGCGCGAGTACATCGAGAACATGGGCAGCGATGGATCGTCCAGATACACGGACGGGCTCGTGCAACGGCCGTCGAAGGCGGTGCTGTTGAGCGCGCAACGGAGTCCGGCCTCGCTCCCGCTTGCGTCGACGGTGATCGGAAAGGCGCCGACCTTGCGCGGCGGCTCGGCTTGCTCGTGCGGCTCGGCGCCGAGCGCCGCTGCGATCTCGAGTCGCGCCGTGTCACGATCGACGTAGACGACTCGGGACGCCCCCGCAGTCACAGCCAGCCCCGCGGCGTAGAGACCGATGGAGTTGGAACCACTGTCTCCGCCGACCACGAGCACCTCGGCCGCCGGCTCTTCAGCGAGCTGCGGACCCACGCAGCGCCAACCGTCGGCGATGTTGTCGCTCGCGCTCGCGACGGTGACTGGGTCGATGCCGCTCGGAACCGGAACGAGCATCGCGTCGGCATGCGGAACGAGCGCGAGGTCGGCGAGCAGACCGCCCCATTGCAAGCCGCCCATCGTCCCGAGCCCGAACGTCGACATCTTCGGGTGCGCCTGGCAGTTGCCCGTACGCCCGCGCAGGCACGAGCTGCATTGTCCGCACGAGATCTGGAAGGGCACGACCACGACGTCACCGATGCCCACCGAGCCGACCGCCGTCCCCACCTCGATCACTTCGGCGACCGCTTCGTGACCGAACGGGTACGGCCCCGCCATCGGGTAGGCGCCGCGAAGCGCGCCGACGTCGAGGTCGCATGTCGCGACCGCGAGGGGTCGCACGATCGCGGCTGCGGGCGAGCTCAAGGCGGGCTCGCTCACGTCTTCCCACCGAACCTTGCCGCGTTTCTCGAACAGCAACTGGCGCACGCGCACCCCCGAGTCGGCAGATAGGACGGACGTCATAGTAAGACGATCGTCCTAACTGCGTCTAGCCTTGGTCGCCGTGCCACGCGTCACCGACACCCGCAAGCGCATGATCTCGACAGCGGCACGTTTGCTCCGCCGGCAGGGCTACCCCGCGACCGGCTGGCGGCAGGTCATCGCCGACAGCGGCACCCCGTGGGGATCACAGGCGCATCACTTCCCGGGGGGAAAGACGCAGCTCGCGGTCGAGGCCATCGACCGCGCCGCCGTGAGCTACGAGCGCCTTCTACGCGCCGTGCTCGCGGATCAGCATCCCGCCGACGCCGTGCTCGCGTGGGCCGATGCCGCGGCATCGGAGCTCGACAGCAGCGGCTGGAGCGACGGTTGCCCGGTCGCGACGGTCGCGCTCGAGATGTCTCACCAGTCCGATGAGCTCGCGGCCTCGTGCGCGGCGGCATTTGCGCGCTGGCGCGACGCGCTCGCTGACGCGATCGCTGCTCGGGGCGCCACGCGTGCCCGGTCGAAAGCTCTCGCCATCGTCGTCCTCGCAGGAATCGAAGGTGCGATGCTGCTCGCGCGAGCAGAGCACGACGCCGGACCGCTTCGGGTCGTCGGTCGTGAGTTGGCGACGCTCCTTCGCGAACGGGTTCCGTAGAGGTGACCGAGTGACGCCGTCTCAGCCCGGGTCGGCGTCGGCGTCGGTCCCCGGACTGCCCGCCTCGCCGGCCCCGGGCCCGGGACGCGCACATTGTCGACTCAGCGACCGATTTCCGTGGGCCAGGCGACACAGACCTCTCGAGCGTGCCGTCTGTGTCGACTCAGCCACTGAATCGGTCGGTGAGTCGACACAGACGCGACCACCCAAATGGCGGCCTTCGATCGACTCCCCATTCCCCTTCGTGGCTTCCTAGGCTGAGCCCGTGAAGCCTTCCTCTCGTTTCCTCATCGCCGGCGCGGGCGCGGCCGCTTCGACGGCCAATGCCCTCCGCCCTGTCGCTCGCGACGGACGGTTGTCGATGCCCGCGTTCGCCTTCGGGCTCACTCCCTCCGAGCTGCCGCTGCAAACCGGCATGTTCCAGTTCGCCACCGCAGCGTTGCTGGCGCGGAAGGAGGCACGCGCGGATGGCGGGGCAAGCTGGGCCTCGCCGCCTACGCCGACGTCGGCGGCCGGACTCGTCGCCATCCACAAGACGGCGACGAAGTCCGGCGCAGTGCTCGAAGCGGCGCTGGTGGACGAGCTCGGGTCCGACTACCGCGCCCGCATCCGTGAGCCCTTCTCTCCTCGGCCGGAGGTGCCGCTGAGCCGGCGGCAGCTGTTTCAGCCCGACATGCGAACGCGCAACCGCTACCGGACCGGCCGCGACATCAGTTACGGCGACGCGGGCGTACGCAACAGTCTCGACGTGTGGAAGCGCGCGGACCTCGCCAGCGACGCCAAGGCTCCGGTGCTCGTCCAGGTGCACGGCGGGGCGTGGTCGATGGGCCAGAAGGAAGGCCAGGCCGAGCCGCTCATGGCTCATCTCGCCGAGCGAGGCTGGGTCTGCGTCACCGCGAACTACCGCCTCTCACCAAAAGCGACATGGCCGGATCACATCGTCGATGTGAAGCGGGCGTTGGCGTGGACGAAGGCGAGCATCGCCGAGCACGGCGGCGATCCCGATTTCCTCGTGATCACGGGAGGATCGGCGGGCGGCCATCTCTCGGCCCTGGCCGCGCTCACGCCTCATGTCGAGGCGTTCCAGCCGGGCTTCGAAGAGGTCGACACGTCGGTCGCCGCCGCGGTGCCGTTCTACGGCGTCTACGACTTCCTCAATCGACACGGCACCAGTCGTACGGACATGGAGGACTTCCTCGCGAAGAAGGTGTTCAAGTCGGACCCGACGACCGACCGCGCCCGTTGGGAGCAGGCCTCCCCGATCAGTCACATCGGCCAGCACGCGCCGCCCTTCTTCGTCATCCATGGAGCGAACGACTCGCTCGTGCCGGTCGAGCAGGCTCGCACCTTCGTCGACGAGCTCCGCAAGGCCTCCGAACAGCCAGTCGTGTTCGCCGAGATGCCGGGCGCGCAGCACACGTTCGACGTCTTCCCGTCGGTGCGAGTGCACGCCACTGTGAATGCCGTCGAGCGCTTCCTCGCCGTGGTCCGCAGCGAACACGGCGGCCGGACACCGGCTGAGGCAGTCACCGAGCGCGACCCCGTCCTGACCCGACCGCGGCGCGAGACGCTCTGCGCTCGCCCGCGCGTCTGCTGTGACAGTGTTCGGACCCATGCGATTCGGACTCGATGTCGCGCAGCAGCGCATGCCGTGGGAGGAGCTGGTCCGCCGCGTGCAGCTCGCAGAGGAGCTGGGCTTCGACGGTGCCTGGGGCTTCGACCACTTGCAGCCGATGTACGGCGAGGGTCCGGGCGAGACCTTCGAGGGCATGACGACGCTGGCCGCACTGACCGGGATCACGTCGCGCATCCGGCTCGGTCTGCTCGTGGCCGGCGTGACGTACCGGCACCCGTCCGTGTTCGCGGCAGAGGCTCTGACCATCGACCACGCGTCGAGCGGCCGCCTCGAGCTCTCGCTCGGCGCGGCGTGGTTCGACCAGGAGCACATCGAGCTGGGCATCCCGTTCCCGCAGACACGCGAGCGCTTCGATCTGCTCGAGGACGCGCTCGAGATCGTGACCAGGCTGTTCACCGGCGAGGTCGTGGCCTACGACGGACAGGTCGTGTCGTTGAAGAACGCGCAGCTGCGCCCGTTGCCGGTGCAGCGGCCGCACCCACCGATCTGGATCGGCGGTAGCGGCCCGCGACGCACGCTTCCCTTGGTCGCGCGTTTCGCCGACGTCTGGCACTCCTGGGGGACGCCGAACTCGTTGCGCGAGACGAACGAGCGCGTCGACGAGCTCGCGATCGACGCGGGACGTGATCCGTCTTCGATCATGCGAGCGAGCTCGATCTCGCTCGACGACATCGATACCGCCCGCAAGCACGCGGGAAAGTGGCGCGACGCGGGGTACGGCTACCTCGTCTGCGGCTGGCCCGACGCGGGCCCGGCGCAGGTCGAGCGATTCGCACGCGAGGTCATGCCCGACCTCGCCGAGTAGCCGGGGCCTACGTCAGGAATTCGGCGACCCGGCGATGGAAGCGCCACGTCCCGTCGTCGCAGTGGAGTGTGTCGTGGTACCGACCGACGAGCTGGACCGTCCACCCGGTGTCACCCTGCAGGACGAACACGACGTCGCTGACCGCCGCCGCTTCGTGGTCGTTCCACTCGGTCACGAGCGTGTTCAGGACGAGATGGCGCTGATGACGCCGCGGCTTCCACTTCGCGTACGCCTCGCGAAGGGCGTCGTGACCTTCGTGGGTCCCCATGCCCGGGATGTCGACCGCACCATCGGAGCAGAACGTGGCGACGACGTCGTCGGTCCGGCCGTCGTCGAGCGCGTGCGTGTACGCGGCCAGGGTGGCGCGGACGCCTTCGGCGACGTCCGCATAGGTCACGTCAGAAGCCGATGTCGACGACGGACCGTTCGAGTGGGTTGAGGTTCAGCTGGTGGAGCGCCGGCAACAGCTGCTCGTAGGGAAGGCCGGCGAGGAAGCCGTCGATCGTCCGGTGGAAGTTCGAGATGTGCCCCTCGATCCCCTCGGACAGGCGCATGTACTCGAACCCCTTCGTGTGCAGGCCGCGTTGCTGTCTCGGGAGGTTCGAGAAATCCTGCGTGGGAATGGGCGGCAACGCGCGGATCGTCGCTCGCCCACGGCTCGGGTGGCGTGGGCTTCGGACGCTCGCTGTCCTCCGGGAAGCGGGTGAGCGACCAGATCTCCATCAGCGTCTCTTCCGGCCCGAGCGGACGGAACCGGTACGACGACGCGCTGCTGTACATGGGCAACACGAAGAAGTGCGGGAAGCCATAGCCCATCGGCTCGTTCATGCCGGCAGCGTCGAGCTCGTTGAGATCGGGAACCTCGTGGCCTTCGGCCCGGTGCCAGCTCGTGACCGCGTCGTTGAGCGTGCGATCCCACGTCGACCTCGCCAGCGCCGGGTCGGCGGGTAGCTCGATCTGGCGCAGTCCCTCGGCGATGCGTACGTCGTCGCCGTGGACCATCCCGGCCATGCCGTCGCTCATCACGTGCAGGTAGTGGAGCTCCGAATCGACGAACACGCGCGGGTCGAACGATCCGTCGCGCGGCGGGTACCGGCCGGGGATTCGCAGCTGCGGATGCGTTTCCAGCACGTGGTACTGCTCGACGAACGCCTCTTCGGCGAGCTTCCAGTTCACGGGAAGATGGAACGAGTACCACCACTCGGTGCGGAGCGATTCGATCTTCCACGCGTCGAGCACGGTGGCGACCGGCTCGAGACACCTCCGCAGCGGCGGCGCGCTCGTCGTCCATGTTGATCCACGCGCACCCGCCCCACACTTCGCACTGCACCGGTCTCAGGTCGATGTCGTCGGGCTGCAGATTGTGCTCGGCGAACGTCGTCGCCGCGGGACGAACGTGTTCTTGCCGTCGAGGCCGTAGCACCATCCGTGGAAAGGACAGGTGAACCCGCTCTCGCAGGTCCCTCGATCCTCGACGACCTTGACGCCGCGATGGCGGCACGCGTTCTGGAACGCCCGCACACCCAGGTCGTCGGTGCGCACCACGATGATCGACTGATCGAGGATCTGATACTCGACGAAGTCGCGCGGCTGCGGGATCTCCTCCAGCCGGCACGCCATCTGCCAGACGCGGGGCCACAGCAGGTCGGCCTCCATCTGGTAGAAGTCCGCGTCGAAGTACCGCTCCTTGCGCACCCTGTCGGGGACCTGCATCGCGTACGGCACCGGTAGCGCCGTCCGCTTCCGATCGGCGACGGTCACGTCCGTATACTAACCGGTCGGTACAATGTCATTCTCCTCGGAACGCGCGCCGGTTCTCGACGTCCTGATCGTCGGCGCCGGCATCACGGGGATCTACCAGCTGTATCGCGCGCGTGAAGCGGGCTTCTCGGTGCAGCTCCTCGAGGCCGGCGGCGGCGTGGGCGGTACGTGGTACTGGAACCGCTACCCCGGCGCGCAGTTCGACTCCGAGAGCTACACCTACGCCTACCTGTTCTCGAAGGAGCTGTTCGACGAATGGGAGTGGCAGGAGCACTTCGCGCACCAGCCGGAGATCGAGCGCTACCTCAACCACGTGGTCGACCGGTTCGATCTCCGACCACACATTCGCTTCGACGCGACTGTCACCTCGGCTGCGTTCGACGACTCGTCGGGCACCTGGACCGTCGTGGTCGGCGACGGCACCGTGTTCCGGAGTCGATTCCTCATCGCCGCGACCGGCGTGTTCTCGGTGCCGTACTACCCCGACGTGCCAGGGCGTGACGACTTCCGCGGCGAGTCGTACCACACCGGCCGGTGGCCGACGACGCCCGTCGACTTCGACGGCAAGCGGGTCGCGGTGATCGGCACGGGATCGAGCGGCGTCCAGTTGATCCCGGTCATCGCCGACGAGGTGGCGTCCCTCACCGTCTACCAACGCACGGCCCATTGGTGCACCCCGCTCAACAACTCTCCGATCACGCCCGAGGAGCAGGCACGACTGCGGGCCGACTTCGAAGCGATGCGCGAGACACTCAACACGTCCGCGAGCGGGTTCCTTCACGTCGCGCACGATCGCGGCACCTTCGACGACCCGGACGACGAGCGGCGCGTCTTCTACGAGAAGATGTGGAACAGCCCCGGATTCACGAAGCTCACCAGCCACTACACCGACCTGCTGTTCGATCAGGCGGCGAACGCGGCGTGGTGCGAGTTCATGGCCGACAAGATCCGGAGCCTCGTCGAGGATCCCGGAACCGCGGAGAAGCTGATCCCGACGGACCATCGGTACGCCGAGCACCGCCCTCCGTTCGTGACCGGCTACTACGAGGCGTACAACAAGCCCAACGTGTCGCTCGTCGACGTCAGGGAGACGCCGATCGTGCGCGTCACCGAGACCGGAGTCGAGACCTCCGCCGGCGAGCGCCAGTTCGACGTCATCGTCTGGGCCACGGGATGGGACTTCGGCACCGGCGCACTCAACCGCATGGGGATCCGTGGCCGCGGTGGGCACGCGCTCGCGGAGCACTGGGCTGACGGTCCGAGGACGTTCGTCGGCGTGCAGGCCGCGGGGTTCCCGAACTTCTTCTTTCCTGGCGGGCCGCACGCGGGCGCCGGCAACAACCCGCGGTACAACGGCGACCAGGTCGACTTCATCATGGACACGCTCATGTACGCGCGCGACCACGGGTACGACACGATCGAAGTGGACCCGGCTGCGGAAGAGGATTGGACCGGGATGGTGGACCGCAACGCGGCGAGAGCCCCTTCATTCGGGACGAGCAGCTACTACTTCGGTAGCAACATCCCCGGTAAGCCGCGCAAGTACCTCCTGAACGCAGGCGGGCGGCCGCATCTCTTCAACGTCATCGCCGACGTCGTCGCGAGCGACTTCGAGGCCTTGCGGATGTCGCGCTCGTCAGACCGTGGCGACGGGCGTCGCGGGCGAACTGACCGCTCCGGGCAGCCGCAGCGGGGGCGCAGTGAGCAGGAACCGGCTCCGGTCGTGCTCGCGCAACCAGGCGGCGAGCTCGTGGAGGTACCAGCAGCTCGCCGAGGGGGACGCCGAGACGGAACAGACAGAGGTTGTGGATCGGTAGGAACGAATGCCGGCTCGGATCGCGATCCCGATCCTTTCCGAGCATCCCTTCCACGGCGTAGTTGTCCGCCACCAATGCGGCGATCTGCGAGTCGGTGATCCACTCGAGCAACGACTCGTCCCGCGCGTCGAGGTAGCTGCACGACGTGAACAGCTTGACCGGGTCGGGATCGCGATCCCACTCGAGCAGCTTCGTCGCGTAACCGGTGTGCAGCAGGAGCATGTCGCCCGGTTCGACGACGACCTGGTCCGCCGCCATGATCTCCTCGAGGGTCTTGCGGTCGACCCCGCGCCAGTCGTGTCCGAGGTGGTGGGCGAGGTCGATGAGGACGCCCCGCCCCTGCACGCCTTTGAACGCCATGTGCTCCATGCCGAGGTGGTGGGCGAAGCAACGCTGCCCGCTGCCGTCGCCGCGGGCGTCGTGCGACGGTCCCACGAGGTCGACACCGGCGCGGTACCCGTTGTAATAGACCGCCTGCTCGGCACCGTCGCCGTCGACGTCGAACTCGGCGCCGACGTGGGCGAGTGAGTCCCACTGCGTCGAGTACTGCAGCGCGAGGGTCACCACGTCGTCGGCCCACACGTCGACATAGCGAGGGTCACCCCAGTCCTGCATCTCGCTCATGCGGACGTTGTAGAAGGTCGCGGGCTCTCCCTGCATGTCCTCGGTGGGCGCGAGAACCGGCGGGCGGCGGCGCTGGTTCAACGCGGTGCCGCCGGGGAAGTCGAGCGGCAGGCTCAAGCAGAAGCTGATGCCCGCCTCGACCTCGCGGACCCCTTCGAGGACCTTCTCGGGCGTGAGCAGGTTGATCCGACCGAGCTCGTCCTCGTCGCCCCAGTCGCCCCACGTCGAGCCCGGCGGTCGTTGCTTCCACCGCTTCGTCATGCGTTGCACTGTACCGATCGGTCCACTACCGTTCGGCCATGGCGCACACGGATTTCGTCGTGTCGGGCGACGGCCACCTGCTCGAACCGACGGATCTGTTCAAGACCCGCCTTCCGAAGCATCTGCGCGAGCGGGCGGTGTGGGAAGAGGACTTCGAGATCGAGCCGCTCGTCGAGGGCGGCGCTCGGAAGTTCCGGCGGTTGCACACGCCCGGCTTCGAAGGTTGGACGGTGTCGCGCTACCGCCAGACGGGCGGGCGGATGCCCGAGGGCGAACCCGACGTGATCCTCGAGGACATGGACTTCGACGGGGTCGATGTCCAGGTGATGCACCCCAACCTGTCGCTGTTCGGTCTGTACTCCGACGACCACGAGCTGTCGATGGCGCACGCGCGTGTGTACAACGACTACGTCATCGAGCGGTTCACGCCCTACTTCGACCGGATCGCTCCGACGGCGCCGGTACCGATCACCGACATCGACGACGCCGTCGCCGAGATCGAGCGGGTTGCCGGGGCCGGCTTCCGGGCCATCCTTCTGCCGGCGACACCGCCCAAGCCGTACTACTCGCGCGACTTCGACCCGGTGTGGGCAGCGGCGCAGGCGAACGGCGTGCAGCCCTTCTTCCACACGCAGACGGGCGGGGTGAAGGTGAACGATCCCGCGTCGACGACGCTCAAGGTCGTCATGGAGTCGGCCGCGCAGGTCAACCAGCCGATGACCGAGAAGGCCGCCTCGAAGCGAATGGTGACCCAGGCGATCTACAGCACCATCGTGCCGGGCCAGCTCATGTGCGAGCTGATCGGCGGCGGCGTCGCCGAGCGCTATCCGGGGTTGCACTTCTCGCTCATCGAGTTCAACGCCCACTGGCTGGCGTCGCTCATGGGCGCGATGGACAAGTGCTGGATCACCGGGATCGGCCAAGACGCCGACTGGTGGCTCGGCTACTGGGACGACAGCCGCGCCGACGACGACCAGCCCAACATGGCCCAGCTGTTCCGACTGAACGAGAAGTGGCCGTACCCGCTCGAGCCGAGCGAGTACGTGCAGCGGCAGTTCCACGTGCAGTTCCAGGACGACCCCGTGGCCGTCGCCTGCCGGCACATCACCGGTGTCCCGACTCTCGTGTGGGGCAACGACTACCCACACGCCGAAGGAACGTTCCGCGGCAGCCGGGAGCTCATCGCCACGCAGCTCGGCGGGCTCCCCACGGACGAGCGGGCAGCCATGGTCGGCGGCACGCTCGGCTCGGCTCCTCGGCTTCGAAGTCCCGGTGGCCGCCTGAACGAGCTCCGTTTCGACGGCCGCGTCGCCGTCATCACGGGCGCGGGCCGCGGCATCGGACGCGGCTATGCGCTCCTGCTCGCCGAACGCGGGGCGAGCGTCGTCGTCAACGATCTCGGCAGCTCGATGGACGGCGTCGGAGTCGACGCCGAACCGGCCGCGGCAGTCGCCGCGGAGATCGTCGGAGCAGGCGGCGACGCGATCGCCGATGGCAACGACGTTGCCACGCCCGATGGCGCGCAGGCGCTCGTCGACGCGGCGGTCGAGCAGTTCGGGCGCATCGACATCCTGATCAACAACGCCGGCATCGTCAGGTGGGCCGGGTTTCCCGAGCTCGACGAGCAGATCCTCGGCCAACACCTCGCGGTGCACGTCGGCGGTTCGTTCAACACGACCCGCGCCGCATGGCCGCACATGGTCGAGCACGGCTACGGCCGCATCGTCATGACGACGTCGACGGGCATGTTCGGGCTGCCCAACAACACCGCGTACGCCACCGCGAAGGCGGCGGTCGTCGGGCTCACCCGCAGCCTCACGACCGCGGGCGCGCCCGTCGGCATCAAGATCAACCTCATCGCACCGGCGGCGGTGACGCGGATGGCCGGCCGAACGACCGACGAGTCCGCCGCGCAGATGTCGCCCGAGCGCGTCGCGCCGCTCGTCGCGTATCTCGCGCACGAGTCCTGCCCGGTCAGCGGTGAGATGTACGCGGCCGGCGCGGGCCGCTTCGCGCGCATCTTCATCGCCTCGACGAACGGCTACGTCGACGCGGGGCCCGAGCCGACGATCGAGGACATCGCGGACAACTGGACCGCGATCAACGACGAGAGCGGGTACTACGTGCCGGCCGACCTCACCTCGTGGTCCGCGGCGTTCCTCTCACATCTGAGTTAGGCGTCGAGCAAGTCCGGCTGGGTCGCGACGATCCAGTCGTACAGCGGCTGGAACTGTCGCCAACCGGAGGCGTGGCCACCCACCTGGACGGCGGTCTTCTCGGCCTGGTCCTCGTCGATGGGCACCGGCGTGCCGGCGGCCTCGGCGAGGAGCTGCGCCTGGCAGGTGCGCTCCATGGTGATGAACCACCACGCCGCCTCGTCGACCGAGTGGCCGACGGTGAGCAGACCGTGGTTCGACAGGATCACGGCCTTGCAGCCACCGAGGGCATGGGCGATGCGCTTGCCCTCCTCGAGGTCGAGCACGACGCCGGTGTAGTCGTCGAACACGACGTGATCGCCGTAGAACGCGCACGCGTCCTGCGTCAGCGGATCGAGTGGCCGCCGCAATGACGACCACGCCTTGCCGTGCAGCGAGTGAGCGTGCGCGGCGGACACGACGTCCGGGCGGGCCGCGTGGATCTGCGAGTGGATCACGAACGCCGCGGTGTTCAGCGGCCAGTTGCCTTCCACGACCTCGCCCCGTTCGTTCACGAGCAAGAGGTCCTTGACCCGGATCTGCTTGAAGTTCATGCCGAGCGGGTTGACCCAGAAGTGGTCCGGCAACTCGGGGTCGCGGGCGGTGATGTGTCCCGCCGCGCCCTCGTCGAAGCCGAAGTGCCCGAACAGCCGCAGCGCTGCCGCCAGTCGCTGCTTGCGATGCCGGCGCTCGTCCTCGACGCTGCTGAACTTCGGGAACGCATGCGGGGTGCGGTCAGACGGCATCCAGTGATCGTACGCTGTTGTACCGGTCGGTCCAATAGGATCTCGCGATATGGACTTCTCGCTCACCGATTCCGAACGCGCGCTGGTCGGCCTCTGTCGCGAGTTCGCGCAGAAGGAGATCGCGACGCGCGCTACCCCTCGCGTGGGACGAGGCGCGCTGCCCGACGGATCTGCTCCGCGAGATGGGCGAGCTCGGCCTGCTCGGGATGCTGATCCCCGAGGAGTGGGGCGGGATCGGCATGTCCACCATCGGCTTCGTCGCGGCCATGGAGCAGCTCGGCGTGGCGGACCAGTCGGTGGCCGCGGCGTGGCAGGCCCACGTCACGATCGGCTCGTTGCCGCTGTACCTGTTCGGCGACGACGTCCAACGCGAACGCTGGCTTCGACCGCTCGCCGAAGGACGTGCGCTCGGCGCGTTCGGGCTGACCGAGCCCGACGCCGGATCAGACGCACGCGGCATTCGCACGCGTGCCGAACGGCACGACGGCGGCTGGCTGATCAACGGCCGCAAGACGTTCATCTCGAACGCCGGGACCGACATGTCGTTCGGGGTGACGCTGCTCGCCCGCACCGAGACGAACTACGCAACGCTCGTCGTCGAGAAGGACACCCCCGGCTTCACGATGGGACCGAAGATGCGCGGCATCGGCTGGCGCGGCCTCGACACGCGCGAGCTGTACTTCGACGACGTGTGGGTTCCGGACGACCATCTCGTCGGCGATCCGGACCTCGGACTGGGGCAGTTCCTGCGCACGCTCGAGGTCGGGCGCATCTCCATAGCGGCGTTGTCGCTCAGCCTGACGCAAGCGGTGCTCGACATGGCGACGGACTACGCGCAACAGCGCGTGCAGTTCGGGCAGCCGATCTCGAAGTTCCAGGCCGTGCAGTTCAAGCTCGCCGACATCGCCACCGAGCTCGAGGCGGCTCGCTGGCTGACCTATCGCGCCGCGTACCTCCGCGACACCGGCCAGCCGTTCCAGAAGGAAGCAGCGATGGCCAAGCTGAAGGCCAGTCGTGTCGCGACCTGGGCGGCGTCCGAGGCCGTGCAGATCCACGGCGGGCTGGGCTACATGCTCGAGACGCCGGTCGCCCGCTTCTACTGCGACGCGAAGGTGCTCGAGATCGGCGAGGGCACCAACGAGATCCAGCACCTGGTGATCGCCCGCGCCCTGGGCTGCTGACCGAGCCCTCCCCCTCCCGAGCGAATGTTGGTTCGATTGTGGGGCCATGGCCCCACAATCGACCCGAAGAACCGGAGCAGAGCCACAATGGCGACCGGGATTTCGCCGGGTGAGCTACACGTCGACGACCCGGCGGATGGCGGCGGCGATGTCGTCGCGGTCGGGAAGCCACGCTCGTTCGAGCTCCGGGGCGTAGGGAGGCGGTGTCGCCGCCGCGCCGACGCGTTCGATCGGCGCGTCGAGATCCCAGAAAGCCTCCCGGGCGACGGTGGCGGCGATCTCGGCGCCGATGCCGAACGGCACGACCGCTTCGTGCGCGATCAGGAGCCGGCCGGTCTTGTGGACGGAGTCGAGGACGGGCACGACGTCGAGCGGCGCCACCGTCCGCAGGTCGATCACCTCGACCGAGATGCCGTCGTCCGCCAGCCGCTCGGCGGCCGCGACCGCCTCGTGGACCATCCGCGAGACCGACACGACCGTGACGTCGGTTCCCGGTCGCACGACCGCGGACGTCCCGATCGGGACGATGTGGTCAGGCGGCGGCTGCGGTCCCTTCATGCCGTACAGCAGCCGGTTCTCGATGAAGACCACCGGGTTCGGGTCTTGGATCGCGGCTCGAAGCAGTCCGTAGGTGTCGGCCGGTGTCGACGGCATGACGACGGTCAGTCCGGGAATGTGCGCGAGCAGCGCTTCGAGGCTCTGCGAGTGCTGGCTCCCCGACGAGCGACCGGCGCCGAACTGCGTCCGCACGGTCAGCGCCATCTCGGCGGCGCCGCCGGTCATGAACGGCAGCTTCGCCGCCTGGTTCAGCAGCTGGTCGAGGCAGACGCCGACGAAGTCGAGGTACATCAGCTCGACGACGGGACGCATGCCGGCCATCGCCGCGCCGACACCGAGCCCGACGATCGCGGTCTCCGAGATCGGCGTGTCGCGCACGCGGTCACCGAAGCGATCGCGGAGCCCTCGCGTGAGCCCGAAGACGTTGCCGCCCGCGCCGACGTCGATGCCGGCCACGAACACGCGCTCGTCGCTGGCGAGCTCGGCTTCGAGGGCGGAGCGGACCGCGTCCATCGTGCGGAACATCGGCGCGCTCGCATCGGGCGCAGGCGGCTCCGGGTGTGCCGGCCTCGCGCGGACGACGAAGTCGTGCAACGTGGCCGCGTCGGGGCTCGACAGCCGCCGAGCCGCCACGACCGCTCCGTCGAGCTCGTCGGCGACCGTCGCCTCGAGCGCCTTGATCTCGTCGTGGTCGACGCCCGCCTCTCGGAGCCGAGCCTCGTGCGCGACGAGTGGGTCGCGCGCTTCCCACGTCTGGATCTCCTCTGGTGCGCGGTAGCGCTGCGGATCGCCTTCGTAGTGGCCGTGCCAGCGGTACGTCGTCGCCTCGACCAGCGCAGGACCGCGACCGGCCCGCACACCGAGGACGACGTCCTCCATGGCGGCTGACGTCGCCGACACGTCGTTGCCGTCGACGGCGACGTAGTCGATGCCGTACCCCGACGCTCGTTGCTCGAGGGACGCCCGATGCTGGGTCGATGCCGGCGAGAACTCGGCGTAGCCGTTGTTCTCGCAGAAGAAGACCACGGGCAGCTGCCACACGGCAGCGAGGTTCAGCGCTTCGTGGAACGCGCCTTGCGCGGCCGCGCCGTCACCGAAGAACGAGACCGCCACACTGCCGTCCGCGCGGAGCTGCGCGGCCGTGGCCGCGCCCACCGCGATCGGCACGCCCGCCGCCACGATCCCGTTCGCGCCGAAGATCCCGAGCTTCGGATCCGCGATGTGCATCGACCCCCCGCGGCCTCGGTTCGTGCCCTGGTCCTTGCCCATCAGCTCGGCGAACATCCCGAGCGGGTCGAGGCCCTTGGCCAGACAGTGACCGTGGCCTCGGTGCGTCGACGTGATGACGTCCGCGGGGCGAAGCGGCCAGCACGCGCCGACGGCCGCTGCCTCCTGTCCGATCGAGAGGTGCACGAACCCGGGAACCTCGCCGTCGCGGTAGAGCGCCGCCACCCGCTGCTCGAAGCCGCGAATCAACAACATCCGGCGGTGCATCTCGAGCAGGTCCGGGTTCGAGAACACCAGCCGTGTATTGTACTGGTCGGTACAACGAGGGAAGTCATGAACGAGCGGAGCGGCGAGATCGAGATCCCCGAGTCCTTCCCGGAGCCCGGCGCGGTCTCGGGGAAACGGGTCGTCATCACCGGCGCGAGCCGGGGTCTCGGCGCGTTGCTCGCGCACGCGTTCTCGCACGGCGGGGCCTCCGTCGCCCTCGTCGCCCGCACGGAGAAGGACTTGAAGGCGGTCGCCGGGGCCCTGCCCGGACCATCGCTCGTCCTCGCGGGCGACGTGACGGACGAGGACTTCAACGAATCGGTGGCCAAGGTGACGGTGTCCGAGTGGGGCGGTGTCGACGTGTGGATCTGCAACGCGGGGATCTCGCCGATCGTCGCCGGTCCGCTCGCGACCCCGGCGTCGGTGTGGCGTCAAATCATGGAGGTGAACGTCACGGGCGCGTTCTTCGGCGCCCGTGCCGCCGCCAGCGTGATGCACGCGGGTAGCCGCCTGATCTTCACGGGGTCGGTGCTGGGCGAGCGTCCCAAGAAGGGCCTGGCCGCGTACAGCGCCTCGAAAGCGGCGCTGGTCGGGATGGCGAAAGGACTCGCGCTCGATCTCGCACCGGCGGGCATCACCGTGAACGTCGTCGCGCCTGGTTGGTTCGACTCGCCGCTGGCCGACGGATGGAAGAGCAACCCCGATCTCGCGACAGCGATCACCGGGCACACCGCGCAGCGCCGTTGGGGGGCGCCGGCCGACCTGGCCGGTGCGTATCGATTCCTTGCGTCCGACGCGTCCGCGTTCGTCACTGGCACCGTGCTCAGCGTCGACGGCGGATACCTGCTCGTATGACTCGACGGGTCATCGCGATCACGGGTGCCGGTGGCGCGCTCGGTGCCGCGGTGTCGCAGCAACTCGCGGCCGAACCCGACACCGATCTCGTTCTGAGCGACGTCAGTGAACCTTCGCTCGAGGCAACCGTTGCCGGCCTCGCGCAGACAGACGGCGGCGTCGAGTCGACCCTCGCCGACGTGAGTGATTTCACCCAGGTCGAGTCGGTGATCGCGCGCGCCGTCGAACGCTTCGGCCGTCTCGACGTGCTCATCAGCAACGCTGGCGTTCTCTCACCGAACGGACGCATCCACAATCTCGACACCGAGGACTGGGAGCGGGCGTTCCGGATCAACGTGCTCGGCGCCGTCAACGGCATCCGCGCTGCGGTCGGGGTCATGCGCCCGCAACGGTCCGGGTCGATCGTGCTGACCGCATCGGTCAGCGGTCTGACGGCCTGGCCGTACGCGGCTCCGTACTGCGCGACCAAGGCGGCGGTGATCCAGCTCGCGAAGGTCGCCGCCGTGGAATACGCCCGCGACGGGATCCGCGTCAACTGCGTCTGTCCCGGGACGTTCCGATCCGCGATCCATGACGACCTTCCGCCGGAAGCGCTCGACACCATCGCGGCCCGACATCCCCTCGGGCTCGGATCGGCCCCCGATCTCGCGGGCGCGTACTCGTACCTCGCGAGCGACGCGTCTCGGTGGACGACCGGGTCAGCGCTCGTCGTCGACGGCGGTTACTCGGCGCCGTGACGAGCGCGACGCGTGGAGCGAGGACGTCGTGCCCGTCGAGCGTTCGATCCCTCGCATGAAGATCTCGGCGAACGGTTTCGCCACGTCGCGAGCGGTCAAGCGTCCGCCTGCCTTCAGCCACAGGTACGTGTAGTTGTGCATGCCGAGCCACGCCCGCGCCGTCAGCCACGGGTCGAGGTCGCGGAACTCGCCGGACTCGACGCCCGCGCGGAGGACGTCCTCGACTCGGCGCTCGTACTCCCGACGACGCCCACGGAACTGGGTGGCGCGTTCACCCGTGAGCGCGGGGAACTCGTGCAGGAACACCCACACATGATCCGGATAGCGGTGAATCACATCGAGCAGCTCTTCGCCGAGCATCGCGAGCTGCGCCGGGGGTGAGCCGCCGGCCTGCGCGACTCGCTCGGCACCGGCCATCACCTCGTCCATCACCCGGTCGTGGATCGCGGCGAGCAACTCCTCCTTGGAGCCGATGTAGTGGTACAGGGCCCCTTTCCCGAGGTCGTTGGCCTCGCACAGCTCGGTGATGCCTGTGGCGTGGTACCCACGTCGAGCAAAGACCCGCGCTGACGTGTCGACGATCGCCTGCCGGCGCGCCTGCCACTTCTCGCTCCGTCGAGACGTGCCCGTCGCTTCGGTCCGCGGCATCCCGGCCGACGGTAGCCGCTCTATAGGCTGACTGGTCGGTACACAGTTCACGGTCGGAAGGGGCCGCGGTGGTCGAACGGACGCGCTCGTGACGCTCGCACCGACGCAGGCGGACATGAACTGGTTCGGCGTCCTGCGCCATCACGCGACGCGGACACCGGACAAGCCGATCACGGTGTTCGAGGGCGAGACGACGACATACGGCGAGATGGCGACCCGGGCGACGGCGTTGGCCGGCGGCCTGCACGCGAGCGGCGTGGGTGCCGGCGACGTGGTCGGCCTCCTCTCGTACAACTGTCCCGAGTTCCTCGAGACGATCTTCGCCGCGAACTACCTCGGCGCGATCGCGATGCCCATCAACTGGCGGCTCGCCGCGCCAGAGGTGCGGTACATCCTCGAACACTCCGAGGCGCGCGCCCTCGTGTGCGACGAGTCACTCGTGGACCTCGCGGACGAAGCGACGAAGGGCTTGGAAGGTTCGCTGCTGCTCGCGTGCGTCTCGGACCCGGCCGCGGATCGATGGACGTCACTCGACGATCTGCGCTCGATGGGGCGCGAAGTGGCTCGCGGTCCGGCGGCGGCGGACGACGTCCACCGCCTGATGTACACATCGGGTACCACCGGACACCCCAAGGGCGTGATGATCACGCACGCCAATCTCGCGTGGAAGAACCTGGCCCACGTGACGGAGTTCGGTTTCACGAACGCCGATCTCGGCCTGGCGTGCGGGCCGCTGTACCACGTCGGCGCGCTCGACCTCACGACCACGTCGTTGATCGCCGTCGGTGCGACCACGATGATCCACAAGGCGTTCGACGCCGCCGCCGTCGTCGAGGAGCTCGAGCGATCCCGCGTGACCACGGTCTGGCTCGCGCCGGCCATGGTCAACGCGATCATGGGGTTGCCCGACGTCGAGCAGCGCGACCTGTCATCCGTGCGCTTGATCATCAACGGCGGCGAGAAGATGCCCATCCCGCTCATCGAGCGGATCCAGCGCACGTTCCCATCGGCGTGGTTCGCCGACGCGTACGGCCTCACCGAAACCGTCTCCGGGGACACCTTCCTCGATCGCGACAGCATCGTCACGAAGCTCGGCAGCGTCGGCCGGCCGTGCCTCTATCTCGAGCTCGACATCTGGGACGAGGACAGGAACTCGGTACCCGCCGGAGCGCGCGGCGAGATCGTCATGCGCGGGCCGAAGGTCTTCAAGGGATACTGGCGCGACCCTGACGCCACCACCACCGCGTTCGCCGGTGGCTGGTTCCACACCGGCGACATCGGCGTGCGCGACGACGACGGCTACCTGTACATCGTCGACCGGCTCAAGGACATGATCGTGTCGGGCGGCGAGAACATCGCCGGTTCCGAGGTCGAGCGGGTGCTGTACGAACACGATGCGGTGTTGGAAGCAGCCGTCGTCGGCCGGGCGGACGATCGGTGGGGCGAGGTCCCGGTCGCGTTCGTCGTGCTGCGTCCGGATTCGACCACGACCGCCGACGCGCTCCTCGAGCACTGTCGCGGCCGACTCGCGCGGTTCAAGCTTCCGAGGGACATCAGCTTCCTCGACGCGCTCCCGAGGAACCCTTCGGGGAAGGTGCTCAAGCGCGACCTCCGTGGCCGAGAATGACCGACACCAGCGAGGGGGCAGGCCTGTGACCGAGCTGTCGTTCCCCAAAGAGCTCGAGCCGTTCGACTACATGATGCTCAGGAGCGAGCACGACCCCAGAGCGCGCTCCGGCTTCCTCGCGGTGTCGATCCTCGAGTCGGTCCCGGACTTCGATCGGGTCAAGAGCATCTACGACCGGGCGTCCCGCGTCGTGATCCGGTTCCGCCAGAAGGTGGTGGTCCCGACGCTGCCCCTCGCGCCACCGGAGTGGGTGGTCGACCCGGACTTCGAGCTCGACTTCCACGTGCGGCGCGTGATGCTGCCACCGCCGGGCCGACTCCGTGACCTGCTCGACTTCGCGCAACCGATCCTGGCTGCTCCATTCGATTTGGCGCGGCCGCTGTGGGAGCTGCACGTCGTCGAAGGCCTTCACGAGGGTGGGGCCGCCGCCCTGTTGCTGAAGACGCACCACGCGGTGATGGACGGCATGGCCGCAGTCGAGTTGCTCAAACAGCTCTTCGACTTCGAGCCGGACGCCGAGCGAGGACCGCTCCCCCCGCTCCCCGTTCCCGAGGAGATCTCACCGGACGCGTTGACTCGCGCCGCAATCACGCGGCTGCCGGTCACCAGCGCGGCGGGTGTCGCGCGCCGGGCCACGAATCTCGTGCGCCGCGCCGGCCGCGTGACCCGCAATCCGGCGGGCGCAGTGGGTGACCTCGGCAAGACGCTCCAGTCGGCGCAGCGCGTGTTCGGGGCCCCGCCTGCGCCGCCGTCGCCGCTCCTGCGGGGGCGGGGCATCGGCCGCCGCTTCGAGGTGATCGACTTCCCGCTCGACCGGTTGCGGCGAGCAGGCAAGGCGGCCGGCGGGTCGGTGAACGACGCGTACCTCGCCGGTGTGTGCGCGGTGCTGCGCCGCTACCACGAGGCGCTCGGCGTGCCCGTCGACATCCTCCCGCTCGCAATGCCGATCAGCACCCGCACCGACGACGATCCGGCCGGCGGCAACCGCTTCGCCGGTGCCCGCATCGCCGCGCCCGTGGGCGAGCCGGACCCGGCTCGCAGAATCCAGTTGATCCGCGAGACCGTCCTCACCGCGCGGAACGAGCCGGCCATGAACTTGCTCGGCGGTCTGATGCCGTTGATGGCGCGGCTGCCCACGTCGGTGTTGAACGCGATGGCCTCGCGGGCAGCCGCCACCGACGTGCAGGCCAGCAACGTGCCGGGGTACGCCGAGCCGATCTACATCGCGGGCGTGCGGATCGTGCGGACGTTCGGGTTCGGACCGGTCCCCGGCGTCGGCATGATGATCACGATGACGACCATGGCGGGACAGTGCGAGGTGGGCATCAACTACGACACCGCTGCGGTGCAGGAGCCGGAGCTGTTCGCCCGCTGCCTGCGCGAGGGCTTCGACGAGGTGCTGGAATCGGGCGACGTCGCGTCGACGTCGCCCGTCGGTCAGTCACGCAACGAAGTCTGTGTCGGCTGAGCCACGGTTTGCGTCGCTGTGTCGACACAGACACAGCGACGACGAACTCTGTGTCGACGGAGCCACCGGTTTACGTGGCTCAGTCGACAATGTGCGCCGGGGGGGTCACGTTCGTACAGTCGGACGAGTCCGGCCGACCGGAGGGACGATGACCGACAGGCAGGAACGTCTGGCCACCGGCGAACGGGCGGCCGTGGTCGAGCCATGACCAGCGCGACGAGCGATGTGTGGGAAGTGATGTCGTCGGCGCGGACGATCCGTCGCTTCACCGACGAGCCAGTGGACGGCGCGACGCTCTCGCGCTGTCTCGAAGCCGCGACATGGGCGCCGTCCGGCGCGAACGCGCAGGCGTGGCGGTTCGTCGTCCTCCGGTCGCCCGAGCTTCGAGCCGTCGTCGCGAAGGCGGCCACGCGGGCCCTGGAGGTGATCGAGCCGGTCTACGGGATGGCGCGGCCTGCCGATGACGATTTCAGCCGCCGAGCCCGTACGTACCGCGCCACCTACGAGCTCCACGATCGTGCCGGCGAGCTCACCTCTGTCCTGTTCACGTACCAGCGGTTCACGAGCGCGTCAGAGCTCCTGCTCGGTGGGTCCATCTATCCGGCCATGCAGAACTTCTTGCTGGCAGCTCGCGCGCTGGGACTGGGCACGTGCCTCACGAGTTGGGCCTCGTACGGAGGCGAAGAGCTGTTGCGTGACGCCGTCGGGGTACCCGATGACTGGATGCTCGCCGGCCACGTCGTCGTCGGATGGCCTCGGGGCAAGTACGGCCCGGTGCGTCGCCACCCTGTATCCGACGTCGTCGCCTTCGACCACTGGGACTCCGCAGCCATGCACTCGACAACCGAGGAGACAGCGCGATGAACACCGACGACCTGATCATGGTGAGCATCGACGACCATGTGGTCGAGCCGCCGAACATGTTCGAAGGGCGTGTGGCGACGAAGTGGGCCGAGTACGCGCCGAAGGTCGTCGTCGGCGACAACGGCGTCGACCAGTGGGTGTACCGAGGTCGCCCGACCGGTGTGAGCGGGCTGAACGCCGTGGTCTCGTGGCCCCCCGAGGACTGGGGTCGAGACCCGGCCGGCTTCGACGAGATGCGACCCGGCGTCTACGACGTCGACGAGCGCGTGCGCGACATGGACCGCAACGGGATCCTCGCGTCGATGTGCTTCCCCACGTTCACCGGGTTCAGCGCGCTGCATCTGAGCCACGTCAAGGACGACATCACGGTCGTGATGATCCAGGCCTACAACGACTGGCACATCGACGAGTGGGACGGCGCCCATCCCGGTCGGTTCATACCGCTTGCCATCATCCCCACGTGGGATCCCGACTTGGCCGTGGCGGAGATCCGTCGAGTGGCTGCCAAGGGATGCCGAGCCATCACGATGCCCGAACTGCCGCACATCGAGGGGTTGCCCAGCTACCACGACATGACGCACTGGGGACCGATCCTCGAGGCACTGTGCGACACCGGGCTCGTGATGTGCTGCCACATCGGACAAGGGTTCGGCGCGATCAAGAGCCCGCCCGACGCGCCGATCGACAACCTCATCATCCTCGCCTGCCAGGTGTCCGCGATCGCCGCGCAGGATCTCTTGTGGGGTCCGGCGATGCGCAGCTACCCGGACCTGCGGATCGCGTTCTCCGAAGGGGGCATCGGCTGGATTCCCTTCTACCTCGACCGCTGCGACCGCCACTACACCAACCAGAAGTGGCTGCGCCGCGACTTCGGAGGCCGACTGCCGAGCGAGGTCTTCCGTGCGCATTCACTCGCGTGCTACGTCAGCGATCCGACGTCACTGAAGCTCCGTCACGACATCGGCATCGACATCATCGCCTGGGAATGCGACTACCCCCACTCCGACTCGCTGTGGCCCGATGCGCCCGAGTTCGTCCACGACGAGCTCCTCCGGGCGGGAGCGAGCGACGACGACATCGACAAGATCACGTGGCAGAACGCGTCTCGGTTCTTCGACTGGGATCCCTTCGCGGTCGTACCGCGCGACAAGGCGACAGTCGGCGCGCTGCGGACGCACGGCGACCGACGTCGACACGTCGATCCGGTCGCGCAAGGACTGGGCCGCGCTCTACGCCGACCGCCACGCCAGCTGAACGCGCTCGCAGGTCTCCGAGAACGCTGTCACGCCGAGCTCCGGGCCGTCGATGTCCACGTCGAGTGACGATGCCCGACGGCTCTTGTGCGAGTTGGGCGACCACATCCGCACCGCCGTGATCGGCGGCAGGGGCATCGACATGGCTGCCATCGACGGCGCGACCGCAGCCGACACGATCTATGCGATCGACCGCGTCGCCGACGACGAGTTGCTTGGATGGTTCGAGCGGCACTGGCCCGGCGTCGAGTTGGTGTCGGAGGGACTCGACGAGCCGGTGATCGTCGGGCGCGAACCCGAATGGACGGTGATCGTCGACACGATCGACGGCACTCGTGGACTCATGTACGACAAGCGACCGGCGTGGTGCCTGGCCGCCGCGGCGCCGCACGGTGGCTCGTTGGCGGACGTGGTCGCGGCCGCGATGACGGAGCTGCCGACCGAGAAGCAAGGCGCGGCCGATCAGCTGAGCGGCGTTCGCGGGCGCGGTGTCGTAGCCGAGCGCATCGACGTGCGCGATGGGTCGCGGGTGCCGTTGGCAGTACGTCCTTCGGCGAGCACGGATCTCGAGCACGGGTTCGGCGGTCTCGCCAAGTTCTTCGTTGCCGGCAAGGTCGCCCTCGCGGAGCTCGAAACCGAGCTGTTTCGGCGCATCGGCGCGAAGACGGTGTTCGATGACGAATACATCTCCTCCGGTGGCCAGCTCCACGAGTTGATCACGGGACGCGATCGTTTCGTCGCCGACCTGCGACCGCTCGTGGATCCCGCTGCCTTCGCCTGTCATCCCTATGACGTCTGCACGGCGATGCTGCTCGAGGAAGCAGGTGGCGTCGTGACCGATCCATGGGGCGGACCGCTGGACGCGCCACTCGACACGACGTCCCCGGTGGCGTGGGCCGGGTACGCGAACGAAGCGCTCGCGGCGCGCATCGGTCCCGTCCTCGCAGACCTCGTCGACGATCTCAGCGACCGGGCGGTCGGAACGCTTGGCGTCCGCCGATGACGCATGCCGATCCGAGGAGAACCATGCTGCGTCCGCAGGACAACGGCGTCCGGGAGACCAAGAGGCTCGACGGACTGTGGCAGTTCGCCGTCGATCGCGACGGCAGAGGACGGGCCGAAGGCTGGTGGCGCGCTCCGCTTCGTGACGCGCGGTCGATGCCGGTGCCGGCGAGCTACAACGACGTCCTCGTCGATCGAGCGGTCCACGACCACGTCGGCGACGTCTGGTACCAGCGCAACGTCTTCGTCCCTCGAGGTTGGGACGGTCGGCGCGTCGTCCTGCGATTCGACTCGGCCACGCACCGCGCCACCGTGTGGGTCGACGACGAGCGCGTCGCTGAGCACGAGGGTGGCTACACACCGTTCGAGGCCGACATCACGTCACTGGCTCGGCCGGGTGAGGCGCTGCGCGTCACGGTGGTCGTCAACAACGAGCTCTCGTGGGAGTCGTTGCCGCCGGGGATGGTCGAGACGCTGCCGAACGGCGCGCGCAGGCAGCGGTACTACCACGACTTCCTCAACTACGCGGGGCTGCACCGCAGCGTGTGGCTGTATGCGACGCCACCCCGGCACATCGCCGATGTCACCGTCGTGACCGACATCGACGACGGCTCGGGCGTCGTGCGCTGCTCGACCGTGGTCGATGGACAGCACGAGGGTTCGATCGAGGTCGAGCTCCGTGACGCGACGGGAGCACGCGTCGCGGGCGCGTCGGGCGAGGACGCCGAGCTTCGTGTACCGCAGCCGCAACTGTGGCGACCTGGACGCGGGTACCTGTACGAACTCGAGGTCGACCTCGTCGAGGATGGCCGCGTCGTCGACCGGTACACGCTCCCGGTGGGCATTCGGACAGTACGGATCGACGGCACACGTTTCCTCATCAACGACGAGCCGTTCTACTTCCGAGGCTTCGGCATGCACGAGGACTTGAACGTGCGCGGCAAGGGCCACGACGACGTCATGATGGTCCACGACTTCGAGCTCCTCGGCTGGATCGGTGCGAACTCCTTCCGCACGTCGCACTATCCGTACGCCGAAGAGGTGCTCGATCACGCCGATCGGCTCGGTGTGGTCGTCATCGACGAAACGGCAGCCGTCGGACTCAACCTCGCCCTGTCGGGTGGCCGGCTCCACGGCGGCAACCGAGCGACGTTCTCCGAGGAGACCATCGGCAGCACGACACAGGAGAACCACCGACGCGCCATCGAAGAGCTGATCGCGCGGGACAAGAACCGCGCCTGCGTCGTGCTGTGGAGCCTCGCGAACGAACCGGAGTCGGACACCGACGCGGCCCGCAGCTACTTCGAGCCGCTGTTCGCCGCGGCGCGGCAGGCCGACCCCTCACGGCCGGCGGGCTTCGCCAACGTGGGCACGGCGCGGCCCGACCGCTGCAAGGTGACCGCGCTCGCAGACGTCGTGATGGTCAACCGGTACTACGGCTGGTACACGCAGACCGGCGACCTCGAAGCGGCCGAGCCCCGCCTCGAGGCCGAGTTGCACGCGTGGGCCGCGAAGCACGGCAAACCGATCATCGTCACCGAGTACGGCGCCGACGCCATGCCGGGGCTGCACTCGCTCGACGCCGCGGTGTGGAGCGAGGAGTACCAGACCGCGATGCTCGAGATGTCGCACCGCGTCTTCGACCGCGTCGACGCCGTCGTCGGCGAACACGTGTGGAACTTCGCCGACTTCGCGACGGGACCGTCGGTCATACGCGTGGAGGGCAACAAGAAGGGGGTGTTCACGCGCGAACGCCGCCCGAAAGCTGCCGCGTACCTCCTCCGTCAGCGTTGGCGCGACGCGCCACGATGACGTTCGGCGTCCGACACTTCCCGAACTCCGGGTCGATTGTGGGGCTATAGCCCCACAATCGCACCAACATTCGTCACTCGCCGGGGAAGACGAGGCCGATCTGGGCGCGGATCGTGTCGAGGATGCCGGCGATCGCGACGCTTTCGTCGAGCGACATGACGGGGCTCTCGGTCAACCCTTCCTCGAGGCAGCGATGCACTTCGAACACCTCGAACCGGAGGCCGTCGCCGTCGTAGGGCGCGTCGATGCGTTCGACGGTCCCGAGCGTGCCCACGTCGAGCCACTCGGGACAGTGCATGAACGCGGGAAGACCGATCCAGCCGTCGGTGCCCGCGATCCGTGCCGTGCACGCCATCGGGACGCGCAGCGCGGCCTTGACGACGCTCATCCGATCGCCGGGATGGTGCAGCACCGCCGCCACCTGCTCGTCGACGCCGGTCGTGCCGAGGACGCCGTCGGCCACGATGCGGTCCGGCAGCCCGAGCACGAGCGTGCTGAGCTGCACGGGGTAGATACCGAGGTCGAGCAGTCCCCCGCCTCCGAGGTCCAGGTCGAAATGGCGCTCGGACGGATCGACCGGAGCGCGGAACCCGAAGTCGGCCTCGACGAAGAGCGGCTCGCCGATGCGACCCTCCGCGAGCACGTCTCCGAGCGCGACATAGGAAGGCAGGAACCGGGTCCACATCGCTTCCATGAGGAACACACCAGCGGCGCGAGCGGCGTCCACCATCCGCTGCGCCTGCCGTGCATTGAGCGCGAACGGCTTCTCACACAGAACGTGCTTCCCCGCCTCGACATACAGGAGCGTGTCGGCCACGTGGCACGACTGCGGCGTCGCGACGTACACGATGTCGACGTCACGATCCTCGGCCAGTCCCGCGTAGTCGCCGTACCGTCGCGCGACGCCGAAGCGGTCGGCGTACGCGGCGGCGCGCTCGGCCGAACGCGACGCGACCGCCACGATCTCGCCGTCGTCGACGAGTGTCATTGCGTCGGCGAACCGCGACGCAATGCCACCCGGTCCGGCAACCCCCCACTGGAAGCTCACGCCCACACCTCGACCTCGACGGTCGCGCGTCCGACGATGTCGGCTGACGAACGACCGACGAGGATGTCGTACCGCCCTGGGTCGACCTTCCAGCCAGGCGTTCGGCGCTCTTGCGTGCTCCCGGGCCCGAACATGCTCGGCGCGGTGGACGAGATCTCGTCCCAGTCCGCCTGCCCGGGATCCCAATACGCGAACGAACGATCATCGAGCGACAACTCGACGGTCGTCGACTCGCCGGGCTGCAGACGAACCTTGGCGAACGCCTTGAGCTCCTTCGGGGGCCGAGCCAGGCGCGGCGACCGAGGCGCGACGTAGCACTGCACGACCTCGGAGCCGGCTCTGTCGCCGGTGTTCGTCACCGTCACGGAGACGGTGAGCGATCGGCCGGACCGGAACGTGTCGCTGGACAGCGATGGTTGACCGATTTGGAACGTCGAGTAACCGAGACCGTGCCCGAACGCGAATCGTGGCTCGACGGCGCGGTGCTCGTAACCGCGGTAGCCCATGAACACGCCCTCGCCGTAACGCAACTCGCCGTTCTCGCCGGGGAAGTTGTCGTACGAGGGATTGTGTTCGAGCCGCACCGGGATCGAAGTCGGCAGCCGGCCGCCCGGCTCGGCCTCGCCGACGAGCACATCGGCGATCGAGGCAGCCATCTCCTGTCCTCCGAACCAGCACTGCAGCACGGCAGCGACGTCGTCCGCCCATGACAGGTCGACCGGCGCCCCGGCATTGACCACCACGACCAGCGCGTCGGTTCGCCGCGGCGACCCTTCGGACGAGCTCGTCCTGCCGGCCCGGGAGGGCGAAGAACGTGCGGTCGCGGCCCTCGGTCTCCCATTCCTGCGACGTGCCGACCACGATGACGGCAACATCGGCGGCCGCGGCGGCCGCGACCGCGCGGTCGAGCAGGCCATCGGCATCCTTCGTCCGGAACCCGACGCGATAGCCGGCCATCCGCGTGTCGACGCGTGCGTACTCGACGGCGACCTCGACCGGCCTGCCGCGCTCCAACTCGACGTCGGTCACGAGATCCTTGCTCGCCTGCCCGAAGAACTCGGCGCCACCAGGTGGCGGCGGATCGGTGAACCCGTCGAGCACGAGCGTGCCATCGAGGAACACGCGAGCGCGTCCCGCTTGCGCGAGGGCGAGCTCGAACACACCGTCCTCTTCGGCGACGACCGTGCCGCGCGCCCGTTCCGACCACTCGCCTCTGAGCCGCGGCCCGTCGCCGGCCATCGCGCCGAGGCCCATCATGCGGAGGTCATCGCGGTGCCCTCGCTCGACGATGTCTCCTGCCCACTCGAGACCGGCGAAACGCTCCACCTCGAAGCCGTCGGGCGCACGAAGAACCGACGTGCCGACGACCGCAGGCGACTTGCCGGCCTCGCAGCCGCGCTCGTGCACGATGTCGACCGAGCCTCCGAATGCGACGGACAGCGCGTCGAGCGGGCTCACGATCCGGTGCGGGACGACCTGCGCCGAACCGCCACCCATGATGCAAGGACTGGCCGCGTTCGGTCCGAGAAGGGCAACCCGTGCGAGTGCGCGGCGATCGAGCGGCAAGGTGCCGTCGTTGCGCAGCAACACCGTTGCATCGGCGCCCGCTCGCCGGAGGAGCGCAACGTCTTCCTCGGTCGGTGGAACCGGGTCGACCGCAGGTTCGGGGGCGTCGAGCGCACCGATGCGATCAAGTCCGCGGAGCAGGCGTCCGACCGCGCCGTCGAGGTCAGCTTCGTCGACTCGGCCGTCCTCGACCGCCGGCAGCACCGTCGCGCCGAGCGCTCGTCCCGGTCCGGGCATCTCGAGATCGAGGCCGGCCCCGAGTGAGATCGCGGTGTTCGCGACGCCGAACCAGTCGGTCATGACGATTCCTTCGAATCCCCACTCGCCACGAAGCAGGTCGGTCATGAATTCGCGCTGCTCGGTGAGCCACCGTCCGTTGAGCCGGTTGTACGACGTCATGATCGCGAGCGCGCCACCCTCACGAACCGCGAGCTCGAAGGGGAGCAGGTACAGCTCACGCAGCGCCCGCTCGTCGATCACGGAGTTGATCGTCATGCGCTCGTACTCCGCATCGTTGCCGACGAAGTGCTTCACAGTGGCGAAGACACCGTTGGACTGGACGCCGCGGACGTACGCCGCGGCGAGCCGTCCGGAGAGCAACGGGTCCTCCGAGTAGCACTCGAAGTTGCGCCCGGCGAGGGGCGAGCGATGCAAGTTGACGGTCGGCGCCAGCAAACCGCGGCAGCCGCGCGCCAGCGCCTCGCGACCCAACAGCGCGCCGAGTCGTTGCGCGAGCGCAGGATCCCACGTCGCACCGATCGCCGATCCGCACGGGATGCACGTCGACGACGGGCCGCCGAGTCCGGGAAAGCTGGGTCCACGTGCGCCGGACGGACCGTCGGTGACGTTGACGGTCGGGATGCCGACCCGTTCCACCGGAAGCGGTGGACATGATCCCGCCCCCGGCGGTCAGCGCCGCTTTCTCGTCCAGCGTCAGCACGCCGAGGAGCGCATCAATGTCTGCCATGGCCCCTCACTTCGTCGCTCGGTGGGCGGGAGCATACAAGTAGGGTTCCCGATCCAGCAGAACAACGTTCTCGGACGGACGGCACGAAAGCTCGCTCTGGGTGAACATCGACGAACTGCTCGAGCAGATGACCCTCGACGAGAAGCTCGCGCAGCTCGGCGGCGCGTGGATCACCTCACTCGTCGACGATCGAGGCTTCGATGTGGAAGCGGCCCGACGGGTCATCGGCAACGGCATCGGCCACGTCACCCGTATCGGTGCGTCCACGGGACTGCTGCCGACCGAGAGCGCCGCGCTGATGAACGAGGTCCAGCGGTTCGCCGTCGAACAGACGCGCCTTGGTATCCCCGTCATCGTCCACGAGGAGTCGACCGGCGGTTACTGCGCCCGTGGTGCGACGGTGTTCCCGCAGGCGATCGGGCTGGCCTCGACGTGGGACGAGGCGCTCGTCGCCGAGGTCGCCGACGTGATCAGGCAGCAGCTCGTCGCCGTCGGCGCGCGCCAGGCGCTCGCGCCCGTGCTCGACGTCGCGCGCGACCCGCGTCGGGGACGCGTCGAAGAGACCTACGGCGAGGACCCGTACCTCGCCGGCCGCATCGGTACCGCGTACGTCCGTGCCCTGCAGAGCCGCCTCGACGACGGTGTCGTCGCGACCGGAAAGCACTTCCTCGGGTACGCACTCTCGGAGGGCGGGATGAATCACGCGCCGGTGCAACTCGGGCCGCGCGAGCTGCGCGAGGTGTACGCGGAGCCGTTCGCCGCCGCCATCCGCGACGCCGGGCTGCAGTCGGTCATGAATTCGTACGCGTCCGTGGACGGGATCCCGTGCGCAGGCGACGCGTCGATCCTCACCGGTCTGCTGCGAGACGAGCTCGGCTTCGACGGCGTCGTCGTCGCCGACTATTTCGCCGTGATGCTGCTCGTCACTCATCACCGAGTCGCCGCGAGCAAAGGCGACGCGGCGGCGCTCGCCTTGACCGCCGGCCTCGACGTCGAGCTGCCCCGCCACCGACTGCTACGGCGAGCCTCTGAAGCAGCGCGTCCTCGACGGCACCGTGCCCATGGAGGTCGTCGATCGGGCCGTGCGCCGCGCGCTCACGGTCAAGGACCGGCTCGGTCTCTTCGAGAACCCCTACGTCGACGCGCGCGCCGCGACCACGGTCTTCGACACTCCGGAACAGCGCACCATCGCCCGCCGTGCCGCCGCCGGTTCGATCGTCCTCCTCACCAACGACGGTGTGCTCCCGTTGGCGGACGAGGTCGGCTCGATCGCGGTGATCGGCCCCGCGGCCGATGACGTCCGGCTTCTCCAAGGCGACTACCACTATCCCGCCCACGCGGAGATCACCTACGAGAGCGCAACGTCAACACTGCTCCCGACCAGCGACGCCGGCTCCCTCCGGGCCGGCTCGTACTTCACCCCCCATGTGACTCCCCTCGCCGCGCTGCGCGCCGTGTACGGCGATCGCGTTGCGCACGAACGGGGCTGCGCGGTCACCGGGGACGACACGAGCGGAATCGACGCGGCCGTCACCGCCGCCACCGATGCCGCTGTCGCCATCGTGTTCGTGGGCGGCGAGTCAGGGTTGCGGCCGCACTCCACGGTCGGCGAGGCGCGCGACGCGACATCACTCGACCTCACCGGCGTGCAGCACCAGCTCGTCGATGCGGTGATCGCGACGGGCACACCGACGGTCGTGGTGCTCGTGAGTGGTCGGGTTCACTCGGTCGCCGGCATCGCGACGAGTGCGGCCGCGCTGCTGCAGGCGTGGCCCGCGGGCGAGGAAGGGGGCAACGGGATCGTCGACGTCCTCACCGGACGCGTCGACGCGTCGGGGAGGCTGCCGGTCTCGATGCCTCGCACCGTCGGGCAGGTCCCCGTGTACGCCTCGACGCGAGCGGGTGGTGGGCGGAGCCTGTTCTACGGCGACTACACCGACTCCCCGTCGTCGCCACTGTTCCCCTTCGGCCACGGCCTTTCCTACGCGACGTTCGAGCGCTCGTCCCTGACGATCGACTCCGCCGGCACGACAGCCGAGCCGGTCGCCGTCTCCATCGAAAGCGAGAACACGAGCGACCGTGCCGGCGTCGACGTCCTGCAACTCACGGTGCGCGACGACGTGGCATCGGTCGCCCGCCACCAGTTCTTCCTGTGCGGCTTTGCCCGCGTTCCGCTCGACCCCGGCGAGCGGCGAACGGTCCGCTTCACCGTCGACCCGAGCCGGCTCGCGTTCTACGACCCACACATGCGGTTCGTTGTGGAACCGGGCACGTTCACCTTCCGCGTCGACGCGGCGGAGACGACGGTGACGCTCGGCGGCGACGTCGCCGAGCACCGCCAGCGCAACATCGTCGCGACCGCCGTCGAGGTTCGTTGACTTTCACGTCGAGGATGACGGACGCCGAGAGTCCCCCGACTGTCGAGCGAGTGCGCGCCGGAGTACCACCGCGGCGACGCGCTCGGGATCGTCGCCCGACGCGCCCCGTCGCGCACATTGTCGCTTCAGCCACCCAAACACGTGGGTGAGTCGACACAGACGTCGGACGCGAGACCTCTGTGTCGGCCTAGCGACTGTTTCGGTGGCTGAGTCGACACAGAGTCGCGCTCAGGACGGCATCTTCCCGGTCGACCAATAGTGCTCGAAGGCGGGCTGGAGGGCGCGGCTGACGAGCTCGATTCGTGGACCGGCAGCGCCGCGGTAGAAAGCGAAGTGCCTCGGCCGGTCAGGAGGCCGTCCCGCCGCCTCGAATGCGAACCCTCGTCGCTCGAGCTCGTCCGAGTCCTTGACGACATCGTCGGACCAGTAACCGAGGTGATGGATACCGGATCCCCTCGCCGGCTCCCAGAGCGTCCCCGCGACCGTCTGGATGATCTCCAACCGTGGTTGCGTCATCGAGTACGTGAACCTCATGTCGACGACCGCGTCGCCCGTCGGTAGCTCGACCGCGGTCGGAACGCACACCTCGTCGCACCACTCGTAGCCGAGGACTTCCGACAGTTCCACGAGCGTCGACTCGAGGTCGTCGACGACGATGCCGACGTGGAATTGGTCTTCAGCTCGCACAGCCTGAACCACCAGAATCGGGTTCTCGTGACGAAAGAACCCTACTCTGAGGCAGGCGCCGCCCGAAGCTTCCCGACCGCGATCCCGGGCGACCCCGTCTCGAAGGAGAGCACCATGAAGCGGTTCGCTCCCGTGCACCTGTCGGACCCCGACTTCGACAAGCCATCCATCGACGTCGACGAGTGGCGTGACACGCCGGTCCGGCATCGGTACGTCCACGGCGAGTTCGAAGGCTCGGACCTCCGGTTCTCGTACTACTTCCCGCCCGAGGAGAGTTACGAGGGCCGATTCTTCCAGCCGATCCTCGCGGTGTCGGGCACCGAGCACGCGTTCGGCAGCGGGATGCTCGACAGCATGGCCGGCTCCATCGACTTCGCCTTCGACAGCGGCGCGTACATGGTCGAGTCCAACTTGGGCTCGCTCACCCCGTACCCCGGCGACGACCCGACGATCACCGGCTTCCGAGCGAGCGCGGCCGCGGCGCAGCACTCACGACTGCTCGCCGCGGAGATGTACGGCGACCATCGTCCGTATGGCTACTGCGTGGGCGGCAGCGGCGGCGGCTTCAAGACGATGAGTTGCATGGAGAGCACCGACGTGTGGGATGGCGGGGTGCCGTTCATCATCGGGGGCCCGCAGTCGTTGCCCAACGTCTTCTCGGTGCAGTTCCACGCCATGCGGATCCTGTGGGACAAGTTCCCGCAGATCGTCGACGCGCTCGAACCCGGCGGCAGCGGCGACATGTATGCCGGGCTCACCGCCGAGGAGCGCGAGGCGCTTGCGGAAGTCACGCGCATGGGTTTCCCACCGCGCGCCTGGTTCGACGCGGCGCGCATCGCGACCAGCTACGCCAGCGTGTGGTCGATGCTCGGCGACAAGGTCATCGAGTACGACCCGACCTACCTCGACGACTTCTGGACCGTCCCCGGCTACCTCGGAGCCGATCCGACCGCGTCACTCGCACGAGCCCGCATCCAGCACAAGACGCGCGTGGTGAAACCGATCCGTGCCGACGAGGCGAGCGCGCTCGGCATCGGCACCGGAACGACGATCTTCCGCAGCAAGGCGATGTCGGACGTCCCGGTCGCGTTGCAGCTCGCCGACGTTCCGCACGCGGGCCTCATGGGCTCGATGCTGTCGATCACCACCGGCGACGCAGCCGGGCACAACTTCTGGATCGTGACCTCCCGGGACGACATCGTGACGACCGGTCAAGGTGAGGAGCACTTCGCGGCGCTCGCCGGCATCGCGGCGGGCGACGACGTCGTCATCGACAACTCCGTCTATCTCGCGGTCCAGACGTACCACCGGCACCAGGTCGACCCCGACTTCCGAGTGTGGGACCAGTTCTGTGTCAACGGCACGCCCGTCTACCCGCAGCGGCCGCAACTCATCGGTCGCCGGTTCGCGTTGGGCGGCGCGGGGTCGCTCCAGAGCGGCCGCTTCTCCGGCAAGGTCATCGTGGTCGCGAGCCTCATGGACGAAGCCGCGTACCCGTGGCAAGCAGCGTGGTACGACGATCTCGTCCACCGCACGCAGGGTGCGAGCGCCGACGATCGGTTCCGGATCTGGTTCGTCGATCACGCGATGCACCTGACGCCCTCGGTGGCGCCGCGACGACCCGCGCCCGGTACGGACGACGCGGATCGTGAGCTACGGGGGCGTGCTGCAACAGGCGCTCCGCGATCTCGTCGCATGGGTCGAGCGTGGCCAGCCGCCCCCGGCGAGCACGACCTACGAAGTGGTCGACGGCCAGGTCGTCGTACCGGCGAAACGCGGCAGAGCGGAAAGGCCTGCAGCCGACGGTCGACCTCACCGTGAACGGCGCGACGCGAGCCGACGTCGAGGTCGGGGAAGAGGCTGCGTTCGCCGCGCTCATCGAGGTGCCACCGGGCACCGGCACCATCGTCAAGGTCGAGTGGGACTTCGACGGCTCCGGTGAATTCGCGGTCAGCGACACGTCGGTCGACGGCTCCTCGTCGCGACTTCACGTCCGCATGACGTACGCGTTCACCGAGCCCGGCACTTACTTCCCGGCGCTACGCGTGAGCGCGCACCGACACGGGAACACGAAGAAGCCTCACGGCTACGCGCAGAACCTCGGCCGCGTCCGAGTCGTCGTGGAATAGCAAGACAGCCGCGACTACGCGCCGCGCCACACCGGCGGCCGCTTCTCGACGAACGCTGCCGCGCCTTCCCTGGCGTCCTCGCTGGAGAACACTCGGTTCTGCCATTCCGCCAGCCGCGTCGTCGCGCGCGTGGCGCATCGACGATGCTCAGGCGGACGAGATCCTTCACCGCTGCGAGCCCGAGGGGTGCGTTGGCCGCGATGCGGTCGGCGAAGTCCAGTGCGGTCGACAGCACGTCGTCGGGCTCGACGACGGCGTTCACCAGACCCAACTCGTACGCTGCGTGCCGCGCTCGATGCTGTCGCCGGTCATTGTCATCTCGAGGGCGATGCTCAGGGGGATGCGCGTCCCGATCGCGGTCCCGCCGCCGGCCGGGAAGAGGCCGCGCTTGACCTCCGGCAATCCGAACTGAGCCTTCGACGACGCCACGATGACGTCACACCCGAGCAGGAGCTCGAACCCTCCGGCCACCGCAGTGGCGTTGGCCGCGCCGACCAGCGGAACCGACACCTCACCGCGGGTGAGACGGTGGTACGCGGCGGACGCTTCGTCGTCACCCGTTCCCATCGCCTCGCCGCGGGAGAACGCGCGCAGGTCCATTCCTGCGCAGAACGCGCGGTCACCAGTGCCGGTGATGACGAGGGCACGAATGTCGGGGTCGGTCTCTGCCTCGACGATCGCCGCGCCGATCGCCGCGAGCAGCCCGGGCGTGAGCGCGTTTCTCGCTTCGGGTCGGTTCAGGCGCACGATCGACACGGCCCCCCGCCGCTCGCGAGCAAGTTCGTCCGTGGTGTCGGCCATCACGGCGAACCTACCCGCGCGCTTCGGTTCGAGATCAGCCGAGCAGAGCGAGGATGTCGACCTGCTTGTCGTCGACACGAACTGCTTGTTGTCGGCGTCCCATGTGCCGGTCCAGTAGTTCGGGTTCGAGATTCCCTTGAAGATCGCGTTGGTCGACTGCTTCGACGGCGTCCACGGCGGCATCAGGTCGAACATCGGGACGTTCTGGGCCTGATCGAAGGCCTGCTTCACGGTCGCGCGGGTGATGTCGGTGGCGCTCGGAGTCCCGCATCACCTTGATGAGCGAGTACACGCGACGAGCCAGCCGTTGATGGCCTGGGCGGTGATCGTTCTCACTCGTGAGGCTCGGCTTCCCCGACTGCTTGAAGTCGTCGAGGACCACGTTGTAGATGGGCCACCGGGAGAGATCGTGGCGACCGGGGGCACCGCGTCGGAGTACGCCGATGTTCTTCGCGATCGCCTCGGGCAGGGACTCGACCGCCTTCTGCGAGAACGTGCCCCAGGCGACCGCGACCTTCAACGGGCTGTTGAGGGAGTCCATCGCGTCGATGATCTGGCCGGCGGTGTTCCCCGGCAGACCGAGCACGATCGCCTTGGGCGCCCTCGTTCTGGGCCTTCAGCACGAACTGGGTGAACTCGACCGCGGTCGGCGGGATCCCGATGATGTCGACCATCTCCATGCCGAGGGCCTTGATCAGCGGCGCCGCGAACGCCTTCAGCGCCCCGGCCTGCGGGCTCTCCGGGATCATCACGGCGAACTTCGTGACGCCCACGTTCTTGAGTGCAGGCATGCCGGCCAACAAGGTGCCGGAGCCGCCCATGGTGAACTCGAAGCTGACCGGCGAGTTCCACGCCGCCGGCTGCGTGACCTGCGCGCCGATCTGCGACAGACCGGCGGACTCGAACAGCTGGTAGGCGTCGCCCTCGCTCACGGTGAAGGTCGACGCGAGGCCGGCGACGACGCTTGGGGTCCTCGGTCTCCTGGCGAGCGCAGGAAAGCTCGGTGGGACCGTCGCCCTTTCCGTCGCAGACCTTCGAGGTCGAGGCACCGGCCGTTGATGCCGCCGCGCCCGTTGAACGCGGCGACCGCCGCCTGGGTCCCGTCGACGTAGTCCTTCAGCGGACGTGCCGGCGACCTCGAGCGGCGCGGTGATCGCGACCGACACCTTCGGCTTGGACGTGTTGCACGCTCCGTCGTTCCAGCCACCCAGGGCGACGAAGTCGGCGTTGCCGTTGCCGCTCGGAGGACCGTCGAGGACCCCGCGCTCGTCTGCTGTTGTCACTGCTGCACGCCGCCGCCAACGCGGCCACCGCAACGAACACCGCGACGGTCTTGAGAATGGTTCGTGACCTTCATCGTCCCCCTTCGGAGGCCTGGCCACACCGCTTGCCGGCGGACGCGGCCATGATACGTGGACCGGTCGTTACAGTAAAGGAATTGGCTGCAAAGGAGAGCGATTCTCACCGATACGAGCTTCGCTCGTCGTCTCAACTCGTGGCTGGTTGCTCGCTCGTCGGGTGCCGACGTCAGGTACGCGGCTTCGATCTCCGAGAGCTGGCCACCGATCTCTCGTGCGGAGCCGGAGAGCGACGATGCGCCCGCGCTGCATCACGTAGACGCGGTCGGCCACTTCGAGCGCCTGTCGGACGTGCTGCTCGACGAGGAGCACACCGACGCCGCGCTCCTTGCTCGCGGCGCGCACGGCGTGGAGCAGCCGGTGCACGATGATCGGCGCGAGTCCGAGCGACAGCTCGTCGAGCAGCATCACCGACGGATTGCGGCCGAGCGCCCGCGCAACGGTGAGCATCTGCTGCTCGCCGCCCGAGAGCAGGCCGGCCGGGCGCTTGAGGAGCGGTTCGAGCTCGGGGAACAACGACGTCGCGCTCTCGACCGCTCACGTTCGCGAGGCGCAGGTTCTCGTACGCCGTGAGCTTCATGATCACCGAACGCTCCTCGGTGACGTAGCTCAGGCCCTGACGGCAGCGTTGGTGCATCGGAGCGGTGGTGGGCTTGCCCTCGCCACCGCACCTCGCCGCTGATCGGCGGCAGCTCGCCGGCGAGCGTCAGCAGCGTGGTCGTCTTGCCCGCGCCGTTGGGACCGATGAGCGCGGCGACCTCGCCCGCCACGACGGGCAGGTCGAGATCGCGCACCACCGACATGCTCCCGTAGCCACACGACAGACCCTTGGCCTCGAGCAGCACGTCACCGGGCTGCGGACCAGTCGAGGCGCGGGTCGCCCGCCGGTCACGGTCATTGCTCGACTCCGACGCCGTGCGGTCGTGCCTCTGTTCCTCGGCGTGCTCAGGTTCGTAGGTGCCGAGGTACGCGGCGCGGACGACGGGGTTCTCGCGGATCTCTTCGGGCGTGCCCGGTGGCGATCACCTGACCGAAGTCGATGACGACGATCCGGTCACACGTCGACATCACCAGGCCGACGTCGTGCTCGACCAGGAGCACGCCCATCTTCCGTTGGACCGGCGAGGCGTCGGATGAGGCTGGGCGAGCTCACGGCTCTCGGCTTCGTCCAGTCCGGCAGCGGGCTCGTCCAGCATGACGACCGACGGGCCCGGACGCCACCGCGCGTGCGATGCCGACGAGCCGGCGACGACCGTACGGCAGCTCGCCCGGCAGCTTGCCCAAGCTCGTCCTCGAGCTCGAACTCGCGGATCGCGCGCGACCGCGGTCGGGCTGAGCGGGTGCGTTCCCGGCCAGAACAGGTCGGTGACCCACGAGAGCTTCGAGTCCGCGGCGTCGGACCCCGCGTGGATGTTGTCCTCGACGCTGATGTCCTCGAAGAGCTCGAGCGACTGGAACGAGCGTCGCAGCCCCCGCCTGGATCGTCGAGCCGCCTTCCAGCCGTCGATGCGCTCGTCGTCCAGCCACATCGACCCACCTGAAGGACGGACGAAGCCCGTGACCGCGTCGATGACCGTGGTCTTTCCCGCGCCGTTCGGACCGATGAGGCCGAGGACCTCGCCGGGTTCGCACCGTGAAGGTGACGTCGTCGACGGCGATGACCGCGCCGAAGCGAACGGTGAGGCCCTGCACCTTCAGCGTCAGTGGCGTCACCGGTTCGCCGTGTCACCTTCGACGAGTGGGCCGCGTTGCGACCGGTCGGGCGACGAGGTGCAGCCTCTCGAACAAGCGTCGCTGGCCGGCCGGCATGTGCGTCACGACGACGTCGGCGATGCCGTGCTGGTGCACGATGAGGATCACGAACAGGATCACGCCGCCCGACGAGCTGGTCCCAGTTGCCCTGGTTGAGGCCGAGCCAGTCCTGGATGACCCGCGTGCCCAGGCCGCCGATCGCGTTCGGCGCCGACACGACCATGGAGAGGACGTAGCCGAGGCCGCCGATCACGGCGTGGCCGACCGAGTTGATGGACTGGAACGGGTTGTAGCGCCCGTACGTGACGACGTTGGCGGTGAAGCCGAGGAGGATGCCGGCGATCGCGGCGAGCGCCGACGCAACGCCGAACGCGTAGAGCTTCACGCCGAAGACGCTGACGCCGAGGGAGGCGGCGGCGCGCTCGTTCGTGCGCACCGCGATCAGCCGGCGGCCCGTTCTCGACCGTCGCAGATTGGCGACGAGCAGACCGACGAGCACGAACGCGATCAGAGCAGACGACGCGCCCATCGCTGCGGATGGTCGACCGCGTTCACGTCGATACCGAAGAGCTTGACCTTGCCGATCTTCGTGCCGCCCTCGGTGGCGCCGCCGATCCAGTCCGAGTTGGCGAAGAGCACCTGCGACACGGTGAAGCCGAGACCGAGGGTGATCACGGCGAGGTTGACGCCGCGGGTTCGCAGCGCCGGCAGCGCCAGCACCAGGCCGGCGGGGATCGTGAGCAGGATGCCGAGGACGATCCCGATCTCGATCGGCACCCCGGCCTTCACGAAGAGCCCGGCGATCAGGGCGCCGATCCCGCCGATCGCCCACTGCGCGAGCGACAACTGGCCTGCGAACCCGGTCAGCAGGACGATCGACGCGACGAAGACGGCCGCGGCGAGCGAGATGTACATCGCGGTGGCCCAGTTGTCGTCGAGCCAGAACAACGACGACGCCGAGGGTGATGCCGACGCCGATGATGATGCCGGGCCAGTTGATCACGCCCGATGCCCAGCCTCGGCAGCACGTCGGTGACGTGACTTCGCAGCGGAAGCGCCTTGCCGCGCACGACGAGCACACCCAGGATGACCAGGAACGGCACGGCCTGGGTCGCGCCGGTCAGCGAGTTGAGATGCAACCAGTCCTGCACGTCGGTCTGGTAGTTGGTCATCAGCGACTCGCCGACACCGAGCAACAGGCCACCGAGCAGCGTGAGCGGGAAGGACTCGAAGCCGCCGAGGAGTGCAGCGGCCAGGGCAGAGATCGTGACCACCAACGTGAAGATCTCGGGCGTGAGGCCGGTGAACGGCGCGACGAGGATGCCGGCGAGCCCGGCCAGCGCCCCGCCGATCGTCCACGTGAGCATCGAGAGCCGCTCCGGTGACCACCCGAGCGTGGCCACCGCGCGTTCGTTCTGCGCCGATGCCGTGATCGCGAGGCCGACGCGGGTGTACTTGGTGAACCCCCACAGAGCAACCGTCAGCACGACGACGATGCCGACGACGATGAGTCGCTCCTCTTGGAAGTTGATGCCACCCGAGGCGTACCGGTTGTCAGGCAGGAAGTTGCGGATGCGATACGTCGTCGCTCCGTAGCGGATCACGACGAAGGACTGCACGACCGCCAGCGCCGCGAGTGTGCTGATGAGCCGAACGATCGGCGCGGCTCGACGCAGGCGATGCAGGATCACCCGCTGGAACAGGAACGCCACCAGTCCTGCCGACGAAGATGCCGGCGAGGATCGCCGGCAGCGTCGGCCACGAGTCGCCGAGGAAATGGGAGTCCGGGATGAACAGGAAGCGATTCACCTTCGAGTCGTCCCCGAGCTCGACGAAGGTGACGTAGCCCGCGAGCATGGCGAACGCGCCGTGCGCGAAGTTCACGACCCCCGAGCCGCGATAGATCAGCACCACGCCCTGCGCCAGCAGGGCGTAGCACGCGCCGGCCCCGAGGCCGATCACGGCGAACTGGAGGAAATCCTTCACGAGCCCCCCTTCCAGCAGCGCACGTTACTGGTCACTCGGTGGAGCGCAAAGACCCTTCTCGCACAACGAGAAACCCGCTTCCCAGGTCGACACCCGCATGGACCGATCGGCCCAGCGCGCGTGGCGACCGGCCGGTCCGTTGCCGCTCCTCGCCTGATGTGAGAGCGTTGCTGGTCATGGCAGAGAACAGCGTTCTTCACATGACGCCGAGCTGGCACGCCGTGCACACGCCCGACACTCCCGCGATCGTCATGGGGTCGACTGGCGAGACCGCGACGTACGCCGACCTCGAGGACCGCTCGCGCCGCTTCGCCCGAGCATTGCGGACCCGTGGCCTGCACGCCGGTGACCACATCGCCATCGTGATGGAGAACAACCGTCCGTTCCTCGAAGTGGCCTGGGCGGCACAACGGTCCGAGCTCTACTTCACCGCGATCAACAGCCACCTCCGTCCGAGCGAGGTGCAGTACGTGCTCGACGACTGCGGAGCGGTCGCACTCGTCTCGTCGGCGGCCATGGCCGACGTCGTCGCGGGACTCGATCTCTCACGGATCGCGGTCCGGATCTCCGCGGTGGGCGAGCTGACGGGGTTCGAGCGCTACGACGACGTGCTCGCCGCCGAGCCGCCGACGCCGCTCGAGGACGAGCGGGAGGGCCGCGAGATGCTCTACTCGTCGGGCACCACCGGCCGGCCCAAGGGCGTACGCAAGCCGCTCCCCGGCACACCGTTCGGCGATCCGAACGCGGCACCGGTGCAGATCGCGCAGGGCATCGGCATGTTCGGCGTCGAGCCCGCATCGGTGTACCTCTCCCCCGCGCCGCTCTATCACGCCGCTCCGCTCGTGTACTCGATGTCGATGCATCGCCTCGGCGGAACCGTGGTGGTGATGGAGAAGTTCGATCCGCGAACGTGTCTCGAGCTCATCGAGCGCTATCGCGTCACGATCGCACAGTTCGTGCCGACGATGTTCGTGCGCATGTTGCAGCTGCCCGAAGCAGACCGCGAGCGCTACGACGTGTCGAGCCTGCGGATGGTCGTGCACGCCGCGGCACCATGTCCCGTCCCGATCAAGCGCCGGATGTTCGACTGGTGGGGCCCGATCATCTTCGAGTACTACTCGGGCACCGAGGACATCGGCGGCACGTTCATCACGCCGCAGGAATGGCTCGAGCACCCCGGGTCGGTCGGCCGGCCGATGGAGGAATGCCACATCGTCGATGACGACGGCGCGGAGCTCGCACCGGGTGAAGCGGGCGTCGTCTACTTCGCCGGCGGTCGCTCGTTCGAGTACCACAACGACGCGGAGAAGACGGCGTCGATCGTGAACGACAAGGGATGGCGGACCCTCGGCGACATCGGCTACCTCGACGAGGACGGGTACCTCTACCTCACCGACCGACAGGCCCACATGATCATCTCGGGCGGCGTGAACATCTATCCGCAGGAAGCCGAGAACGTGCTCGCCGGGCATCCCGCCGTCGCCGACGTCGCCGTGATCGGCGTCCCCGAGCCCGAGATGGGTGAGGCGGTGAAGGCGATCGTCCAACCGACCGACCCGGCCGCCGGCGGATCCGAGCTCGAGCAAGAGCTCCTGACGTACTGCCGGTCCGAGCTGGCGTCCTACAAGTGCCCCCGCAGCGTCGACTTCGTGGACGAGCTCCCCCGCGACGACAACGGCAAGCTCTACAAGCGTCTCCTACGCGACCGCTACTGGGAGGGCCACGACTCCCGGGTCATCTAGGTTCAGGCACCGATCCCGTTGAGCATGATGTCCCAGAGCTCTTCGGCGGGATCGCCGCCGCCGGTGTCTGCCTCGGCTCCGGTGATCGTGGTCGAGAACGAGTGGAACAGGATCGCCTCGAGCACGATGCCGGCGACCCGGCGCCGACGTACGTCGTCACGCACCACGCCCGCGGCAACCGCGGTGTCGATCACGTCCTCGAACAGCGACACCACGGGAAGGAACGCGCGCGCCGCCTCCTCGGGATGGGACGTGAGCAGCTGCTGCGCGAACTCGGCCATCGCCGGTGTCGGACGTTGCTTGCTCGCCCTGCCTCGCTTGGCGGGCCGGGACAGGCGGTAGTACTCGACGACGAAGCGATGGAGCCGCTCGAGCGGATCGTGCTCGTCCGCGATGTGTTCGCGCACCTGGTCGGCGGTCGAGCGAACTGTCTCTTCGAACAACGCGAGGAGCAACTCCTGCTTGCCGCCGAAGTACTGGTAGAAGCTCCGGAGGGACTGGCCGGAGCGTTCGACCACTTCTTGGACGGTGAAGTCCTTGCCCGTGGGGCTCGAGTTCATCAACTCGAGTGCTGCGTCGAGGAAGCGCTGAACCCTGTCTTCCGCACGCACACGCGCCGAGTCGAGCGACCGCGCGACAGCGAGTTCGCGCCACGTCGAGGTCGGTGCCGCGGGCGCTGATTCGTTCGTCGTCACACCGAGAAGCGTACCCCTTGGTACCGGAGAAGGGTGTATCTCCGTGGCGAGAAACGACCCATCAGAATGCGAAGAACATGTTGCGACGTGCTGTCAATGACGTTGCTCGCGACGATCGCCTGCTGTCACCCGCGCCCCGGTGCTCCGTCGCGCAACTGTTGGCGGAGACGGAACTTCTGCACCTTTCCCGAGGGGGTGCGAGGGAACTCGGTCACTTCGTAGATCGACTCCGGCCACTTCTGCTTCGCCATGCCGGTCGCTTCGAGGTGGTGCCGCACATCGGCGAGCGTCGGCGCCGTCATGCCGTCGCGCACGCGCATGACGGCCGCGGCATGCTCGCCGAGCCTCTCGTCGGGCGCGGCCACCACACTCACCTCGGCGATCGCGTCGATGCCGAGAAGCGCTTCTTCGACCTCGACGGCGCTGATGTTCTCGCCGCCCCGGATGATGAGGTCCGACGTGCGGTCCGTGATCGTCAGGTACCCCTCCTCGTCGAGGGCACCGATGTCGCCCGTGCGATACCAGCCCTCGTCGTCGAACACGCGCGCTGTCAGCGAGGGATCCGTGTAGCCGACGAAGCAGTCCGGGCCGCGCGACAGGATCTCGCCCGTCTCGTCCAGCCGTATCTCGACGCCCGGGAGCGGGTGCCCGTCGGTCGTGAGCCGCTTGACCTCGGGCTCGTCGATCAGACAGCCCGTGATCGATGGGTGCTCGGTGCTGCCGTACGACCGAAACGTCTTGATGCCGAGCCTCGTCGTCCGCTCGGTGACCGCGACCGGCACGGTCGAACCACCGAGACCCGCGAACGGCATCAACGCGAGATGCTCCTCCGTGAAGTCGGGATGATCGAGGAGGCTCGTCAGGAAGTACGTGGCCCCGCCCGAGACGCCGAGGCCCTCCTCGCGCATCATCCGCAGGACCTCACCCGGGTCCCAGACGTCGATGAGGTTGACAGGGCGGTCGCGCAGCAGCGGCACCAGGAACGCGTTGAGCATTCCGATGAAGTGTCCGACCGGTGAGCCGGTGATCTGCGGCGGCCCGCCCTGGGGGAACATGTACTCCAGTTGGCGGGTCTCGAAACCGATCGTGCGATGCGAGTGCACGACGCCCTTCGGGTCGCGTGTCGTCCCCGACGTGAACCCGATCACGGCCGGTCCATCGGGGTCGGCCGAGACCAGTTCGCGCAGTGGTTCGCCGTCGACCAGCGAGGCGAAGGGGGTGGCGCCGGCCGGCAGATCGTTCGCAGCCGTGTCGCCGACGACGAGCCAACGGGCCTGCGGGTGCTCGGCGAGCAGCGCTTCGTATGTCGGGAGATAGTCGCTGTGACCGAACCGTTCCGCGGTGATCACGACGTCGGGCGACGTCGCCCGCAGGATGTAGTCGACCTCCTTGGACCCGTAGGAGTGCACGATCGGAACGACCACGGCGCCGAGGTACGCGGCGGCCCAGAACGAGATGCCGGCCTCGACCCAGTTCGGCAACTGGAACACCACGACGTCGCCCGGACCCACGCCCTGCGCTTGCAGCGCGCCCGCCAGCGAACGGGCCGCGCGATCGACGTCGGCGAACGTGCCCCGCCAGGGCCGTACCTTCGAGCGAACGGAGAAACCGGCGCCGCTGCGCTCACGCAGGCCGGCGGCGACCATCGACCCGAGGGTGTCGTCGGTCCACCAGCCCTCGTCGCGATAGAGCCGCACCAACTGCGCCGGCACCGTCCGCAACGACCATCGCGGCTGGGCCGAGATCCCCTCCTCCACGTTCCTCCCCTGTCCTGTAGTGGCATTGCCAGTCTATGAGAACTTCGTTATCGTCCGCCCTCATGGCCAAGGCGCCGGCCGACGACGTCATCGAGATCCAACAGCTTCTGGCTCGCTACGCGGTGGCGATGACGAAGGACGACATCGAAGCAGTCATGACCGTCTTCACGTCGGATGGCACGTACAGCGCGTTCGGCGACACGTACACGCTGAAGGACTTCCCGACCCTCGTGGCCGCGGCGCCGAAGGGGTTGTTCCTCGTCGGTCCTCCGGTCCTCGAACTGGACGACGACGGCGGAACAGGTGAGCAGCCGCTCTGCTTCGTCGACCAGACGAATCACGACATGCGAATCGGTTGGTACACGGACACCTACCGCCGCACGCCGGACGGGTGGCGCCTCCACACGCGGCGGATGACGTTCTTGCGAAGGAGCGGCATCCGCGACTCCGGCCGGGCCCATGATCCGACCAGGCCTGTGCCGACGTCCGATTGATGGAGCTGGACGAGTACCGCGCTCAGCTCGACACCTGGCTCGACGAGCACGACGACGACCTGCGGCCCGGCGACCCAGGCACGCTCGCGGACGACATGGTGCACGTGTCGAAGGTGAAGCGCCTCACGTTCGACGCCGGCTGGATGCGTTGGGGATGGCCCGCTCGTGTCGGGGGGCTCGGCGGGTCGTCGCTGCTGCGGGCATACCTCGGTGAAGCGCTCACGGCGCGAGACCTCGTCGACCCGAACGTGTACTCGATGACCGAGGTCCTGGCGCCGACGATGATCGACTTCGCGCCGGCGACGCTCGCCGCCGAGATGGTGCCTCGGCTGCTGCGCGGCGACGAGACATGGTGCCAAGGGTTCTCGGAGCCGGGCACGGGCAGCAACCTCGCGTCGCTCGCGTGCCGGGCAACCCGCACTGATAGCGATTGGCGCGTCGACCGGCCAGAAGGTGTGGACGAGCTTCGCTCAGTTCGCCCAGCGATGCGTGCTGCTGACGCGGACGGGTCCGCAGGAGTCGGCTCACCGCGGCATCACCGCGCTGTTCGTCGACATGGAGACGCCGGGTATCACGGTGCGGCCGATCGGCGCGATGCACGGGAGGGACGAGTTCTGCGAGGTGTTCTTCGACGACGTCCTCGTGCCGTTCGACCGCACGCTCGGCAACGAAGGTGACGGCTGGTCGGTCGCCATGGACCTGCTGCCGTACGAACGCAGCACGTCGTTGTGGCATCGCGGCACCTTTCTGCATCGACGGCTGCAGCTCATGCTCGACGCGCTGCCGGCCGGTGGCGTCGATCCCGACGACCTCGGCGAAGTGACTCAGCTGCTGTACGCCTTCCGTGCACGGTCGCGTGCGACGCAGCACCGACTCGCGCGCGGCGAACGGCTCGGCCCGGAGACATCGATCGACAAGGTGCTGCTGGCGACGACCGATCAAGCAGTGTTCGACCTCGTCGCCGACGGCCTGAACGCGGAGGTGACGATCGGCGACGATCCGATGAGCGACGTGTGGCGGACCGAGTACCTCTTCTCTCGCGCGGCGTCGATCTACGGCGGCAGCTCGGAGATCCAGCGCAACATCATCGCCCGCCGGCTGCTCGAGCTCGGGGATGACCGATGATCGAAGGCGACGACCTCGAGCTGTTCGCGCGGACCGTCCGTCACGCCACCGACGCGCACACCGGCGCGGATCTCGACTCGGCATTGGTGGAGCTCGGTTGGCACGACGCACTCGCCCACGACCCGCGGGCCGCGGTTTCGACGCTGTTCGAAGCGCAGGGCTCGTCCAACGCCACGTCGTCCGCGCTCGACGCGGTGCTGTTGCGCGGCGCTCGGCCTCGATGCCGCGGGTACCGCCGTCGTGCTCCCCGCGCTTGCGCAGTGGACGCCGCCGGGCGAGCTCGACGGCATGCAGTTGACGATGACCGGTCTGGCCACGGCGGCAATGGCAGCGTCCGTGTCCGACACCGCCGTCGTGGTCGCGTCGGCAGGCGAGAAGCACGAAGCGTTCACCGTGCCCATCACATCGCTGTCGCTTCGGGACGTGCACGGCCTCGACCCGACGCTCGCGCTCGCCGAGGTACACGGTGAAGTCGAGGCCGGGGACTCCGAACCGGTTCCCACGTGGAACGACGCGATCGCGCTCGGCCAGCTGGCGCTCGGGCACGAGCTCGTCGGCGCGTCACGTCGGATGCTCGAGCTGGCGCGAGAGCACGCGCTGGACCGGATCCAGTTCGACCGCCCGATCGCGCTCGTTTCAAGCCGTCCGCCATCGGCTCGCCGAGACACTCGTCGCGATCGAGATGGCCGACGCCGCGCTCGACGGCGCGTGGCTCGACGGTTCGCCTCTGAGCGCTGCGATGGCCAAGGCGGTTGCCGGGCGCAGCGCACGCACGGCGATGCGTCACTGCCAGCAGGTGCTCGCCGGCGTCGGTTTCACCACCGAGCACCCGTTCCACCGCTACGCGCGCCGGGTGCTCGTGCTCGACCAGCTCCTCGGTTCGTCGAAGGCGCTCACGAAGCACCTCGGGACCGAGCTCCTGCGCACGCGCCAACTCCCGCCACTGCCGCCCCTCTGATTCCTCCTGCTCGTTCTGGCGTCAACCAGTGCGGATGTGAGCCGTGGTTGACGCCAGAATCAGGAGTTGGCGCAGCTCGGGTATGAATGCGCCGGACTTGACCTCGCCGTACGAGAACTCGGCGACCTCCCAGCCCAAACGCTTCAAGTGCCGGCGACGCCTCCGATCCCACTCCTGCGCCGCCTTGCTGAAGTGATGTGCGAGCGAGTCGCACTCCATCGCGAACAGCAAGTGCGGCCAGGCGATGTCGAGGTATGCCGTGAACTCGCCGTCGACGACCTTGTGTTGCTTGACCGGCCTGTCGATGCCGGCGGCATCGATCCAGTCGAGAGCCTGTCGCTCGAAGGTGCTGCCGGGTGGGATGTAGATGCCCGTGCGTTCGCCGAGCAGCCGGCGCATCAGTCTCGTGCCGTTGCGCCCGCGCCGGGCGACCTGCAGAAACCTCTGATTGACGAGCGGCAGGAGGTCGGCGTCGACGCGGCACGCGTGGTCGAGCGCTTGCTCGACGCGGAACGAATGCTCGACCGCGGCCAGGTCGATCAACGTTCGTACCAGCGACGTACACGGAATGCCGTGACGCGAAGCGAGGTCCACGCCTCGGATGTCTTTGGTCTCGTGGACGACGTAGCCGTCGTGCATGCTCGAACGCTTCCAGCGCTCGACGACGACTTCGATGTCTCGTCCGTCGTGACCATCGAGCCCGTGGAGCGCTGCCGCAGTGCGGTGCGACGCCCATCCGCCCGTGTCGAGCGTGGCCCGCATCACCCGCTGAGACCAGGTGTCCGGCGCGCCGCCGAGGCGGTAGACCGACGGCGAGAGCCGCTCGAGTCGACCCTTCCGGACCCAGCCTGAAACAGTGCGTCTGGGTACACCGAAGGTCTGAAGTTGCGGCCAGGTGATCAGCCCGTGCTGCCGCGCAGCGAGGGCAAAGAGCTCAGGGTTCGACATTTCCCACTTCCCTTGGTCAGGTGCCGGCGGGGGAAGCGGGGCGAAGCGGGGGAAGCGGGTCGACTTCTGGCGTCAATCGGTGCGCATATGCGCACTCGTTGACGCCAGAACGGAGGATGGGACGGGACGAGACCCGGTTCTACGCGGGCGTGAAGGTCAGGTGCAGGCGGTTCAAGCCGCGGAGGATGTAGGTCGGCGCGTACTGGTACCGGCGCGCATCCGGCGGGCCGTGTTTGTCCTCGTCGATCCGGATGTCGTGCATCCGGTCGAGCAGGCGCTCGATCGCGACGCGTGCCTCGGCCCGCGCCAGCGGCGCGCCCGGACAGAAGTGCGTCCCGTGGCCGAACGCGAGGTGTTCGCGGGCGTTGCCGCGGTCGACGTCGAACTTCGTCGGCGACTCGAAGTGCCGTGGATCGCGGTTCGCAGCGCCGTTCATCACCATCACCGTCGTTCCCGCAGGCATGTCGACGCCGCCGACGGTCGTCGGCACCCGAGCGAGTCGGAAGTCGCCCTTCACGGGGCTCTCGAAGCGGAGCGTCTCCTCGACGAAGTTGGGGATGTGGTCGGGCTCGTTCCGCAGCAGCTGCTGGACGATCGTCGTCCTCGGCGATGCGCTGCAGCGCAGAGCCGAGCAGCCGGACGGTCGTCTCCTGGCCGGCAGCGAACAGGTTCGCGGCCACCCGCACGACGTCCATGACGTCCGGCAAGGAACCGTCCGGGAACGTGGCCGTCGCCAGGCCCGTGATCACGTCATCGCGCGGTGAGCGGCGCCGGTCCTCCACGTACGTCCGTATCTTCGAGTACAGGTACTCGAGCGGGCTGTGGGCCATCTTGTCGTCTTGGGTGCTGCCGATCGCCTGGTCCCGACGTGAGCCTTGGAGCTCCTCGCGGAACATCGGCCGGTCCTCCTCCGGAACACCGAGCAGGTCGGCGATCACGAGAAGCGTGAACGGACCGGCGAAGTCACGCACGACCTCGCAGGTCCCACGACCGACGAACTCGTCGATCTGCCGATCGGCGAGCGTCCACATGAACTCCTCGTTCTCCTTCAGGCGCTTCGGTGTGATCAGACGCATGAGCAACCCGCGATGCGCCTTGTGCATCGGCGGGTCCATCGTCGGAAGCTGGTCGCTGAACGGCAGTTCGTCGCGATGCTTCTCGATCAGCTCACTGATGTCGTCACCCTCGAGCGCGACCGGGAAGCCGGGGAACGGGCCCGTGACCGAGTTGCACGACGAGAACGTGTCGATGTCGTGGTACACGGACAGTGCCTCGTCGTACCCGGTCACCATCACGACGTCGTGGTGCTGCTCGCGCCGGACGGGGCACTCCTCCCGGAGGAAGTCGAAGTACGGATACGGGTCCTCGACCAGCGTCTGGTCGCGGAAGAAGTCGATCGAGTCGAAGTCGGTCATCGTGGACTCATCGAAGGACGGCGTCCTTGACGTTCATCAGCCGGGCGAGATTGCCGCCCATGATCTTGCGAATGGTCTCGTCCGACAATCCCTCGAGCTCCTTCACGTACGTCGCCGGGTCGGCGAGACCTTCGGGATGCGGGAAGTCCGAGCCGAACAGCACGCGGTCCTCACCGATGAGGTCGGCCAGCGCGCCGAGGTCCTCCTCCCAGAACGGGCTGATGTGGATCTGGCGCTTGAAGACCGCGACCGGTTCCTCCATGAAGTCCTGCGGCATCTTCTTGTAGATGTCGGCGAGGTTGCGCAGCAGAGGCTCGACCCAGATGCTGCCGTTCTCGACGACCACGACCTTGAGGTCGGGGAACCGCGAGAGCGCGCCGTGGACGACCAGCGATCCGACCGCGTCCTCCACGGGGCGCCACGCGCCGAGCATGCGAAACGCCTGTGGCTGGAACGGCAGCATCTCGCTGTCGCTACCGATCCACTCGTTCGCGTAGCGCTCGTAGCCGCTGTCCGACGAGTGCAGCGCGACCAGGACGTCGTGCTCGACGACCTTCTCCCAGAACGGATCGAACTCCGGGAGCGCGAACGAGCGCGGCCCGCGGTAACCGGGAACAGGCGCGGGCCGGATGAGCACGACCTTGGCGCCCCGCTCGACCACCCACTCGAGCTCTTCGATCGCCTTGTCGACGACCGGCATCGTGATGACGGGCGTTGCGAAGATGCGATCCTCGTAGCTGAACTGCCACGTCTCGTGCATCCACTCGTTGAGCGCGTGGATGACGACATGGATCGCGTCCGGGTCGTCACGCAGCCGTTCCTCGACCAGGCTGGCCAGGGTCGGGAACAGGAGGCACCGGTCGATGCCCTGCTCGTCCATCAGCTCGAGACGCGGACCCGGCGCGCGGAATGCGGGGATGGCGCGCATCGGCTCACCGAAGATCTGGCGCCGGGAGAGGCCCTCGGGGTTGCCCTTGCGGAAGTAGTCCTCTTGCGCGCCCGGACGGGCGACGACGTCGAACGTCGGGTTGGGGATGTACTCGCTGATCCGGCCCTTGACGACGATCTTCGTTCGACCACGGACGTCGACGTAGTCGATGACCCCTCGGTACCGGTCCGGGAGGTACTTCGTCATCGCGTCCTTGGTCTCGTACAGATGGTTGTCCGCGTCGAAGACCGGGATGTCGAGCGTTGCAGTCGACATGGTTGCTCTTTCGGAACTGAGAACGGTGTTGTTCTCCCAAGAGAGTAATGCTTCCGGCGCATCGTGTCACCCGTGGCAACCGAGCACGGTTCCCCGCCTGCCGGCCCTGTTGAGAACGAGCTTCTTTGCGTAGAGTAATGCCGTTCCGCGTCTGGCCAGCCAGGCGCGCCCGGGGAGGTTGCCGCTCGTGAAGACCACGTCCGACTCCGACGTCTACTACGACCCGTACGACTTCGAGATCGACAGCGACCCGTACCCGACCTGGCAACGACTCCGAGACGAGCGTCCGCTCTACTACAACGAGCGCTACGACTTCTACGCCGTCAGCCGGTTCGACGACGTCGAGCGGTGCTCGGTCGACTGGCGGACGTACAGCTCGTCGAAGGGGACGATCCTCGAGCTCATCAAGAGCAGCATGGACATCCCGCCGGGATCGATCATCTTCGAGGACCCGCCCGACCACGACGTCCACCGCGGTCTGCTCTCCAGCGCGTTCACGCCGAGGAAGATGGCCGCGATCGAGCCGAAGGTCCGCGAGTTCTGCGCCCGGAGCCTCGACCCGCTCGTCGATGCGGGCGGGTTCGACTTCATCCGCGACCTCGGTGCCGAGATGCCGATGCGCACGATCGGCATGCTCCTCGGTATCCCCGAGGAGGACCAGCCGTCCATCCGCGAGCAGATCGACGAAGGGCTGCGGCTGTCGGAGGGCACGATGCCCGCTGACTTCCACCCGCAGGACCACACCGAGGCGTTCGGGGCGTACATCGACTGGCGGAGCGAGCACCCGTCGGACGACGTGATGACGGAGCTCCTCCGATCCGAGTTCGACGACGAGACGGGAACGCGTCGCCGGCTCACCCGCGAAGAGGTGCTGAACTTCGTCAATCTCCTCGCCGCCGCGGGAAACGAGACGACGACGCGACTGATCGGCTGGACGGGCAAGGTCCTCGCCGACCATCCCGACCAGCGCGCGGAGATCGTGGAGAACCGCGGGTTGATCCCCGGAACCATCGAGGAGGTTCTGCGATTCGAAGCGCCGTCGCCGGTGCAGGCTCGGTACGTCATGAACGACGTCGAGCACTACGGCGAGAAGGTGCCCGCGGGGAGCGCCATCCTGCTGTTGACTGCTTCCGCGAACCGCGACGAGCGCAAGTTCCCCGAGGGTGGCCGGTTCGACATCCACCGCACGATCGACCACCACCTCGCGTTCGGCTACGGCATCCACTTCTGTCTCGGCGCCGCGCTCGGCGCGGCATGGAGGCACGGGTGGCGCTCGACGAGGTGTTGAAGCGGTTCCCGACTTGGGAGGTGGACTGGGCCAACGCCGTCCAAGCCCGCACGTCCACTGTTCGAGGGTGGGAGCGGCTGCCGGTCCACACCGGGTGATGACGGCCACGCTCCGCCTGCCAGGGTCGGTTGCCGAGGTCGACGCAAGCCCGAGAGGCGCGGAAGTCGGCGCGTTCTTCGACCTCGACGGCACACTCATCGCCGGCTACTCGGCTCGCTACCTCGCGCAGGACCGCATGCGGAGCCGGGACCTCAGTGTGTCCGAGTTGATGCGAACCGTCGCGGTCGCGGTCGGCGCGGGCCTCGGGCGGGCGGGGTTCGAAGATCTGTTGAAGGTCGGGGCCGAAGCCTGGCGAGGACGCGCCACCGAGGACCTCGAAGAGATGGGCGAGCGTCTGTTCCGTCAGAAGATCGAGCCGCTGCTCTATCCCGAGATGCGCGAGCTCGTTCGCTCGCACCAGCAGCGGGGGCACACCGTCGTGTTGTCCTCGTCGGCTACGAGCTACCAGGTCGAGCCTGTGGCTCGCTTCCTCGGGATCGACCACGTGCTGTGCAACAGGTTCACGGTGAACGACGGCGTGCTCTCCGGCGACGTCGACACGCCTGTGCTGTGGGGGCCCGGCAAGGCGAACGCCGTACAGAAGCTCGCCGCCGACATGGACGTCGACCTCGACCGCAGTTACTTCTACGCGGACGGGGACGAAGACCTCGCGCTGATGCATCTCGTCGGCAACCCCCGTCCGATCAACCCGAGACCCAAGCTCGCCGCGGTGGCGAACCGGCGCGGGTGGCCGATCGTGCGACTTCGCAGCCGGGGCGGCGGTGGCCTCGCGGGCACGGTGAAGATCATGGCCGGCGCGGCCGCCATGGTTCCGATCGGTGCCGCCGGCGTCCTGAGCGCGCTGGTCAAGCGAAACAAGTACGAGATCGTGAACGTCGCGGCCGAGCGGTGGCTCGACCTCGTCTTCCGGCTCAACCGCGTCGAGCTGAACGTGACGGGCCGCGACAACCTCTGGGCGCAGCGGCCGGCCGTGTTCATCTTCAACCACCGCAACAACTTCGACCCGTTCATCGTCGCCCGACTCGTCGAGCGCGACTTCACCGGCGTCGCGAAGAAGGAGCTCGAGCGCGACCCGATCATCGGGACGTTCGGGCGGCTCGTCGACGTCGCCTTCGTCGACCGTGCCAACTCCGCGGCCGCTGTCGCGTCGCTCGAACCCGTGGAGGACCTCGCCCGCAAGGGGATCTCGGTCATCGTGGCGCCAGAGGGGACTCGACTCGACACCACGGAGGTCGGCCCGTTCAAGAAGGGCGCGTTCCGCATCGCGATGGCGGCAGGCATCCCCATCGTGCCGATCGTGATCCGCAACGCCGAGTTGATCGCCTCGATCGACGCCTCGACGATGAACCCCGGCACGGTCGACGTCGCAGTCCTCCCGCCCGTCTCGCTCGAGGAGTGGACGGTGGCTGACCTGGACGAACGCATCGAGAGCATCCGTCGGCTCTACCTCGACACCCTGCACGACTGGCCCGCTTGACAGCTCCGATGTTCGGTGGAACAGGTGCCAGAGCACCCGTTTCCACCGGAGCTCGACCTGAGCCGCGCTCGCGACGACGATCGACCACGCGAGGAGGTCGGCCGTGACCTCGTCGCGGTTGATCTCGTTCAGGATCTCGTGGCGCGCCTCCGGATACCACAGCGCTTCGACAGAGAGGTTCGCGTCGCGCATGCGCTTCTCGAGCTCGTGCACGCCGGCGCCCATGTTCGATGCAGCGTCCGCCTCGCCGGTCATCAGGAGGATCGGCATGACCGCCGGGATGCGCGCGATCGCCTCGGGCCTCATGGACTCGAGTGTCAGGGTCATCAACGCCGCGAGGAACCCGTACGTCATCGGATGGTTCTCGCCGCAGTACGGGTCGGCGATGTACGCGTCGACCTCGGCCTCGTCGCGGCTGAGCCAGTCGAACGGGGTGCGAGCCGACCCGTCGTCTGCGCCGAACCCGCTGAGCGCGGACACCGGCTCGTCGCCCATGCCCCCGTCTACGGCCTGCTGCACCATCTCCACCATCGTCTCGATGCCCTCGGCAGCTCCGGGTGAGCCGGACAGCGCGAGACCCGCGAGTCCCTTCCCGTGCTGCTCGGCGTACGCCTGTGAGAGCAGCGCGCCCATCGAGTGGCCGAACAACACCACCGGTCGACCCGTCTGCTCGTCCATCGCACGCGCCCGCAGCGCGTCGAGATCGTCGAGCACTGCTTCGATGCCACTCGACCCCACGCGACCGACACCGGTCGACGACGACGTGCGCCCGTGGCCCCGGTGGTCCGGCGCGTACACCGCGTAGCCGCTGACGGTGAGCGCGCCGGCAAGGCGTGCGTAGCGGCCGGAGTGCTCCGACATGCCGTGCGCCACGAGGACGACGGCCCGCGCGTCACCCTCCGGAACCCATCGGCGGTAGAAGACCTCCGTACCGTCTTCGGCCAGCAGAGTCAGCTCGTCCGCCGGAGCGCTCACCACGGCACCGCCGTCATCGACCGTCCCCACGCCGCGTACAGGTGCTGCTCGCCGATGTCGATCCGGCTCGCCACGTCCATGAGCTCGTCGGCGAACGCGGCGCGGCGCGCCGCGAGGTCCGGACCCGGTTCGGTGAGCTTGCGGTGAGCGGCCAGTTGCAGCGCCGTCGCGAACAGCGGCTTCGACACCGCTTCGGGGCTTCGTACCCGGCGCTGTCGCACGAGCTGGCCTCCGAGTGCGACGCAGCGTTTGACGAACGACCGCTCCTCCACCGGCATGTCGGTGGGCAGCTGACACAACGCGCGTGCTGCGATCAGGTACGCCTCCACGAACGGACGCAGGACGCCGAACGCGCTCGGCCCCTCCAGCCGATCGAGGAGCGACATCGGGTCGACGCCTTCGGTCATCTGGTCCTCCCAGCCGGGCAGGCGGCTCGACACCTCCGACGTCAACGCCTTGCGGAACGCCTCCCGCTGCTCGAAGAAGAAGTCGAACTTCAACAGATCGCGGAGGCGAAAGGCCTCTTCCCAGAACGTGGCGAGGCGGTCACCGTCGTGCTGTGCCGCGTACAACAGGGCGAGCTCGGCGATCGCACCCTCGACGAAGTAGTGGACGATCGTGTTGCGATAGAACGCGGCCGCGTGATGCTGGCTGGCGGTCACGCCGTACACCGGCTCATCGCCTTGGTCGTAGCAGTCGATCGTGCGAGTGGCGACGAGCGACGAAGCCACCGAGCGAACGCCGTCCACGGTGTCGAGGGCATCGGCCGACGACGCGAGCGGAAGCCGGCGGGCGCGAATGTGCTCGAGCAGCGGCTGCAACGACGCGTGGATCTCGGACGCCGTCATCGCCCGACCACGAGTCGAGAGAAGGACGAGCGACACGAGCGCGCTCGCCGTGATCGCGGTCGCCCCGTTGATGCGGGTCGCGATCTCGAACGCGAGGCGCTGCGCCTGCATCGAGCGGTCCTCATCACCCACCGCCGCCAGCGCGGCGCGGAGCGACAGCGGCTCGCCGAACCGCACGTAGATCCTTCCGAACTTGCCGCGCTGCGCGCGCATGGAGCGGATCATCCAGCCGATCGACTCCTTCTGCTTCTGCCCGCCCGCCGCCTCGACCGCGTACTCCGTCACCTCGTGCAGCTGGTCGTAGATGATCGAGATCGGCATCATCGTCACGTCGTCGACACGGCCTTCCGTGTAGGCGTCGACGACATAGCGCAACAGGCCGAGCTTGGGTGGGCCCAGCTTGCCGGTCCGCGATCGCGTCCCTTCGATGTACCACTCGAGAGGGAAACGCTTTTCCACGAGGTAGCTGAGGTACTCGCGCAGCACCCACCGGTAGACCGGCGCGTCGTGCGTGTCGCGACGGATGAAGATGCGCCCGGCGTGGCGCATGATCGGGCCGATCGGCCAGAACGCCATGTTGATGCCCGCGAACGTGTGCGCAGGCGGCAGTCCGTTCTCGTGCAGAACGACGGGAATGATGGCCCCGTCGAGGTTCGACTTGTGCGACGGCAGCACGATCACCGAATGCTTCGCGAACTCCTGCCGCACACGTTCGAGCTGACTGGGGTCGTAATCGATCTCGTCGCCGTATCCCGGTCGCTTGAACTTCTGGCCCAGGCGCGCCATGAGGTCGAGGAAGAGGACATTGAACCCGGTGACCATCTCGTCGAGATAGGTCTCGACTTCGTCCCAGACCTCGTCCGGGTCGCGCCCGAGCTCTTCGGCGAGGCGCGCGGCGCGCCGCGCGGAACGACCGCGACGACATGATCTCGTCACGCACCAGTCGCGGCACCTTGTACTGCGCGCCGACGGCGCGGTACTCGGCCCGCTCGAGCGCGAGCAGGGCGTGCCGAGCGACGAGTCGCACGAACGCGGCGTCGTCGTCCGCGGGCGACGCGGTCGTGGAGAACCGCTCGCGCAGCTCGGACAACCGCGCCGGCTCAGCGGCGATGACCATCATTCGCTCGGGATCGCCGCGGAGGATGAGCTGCTTGCGCCACGACGGCGGCCGACGGGGATCGCCCAGCACCATGTCGCGCAGGTGGACGGCGCGGGTCCCGTTGCGTTCCTTCGGCAGCCAGGCGACGCGCACCGGTGCGAGCAGCGGGTCACCGCCGGCGCGCAATCGCTCGCGCAGCGGGCCCGCCGATACGTCCACGCCACCCGGATCGGGCAGTTCGACGACGTCGTCGGCCGTTCCGCCGTGGCCGCGAACCCAACGCTCGAGAATGGCGGTGTCCGCGGTGTCCATCGGCTCGACCAGGTAGAGCGTTTCCACCGCGTCCCTCCTTTCGAACTCGCGATCGAACGGACTCTCCCGAGTCTGTCAGGTCTCGCCCCCGCCTCGACACGGCTACTTGTGCAGCAGATCCTCGTCGAGTTGGACACCGAAGGACTTGAGCGCCATGGCCAGCACCTCGTACGCGCCGACGGTGAACACGAGGTCCATGAGCTGCTCGACGTCGAGCTCGGATGCCAGCGCCGCCCACGTGTCGTCGTGAATCATCGCGTCGCCGACGAGCTCGTCGACGGCGCGCAGCATGGCGGCTTCGAGCGCCGACCATCCCGCCGCGTCGCCACCGTCCCGGACCCGATCGATCTCCTCGTCGGTGAGCCCCGCGTCGCGTCCCTGGATGACGTGTTGTTCCCACTCGTACTCCGCCTCACGCACACGGGAGACGCGTAGGACCAGGAGCTCGCGCTGGCGGGGTGAGAGCGTCGACGCGAACTGCACGTGCCCGTTGAACGTGTGGTACGCCCGCGTCAGAGCCGGATGCTGCGCGAGCGTTCCGAGGACGTTGAGGCCTTTGGGTCGGCTGTCGTCCCGGCGCGGGAGCGGGTGCCGCGGCTCGGGGGGTCGCAGTGCCGCGAGCGCCTCCCTCATCGAGGGCGGCCACTCCTTCGGCGGCAATGGCGGGATGCGGGGCTGGTCAGGTGTTGCGGCCACCATTGACTCCGATCACCTGTCCCGTGATGTAGCTCGCCTCGTCGCGGACGAGGAACGCGCACGCCGCGGCGATGTCCTCCGGGCGCCCGGCCCGCCGCACCGGCGTGGCGCTCGCGTGGTACTCGACGCTCTCGCCGAGACGCCCCTTTTCCTCCGCGGCTCGGAGCATCGGCGTGTCGATGAACCCGGGAGGGATCGTGTTGACCGTGATGCCCTTCGGGCCGAGCTCGAGCGCCAGCGCCTTCGTGAAGCCGATGACCCCTGCCTTCGAGGCGACGTAGGGGGTCATGTACGCCTGCCCGCCCTGCGCGGAGGACGACGAGATGTTGACGATGCGCCCCCACTCGGCGTCGATCATGTCGGGCACGATCGCCTGGCAACACAGGAAGGTGCCGGTGAGGTTGACCGTCAGCGTGCGGTTCCACTCGTCGAGCGTGACTTTCCGGAACGAGCCGAACGTGTCGACCCCGGCGTTGTTGACGAGGACCAGCACCGGACCGAGACGTTCGCGCACGGCCGCGACACCCGCGTCGATGGAGGCCGGATCGGACACATCGACCTGGACGCCGATGGCAGTGCCGCCCGACGCGGCGATCTTCTCCGCCGCCTGCTCGCCGGCTTCGGCGTTGCGGTCGAGCACGGCGACGGCGTGTCCGTCGGCGGCGAGGCGTTCGGCAATGGCGAGACCGATGCCCGAGGCGCCGCCGGTGACGACGGCGGTTCGCTGATCGTTCACGGAGTTCCCCCACGGTTCGCTCGCACAGTTGCGTCCTCACCAGGTTGTGCATCTGCTCGCGGCCAGTTCGCAAGCGTGTCGACGTAGTGCTGGCGCACCTCGACGATGTGGTCGTCGAGGTCGTCGAGCGTCCACCGGTCGGTCGGGACGGGTGGCAGCACCGAGACGTCGATGGTGCCGCTGCGGATGATGCCCGCCTCTCTGCTCGCCACCAGATCGGCGTTGTGGATGACGATCGGGACGACCGGCACGCCTGCCGACATCGCCATCCGGAACGGGCCCTTCTTGAACCGGCCGAGCTGCCCGGTCCTCGACCGTGTCCCCTCGGGCGCGACGAGCACCGACACACCGCTGCGGAGCAGCTCGGTCACGGGTCGCAGCCCCTCGACTGCTTTCTCGGCGTCCGATCGGTCGATGAACGCGACGCCGGGCATGAGCCATTGCATCGGACCGGCCAAGGGCCCCGCGATCTCCCGCTTCGCGACCGACCCCCAGTCACGACGCACGAGCTTGATGGCGACGTACGGATCGAAGTTGTTGCGGTGATTGAAGATGAACACCGCGGGACGATGCGACCAGAGGTTCGTCTCGCCGTGCACTCGGAGCGAGACGCCGGTGACCGCGAACATGCGCTCGATCCAGTTGTTGACGCCGTACTCCGCGATGGCGTGCCGGTCGCGATTGAGGAGTCCGATCGCAATCCCGCCGAGCATCGACGGCACCATCATTCCGTACGCCGCGAGGCTGCGTGCGACTGTCTCGGGCGCCGGTCGACCTCGGCTGTCGAAGCGGACGACCGGCCATCCGTTGCGCTTGGCCGCCGCCGCGAGGTCAGCTTCGGGGTTCACCGGATGGGGCGCGCCGAAGAGCGACAGCAGCGGGACGGCATCGTTCCCGCTGGCATAAGCGTGACTGTGACCGAGGTCGATGCCGTGTGACGCGACGAACTTCTCGACCGCCGCCACCTTGGCCTGGGCGACGAGGACGGGGTCGATCACCTCGCCGGTGAGCCGCCCGTCGACCACTTCGACGTCAGTGCAGACGACATCGTCGATGCCGAGCGCGTCGGCGAGCGGACGCAGGTGGTGGACCGTCGCCGGCGATGTCAACACGACGGTGTGCCCGCGCTGTCGATGGGTCGCGACGAGCTCGCGGGCCTCGGCGTACACGCGGTCGGCGACCGACCGGGCGAAGGCGCGTGCCCCCGCCTCGTCGACCTCGGCGACCTCCTTGCCGCTCCACGCGCGCACGCTCGCGGTGACGGCGGCGGCGTCCGGACCCTCGCTTCCGAAACGGAACGGGCTCCGCGATTTGACCGCTGACGAGGCGTCCAGCGCAGACGGCACCGTCGACGTCGAAGAACGCGGCGACGGTCGAGCTCTCCGGCGACCCCCCGATCTCGGCCCGCAGCTCGTCGAGCGTCACAGTCGCAGCCATGGAGTCACACTGTAACGCCGCTTGCTCGATATGAGAATGGGGTTATCCTCGACCGGTGGAGACCTCACCCGGGAGCGTCGCCTTGATCGACGAACCAGACGTCCGACGGGATCACGGCTTCCATCGCGTCCCGGTGAAGGCGGTGGTCGACGAGACGCACGACACGCGCTCGTTCGTGCTCGATGTCCCCGCGGACCTCCGCGACGCGTTTCGGTATCGGGCCGGTCAGTTCTGCACGTTCCGAGCCCGCATCGGCGGCGACGACGTACTCCGCTGCTATTCGATGTCGAGCGCGCCGGAGACGGACCCGGATCTCACCGTCACCGTCAAGCGCGTCACCGACGGCGTGGTCTCCAACTGGTTCAACGACCGCGTCCGAGCCGGCGACGTCCTCGAAGTGACGAAGCCGGCCGGCGTGTTCTGCGTCCGGGACGGCGACCACCCGCTCGTCGCCTTCTGCGGCGGGAGCGGCATCACGCCGGTCATGTCCATCCTGAAGAGCGTGCTGACGACGTCGCCGCGACGCGTTCGCATGCTGTACGCCAACCGCGATCGCAGCTCGGTGATCTTCGCCGCCGAGCTCGACGAGCTGCAACGACGGTCACGAAGACCGACTCGAGCTGCGCCATCACCTCGACGCCGACGGAGGGTTCCTCGACGCACCGGACATCGCGACGTTCGTCGGCGACACCCTCGATGCGGACTTCTACATCTGCGGGCCAGGTCCGTTCATGGACCTCGTCGAGACGACGCTGCTCGAGCTCGGTGTCGACCCCGACCACATCCTGATCGAGCGGTTCGTGGTCCCGGATCCTGCACGCGCCGCCGGCGGCGGACGCGGCGACGATCGACGGCGCCGCGACCGATACGGGCACCGACCCACCGCAGTCCATCACGCTGATCCTCGGAGGCAAGTCGCACACCCTGGACTACCGACCGGGCGACACGATTCTCGAGACCGCTCGGCGCGGTGGCGTCCCTGCCCCGTATTCGTGCGAGTCCGGGAACTGCGCCACGTGCATGGCGCTGCTTCGCGAGGGAAGCGCGGCGATGCGCGTCAACAACGCACTGACGCCGGAAGAGGTCGACGAGGGTTGGATCCTGACCTGCCAGAGCCTGCCGAGCGGCTCCGCGGTCACGGTCGAGTACGAAGCCCTCTAACCGTCGCCCGGAGGCCTCCCGTCCGCACCCCACCGCGCACATTGTCGCCTGAGCCACGGAAACAGGTAGCTCAGTCGACACAGACCGCGCCGGGGTGACGTCTGTGTCGACTCAGCCACGTAATCGGTGGCTCAGCAGACACGGACGTGGCCGCGAACGTCTGTGTCGACTCAGCCACGCAATCGGTGGCTCGGCAGACACAGACGCAAACGGCCCGAGATCTGTGTCGACTCAGCCACCGATATCGGTCGGTGAGTCGACAATGTGCGCGAAGGAAGGGCCCGGCGGCACGGCGCGGCGAATCGGGGTCACGGTTCGATGACGACCCGGATGGCGCCCGAGGACTTGTCGCCGGCGACGCGGAACGCCTCGCCCGCGTCCTCGATGGGGAAGCGGTGCGTGATCAGCGCGCTCGCGATCTCCGGGTCGTCGGCGAGCATCGCCGCCGCGTCCTCCATCTCCCGCCGGTCGTCGTGGCGGCAGTACCCGAGCGACGGCACGACACTCGCCTCACGGTGGAACAGCGGCATCCAGTCCAACGACACCGCGCCCAAGTGCACGCCGAGCACGACGACCGTGCCACGCGGTGCCGCGAGCTCGATCGACCGGGCGAGGCTCGCCTCCGAGCCGGCAGCCTCCACGACCACGTCGTAGACACCGTCGGCGCCGATGCGAGCGCCGAGCCGCTCACCCGCCTCGCGCTGGTGCGGGTGACGCGCTTCGAGCGCGACGTCGTCTGCACCCATGCGGCGAGCGCCGGCGACGGCGAGCAGGCCGAGCGCGCCCGCCCCGACCACGGCGACCCGCTTGCCCGGCGCGGTCCCCGCCAAGCGCAGGGCGTGCCACGACACGGTCGCCGGCTCGACGATCGGTGCGTCGCCAAGATCGAGCCCGGGCGGCACCGGAACGAGACGTTCCCGTGGGGCGCGGAACTGCTCCGCCATTCCGCCGTCCGCGGTCACGCCGAGGGCCCGCTGGCTGTGCGTCGGGCACAGGTTGTAGAAGCCACGTCGGCACTGGTCGCACTCCATGCAGCCGTAGAGCGCCTCCACCACGACCGGCGTGCCGTCCTCCCGCAGCCCGGCAAGCTCGTGACCGAGAACGCGCTGGGTACCGAGCCGCACATACAGCAGGTCGGAGGCGCACACGCTGGTCGCGCGCATGTCGAGAAGCTCACCGGAGCCGGGCGGTTCGTCGACGTCGACGACGGCGACCCCTCCTGACGATCCGCGCACTGCTTTCATCGGCTGGCTGCCCCTTCCCCGACGGGCACAGGACGGTTGCGTCGAGCGCCTGTGGCTGTCAGAATCCGGGTCTCGGTGACGGAGAACACTACTCTCTCACCGAGCGAATCGCCGCTCCGGTGCGGTCGGCAAGTCAAACCGCGACCATAGTGACCACGTCACCCGGTTCTGCATCGAACGCCGCTGCCGCGGTGGGACAGGAGCAGCCATGGCCTGGGATTTCGAGACCGACCCCGAGTACCAGAAGAAGCTCGACTGGGCGGAGGACTTCGTCCGCGAAGAGGTCGAGCCTCTCGACTACCTCTTCCCGCACGACCAGTTCGTTCCGCTCGACGGCACGCGGCGCCGGGTGGTCGACCCGCTGAAGGAAGAGGTGCGGCGCCAGGGGCTGTGGGCCACACATCTCGGTCCCGAGCTCGGCGGCCAAGGACACGGCCAACTCAACCTCGCGCTGCTCAACGAGATCCTCGGCCGCTCGCAATGGGCGCCCATCGTGTTCGGCTGCCAGGCGCCCGACACCGGCAACGCCGAGATCATCGCCCACTACGGAACGCCCGACCAGAAGCAGCACTACCTCCAACCGCTGCTCGACGGCGAGCTGTTCTCGTCGTACTCGATGACCGAGCCACACGCCGGCGCCGACCCGACGCAGTTCAAGACCCGGGCCGTCAAGGACGGCAACGAGTGGGTGATCAACGGCTGGAAGTACTTCTCGTCGAACGCGAAGACGGCGTCGTTCCTCATCGTCATGGCGGTGACCAATCCGGATGTGAGCCCGTACAACGGCATGTCGATGTTCTTGGTCCCGACCGACACGCCAGGCGTGAACATCGTGCGCAACGTCGGCCTGTACGGCGAGCCGATGAACGAAGGCTCTCACGCGCTCATCCACTACGAAGACGTTCGGGTTCCCGACGACGCGCTCCTCGGCGGCGAGGGCCAGGCCTTCGTCATCGCGCAGACACGACTCGGCGGCGGCCGGATCCACCACGCCATGCGGACGATCGGCCTCGCGCAGAAGGCGGTCGACATGATGTGCGAGCGCGCGCTGAGCCGCGAGACAGCGGGAAGCATCCTCGCCGACAAGCAGTTCGTCCAGGGCTACATCGCCGATTCGTACGCGCAGCTCGTGCAGTTCCGGTTGTTCGTGCTGTACACGGCGTGGGAGATCGACAAGTACAACGACTACAAGAGGGTCCGCAAGGACATCGCGACCGCCAAGGTCGTGATGCCGACCGTTCTGCACGACATCGCATGGCGGGCGATGCAGGTCCACGGCGCGCTCGGCACGACGAACGAGATGCCGTTCTTCATGATGATCCACGGCGCCGGCGTCATGGGATTGGCCGACGGTCCGACCGAGGTCCACAAGATGACCGTGGCCCGGCAGGTGCTTGCGCGACTACCGGCCGTCGACCGGCATGTGGCCGTCCGAATGGATCCCCGGAAAGGTCGAGGCGGCGAAGGCCAAGTTCGCCGACCTCCTGGAACTGGAAGTGGGGAATCTGTGATCGACCTCGACAAGCTCGGCGCATGGATGGACGACGAGGGGCTTCCCGGCAAGGGCGAGCCGATCACGCACAACTACATCTCGGGCGGTTCGCAGAACGAGATCTACGAGATCCGGCGCGGTGACCTGCACGGCGCGCTCCGCATCCCGCCCCCGCCTGCGCCGGAGAGCCGCGACGACGGCATCTGGCGCGAGTGGCGGATCATCGAGGCACTGGACGGCACCGACGTCCCGCACACACCCGCGATCGCGGCGCACCAAGGACACGAGCGTGCTCGGCCGCGCCTTCTACCTCATGGGTTTCGTCGACGGCTGGTCGCCGATGGGGCTCGAGTCGGGCACGTGGCCCTCGCCGTTCGACACGGATCTCGAGGCGCGGAAGGGTCTTGCCTATCAACTCGTCGAGGGCATCGCGCTGCTCGGCAACGTCGACTGGCAGGCCAAGGGCTTGCAGGACCTCGGCCGGCCCGACGGCTTCCACGACCGTCAAGTCGACCGCTGGACGACGTTCCTCGAACGGATCAAAGGTCGAGACCTCCCCGGTTTCGACGAGGCCTCGGCCTGGCTGCGCGGCCATCGCCCGCTCGACTTCATCCCCGGGCTGATGCACGGCGACTACCAGTTCGCCAACGTCATGTACCGCGACGGCTCGCCCGCGAAGCTGGCCGCCATCGTCGACTGGGAGATGGGCACGGTCGGCGATCCGAAGCTCGATCTCGGCTGGGTCGTCCAGAGCTGGCCCGACGACACGATGAGCGACGATGCGAAGGGCTCGAGCTACGTGGACATGTACGGCATGCCGGCGCGCGACGAGGTCCTCGCGCACTACGCCAAGGTGTCGGGACGTCAGGTCGACGACATCGACTACTACATCGTCCTGGCCAAGTGGAAGCTGGCGGTGGTGCTCGAGCAGGGCTACCAACGAGCGGGCGACGACGACAAGCTGCAAGCGTTCGGACCGATCGTCCTCGATCTGATGAAGGGCGCCGCCGAGCTCGCCGAGAGCACCGACTACGGGAGATGACGAGCGGCGAGATGCGCGCCGCCGTCTGCCACGAGTACGGCCCACCGGAGGTCGTCGAGATCGATGAGGTGCCGTCTCCGGCGCTCGGTCCTGGTCAAGCGCGGGTCCGCGTCGCTGCCGCTGCTGTGAACTTTCCCGACGTGCTCCTCGTCGCCAACCAGTACCAGATCTCGGCGCCGACTCCGTTCGTTCCGGGAAGTGAGTTCGCCGGCGAAGTCGTGGAGGTGGCCGACGACGTCACCCACGTCGCGCTCGGCGATCGCGTCATCGGAACAGGGCTCGTCGGCGCGTTCGCCGAGGAGGCGGTCGGCACTGCGCAGACACTCACGAAGATCCCGCCCGAGGTCGATGTCCGTCTCGCGGCTGCGTTCGGCGTGGCCCATCGCACCGCGTACCACGTGCTTCGCTCGATCGCCGAGGTTCAGTCCGGCGACGAGGTCGTGGTCCTCGGTGCCGGTGGCGGGGTCGGCTCGGCAGCCGTGCAGCTCGCCGTCGAGCTCGGTGCGACGGTGACAGCAGTCGCCTCGTCCACGGAGAAGCTCGACGTGGCGCGTGCGAACGGCGCCACACGCCTCGTGGACCACACGGCCGGCGATCTGCGGAGCGCGCTGAAAGAGGCGCTGCCCGACGGTGCCGACGTCGTCGTCGATCCGGTGGGCGGCTCGCTGTCGGAACCCGCGCTGCGCAGCATGCGCTGGGGCGGCCGGTTCGTGACGGTCGGGTTCGCCGCGGGGATTCCGCGGATCCCGCTCAACCTCGTGCTGCTGAAGGGCGTGCGCGTCCTCGGGTTCCAGTTCATCGACTTCGCGACCCACCGACCCGACGAGCTACGCCGCAACGACGACGAGCTGTTGGCGCTGTTCGCGTCGAAGCGGGTCGTGCCCCACATCGGCGCATCGTTCCCGTTGGTCGACGCAGCCTCGGCCCTGCGCTATGTCGCCGACGGACGCGCGATCGGCAAGGTCCTCCTGGACGTCGCACCCTAGAAATGCGAGACGCGCTCTCGGGTAGGAGCGCAGTCACAAGACGGAAAGCAACTTCTCTTTTCGAGAGATCGTTGCTATCGTACACGCTCCGCCCACGCTCGGAGAAGGAAGGGCGCATGCCGCTTGTCGAGAAGCCCGCAGAAGGGTCCTGGACGCAGCACTATCCGGAGCTGGGGACCGGTCCGGTGTCGTACGACGACTCGATCTCGCCCGAGCACTACGAGCTCGAGCGCAACGCGATCTTCGCTCGCACGTGGCTGAACGTCGGGCGCGTGGAGCAGGTCCCGAACAAGGGCAACTACTTCACCAAGGAGATCGACGCGGCGCGCACGTCGGTGATCATCGTGCGCGACACGCACGGCCGGATCCGTGCGTTCCACAACATCTGCCGCCACCGCGGCAACAAGCTCGTGTGGCAGGACTATCCGGGCGAGGAGACGAGCGGCACGTGCCGGCAGTTCACGTGCAAGTACCACGGCTGGCGCTACGACCTGCAAGGCGCATGCACGTTCGTACAGCAGGAGTCCGAGTTCTTCGATCTCGACAAGTCCGACTTCGGGCTCGTGCCGGTGCAGGTCGACGTGTGGGAGGGGTTCATCTTCGTGAACCTCGACCCGGACAACACGGTCTCGCTGATCGACTATCTCGGGCGGTTCGCGGCCGGGATGGACGGCTACCCCTTCGACCAGATGACGCAGGTCTACAAGTACCGGGCCGACGTCGGCAGCAACTGGAAGTTGTACATCGACGCCTTCGCCGAGTTCTACCACGCGCCTGTTCTGCACTCGAAGCAGTACGAGCCCGACGAGGCGCGACGGATCATGGGCTACGGATTCGAAGGTCTCCACTACGAGATCGACGGACCACACGGCATGCAGTCGTCGTGGGGCGGCATGGCCCCCCCGAAGGACCTCAGCCAGGTGAAGCCGATCGAGCGGATCCTGCGCAGCGGCAACTTCGGCCCGTGGGACCGTCCCGACATCGCCGGTCTCGATCCCCTGCCACCGGGGATCAACCCCTCGAGGCACCGGACGTGGGGACTCGACTCGTACGTGTTCTTCCCCAACTTCATGATGGTGGTGTGGGCGCCGGGCTGGTATCTCACCTACCACTACTGGCCGACGGCCTACAACCGGCACATCTTCGAGGGCACGCTCTACTTCGTTCCTGCGACGAACGCCCGCCAGCGCATGCGCCAAGAGCTTGCCGCCGTGACGTTCAAGGAGTTCGGATTGCAGGACTGCAACACACTCGAGGCGACCCAGACGATGCTCGAATCTCGAGCGGTCTCCCGCTTTCCGCTCAATGACCAGGAGATCCTCCTTCGCCATCTCCACAAGACCGCCGGCGAATACGTCGCTGCGTACCGAGAACAGCGCCAGCCGCCGCACGTCGCGCGCCGCGCCTCGATCGCGACGTCGTGATCGAGCCGGCCGTCTGACGTCACTCGTGTTGCGGATCGGAGGTTCGCCTTGACCACTGCGATCATCACCGGCGCGGCGAGCGGCATGGGAAGAGCGTGCATCGACCCGGTGCGCCCCCTCGTCGATGTCGTCGTCGCGGTCGACTTGCACGCACCTGATATCGACGGGACCGTGGGCGTCGCGTGCGACATCTCCGACCCCGCGGCGGTGAGCGCGCTCGTGACGCAGGTGCGCGACACCGGCCCGTTCCGCGCCCTCGTCCACGCTGCCGGCATCTCTCCCACGATGGCCGACCCGCGACGGGTGTTCGAGGTCGATCTCGTCGGAACGCAGCTGTTGCTCGACGCGTTCGAGAGTTTGGTGGATCGGGGTTCCGCTGCGGTCTGCTTCTCGTCGTCGGCCGCGTACGAGGTTGCGCCGTACGTCGACGGCGAACAAGAGGCGATGCTCGACGATCCCCTCGCGGCCGACTTCTTGGATCGCGCAACCAGCGTCGTCAGCGACTCCGGCTACGCGTACTCGCTGGCCAAGGTCGGCGTCATCCGCGCCGCGGCGCGCGCGGCGGTGCGATGGGGCCGCCGCGGCGGACGAGTCAACTCGATCGCGCCCGGTCTCATCGACACGCCGATGCAACGCCAGGAACGTGACGAGCATCCCGATCATCCGCGAGATGTTCGAGCAGACGCCGCTCGGGCGCTTGGGCGCGCCGCAAGAGGTGGCCGCCGTTGCGGCGTTCCTCGTCTCGGATGCCGCCTCGTTCGTGTCCGGCATCGATGTGCTCGTCGACGGCGGGATGGTGCAAGGCCGGGCTGCGGCAACCTCAGCATCGAGCTGACCTCCGCCCGACGGAGTCCGTGGTTGCTTCTCCAAAAATGAGAAGCTAGTTTCCGCTCCATGTGGCACGAAGAGCGCTTGCTCATCGCCGGCGATCTCGTCCCGGCCGAAGGAAACCGCACGTTCACGACGATCAACCCGACGACCGAGGAACCACTCGGTATCGCGGCTGACGCATCGGTGGACGATGCCCGGAAGGCGATCCGGTGCGCGAGGGACGCGTTCGACACCGCGACGTGGGCGACCGATCCGTCGTTTCGGTCGCACTGCCTTCGGCAACTGCACACCGCGCTGGTCGCCCACCAAGAAGAGTTGCGCGAGATGGTCGTGGCCGAGGTCGGCGCGCCGCTCTCGATCACGCACGGACCGCAACTCGACTCGCCGGTCGCCATGGTGTCGTGGTACGCGGACCTGGTCGACAAGTTCGAGTGGACCGAAGAACTCGGCGTCGCCGAACAGTTCGGCCGGCTGAGCCGCCGCTGGATCGAGAAGGAACCGGTCGGCGTCGTCGCCGCCATCGTGCCGTACAACTACCCCATCCAGATCACACTGGCGAAGCTCGTGCCCGCGCTCGCCGCCGGCTGCACCGTCGTCGTGAAGGGCCCACCCGACGCGCCGTGGCTCACGGCCTCACTGGGCCGCCTCATCGCGGAAGAGACCGACATCCCGCCTGGCGTCGTCAACGTCCTCACGTCGCAGTCCGTCGAGGTCGGCGAGGTGCTGACCACCGACCCGCTGGTCGACATGGTCAGCTTCACCGGATCGACGCCGGTCGGCCGCCGCATCATGGCCGCGGCGAGCGACACGGTGAAGAAGGTCTTCCTCGAGCTGGGCGGCAAGTCGGCATTCATCGTCCTCGACGACGCCGACCTGTCAATCGCCGCGATGTTCGCGGGGTTCATGGTGTGCTCGCACGCGGGCCAAGGATGCGCGATCACGACGCGACTGCTCGTCCCCGAGACGAAGCGGGCCGAGGTGATCGACCTGGTGAGCGACATCCTCGCCGGTGTGCACGTCGGCGATCCCGGCGACGCGTCCGTGATGATGGGCCCGCTCATCAACGAGCGGCAGCGGGACAAGGTCGAGGGCATGGTCGACGCGGCGCGCGCGAACGGCGCGTCGGTTCCCGCCGGCGGACGGCGGCCGGAGAACCTGCCGCGCGGGTACTTCTACGAGCCGACTCTCGTCACCGACGTCTCGCCCGACGCCCCGATCGCGCAAGACGAGGTCTTCGGCCCGGTGCTCACCGTGCTCGGCTACAAGGACGAAGACGACGCCGTTGCAATCGCCAACAACTCGATCTTCGGCTTGTCCGGCGCCGTGTTCGGCGACGACATCGATCGTGCGACGGCCGTCGGCCGCCGCATCCGCTCGGGCACGGTGAGCATCAACGGCGGCATCTACTACGGCCCGGACGCGCCATTCGGCGGCTACAAGCAGTCCGGCGTCGGACGCGAGATGGGGGTAGCCGGCTTGCAGGAGTACCTCGAGCTCAAGACGCTGGCCACGCCCGCGAGCTGACCGCCACACGACGAAGGGACTCACATGCGCGAACCCATGGCCGGCGTTCGTGTGATCGAGGTCGCGATGTACGGCTTCGTCACGTCGGGAGGCGCCGTGCTCGCCGACTGGGGCGCCGACGTCCTCAAGATCGAGCATCCGGTCACGGGCGATCCGCAACGCGGCTTGCGGCGCACGGGGACGTTCGTCGTCGAAGGCGATCTCAACCCGAATGTCGAGCACCCGAACCGTGGGAAGCGCAGCATCGGCCTCGACATCTCGAGTGACGCGGGGCGCGAGGTCCTGTACGAGCTGGTGCGCCACGCGGACGTCTTTCTCACGAGCCTCCTGCCGCGCGCGCTGCAGCGGTACCACCTCGATGTCGAGAGCATCCGCGCCGTCAACCCCGACGTCATCTACGCCCGCGGCAGCGCGCTCGGCGCGCGGGGCGAAGAGTCCGACCGAGGCGGCTACGACATGACCGCGTTCTGGTGCCGCGCGTCGACCGCCGCGAGCATCTCGCCTCCGGGCATCGACGGCATGATCCAACCGCCGGTACCTGCCTACGGCGACACGATCTCGGGCACCTACCTCGCCGGTGGGATCGCGGCCGCGCTGTTCGGGCGCGAGCGCACGGGTGAGACCTCGACGGTCGACGTCTCGCTGCTCGGCAGCGGCCTGTGGTCGATGGGGATGGGCATCGACAACTCGTTGATCGCGAAGAAGCCGTGGATCGCACCATCGCCCGGGAGGGCGATCTTCGGGAACCCGTTGTCCGCGACCTACAAGACCGCAGACGACCGCTATCTCTCTCTCGTGCTGCTGCAGCCGACGCGGTACTGGTCCGAGGTCTGTCATCTCGTCGGACGATCGGAACTCGCAGACGACTCGAGGTTCGGCACGGTCGAGAGCATCGAGGAGAACATCGACGCCGCGGTGGACGCGCTCACCGAGGCGATCGCCGCGAAACCCTTGTCACATTGGACGGCGACGTTCGCGCAGCTCACCGGGCCGTGGGCACCGGTCCAGGACAGCGTGCAGGTCACCGAGGACGCACAAGTGCGGTCGAACGGGTACATCGTGTCGGTGCGAGCCGGAGACGGCAGCGAGTTCGAGTTGGTGACGAATCCCGTCCAGTTCGACTCGCAGCCTCCTGATCTCCGGCGCGGGCCCACGTTCGCGGAGCACACCGACGCGGTCCTCGAAGGCCTCGGCTACGACTGGGACCGCATCGTCCAACTCAAGGTCGACGGCGTCGTGACCTGACCACCGTCAACGCGTTCGACGCGACTGCTGGTCTGCCAGATCGGCCTTGAGCAACACGTTGTTCGCCAGGCGCATGTGCGCAGCGTCGACGAGGCGGCCGTCAGCGCCGATCGCGCCCACGCCTCGAGCCTCCGCGGCGCGGTACTCCTCGATCGAGCGCCGCGCCGCGTCGATCTCCTCGGCGGTCGGCGAGAACACCTCGTTGGCGATCGGGATCTGGCTCGGATGGATCGCCCACTTGCCGTCGAACCCGAGCAGGCTGCCCTGCACCGCAGATCGCCGGTAGCCCTCTGGATCCTTGTACGCCGGATACGGGGCGTCGATCGCATCGAGCCCGCCGACACGCGCTGCGGTGACGACCTGGGCGCGCGCGAAGTGCCAGAAGTCGCCCGGATACTCGCTCGTCGGGTCGAAGTTCCCGTCGACGCGCGCGTGGAGCGACGCCGAGAGGTCGCCGGCTCCGAAGATCAGCGCTTCGAGACGATCGCTCGCCCGCGCGATCTCGGTGGCGTTCGCCAGACCTTCCGCGTCCTCGATGAGCACCTCGAGGGCGATGCGCTTCGTGAGGCCGAGCTTGGCTTCGAGTTGCGTGAGGAGGACGTCGACCCACCACACATCGCGCGCGGTCCGTGCCTTCGGAACGATCAGGACGTCGACGCACTCACCCGCGCCGGTCACGATCTCGATGATGTCGTCGTGGCACCACACCGTCTCGAGCCCGTTCACCCGCACGGCTCGAACAGTGCGTCCCCAGTCGAGCTCGGTCAGCGCGCCGATCGCGATCTTCCTCGCCGACTCCTTCGCGGCGGGCGCGCACGCATCCTCGAGATCGAGGAACACGAGATCGGCGCCTGAGGTCGGTGCCTTCTCGCACATGCGCTCGCTGCTCGCCGGCGTCGCCAGCTCCGACCGCCTCGCCCGTGCCGCGCGCTGTGCCATCAGATCACCCCTGCCGCGTGCAACTCCGCGAGACGCGCCGCGCTGAGCTCGAGCAACTCCCCATAGACCGTTTCGTTGTCCGCGCCGAGGGCGCGCCCGAGGTGCTCGACACTGCCCGGGGTCTCGCTCAGGACCGCCGCAGGAGCTTGGACAGTCATGACACCGAAGTCGGGGTCGTCCAAGGTCACGAACGAACCACGCGCTCGGAGGTGCTCGTCAGCGCGGAGTTGCTGCGCGTCGTAGATCGGGGCCGCCGCCACATCAGCCGCTTGGAACACCGCCATCGCCTCGTCCAGCGTGCGCTCGCACACCCACTTCTCGACGAGCTCGTCGACCTCGAGGGCGCGAGCTTGACGGCGAACAGGGTCGACGTAGTCGGGATCCTCGGCGAGCTCCGGACGACCGATCGCACGGTAGACGCGCATCGCGATCGTCGGCGACGCGCTCGACATCGCCAGCCACTTGCCGTCTGCCGTGCGATACGCGTTGCGGGGCGCACTGGCGTCGAGCCGGTTCCCGGCGCGGCCGGGAACGGTGCCGAGCTGGTCGTAGGCGAGCGTCGCCGCCTCCAGCAGCCGGGCGAGCGGTTCGATGAGGTTCATGTCGATGAGCTGGCCGCCGGCGCCGTGCACGTCGCGGTGGTACAGCGCCATCATCACCGCCCAGGTTCCGGCTTGAGCGGCGACGCCGTCGGCGAGCATGAAGGGTGGCAGCGTCGGCGGGCCGTCGGGTTGTCCGGTCAGGTGGGCGAAGCCGCTCATCGCCTCGGCCAGCGTCCCGTAGCCGGGGCGATCGCTCTTGGGTCCCCCGCCGCCGTAACCGGTGATGTGGAGCATGACGACCCGAGGATGGCGAGCATGCACCGACTCGTAGTCGATGTGCCAGCGCTGCAGGGCGCTCGGACGGTTGCCGACGATCAGGACGTCACTGACCGCGAGCAGTTGGTGGAACAGGTCTTGTCCCGCGGACTGGCGAAGGTCGAGCGTCACGCACTTCTTGTTGCGACTCACGCTCTTCCACATGACGGCGATGCCGTCCTTGCGTTCACCCCACGTGCGCATGGGGTCGCCGGAACCAGGCGCCTCGACCTTGATGACCTCGGCACCGAACTCCGCCAGGTTCGTGCCGGCCATCGGACCCGCCGCGAGCGTCGCAGCCTCGATGACCCGCAACCCTTGGAGCGGGCCGGCGGGCTCAGACACGAGGAGCGACGCCGGGCCGCGGCAGCCCGAGATGGTCGCGCAGCGTCGTACCGGCGTACCGTTCGCGGAACACGCCGCGGCGCTGGAGCTCGGGGACCACCAACCGAACCACGTCCTCGTACGCGCCCGGCACATGGGTTGCGGCGATCACGAACCCGTCGCACGCGTCGCCGGTGAACCACTCCTCCATCTGGTCGGCGACGTCGGTCGCGGTTCCGACGAAGCGCGGACCCTGCAGCAGCGTGGCGCGGTGGCCTGCGAGGTCGGAGAGCGTGATGTCGTCCCCGATGTGCTGCCGGAGGTTCTGCACGAGCCCACGAATACCGGACACCGACTCGATGAGCTCGTCGGTGATCGGCGCGTCCAGCGGGAGATCCGAGAAGTCGTGGTTCATCAACTCGGAAAGCAGTGCCAGCGACGCGGCTGGATCGACGAGGTCGTTCAGGAACAGCTGCTCGCGCTCTTCGGCGTGAGCACGCGACTCCCCGACGACCGTGTACGTCATCGGGCACATGCGAACAGAGTCGGGATCACGTCCGCCCTCGGCGATGCGGTCCTTCTGATCCTTGTAGTGCGACCGCGCGATGTCGATGTTGGGATCGCCGGTGAAGATGAGCTCCGCCCATCGAGCAGCGAAGTCGCGACCGCGTCCCGACGAACCCGCTTGCAACAACACCGGACGCCCCTGCGGCGACCGCGGCACCGTCAGCGGGCCCCGTACGTGGAAGTAGTCGCCGGCGTAGTTCAGCTCGTGCACCTTGTCCGGGTCGGCGAACACTCCGGCGGCGCGATCGAGCACGAGCGCGTCGTCGTCCCACGTGTCCCACAGTCCCGTCGTCGCTTCGAGGAACTCGTCCGCCCGGTCGTAACGCGCGTCGTGACCGAGATGCTCCTTCAGCCCGAAGTTCTGTGCCTCGCCGTCGTTCACCGACGTGACGACGTTCCACGCGGCGCGACCACCCGAGAGGTGATCGAGCGTCGCGAACGTGCGGGCGACGTGGAAGGGCGAGTAGTAGGTCGTCGAGTACGTCGCCCCGAGACCGATGTGCTGGGTCGCTCCCGCGACCAGACCGAGCACGATGCTGAGGTCGAGCTTGACCGGCCGCGCGCCGAGGCGCACCGCGTCGGCGACGGAGCCGCCATAGATGCCGGGCATGGCGAGCCGGTCGTCGAAGAACATCAAGTCGAAGCAACCGTCTTCGAGCGTCCGGCCGAGCTTCTGGTAGAAGCGCTGGTCGAGGAACCCGTGCTCCGTCGCCGGATGGCGCCATGAACCGGCGTACACCGTCACGTTGCCGGCCTGCATGAAGCCGACCAACGACATTTGGCGACGTGGCCCCGTTCGCGTGGTTCCGCTCAAGTTTCGACCTCTACGAGAACGTGCTTCGCCGAATAGTAGAGCGCCATTGTACACCCGGCGGCAGCGCGCGCCAGCCGAGCCCCCGCTCCGCGATTGCGTTCAGACCGGCGGTTCGACGATGACGTCCATGCTCGCTGCGCCACTGTCGGGCACGCGTGCCTGACGCCAGGCCTCGACCGGGAACGACGCGTTCACGAGCGAATAACACAGCCACAGCAGACGGCGCGCGTCGTCGGGCAACTCGTCGAGGTCGAACTGATCGAGGTACGACATCGCATCCTCGAGCCGCGGGAACGCTGCGTCGTAGAACGCCTGGAGCTCGTCCATCGTGCTGCTCAGCCGCTTGGCGTACCGCTCGCGCTCGAACTCGAGCGCCCACCCGGCGTACGGCTCGAGGTCTGCGAACGTTGCCGGCAGCGCGCCGGACGTGTCGGTGGCGGTCATCACGATGCAGCCGAGATGCGAACCGGCGTCTCAGCCTTGCGATCTTCGTACGAGGCGACGTAGCCGCGCGCGGTCGTGTGCAGGTGTCGCAGCAAGATCTCTTGGTCGTTCAAGGGGAACTCGCGGACTGCACGCGACTCGAGCATCGTTTGCGTCGCCTCGAGCGTGTTGCTGTCCTGCAGCGCGTACTCCTTGAACGTCACCGCGGCCAGCTCTTGCTGCAGCCGCTCACGGGCGTTCTTCGGAGGAACGAAGTACAGGCCGCCTTCGAAGACGTGGGTGTTGTACGAGGTCGGCCAGTAGTGGTACGTGAGGTACCAGCCGGGCGCCCACACCAACAACATGAAGTTCGGGAAGAACACGAACGAATCGATCCCCCACGACGGATGACGAGCCGGGTTGAGACCAGTCGGCAACGGGTCCAATCCCTCGATATCAGGGCGCTCCCAGGCACCGAACAGCCCGCTGCGCAGGACGCGTTCGATCGGCTTGACCATCGCCAAGTCCTTCGGCGGCGACATGCCACCCCAGGACGACACCATGCCGTGGGGACCGTCGAGCGCGTACCACAGGCCCTCGAACCCGTAGCTCTGCAACTTGCGTGACTCATCGGAGACCGACTGCTTCGCGTGCAGAACAGGCGCGTGGTAGAACTCGGCGAAGGCGTCGATGAAGAGCTTCCAGTTGCTGCCGACGTTGGCGCGGTACTTGAACACCTGCGTCATCTTGTCGAACGGATAGCCGGCGAGACCGGCGGCGAAGTCGCCGAGGTAGTCCGCCAGTGGCGTCTTGTTCTCCGCGTCGAGGTTCACGAAGATGAACCCTTCCCACACCTCGGCCTGCACCGGCACGAGCCCGTAGTCGGACTTGTCGAGATCGAAGAACTCCGACTCCTGTTGGACGAACGTGCACGCGCCCTCGAGGTTGTAACGCCAGCCGTGGTACTTGCACGTGAACTGCCGGAACGTGCCGCTCGTCTCTTCGGCCGGGTAGTCCTGCCACACGAGCTTGTTGCCGCGGTGCCGGCAGATGTTGTGGAACGCACGGATCTGACCTTGTGTGTCGCGCACGATGATGACCGACGTGCGCGCGGCGTGGATCTCTCTGGTGAAGTAGCTACCGGCGCGCGGGAGTTGCTCGATACGGCCGACGTTCAACCACGTGCGAGCGAAAATGGCGTCACGCTCGAGCTCGTAGTGCTCGGGCGAGATCGAGTCTTCGTACGAGACAGGCCCAGTTCCCAGCTCGGGGTAGCGCGCTGTCCAACTCCCCTCAGCGGGCTTCGCGAAGTGCGGCATACGACCCTTCCGATGTCCGGTGTTCAATCCATGATAGCAGCACTATTGTCTGGCGAGAGCTTCGTTTCCGGTTCACGCAACGTGGCGAGTACCCTTGCCGACGGTGACCGCACGGACGGAGGCACTTCCGGTACCGATCGGCCGGAGGCTCGATCTGTCCGATCGCGGCACGACGTTCGTCCGCGAAGTGGGAGACCCGGAGGCGCCGTACCGGGTGTTGCTCGTCCACGGTTGGCTGGCGAGCGCAGGGCTGAACTGGGCGACGGCGTTCGACCCGCTGAGCAAGGACTTCCACGTCGTCGCGCCCGACCTGCGAGGCCACGGTCGCGGCCTGCGCTCGATGCAGCGGTTCCGTCTCGAGGACTGCGCCGACGACCTTGCTGCGCTCCTCACGCACCTCGGGCCCAAGCCGACGATCGTCGTGGGCTACTCGATGGGTGGGCTCGTGGCCCAACTCTTGTGGCGCCGTCGTCCTGACCTCGTGACCGGACTCGTGCTGTGCTCCACGACGCAGGCGTTCGTCCTCGGCCGTCGCCAGCGGTACGTGGTCGCGGCAACGATGTACTACGCGGCGAACACGGTTCGCTTCAGCCGCCTCGCGACACGTTGGTACCGACCGGCACCGACGACGCTCGTGCGGTTCGGTCGAGGACGTCCGAAGTCGATGCGCGCCTGGGCCACAGCAGAGATACGCCGGCACGACCTGCGCCAGGTCTTCGAGGCGGGTTACGCCGCGTGCCGCTTCGACTCGAAACCGTGGCTCGGCGATGTCGACGTTCCCTCGGCCGTCATCATCACGACGAAGGACCAAGCGATTTCGCCGGACGCTCAGTTCCAGCTCGCGGAGTCGATCGACGGTTCGCGTGTGTTCACCCTCGACGACGACCACGCGGCGTGCAGCCACGTGGCCTTCGCCTTCACGCTCGCCGGACGCATGCCGCGACGTCGCGACCCGCATCGACGGCCGGACACAGGCTTCGAGCTCTCAAGCCTGAACGGCGCGCCGAAGAGCGGGGCCGCCGAGGGTGAGCCATTCGGCGATGACGTCGTCGAGCTGCGGCAGATCGCTCTCGAGCACGTAGAGGCCACGCGTCGGCAGCGTCGCACCGATCTCCACGAGCACGGGGCGCAGGTGTACCTCCACGGCGAGTGCATGGCGCGGGCCGGCGCCGACCATCACGGGCACCGTGGCGCCGACGCCGGAGAGTCCCGTGGTGTCGAACCAGTCGAGGAACGACTTCAACAGCCCGGTGTACGACGCCTTGTACGTCGGTGACGCAACGACGAGGAGTGTGCACTTCGCGACCATGTCGACCGCGTCGTGCACCTCGCTCGACGACCAGTCGAAGAGCCGAGGGCCGAGGTCGGCGAGGTCGACGACGAACGGATCGCCGGCGCCGAGACCAGCGGCCGCGGACGCCGCTCGAGCGAACGAGACCGCGACGTCACGCGTGCGCGAACGTGGCTTCGGGTTGCCGACCACGACTCCTACGGTCATAGACGTGAGATCCATGTTATCTTTTTGGCGAATGCAGCTTGAGATATCCGAAAGTGTGATTCTCAGGACGCTCGGGGGAGACGTGCGATGAGCGTTGCCATGTTGCTCGAGATGGCGGCCGACGCCGTACCCGATCGCGTCGGCGTCGGCACACGCGAGGCGGGCCTCTCCTACCAGGACGTACTCACACGGGCGCGCCGGCTGGCGACCGTCTTGCAGGACCGAGGCGTCGAGCGACTCGGCCTCGTCGATCTCAACTCCGACGCCGTCCCGCTGTGCCTGTTCGGCGCCGGCCTCGCCGGTATCCCGTTCGCCCCGGTCAACTACCGCCTGACCGATGAGCAACTGCACGCCATTCTCGGTCGCCTGGCGCCGGCGCTCGTGATCGTCGGCGAGGGCGTCGACGAACGCGTCCGCGCCATGGACGGCATCGAGTTGCTGCGAACCGACGATCTCCTCGCACAACTCGAGGACGGCGACACGAAGGACGACCTGCCGTTCGTCGATCCGGAGGAGATCGGGGTGCTGCTCTTCACCAGCGGGACCACGGGCGAACCGAAGGCCGCAGTCCTCCGCCACCACCACTTGACGTCGTACATCTTCAGCAGCGTCGAGTTCCTCGGCGCCGACGACGACGAAGCCCAACTCGTCAGCGTCCCTCCGTACCACATCGCCGGGATATCGGCCGTGTTGAGCTCGGTGTACAGCGGGCGACGCATCGTCTACCTCCCCGCCTTCGATGCGGAGCGATGGGTCGACCTCGCGATGGCGGAAGGCGTCACACAAGCGATGGTCGTGCCCACGATGCTCGGCCGAATCCTCAGCCACCTTTCGAGTACGGGACAGAAGCTCGACCGGCTCCGCAATCTGTCGTACGGGGGAGGACGCATGCCCCTCGAGCTGATCCGTCGAGCGATGGAGCTGCTGCCCAGCGTGTCGTTCGTGAACGCGTACGGGCTCACCGAGACGAGCTCGACGATCGCGGTGCTCGGACCGGACGAGCATCGTGAGGCCGCCGCGAGCGCCGACCCACGAGTCCGCGCTCGACTCGGTTCGGTCGGTCAGCCCCTCCCGAGCATCGAGGTCGAGATCCGCGACCCCGACGGGCACCAGCTGCCACCGGGCACCCACGGCGAGATCTACGTGCGTGGCGAGCAGGTGGCCGGCGAGTACCTCGGCCGTCGCGTGCTCACCGACGACGGTTGGTTCCCGACGAACGACCTGGGCTATCTCGACGAGGACGGCTACCTGTTCCTCGACGGGCGGCTGGACGACGTGATCGTGCGCGGCGCCGAGAACCTGTCGCCGGGCGAGATCGAAGACGCGCTGCTGGCGCACCCGTCGGTGGTCGAGGCCGCGGTGGTCGGCGTGCCCGACGCCGAGTGGGGCGAGGCCGTCGCCGCAGCGGTCGTCGTCGACGGCGAGGTCACCGAGGACGAGCTCAAGGACTGGGTCCGGTCACGCTTGCGGTCGACGAAGACGCCCGAGCACATCGACTTCCGCGAGATGCTGCCGTACAACGAGACCGGCAAGTTGCTGCGCCGCGTGCTGCGCGACGAGCTCGGCACGTCATCACCCCGCTGAGCGTCGATGGCCCGCCCCTTCGCGCACATTGTCGACTCAGCGACCGATTTCAGTGGCCCAGTCGACACAGAACACGGATCGCTCGCGTCTGTGTCTGCGGAGCCACCGTTTCGGTGGCTGTGTCGACACAGACGCGACAGCGTCGCCAGGCGTTGTGGCCTATCGTGACCGGCATCTAACGACCGTGTCACCGACATCGAGGGGGCAGCACGTGGGATTGTTCGACGCCTTCGGCTACAACGGCAAGCGAGCATTGGTGGTCGGCGGCGCCACCGGGATGGGTGCAGCGGTCGCCGAGTTGGCCCTCGACGCCGGCGCCGAAGTCGTGGTCATGGATCGCGCCCCCGTGTCGCTCGCCGGCGTCAAGGCGATCAGTCTCGACCTCTCGGACAAGGCATCGATCGACGCTGCGCTCGACGAGTGCGGTGGTCCCGTCCACGCGCTGTTCTCGTGCGCAGGTGTCGCCGACGGAACGCCGGGCATCGAACGCATCAACTTCATCGGGCACCGCCATCTGATCGATCGGCTGCTCGCGGGCGACATGCTTCCGGCGGGTTCGGCCATCGGCCTCATCTCCTCCGCCGCCGGCATGGGCTGGGAAGGCAGCCTGCCCGAACTGCTCACGTTCCTGGACATCACCGACTTCGACGCAGCGGCGAAGTGGGCACAGGACAACGGCAAGGCCGACTACATGTGGAGCAAGAAGGCCATCAACGCCTACGTCGCGCGGGAAGCCTTCGGCCTGTTGAAGAGAGGCATCCGCATCAACGCGATCCTGCCCGGCCCGACCGACACGCCACTGGCGCAGGCCAACAAGGAGATGTGGCTCGGGTTCGGGTCCGACTACCGCGGTGAAGTCGGCATCGAGGCGTCGACGCCGCTCGAGCAGGCCTACCCGCTCGTGTTCCTGTGCAGCGACGCGGCCAAGGGCGTGACCGGCATCACGATGTTCACCGACGCCGGCTACTACGCCTCAGGCGTGACCGGTTCGTTCGCGCCGGCACAAGAGGTCATCAGCTTCATGCGCAGTATCTAGACCTGGCACCTGTGCGTCCGTTACCGCAGCTGACGCCGTGGAACCGATGGTTCTGGACGTCGGGCGAAGACGGCAAGCTGCGCGTCCAAGGCTGCGTGGACTGCGGCGCGCTCGTCCATCCGCCGGTACCGATCTGCCCCAGCGTGCCGGAGCCGTGCCCACGTGCCGACCGTCGTGTCGGGACGCGGCACGGTGGTCGGTTACACCGTCAACCAGCACCAGTGGTCGCCGGCGTTCGCGCCGCCGTACGCCATCGCGAACGTGGCGCTCGAGGAGGACGCCACCGTCCACCTCACCACCAACATCGTCGGCTGCGATCCGTACGACGTGCACGTGGGACAGCAGGTCGCGGTCCGCTTCGAACACCACGACGACGTGTGGCTGCCGCTCTTCGAACCGACCGGCGGCACCGATGAGGACGACAAGGTCGGCGAGCCGCGCCGTCCGACGCCTCGCGCGCCACTGCGCAGCGACCGGTTCGAACATCGTGCGGTGCTGTCCGGCATCGGCCGATCGGCCGTCGGCCGTCGCCTGATGGTCGACCCGCTGTCGCTCACCGTCGATGCCTGCCTTGCTGCAGTTGCGGATGCCGGGCTGACCCTCGACGACATCGACGGACTGTCGACCTATCCCGGTCCGGGCGCCATGGGCATGAGCGAAGGCGGCGTCACCGCCGTCGAGGAAGCGCTGCGCATCCACCCGACGTGGATCAACGGCGGTATGGAGCTACCGGGACCGGGCGGCTCGATCATCGCGGCGATGCTCGCCGTCGCAAGCGGCGTGTGCCGCCATGTCCTCTGCTTTCGCACGGTGTGGGAGTCCACGTTCGCGGCGTTGGGGCTCCGAGGCGGTGGCGGCGGACGCGTGAGCGGCTTCCAGGAGTGGCGCGCCCCGTTCGGCGCACTGTCCGCCGCCAACTGGATCGCGATGAACGCCAACCAGTACTTCCACCGCTACGGCGCGGACCGCGAGATGCTCGGCTGGATCGCGATCAACGCGAGGACCGGCGCCGGGCGAAATCCAGCGGCCATCTACCGCGATCCCATGACGATGGACGACTACATGTCGGCGCGCCCGATCACGACACCGTTCGGTCTCTACGACTGCGACGTGCCGTGCGACGCGTCGATCGCCGTCGTCGTGTCGGACGCCGCCGTCTCGCCGGACCTGCCGAGGACCGCCGTGCACGTGGAAGCGACGGGCACGCAGATCACGGAGCGGATCTCGTGGGACCAGGACACGATCACGCACGAGCCCCAGGTGCTCGGCCAGTCCGCCCATCTCTGGACGCGCACCGACCTGACGCCGGCCGACGTCGACCTGGCGCTCGTGTACGACGGGTTCACGTTCAACGCCATCTCCTGGATCGAGGCGCTCGGCTTCTGCGGCATCGGCCAGGCGAAGGACTGGCTCGACGGCGGCAGGCGCATCGCCCTCGACGGTGACCTGCCGGTGAACCCCCACGGTGGCCAGCTGTCGGAGGGCCGCACCCATGGCTTCGGCTTCCTCTTCGAGGCAGTGACCCAACTGCGCCACGACGCCGGCGAGCGACAGGTCGCCGATGTACGGACCGCGGTGGTCACGTCCGGCGGGGGCACGCCGTCGGGTGTGCTCCTCCTCCGGCGCGGTGGCGCGTAGCTGGGGGGCTACTGTCCTCGGCCCGCGGGGCGAACGCGCGAAGGGGGATGCGTTCATGGACACCTTGGAGACCCTGTTGTACGAGGAGCGCGACGGCATTGCCGTCGTGACGCTCAACCGTCCAGAGGTCTACAACGCATTCAACGTCGCGATGGAGCGCGAGCTTCGGCACGTGTGGCGAGCGCTGCGCACGAATGACGACGTGCGAGTCGTGGTGCTCACCGGCGCCGGGGACAACGCGTTCTGCACCGGCATCGACCGTGAGGAGTCGATCAAGGACTATCTCGAGAATCCGAGAGGCGGTCTGGGCGACACCGAGCGCGGTGCCGGGCGCGTCTCGACGCCGTTCATGTTCAACGACCCGGGTGCCTACATCAACCCGAAGCAGAACGATCTCTGGAAGCCGATCGTCGCCGCGGTCAACGGCATGGCGTGCGCCGGCGCGTTCTACATGCTCGGCGAGTCCGACATCATCATCGCCGCCGAGCATGCGACCTTCTTCGATCCCCACGTGAGCTACGGGATGGTCGCGGGCTACGAGACCGTCCATCTGCTGCAGAAGCTGCCGTTCGGCGAGATGCTGCGCATCGCGTTGCTCGGCGTCCACGAACGCATGTCCGCGGCTCGCGCGCGCGAGATCGGTCTCGTCTCAGAGGTCGTGCCGGCCGCCGAGCTTCTGGAGCGGGCCATGTGGGTGGCGGAGGCCATCGCCATGTCGCCTCCGCTCGCGGTGCAAGGGACATTGCGCGCCGCGTGGTTGGCGCACGAGGCGTTCAGGCGTGACGCCCTCGCGCAGATCTCGATGCTCGTGTCGTTGGGGACGACCTACGAGAACATCGAAGCCGGTCAGGCGACCTTCCACGGCAGCCGCGAAGAGCCGCGGGTTCGCTGACCGCGACCGCGCCCGTCGCTCAGCCGGGACCGAGCCGCGCGATCACTTGAGGCAGGTCGATGGTCGTGCGGATGCCGGGGGGCGCTTCACACACGACGGACACGGCGTTGACAGCGCGGTGGGCCGTGTACCCGGGTGTCGTGTCCGCCATTCGTTCGAGGGGGAACGGAAAGCGAAGCTCGACGTCGAGCGGCGCATCGCCGTCGACAGTGATGCGCCAGCCGGTGTCGCGGAGATCCCACGCCGGCTCGAGGTCGGTCGTGCAGTACCAGTTGGCGCGGAAGCTGAGCAGCGGCTGGCCTCCCCGCATGCCGTCGACGGTCATCCGCTGCGCGGCGACGCCGCCCGCGCGCAGCGGCCCGGCCGCGATGTCCAGGTCGTGGGCGGCGACGGCCACGTCGCCCGTCGCCTCGACCGAGTCGAGCGGTAAGCCGAGCGCCTCGCCGAGCAGCCGCAGCGACGGACCGAAGGAATCCGCGCCGTGCGCCCATCGTCGTTGGTCGAACTTCGTCGGGTCGTCGCCGAAGCCCATGAGTTGGAACAGGAGCTCAGGCGAGTTCCGCTCGGACAGGTCCGCGAACTCGTCGATCACGAAGCGGTCGAGGCGTCGCTGGATCGACGTGAGCGCGAGCGGCACCGCTTCGGTGATGAAACCGGGGCTGCTGCCGGTGCTGTGGATGGAAGTTCCACCGCGACGACACGCGCTCTCGATCTGTGAGCGGGCAGCACCATCGAGGCTCGGTGGATGGTGGAACTCACCGCGCGTCGTGACCACGTTCGCCCCCGCTTCGAGCAGGCGCCCCAGCTCGTCGAAGTCGCACTGTTGCGGCATGTAGAGCACGCAGTCGGGTCGAAGCGCCGTGATGTCGTCGATGTCGTTCGTCGCGACGACCCCCGTCGTACCGAGGCCGCACAGCTCGCCGGCATCGCGGCCGACCTTGTCGTCAGCGTGCACGTACAGCCCGACCAGCTCGAGATCAGGGTGCTCGATCACCGCTCGCAGCGAGCGCGAGCCGATGTTGCCCGTCGCCCATTGGACCACTCGATACGTCGTCATCGCGCCGCGATCTCTTGAAGCGCGTCGGCCACGAACTGCGGCTCGGTGATCATCAGATCGTGACCGGTGTCGATGTGCCAGAGCCGTCCCTCGGCGCGCGCTGCCTCGATCATCCTCTCGTCACGTGTCGCGATCGTCGAATCGCAGACGATGTGGAACTGCGGGATCGCCCAGAGTTCCTCCTCATTCGTCAAGAAGAGCTTCTGCTCGAAGCACTTCCACGGATGGGCAGTGAGCCGAGCGTCCGTCCACGCCAGGTCAGCAGGGTCCTCGACGCCGTAGAACGCGGCGGCACCCGCGGCGGGCAGAAGCACCAGCTCGACACCGTTCACGAAAGCGCCCATCGGACGCGTCATCTCGATCATCGGACCGGCGACGTCCCTGAGCGACTGCCCGTTCGTCGGGTTGGCGGCGTCGAGATAGACGAGCTTGGCGATCCTGTCGGCGGCTCGATCGCCGACGCCGGTGATCACCATGCCGCCGTAGCTGTGACCCACGAGGATCACGTCCCGCAGATCCCAGTAGTGCGCCAGCTGCACGACGTCGTCGATGTGGTAGTCCAAGTCGACGTCGCGGCGACAGGGCTCTCGCTCGTTCGGCGAGTCCGGTCAACGACGGTGCGAACACCTCGTGGCCGGCTGCCTCCAAGAGCCGCTTCACCTTCGCGTAGCACCATCCCCCGTGGCCACCGCCGTGGACCAGCACGTAAGTCGCCATCGTCAGGTCCACTGATCCGGAGGAACCCAGCGCGGCGGTCGTTTCTCCATGAACGCGCGCATGCCTTCACGCGTCTCGTCGGTGTGATCGAGCGCCCAGAACATCGTCTGGTAATCGATGAGCCCGTAGCGCTCGTTGAGCATGCGCTTCACGTGCACGCGCGCGTCGGGCGCGGTTTGCAGGACTTGTCGTGCCGCTTCCTGCGCGGCGTCGCGCAGACCCTCGTGCTGTACGACGCGAGAGATCACTCCGAGACGCTGGGCTTCCGCGGCGTCGAACCGTCGCGCCGACAACATCAGATCGCGGGCCACGGCGATGCCGACGTGTGCCGGGAGCACAGCGGCGTATGTCGCGTCCGGAATGCCGCGGAGGAGCTCCGGCACGCGAAACGTCGCTCGATCGCTGGCGATCGCGATGTCGGACAGCATCGCGATCAGGAGCCCGCCTCCTTGGCAGATGCCGTTGACCGCGGCGATCACGGGCGCCTGGCTGTCGCGGATCGCGAGAAAGGGGAGCACGTCGTGGCCGATCGCGTCCGGCTGGGACTCCCCTTCTTCGGATCGCCCGCCCAGGTCACCTCCGGGCGCGAAGACATCGCCGGTTCCGGTGAGGACGAGCGTGGCAAGGTCCGGGTCCGTGTTGACGAGCCGGACGGCACGCTTGATGCCGTAGTACATCGCGGGCGTCAAGGCGTTCCTGGCCGACGGGCGGTCGATCGTGCACCAGGCGATCGATCCCTCTCGCTCCAGCCGAAGTGCGGGCGTTCCGAGGTCGTCTCGCTCGCGGGACCCGGCCAAGTCGTCTCCCATTTGTCCTCCCTGGATCCGCCGGAACGATAATCTGCTTCGCGTTGGCCGGTAATGGCGTTGCGGCCAGGACCCACGACAAGGAGCGCCCCATGGCTCGTCCACGGACTCCCCCGCATCCGACCCTCCTGCGCGCCGCCCGGCTCCTCGACGTCGACAAGGGCGAGTACCTCGAGCCGGGCACGTTGCTGGTCAGCGGCGAGCGCATCGAGGAGGTCTCCCCCACGGCTGTGCCGGACGACGCCCAGGTCGTCGACCTCCCCGGTCTGACCTTGCTGCCGGGATTGATGGACATGGAGGTCAACCTCCTCATGGGAGGACCGGACCACGAGAGCCCGCTCGTGGCGGTGCAGGACGATCCCGTGCTCAAGACGTTGCGCGGCGTCGCCAATGCACGCCGCACGTTGCGCTCCGGGTTCACGACGGTGCGCAACCTCGGGCTGTTCGTACAGACCGGCGGTCTGTTGCTCGACGTCGATCTGCAGAAGGCGATCGATCACGGCTGGATCGACGGGCCGCGGATCGTCCCTGCCGGGCACGCCATCTCGCCCACCGGCGGCCATCTCGACCCGACCATGTTCCAGGCGCTGGGGCCGCACGTTCTCCCGCTGACGGTCGAAGAGGGAATCGCCAACGGCATCAGCGAGGTGCGCAAGGCCGTCCGCTATCAGATCAAGTACGGCGCCCAGCTCATCAAGGTGTGCGCGTCGGGCGGGGTGATGTCGCACACCGGTCCCGCGGGCGCGCAGCAGTACTCGAACGAGGAGTTGTGTGCGATCGCCGACGAGGCCCACCGCGCCGGGCTCAAGGTCGCTGCGCACGCGCACGGTGACGACGGCATCCGCGCTGCCATCGAGGCCGGCATCGACTGCATCGAGCACGGCTCGCTGGCCAGTGACGAGACCCTCGACCTCATGGTCGAACGGGGCACCTTCCTCGTCGCCACCACCTACCTGGCGGACGGCATGGACGTCTCGCGCGCCGCACCCGAACTGCAAGCGAAGGCAGCTGAGGTCTTTCCGCGTGCTCGCGCGACGATCAGCAAGGCGATCGACCGCGGTGTACGCGTCGCCTGCGGCACGGACGCGCCCGCGATCCCGCACGGCCGGAACGCCAAAGAGCTCATCGCGCTGGTCGATCGCGGCATGACACCGTTGCGGGCCATCCGAGCCGCCACGACGGTGTCTGCCGAGCTGATCGACGTCGACGACCGCGCTCGCCTCGAGCCCGGTCTGCTCGCCGACGTGATCGCGGTGCCCGGCGACCCCCTCGCCGACATCACCACGACCGAACAGGTGCGTTTCGTCATGAAAGGCGGCGTGACCTACCGCCACGATTGAGTGCAGGTCACGATCATGCAGCTGAACCTGCCGGCGTGAACGCCCCCGACCGACGGACGGTCCAGAGCTTCTGTCGCATCTGCACGGCGGTGTGCGGCATTCTCGTCGACGTCGACGGCGACCAAGTCGTGCGGGTCCGCGGCGACCGCGAGCATCCGCAGACCCACGGCTACACCTGCCCCAAGGGCCGGGCACTGCCCAAGGTCCACCATCACCCGGACCGCATCGAACGACCCATGATGCGGATCGAGGACAGACCTCCGGGCGGTCACGTGGGAAGCGGGCCTCGACGATCTGGGCGACCGCCTCCGTCGGATCATCGACCGACCACGGCCCCGAAGCAGTCGGCGTGTACTTCGGCAGCGGGCTGGGGATGGACGCGGCCGGCTACAGGATGATGGAGGCGCTGTTCCGCGCGATCGGCACGCCGGCCAAGTTCAGCCCGCTCACGATCGACGGGACGGCGAAGACCCTCGTGTCGCATCTCGTCGGCGGCTTCCCCGGATTCACCAGTCACATCGACTACGAGCGGGCCAGGCTCGTGATGTACATCGGGGTCAACCCGGTCGTCTCGCACGGGCACAACATCGCACTGTCCGACCCGGTGACTGCCATCCGAGCGGTCCGCGAACATGCAGACGTCTGGGTGCTCGATCCCCGCTCGACCGAGACCGCGCGACTGGCGACACGACACCTCGCGCCGAGGCCGGGCACCGACTACGCGGTGCTCGCGTTCCTCATCCGTGAGCTGTTGCACGAGGGCGCCGATCGCGAAGTGCTCGAGCACCGCACCATCGGGCGCGACGAGCTCGTCGCCGCGGTCGAGCCGTTCACCGGCGAACGCGCCGCCGAGATCGCCGGACTACGCCACGAGGACCTCGCTGCGCTCCTGGCGGCGATCCGCCGCGCGGGACCGGTCGCGATCCACACCGGGACCGGCGTCACGATGGGCGCGGTCAACGGCAACGTGACCGCATGGCTCTCGTGGGTGCTGATGATCGTCACCGGCGCGATGAACCGTCCCGGAGGAGTGTGGTTCCATCCGGGCTTCAACGTGCAGTTCGACTCGTTCGAGATCCCGGTCCTCGCACCCGAGAGCATCTTCGGACCCGGGCCCCGGTCGCGCCCTGAGACCCAGGCGTTCCTCGGCGAGTGGCCGTGTGCCGTCTTGCCCGACGAGATCCGAGCCGGGCAACATTCGCGCCTTTCTCAACTTCGGCGGAAGCATCCTCACGTCGTTCCCCGACGTCACCGTGCTCGAGCCCGCGCTGCGCTCGCTCGAGGTGCTGGCGACCACGGACATCATTGCCAACGGCACGACTGCGCATCTCGACCCACGTCCTGCCCACGAAGGACCAGCTCGAGCGGCCCGACGTGACGCTGTGGGACTTCCTGGTGCCGAGCGTCTCGCGCGCAGCACACCGAAGCGGTCGTCGCGCCGGTCGGTGATCGTCGTTCTGCGTGGTGGGTGCTCGCCGAGATCGGCCGCCGGCTCGGTCATGACCTCGCAGACCCCGACGCAAGCGACGACGAGATGCTGGCGAGGACGATGGCCGCCGCGCGCTGCGCTATGAAGACGTCGTGGCGACGGGGTTCGTCGAAGTGCCGCTCGAGCTACCGGCACGGTGGGTCGAGCGACTACCTCGATCGTTCAGGTGGATGGCGCCTTGCTCCGCAACTTCTCGTCGATCAGCTCGCGACGCTCGAACCGCCGGCGCCGCTGGTGCTCGATGCCGCGCCGGCAGCCGCGCAAGCTGAACGCTGCGCTGGACTTCCTCGGCGAGACCGCTGACGTGCTGCTGCACCCCGACGACGCGAACGACGCGGGTGTGGCGGACGGGCAGCCGGTCGTCGTCCGCACCGATCGTGGCCAGATCACCGGCACGGCGAGAGTCGACCCCAAGATTCGTCGCGGCGCGGTCTCCGTTCCCCACGGGCACCACAACGCGAATGTCAACGTGCTCACCGACAAGGACGTGATCGATCCGGTGACCGGGATGGTGCGTTACTCGGGCGTTCCCGTCACCGTGCTATCGATTCGATCGTGAAACGACGGATGGGGGTCGGCGTCGCGTTGGTCGCGGCGTTCGCCATGACGGCCATCGGGTGCACCAGCGACAACTCCAAGCCGAGTGCCGCGAGCTCGTCGAGCTCCCCGCCGGCCGAGCGCAAGCCCACGGTGCAACCCGCGTCCTTGGAAGGGCCAATCACCGTCGGAACGCTGTCGCCGCCCGCCGACCCGCGGCCGATCGATCTGAACGCGATCGGCTACACGCAGGAGGAATTCTTCGCGTCGGGGACCGCGACCGCGTACTCCTCACCAGGTCCGTTGAGCCCGGACGGCAAGTGGACGGTGACACCGTCCACGTCGGCGCCCTACAAGACGCGGTTCATCGTTCGACGGCCGACGGACCCCACGCGCTTCAACGGCACGGTCGTCGTCGAGTGGCTCAACGTGAGCGTGGCCGAGGCAGCCCCGGACTGGGCGTACACGAGCAAGGCGATCGTCGACGACGGCGCGGCATGGGTCGGCGTTTCGGTCCAAGCGGCCGGCGTCGTCGGTGGCGCGACGCTGCTCCGTCCCGACAGACGCACAGCAGCAGGCACAGCCGATGGGCGGGATTCGGGCGCGAATCCTACGCGCTACGGGACGCTGTCCCATCCCGGCGATCAATACGCGTTCGACATCTACTCGCAGATCGCGGCGGCCATCCGCTCGCCTGGTCAGATCCCCGTGCTCGGATCGAGTCGACCGGCTCGCGTCGTCGCGGCCGGCGAGTCGCAGTCGGCCTCGTTCCTCACGACGTACGTCAATGCCATCCAGCCCGTTGCGAACACCTTCGACGGCTTCTTCGTGCACAGCCGTGGCGGCGGCGCTGTCGGCGTCGACGGCAAGGTCGACTTCACCGGCGCGATGAACAGCTACACGTTGCGAACCGACCTCGACGCACCCGTCATGGTCTTCGAGACCGAGACGGACGTCGGCCCACTGCGCTACGCGGTCGCTCGGCAACCCGACACCGATCGGTTCCGGGCCTGGGAAGCCGCGGGCACTTCGCACGCTGACGCCTATCTGTTGAACGGCGCGACGTTCCCTGGGTGCGCAAGCGGTATCAACAACGGTCCGCAGCACTACGTGGCGACAGCGGCCATGGCCGCGCTGCTGCGTTGGGTCCGAGACGGGACGGCGCCGCCTCACTCGGACCGGATCCAGACCGGCGGTGCGGACGGGACGACCATTGCCCGAGACGCCCACGGGATCGCGCTCGGCGGCATCAGGACGCCATCGGTCGACGTCCCCGTCGAGACCTTGAGCGGCGTGGCCCCTGCCGGTACGCCGGTGCTGTGTGCCCTCTTCGGCAGCTCGACACCGTTCGACCACGCCACGTTGACATCCCTCTATCCCACTCAGCAGGCGTACCTCGACGCGTTCGACAAGGCGCTCGACCAAGCCATCAGCCTCGGGTTCGTGCGCGCCGCCGACCGCGACGAGTTCGCCGCCGAAGCGCGCGCCGTGTCCCTTTAGAAACCCCTCGAACTCCGGGTCGATTGTGGGGCCATAGCCCCACAATCGCACCAACATTCGAGTCAGGCGCCGCCGTCAGGGGGGCGAGCGAGGAGGCGGTCGAGGTTGGCGCGGAACTCGGGCGAGGTGAACGAGCGGTCCTCGGCGGTGAGCGCGAAGTCGAGGGTTGCGAGGACGGCGCGCTCCAGGTGCATGTTCAGGATGCGCTTCGTGTCCTCGGTCGCCTGCTTCGGGAGCTTGGCGATCCGTCCTGCGCACGCCATCGCCTGATCGAAGGCCTCACCGTCCGGGACGACGTGGTTCACCAGGCCGATCTCGGCGGCACGTCGTGCTGGGATGCGATCACCGGTGAGGGCGTACTCCTTCGCCAGCTGCAGGCTGGTGAGCAGCGGCCACGTGATCGGGCCGCCGTCGGCGGCGACGAGTCCGACCATGACGTGGGGATCGGCGAGGTGCGCGCTCTCGGCCATGAACACGATGTCCGACAGTGCGACGAGACTGCACCCGAGCCCGACGGCGGGACCGTTGACCGCTGCGATCACCGGGACGCGGCACCGGGCCATCCCGATCACGATCTGGCGGCCGTGCACGATCGTCTCGCGGCGTAGGTCTGCGTCGCGCGCCAACTCGTCGAGGTACGTGAAGTCGCCGCCGGCAGAGAATGCGCGTCCGTTGCCGGTGAGCACGACGGCCCGCGCCTCTGCATCCGCGTCGATCTGAGGAAACAGCTCCGCGAGCCCACGGTGCAGCTCGCGGTTCGTGGCGTTCAACTGTTCCGGCCGGTTGAGCCGCACGACGCGAATCGTCCCGTCGATCTCGACTTCCAGTTCGGGCGGCAGTTCGTACTTCATGCAGGCATCCCCAATATGCGACGGGCGACGAGGTTCCGTTGGATCTGCGAGGTCCCACCCATGACGCTCTGCGCGCGGCTGTACAGGTACACCTTCAGCGCGGTGTCGTCGCCGCTGTGGCCGGATCCTCCCACGGCCAGCTCGGCGTGGCCGACCGCTTGCTCGACGGCGGTCATGAGCAACTTGTCGACCGATCCCTCGGGGCCGTGTGAGATCCCGTCGAGACGGTCGGACAGCCGGCGACACACGTGAAGGCGCAGCATCTCTGCTTCGATGATCGCCCAACCGAGCTCACGGCGTTGCTCGGTGCTGTAGTGCGACGGCTCTTCCTTCACCCGAGCGGTGAGCTCCTTCACCAGCTTCTTGTAGCGGGCGACGAAGCCGAGCTCGCCGGGCTCGCGTTCGTGGCTCACGACGGTCATCGCCAGCGACCACCCCTCGCCCGGCTCGCCGATCATGTTCGCTGCAGGCACACGCGCACCGTCGAAGAGGACCTCGCCGAACTCCTTGGTGATGCCGTTGATCATCGTCAACGGCCGCTGCTCGATGCCGGGCTGGCGCATCGGCACCGCGAACGCAGAGATCCCCTTGTGCTTGGGTACGTCGTGATCCGTGCGGGCGAGCACGAGACACCAGTCGGCATCGTCCGAATAGCTCGTCCAGACCTTGTGACCGGTGATGACGTAGTCGTCGCCGTCGCGGTCGGCGCGCGTTCGCAGCGACGCGAGGTCCGAGCCGGCGTCCGGTTCACTGAAGCCTTGGCACCAGCGGTCCCGTCCGTTCACGATTCCGGGGAGGAAGCGTCGCTTGATGTCGTCGTTGCCGTGCTCGAGGATCCCTTGGACCAGATAGCCGAGGCTCGGACGCGGAGGCGCGCCGGCGGCGGCGAGCTCCTCGTCGAGGATCACGTCGTAGACGCTCGGCAGCTCGTGTCCGCCGATGTCGTTCGGCCACGACAGACCGAAGAAGCCCGCGTCGTAGAGCGACTGGTGCCACGCAGCCTGACCGCGCCAGTAGTCGTCGTCGGTCGACGACGCCGGCAGGCCCGGGTTGTTGGTCTCGAGCCAGGTCCGCAGCCGCGCGCGGAAGTCGGCCTCCGGCGGCGAGTCACCGAAGTCCATCGCCCGCTCCTCCGTCGTCGGCGACGCCGTGGTGGGCCAGCACGCGCGCCAGGTTCGTGCCGGCGCCGCCGAGCACGTCGGACGACAGCAGCGCCCGCCGCAAGTACACGTGGGCGAGACATTCCCACGTGTTGCCGATGCCTCCGTGCACCTGAATCGCGATCTCGCACACGGTGCGCGCGGCGCGGGCGCAATACGCCTTGGCCACCGCACTCGCGGCGAGCGCGTCCTCGGGTGAGAGCGCGTCGACGGCCCACGCCGCGTGCAGCGCGACGCTCCGAGAGCCCTCGGTCGCTACGAAGGCGTCGGCGAGAAGGTGCTGCACCGCTTGGAACGAGCCGATCGCGGCGCCGTACTGCTTGCGCTCGACGGCGTAGTCGCGGCGCAAGTCGCACCGCACCGCGCATCACCCCGACCAAGTCGGCGGATGTGATCGCCAGTCCGAACGCGGTCCAGCGCGCGAGGTCGTCATCTGTGAGGGCACTGCTGTCGAGCGGACGAAGGCCGGAAGCGTGGATGGTGGCGGTCGGACGGGTGAGGTCGACACCGATCGAGATCGCCTCCAGCGCGACCTCGGCGAGTCGGGCGCCGTCGACGATCACCAGCGCGGTTGATGCGCCGGCGGCGTCGATCGCGATCGCGGGATCGGTGAGCCCGCCCAGATCTGTCGACAGCGCCACCGTCTCGTTCGACGTGGTCGCAGGCGCGCCCATCAGTCGGCGAAGCTCGACTGCGAGCGTCGGGCCGAGGTAGGGCGCGTCGGCGAGTCCGGACGCGAGCTCTTCGGCCACGATCGCGACCTCGACGGCGGACGACCACGGCTCGCCTGCCTCGGTCGGCGTCCGCAGCTCACGCCAACCGGAAGCGTGGATCGCGGCGTCGAGCTTGGACCTCCGCTCTGCATCGTCGAGGTCGCGGACGGCGCGGATGCCGTGACGGTCGACCACGTGCGCGACGGAGTCGCGGAGGGCCTGCTGCTCGGGCGAGAGGCGGACGTCCATCAGGCGTTCGTGCCGGACGTGAGAAGCGACGGCGTCCACTCGTCTCGCAGCGTGCGCCGGAGCACCTTCCCGGAGGGCAAGCGTGGGATCGCATCGACGACGACGACGTGATGCAGCCGCTTGTACGTGGCGAGGGTCCCGGCGACGAGCTGTTCGAGCTCGTCAATCGACACCGGCCGGTCCGGATCGAGCTGGACCGCGGCGACCGGTACCTCGCCGGCGCGCTCGTCGGGCAACCCGAACACGGCGCAGTCGAGCACGGCGGGATGGCTGTGCAGCACGGCCTCCACCTCCGCAGGCGCCACCTGGAAGCCGTTCACCTTGATCATCTCCTTCGAGCGGTCGGTGAGGTGGACCCAGCCTTCCGCTTCGAGCCACCCGACGTCGCCGGTGCGGTACCAGCCGTCGGCGAACGCGTCGCAGCTGGCCTGGTCCGGTAGATATCCCGCCATGACCGATGGGCTCTTGACCTGGATCTCGCCGATCTGCCCGGCCGGCACCACCTCGCCGCCGTCGAGGTCGACCACCCGCAGCTCGACGCCGGCCGGCGGGAGTCCGGCCGAGTCGAGGCGCCACGACGACGGATCGTTCACGGGGTTCGCGGCGATGACGGGTACCTCGCTGGCGCCGTAGGCGGGCAGCCAACGTACGCCGGTTCGGTCGGTCACCGTGCGGGCAACGGCCTCGGTGACCGGCGTGGCACCCCACATGATGTAGCGAAGCGACGAGAGGTCGTAGTCCTCGAGGCGCGGGTGATTGGCCATCGCGAGCGCGATCGGAGCGACCGCCATCTCGAGCGTCATCCGGTCGGAAGCGATGCGGCGCAGCACCTCATCGAGATCGAATCGTTTGTGCAGGCGAACCACCGCGCCGGCCGAGGCAGCGGCGAGCAGGTTCAGCAGGCCGAGGATGTGCGACGGCGGTGTCGCGATCTGAAACCGGTCGTCGGGACCGAGACCGAGAGCGTCGCACCAATGCGTCGTGGCGACACCGATCGATCGATGCGTGTGGCGCACCGCCTTCGGCAGTCCGGTCGTACCTGAGCTGAACACGAGGACCGACTCGTCGGTCTCGCGCACGTCCTCCGTTACCCGAGCGCGGTCGTGCGTCAGGGCCGCGTCGAACAACGAGGCGTCGTCGAGATCGGTGACCGCGTCGCGACCGAGCCGCTCGACCAGGAGCGCGGCGGCGGCGCCGTCCGCAACCGCGTGCACCGGCTCGGTGAGATCGAGCGCGTGATCGACCTCGAACGCCTTCCACGCAGGACTGAACAGAACCGCGGCGGCGCCGAGCTTGCTGATTCCGTTCACGGCAACGACGAACTCCGGCCGGTTCGTCAGCATCATGGCCACTCGTTGACCGGCGTTCACTCCCCGCGTCGCGAGGTGGCGTGCGAACGAATTGCTCGCGCGCGTCGAGCTCGGCGTACGACCACCGTTCGTCGCCGAACAACACGGCATCACGATCGCCGAACCGCTCGGCGGCATGCTCGATGCCGCGATGCATCACCAGTCGTCGTCGTTCGTCATGTCGTCGTTCGTCATGTCGCAGGCCGGGCCGCGATGCGCTCGCGCAGCGCATTCTTCTCGACCTTGCCGGTTGCGTTGAGCGGCAGCTCGTCCACGAGCTCGACGGCGCGCGGCACCTTGTAGTTCGCCATCTGCTCGCGGCTCCACTCGATGATCGCCGCAGGCGTCGCATCCGAACCGGCCCGGGCGACCACGAACGCCATGCCGACCTCACCGAGTCGCTCGTCCGGGACACCGATCACGGCCGCTTGCCGAATGTCCGGATGGCGCATCAGCGCGTTCTCGATCTCCGCGGGGTAGGCGTTGAAGCCGCCGACGATGAACATGTCCTTGGCGCGGCCGACGATTCGCAGGCAACCGGCATCGGTGACGACACCGAGATCACCCGTGCTGAGCCACCCGTCGTCCGACAGCGCCTGCGCGGTCGACTCGGGATCGTCGAGGTAGTGCGACATGATGCTGTCGCCGCGCAGCACGATCTCGCCGGGCTCGCCCCGCGGCACGTCGACTCCCTTGTCGTCCACGATCCGCAGCTCGAAGCCGGGACGCGGCCGGCCCACGGTCGTGGCGATCGTCTCGACGTCGTCGTCGGGAGATGTCGCGGTCGCGGTGCCGCCCTCGGTGAGCCCGTAGCCGGCGATGATCGTGGGAAACGGCAGCTCGTCGACGATGCGCCGAATGAGCTCGACCGGGATGTCGGCGGCGCCGGTGACGGCGACGCGCAACGCGGACAGGTCGTACGCGTCGCGGTCCGGATGGTCGAGGATCGACTGATAGAGGGTCGGTGCGCCGGGGAGCACCGTGATCTTCTCGGCTTCGACTCGCGCGAGCGCACGCTCGACGTCGAACACCGGCTCGGGGAGCATCGTTGCGCCCGCCGCAATCGACGCCAGGATGCCTGCCTTCAAGCCGAACATGTGGAAGTACGGGTTGACCATGAGGTAGCGATCGCCAGTGGTCAGGCCCGTCATCGCCACCCAGTCGGTTGCAACACGCAAGGTGCGCGCGTGCGTCTGCACGACTCCCTTGGGTACACCGGTGGTCCCGGACGTGAACAAGATGTCGGACGGATCGTCCGGACCGACCGCGCACGCGCGCTCGTCGACTTCGACCAACGCGTCGGCAGTCGCACCGTTCAGAAGGTCGTCCCATGACGTTGCGCGCGCCGGCACGGGCCCGTCGAAAACGACGATCGTCCGCAGATCCGGCAGCGCGACGCCGCTTGCGTCGAGCATGGCGACGTAATCCGTGCCGAGAAAGTCATTCACGGTGAAGAGCGCGCTCGCATGGCTGCGCAGGAGAATGTCGGCAGCCTCTGCTCCCTTGAACCGCGTGTTGATCGGGACGAGGACAGCGCCGGCCCGGGAGAGGCCGAGCAGCGTGACGATCCACTTCACGCCGTTGGGGGCCCAGACGGCGACACGGTCGCCCGGCTCGATACCGCATGCGACCAAGCCGGCGCCCACATCGCGGGCTCGGTCGAGCAGCCCGGAATAGGTGACACGCACATCGCCGTCGACGACAGCGTCTCGTTCACCGAACCGTTCCGCCGCTGCGTCGGTCAACGCCGGGATGGTGTCAACGCGCGACATCGGACTCAGACCGAACCCCCGAGCGACGCAAGGTACGCACGAGTCCGCTTCGAGGAAGCGATGCGCGCCTCACGCCCGTCGCCGATCGGCACCACGCGAACGGACACGTCGGTGGCACCGGCGTCGGCGAACGCGCGCAGCCGCTTCTCGATGCTCGATTCGCTGCCGGCGGCGAGGATGTCACCGACTTCGCGCGCGTCGCCCCGTTCGAGCAGCCGTTGGTAGTTGGGTGACATCTCGGCCTCGGCGAGGATGCGGTTCGTGCGCGCGACCGCGACGTCGACTTCGTCGTCGCCACACAGGCACACGGGGACGCCGGCGACGATCCGAGGCGACGGCCGGCCCGCCGTGGTGGCGGCCTTGGTGATGGCCGGCGCGATGTGCTCGCCGATCGCCCGCTCGTCCGCCATCCACAGGATCGTGCCGTCCGTGCGCTCGCCCGCGACCCGCAACATCACCGGACCGAGCGCGGCCAGCAGAACCGGTGTCGGCGTGATGGTCGTGATGTCGAGTGGGTTGTGCACCCGGAACTCGTCGTTCTCGACGTCGACCGCGCCAGGGCCGGCGAGGGCACGGTCGAGCACGTCGAGATAGGCCCGCATGGTCGACACCGGATGTTCGTACGGGAGCCCGAGCATGTCGTCGATGACCCAGTGGTGCGACACGCCGAGGCCGAGGCTCAGGCGCCCTTCGCACACGGCCTGCGTCGACAGCGCCTGCTGCGCGAGCGCGATCGGATGGCGAGGCTGAACCGGAACGACCGCGGTACCGATCTCGATTCGTGTCGTGTCGACCCCGACGAGGGTCGCGGCGGTGAGGGCGTCGAACTCGTCCGGGATCTGCGGTATCCACACCGACGACAGGCCCGCGTCCTCGGCCCACCTCGCATCGGCCCGAAGTCGCTCGACCTTCGTGTCGTACCGTCCTCGCTCCGGCCCGACCATCACGCCGACCCGCATGCAGCTCTCCTCCGAATTGAGAATGGCGTTCTTGCGCCAGTGTAACCAGGTTCTAAAGCGCCGCTCAGCGTGCGAACTTCGGGTCGATTCCGGGGCTCTAGCCCGAGCAGACCACGTCGCACCAACATTCGGCGGTGGGCTCGGGGAGTCAGGCCGGTTCGAAGGCTTGGTGCACGACGGTGCGTGCCTCGTCGCCGGCGCCCAGCCACGACACCGTGCCGTGGTCGAGGATCGCGACTCGGTCGGCGAGATCGAGGGCGTGGCCGACTTGCTGCTCGATGATCAACAAGGACGTCCCCTCGCGTCGCAGGCGAGCGAGGCTCTCGTACAGCTCGTCGACGATGATCGGCGCCAGCCCGAGCGACAGCTCGTCGGCGATGAGGACCTTGGGTACCTCGACCATCACGCGCGCGAGCGACAGCATCCGCTGCTCCCCACCCGACAACATGCCCGCGACGAGCGCACGGCGCCGGGCGAGCGCAGGGAACAGGTCGTAGGCGCGTTCGAGGTTCGACTTCACGCCGGCGCGCCCGTACACGCGCCTGAAGGCGAGCGTGAGGTTCTCCTCCACGGAGAGCGTGGCGAACACCGATCGGCCCTCGACGGCGTGGGCGACACCGGCGCGCGCGTAGCGGTAGACCCGGGCTCCGGTCATGTTCACGCCGTCGATCTCGACGGCGCCGCTGCTCGGCGGAAGGAGCCCTGACGCCACACGAGCGACTGTCGTCTTCCCTGCGCCGTTCGAGCCCAGCAGCGCGACGGCCTCGCCGTGGTCGATCCGGAGCGAGACCCCGAACAGCGCTCGGAACGGTCCGTACTCGGCGCAGACGTCACGAAGCTCGAGGACCGCACTCATTCGACGGGCTCCACGTTGCCGAGGTAGGCGGAACGCACCTCCGCGCTGGCGAGCACGTCGTGGGAAGGCCCTTCGACGATGATCCGTCCGAAGTCGAGCACGTAGCACCGCGTGGTGAAGCCGGCGACGAGCTCGACGTCGTGCTCGACGAGCAGGATGGCGAACCCGTGCTCCGCCTGGACGTCGCGCAACGTCTGCGGCCAGCTTCGTCGTCTCGGCCCGATCGAGTCCGGAGGAAGGCTCGTCGAGGAGCAGCACCTTCGGCTCGGTCATGAGCGCCCGTCCGACCTCGACCAGCCGGCACTGTCCGAGGCTGAGACGCTCGATCGGCTCGTCGGCCATGGGTCCGAGCCCGAGGAGATCGAGCACCTCGTCGCAACGGGCGAGCTCGTCGCGGCGCGGGCGCCCGAGGCCGATCATGTCCCTCCACAGTCGGCCGTTGCCGCGCCGGATCCGCTCGGCGATGAACAGGTGGTCGCGCACGGTCGAATCGGGAAACAGCTCGATGCGCTGGAAGGTCCGTCCGATCCCCAGCCGCGCCCGCTGGCTCACCGAGAGACGTGTGACGTCTCTGCCGTCGAGCTCGACCGTTCCCCGATCGATCGGGAGCATGCCGAGCATGCAGTTGAAGAACGTCGTCTTGCCCGCTCCGTTGGGGCCGATGAGCCCGACCCGTTCGCCCTCGTCGATGTCGATGCTGACGTCGTCGAGGGCGACGATCCCGGCGAACCGCTTTCGCAGGTCGCGTACCGAGAGCACCGTGCTCATGTCGTCACCTCCGCCGCAGGTCGCGCGTCCGTGTCCGCGTTGTCGCCGTCAGCGGGTGCGGCCGAGCCGCGGTCGAGCGGCGCCGCTCGTCTCTGCGCGGCGCGTACGGAGCGCTTGCGTTTGGCGTACTCGAGGATGCCTTCGGGATGGCGGGCGAACTGGATGGTGCCGAGGCCGAAGAGGATGAAGCGCCATGCCGCCGGGATCGGGAAGATCCCCGGAATCCTGCTCGTGTCGCGCAGCAACCAGCCGAGGAAGGTTCCCTTGAGGACCACCGAATCGAGCAACGAATAGGTCGCCGCCGACACCGCCGCGCCTTCGACGCTGCGCATGCTGAACGTCACGACGAGCACCAACCAGAACAGCGCGGCAAAGGGCGAGAAGTTGTTGGCGTAGTTGACGTTCTTCTGCTGCATCGCCAGCAGCGCGCCGCCCAGGCCGGCGATGAAACCCGAGATGGCGAACGCGGTCAGCCGCGCCCGACCACCGGAGATCCCGATCGATTCTGCCCCCGGCCTGCTGCCGCGCAGCGCCAGCAACGTCCGGCCGAGCGTGCCGCCGCGCAGTTGTGTGACGACCAACGCCACCACCACGAACACCACGAACGCGAGAACGAGGAAGGCTCTGTCGTCGGCGAAGTCCCACGGACCCAGCACGGGGCGGGGAACTCTCGTCCCGGTGAGCAGCGAGTTGCTCCCGCCGCCGACGAACGGCAGTCGAATGACGACTGCGTCGAAGAAGAACGCGAACGCCAACGTGGCGATGGCGGTCCACACGCCACCGAGGCGCCGAATCGGCAACGACAGCAACGCAGCGACGGCACTCGCGATCACGGCGCCGATCAACGCTGCCGCCAGCACCGACATGTTGTACTGATCGACCAGTTGGAAGACCGCGAACGCGCCCGTGGCCGCGAACGCGCCCTGGCACAACGAGATCTCTCCCGCCATGCCGGTGATCACCGTGATCGACAGGAAGATCGTGCCGAACACCACCGCCTGCGTGATGAGGAACATCCAGGACTTGTCGGCCTGCGTCCACACGACGAATCCGAGCACCGCCACGATCGCGAACTGCACGACCATCGCGATCCTGGCTCGTCCTGGATCGGGCGGAGCGGCACCGAGCGTCCTCGGGGGTGGGTCGACGCTCGCGAGCGGGTCGCCTGCGTCGTGCGACCGCCGAATGCCCGGCAGGAACACCAGGACGGCGAACAGCACGACGAACGGCATCGCCGGCGTCAGGTTGTCCTGGATCGGACGCAGCCACGTGTAGTCGTTGCTCCACCGAGGCAGGAAGGTGTTCACCTCGGCGATGAGCACCCCGAGACCCACGCCCCCGGCGAGAGCCATCGGCAGGCTGAGCAACCGTCCGATGGCAGCGGCTGCGATCGCCACCACCATCAGGTTGAAGAAGTCGGGTGCAGCGAGGGTGTTGAACCTCGGAGCGATGAGGACACCGGCCACGCCTGCGAACAACGACGACAGCGTCCATGCGAACGCGGAGACGCGCTCGGCGTTGATGCCGTTCATCTCCGTCATGCGCGCACTCTCGACGACTGCACGCATGCGCAATCCGAGCGCCGTGAAGCGAAAGAGAGCCGCCAGCCCGAGCGTCGCGACGACCGCGGTTCCCATTGCCACCAGCTCGTTGCGGCTGAACGCGTACACGCCGAACGGGTCATAGAAGACCGTGGCACCGTTGTTGATCACGCCGACCGGCGTGCGCCCCGACAACACCTTGAAGCTGGCGAGCACGTCGAAGATCGAGGGGATGGCGACAGCCAGCCCGATGGTCACGACCAGCTTCTGCACCGCGCCCGCGCCTCGGAGGTATCGGAAGACGAGCCGCTCGAGGAGAAGGCCGATCAGCGGAGCCAAGATGAACACCGACAGGATCACCGCCGGCACCGTCCCCCATCCCCACAACACCCGCGCCTTGAAGTACATCGCGGCGGACACGTACGCCTGCGCGCCGAACGCGAGGTTCAAGACCCCTGACGTCTTGTACGTGAGGACGAATCCGAGCGCGACGAGCGCGTACACGGCGCCGGCCGGCAACCCCTGCAACAGGCCGCGGAAGAGATCCGAGCCGATGGAAGCTGCCAGGACCATCGCCGGGTCAGTCTCAGTTGAAGGACATCGAGACGGGTTCGGACCAGTCGCGTGTGTTGCCGGGGAAGCACGACCACGGCTTGGACGGGTCACCCACCATCTGGAACGTCCCGTCGGCACCCACCCGCACGATTGCCAGGCAGTCCTGCTTCGGGCCGTGCGTGGCGGGGTCGTCCTCGGTCGGCGCCTCGTGCTGGCGGCTCCAGTCGATGGGGGCGATGAGCCCACCCGCGGTGAAGGCGGTCAGCTGCGCGTTGGAGGCGTTGATGACCTTCTGGCGATCGAAGTTCGGACCGGCGGCGACGAGACCCTCGTACGCGAGATCGGCGTTGATCCATCCGTCCATGGCGAGCTCGGTCTCGGCCTTGCCGTCCTTGGCCATCCACTCGTGGAAGTCCTTGAGCTGGCTCTGCGCCGGATCCGCCTCGAACGGCCGGAACTGGACGAGGACGAAATCGCCGGCGAACAGCGTGCCGGCGTCCTTCACGAACTTCTGATCGTACGTGTTGGGGTGGTACATCTTGATCGACTGCCGGACGCCTTGGCGTTGCAGCTCCTGAGCGAGCGTCTTCATGCCGTTGAGATCGAGACATCCGAAGATGAGGTCCGCGCCCGCCTGCTTGATCGCCGTGACCTCCGGACCGATCCCGTTCGGGAGGCCGAAGTCGAGGTTGTCGTTCGTGTACACCGCATGCGCGCCGCCGGCGTCGGCGCTGTACTTCTCGATCGACTTGGCCGACGAGTCGGCACACTGCTTCGAGTTCTCGCTCACCCCGTAGCCGAGCGTCGCGATCTTGTGCGCACCGGCGAGCTTGGCTTCATATGCGTACGTGCGGGAGGTGCAATCGATGCAGATCACCGGCGCGTTGCCGAAGATCTCGGGATGACCGGAGGCGTTCGCCGGATTGATGGCCCACACATAGGTCGGGATGCCGTTGCTGGCGAGGTCGGCCCACCCGCTCGCGATCTGCGGGGCGCTGAACGTGCCGAAGGTGTCGTTGGCGGAGATGATCTCGAGGGCTTTGGCCTGGTTGTTGCTCAGCTCGTCGTCGACCTCTTTGGTCAGCATCAGCTGTCGGCCGTAGATGCCGCCCTGGCTGTTGCGAAAGTCGAAGTACGCCTTGACCCCGTCGTCGAAGCACGTGAGCACGCACGTGCCGAGCGGGTTGTTCGAGTTCGTACCCAACGACGAGAAATGGATCTCGGTGTCGGACACTCCCGGTACGCCGCTGATCGGCACGTGCTGCGTCGTGTCGGTGCTCGCGCCGGAACCAGCCGCCGCACCGGATGCGGCCGTCGTCGGCTTGGTGTCGCTCGAGTTGCTACATGCGGCGGCCAGCAACAGCGCGAGCACTGCACCGACGAGCAGCGAGCGGCGCACGTGGACGTGGGATGGCTTGTGATCGAGCTGCACCCGACTCTCCTCCCCTCGGACGACGGCGCCGCTGCCGTCGCAACCCTTCCGTTCACAACGCTGGCCTCGGACGGGCGTGCGGGCGTCGAGCGGCGACGGCCACCCTGCTGACTCCCCCCTTGGCGCCACGGAACGTAGGCCCATCTAACGAGTGCGTCAATGCGGGCAAGTGGCACACGTCACTTGTCTGAGTGAGTTCTCACTCATATCCTGACTTGGTGCTGGAAACCGCCACCGTTCGACGCCGGGCCGCCGCGCTCCCGCCCGACGAGCGACGGTCGATGATCATCGCGGCGACCATCCCCCTGCTGATCGAGCACGGCGACATGGTCACGACCCGACAGATCGCTGACGCGGCAGGCATCGCCGAGGGCACGATCTTCCGGGCGTTCAGCGACAAGGACGAGTTGCTCGACGCAGTGATCGACGCCGCCCTCGACCCGGCCCCGCTCGAGCTCGCGCTGGCGACGATCGACGTCGGGCTCCCGCTGAACGAGATCGTTGCTCGTGCGGCCGAGTTGGCGCAGCGACGGGTCGTCGAGATCTGGCGACTGGTGTCGAGCCTCGGTACTCGGTTCCACGACCGCCGCAAGGGGCCGATGGTCGACAGCCCGGCGCTCGCTCGCCTGCTCGAGCCCTATCGAGACGAGCTCGCCTTCCCGCCGAAGGTTGCGGCACGGATGCTCCGCGGAATCGTGTTCGCGATGTCGCATCCGATGATGGTCGAGAAGCCGTCGTCGCCGCGCGAGATCGCCGAAGTCTTCCTGCACGGCGTCTCGAAGCAGAGCCCGCGAGGGAGCACAGCAGCGCTGGCCGACCGAGCGACGGCCACGGAGCCGGGCGGCGATGGGGTCCGGGGGCGCAGTCCCCGGGGGGCACAGCAGCGCTGGCCGACCGAGCGACGGCCACGGAGCCGGGCGGCGATGGGGTCCGGGGGCGCAGTCCCCGGGGGGGCACAGCAGCGCTGGCCGACCGAGCGACGGCCACGGAGCCGGGCGGCGATGGGGTCCGGGGGCGCAGTCCCCGGGGGGGCACAGCACCGTGCTGAGGAAGCTGCTCCGTTCACACCTCAGGCCGTACAAGAGGATGCTGCTGGCGCTGGTCGTGTTGCAGACGGTGCAGGTGTCTGCCGCGCTGACGCTGCCGACGATCAACGCCAACATCATCGACAACGGTGTGTTACCCGGCGACCAGGCCTACATCTGGAAGTGGGGCTCGATCATGCTCGTGTTCGCGCTGATCCAGGTCTGCTTCGCGATCGGCGCGGTGTACTACGGCGGCAAGGTCGCGATGAGCTTCGGACGCGACATCCGCGGCAACCTCTTCCACAAGGTCACCGATTTCTCGACCCGCGAGGTCGGCGAGTTCGGCGCGCCGTCGCTCATCACCCGCATCACCAACGACGTCCAGCAGGTGCAGCTGCTCGTCGTGATGGGGTGCACGATGGCGATCGCGGCCCCGATCACGATCGTCGTCGGCGTCATCATGGCCATGCGAGAGAACGTCGAGCTCTCGGTCGTGCTCGTGTTCGCCATGCCGATCGCCGGCTTGATCATGGGCATCCTCGTGTCGCAGATGGTGCCGGCCTTCCGGGTCATGCAGGATCGCATCGACCAGGTCAACCGGGTCTTGCGCGAACAGATCACCGGTATCCGAGTCGTCCGTGCCTTCGTGCGCGAACCACAAGAGGCGAAGCGGTTCGAGAAGGCGAACGACGGCCTGACGGTCGTCTCGCTGCGCGCCGGCCGGCTCCAGTCGTCGATGTTCCCGACGGTGAACTTCTTGATCAACGCGTCGAGCGTTGCCGTTCTGTGGCTCGGCGCGGACGCCATCTCGCGGGGCGATGCGCAGGTCGGCTCGCTGGTCGCCTACCTCACCTACCTCGTGCAGATCCTCATGTCGGTGGTGATGGCGACCTTCATGATCTCCATGATCCCGCGTGCGTCGGTGTCGTCCAACCGCATCCAAGAAGTGCTCGACTCCGAGGTGAGCGTGGTGCCGCCGGCAACACCGGTGCGTCAGCTCGTGACGCCGGGTTCGCTCGAGTTCCGCTCTGTCGGCTTCCACTATCCGGGCGCCGAGCACGCCGTTCTCACCGACATCTCGTTCCTGACGGCGCCGGGTACGACGACGGCCATCGTGGGCAGCACCGGTGCAGGAAAGACGACGTTGGTCAACCTCATCCCGCGGTTGTTCGACAGTACGTCTGGCAACGTCCTCGTCGGCGGCGTCGACGTCCGCGACCTCGACCCCGACATCCTCTGGAGCACCATCGGGCTCGTACCGCAGCGTCCCTACCTCTTCGGGGGCACGGTGGCGAGCAATCTCCTCTACGGCAAGCCCGACGCCACCGAAGAAGAGATGTGGGAGGCGCTCGACATCGCCCAGGCTCGCGACTTCGTCGCCGCCATGCGTGGCGGTCTCGAGGCCCGCATCGAACAGGGTGGCACCAACGTGTCCGGTGGCCAGCGACAGCGCCTCTCGATTGCCCGCGCACTCGTACGCAAGCCCGACATCTATGTGTTCGACGACTCGTTCTCGGCGCTCGACCTCGCGACCGACGCGCGGCTGCGCGCGGCGCTCGTGCCGTACACCCGTGAAGCGGCGGTCGTGATCGTTGCCCAACGGGTGTCCACCATCTCCTCCGCTGACGAGATCCTCGTGCTCGAAGACGGTGCCCTCGTCGGCCGCGGCCGCCACGACGACCTGATCGTGGAGAGCCCGACCTACGCCGAGATCGTGCAGTCCCAGATCGGCGAGAAGGAAGAGGCGGTCCTCACGTGACTGTGACGAACGGTCACACGGGCCCTGCGCCCGACGCCGACGAGGAGGAGGTCGACCTCTCCGCGCCCGAGACGCGGGCCGCCGGGCGGTGGAACTCGGCCGGTGTGCCGACCGAGCGGTCGAAGGACTTCGGTCTCGCACTACGCAGGCTCGCCGGTCTCATGCACCCGGAGTGGCCCAAGCTCATCGTCGTCGCCGTCGTGTCGATCACGAGTGTGACCTGCAACGTGCTCGGCCCGCGTGTGCTGGGCCACGGCACCGACATCATCGTCCAGGGCGTGCTCGGCCACGGCGGCATCGACTTCACCGCACTCCACAAGGTGCTGTTCCAAGCCATCGCGCTGTATGGCACGTCGGCCGTACTCGCCGTCTCTGTCGCGTACATGATCGCCGGAGTCGTCCAGCGGCTCATGTTCCGACTTCGGGCGCAGGTGGAGGACAAGGTCAACGCGCTGCCGCTGAGCTACGTCGACAAGCAGGCGCGCGGCGATCTACTCAGCAGGGTCACGAACGACATCGACAACATCGCACAGAGCCTGCAGCAGACGATGAGCCAGATGCTCAACTCCGTGCTGCTGCTCATCGGCGTCGCGATCATGATGTTCACGATCTCGCCGTTGCTCGCGGTGGTCGCGCTGACGACAGTTCCGGTCTCCGTCTGGTCCATGCGTGTCATCGCCGCTCGGGCCCGTCCGAAGTTCATCTCGCAGTGGAAGAACACCGGTCTGCTCAACGCGCAGATCGAAGAGACGTTCACCGGCCATTCGGTCGTCAAGGCGTTCGGCCGTCAGCGCGAGGTCGAGCAGCGGTTCCGGGACACGAACGACGAGCTCTACGAGGCGTCGTTCCACGCGCAGTTCATGTCGAGCCTCATGCAGCCGGCGACGATGTTCATGGGCAACGTCCAGTACGTCATCGTCGCGGTCGTCGGCGGCTTGCGGGTGGCCAGCGGTGCCATAACCGTGGGTGACATCCAGGCGTTCGTGCAGTACTCGCGGACCTTCTCGATGCCGCTCACGCAGCTGGCTTCGATGATGAACATCTTCCAGTCGGGAATTGCGTCACTGGAGCGCGTCCTCGAGTTCCTGGACGCCGAGGAGCAGAGCTCGGACCCTGCGGTGACCGTGAATGCGCCGCCGACGCGTGGACGCGTCGAGTTCGACCACGTGTCGTTCTCGTACCGGTCCGACCGTCCGCTCATCGAGGACCTGTCGCTCGTCGCGGAGCCTGGACAGACGATCGCCATCGTCGGACCGACGGGCGCCGGCAAGACGACGCTCGTGAACCTCATCATGCGCTTCTACGAGCTCGACAGCGGTCGCATCAAGCTCGACGGGCGCGACATCGCGTCGATGCCGCGAGACGAGCTGCGTTCGGACATCGGCATGGTGTTGCAGGACACATGGCTGTTCGGCGGCTCGATCCACGACAACATCGCGTACGGCAACCTGGACGCCACCGACGAGCAGATCCTCGAAGCGGCGCGGGCCACCTATGTCGATCGGTTCGTGCACTCGTTGCCCGACGGCTACGACACGGAGATCAACGAAGAGGGCGACAACATCAGCGCCGGCGAGAAGCAGCTGCTGACCATCGCCCGCGCGTTCTTGTCCGATCCGGCGATCCTCATCCTCGACGAAGCGACCAGTTCGGTCGACACCCGGACCGAGGTCCTCATCCAGGAGGCGATGAACCGGCTGCGGAGCAGTCGCACCAGCTTCGTCATCGCGCATCGACTGTCGACCATCCGCGGCGCCGACGTGATCCTCGTGATGGAGAACGGGCGCATCGTCGAGCAGGGCTCGCACGCCGAGCTCCTCGGTCGCGAGGGTCCGTACTACCGGCTGTACAACTCGCAGTTCGTCGCGCCGGTCATCGACGTCGACGAAGACGAAGCCGCGGCGCGGACCTGATTCGCCGCGGCGACGACTCCCGCCACCGCATCACTCCGCCACCCGGCATCGCTCCCACCGCGCACATTGTCGGCTGAGCCACCGATCTCAGTGGCCGAGTCGACACAGAGGACACCTCGGTCGCGTCTGTGTCTGCTGAGCCACCGTTTCCGTAGGTGAGCCGACACAGAGTCCACCGTCGCGACGGACAGCGCACCGCTCGTCGCGGCCCCACGCCGTCGAGGTGAGCCCCGCTGAACTAACAAACGTGTCACGCCACACGAGTAGAGTCAGCACGGCACCGACACGAGGAGCTGTGATGTCTGACTACCGGTACGTCGTCTACGAGCCCGTCGACGACGGGCGCATCGTCCGTGTGATGCTCAACCGGCCGGAGGCTCGCAACGCGCAGAACCGGGGAATGCTCGTGGAGCTCGACGACGCACTGCTCCGGGCGGAAGCCGACGACGAGGTGCGGGTGGTCATCCTCGGTGGGCTCGGCCCGATGTTCTCGTCCGGCCACGACATGGGTTCGAAGGTCGCGATGGAAGAGTCGAGGCCGGGCCCGGACCAGCATCCCTCCCGCAAGATCAACGGTGGGACGCGGCAGGGCGCTGAGGCATTGATGCTGCAGGAGTGGCACTACTTCTTCAACAACACGCGGCGGTGGCGCAACCTGCGCAAGATCACGATCGGCCAGGCACACGGCGACGTGTACGCCGCCGCGCTCATGCTCCTGTGGGCGTGCGACCTCATCGTGTGCGACGCGAACACTCGGTTCGCGGACGTCGTCGGGACGCGTCTCGGCATGTGCGGCGTCGAGTACTTCGCCCATCCCTGGGAGCTCGGACCCCGCAAGGCGAAGGAGCTGCTCCTCACCGGCGACGCGCTCGGCGCCGACGAGGCACACCAGCTCGGCATGGTCAGCAAGGTCTTCTCGCCCGACGAGCTCGAGCAGCAGACCATCGAGCTCGCGCGGCGCATCGCGCAGCTGCCCACGATGAGCGCGCTGCTGATCAAGGAAGCGGTCAACCAATCCGTCGACAACATGGGCTTCTACAACGCGCTGAACGCATGCTTCACGCTGCACGAGCTGAACCACTCCCACTGGGCGCAGGTCCACGAGAACAAGTACCCGATCGCGCTCGAGGAGGACGGCATCCCGAACTGGAAGACCGCGCCACCGATCATGGACGCCGTCAAGGACAAGGTGCGCGCTGAGCAGTAGCCCGCAGCCCAGGCAGGAGGCGACCGTCGACGCCGGATCCGGCGCCGTTCTGCGCCGCGCCCCGTTCTCGGAGAACCCGCTTGTCGGCGTGCGCGGGCAACGCACACAGCAGCGCATCCTCGACGCCGCGCTCAAGGTCTTCGGCGAGGTCGGCTACCACCAGTGCAGCATCGACAGCATCACGAGGCTGGCCGGATGCTCCCGAGTGTCCTTCTATCAGTACTTCTCGAGCAAGGAAGACGTCTTCCGCCGACTCGCAGTCCACGTCGCTCGTCAACTGAACGCGTCCGACGGACCTGCTCGATCCGATCACCGCGGACGCGCGGGGCTGGGCGGTCGTCCGCGGGTGGGTCGGCCGTTACGCAGAGATCCACGATCGCTACCAGCCGGTGTTCAACGTGTTCCCCGCTGCCGTCGAGAGCGACGCCATGCTCGAAGACGACTCGAACCGGACGGCGCATCGGTATCGCGCCGGCATCCAGTCGCGCGTCGTGGCGCCGACGCTGCCGACGCGAGAACTCGACGCGGTGATCGCGCTGCTCCGCGAGTGTCTCGGGCGGACGCTCGACGATCTCTCGACGCTCACCACCGCCGCGCCGAGGTCCTTCCCGCGCGCCGATGTGCTCGACGCCTACACGGACGTCGTGCACCGCACGCTGTTCGGCGTCATGGCTGACGTCAACGTGCACGACGGGCGAGGCCGACGACCGCCGAAGCTGACGTTCGGACCGATCATGCACGCGGCGATGGACGACGAGCTCACCTCGCACACGACCGAGCTCGAGGGGCGGCGAGCGCTGGCGCAGCTGCTCGCTGCGGCGCGCGACGTGTTCGTCGAACGGGGCTATCACGGCACCCGCGTCGACGACATCGTCGAGGCGGCGGGTGTGTCCCACGGGGCGTTCTATCGCTACTTCAGGAACAAGGACGAGCTCGCGCACCTGCTCGCGGCCCAGGCGATGCGCGCGGTGTCGGAGACGTTCGCCGCGATACCCGACGTCGAAGGCGACGGGCCCGAGGCGGCGACCGCGCTTCGGCGTTGGCTCCGTACGTACAACCGCGTCCAGGCAGCGAGACCGGCATGATCCGTGTCTGGGCCGATGCCGCGTTGCAGGACGACAGCCTGGCCGAGGACTCCGCCGCGATACTCGATTGGGGTCGCCGGCGGATGGTCCAGTTCCTCGAACCGCGCCGGTTCGGCGATCCGGAGCTCGACGCCATCGTGCTGCTCGCGCTGGTGGATGCGTTCGGCGGGCACGTGCGACCGACTCGCACCGTCGATGCCGCGGTGCACATCATCGAGCGAGGCTTCCTCGGTCACTGACCTCGTTCACTGACCTCGGCCTTCTCATCTAACATCTGTGTCATCAGCGATCGGTCGAATGTCGGTGCGGAGGGCTGGAGAGCCATGCGAGCAGTGGTCGTCGGAGCGTCGAGCGGGCTCGGGCGCTGCATCGGCGTCGGTCTCGGCCAGCGAGGAGCGCAGGTCGCGTTGCTGGCTCGACGCGTGAGCGGCTCGAGGCCGCCGCGACAGAAGCGGGTCCACGGTACCGATCGAGTGCGACGTCACCGACGACGGCTCGGTGACGCAGCGATCGAGAAGGCCGCCGCCGACCTCGGCGGCATCGACGCCCTCGTGTACACGCCGGCGGATCGGCCCGCTCGCCCGCCTCGTCGACACCGACGCGGACACGTGGCGCGCACGTTCGACACCAACGTCACCGGCGCGGCGATCGTCACCGCGGCCGCGATCCCCCACCTCACGGCCTCCCGCGGCACCGCGATCTACCTGTCGTCGGTGAGCGCGTCGCACACGCCGCCATGGCCCGGTCTCGGCGCCTATGCGGTGAGCAAGGCGGCGCTCGACAAGCTGATCGACGCCTGGCGGATCGAGCACCCGACCGTCGGGTTCACCCGCTGCATCGTCGGCGACACCGCCGGCGGCGAGGGCGACTCGATGACCGGGTTCGCCGACGACTGGGACTGGGACCTCGCCGCCGAGCTGCACCCCATCTGGACAGGCGCGGGGGATGATCACCGGCGCCCTCATCGACGTCGAGGACCTCGTCGGAGCCATCGACGAAGTCCTGCAGCGCGCGGCGCCTCGGTGTCGATCCCGTCGATCACCGTCACCCCGCGCCCGCCGGTGGACGAGGACTCGACCCTGACCATCGACGGCGACGGCCCACCGCCGATCTGAAGCCGCGTCGCCGCGGGCGCTAGCCCGCGTCTCGCCACCCGGTGGGCAGGCGTCAGAGCTTGCCGGCGGCCCGATCGCCCAGCGGGCGGATCATGGCGTCCTGGACGTAACGACGCGACCAGCGTCGCCCGACTCGGTGAAGACGTCGGCCGCGGCCGTAGGTGCGGCCGTGGCCGGCGTGGACGCTGTGGTGGCGAGCAGCAGCCAGTCCGACGGCGGGCGCCGGCTCGTGGAACGTGAGCGTGTGGCTGAGCACCCCGGTCGACAGCGTGACGTGGGCCTGCGACTGCCCGACGCCCTCGTGGGGGCGCATGGCCGTGCCGATCAGGAAGCCGTCGGTCGCGAACGCCAGGAGGGCCTGGTCGGTCGCTGGATCGGCGGGGGCGCCGACGAACCGGGTCCACGCGTCGAGGTCGGGCGGGCCGACGGCCTCGGGCGAGGAGATGTCGACGCCGTCGACGATGCGAACCTCCCAGGCGCCGCCCAGCTCCTGACCGGCCGTGGCGTCGCCGGGCTTGCCGGCGTCGGGCGCAGCGTCGGCGTGACGGATGAAGTCGGGCTCGTCGGCGCTGAGGAGCACGAGCGAGCGGGCGCAGAGCCGGTCGCCCTGGCTGATCGTCACGGTGCAGCTGGCCATCGCCCGGCCGGCGTGCATGCGGGTCGACGGTGATGTCGACACCGGTCTCGGGTGAGGCGCCGCGGGCGAAGATCGTGTGCACGGTCTTGACCCGCTTGTCCGGCTCCGTCGGTCGAGGCCGGCGACGATCGACTGCGCGAGCAGCTGGCCACCGAACACCACAGGCGTGGCCGGTCTCGGCGTTCTCGGCGTGATAGCGATCGTCGCCGACCGGCTCGAGCGTCGAGCGACCGGAGCAGATCGTCGATGGTGAGCACGACTACTTCGGCGGGAAGCGCAGCGCGCCGTCGAGGCGGATGTTCTCGCCGTTGAGGTACGGGTTGCGGACGATCGACTCGACGAGCAGCGCGAACTCCTCGGGCTTCCCCATGCGCTTCGGGAACATGATGCTGGAGACGAGCTGCTGCCTTCATCGCTTCGGGGACGCTCAGCATGAGCGGCGTGCCCATGGTGCCGGGCGCGATGGCGCAGACCCGGATGCCGGAGGGCGCGAGGTCACGCGCCATCGGCAGGGTCATGGCGAGGATCGCGCCCTTGGCCGCCGCGTACGCGATCTGCCCGATCTGGCCCTCGAGACCGGCGATCGACGCCGTGTTCACGATCACGCCGCGCTCGGCCGTCCTCGTCGGGCTCGTTCCCCGACATCGCCGCGGCCGCGAGCCGGGACACGTTGAACGTGCCGACCGCGTTCATGTCCATCGTGGACGTCGAAGACGTCCTTGTCGTGCGGCGTGCCGTCCCGACCGACGGTCCGGCCGACACCGGTAGCGCCACCGGCGACGTTCACCACGACCGAGAACGTGCCCAGGCCTTGCGCCGCCGTCGATCGCCTCGGCGACATCGTCGTCGTCGTTCACGTCACCGCCGACCGCGGCCGTGTCGCTCGCCGAGCTCCTTCACGAGCACCTCGGCCCGGTCGCCGTCGCGATCGAAGATCGCGACGCCCATGCCTAGCTCGACGAGGTGGCCCACGGTGGCGGCCGCCGAGGCCACCGGCGCCACCGGTGACGACTGCTGATCGTCCTTCGAGATTTCATCGCGGTTCGACGGTACGCTGGCTTTCTAACGCTGTGTCAGACTCGGGCCGAGCCCAGCCGGACAGGGGGTACCCAGTGACCGAAGTCATGCAAGGCGTCCGCATCCTCGAGGTGGCCGAGCACACGTTCGTGCCGGCGGCGTCGGCGCTCCTCGCCGACCTGGGGAGCCGAGGTGATCAAGATCGAGCACGTCGAGCGGGGCGACGCCATGCGCGGTCTCGCGTCGAGCGGCACGATGTCGTTCGGCGGCGAGCGTGCACGTGCTGCTCGAGCATTCGAACCGGGGCAAGCAGAGCCTCGGGCTCGATCTGACCGCGCCCGATGGACTCGAGATCCTCTACAAGCTCGCCGAGACGTGCGACGTGTTCCTCACGAACAAGCTGCCGACGGTCCGCTCGAAGCTGAAGATCGACGTCGACGACCTCCGGGCGCGCAACCCGAACATCATCTACGTGCGCGGTCATGGACAGGGCAGCCGCGGTCCCGAGGCGGACCGAGGCTCGTACGACTCGCTCTCGTATTGGTGCCGCACCGGCATCGCCCTCGGGATCAAGCAGCACGACAACGTTCCACCGCCACCCGGGCCCGCGTTCGGCGACTCCATCGGGGCGATGACGATCGCCGGCGGCATCATGGGCGCGCTGTTCCACCGCGAGCGCACGGGCGAGGCAACGACGGTCGACGTGTCGCTGCTCGCCACCGGTCTGTGGTCGCTGGGGGGAACGATGGCCGTGTCGCTGCAACTGCAGCGAGGCTGGATTCCAGGACCTCCGGGTGGACCGACCGGCAATCCGCTCGTGCACAACTACCGGACCAAGGACGATCGCTGGGTCGCGCTGTGCTGTCTGCAGGCCGGGAAGTACTGGCCAGAGGCGTGCGAGGTGATCGGCCGGCCCGAGCTCGCGCAGGACGAGCGCTTCGCCGACGCCGCGACACTCATGGCGAATGCTGCGCCGGCGTCCGAGCTCGTGGCCGCGGCGTTCGCGGAGCGCACGCTCGACGAGTGGCGCGAGCGCTTGGCCGGTTTCTCGGGGCAGTGGGCGATCGTCCAGGACACGCTCGAGGCGGCCAACGACCAGCAGACGATCGCCAACGGCTACATCGGCGACTGCACGACGGCCGACGGTACGGCGTTCCAGCTCGTCGCCGCGCCCATCCAGTACGACGAGCGGGCGGCGGCGCCCAAGCGCGCACCGGAGTTCAACGAGCACGGCGACGCCATCCTCGAGGGGCTCGGCCTCGACTGGGACACGATCACCGACCTGAAGATCCGCGGCGTCGTCGCCTGACCCCGTTTCCTCGTTTCGGCGTACCACGCGGGCCCGTCGAGGGCCCCGTGGCACGCAGTTTCGAGACCGTCCTCAGCTGACCGGCACGTCGACGCGCATCAGGGTCGCCAGATTGCCGCCCATGATCTTGGCGACGTCTTCCTCCGGCAGTCCCGGTGGAAGGTGGTCGAGGTAGCTGCGCGGCTCTGCGAGACCTTCGGGGTGGGGGAAGTCGGATCCGAAGAGGATGTGATCGACACCGATCAAGTCGATCAGGCCGCCGATGTCGTCCTCATGGAACGGGCTGACGTAGACGTTGCGCTTGAACGCCTCGACCGGGTCCTCGTCGAACGCTTGCGGCATCTTCAGGTACACGTCCGCGAGGTGCTCGAGGAAGGATGGAATCCAGCTGCCGCCGTTCTCCACCGACGCGACTCGCAGGTCGGGGAAGCGAGTCAGCAGCCCATGGCAGCACAGCGCGCCCATGGTGTCGGAGATCGGCCGCTCCTTCACGGTCAGAAGCCGGAACGGGTCGAGCCGGAACGGAAGCATCTCGGCAGGCCCGGTCCAGTCGGACTGATAGCGCGCGTAGCCGCTGTCGGACGCGTGCATCGAAACGAGAATGCCGGCCTGGACGACCCGCTCCCAGAACGGGTCGAACTCGGGGTACGCGATCGAGCGCGAGCCGCGGTAGCCGCATGCGGGCGCCGGACGGATGAGCACCGTCTTCGCGCCGCGCTCGAGCACCCACTCGAGCTCTTCGATCGCCTTCTCCACGATCGGCAGCGTGATCACAGGAGTCGCGAAGATGCGGCCCTCGTAGTCGAACGTCCACTCGTCGTAGAGCCACTCGTTGAGCGAGTGAATGACCGCGTGCGTCATGTCGGGGTCGTCGCGCATGCGCTCCTCGAGCAGGCTCGCGAGCGTCGGGAACATCAGTGACTTGTCGACCCCCAGCTCGTCCATCAACTCGACGCGCGGCTGCGGCTCCCGGAAGGCGGCGATCGACTTCATCGGCTCGCCGATGAGCTCGCGATAGCTCTTGCCCTCGGGGTTGCCCTCGCGGAAGTACTGCTCTTGCGCACCGGGACGAGCGACGACGTCGAAGGTCGGGTTCGGGATGTACTCGCTGATCGTCCCTCGCACGACGATCTTCGTCCGGCCGTGCAGATCGACGTAGTCGATGGCGCCCTTGTAGCGGTCCGGTAGGTGGCGGGTGAACGCGTCCTGCGTCTCGTACATGTGGTTGTCGGCGTCGAAGACGAGGGAGTCGAGCGAGCGGGCCATCGCACAATAGTAAGTCGTTTCTAACACTTGCGTCAACATCTGTAGTAGAGTCCCCGGGCGTGACGCTGACCAGCGGCAGCGACGTCTACTACGACCCGTACGACTTCGAGATCGACGCCGATCCACACCCGGTCTGGAAGCGACTGCGCGACGAGGCTCCGCTCTACTACAACGACAGGTACGACTTCTTCGCGCTGAGCCGGTTCGACGACGTCGAACGTGCACTGGTCGACTGGGAGACGTACCGATCCGGTCGCGGCTCCATCCTCGAGTTGATCAAGGCGAACGTCGAGCTACCACCGGGCATCATCCTGTTCGAGGATCCACCGGTCCACGACGTGCACCGGGGCCTGCTGTCGCGCGTGTTCACGCCGAAGAAGATGAACGCGATCGAGCCCAAGGTGCGCGAGTTCTGCGCCCGAACTCTCGACCCGCTCGTCGGACGCCGACGGCTTCGACTTCATCGCCGACCTCGGCGCGCAGATGCCCATGCGGACGATCGGCTACCTCCTCGGCATACCCGAGCAGGATCAGGAGGCGATCCGCGACCGCCTCGATGACGGACTGCGCTTGGACGACGGAGCTCCGCCCGACGCGCAGCACTTCAAGAGCAACGGCGACAACTTGTTCTCCGAGTACATCGACTGGCGGGCCGAGCACCCATCGGACGATCTCATGACCGAGATGCTCACGCGGGAGTTCGAGGACGAGACGGGCACGACGCGCCGGCTGACTCGTGAGGAGATCCTCACGTACGTGAACCTCATCGCCGGCGCCGGCAACGAAACCACCAACCGCCTCATCGGATGGACCGGCAAGGTGCTGGCCGAGCACCCCGACCAGCGGCGCGAGATCGTCGACGACCGCTCGCTCGTTCCGCAAGCGATCGAAGAGCTGTTGCGCTACGAAGCACCGTCGCCGGTGCAGGCTCGATACGTGTCGCGCGACGTCGAGCACTACGGGCAGGCCGTTCCTGAGGGCAGCGTGCTGGTCGTCTTGAACGGCAGCGCCAACCGCGACGACCGACGGTTCCGCGATGGCGACCGCTTCGACATCCATCGCGACATCGGCCATCACCTCGGCTTCGGCTACGGCCTCCACTTCTGCCTCGGCGCGGCGCTCGCCCGGCTCGAAGGACGGATCGCGCTCGACGAGGTGTTGCAGCGCTTCCCGGAGTGGGAGGTCGACTGGGACAACGCAAAGATGGGACGCACGTCGACGGTACGGGGCTGGGAGTCACTGCCTGTGCGGACGGCATGACGTGCTGCTCGAGCTGAGCCACGATCAGGCGTTCTTCCAGGACACGACGGCGAAGTTCCTGGCGGCGCACGCTCCCGTCGACGAGCTCCGCCGGCTACGCGACGATCCGGCCGGCTTCGATCGTGACTACTGGAAGCGCGGCGCGGAGTTGGGGTGGACGACTCTGCTCGTTGCTGAAGCGAACGGCGGCGGCAGCATCAGCGGCCGCGGCCTCGTGGACCTGACCCTTATCGCCCACGAGTTCGGGCACGCGGCCGCGCCAGGACCGTTCCAGCCGACCAATGTCGTCGCCGCCGCCTTGAGCGACACCGGAGCCGAGCCGAGCGTGCTCGAGGACCTGGTGGCGGGGACGTCGATTGCGTCGTGGTGCGATCACGTCGACACGAACTCGATCGATATCCGGCCGGAAGGGTCGGATCTCGTGCTGCGCGGCGTGCGACGTCCGGTCGAGTCCGCCGGTGACGCCGACCACTTCCTCGTGACCGGTCGCACCGACGAAGGTCTCACGCAGGTGCTCGTGCGCCGCGACACTCCCGGCGTCACGATCGAGCCGTTGGACACGGTCGACCTCACCCGTCGGTTCTCGACGGTTCGATTCGACGACGTGCGTGTGCCTGCGAGCGCCGCGGTGGGCGAAGTCGGTGGTGCCGGCGCACAAGCCGAGCGTCAGCTCCAGCTCGGGCTGGTGATGGCGAACGCCGAGTCGGTCGGCGCGATGCAGCGCGCGTTCGACATGACGGTCGAGTGGGCGTTCAACCGCTATTCGTTCGGCCGTCCGCTCGCGTCGTATCAGGAGCTCAAGCACCGCTTCGCCGACATGAAGTCGTGGCTCGAAGGCGGACACGCGATCAGCGACGCCGCCGCCGCGGCGGTCCAGGACGGCACTGCCGACGCGCGCGAGCTGGTGAGCGCGGCGAAGGCATTCATCGGGCAGTACGGCGTGGAGCTCGTACAGGACTGCGTGCAAATCCACGGCGGCATCGGCGTCACGTTCGAACACGATCTCCACCTGTTCCTGCGGCGGGTCAGCCTGAACTACTCGTTGCTCGGGACGCCGGCTGACCATCGCCAGCGGATCGCGGAGCTCGCCATATGACCAGCTCGCAGAAGGACATCGAGGACGTCGAGTCGTTCCGGCAACGCGCGCGGGCGTGGATACCGGCCAACCTCGGACCGGTGAAGCCGGCGCACATGATCGGGGTCTCACCGACGGCCACCGAGGACGACGAGCTCGCGTTCGTCGCCCGCGACCGTGCGATCCAGCGCGCCCTGTTCGACGGAGGCTTCGCGGGCATCTGCGTGCCGCGCGAGTACGGCGGGCAAGGCCTGACGCCGGCTCACCAGCGCGCGTTCGACGAGGAACTCGTCGGGTACGAGCATCCATCGCGCGTGCAGGTACCGACGTTCACACCCTGCCTCTCGGTGCTGCTCGACTTCGGCACGGAGGAGCAGAAGCAGCGTCACGTCCCCCCGATCCTGAAGGGTGAGGCGCTGTGGATGCAGCTGCTCTCCGAACCGAGCGGAGGCTCCGACGTCGCGGCCGCACTCACGACCGCAGTGCGTGATGGCGACGAATGGATCGTCAACGGCTCGAAGGTCTGGACCACAGGAGCGTGGTGGTCCGACTGGGGCCTGTGCCTCGCACGAACGAACTGGGACGTCCCGAAGCATCGCGGGCTGACCGTGTTCATGCTGCCCCTGCACCAAGACGGCATCGAGGTGCAACGCATCGAGATGGTCAACGGTTCGAAGGAGTTCTGTCAGGAGTTCCTCACCGACGTGCGCGTCCCGGACTCGGATCGCATCGGCGAGGTCGACGATGGCTGGACCGTCGGCACCCGTTGGATGTTCCACGAACGGATGCTCTACAGCTCGCCGCTCGTGACCGAGCCCGCCGGGACGCCGCACGGTCGCCGCGGCGCGTCGTCGGTCCTCTCGGTCGCGCGCGACGCTGGCCGTCTCGACGATCCCGCGGTGCGGGACAAGGTCGGCGAGGCGCGCATGCTCGACCTCGTGCGCGATGAGCTGCAGCGACGCGTCATGCAGGGCATCAGGGCTCGCCGCATGTCCGATCAGTCAGCAGCCGTCGCCCGCCTGTTCACGGGCGTTGCTGCGGCCCGCCAAGCCACGCTCGGGTTCGAGATCGCGGGCGTCCTCGGCGCCGCGTGGGGCGAGGGCGACGGTACCGCCGGCCACGCCGGCATCGAGTTCCTGACCCGGCAGTCGTCATGTATCGGCGGCGGCACCACGGAGATGGCGCGCAACGTGATCAGCGAACGCGTTCTCGGCATGCCGCGCGAGCGCACCGTCGGTCGCGACAAGGCCTTCCGCGACGTCCCGCGCGGCCCCTCACCGCGTCACTAGCGCGGCCAGCGCGTTCTCACCGAGGACCGCATCGATGAGATCGGGGATGTCCGGTCAGCCGGTCAGGCGGCGGCCTTTTCGAGGATGTGCACGCCGCATGCGGAACCGAGCCCGATCACGTGCGCGAGTGCGACCTTGGCGCCTTCGATCTGCCGATCGCCCGCCTCGCCGCGGAGGTGGTGGCAGACCTCCCAGATGTTGGCGATGCCGGTCGCGGCGATGGGATGGCCCTTCGACTCGAGGCCGCCCGAGACGTTCACCGGCGTCTTGCCGTCACGCCACGTCGCGCCACTGTCGAAGAAGTCGACCGCGCCGCCCTCCTCGCAGAGCATCAGATTGTCGTAGTGCACGAGCTCAGCGGTCGCGAAGCAATCATGCAGCTCGACCATGTCGAGCTCGTCCGGCCCGATGCCCGCCTGCTCGTACGCCTGCTGCGCGGCGTTGCGGGTGAGCGTGTTCACGTTCGGGAGGATCTGGCACGCTTCTTCCCACGGATCGGTCGTGAGCACCGAGGCCGAGACCTTGACGGCTCGCCTCTGCTGCTCCTTCGACAGCTTCTTGAGCTCCGTGTCGGACACGACGACCGCGGCGGCGGCGCCGTCGCAGTTGGCCGAGCACATCGGCCGCGTGTTCGGGTAGGCGATCATGACGTCGTTCATGATCTCGTCGAGCGTGAACCGCTTCGAGTACGCCGCGAGCGGGTTCAGCGTCGAGTGCGCATGGTTCTTCTCGGAGATCTTGGCGAACAGCTCGAAGCTCGTACCGCCGTACTTGTGGCCGTACTCCATGCCGATCTGGGCGAACACTCCGGGCATCGTCTCGGTCCCGATGCGGCCGTCGGTGGGAGCGACGGACCCGTACCGGCCCTTCGGCGCGTAGACCTTCCCATCGGACTTGGCCGACCCACCTGCCAGCAGACCGGCGCCGGCCAACTTCTCGACCCCGACTGCCAAGCCGTAGTCGCACTCGCCGGCCTTCACGGCCATGATCGCCGTGCGCAGCGCGGTCGCGCCGGTCGCGCACGCATTGGACACGTTGTAGACGGGGATGCCCGTCTGACCGACCTGCTTCTGCAACTGCTGGCCGATCCCGCCGCCGCCCATGAGGTTGCCTGCGGCGAGGACGCCCATCTTGTCCATCGTCGTACCTGCGTCGGCGAGCGCGCCCATGGCGGCCTCGGCGGCGAGGTCGACCGTGTCCTTGTCGGGATGCTTGCCGAACTTCGTCATCGTGATCCCGAGGATCCATACCTGCTCAGCCATGTCGTTCTCCCTCTCAGACCAGTCAGACAGGTTCGAAGCCGAAGCCGATGGCCTCGGTGCCGTTGTCGTCGGCTCCGACCACGTAGGTCGCGAGCTTGACCTTCATACCGAGCTTCACGTGATCGGCGTCGGGCTCGGTGTTGATGACGTTGCCTCGCACCGATGTCCCGTCGCAGTCGACGACTGCAGCGACGAACGGAACAGGGATCCCGGGCGCCGCGAGCGACACGATCGTGAACGCCCGCAGCTCCCCCTCGGTCGTGATGTCGACGTCCTTGAACGACGTGCCGAAGCACGACGCACACGCGTTGCGTCGATCGAAGAACCGCGCGCCGCACTGCGTGCACTCGTGCGCTCGCAGGTGCGGGTCATCGCCCAGCACCAGGTAGTTCACCAGCGGAACCTGCTCTGCCATCGACCTCAATCCTCGCCTCGTGGCACGACCAACCTCAAACCGACCCACGGTTGAGACACCGGACGGGAGACGTTACAGCGCCGTCGCACCGTCTGAGCACTCCGTCGCGGCCGCGTCGCGCATCGCCAGAGCGGCTTGGACGACTGCGGCGTGCGTGAGGGCTTGCGGGAAATTGCCCAAGTGGGCGCCGGTGGCCGGGTCCATCTCCTCGGCATAGAGCCCGAGGCGGCTGCTGCGGGCGACGAGCTCGCCGAAGACCTCGTGGGCCTCGTCGAGCCGGCCGGTTACGGCGAGGGCCTGGGCGAGCCAGAACGAACAGGGCAGGAAGGCGCCTTCGGTGCCCGGCAGGCCGTCGCGGCCCGGCGGGTAGCGGTAGAGCAGTGGACCGCCGGCGCCGAGCTCGGCCCGGATGGCGTCGATCGTGCCCCGAATCCGAGGCGAGCCGGCGGGCTCGATGCCGAGTTGCGGGAGGACCAGCAGTGCCGAGTCCAAATCGCCCGATCCATAGGCGCGGGTGTAGGTCTGGCGCGTTTCGTCGAAGCCGCGGGCTCGCACTTCTGTCGTGAGTTGTGCGCGCGCGTCAGTCCACGCGCGCACTTCCCGGTCGGGTGTCCGCCGGGTCGCCGCGATGCGCAAGGCGCGGTCGAGCGCCAGCCACGCCATGAGCTTGGAGTGCACGTGTTGGTCGCCGGGGCCCCGGACTTCCCAGATGCCGGCATCCGGTTCGCGCCATCGACGCGCGACTTCGTTCGCGAAGCCGCGCATGGCGCGCCACGTCTCCCCGTAGAGACGATGGCCCGCAGCGGTCAACAACCACGCGGCATCGAGCACCCAGCCGTACACGTCCAGTTGGTGTTGGACTGCTGCACCGTTGCCGGCGCGCACCGGGCGGCTGGCGCGATACCCCGGCCACTCGCTCCACTCGTGTTCAGGACGCGTGTGACGGCCGTACAACGTCAGCAGCACGGGCAAGCGCGGCCGCTCGAGCCTGCTGGCGTGGAGCAGCCACGCGATGAACCGACGGGCTTCGTCCGGCTTGCCGGCGCCGAGAAAGGCGCCGATGCCGATGCTCGCGTCACGGGGCCACGCGTAGCGGTAGTCCCAATTGCGAGTGCCTCCGATCGCTTCTGGGAGTGACGTCGTCGGCGCGGCCACCGGGGCACCGGAGGGCGAGAACGTGAGCAACTCGAGCGTGAGCAGACTGCGCACGACGGTGTCGCGGTACGGCAGGTCCACGAAGTCGCCGCACCATGCCTGCCACCGCTGTTCATCCGCCTCCAGGGCGGCCCACGCGTAGTCCGGGTCGACGAGGACAAGCGGTTCGCGATGGGCGACCATCATCGCCAACGTGACGGGACGGTCGGGCCTCACGGTGATGGTCGAGCGCCGGCCGGGCTCGAGATGAAGTTCGGGCGACGAGCGCAACGCCACCGCCAGTTGTGGCCAGTTGCACACCAGCGCGCCGTGGCGTCGCTCTGCACGTGGAAGTGCGCGTTGCTCGCCGAGCCGGGGGTCGAAGTTCACGGCGGCGTCGACCGGTCCGTCGTGAGCTGTGAGCCGGCGGACGAGAAGCGTCGCGGGCAGAAGCTGCCCGGTGACGGTGCCGACCATGCCCTCGGAGAGCGTCAGTCCTCCCGATGCCGTTCGCCATGTCGTCTGCACCGTCGTGGTGTCGGGTCGGTAGTGCCGCGCGACGATCGGCGCCGACGTGGCCGGACCGACGGTGAACGTTCCCGCATCCGGTCCACCGACCAACCGACCGAACAGGGGTTGGCCGTCGAAGTTCGGGACGCACATCCAGTCGAGCGCGCCATCCGGTGCGACGAGCGCGGCGGTGCGGGTGTCGCCGATCAATGCGTAGTCCTCGATGGGACACGACGGGCCTTCCTCTGGGGACCGCATCAGTGCACCGTCAGAAGGACACCGAGCGCGATGCCGTAGACAAGGTGCGCGGCGATGGCGACCGCGGGTGTCTGCGGGCCGTAGTTCAGACCCAGCAGTCCCGGCGGCTCCAGCAGCGCGGTCGAGGTGGGACCGGCGCGCGTCGACGCCATCCGGGGATGCACACCGGGCAGGAGCGGAACGAGCACTGTGAGGGCAACGGCGACGTGAAGCAACCCGAGCATCGCGCCGAGCCACCACGTGGCGCGGCCGAGGAGCGCGAACGTGGCGGCGTACCCCAAGGCGAAGCCCTGCCCGATGCCGAGGTGTATGACGAACCCGGCGACGCGCGCATGATCCGGATCCGGCGTCACGACGGTGCCGAGCATGAGCGGCAAGTCGAGACGGGTCAGGCCACCCAGTTGCGCAGCGATCATCACCACGGTCAGTGCGGTGGTGGCAACCAGCCCGAACAGCGCCCAGCCCGACCAGTCCACGTGAGTGACGCACCTCGTGCTTCTAACGGATAACATCTCGTACGATAGATCGGCTACTCGAGTTTCGTCAAAAGTGGTATCCGTTAGAAGCATGTCCGACCTCGACGACCGGCTCAGCCGCATCAGTCGTGCTCGCGGACTCGGTCCGGCGCGACCTGTACCGCTTCGTGATCACACAGCGGGAACCGGTCACTCGGGAACAGGCGGCCGCAGCAGTCGGAGTTCCCCACCACGTCGCGAAGTTCAACCTCGACCGGCTGGTCGACGAGGGTCTCCTCCACGCCGACTATCGCCGCCCTCCGGGGCGCGGTGGCCCAGGCGCCGGCCGTCCCGCCAAGGTGTACTGCCGGGCCGATGTCGAGGTCGCGGTGAGCGTCCCCGAGCGTCGCTACGAGCTGGCAGCCCGTCTGCTGGCCCATGCCGTCGCGGAAGCGGACCGGAAGGGCTCCGCCGTGGCCGACACGTTGGAGTCCGTCGCGGCCGACGCCGGTCGCGAGCGCGGGATGGAAGCTGCTGCCGCGCGCGCGAACCGTCGGGCGATCGCGCCAGCCGTCGCGGCCGTCCTCGAAGCCGACGGCTACGAACCGCAGCGCGATCGCCACGGCCTCACATTGCGAAACTGTCCGTTCCACGTCCTCGCCCGAGAAGAGACGGCGCTCGTGTGCGGAATGAATCGCACGTACATCCAAGGCGTCCTCGACGGCCTGAGCGCGGACGGCTACGAAGCAGTGCTCGACCCGGCCGAAGGTCGGTGCTGCGTGCGAGTACGCCGCCGCTGACCGCTGACTCCGGCGCGTACCGTTCCGCTCCACACGGCCCCAGTACGTCGAGAGGTGGTCGTGTCGGGGGCTACCCAGGTGAGGAGGACGTGCCGTTGGGCTGTCCGGTGGGTGCCGTCGTCGTGGCACCTCGCTCCTTCTGGGCGCTGCTCTCTCGCGCCTCGAGTCCGACGGCGGCGCGCAGCTCCTTCATGTCCGTCTCCAGTCCGTCGGCGTCGTCACGACGCGCCGTCTTGGCCATCAGGTCGGCCAGCCCGTCGGCGATCGCGTTGAGCTTGTGTTGTATGGCCTGATCGCTGCGGGTCTGGGTGTTCTGAAGCAGCGCGACCATGAGGAACGTCACGATCGTCGTCGCGGTGTTGATGATCAACTGCCAGGTGTCGACGTCGCGCAGCAGGAGGATGGACGGCGCCCACACGACGACGAGCGCGACACAGAGTGCGAAGAAGACGGCACGGCTCGCGACGTTCGAGGCAGCGGTCGCGAACCGATCGAAGAACCCGAGGTCGCCGGACACGTCGAGGGGCATCTCGATGGGACGGCGCGTGGGCATGCCCTGCTGTACCCGTGCGAACGACCAGGTCAAACGGCCGTAGGGTCGCGGTGATGCCGGATGCTGTCGTGATCGGTGCCGGACCGAACGGCCTGGTCGCGGCCAACCTCCTGGCGGACGCAGGCTGGTCCGTGGCAGTCCTCGAGGCGCAGCCCGTGCCGGGGGGCGCGGTCCGCAGCGCGGAGGTGACGGCGCCGGGATACACGAACGACCTGTTCTCGGCCTTCTATCCGCTGACCGCGTCGTCACCCGTCATGCAGCGCCTCCACCTGGAGCAGTGGGGCTTGCAATGGCGACACGCGCCCGCGGTCCTGGCGCACCCCACGCCGGACGGGCCGGCGGCGGTCCTGTCGCGCGATCTCGACCTGACGTGCGCGAGCCTCGACCGGTTCGCGCCCGGCGACGGCGATGCGTGGCGTGACCTCTACGCGCTGTTCGACCGAGCGACCCCCTCCTTCCTCGAGTTGCTGCTCGACCCGTTCCCACCCGTCAAGGCGACGGCGAAGCTCGTGGCCCGTGTGCGCGTCTCGCTCGGTGTGGAGCTCGCGAGGCTCGCGCTGTTGCCGGTGCGGCGCATGGCGGCCGAGCGCTTCCGGGGGGAAGGCGGACGGCTGCTGCTGACCGCCACCGCGATGCACGCCGACACGAGTCCGGAAGCGGCGGGCAGCGGACTGTTCGGGTTCATCCTGGCGGGGCTGGGCCAGCAGATCGGCTACCCGGTACCGCGAGGCGGAGCACAAGCCATCACCGACGCGTTGGTGTCGCGACTGCTGGCGCACGGCGGTTCCGTCATGTGCGACGCGCACGTCGACAGGGTGATCGTGCGCGATCGGCGTGCGGTGGGCGTCGAGGTGTCGGGAGACTCACTCGACGCCACGAAGGCCGTCCTCGCCGACACGGATGTGGTCGCGCTGTACCGCCACCTCGTCGGCGCCGCGCACCTCCCGGCTCGCGTTCTGGACCGACTCAAGCGCTTCGAACGCGGGCCTGGCACGATCAAGATCGATTGGGCACTCGCCGCGCCGATTCCATGGCGCGACGCCGCGGTCAGCGGAGCGGGAACGGTTCACCTTGCCGACTCGTCACAGGAGCTCACCTTCACGAACGCGCAGCTGGCGAGCGGCCTGGTGCCCGACAAGCCGTTCGTGCTGCTCGGACAGATGACCACGAGCGACTCGAGTCGGAGCCCCTCCGGCACGGAGTCGGCGTGGGGCTATGCACACGTCCCGCAGGAGATCCACGGCGACGCGGGGACCGACGGCATCACCGGGAAGTGGAACGAGCGTGAGACCACCGCGTTCGTCCGCCGGATCGAAGATCGCATCGAGGCCCACGCCCCCGGCTTCCGTGACCGGGTGATCGCTCGCCATGTCATGTCGCCGCCGGAGCTCGAAGCGGCCGACGAGAATCTCGTGCTCGGCGACCTGAGCGGCGGCACCGCACAGCTTCACCAGCAACTCCTGTTGCGGCCGCTGCCCGGGCTCGCCCGCGCCGAGACACCGATCAAGGGGCTCTATCTGGCGTCGGCATCCGCGCATCCCGGCAGCGGGGTCCACGGCGCGTGTGGTGCCAATGCCGCCAGAGCGGCGTTGTTCCACGATCGGCTGAGGCGTCGGCGCTGAGCAACTTCTCACGCGGTCCCGCGAGGTGGATCATCATGGAGAGGTGAGCGCCAAGGACGACGGCGAGTCGCGCGACGGGGTACCGCTGACCAACCTCGATCAGCCGCTCTTCGACGGCGCCAACGCCACGAAACGAGACTTGGTCGACTACCTCGACGGCGTTCGCGACCGGATCATCCCGGTGCTGGAAGATCGCCCGCTGTCGGTCATCCGCGTGCATCGTGGTCAGGACGCGTTCATGCAGAAGAACATGCCGAAGTACGCGCCGTCGTGGATCGAGACGGTGACGCTCTGGGCCGAAGCATCGAAGCGCGACGTGTCGTACGCGTTGTGCAACGACCGGCGCACATTGCTGTGGTTCGCGAACCAGCGCGCCATCGAGTACCACCCAGCGCTCGTCACCATGCGTCGTCCCGCCAGCGTCACCCATCTCATCCTCGACCTCGACCCGCCGGAGGGCGACGGGTTCGCCAAGGCGGTCCACGTGGCGCACGTCGTCCGCCGAGCGCTGGCCGATGTCGGCCTGCAGGGCGCGGTCAAGACGAGCGGCGCGAAGGGTGTGCACGTGTTCGTTCCGATCGACGACCACGCATCGCTCGAGGAGTCGGCCGCCGCGACGCGCGCGATCGCAGCCCGCGTCGAACGGCTCGATCCCGAGACGGCCACCACCGAGTTCATGAAGGAGAACCGCGACAACAAGGTGTTCGTCGACGCGACTCGCGTCGGGGGCGGAGCAACGGTGATCGCGGCCTACAGCCCGCGCGTGCGTCCTGGCGTGCCGGTCTCGTTTCCGGTGGACTGGGACGACCTCGACGGCGTCACTCCGTCCGCGTTCACGATCCACACCGCGCGCGAACGCCTGGGCGATCGTGATCCGTGGGCGTCGCTCATGCCGGCGCCGCAGGCGTTGAGCAGTGAACTCGTCGAAGAGGGACGCGCCATCCCGATCGCGAGAGTGCAGGCGATGCACGAGGGCAAGCGCCGCGCGCGCAAGCGTTCGTAGCGGCGCGCTCAGCGATCGTCGACGAACCGGAACCGGCGCAACGCCACGATGAACGTGCCCACAAGCCTCGACGTCTCCGTAGGTCCTGCGGACACCACTCGCCCGGATGACGAACGGAGCGGGAGCCGGTGCGGACTCCGTCATCGAGGTTCGACGCCTCCTCTCGTGCCCACTTCGTCGATCTGGCGGACGGGAGCGACGCTGTAGGGGCCACGACGAACGCCGATTGCGGCGGTGGCGACGTCGTACAGCACCTCGCCGGGGGTGAAGCCGTAGCTTCGAGATGATGCGATCGGGGCGAGTGCTTGCTGTCGTCGTCGTCGTCTCGCTGGGCGCAGTCGCGTGCAGCAGCGATACCAAGCCTTCGGCTTCGGGGTCGTCGTCCTCGGCTGCGTCGAGCGCTGCCGCCGAGGCAGCGGCGACCTGCACCCGTCCGCATCCACCCGGCCAGACGAGCGAGACCTTCGACTTCCAGGGCATGCCTCGGACGTACCAGCTCTACGTGCCGGCGGGGTACGACGGGTCCCGACCCGTACCGGTCGTGTTCGAGTTCCACGGCTTCGGGTCGAACGCCGTCGAACAAGTGGCGTTCGGCGACTTTCGTCCACTGGCCGACCGCGACGACTTCATCATCGTGGCGCCAGACGGACAGGACCGTGGCGGCCGTCATTTCAACCTGACAGGCGAACCCGGCTTGCAGAACGACATCCAGATGGTCGGCGCGCTTCTCGACCACATCGAGGCACAGCTCTGCGTCGACACCCAGCGCGTCTACTCGACCGGCATGTCCGACGGTGGCGCGATGTCCTCGGTGCTCGCATGCGTGAGCGACCGCTTCGCTGCGTTCGCGCCGGTCGCCCTCGTCCTGTATCCGATGGCTTGCAACAACGCGCGACGTGTGGCTTTCCAAGGGTTCTCGGGTACGGCCGACCCGATCGTGCCGTTCGAGGGTGGCGCGGTGCGCTGCTGCGGCATGCCGGTGCTGGGCGCGCCGAGCGACGCCATGTCCATGTGGGCCGCGCACAACGGTTGCGACCCCAACTTCACCGAGGAACAGCTCGGCACCGAAGTCCGCCGCCGCACGTGGAACAACTGCCAGGACGGAAGCGCCGTCGTCTTCTACATCATCGACGGCGGCGGCCACACGTGGCCGGGGTCGGCGTTCTCGCCGCCGCGGCTGGGACTGACCACGATGCAGATCAACGCCTCGCAGACGATCTGGGACTTCTTCGAGCAACACTCCTTGCCATCCCCGCCCCGCTGAGACTGCGCCGCGACCGGGCGTGGACCCGGACCCGGTCGGTTGCGCGTTGCCCGTTGCCCGTTGCCCGACGCGCCTTGCCCGACGGGCCTGCCCGTCGCGCACATTGTCGCCTCAGCCACCGATTTCGGTGGCTGAGGCGACACAGACGACAGGCTGCTCGAGTCTGTGTCGGTCGAGCTACCGATCCAGTGGCTGAGACGACACAGACGCCGGGCGCGGCGCTCTGTGTCTGCTGAGCTACGCGTTTCGGTGGCTCAGCAGACAATGAGCGCGAGCGGCGCCACCGGCGCGGCGCCTGAGGAGTCCTACTCGCGCGACGTGAGTGTTTGCACTCCTTCACCGCTGAGGTCGGCGAGCGCTTGCCTCCGACCGGCCATGGCCATCAGCAATGACACCATCCGGCCCGTCACTTCAGGGCCGTCGCCATGTGACCAGTCCGCGTCGGTTGCCTTCAGCCGGAGGCCGGCGATGCGGTTCTTGGTCCCGATGACGAGGTTCGAGCCCTTGTAGAAGTCCGCGACTCGCGTGAGTGCTTCGACCGGGTACTCGTGGTTGATCCCGAGCGGCCGCCGAACGTCCTCCGAATGCACGATCGCCTCGCCCAACCACGTGTCCGTCGGACCGGGTGGGTGCTTCGACGAGTTGACCTCGGCCTTGAAGTTGGCGAGCGTGTCCGTCGGCGCATCACCGCGCAACTCGGCGATGTCCTTCTCCTGCAGCTTCTTCAGGCTGAAGCCGGACGTGACGAGCTTGCCGACGAACGAGCCTGGCGAGATCTTCGCCGTCCCCGTCATGTGCGCGACGACATCGCGCACCGTCCAGTCCGGACACAGCGACGGCGTCTCCCAGTCGGGTTCCTTCAACGGCTCGAGGTCGGCAGCGAGCGCTGCTCGTTCCGTGTGGATCGTCGGCCAGATCTCGCTCTTCTCCATCGACCGCCCCCTTCGTCGAGCGGCATTCTCGCAGCCTCTTCGTAGCTTGACCCGATGAGCCTCACCGACACCGACAAGGACTTCCTCGGCAAGAACGTCTCGGCGGCCATGATCACCGTCGGTAGCGATGGCACCGCGAAAGCAACTCGCGTCGGCGTGAAGTTGGTCGACGGCAGGATCTGGAGCAGCGGCACGCGGGATCGGGTGCGGACGAAGCGGCTCCGTCGTGATCCGCGCGCCACGTTCTTCGTGTTCGATCCCGAGTTCGGCTACCTCACGCTCGAGACGACCGTGACGATCCTCGACGGACCTGACGCGGCCGAGCGCAACCTGCAGTTCTTCCGCGACATCCAGGGCAAGCCGAGCGGCCCGTTGAGCTGGTTCGGCGGCGAACTCGACGAGGAGCAGTTCCTGGAGACGATGCGCGACGAAGGACGCGTCATCTACGAGTGCGAGATCGACAAGGCGTACGGGATGCACGCGTGAGGCACGTCAAGGAGGGTCCGGCGCCGCTGTGCTCCGTGACTCCCATGCGGCGCCGGCGACTTCGGTGCACGCCGCAACGCTGAACGCGAGGAAGTAGACGGGCTCGACGAGCGCGGCGAGCCTGTCGCTGAAGTACGCGACCGCCAACGGCAGATACCCGACGACCACGATCGCCGTGAGCCATCGAAACACTCGAGCTTCGACCGGATTCGAGCCACCACGTCTCGTCCGCCGCCACGCCACGATCAGCGCCGCGGTGACCGACAGGAACTCGACCGCCGACAGCAGGACGTGCATGTAGTGGTGCAGCGGAAGCTCGAAATGCCACTCCGCGGTACGGCACGCAGGGTCGGTCCCCTCCGCGCACGAGAACGGAAACAGCCCGCCCGGCCGCCGCGGCCGCGAACGTCACGAACAGCGCCACTCCCATCGCCGCTCCCGCTCACGTCGACGGGACAGGATCAGCGCCGACGAGAAAGAGCGTGCCGGCGAGGAGATCCAAGCGGCCGAACAGCGAGGCGTCGCGTGCGCCTTTGACCTCGAGGTCGCTGAAGAAGGAGTTGACGGACTCGAGCAGCCCACGCCGGAAGGGCACGATCGCCCACCAGTTGTAGGCGACCGTCGCCGGCACGCACAGGAACGTCGCGACCGCGAAGCGGCCAGGTACAGCGACGATCGCTTCGCGACGCACGATGGCCGTGGCCCTCACCGATGCTCGACGATACGGCCGGATGCCGCGATCGAGGTGGCGTTCGTACGATGGCGTGAATGGCCTACGACGAGGACCTGGCCGAACGGATCCGCGACCTGCTCGCCCACGAACCCGACATGGGCGAGCAGAAGATGTTCGGCGGGCTCGCATTCCTGATCGGCGGCAACATGGCAGTGGCGGCCAGCGGCCAGGGCGGTTTGATGGTCCGCGTCGATCCCGCTGACGGCGAGGCGCTGCTCGCGAAGACCAAGGCGCGGCCGATGGAGATGCGTGGTCGATCGATGAGCGGCTGGCTGCGAGTCGACAGCGACGACGTGCGCCAGAAACGCCAGCTGACGAAGTGGGTCGACCGAGGCGTGTCGTACGCGAAGTCGCTGCCCCGCAAGCGCTGAGTCCGGAGGCACGAGATGGACTGGACGTCGCACCTCTGCGAGCAGTTGACGTGGCACTGGGACAAGCACGTGCGTCCGCGACTCGAGACACTGACAGACGATGAGTACCTGTGGGAACCGGTCGAGGGTTGCTGGAACATCCGACCCCGCGCCGAGACGCGTACCAAGATGCCGGCTGGCGCGGGAGATCTCGTCCTCGACTTCGAGTACCCGGAGCCGTCACCGCCGCCGGTGACGACGATCGCGTGGCGACTCGGCCACGTGACCATCGGCGTCTTCGCGCAACGAAACGCAAGCCACTTCGGTGGTCCGCCGGCGAGCTACGACACGGTGGTGTGGCCCGGCGATGCGCGGAGCGCGCTCGCCGCGCTCGACGACGCGTACACGCGGTGGGTGACTGGCGTCCGGAGTCTCGATGCGGACGGCCTCGCCCGCGCTGTCGGACCGGCCGAAGGACCGTTCGCGGACCTGCCGTACGCGGACCTCGTGCTGCACATCAACCGGGAAGCGATTCACCACCTCGCCGAAGTCCTCCTGCTGCGCGACCTCTACCGGGCCAGGCACTGACCTGTAGCGTCTCGGAGCACGGAGACAGGGGGCAGGCATGGACGGCGACATCGTCATCCGCGGAGGGACGCTGGTCGACGGCACCGGGACACCGGGCCGGCCGGCCGATGTCGCGGTCCGCGACGGCCGGATCGTCGAGATCGGGTCGCGGCTGCACGGCGACCGCGAGCTCGACGCAGGCGGACAGATCGTCGCACCCGGGTTCATCGACATCCACAGTCACTACGACGCACAGGTCTTCTGGGACCCGGCGCTCACGCCGTCCTCGTTCCACGGCGTGACGAGCGTCGTCGCGGGGAACTGCGGGTTCTCGATCGCGCCGATCAAACCGGACAACGTCTCGCTGCTGGCGCGGACGCTGCAGAACGTCGAGGACATGAGCTTCGACACGTTGTCGGTGGGGGTGCCGTGGGGCGACTTCGAGACGTTTCCCCAGTACCTCGACGCGATCGAGCGCAAGGGCGTTGGTCTGAACTTCGGCTGCTACGTCGGGCACACCGCGGTGCGGCTGTACGTGATGGGCGAGGAGGCATACGAGCGCGCCGCGAGCGACGACGAGCTCGAAGAGATGCAAGGTGTGATCGCGCGAGCCATCGACGGCGGCGCCATCGGCTTCGCGTCGAGCGCGTCACCGACCCACAACGGTGACGGCGGCCGTCCCGTGCCCTCGACGCGTCGCGGATCTCGCCGAGCTCACCGCCCTCCTCGAGCCCTTGCACGAGGCGAACCGCGGTGTCGTCGCGCTGCTGCCGGGAGGAGTCATCAGCTTCGACGAGGTGTTCGACCTGCAGGCGCGGATCCAGCGCCCCTTCACCTGGACCGCGCTGCTCACGGTCAAGGGGTTCCCGTATCACGAGAAGCTGATCGAGCGACACGACGAGGTTCGCGCCCGCGGCATCGACGTGTGGCCGCAGATCTCCGTTCGTCCGCTCGTGTTCCAGATGAACCTGCTGCAACCGTTCACGATGAACACGCGTGCGAGCTTCTCGCGCCTGATGGCGCTCGATCTCGAGGGTCGCATCGCGCACTACCGCGATCCCGAGTGGCGAGCGCAGGCGCTCGAGGATCTCGGGCAGGGGTTGCCGTTCAACTGGGCGTCGCTGTCGGTGGCCGAGAGCGGGCGGTTCCCCGAGCTCGTCGGACGAGGGGTCGTCGAGCTCGCTTCAGAGCGCGGGTGCACACCGCTCGACGTCGTGCTCGACATCTCGTTGGACGAGGACCTGCAGACGCGGTTCTGGTCGGTGCTCGCCAACGACGACGCCGATGCGATCGCCTGGCTCCTCCGCCGGGAGGGAACGCTGCTCGGCCTCGCCGACTCGGGCGCGCACGTCTCGCAGCTCTGCGATGCGTGCTTCGCCACTGACCTACTCGGCAACTGGGTGCGCGAGAAGGAGGTGCTTCCGCTCGAGCGCGCGATCTACAAGCTCACAGCCGAGCCGGCGCGTGTGTTCGGGCTCGCCGATCGGGGCACGGTGGAAGTGGGCAAGGCCGCCGATCTGTGCGTCTTCGACGCGGAGACCGTCGACCCCGGTCCGCTACGCCGGCTGTACGACTTTCCCGCCAACGGCGAGCGGCTCACCGCGGATGCACCGACGGGGATGAACCACGTGCTCGTCAACGGCACACCGATCCGGATCGACGGCGTGCCCGAACCGTCAGGCGAGCGTCCCGGCGTCGTCCTTCGCGGCGAGCACGTCACGTCTCGCTGACATCGATCGCCGGACGTCGTCCCGGCCAGGAAGTGAGGTCTGGCTTCAGCGCGGCCGGCGACCGTTCGCGGATGCAGCCGCGCCACACGCCGGCCCCGTAGGCGACGTCGTCGACGAGTCGGACCGCCGTCCACCTCACGGGATCGAGGGCTGGGCGCAGCCGTCGCCACTCGAGCCAGTGCCGGGATCGTCACCGCGGCCACCACGCCGACGCGCGCGCGGCGTGACACGAGCGCGGCCGCAGCGGCGACGGGCCACCACGGGCGCCGGACCGCACCCGCGACCGCCAGTCCCGCATAGAGGTGTCCCTTCCCCGCGAGCCGCGCCGCTTCCTTCCACGGATGGTCGAGACCTTCGAGCCGCGGTGCGAGCAGCGCGGTCGTCCCGGCCGCGACCGCGGCGCCCGTGACGGGCGCGCCCAGGCCCACGAGTGTCCACACCGCTGCGCTCCACGGCGACACGGCCAGCGGCGCGACGGCCGGACCATGACGCCGCGCCAGCGCCGCCGCAGATGTGCCGTAGTCGAAGCGCTGGCGGAGCCATGCCGCTGCCGTCGGGCGCGCGGCGTGGGACACGAAGACGGAAGGCTCGTAGCGAACCGACCGGCCCGCCTCGTGCAGCCGCCAGACGAAGTCGACGTCCTCGCCGACTCGCAATGCCTCGTCGAAGCCTTCGAGCGCGACGAATGCCTCGCGTCGAACGACCAACGCGGCAGTCGGGACGAACGGCACTCGACTGCGGGGTCGTACGAGACGCCTCCTCAGGTCCGCGGTCGAGTGACGGGACCGCGTTCTCGTACCGAGCGAGCACATCAGGAAGCGTCGAGGGAACGCGACTTGTGATGCGCGGCGCGACCGCGGCGACTTCGGGATCGCCGAAGTGCGGCAGGAGCCGATCGAGCCACGCAGGTTGCGGCTCGCAGTCGGCGTCGACGAACGCGACGAGCGTTGTGGTCGTGGCTCGCCAACCGGTGTTGCGCGCAGCCGCCGGTCCCGTGCGCGTGTCGTGCCGGAGGTAGGTCGTCGGGTACCGGTGTGCGACCTGGGCGACGGCTTCGCCCTCGGAACCGTCGTCGACGACCACGACCGCGCCGACGTCACCGATCGTGGCGAGTGTGGCGGCGAGGTCGTCGGGCCGGTCGCGCACAGGGATCACGACGGTGACATCCGTGCGCTCGAACGGTCGACGCGCCCGGCCGCGGATGGGCCATGCCGGCGTCGAGCAACCGGCGCACCAGTCGCTGCGCGCCCTCGGACCGCGGCACGGGCTCGCCGGCGGCGAGTTGGTCGACGAGCCTGGTTCCGGCGGCAGTGAGCCGGAGCAGGCGCAGGGGCGTGCCACCGACGAGCACCGATCCCCCGTCGATGCGACGCACCCCCGGATCGAGCACGATCCGCCAATCCGCCGGCAGCGGTGCGGTCACGGCCTCGTGCCGCACATTGTCTGCTCAGCCACCGATTCCGGTGGCTGAGCAGACACAGACACCACCTCTCCGGCTTCTGTGTCGACTCAGCCACTGTTTCGGTGGCTCACTCGACACAGACCGCATCCGACCATTCTGTGTCGACTCAGCCACTGTTTCGGTGGCTCACTCGACACAGACCGCGCCGCCTTCGCGTCTGTGTCGACTCACCCACGTAAATCGGTGGCTCAGTCGACAATGTGCGCGGAGGGGCGAACGGCATGGATCAGCTCGCGGTCATGCCCGCGTCGACGGGCAGCACGGCGCCCGTCACCGCGGTGCTGTCGGCGCTGCACACCCACGCCAGCAACGCGGCGACCTCTCGGGGCTCGATGAGCCGGCCGAGCGGATGGTGAGCGGCGAAGTCCTGCGGATCGATCCCGTAGACGGCCGCGGATGCGTCGAGCATCGCGGTCGTCGTCGAGCCCGGTGCAACGGCGTTGGCGGTGATGCCTTCCGGACCGAGCTCGGCGGCGAGGCTCCGGACGAGGCCGATCACGCCGTGCTTCGCCGCGCTGTACGCGGACAGCATCGGCAGCCCTCGGATGCCGCCGGCCGATGCAACGGCGACGAAGCGGCCTTGTCGCGGCTGCGGTCGACGCAGCATCGCCGGGATCGCGGCGTTCGCCAGCCGCCACACTCCGTCGAGGTTGATCGTCAGCATCGCGTACCACGCCTCCTCGGACGTGGTCCACGACGGCGACCCACCGACGATGGCGCCGGCGACGGCGACGGCGGCGTCGAGCCCGCCGAACCGATCGACCGCGGTCGCGACCGCATCGTCGACCGCCGCTTGATCGCGGACGTCGGCCACGACCGCGAGCGCGTGCTCGTCACCGCCGCATCGGTCGCACGTGGCCCGCAGCTCCTTCTCGGTCGCGAGCGGGTAGGCGAGCGCGGCATCGTCCTTGGCCCGGTCGACGAGCACGAGCCGCCAGCCGTCCGACGCCAGCCGTACGGCGGTGCTGGCGCCGATGCCACGCGCCGCGCCCGTGATGATCGCGACGCGGTCAGGCAAGGAAACCATCCACGGCTGTGATCAAGCTCGCGGTCATCGCGTCGAGCAGCGCCCGGCCTTCTCGGCGCCGACGCGCCCGACGGGTCACCGAGCACGCCGTTGGGCGACACGGCGCGCACGCCGGCGGACCGCAGCATCGGCTCGAGCTCGTGCAGCGGCTGCACGGTGCCAGCTTCACCGCGGCGTCGACGCGCACCCGGCCGCGTCGAGCGCGAGCAGCAACGACGTCTCGGATCGGCCGGCGTGTGCGTCGACGTAGTGATGCGGCATCCACGCAAGCACACGCCGGCCTTCGCGTCGCAACGTGCTCACGAGCGCGTGCCAGCGGTTCGGCATTGCCACCGTGCGCGCACACGATCACGACCGCCGCGAAGCAGTCTGCCGATCGGACGAGCTCGACGACGACCGAGCTCGAACGCGGCCTGGCCGATCGACAGCGTGCCGGGGAAGCCGGCGTGCTCGCCCGCCGATCCGTACGCCAGCGGCCGGGGCGACCGCGACGTCGCCTCGGGCGCGCCGCAAGCCGGTCCGCGAGCGCGACCGCGATGTCGGTGTCCGTCGACAATCGGCAGGTGCGGACCGTGCTGCTCCGTCGACCCGATCGGGACGACGAGCACGGTCGTCGTCCGCGACGGCAGCCACCTCCGTCCACGTTGCCTCACCGAGCCTCACGGCAGCCCCACGCCTGCAGTTGCGCGAGCAAGCTCGTCCGCCGCGGCGGGCGGGTCGAGGCGCACGAGCCGTGGCGGCTCTCGATCGACGAGCGCACCGCTCAGGGACAGGATCCGTTCGCGAGCAGCGAGGTCCGCCGACGGACCCGGCAGGACACGCGGCCTGGGTCGAAACGGCACCGTCCGGATCGGCATGGAGGCAACGGCGCGACTCGGCTCCCGCGCAGTCGCGCACGTCGATCGCCGAGCGCGCGAGCCGCCAACACACGGTCGAGCGGCGCCCGGCGCAGACCGGGTACTCCCGCCCTCGACCGAAACGACAGCCGGCGCGGTCAGCCGCAGACGCTCGCGACGACCGCGGTCGAGCCGGCGCTCCGCCTCGATCGTCCGCCGTGCGACGCGATCGAACGCGAGGCGTCACGAGTCCCAGCGCCTGCGCGGCGTGCGAGGCGGGCAGCGAGGAACGCCGGAACCGAGCCGCTCCCTCGGTCGACGCTCCATGCACCGCACACGACCACGGACACGTGGTGCGGGGAGCGCAGACGCGATCGACGCTGCGACGTGTTCGCTCGACGACGTCGGGATCGACCTCGACGCGCATGGCGCGGGACGCGCCGGCGGCGACGGCGTCGCGCAACATCGCGTCGGCGGCAGCCGATCCGACGCAGTGACCGCGACGACCTCGACGTTCCACGCCTCACCGATCCGCAGCGCCCACTCGAGCGCGGCCTCGTCGGCGTCCGATGCGCCCGAGGTGCGGGCGTCGGTGTGCACCTCCCGGTCAACGGATCGACTTCGGCCGACGGTCGACCCACTTCATGCACGCGGCGATCACGATCGCACCGCCGTCACGATCTGCCGGAAGACGACGCCGTGCCCACCTTCCGGGTAGCGCCACGTGATTGCGCCTTCGGTGTTGCAGATCATGTAGCACGTGCCGCACTCGAAGCACTCTTCGTAGTTGAAGAGGATGCCACCGTCGGCGGTCGGCACGAACAGGTTGGCCGGGCACGCGGTCACGCACTCTCGCGTGTCGTGCAGCCGCGACAAGCATCACCGTCGACGACGATGTGCGCGTCGGGAGCAACACGGAACTCGACCGTGGCCATGCGGTCTTCGAACGAGATGTCCGGCCGAGTAGGAGGTATGCGGCGCCGTCATCCGTACGTCCTCAGGACCGTCCACACATCCTTCGCCGCGTCCCGAAGTCGAACGTTCGACCTGCGCAGCTCTCGCCATGCCGCCCGCACGCCCCCGACCTTGGGCCTCGGGTTGTCGACGGTGAAGAGCGACTCGACCATGTCGCACACGATGTTCGGGTACGCCTGCTGAACGCGATCGGACAGCACGATCTGCGGCGCGTGACGCAGCTTCTTGTGGTCGCGCAGCACGAAGTTCGCTTCGAGCTTCCTGCGATAGCTCACCGAGTGCGGCGACGCGTCGTGTCGCCGGCGCGCAGCGCGTCGATCGGCGGTCTCGGCCGCTGCTGCACCCGAGCCGATGGCGAAGTTGACGCCCTCCAGCCAGATGCCCGCGGCGAGGCAGAGCCCGGCGGCGTCGCCGGCGACGAGCAGGCCGTCGGCGACGAGGTCGGGCATCGCCTCGTAGCCGCCTTCGGGAATCAGGTGTGCAGAGTGCTCCTTGAGCTCGCCGCCCGCCACCAGTGGCGCGATCGCCGGGTGCGACTTCACACCGTCGATGAACTCCTCGGGACGGCGGCCTCGACGCACGCGAGCTCAGGAAGATGCAGCACGACACCGATGGAGATCGACTCGGCGTTCGTGTAGAGGAACGCACCGCCGGGCACGCCGCCGGTTCCGCCGAGGATCTCGAAGTCGGCACCTTCGTCGCCGGTGAGCGCGAAGCGTGCGTCGATCTCCGCCCGCGGGAGCGCAAGCACCTCCTTGACGCCCGAGCGTGAAGTGCTCCGCTTCCGAGTGGTGATACAGCCCCGCTTCCTTGGCGAGGAACGAGTTGACGCCGTCGCATGCGATCGTGATCGGGGCTTCGATGTCGCCTCCGGCGCGATCGGTGTGCACGCCGCACACCCGTCCTCGCTCGTCGTGCAGCAGGCCGGTCGCCGTCGTGGAGGCGATCAGGACGGCTCCCGCCGCTTCCGCCTTGCCCGCGAGCCACGAGTCGAAGTCGGGCCTGAACGTCGTGCAACCGTTGTAGGGCGCTGCGCTCCACCGTTGTGAACGGAAGTCGATGGTGAGGCTCTGCGTCTCGGTGAGCAGCATCGTCGCCCGCCGCGTGACCCAACGTTGGACCGGAACCTCCTCCCACCACTTCGGGATCAGTCGGTCGAGCACGCGGCCGTAGACGACGCCGCCGTACATGTTCTTGGAGCCTGCGAACGGACCGCGCTCGACCAGCGCGAACGCGCTTGCCGGCCCGTGCCAACACCAACGCGGCAGTCGATCCCGCCGGCCCCGCACCGACGACCACGACGTCGAAGCACTGCACTCACGTCGACACATCCAAGCGACGGGCGAGCTTCGTCCAGCAACGCCCTCGCATCCGTTTCGATGGCGAGATCGGCCATGGCCATCATCGGCGCACTCGGGTCGGTGTTGACAGCGATGACGTGGTCCGGCGATCCGAGACCGGACACGTGCTGCACCGCGCCGGAGATGCCGAACGCGATGTAGAGGTCGGGGTCGACCGTCACGCCGGTGGTGCCGATGAACCGGTCCTGCGGCACCCAGCCAGCGTCGGCCGCGACCCTGCTGGCGCCATACGACGCGCCGAGCGCGATCGCTACTCGTTGCAGCACGGCGAACGGCTCGGGCCCACCGAGTCCGGCGCCACCGGCGGCGATGCGCGTCGCCTCGGCGAGATCGACGGTCGCCGGGTCGGGAGGCACGAGCTCGATCAGCTCCGGATCGTGGCCGGGCTCGAGCGTGACGTCGACGCGGTCGATCGTCGGGACGCCAGCGACGGGCTCGACACCGCGAACACCCGGCTCCAAGGTCGCGACGACAGGACCGTCGACGGGGTGCGTCTCCGACAAGCAGACCTCCGCCTCGCACGAGCACGGCGTGGTGCTCGTCGACCGCGACCGCGCCGGCGAGCAGCGGACGGCCGAGCGCGTGCGCCGAGCCGTGGCGCGAGATCACGGCCATCCGCTGACGCTGGGAGCAGCACGACTCGCTCCGGTTCGAGCGTCGATGCGAACGCTCGAGCCCATGCACCGGGTGCGAACGATCCGATCTCCGCGGACCGCACTCGCACCGCGGCGACGAGTTGCTTCGCCGCAGCTTCCGTGCCCGATCCACACAACAGCGCGGAGCCGCGCTGCTTCCGCGACGCACTCATCCGCGCCCGCAGGCAGTGCCCCGTCACGCACCACGATGACCGCCAGCATCCGTGTCACACCGCGGCTCCGACGCGTTCGCCTTCGATCACGGCTGCGTGCGCTCGACGCGGCGCGACGCAGTCGCCGATGCGGTGGACTTCGACCGCCGCCGCGTCACGGAGCTCGCGGTACAGCCATTCGACCGGTTGTTGCGGTACCGCGAGCACGACCCAGTCGCAGCGGCGTCTCGATGTTCTGGCCGGTCGGGTGATGCAGCAGCGTCACGCGTGCCCGGTGACCAAGCCCATCGGGACGAGGTCGGTTCGTTGCGCGATGCCCTTGGCCGCGGCCCGCACGTTCCAGTGCTCGAGATCGAGCGTCACGCCGAGGTCTTGGCCGACGACCATGCCGGGCGTGACGACCTCGACGGTGCAGCCGCGGTCGGCGAGCAGCTCGGCGACCGAGGTCGCTTGATGGAAGCCGAGCTCGTCGACGACGACGACGTGGCCCTCCGGACGGGCTCGGCCTTCGAGGACGTCGCGCACATCGACCACCGTGGTCGGCGTCGCCCGGCGCCCAGTACGGCCGGGCGGGCTCGGCGCCGGTCGCGACCACGACCACGTCGGGTCGTTCTGCCATCACGGCGTCGCCATTCGCGCTGACGCCGAGGCGGACGTCGACGCCGCGAACGCCGGCACGCGTGCACGAGGTTGCGCACGATGTCGCCGAACTCCGCCGCGGCTCGGCACCGACAGCGGCGACGCGGGCCTGACCTCCGAATTGGTCGCTGCTCTCGAACAGGACCACGTCGTGGCCGCGTGCCGCCGCCGTGCTCGCCGCCTGCAGGTCCGGCGGGCCCTCCTCCCACCACGACGACCTTGCGCCGCAGCGATCACCGGGTGCGTATCGAGACCGTCGACTGCGGCTTCGGTCTCTCGGCTGCCTCCCGTCCGGTCAGCGGGTTCTCGATGCAACCGAGCCACCGGTTGAGGCCCATGCGGCCGACGCACTCCTGGTTGCAGGACAAGGCACAATCGGATGTCGTCGGCCACGACCGGCGCGGGCCTTCGCCGCGAAGTCGGCGTCGGCGATCTGTCCGCGCACGACGCCGACCAGATCGCAGTGACCTTCGACCAGCGCACGCTCGGCCTGCAGTGGATCCTTGAAACGTCCGACGCCCACGACCGGCAGGTCGACGGCCTTGCGCAGCGCCGACGGGATGAACAACGCGTAGCCAGGCGGCACCTGCATCGAAGCCTCGATCATGTACAGGCTCGCGGTCGCCACGCCGATCGACGTGTTCAGGTAGTCGGTCAGTCCCTGCCCTTCGACCATGCGCGCGACGTCGACCGCGTCGTCGATGGTGGTGCCGCCTTCGATGAGCTCGTCGCCGCACAGCCGGACACCGAGCGCGAGGTCTCGGCCGATCGCTTCTCGAACCGCGGCCACGATCTCGAGCAGCAGCCGAGCGCGGTTCTCGAGCGAGCCTCCGTACTCGTCCGTACGGACGTTCATGGCAGGCGAGAGGAATGCCGCGGACGATCGAGCTGTGCGAGCACTGCAGCTCGATGCCGTCGAACCCGCCCGCCTTGCAGTGTGACGGCAACCGCGGCGTATCCGGCGACGATCTCTGCGATCTCGCGCCGGTCGATCTCCTTCGGAACCTCGCCGGAACAGTGGGTCGGCCACCGGCGACGGCGCCCACACGGGCAACCGGGTGTACATGCCCGACCCCTGGCCGCCGTTGTGGTTGATCTGAGCGAAGATCGGCGTGCCGTGGCGATGGACGGCTTCGGTGATGCGCCGGTAGCCGGGAACGACCGCGGCGTGGAAGCCGTGGATCAACTTCTCGTACGGCCAGTCCGTGGGGTGGGTGGAGTGCTCCTCGGTGACGATCAGTCCGGCCCCACCTGCCGCACGCGCCTCGTAGTACGCGGCGTGCTGCTCCGTGGGAAGACCGTCCTCCGCGTAATTCGTCAAGTGAGCCGAGAACACGATCCGATTGCGCAGCACCACCGGACCGATGTGCATCGGCGAGAACAGGTAGCGGTAACGGCTCATGTCGCCCCCACGACGGCGCCGTCTGCTTTGCGCGGCGCTCGCTCGAGCGCGAGAGCGGCGCGCCGGCCTTCGAGGATCGCTTCGTGGATCGAACGCGGCGCGACGGCGTCGCCGGCGCGCGGTGAGCTGCTCGCCTGTGTCTCGCCACAGACGGTCGTCGGGAAGGCGATAGCCGGCATCGACGAGTGCAACGACACGCAACTCGCGGAGCTCTCCGGTGAACCGGTCCTCCAACTGAATCGCATCGCGTGCCACCCGTCGCAGCAGCGAACGCTTCTCGATGACGACGCCGGAGCTCAGGAGTCGCACGTTGGCGGGAGCAAGGTCGCCGCTGCGCGACAACTCGTTGCCGGCGATCAGGTCAGGCGTCACGAGATGAACGTCTCGGCCGTGTGCGCGAAGCGTCTCGGCGACCGAGATGCCGATCGGTCCGCCGATCGGATCCCAGATCGCGACCGCGCCCTCGGGCAGCGTGGCGCCGGCGAGTACGGCCGCCGCGGTGCGGACCGTGGCGTCGGCCGTCCGCCTCGTAGGTCGATCGTCCCGGTCGCGATCCGGTGCACAGCACGACGACACCGTCGAAGTCGGTCGCGCCCGTCGGGCGACACCTCACGACCCCGTTCGAACGTCACGCTCGAGCCGGTCGCACTCGGCCTCGAGCCAGTCGGCGATCGTCGCCAAGCGCTCACGCCCCGAGCCCTCGCGCGGCGACCCGCACGGCGCCGCCGAGGACCTCGGACTCCTCCGCCACGGTGACCGCATGGCCGCGGCCGGCAGCGACGCGGGCGAGCTCCATCCCGGCGACCCCGCCGCCGACGACCAGCACGTTGCGCGCGTCGTCAGTGCGACCATCGACCGGCTCGTCTTCCCACTCGTGGCCCGATGCCGGCTCCACGACGCAGCTGACGATCGGATTGCGCACGTCGCGCACCATGCAGGTCTGGTTGCACAGGATGCACGGCCGGATTCGGGAAGCGTCACCGGCAGCCAGCTTGCGAACGAGGTCGGGATCGGCGATCTGCGCGCGCGTCATCTCGACCGCGTCACACGCACCGTCACCGATGGCCCACGCTGCCTGGTCGACGTCGACGATCGAACCTTGCGCGATGACCGGGACCGAACGGTCGAGCACGGCGCGAATCGTGCGCGCGAGCTCGATGTTGAAGCCGGGCGGCACGTGTCCGTCCGGGCGCGTGTCGCGGACACCGTGAAGATCGAACCGCGGACGACCGTGACGTAGTCGACCGCGCCGGCGTCGACGAGCTCCACCGCGATCTCCGTCGCCGCCTCGGGCACGATGCCCGCCCACGGCGCCAGCTCGTCACACGACAGGCGGAGCCCGACGATCGCCTCGGCGCCGGCGGCGCGACGGGTTGCCGCGAGCACCTCTCGCGCGAATGACAACCGGTCGTGTCCCCACTCGTCATCGCGCTGGTTGGTGAGGCCCGACAGGAACTGGCGCACGAGGCTGTGCTGGCCGGCGTTGATCTCGACACCGTCCACGCCGGCTCGGAGCGCCGCCGAAGCGGCCTGACGCGAACCCGTCGATCACCGCAGGATGTCGTCCGGCTCCATCGCCTTCGGCACCTCACGGCTGTTGACCTCGGGAACACGCGACGGCGCCCACAGCGGAAGCTGGCTGTACGCGGACGATCCCTGGCCGCCGCTGTGCCCGAGCGCGGCGATCACCAACGCGCCTTCGCCATGGCAGGCGTCTGCGATCGCGCGCCACCCGTCCGGCGCATCGACGGCGAGCGGTGATCGCTCGTACGGCCAGTCCGATTCGTGGACGGACGTCTCCTCGACGACGATGATGCCCGCACCGCCCACGGCACGACGCCGGTAGTACGCGACGTGGCGATCCGACAGGGCTCGGCGGCGACCGAGGTTCGTCTCGTGCGGCCCGAAGACGATGCGGTTGCGGGCGCGGACGCGACCCGAGATCGAGCGGATCGAGAAGGTTCACCGCTTCGCGACGAGGCGGACCGGCACCGAGTGGTCGGGACCACGAGGCACCGACGAGGTCGCGCCCAGCAAGGCGAGCTCACCGTGGCCGTGCACGCACTCGGGATCGGGCCCGTCGAGCGGCAAGCCGGTGAAGAACTTCGCGGCCATGCAGCCGCCCTGGCACGCGTCGTACGAGCCGCACGACGCGCACGCACCGGCCGCCTGCGGCTCGCGCAGCGACGCGAACAGTTCCGAGGCACGCCACACCGCGGTGAAGCCGCCCGCGTCGCGCACGCTGCCGGCCCGGAACTCCGGGTGCAGCACGAACGGGCACGCGTAGACGTCGCCGATCGGGTCGATCAGGCACACGACACGACCGGCGCCGCAGAGGTTGAGTCCCGGCAGCGGATCGCCGAGCGCGGACAGGTGGAAGAACGAGTCGCCGGTGAGGGTGTTCGGATGCTCCTGCAGCCACCGGTAGAGATCGATCTGCTGGTCCGCGGTCGGATGCAGCTCGTGCCACGTGTCGGCGCCGCGACCCGACGGGCGCAGCCGCGTGAGGCGCAGCTGTGCGCCGTAGCCGTCTGCCAGTGACTGGAGCGCGTCGAGCTCCGGCCATGTTGTGCCGCGTGACGACGACGCTGATCTTGAACGGGCCGAACCCGGCCGCCGAGAGATGGTCCATCGCCCGGCGCGCGATCGCGTACGAGCCCTCGCCGCGCACCGCGTCGTTGGTCGCCGCGGTCGCGCCGTCGATGGAGATCTGCACGTCCACGTAGTCCGCGCCGGCCAGCCGCGCGGCGCGTTCGGGCGTGATCGTCGAACCGTTGGTCGAGAACTTCACACCGACGCCGCTGCCGACCGCGTAGTCGACGAGCTCGTAGAAGTCGGAGCGAATCGTCGGCTCGCCGCCGCCGATGTTCACGTAGAAGACCTGCATGGCGCGCAGCTCGTCGATGACGGCCATGGCTTCGGCGGTCGTCAGCTCGTTCGGATCGCGCCGGCCGGACGATGACAGGCAATGGATGCAGGCGAGGTTGCATCCGTAGGTCAGCTCCCAGGTGAGGCAGATGGGCGCGTCGAGGCCGTGCTTCAAGTCTTCGACGAGCGAGCTCCGGTTACGCGCCACGCGGACGGATCACCTCGGAGTGCGCGAGCGATTCGAGCGCCGCGCGAGTGCGGGCCGCTGCCCTGGTTCGATGCGGTTCGCCGCGAGCGCAGCGTCGATCGACGCGTGGTCGCCGAGCGAACGCACGACCGTCACGAGGTCGGGCGAACGCAGGAACGTGAGACGCCGGTTGCCGTAGTGGTAGGCGAGCGCGCCGAACGGCTCAGGACGCAGCGCCACCATGGGATCGAGCTCCCAGGCTCCGGTCAATAGACGCCGCACATCCCGTCGATCGAGATCTCCTCGACGAGCAACTCGTCCTCGACGAGCTCCTCGGTGTCCTCGCCCACAGACGCGGCCTCGCCGTCCTTCAGTGCCATGACGCCAATGTACTCACCGAATGTTGGTGCGATTGCGGGGCCATGGCCCCGCAATCGACCCGGACTTCGAGGGGTCAGCGGCTCAGTACACCAACATGCCGCGGACGTTCTTGCCGTCGCGCATGTCCTGGTAGCCCTGGTTCGACGTCGGACAACGGGTAGGTGCGGGTGACGAGCTCGTCGAGCTTGAGCTTGCCTTCCATGTAGAGCCGGAGCAGCCGCGGGATGTCGCGACGCGGGTTCGCGCTGCCGAAGATGCTGCCCGACGAGCTGCTTCTGCTGCAGCGTCAGCTCGAACAGGCTCAGCTGCACGTCCATGTTCGCCAGCGGGGCCACCGCGGTGACGACGCAGCGGCCGCCCTTCGAGACCATGGCCATCACCGGAGCGATCATGTCGCCCTCGGCCACACCGGTGGTGATGATCGCCTTGTCGGCGAGCGCGCCCCAGGTCAGGTCCATCACCGAGAGCGCGGCCTCTTCGAGGTTCGACGCGGTGTGCGTGGCGCCGAACAGCTCGGCCTGCTCGCGCTTGAACGCCACCGGGTCGACGACGATCGACATGCCGAGCACCGGCCATGGCCGCGCCCTGCACGGCGTTGATGCCGACGCCGCCGCAGCCGACGATGACGACGGTCTCGCCCGGCTGCACGTCGGCCGCGTACGTGGCCGAGCCCCAGCCGGTGGTGACGCCGCAGCCGACCAGCGCCGCCTTGTCGAGGGGGATGTCGTCCTCGATCTTGATGCAGCTCGCCTCGCTGCAGACCGTGTACGGCGAGAACGTGCCGATGCAGCACATCACGCCGAGGTCCTCGCCGCCCTTGGTGTGGTGGCGGGAGGTGAAGTCGGTGACCTGGCGTCCGCGCGAGCAGGAAGGCGCCGAGGTCGCACAGGTTCTGCCGGCCGCGAGCACACGACGGGCACCGGCCGCACGACGGGATGAAGCCGAGGCAGACGTGATCGCCCGGTTGGAGTCCCATGACCCCCGGTCCGACCTCGACGACCTCACCGGCGCCTTCATGGCCGCCGATGATCGGGAACTGCTGGAGGCCGAGCTGGTCGGCGATCTCGGGTGGCATGACCATGTCGCCGGTCACGAGGTGCTCGTCCGAATGGCACAGCCCGGAGCCGGCCAGCTTCACCAGCACCTCGCCCGCCTTGGGCGGATCGAGCGTGATGTCCTCGACGCTCCAGTCGGTGTGCGGCCCCCAGAGAATCGCGGCCTGCGTGTCCATCTCCATCCCCCTGTTGATCGGCTGAATACGAAGTTACTGCCTCACGACTTCGGCCCGGACTGCGCACCTCGGATCAACCGACCGGGCGTGGCGCCTGTCGACTCGCCGTCGGTGCACACCTCGACGCCGCTCACGAACGTGTGCAGGTAGCCGGTCGACGGCTGCAGCAGGCGCTTGCCGCCGGCGGGCAGGTCGAACACGAGTCGAGGCGCGGCGCATCCCGAGGTTGTCGAAGTCGATGACGTTGAGGTCGGCCTTGTAGCCGGGAGCGACAACGCCACGGTCGAGCAGACCGACTGCTTCGGCGGTGGCGCGGCACTGGCGCTGCACGAGCCATTCCGGCTCGAACGTCTTGCCGCGCGTGCGCTCGCGGCCCCAGAACGCGAGCAGCGTCGTCGGGAAGCTCGCGTCGCAGATCGTGCCGACGTGCGCGCCGCCGTCGCTCAGGCCGGGCACGGCATGCGGATGGCGCGAGCATCTCGGCCGCCGGGTCGAGGTTGCCGTCGAAGTAGTTGAGGATCGGCCAGTACAGCAACGCTTGGCCGCCGTCGCCGAGCAGCAGGTCGTACAGCAGCTCGGCCGGGTTCGCACCGAGTGCCGCCGCCCGCGCTCCGATGCTGGACGACGGGTCGGGTTCGTAGTTCGGCGGATCGCCGAGTTCGAACACACGATCGAGGAGGCCCATCATGCGGCCGCCGCCGTCGGCGAGATCGCCGATGATCGCGCTCGCGGACCGACGGTTCGGACAGCTGCGCGACCAGCGTAGGCAGCGAGCTGGCATCGAGCGATCGGAACGTCTCCGAGCCCTGGAGCGGGTTGATCGACGCCTGGAGCCCGAGCAGCACGCCGATGCCGCGGGCCGCGACCTGGGCCCGCATCTGCAGTCCCTCGGCGTTCGGCCGCGGTCAGCGTGTCGAGGACGCGGCGGTAGCCGTGACCCGGCGCCGACTGCGACAGCGAGACCGACAGCGGCCGGCCGCGACGCGCGCATCATCTCGAGGAGCGTGCCCATCTCGTCGTCGAAGTCCGGGAAGTCGGAGACGACCTGCAGCACGCCCGCGCCCGCCTCGCCGAGCGCACGCGCGATGCCGACGAGCTCGTCGCGCGCTGCGGTCAGCGTCGGCGTGGGCTCGCCGCGGCTGGTGCGATGGTTCAACGTGCGCGACGTCGTGAAGCCCGAGCGCTCCGGCGCGCACGCCTGCCGCCGCGATGCGGCCCATCTGCGGCGATCTCGTCCGGCGTCGCCGGCTCGCGGTCGGCGCCGCGCTGGCCCATGACGAACAGGCGCACCGGGCCGTGGCACACCTGCGTCGCGAAGTCGATGTCGTGGGGACGGCGCTCGAGCGCGTCGAGGTACTCGCCGATGCTGCCCCAGTCCCACGGCAGGCCCTCGTGCAGCGCCGCGCCCGGGATGTCCTCGACGCCTTCCATCAGCTCGATCAGCTGCGCGTGGTCGGCGGGGCGCACGGGCGCGAAGCCCACGCCGCAGTTGCCCATGACGATCGTGGTCACGCCGTGGCCCGACGACGGCTGCAAGCTCGGGTCCCACGTCGCCTGACCGTCGTAGTGCGTGTGGATGTCGACGAAGCCCGGCGTGACGAGCGCGCCGTCGGCGTCGATCGTCCTGCTCGGCCTGCTCGTCGACCTTGCCGACGGCGACCACCTTGCCGTCGGCCACGCCGACGTCGGCCGTGCGCTGGCGGTGCGCCGGTCCCGTCGATCAACGTGCCACCACGAATGAGCAGATCGAGCATGCGGCCTCCCGGAGTCGACATCCATCCTGCCAAGGACGACGGCTGCAACCAAGGTCGGACGGACCTAACCTCGGATTCCGTGGTCCGTCTCGTGGGTCTGTGGAGCGAGCCCGCCGACATCGATGCGTTCGAGCGGGAGTACCTCGGCGCCCACTTCCCGCAACTGGCGCAACTTCGACGAGCACCACGGGCACACGCGGACCTCCCGAGCGTTCGACGGCCCGTACTTCCGGATGACCGAGGTGATGTTCGACACCACCGACGACATCCGTGCCGCGCTCGAGACCGACATCGGCGAGCGCATCCTGACGGGCGCACGAGCGCTCGAGGAGAAGTACGGCGTCCGCCTCGACGTCATGATCGTCGCCGACCCAGCCTGACGACGACTCACTCGGGCGCCGTACGTGGCTGCGGCTCGTACGCCGTTTCGGCCCGTTCGGTCAGCAGCTCGCTTCGACCGACTCGTTCGGGCACGCGACAGGGTGCTTCGATCAGCATCACCGCGACGTCGTCGGCGAACGAGCCGCCGTACGAGAAGTCGCTCGAGCATCTCGTCGAGATCGGGACGCCACGTCGGGTCGCGATCGAGCTGCTCCGTTGAGCCATCGGAGTAGACCGTCTTCGCCCCACCGCTGACCGTGACGTCCGTGATGCGACTCTCGGTCAACCCGTCGGTGAACACGAGCAGCACGTCGCGGACGTCGAGTTGCAGCTCGGTGATCCGCCACTGACGCGGCAGGTCGACGCCGAGCGGCGGTCCGCGCCTTCATCGGCACGACGGCGGCTCGTTCCCTGATCACGACCGGCCACACGTGTCCCGCGGAGATCAACTCGGTGCGACCGGTTGCCACTTCGACGCGTCCCGTGCACATGGTGATGAACTCTTCGAACCGGTGGTCTTCGAAGAACGCCGTGCACGAGAAGGTGGATCCAGTCGAGCGGATAGCCGGGCGCGCTGTACGCCGCGCTCTTCCACCCGGCGCGAACGGCCGCGCCGATCGCGGCCTCGCGCGGACCGTGACCGGCGACGTCGCCGACGACGAAAGCGAGGTCGCCCGTCGGCAGGCAGACGGCATCGAAGAAGTCGCCGCCGAGATGCATGCGCTCCTCGCCCGCGATGTACCGCGTGCGTCACTGCGACCTCCGGTGGAGGCGCCACCGTCGGCGCGAGCCCTCGCTGAAAGGCAGCGTGCAACTCGGCGGTCGCGGAGGCGACGGAGAGCCGGTCCTGGGATCGGGTCCGCAACGCTGCGCTCACCACGGCCAATCCAGCGATCACCGCCACGACGACCATGCGCAGGATCAGTGAGGCCGTGGTGATGTCGTCCCAGACGCCCAACGCCGTCCCGACCACCACGGACGCGACACCGACGATCGCTGTGCGCTCCGCGGTGCTGAGCGTTGCGCAGATGAGCGGGGGCACCGCGAAGATCGCAAGGGGAAGGGCGGGCTGGTCGGAGGCGAACGGGTAGGCGACCGCTGCGGCAAGGAGGAACCCGACCGCCACCACGACGACGGCCGCGTCGAGGTTTCCACTGTTCAGGCGGTCGAGCGTCTTCTCGACCGTCCGCGCCCCCTGCGTCACGCGACGATGGTACGGGCCGCGACGTGGTGCTCGTGGCCCTTGGACTCCGACTCGTGTCACCCGAACGGGTGGTTTCCACCCTTGGGCAACAGTCCGATGCCGCGATCGGCCCCCTGCCGCCTCGGCCCCTGTCGTGTCGGCCCGTGCCGCGTCAGCCGAGCAGCACCTGTGCTGCCTCCGTGACGAACTCGGCGTGTTCGCTCGGGGACCGCCCGGCGTAGAGGCCGCTGACCGACACGTGCGTGGCGCCGATCGCCTCCCATTTGGCGACCTGCCGGCGCAGGACCGCCATGACGTCGTCCGCATCTCGCGGCTGCGCGATGCCGTGCAGTCCGACCGCGTCGGCATCGCGTCCCGCGTCGGCGGCCGGCGCCCCGCACGACCTCGACCGCCTCCTCGAGACCGTGACCCGGTGGCGTGTTGCAGATCCAACCATCCGCCAGGCGACCGATGCGATCGAGCGTCTTCGGCGCGAGCCCACCTCCCATCCAGAGCGGGATGGGTTGCTGCACCGGCCGCGGGAGCAGACCCGCGTGGTCGATCGAGTGATAGCGACCCTCGAACGTCACCGACTCGTGCGTCCACAGCAGCCGCATCACCTCGATCTGCTCCTCGTAGCGCGTCGCGCGGTTGCGGAAGTCGAGGCCGAGGGCGTCGTACTCGACAGGGTTCCATCCGATGCCGACGCCGAGACGGAACTTGCCGTTCGTCAGCACATCGACCTCCGCCGCTTGCTTGGCGACCAGCACCGCCTGTCGCTGCGGAAGGATCACCACGCCCGTGACGAGCTCCATGCGCGTGTCCGCGGCGAGGAACCCGTAGAGCACGAATGGCTCGTGGAACGACGAGTGCAGGTCGTACGGACCCGGCCAGTCGGGTCGCGTCGACCGGTCGGCGCCGACGACGTGGTCGTACACGACCACGTGCGCCAACCCGGCCGCCTCGGCTGCCTCCACGAACCGGACGATGTCCGCCGGGTCCGGCCCGATCTCCGTCTGTGGCAGTACGACTCCGAGCTCCATCGCGATGAACCTATCGATGCACGACTCACATGCTCCGGGCGTCGCTGCGCTCCCGCCTCCGCACCCCGACCGCTCCGACGCCGGCGCTTCGGGCCGACGCCGGCACAGCGCAGACCCGGCTTAGGATCTCCGAATGGCACGCATCGAAGTTCCGGCGGGTGAGGGCGGCGACGCCGTCATGGTGTGGTCGCTGCGACCGGAGATGGGCAAGGCGGTGAACCGGCTCAGCGACGCGGCATACAACAAGAGCACGCTGCCGGTCCGCGTCCGCGAGGCGGCTCGGATGCGCATCGCGCAGCTGAATCAATGCGTCGTGTGCATGGGCTTCCGAGCCGAGTCGGTCCAGCGGCAAGGTCTGACAGAGGATTTCTACGAGCACGTCGCCGAGTACCACACAGACGACCGGTACTCCGCGCAGGAACGCCTCGCCATCGAGTACGCAGAGCGCTTCGCGCTCGACCACACGAACATCGACGAGCGGTTCTTCGCTCGCCTCCGCGAGCAGTTCGACGATGGCGAGATCCTCGATCTCACCGTGTGCCTCGCCGCGTTCCTCGGCCTGGGACGCGTGCTCAACGTGCTCGGGATCGAAGAGACGTGTCTCGTCGACGTGTACGCGCCGAGCGAGAGCAACGCCGCCGTCAGCTAGTCGCCGCGTACACCTGACGTCCGAGTTCGGCGATCGCGCCGAACGCCGCCGCCTCGGACGGTCCGCGATGGTCTGCGTCGCAGCACGGCGCGTCCCACGGTCCGCTCAACGCCGCGACGACGACATCGCCGCGGGCCGTCGTCATCACGCCGGCATCGTGGGCCCAGTGCAGTCGATCACCGGTCTTGTGCGCGATCGGGGTGCCCGCGGGCAGACCTACCGGCAGTCGATCGTTGACCTGTTGCCGTCGCGGGCGACGCTCGAGGAACGAGCGCGACATCGGCTGCGCTCGTGCGTTGAGGGCTGGCGAGCGACGTCGAGACGAACCCGTCGCGATGCAGACGGCCGTTGAGTCCACCGCCGCCGACCACACGGAGACCGGCCACTCCGCACCATGGTGTGGCGCACGCGAATTCGATGGCTCGGCGAGGTGCGGATCAACCATCCTGGCCGCCATGACAATGGTGATGGTGCGCCGTGGCCGGCGCAGGTCCGGATCGATGGGGGTTCCACCGACTCACTGACCGTTGGGCGGGACGCCTCGTTGCTGCGGCCTGCATCCACCGTGGTGATCTCGTGCTGGACGTCGGCGCCGGGTCGGGGGCGATCACGGCGCCTCTGGTCCGGGCGGGCGCGCGTGGTTGCGGTCGAGCTCCACGGGCAGCGGGTCTGCGACCTCCGTGCTCGCTTCGCGGGCCAGCCGGTCAAGGTCGTGCAGGCCGACGCCTCGGATCTGCGTCTGCCGGGACGGCCGTTCAGGATCGTGGCCAATCCCCCGTTCGGGATCTCGACGGCCCTGCTTCGTCGGATCCTCGCACCGGGCAGCCACCTGGTCACAGCAGACATCGTCCTGCCGCTCCACGTCGCCCGCCGGTGGATGTCGCCTCGCGCTCCCGGCGCGCGGCGCTGGGTTCGAGCGTTCGACAGCGCCGTCGTCGCGCGGTTGCCACCGGACGCGTTCCGTCCCGCGGCGCCGATGGACGTGGTCGTGTTCCGCATCCGCCGCCGATGACGGAGCGACAGGTGCGATAGACACGGGCCGTGCACCGCGCCCGCGAGCTCTGGCATCGCCTCGAAGCCGTCCACGCCGTGCTCTACTTCGACGACCACGCGCGTGACGTGCTCAGCGAGGCAGGGCTGCGCGGTTTCTGGATGGGTTACTTCGCAGCACGCTCGGCGCCGATGGGCCCGGTCGACGCGCCCGTCGTGACCGCCACCTTCTTCAACTTCCATCCGTCGATGGTGGAGCGCGCCCTGCCTGATGCATGGTCCTTCGCTCCCCCGGAACGGGTCCTCGAGGCGCGCCGCGCAGCCGCCGTCGACGTCCTCACTCGACTGGTGCCCGACGCGGCCGAGCGCGCCGAACACGTGGTACCAGCGCTCGAGTTCGTCGTCGATTCCGCGCCGGAGGCGGGGCGGGCGCTGTTCGCGGCCAACCGCGCGCTCGACGCCGGCGACGATCCGGTGGCGCGCCTGTGGCAGGCGGCCACCGCACTCCGGGAGCATCGTGGTGACGGCCATGTTGCGGCACTGACCACCCTCGATCTCGACGGCTGCGAAGCGCATGTGCTGGCCGCCGGATGGAAGGGAGTCCCCGCGGAGATGATCCGCGCCGCCGCGCGGATGGTCCGAGGACGACTGGGATGGCGCCGTCCACCGGTTGCGCCGTCGTGGGTGGGTCGGCGACGACGATCGACTCACCGAGAAGGGCCGCGACGCACGCGAGCAGATCGAAGACCACACCGATGTGCTCGCGTGGTCGGCCTACCGGGTGCTGGACGACGACGCCGAAGCGCTCCTCGAAGACCTCCGCCCCTTCAGTGACGCCGTGCTCGACAGTGGCGTCATCACGTTCCCCAACCCGATGGGTCTGCCCTTCTCCCCCGAGGACCCCTGACCGCCCGTCTCGAATGTTGGTGCGATTGTGGGGCCATAGCCCCACAATCGACCCGAAGTTCGCAGGGTGGGAGAGCCAGCCGCGACGAATTCGCGAGGCTGGTGTGGTGCCAGTTCCCGACGCCGCGCACCCGCTGTTCGCCCTCGACCCGAAGGACTTCGTCACGGCACGCGACCCGCTCGCGAAGCGGCTGCAGAAGGAAGGCGACAAGGACGGGGCGAAGGCGGTCAAGGCGTTGCGCCGGCCGACGATCCCGATCTGGGCACTGAACCAAGTGGCCAGGGAGCGGCCTGACGAGATCGAAGCGCTGGTCGCGGCGAGCTCGGAGGCGCACGCGGCACAGGACAAGGACGTGCGCGACGCCCTCGCGCGGCGTCGCGATCGCATGCACGAGGTGCTCGTCCTGGCGCGCCAGATGATCGATGGTTCGGGACGGCAGGCAGATCAGCACGAGCTCGACATCACGAGTGCCTTGAGCACGATTCTCGCGTCGGACGGACTGACTCGAGATCTGCTCGACGGCGTTCTGACTCAGGTGTCCGACGAGACGGCTGACATCGAGTGGCCCAACGTCGGCCGGCGCGCCGGTGCCGCGCGGGCCGACGCGTGAGCAGATCCGCGCGCGGAGAGCTCGACCGTCGTCGAACCGCGGCGGACGATGCGGCGATGCCGTGTGGCCGACGCAGAAAAGTCCTGAGCGCGGCACAAGAGGCGCTCGAGCGTGCCGAAGCCGAGGTGGCGCGTCTCGAGGAGTGAGCGCCGATCGAGGGCGCACGCGAGGCTGGCGCCATGTCGACCGTTCTCGTCACCGAACCGCAGCCGGGCGTCACCCAACTCGGGTTGAACCGGCCCGAGAAGCTCAACGCGATGAACTCGGAGTTGATCGAGGAGCTGCACGCGGCACTCGACGACGTCGCGAGGGATCGGCACTGCCGGGCGGTCGTGCTGACGGGCGAGGGGCGCGGGTTCTGTGCCGGTCTCGACCTCTCCGGTTACGGAACCGCGCCGGGCGCCGAGGAACTCGACACCGTGCGTGCGGGCTTCGCGACGCAGACCCGCATCGCCACCTTGATCCCGCGTCTGCGGTCGCTACCGGTACCCGTCATCGCCGCGGTGAACGGACCCGCGGCGGGCGGTGGCCTCGCGCTCGCGCTCGGCAGCGACATCCGCATCGCCGCGGCATCGGCGCGGTTCAACGTGGCGTTCGTTCGCATCGGTCTGTCCGGCTGCGACATCGGAGTCAGCTGGCTGCTGCCCCGTTTGATCGGCGCCAGCCGCGCCTGGGAGCTGATGCTCACCGGTCGCATCATCGATGCGCCGGAAGCGGATCACATCGGATTGGTCACCCGCGTCGTGCCCGACGACGAGCTGCTCGATGCCACGCTCGAGACGGCCGGACTCGTTGCCGCCAACAGTCCATGGGGCGTGCGCATGACCAAAGAGGTCGCATGGAGCCAGCTCGAGATCGGCAGCCTGCAAGCCGGCATCGACATGGAGAACCGCACGCAGATCCTCTCGTCGTTCACCGGTGACCACCGCGAGGCACTAGCAGCGTTCCTCGAACGTCGCGCCCCTACTTGGGAGCGCTGATCGTCACCGTGCCTTGCGCGAGCCCGACGAGGCGATCGTTGTTGGTGACGTCGATGCGCACGACGGCAGTTCGCTTCGTCATGTTCATGACCCGCGAGCGGGCCCGGAGCACGCCGTCTCGTGCGGGTGCGAGCAGGTTGAGCTTGAACTCGGTCGTCGCGGCCCAGGCACCGCGCGGGATCAACGGATAGAGCACCGCGCCCAGCACATGATCGACCAACGCGGCGAGAACACCGCCGTGCGCCGTGCCGAACGGGTTGAGCAGATCCGCACGGACGTCGAGCTCGGCGACCATGGTCCCCGGCCCGACGTCGACCGTCCGGATCCCCAGGTAGGCCGGAAGCCCGGTGATCAGGGCGTCGCCGGAGGACAGAATGCCCTCGGCCACCTTGGGGTCGTAGGTCTCGAAGGTGGGAGGCGGCACGTCGTCCATGCCCATCGCGTAGCACGTCAGTCGACCGGCGCGGCCGGCTCCCGGCCCGAGAGCACGACGAGCACCACCCCCGTCGCGATCAACACTGCCGCGGGATATGCACCGGCCGACGGCGTCTCGCCGAACCACCACCAGGCGATGAGGGTGGCACCGACGATCTCGAACAAGATCGCAACAGACACGACCGTCGGGCTCGTCGTACGAAGCACGCGGTTCACGACCGTATGGCCGAGCAACTGAGGACCGATCGTGATCGCAACGAAGATCCACCACGTCTTCGCGTCGTAGCCGAACAGTGCCTTGCCGCCGAGGAGGCAGGCCACGAGCAGCAACGCTCCGGCAACCGAGTAGCAAACCGACGTGTAGACGGTCGTGCTCAATGTGCGGCGCGCTTCGGACCCGATCGTCACGTACACGGCAGCAAAGATTCCGCCGAGCAACGCGAGCACGTCGCCGAACAACGCGCGGCCCGACAGCGAGAGGTCGACGCCGGACAGCACGATCGTTCCGACGAACGCGACGACGATCCCCCACCACGCCATGGTGGGAACGAACTCACCTCGGATGCGGGCGATGACGGCCGCCCAGATCGGCTGGGTCGCGACGAGCGCGACCGACGACGCCACCGACGTGAAGGACAGGCTCGGTATCCACACCGCGAAGTGAGCGGCGAGCGTCACCCCCGCGAGAGCCGACAACCGTCGTTCCTGCGTGCTCGTCCGCAACCGACGCACCTCGACCGGGTGACGCACCAGCGCGACCGGCACGAGCAGTGCCGACGCGAACACGTTGCGGTACAAGGCGATCACCAACGCCGGCGCGGCCGCCTCCCGCACGAGCGGTGCCGAGAACGACACCGCCACGACGGCGATGGCGAGGAGCACGAGGTCGACGGCGTTCGGACGGCCGATGGCGGTCCGTGTCTCGACACGAACGCTCTCGCCTTCGGGTCGCTCGTTCGTGCTGTCGGCTCGTCGCTGGCGCTTCCCTCGCCGCGTCTCGACACGAACTCTCTCCCCTTCGGGTCGCTCGTTCGTGCTGTCGGCTCGTCGCTGGCGCTTCCCTCGCCGAGCGTGCATGGCGGTAGTGTCCCCCGCCGTGCTCAGTGACGCAGAAGTCAGCAAGCGGGCCCGGCGCCTGGCCGCGCTCATCGAGCCGGTGGTCGCGCAGGTCTACTTCTCGCCCGAATGCCACGAGGCCTACGTCGCGCTCGGGTTCTCGCCGAGTCCCGGCCAAGGAGGCGGCGTCGCCCTACCCGACGGTCCCGCCTACTTCACGAGCCGCGGTTCTGCTCTCGGCCAGGCTCCGGGGCCCCTGGTCGCGTCGGCGTTTGCCGTCTTCAACCCGGAAGTCGTCGTGCCCTGTGTCGACATGGGCTGGTCGTTGACCGACGCAAAGACGATTGCCGAAGCCCGCACGTCTGGCGCGGTCGCGCAACTGGTACGCATCCTCGGTGAGCAACCCGACGGGCTCGAGCGCGTCAGCGACCTCCTGGCTCGCGCCGCCGCGCCGCTTCGTCCGGAGGGACGGCCGTTGTACGCGGGGTTGCTGGGGCTCGAGATGCCGGGCACGCCGTGGGGTGATCTGTGGCGCTACGGCGACGAGCTGCGCGAGTACCGAGGTGACGCACACACGGCCGCGTGGACGAGCGCGGGGTTCGACGCGACCGAGATCGGCCTGCTGACCGAACAGTTCTGGGGTGTGCCGCCGCGCACGTACGTGCGCACCCGCGCATGGAGCGACGCGCAGCTCGATGCCGCCGAGGAACGTCTCGTGGCGCGAGGGCTCCTCGCCGACGGCGCCTTCACGGACGAGGGTCGCGAGGTCCGTGAGGCGATCGAGTTCGCGACGGACATGCAGATGCGTCCCGCCGTCGAGGCGCTCGGTGACGATGCCGACGAGCTCTTCGGCATCATCGAGCCATGGGGTGCTGAGATCCGCAAGGCCGGGCGGCTACCTCACGGGGCCAGACCAGTTGACCGGCCGCCGCTGAACGCAGCGGCGACCAGTTCCGCGAACAACGCCTCGCCATCCGTCTCGATGCCACGCCGGCCGAACCACGTGCACACGTTCGATACATCGCGGTGGAGCAGGTCGAACCCGTGCGGGCTGGAGACGAGGTCGACCGCCTGCGGGAAGTCGATGAGCCACAGCCGACCTTCCCACCACAGTGCGTTGTACGCGGACAGGTCGGCGTGAACCCATCCGGCTTCGACGACGAGCCGCAAGCTCTCCTGTAGCTGCTTCCACGCGTCGACGAGCGCGGCACGCTCGAGCCGCGCTTGCGCGAGCCGTGGCGCGGCTTGGATGGTGTCGCCGATGTACTCGAGCAACAGCCCGCCATCTTCGTCGTAGCCGACCGGATACGGAACGGACGCGCCCGCTTCCCAGGCGGCGGCCATGACCTCGTACTCATGCCCGAGCCACCGTTGCTTCACGAGGTCTTTGCCGTACTTCGTCATCGTCTCGACGGCCCGACGGTCGCGACTGCGGCGGCCATAGTTGCGACCGTCGCGATAGATGATGTCGTTCGCGAACGTGGGTGCTCGTTCGAACCCGAGCTCCTGCAACTCGCCCTTGTGTGAGACGGTCCGCGGTCGGTATCGCTTGCGGGCGAGCAGGTGTGATCGATCGTCGTCGCGTGCGGTGCGTTCGACGAGGCTGACCTCACCTTCCTTGCCGGTTGCGATGACACCGAGATCGGTGTCGGTGAAGAATTCGTCGATCAGCCAGGTGGGGATGGCGCGCGCCAAGGTGGGCTCCTTCGAAGCGGAGGGACTGGAGGACCAGCCGGCGGGCGCGAGGAAATTCGCTACACGTTCAGCGCGATGGGCACTACCGCGCGGACCGGCTGGAGGTGCGGAACAGGACAGTCATCGACGCATTCCTCCTTCGCTCGATCCGAGTGCGAACCCGTATGCTCGGCGCCAGAGCGAGGCCGCGTCAACTGGTTTCGCGGACAAGGGGGGATGCCGTGCCGCTCGATCCAGCCATCAAGACGGTGCTCGACCAGCTCGAATCGGTCGGCGGACCTGCCCTCCACGAGGTCAGCCCCGACGAGGCGCGACAGATGATGAAGCTGCTCACCGCGATCGAGGGCGAGCCCGAGCCGGTCGCGCACGTCGAAGATCGCACGATCGCCGGCGTTCCGGTGCGGGTCTACGGCGCCGCGACACGGCCCGCAACCGATCCTCGTCTGGTACCACGGCGGCGGCTGGGTGATCGGCGATCTGGACACGACCGACGGTGTCACACGCAAGCTCGCGAACCACGCCGACGCGCTCGTCGTGTCGGTCGACTACCGCCTCGCGCCCGAGCATCCGTACCCCGCACCGGTCGACGACTGCTGGGGCGTGCTCGAGTGGGTCGCGGCGAACGGTGCCGAGCTCGGTGGCGATCCGGCTCGCATCGCCGTGGGTGGTGACAGCGCCGGTGGCAACCTTGCCGCACTCATGGCGATCAAGGCTCGCGACGCGGGCCTGTCGCTGCGGCATCAACTGCTCGTCTATCCGGCCACCGACCTGACGTTGTCGTTCCCGTCGATCGACGAGAACGGCGAGGGCTACCTGCTCACCAAGGACTCGATGGTCTGGTTCGCGAACCACTACCTGGGCGGCGCCGATCCGAAGGATCCTCACATCTCGCCCTACTACGCGGACGATCTCAGCGGTGTCGCCCCGGCGCACGTCATCACCGCTGAGTTCGACCCCTCCGCGACGAAGGCGAGGCATACGCCGAGCGTCTCGACGGACGCCGGCGTCCCCGTCGACGTCAAGCGCTACGACGGCATGATCCACGGCTTCTACGGCCTCGGCCTCGTCACGCCCGTCGCCGATCAAGCCATCGACGCGTCGGCCGCGGGCCTCCGCGCCGCGTTCGAGTAGCCGCCACCGTTCGAACTCCGGGTCGCCGTGGCCGCCAGGCGGCCACGGCGCACCAACATTCAGAGGTCGGGCATTCAGAAGTCGGGGTCGGTCCACCAGGGGTAGAAGGCGGGCATGTCGGCGCTGGGCCGCATCGTGAACGCGGGCGGGCGCTTCTCGAGGAACGACAGCACCCCTTCACGTGCGTCGGGCGATCGGCCCATGGCATTGATGCCGGCCGAGTCGACCCGGTGCGCGGCCATCGGGTGTGACTCGCCGAGCATGCGCCACATCATCTGGCGGGTGAGCGTCACCGACACGGCGGACGTGTTGTCGGCGATCTCTCGGGCGAGCGTGTACGCAGCCGGCAACAAGTCGTCGTCGGGATGGACCGAACGCACGAGTCCCCCTTCGAGTGCCTCCGACGGCCGGGAACACCCGACCGGTGAACGTCCACTCCAAGGCGCGGTTGATGCCGACGACCCGCGGTAGGAACCACGACGACGCCGCTTCGGGCACGAGCCCGCGCCGTGCGAACACGAACCCGAACCGCGCGCTCTCGGCTGCCAGGCGGATGTCCATCGGCAAGGTCATGGTCACGCCCACGCCGACCGCGGGACCGTTCACCGCCGCGATCACGGGCTTGGTCGATCGGAAGATGCGCAACGCGACCAGACCGCCCTCGTCGCGGTGCACGTCGGTGGTCTCGCAGCAGCTCCGAGTGGTCGAACGTCGAGCCACCCGCGCCGAGATCGGCGCCGGCGCAGAAGCCTCGGCCGCGACCGGTCACCACGACGACGCGCACATCGTCGTCCGCATCCGAGCGGTCGAACGCGTGCGATGAGCTCTTCGTGCATCCGATACGTGAATGCGTTGAGTCGATCGGGGCGATCGAGCGTGATGGTCAGGACACCATCGTCGATGTCGAAGCTGATCTCGGTGAAGTCCACGTCCACATGCTGGTCGATCCGACTTGTCGAGTCGACCGGCGACAAGCTGTCAGCGCCGTCCGAACGACGCCACCGCTGAACCGATCAGACGTCGAGGAATCGAGTCGCGGCGACTGCGGAGCCGAAGATGCCCACCATCGCGCCCACGATGATCATCACGATGCCAGTGCCCTGGAGTCGGCGACCTCGAGCCGGAAGCCGGCCCAGATCCCTCCGCCCGACACCAGGGTCGGCAGCAACCACGAGCGCAACGCGATGACGATGCCGATGCCGGCTGCGCCGCCCACTAGCCCTTGGACGAGCCCTTCGGCCATGAAGGGAATGCGGATGAACCAGTTGGTCGCGCCCACGAGCTTCATCACCTCGATCTCGCGGCGACGGGCGAACATGGCGATGCGGATCGAGTTGACGATCAGCACGAGCGACGTGGCGCCGACGATCGCGGCGAACAACAACGAGAAGCTGCGGAATTTCGCGAAGCTGCTCTCCTGCCGGCGGATGGTGTCGTTGTCGGCCATGACCTGGAAGACGCCGGGCATCTCCTGGAACTGGCTCTTGAGCGAGTCGACCACCTCCGAGCTCGCGTTCTTCACGTGCACCTTGTAGCTGGTGGGCGTCTCGTCCGGGGTGAGGCTGTCGCGGATGGCCGGTTCGTCGGCGAAGATCTCGCGGAACTCCTGGTTGGCCTCGTCGTGGTCCAGGTACCGCTTCGACTCGACGTTCGGGTTCGTATCGAGACCTCGGCCGACCGCGGCGATCTGGTCCGGCGACGCGTCGGCCTTCATGTACACGATGGTCTGCACGTTGCCGCGGAAGCGGACGTTCGACCGGTTCACGCCTTGCTTCATGAGCAGCGACGCGCCGACCAACGTCGAGCGCGATCGCGATCGTGACGACCGTCGCGAAGGTCAAGGTGAGATTGCGCTTGAGATTGGTCGCCGTCTCGCGAACGACGTAGTCCACTCGGAGGGCCATCGACTATCTGTTCCTCTTACTCGTAGACGCCGCGGGATTGATCACGAACGATGACACCACTGTCGAGCTCGATCACCCGGCGGCGCATCGTGTCCACGACGCTTCGATCGTGTGTTGCCATGACGACGGTGGTACCTGTGCGGTTGATGCGGTCCAACAGCCGCATGATGCCCACTGACGTCGTGGGGTCCAGGTTTCCAGTCGGCTCGTCGGCAAGCAAGATCAGGGGACGGTTCACGAAGGCGCGGGCGATCGACACACGCTGCTGCTCGCCACCCGACAGCTCGTGCGGGTAGTTGCCCATCTTCTTGGCGAGACCGACGAGCTCGAGGATCGCGGGCACCTGCGTCTTGATCACGTGCTTCGGCCGGCCGATCACCTCGAGCGCGAAGGCCACGTTCTCGTACACGGTCTTGTTGGTCAGCAGCTTGAAGTCCTGGAAGACGCACCCGATGTTGCGCCGCAGATACGGCACCTTCCACTGGTTGAGCTGGCCGATGTCCTTGCCGGCGACGAAGATCCGCCCGTGCTCGGGCGTCTCCTCCTTGTTCATGAGGCGCAGCATCGTCGACTTCCCCGATCCCGACGGACCGACGAGGAAGACGAACTCGCCCTTCTGGATGTCGGCGCTGGCGTCGCGGAGCGCGACGACGTCGCCCTTGTAGACCTTGGTGACTGTTTCGAGTTTGATCATGGCAAGCGGATCAGAATGCCGACGCGGGAGCCGCGAAGGGGGACATCGGTTGCCCGAGGCGGTCCGGGCGTCCACACGCTTCGGGTGGCGAGGCTAACAGCGCCGTTGTGGGTCCCCGAGTCACCCCGTGTTCGACCAACCGCTCCGGAACGCGCTCCCCGTCGAGCGCCACAACCGGACGAATCGGAGAATTCGGCGAAACGCCGGGATCGTCGGGCCGGATCGAGCAGTCTCGGGATCCGAGACGACCGATCAATTCGCGGCACTGCCGCCGGCGCGCTGCCAGCGCAGGTACGCCTCGATGAACGGATCGAGATCACCGTCGAGCACACCGTCGACATTGCCCGTCTCGTGCTCGGTGCGAAGGTCCTTCACGAGTTGGTACGGCGCGAGCACGTAGCTGCGGATCTGGCTGCCGAATCCGACTCGCTGCTGCTCACCCTGGATGGCGACCAGCTCTTCCTCGCGCTTCTGACGTTCGAGGTCGGCGAGTCGCGCCTTCAGCATCGTCATCGCGCGATCCCGGTTCTGGAACTGGCTGCGCTCGACCTGACACGACACGACGATGCCGGTCGGCTTGTGGATCAGCCGTACCGCCGACGACGTCTTGTTGATGTGCTGGCCGCCCGCGCCCGACGAACGGAACACCTGCATCTCGATGTCCGACTCGTCGACGTCGATGTGCACGTCTCCCTCGTGCAACATCGGCACGACGGACAGCGCCGCGAACGCGGTCTGACGCTTGCCCTGCGCATTGAACGGGCTCATGCGCACCAGCCGGTGCACCCCCCGCTCGGCCTTCAACCATCCGTATGCGTACCTGCCCTTGACGACGAACTCGACCGACGACAGCCCCGCTTCGGATCCAGGCGTGGAATCCTCCTCTTCGACGTCGAATCCGTGCCCCTGCGCCCACCGCACGTACATGCGGTAGAGCATCTCGGTCCAGTCCTGCGCGTCCGCGCCGCCTTCGCCCGAGGACAACGTGCACAACGCGTCGTACTCGTCGTGCTCACCCGAGAACAAGGACCGCAGCTCGAGCTCGTCGAGGCGTCGAGCGACGCCGGCCAGCTCACGCTCGATCTCGGGCATCTGCGATTCGTCGCTCTCTTCACGGGCGAGCTCGGCCAACGTCTCCGCATCGTCGACCCGCTGCGTCAGCGAGTCGTACAACTCGAGGTCGGCCATGGTGGACGAGAGCTCGCCGGTGACCTTCTTGGCGAGCTCCTGGTCGTCCCACAGGTCCGGACGGGACGCCTCGGTCTCCAGCTGCGGCCGCCGCGCCCGCAGCTCGTCGATCCGCAGGTACGAGCGCGCCTCGTCGAGCCGGCGCCGCAGGTCCGAGATGTCGTCGCTGTAGTCCCGCATGGAGATCGATCGAAGCCGGGTCGAGCGGCTTGCCCGCTCGACGACAACCGCTCAGGCTACCGACGAGGCAATTTCGCCGACGAACCTCCGGTTCGGCGGCGACGGCAGGGCGAACCTCCGGTTCGTCGGTGAGCGCAGGCGACTACCCGCCGTGACACATCTTGAATTTCTTCCCCGAGCCGCAGGGGCAGGGGGCGTTGCGCGGGGTCTTGTCCCACTCGCTCTTCACGACAGGGACGTTGACTTGTTCCTCTTCGGGCTGGGGCGGCGCCTCACCCTGCTCGACGACCGGGACGCGCGCCGCGGCTGCGGCCATCGACCCTCCGCCGCTGGACGGATCGTCGGGCCCCGAGAACGTCATGTTGGTCGCCGCCGGTGAGGCTTCGGCCGGCTGCTGCGTCACCGTCACTTGCGCGTGCATGACGTACTTCACGAAGTCCTGCGCGATGCCGTGCATCATCTGGCCGAACATGTCGAAGCCTTCGCGCTGCCATTCGACGAGCGGGTCCTTCTGCCCCATGGCCCGCAGGTGGATGCCCTCCTGCAGGTAGTCCATCTCGTACAGGTGCTCTCGCCACTTCTGGTCGATGATCTGCAACATGATCTGGCGCTCGACGCTGCGCATGACCTCGGAACCGAGCTCGTCCTCTCGGTGCTCGTAGTAGCCCTGCGCCTCGCCCATCAGCAGCTCGTACAGCTCGTCGGTGCTCGTGGCTTCCTGCAGCTGTGCCTTCGTGATCGTGCTCGGCCAGCTCGTGGACACCTCGTTGAGGAGGCCGTCGAGGTCCCATTCCTCGGCGTAGTCGGAGACGCAGTACGTCGAGATCGTCGACTCGACCGAGTCCGCGAGGTACTCGATCGCCTCCTCACGCAGGTCTGCTCCTTCGAGGATCTGGTCGCGGCGCTTGTAGATGACCTTGCGCTGCTCGTTCATCACCTCGTCGTACTTGAGCACTTCCTTGCGGATCTCGGCGTTGCGCTGCTCGACGGTGTTCTGCGCCCGTTCGATCGCCTTGGTGACCATGCGCGCTTCGATCGGCACGTCTTCGGGCATGGCCTTCGTCATGACCCAGTTCATGGCGCCCGTCGCGAAGATGCGCATCAGCTCGTCTTCGAGTGACAGGTAGAAACGGCTCTCCCCCGGGTCGCCTTGACGGCCGGAACGCCCGCGCAACTGGTTGTCGATCCGGCGGCTCTCGTGTCGCTCGGTGCCGAGGACGTACACACCGCCGAGCTCGCGGACCTTGGCCCCCTCGGCTTCGGTCTCGGCCTCGTACTTGGGCAACAACGCCTGATAGCGCGTGGCTCCCTCTTCGCTGTCGGGATCGAGCCCTTCCGCGATCACGTCGCGCTCGAGCGAGGCCTTCGGCGTTGCCGCCGAGGATGATGTCGACGCCGCGGCCGGCCATGTTCGTTGCGACCGTGATCGCGTTGAGGCGACCCGCCTGGGCGACGACGTGCGCCTCACGAGTGTGCTGCTTCGCATTCAGCACTTCGTGCGGGATGCCACGCTTCTCGAGCAGGCGGCTCAGCGTCTCGGACTTCGCGACGGAGATCGTGCCGACGAGCACCGGCTGGCCCGTCTCGTACCGCTCGACGAGATCGTCGACCACCGCGCCGTACTTGCCCTCCTCGGTCCGATAGATCAGGTCCGGCTGGTCCTCCCTGATCATCGGCTTGTTGGTCGGGATCGGCACCACCTGCAGGTTGTAGGTGTTCGCCAGCTCCGAGGCCTCGGTCTGCGCCGTGCCTGTCATGCCGGCCAGCTTCTCGTACATCCGGAAGTAGTTCTGCAGCGTCACGGTCGCGAGGGTCTGGTTCTCCTCTTTGATCTTGACGCCTTCTTTGGCTTCGACCGCCTGGTGCAGACCTTCCGACCAGCGCCGACCTTCGAGGACGCGGCCGGTGAACTCGTCGACGATCTTCACCTCACCCTGCTGGATGATGTAGTCCTTGTCGCGCTTGTACAGCTCTTTGGCCTTGAGCGCCGCGCTCAACTGGTGGACGAGGTTCTGGGCGACACCGTCGTACAGGTTCTCGACCCCGAGGGCGGACTCGACCTTCTCGATGCCGGGCTCGAGCGGTGCGACGATGCGCTTCTCTTCGTCGACCTCGTAGTCCTCGTCGCGGCGAAGTCCCCGAACGATCGACGCGAACTTGTAGTAGAGCTTCACCGCGTCGGAGACCCGCCCGCTGATGATGAGCGGCGTGCGGGCCTCGTCGATGAGGATCGAGTCGACCTCGTCGACGATGGCGTACACGTGCCCGCGCTGGGTCTTCTGCTCGCTCTGTCAACGCCATGTTGTCGCGGAGGTAGTCGAAGCCGAACTCGTTGTTCGTGCCGTACGTGATGTCGCAGGCGTACTGCGCACGCTTGTAGTCGCTGTCGTAGTCGCCGGGGACGATCAGTCCGACCGTCAAGCCGAGCCGGCGGTGGATCTGACCCATCCAGTCGGCGTCGCGGCTCGCCAGGTAGTCGTTGACGGTGATGATGTGCATGCCCCGGCCGGCGACGCCGTTGAGGTAGGCAGGCAGGGTCGACACGAGCGTCTTTCCTTCGCCCGTCTTCATCTCGGCGACCCAGCCGAAGTGGAGTGCGGCGCCGCCCATCAGCTGCACGTCGAAGTGACGCTGGCCGATCGTGCGCTTCGCCCCCTCGCGCGTGACGGCGAACGCCTCGATCAGGAGATCGTCGAGGTCCTCGCCGTTGTCGAGACGCTGACGGAACTCGACGGTCTTGCCGGCGAGCGCGTCGTCTGAGAGCCGTTCCAGCTCCGGCTCGAGAGCGTTGACGTCTGGCACAAGGGCTGCGAGCGCTCGGACCTTCTTGCCCTCGCCGGACCGGAGGACGCGATCGAAAACTCCCATGGGGCACCCGATGCTACCGGTCGGGCTCTCCGGGGACGCCGCAACGGAACCGGCACGATCGTGCTAGTGGATGTCGAGGAGCTTCTCGCGGACGGCGTAGACGACTGCCTCCGTTCGGGAGTGGAGATGCAGCTTCTCGAGGATGTTCCGCACGTGGTTCTTGACGGTGTTCTCGGAGATGAACAACGTCTCGGCCGCCTCGCGATTGCTCATCCCCTGGGCGACGAGCTTCAGCACCTGCAGCTCTCGGTCGGTCAGCTTGGGCGCGATGACCTTCTGCTGCGCCTGCCGCGCCAGGTTGTTGAACTCGGACAGCAGCTTCGACGCCATCGACGGTGAGATCAGGCTCTGGCCCGTGACCACCGCACGGATGGCGTTGGCGACCTCTTCGATCGAGATCTCCTTCAGGAGGTAGCCCGTCGCGCCCGCCTTCACCGCTTCGTAGAGATCCTCCTCCTCGTCACTCACCGTGAGCATGAGGACCTTTGCGGTCGGCACGGACTCGACGATCACCCTGGTTGCCTCGATGCCGGACATGCGGGGCATGCGCACGTCCATCAGCACCACGTCGGGTATGACCTCCTCGGCCTGCGGATCGCCTCCTTGCCGTCCTCGGCCTCGGCGACCACCTCGATGCCGTCCTCGGATTCGAGCACCATGATCAGTCCACGCCGGAACAACGCGTGGTCGTCGCAGATCAGGACACGGATGGCCTCCGGTACGACCTCGTCATCTCCGGGCATCGAGGCTCCTTGGCGAACTGCGTCGGGAGACTAGTCCGTTCGGATCTGACACCTCGTCAGACTTGGTCGATCAGCCCGATGTCGCCGTCGTCGCGGCGGTAGACGACGGTGGCCCGCTCGGTCTCGGCGCTCATGAAGAAGAAGAAGTCGTGCCCGAGGAGGTCCATCTGCAGCGCGGCCTCCTCAGGCGTCATCGGCTTCATCTGGAAGCTCTTCGTCTTCACGATGCGTGGTTGAACGCCGTCTTCGGTGTCGACGTCGGCCTCGGCAGCTCGCTTCCTGTCGCGGGCTCCTGGCCCGCGCCGTTGGCGCGACGGGTGTGCTGGTGGCTGCGGTGCTGCAGCTTCGTCTTCAGCTTGTGGAGTTGGTGCTCGAGCTTCTCCACCGCCTTGTCGACGGCGGCGAACCCGTCGGGTGCCGAGACCTTGCAGCGCACGTGGTGACCGTGGCCGACGAGCATCACCTCGCACACTTCCTTGTCCGCCATGCGCCGGTGCTGATGCTCGGAGAAGTGCACCTCCGGCGCGGTCCATGCCTTCGAGGAACCGGCCGAGCCTGCTGATCTTGTCGACGGTGCTCGCTCGCAGGAGCTCGGAGACCTCGGTGTGCCGGCTGCTGACGGTGATCTCCACGGCGGCTCCTCTCGCTCGGCTCTCCGCACTCAGCGCGAACGGTGCTCGAAGGTTAGAACAGGTCTCCGGCGAGCACCTCGGGTTCATCGAAGCTGATGCTGGGGACCGGCTCGGATGCGCTTGAGAGGTGTTCGTGCGGCGGCGACGGCGACGATTCGCTCGACGCCGGCTTCTCTCAGGGCTCGTGCGGCAACGGTCATCGTGGCTCCTGTCGTGATGACGTCGTCGACGAGCACGACGCGTTCGCGGCATGCGTCGGGCGACGCTCGGTCGCACCGACAACGCAGGGCCGGCGAGTCGCTCGGTGGCCGTTCGACCGGTTTGCGGTGGGCCGTGCGCCCGCACGAGCAACGGACGGCATGGACGGCACAGTTGTCGCGAGAGGCCCTTCGCCAAGAGTTGTGCCTGATCGAACCCGCGTTCATGGCGCCGAGCGGTGGTCGTCGGCACCCATGTGACGACGTCGACGGCGCTCGGATCCACGAGCATCGCCATCTGCAGCACGAGCCATCGCAGCGTCGTGCGGGCATTGCGATACTTGAGGCGAGCGACCAGGTCGCGGCCGAAGCCTCCGTACTCGAGCACCGCGTTGACAGATGTCGACACCGGCCGGCGGCGGAAGGCTCGACGCGGTGTCGAGCATCGACGCGCACTGATCGCACGGCGCGGGGCCGGGCCGATGACACAACGGACACGTACGCGGCAGCAACATGCCGCCGTTCTACTCAGGGGGTGTGACAGTGAATTCGCTTGGCTTCGAGCGCTCGCTTCGCTCGCTGTCTACGCCAAGTGCGGCCGTGCTGGCGTCATCGGCGCGGACGGCGTGCGACACTCCGTCCTCGGTGATGTAGGCGGTCACGCAGGTCGGCGGGAGTGACGTCGAAGGCGCGGTTGTCGACGACGACGCCCGCGGGAACCTCGCCGAGCTCGGCCGGGTCGCGGCGCTCGATGGGGATCCGGTCGCCCGACGGACACGAAGGATCGAACGTCGACCGCGGCGCCGCCACGTAGAACGGGATCCCGTGGTGATGCGCGGCGATCGCAACGCTGTACGTCCCGACCTTGTTGGCGACGTCGCCGTTGGCCGCGATGCGGTCCGCACCCACGACGACGAGATCGACCTCGTCGCCCGCCATCAACGACGCAGCGAGCCCGTCCGCCACGACCGTGCACGGGATGCCGAGCCGGTCGAGCTCCCACGCCGTCAAGCGCGCGCCTTGTCGGACCGGACGGGTCTCGTCCACCCACACGCTCGGCGAGCGACCGGAGTCGTGCGCAGCGCGGATGACACCGATGGCGGTGCCGTAGCCGACACAGGCCAGCCCGCCCGCATTGCAGTGCGTGAGGATCCGAGCGGCCTGCGGCACCACCGACACACCGTGCTGACCGATCGCCCTGTTGACCGCGACGTCCTCGTGAGCCACGGCGACTGCCTCGGCCACCGGATCGCGAGCGGCCAGCGCGCGACGGACTCCCCACGCAAGGTTCGCAGCCGTCGGCCGGGTTGCGACGAGCTTCTCCGCCGCCGCGTTCAGGTCGTCGCCCCGCACTGACGCGAGCGCGATCCCCATCGCTCCCGCCGCGCCCAACGCGGGCGCGCCTCGCACAGCCATCGTGACGATGAGCTCGCACAGGTCGTCGACGCTCACGGCGTCGACCATCACCAGCTCGCCCGGCAGCCGCCGCTGGTCGACCAGACGGACGCGATCGCCCGCCCACTCGATCGTCGGAGGAATCTCCGCCACCCTCCGATTCTGGCGTGCGTCACCTACATCCCGTGTGGGTAATGCACGCCGAATCGGCCGATGGGCGGCTCAGTACCGGTAGTGGTCGGCCTTGTAGGGGCCTTCGACGGGGACGCCGATGTACTCGGCCTGTTCCTTCGACAGCTGCGTCAACTTCACGCCGAGGGCGTCGAGGTGGAGCCGGGCGACCTTCTCGTCGAGGTGCTTCGGCAGCGTGTACACCTTCTTGTCGAGGAAGTCGGCGGACTTGTGCAGGTCCATCTGCGCGAGCACCTGGTTGGTGAAGCTGCACGACATCACGAAGCTCGGGTGCCCGGTGGCACAACCGAGGTTCAGGAGCCGGCCCTCGGCCAGGACGATGATCGAATGCCCGTCGGGGAACACGAACTCGTCGACCTGCGGCTTGATGGTCACACGCTGCACGTCGCTCATGCGCGCCAGACCGGCCATGTCGATCTCGTTGTCGAAGTGACCGATGTTGCCGACGATCGCGCCGTGCTTCATCCGTCCCATGTGTTCGGCCGAGATGATGGCGTGGTTGCCCGTCGCGCTGATGAAGATGTCCGCGACGTCGAGCACACGCTCGAGCGTCGTGACCTCGTAGCCCTCCATGGCTGCCTGCAGCGCGCAGATCGGATCGATCTCCGTGACGATCACCCGCGCGCCCTGGCCCCGCAGTGACGCCGCACATCCCTTACCGACGTCGCCGTAGCCGCACACGACCGCGACCTTGCCGCCGATCATCACGTCGGTGGCGCGCTTGATGCCGTCGATCAACGAGTGACGGCAGCCGTAGAGGTTGTCGAACTTCGACTTGGTCACGGAGTCGTTGACGTTGATCGCGGGGAACAGCAACGTGCCCGCTTCGGTCATCTGGTACAGGCGATGAACGCCGGTGGTCGTCTCCTCGGACACGCCGCGAATGCCTTGACCGATCCCGGTCCAGAGTTTCGGATCCTCGGTCAACGTCCGGGACAACATCGACAGCACGACTTTCCACTCGTCGCTGTCGTCGTCGGTCGGCGCGGGCACGGCCCCGGCGGCCTCGTACTCGGTGCCCTTGTGCACGAGCAGCGTTGCGTCGCCGCCGTCGTCGAGGATGAGGTTCGGTCCGCCGCCGTCGGGCCAGCTTCAGCACCTGCTCGGTGCACCACCAGTACTCGTCGAGCGTCTCGCCCTTCCACGCGTAGACGGGCACGCCGCTCTCGGCGATCGCGGCCGCGGCGTGATCCTGGGTCGAGAAGATGTTGCAGCTGCACCACCGGACCTGAGCGCCGAGCGCGGTCAGGGTCTCGATGAGCACAGCGGTCTGGATCGTCATGTGCAACGAACCCGTGATCCGAGCACCCTTCAGCGGCTGCTCGTCGGCGAACTCGGCTCGCAACGCCATGAGGCCGGGCATCTCGTGCTCGGCGAGCTCGATCTCCTTGCGGCCGAATGCGGCCAGGGACAGGTCAGCAACCTTGAAATCGTCAGCCATGATCCTCCTCCACGAAGGCGCGTGTGATGTGCGTTCGTGGGCTGGGACCAACTGGCCCGCTCGTGACAGCCCGACGGGATCGCAGACTACCTGCCGGTCACGTGCCGGCGCGGCCCGACGACCGCGTCCGGCGACTGGCCCGGACTATCTGCTCATCGCTGCCTTGATCTCGTCGAGCACCGGGATCGGGCCCGGGTCGACGCCTTCCTGGGCAGCGAGCTCGAGGCTGGTCACCGTCCCGAAGAACATGAGGTCGAGCAACTGCGCGAGCGGGCCGTCGCCCTCCGCGTGCACCTCCTCGACGCCGAGACGACCTCTTCGGTCCACTTGCGGACGAGGTCGAAGCGGCGCATGACCTGTGGATGCTCCTGGTCGTGGCGCAACAGCACGAGCGTGAACACCTGCCTCGTCACGTCGCCGTGCTGGCCCCAGCCGGAGATCTCGTTGTGCGTCAACTCGGGCACGGTCGCGATGAACGCTGGTGACTTCGCGTTCTCGTTGACCTCGTTCTTCCAGCGCAGCGCCGCGGTCGCTCCGAGGGCGGCGGCGCCATAGACGATCGGGATCGTGCGTCCGATGTGGCGCGCCACGGAACGCGGCAGCACTCTCGCCCGCAGACAGCTCGTCACGTCGCCGGCGCAACTGCTCGACCGCGAGATCGACCCAGCCGCGCCCACCGGGGAACAGGCCCACGTGTTCGAGCATGAGCAAGGTCGGAATGGCCATCGCACCGAGAGCGGCACGAGGCATCGGGATGCCGCCGGGCACCCCGATGACCGTGGCGTCCCATGCTTGGCCGAGCTGCAGCAGCTCACCGCCACCGGCGACCACCACCATCTGCGCGCCCGCGAGCGCGGCCGTCTGCGCGGCTTCGATCGTCTCCTCCGTGTCGCCCGAGTACGAGACCGCGACGCACAGCGTCGTCGGCCCGGCGAAGCTCGGCGGCTCGTAGCTCTTGCACACGACGACCGGCGTGGCCATGAAGGGGCCCGCGACCGACAGCAGCACGTCGCCGACGATGCCGCTGCCGCCGACGCCGAGCACCACGACGTTCTCGATCTCGTCGTGCGACGGAAGACGGCTGAAGTCCAGGTCTTGCGCTGCGGCCTGCTCGACCTGCTCGGGGAACGCCATGGTTGCGTCCCACATCCCCAACGTGTCGAGGCGCTCCATCGTCATGATCCCACGGGGGCTGCGCCCCCGGACCCCGTCTGCGTCCGGCTCCCTGGCGGTCGCACGGCCGCCCTGAGCTCGCTCCGCTCGCTCATGAGGTTTCGAAAGGTCGGCTTGATGCCCTCGGCGTCTGCCTTCTGCACCAAGCGATCGTGCTCGGCGTCGTCGACGTTCTCCGCCTCGTCGATGAGCATGATCGGGATGTCGTCCTTGATCGCGTACTTGCGCTTCAGGCGTGGGTTGTAGAGGACGTCCTCGCTCTCGAAGTAGAGGAGCGGTCCCTTGTCCTCCGGGCAGGCGAGGATGTCGAGCAACTGGGGGTCGAGCGCCATGGGCCTACTCTCCCATCGCAGCCTTGACCTCCGCCACGTGCCCCTCGACCTCGTCGGGCGTACGGGCTTCGAGGTTCAGGCGCAGAAGCGGCTCGGTGTTCGACGGCCGCACGTTGAACCACCAGTCCCCGAGGTCGACGGTGAGCCCGTCGAGGCGGTCTTGCTCGGCGCCGTCATAGGCCTGCCGCGACCCGCTCGATCACGGCCTGCGGATCGGCGAACTTCAGGTTCACCTCGCCCGATTGCGCGTAGCGCTCGAACGGCTTGCGCAGCTCGGACAAGGGAACCCCGGCGCGACACAGTTGCTCGAGCACGACCAGCGCGGCGATGGAACCGGAGTCGGCCCGATAGTTGTCACGGAAGTAGTAGTGCGCCGAGTGCTCGCCGCCGAACGCGGCACCGGTCTCGGCCATGATCGACTTGATGAAGCTGTGACCGACACGAGTGCGGATCGGCGTGCCGCCGTTCTCACGGATGACCTCGGGCACCGCCTTCGAACAGATGCAGTTGTAGAGGATCGTCGCGCCCGGCTCTCGCTCGAGTATCGCCTTCGCGACGATCGCCGTCGTCGTCGAGCCGGACACGGGCGCGCCCGTGTCGTCGACCAGGAAGACGCGGTCCGCGTCGCCGTCGAACGCAAGGCCGACGTCTGCACCCGTTGTCTGGACGCGCGCGACGAGGTCACGAAGGTTCGCGGGCTGGATCGGGTCCGCCGGATGGTTGGGGAACGTTCCGTCGAGCTCGCCGAACATGATCTCGAGGTCGAAGGGCAGCGGGGCGAACACGACGGGTACGACCAGGCCGCCCATGCCGTTCGCCGTGTCTGCGATCACCTTCAGCGGTTTCAACGCGTCGACGTCGATGAACGAGCGGACGTGGGCGGCGAAGTCGTCGAGGAGGTCGTCCTGCGTGAGCTTGCCCTCGCGGTCGGACGGGGGGACGCCGTGCTCGGCCATCTCCTTGATCTGCAGGAGACCGGTGTCGACGCCGACCGGCTTCGCGCCGGCGAGGCACAGCTTGATGCCGTTGTACTGCGCGGGGTTGTGCGACGCGGTGAACATCGCACCGGGCGCGTCCAGAGAGCCCGCCGCGTAGTAGATGAGGTCGGTCGACGCCATGCCGAGGTCGACGACGTCGACACCCTGGGAGCGCACGCCCTCGGCGAAGGCACCCGACAGCTCGACGCCAGACGGCCGCATGTCGCGTGCGATCGAGCACGCGCGCCGTGCCGGCAAACCGGGCGAACGCCGCTCCGATGGCGCGGCACATCGGCGCGTCGAGCTCCTCGGGCACCAGTCCTCGGATGTCGTACGCCTTGAACACTGCGTCGTAGGCGGGCATGCGGGGCGAAGCTACCTCTCCCGTGGAGTCGTAGACGCCCGCTCGTGCCCATCGCCGGATGTGCCAGAGGTCGCGTACGAGCCTCCATCCGTCGCGGGGACGCGCACGGTCGAGCGTGTCGTGTGCGAGACCGTCACCGGCGCCTCGGTCAGCGCAAGGTCATTGCGCTCGACGATCACGAACAGCTCGACATCGAACGCGAACCCGTCGACCCTCGAGCGTTCGAAGATGAGCCTTCGCGGCATCGGAGCGAAACGCTTTGATCCCGCACTGCGTGTCGCGGTACCGAGCCCGCAACACCGGCCGGGTGAGCCAGTTGATGACACGTCCGCCGACGGCACGCAGCGAACGGCGGGCGTACGACTGTCCGGGTGTCGACGTGGGCGCGGCTCCCGACGACGACGTCCCACCCGGACTCCACCGCTTCGAGCAACTCCCGTAGCTGCGACGGCGAGTACGACAGATCGGCGTCCATGAACGCGATCGTCCGTCCGGTCGCGGCGCCCACACCGGTCCGGACGGCTGCACCCTTCCCTCGGTTGCGGTCGTGGACGAGCACGACGATCGGCACCCGCGCCACGCGCCGCATCGGCGGTGCCGTCGTCCGACCCGTCGTCGACGACCACGATCTGAACTCCTCCGTCGAGCGCGCTGAACGCTTCACGAATGGCGTTCACGCTCGATCCGATTCGATCGTGTTCCTCGTAGGCGGGCACGACGACCGACAGCCGGACATCGCCCGGCGGCGGCGGACGATCAGGGGTCGTCGGGCGGCGGCTCACGGTTGGAGAAGAGTGTTGCCGATGGCATCGCCTCGTCGAGTTGTCCGTCGCCGTCAACGCTGAGCCCGCCGTCCAGATCCGGCGCCGACAGGAAACGGCCGAGCACGGCCTCGGACGACTCCGGCGGCTCGGGCATGCGCAGCGGCCGCATGCGGGCGAGGGCGATGACGAGCACGATCCCCAGGATCGTCAAGCCGTTGGCGAGGTAGTCGATGGACGTCTTCGTGAACTTCAGGTGCACGTGGTTCGAGGTCGGCACCACGACCATGAGGTTGGGCGTCACCCGATAGGGGCCCTCGGCACCCTCGGCCTTCCAGGTCGGGAAGTACGAGGTCTTCACGAGGATCGGCGTGCCGGTCCGGTCGACGTCGAAGTCGATGGTGTCGGTTCCTTCGTGGACGTTCGAGACCGTCGCCTGCGGCGACCGGCTGTGTGGGTGGCTGCTCGCCGTCCTTGACTCGGGCCCAGCTCGACGGACCGTCCGCAGCCAGGTAGACGTTCCACTTGGCCGGGTCCGTGTACCACGTCATTGCAGGACCGTTGGCCGTGACGGTCTTGCCCTGCGCGTCGACCGGAGGCGTGTGCGGATCGCTCGTGCCGTAGACCCAGTCGAGGCCGTTGTTGTGGTTGGTCAACACCGCCGGTTGGTTGGCGAGGGGCTCGACGAGGTCGCTGTTCTGGACCTCGTAGATCTTCCACGGCGCGCTCTCGGCGATCGGCGACGAGATCCGGGTTCGCGTCCGCCTGCGCCTTGGCCGGCGCGGTCGACGCTGCGTAGTAGCGCACGCCGAGCATCTGCAGATGCTGGACACCTTGCGCGACGTCGAGGCGCCCCGTACGGCAGGTTCCGCTGCGCGCACGAGCACTGGTACGAGAGCTCGCGCTGGTCGATGAAATGGAACGGCGTCGTCGTGGACGACTCGAAGTACAGACCCTCCATCGACCCGATGCAGCCGTCACTGAACAGGGAGACGAGCATCGGCGCCATCGGGGTGCCGTACCGCTCGAGCACCGGGTCGTCGTACTCCCACATCAACCGCCCGCAGCCCTGATCGTGACCGACCTGCGCCATCGTGTTCATGAACCCGTAGAACTCGGGGTACGCCGGCTTCTTCTCGTAGCCCGTGTAGTTCCATCGCGCCCAGTCGGGCGCCGGGTTGGGGTCCGAGGTCGACAACGACAGACCGAGGTTGAACGGCTCCCAGGCGAGCGTGCCGCCGTTACTGGACTCCCCGGGCAACGCCTTCAACGGGAGGCCGACCATGATGACGACGACGCCGAGGACGACAGCGGTGATGCCGGTCTTGAGGGCGATGTCGAGCACGGCGTTCGGACGTTCCGGATCAGGTGAAGCAAGCACCACGGCCGCGCGCGCCAGCTCGCCGATGCCGAGAGCGGCGAGCAGGAAGAGCGCGAGGTAGTAGAAGGGCAGCAGGCGCGCGTTCCACAGCCGTGACTCGGGAGCGACGATGAAGCCGACAGCCATGGCGAACGCGACGAGGCCGAGCCACAAGCCGACGCGAATGCGGAGAACGACGGCGACGACGAGGCCGACGACCGCGAGGACGATCAACCACTGCAACGAGGTCGGGCACGAGGTAGCTCTTCAGCACCGCCGTGCGGTAGCCGTCGTTCGTCGTCCCGTACGACCCGGTGTTGGTGATGAATTGCCCGAGCAGGTGCAGGGCGCTCCTTCGGCCTGCGCCCCCGGGCAGCTTCTCCCATCCCATGTCGTTCACGTAGGCACTGCGCGCGAAGAACGGAAGCGTCCAGAACGCGGTCAACAGCCCGCCGACGGGCAGCACGCACGCGAGCCATACGAGCCGCGCTTTGCCCGGCCACACGAGGAATGCGAGCGCGGCGGCGATCAGGACGAAGATCGCGACGATCACGTGGCACAGCGCCGTGAGGGCGAGAAGGATCGCCGCCAACCATCGGTACCGGCCGGTGCGGAACCCGGCGACGATCGTGCCCAGGAACAACAGCCCGAACGTGAGGCTGAGCGAGAAGCTGAACTCACCGGCGAAGGTCGAGGTGAGGTTGCCGCCGATGATGTTCCCCGTGCCGGTGAGCGTCGGCTCGCGGTTGAACAGGAACGGCAGCGTGGCGATCGTGAACATCGCAGGCGTCGGGAACGGCAGACCGGCGAGGCGGCCGAACGCGTACGCCGCGACGGGCAACGACATCACGCCGAGGACGGTGACGATCTTGAACGCCACGTCGTACGGCAAGCCGATCAGGAACACGGCGCCGACGACCGCCGCGGCCGCGAGGACGTGGCGACGCAGCGATCTCGCAGGCGCCCGCCATGCGAGGAAGCCGACGACGAGCGCGCCGGCCGCGGGCAGCAGCGCGGCCCATCCGTGGAGCCCCGCGTTCAGCGCCACGATCAGCAGCGCCGGAAGCACCATGTAGAACTCGTAGGCGGGGAAGCCGTCGTACCAGTCCGGGGTCCAGCCCGTCAGCTGCCCGTGCGGCAGGACGTGGTCGCGGAGGAACGCAGGACCCCACACGTGGGCACCCATGTCGCCGCCCGTGGGAGTGGTGTTCAGCAGGAGGTTGCCGAGGCCGAGCTGGCCCAGGACGAAGCCCGAGACGGCGAGCACCACGGCCACGTCGACGATGCGCCTGACGCGGTCCTGCGGTGAACCAACTCGTTGTGACCCGGTCGGACGTCGAAGGATCCGGCTCCACGCGAGCCAGGTCGACCGGCTCGTGCACCGTCTCCATTGCGTCAATTCTGACATGGGGACCGGCTCCGGACGGCGCGGTCGGTGCGGGCACGAAGCACTATCGGAAGGCGACCGACCGCGACTGAGGCGGTCGCCGCGTCACCGCAGCAGGGTCAGGACCGCGATGCCGTTGAACGCAACGTGCGCGAACGTGGACGGGCCCAAGCGGCCGCTGCGGACCGTGAGCCCCGCCGCGACCAACCCGAAGACGAACAGCGCGGGGAACTGCAGCGGCTCGAGGTGGGCCGCCCCGAAGATGGCCGCAGAGCCGACGACCGCCCAGCCCGTTCCCCACCGGCGCTGGAGCGAGCGCAGCACGAGTCCGCGGAAGAACAGCTCTTCGACGATCGGCGCCGCGATCACGACGATCAGCACGAGGAGGATCACTCCCCCGCCGCTCGCCTTGTCGGTGAGGTCGCGGGCGGGCTTCGACACGTCGTCGGCCGAGACCGAGGTGAACCAGAGCAAGGGCAGGTACAGCAGCAGCGCCGCGTACTGCGTGAGCAGACCGACCAGCAGGCCGTACACGTCTCGCCATTCGACCCGCCAGCCGAAGTCGAGCACCGGGCCTCGTCCCTTGCGGTACGAGGCCAGGAGGACGACAACCAGCATGGTGCCGTCGAACGGCACCTGCTGCAGCGCGATCGTCCGCAACGGGATGTTCGAGGTCGGCGTGTCGGCGTCGACGCCCGTGATGAAGAAGATCAGCGGCGTCAGCACCGCGGTGATCACCCAGGCGAGGACGAAGCCTGCGGCGGCGTCGCCGAGTCCCCAGCGAACCTCCGCCGGTGCTGTTGCCCGCTCGTCGGCCTGCCCCGATGCCACCGGACGAGGCTAATCGGGCGCGATTTGGTTCTTACGACGCGAGGTAGCTCTGCTCCCGGAACAACTGCTCCACGACCCGGCGGTCGTCGAGGCGCCAACCCCGGGGAACGGAGAGGCTGGCGGCGTGACGATCACAGAGGTCGTGCGTCATCGGATGCGGCTCGGGCGACAGGTCGTCGAGCCACGCGCTGCGGTTGCCGTACTCGTACACCAGGGTGGCACTGGCCATGCTGCTGCATCCGGGCCGGGCGCAGTGACGAGTCACGGGCGGGGACGGTAGCGACTCCTGGGGCTTGCGGGGCGGATCCTGCCTCCGGTAATGGCCCCCTGGCCCCTAGCATGGCGTCGGTATGAGTCCGCAGTCCCCACCCCCGCCCCCGCCGCCTCCGCCGCGGGATCAGCGCCCGCCGACGCGCTCGGGCATCGGGTCGTGGCCGAGGTGGTCGATCTGGGTCCTCCTCGGTGTCGTCGCCGCCGCGCTCTTGCTGCCGTCGCTGTTCGGCAGCAGCGATGGGCAGCAGATCAACTACTCGCAGTTCCTGACGGAAGTGAACAACAGCAACGTCAAGAGCATCGAGTGGAACAACAACGACGGCCACATCAGCGGCGAGTACGCCAACGGCGCCAAGTTCACGACCACCGGGGTGCCGTCCCCGCCCGGGCCCTCCCAGAGTGACCGAGACCTCTTCGCGGCACACAACGTTCAGGTCACGTTCAAGACCCCGCAAAGCAGCATCTGGGGAACCGTGCTGCCGCTGCTGTTGCCGATCGTCGCCATCGGTGCGCTGTTCGTCTGGCTGCAACGACGACAGGCGAGCCAGATGGGCGGGATCATGTCGATCGGGCGGTCGAGGGCGCGGACCTATTCGACCGAGCGACCGGGCACGACGTTCTCCGACGTCGCGGGCTACGAGGGCGTGAAGCAGGAGATCCGCGAGGTCGTCGACTTCCTCAAGTTCCCCGACAAGTTCGGTGAGATCGGTGCGCGCATCCCCAAGGGTGTGCTGCTCGTCGGTCCGCCTGGTACCGGGAAGACGCTCATCGCGCGTGCGGTCGCCGGCGAGGCGGGCGTGCCGTTCCTGTCCGTTTCCGGTTCCGACTTCATGGAGATGTTCGTCGGCGTCGGCGCGTCGCGCGTGCGCGACCTGTTCCAGACGGCGCGCAAGCTCGGACGGGCGATCATCTTCGTCGACGAGATCGACTCGATCGGCCGCAAGCGTGGCGCCGGCCTCGGCGGCGGGCACGACGAACGCGAGCAGACGCTCAACCAGATGCTCAATGAGATGGACGGCTTCGAAGCCACCGAGGGCATCGTGATGATGGCCGCCACCAACCGTCCCGACATCCTCGATCCGGCGTTGCTGCGTCCCGGCCGTTTCGACCGGCAGGTGGTCGTTCCGCTCCCCGAGATCGACGAGCGACGGGCGATCCTCAAGGTGCACAGCAAGAGCAAGCGGCTCGCCGACGACGTCGACCTTCAAGTGGTGGCACGGGGTACGCCCGGCATGTCCGGTGCGGACTTGTCCAACCTGGTCAACGAGGCTGCGTTGTTCGCCGTTCGTGCCGGCGACGAGTCGATCCACATGCGCCACTTCGAGATGGCACGTGACCGCGTCCTGATGGGCCAGCGTCGCGAGTCGATGGCGCTGTCGGATGCGGAGAAGGAAGCCGTCGCCTACCACGAGGCCGGCCACGCCGTGTGCGCCGCGGTGCTCCCGCACGCCGATCCCGTGCACAAGGTCACGATCCTGCCGACGGGCATGGCGCTCGGCGTGACACAGCAGCTGCCCATCGAGGAGCGCCACATCTACCGGCAGGACTACATCGAGGACCGTCTCGTCGTCGCGATGGGCGGACGCATCGCCGAGGACACCGTCTACGGCGTCATCTCGACCGGCGCGAACAACGACCTCGTGATGTCCACCGAGCTCGCTCGCAAGATGGTTCGGGAGTGGGGCATGTCGGGCCGGATCGGACCGATGGCGTGGGGCTCACAAGGTCAGGTCTTCCTCGGCGAGGACCTGATGCACACCCGCGACTACTCGGACGAGACCGCCCGCGTCATCGACGAAGAGGTCGAGAAGATCCTGCGTGAGCAGGAGGATCGATGCCGCGTCGTGCTGGGCGAGAACCGGCACGGTCTCGATCTCGTCGCCCGCGCGTTGATGGAGCACGAGACGATCGACGGTGACGAAGTGCAGCGTCTGATCGGGATCGGGCGGACCGGCGCCCCGATCGAGTCGGTGGTGACGCGCGGAGCGGACGAGACCCGGTTCTCGAAGCCGTCGCCCGCGGTGGCCTCCAACGGCGGCAACGGGGCCGAGGAGCCGTCACCGTCGCCGTCGCCTGCGCCTGCGATCATCCACACGCCGCCGAGCTGATCCACCGCGCTCGTCACGTCGACGGGGCGGACTGGTGATGGTCGCAGGAAGACGGGGTCGAGCCCGGGTCGCGTAGTTCGGCGAGCGCGGCCCACAGGTCGGCGGCGGTCGGCGCGCCGATGAACGAGGCCCGGACGTCGCCGTCATCGTCGGCGACGAGGATCATCGGCACCGCTTCGATGCCATACCGGTCGTGCAGGTCCTTGCGATCGCCGACCTCTGCTTCCTGCACCGCGACGGCTCCACTCTCGAGCAGCTGGACCTTCTGCCACGCGTCGTGACACGAAGCGCACGTGGAGGACGAGAAGGCGACGACCAGCCACGGCGCCTCGGGACGCTCGAAGTCGCCGCGGTCGAGTTGCATCGGCACCGTGTACGGCACCTGCGTCGGCGGATCGACGTGTGTGCGCCTGCGGATCACCACCGCCACGACCACTGCGGCAACACCGACGACGGCGGCGATCAGGAGCTGCACGACCACGTGTCGAGTCTGGCAGCACGGACTGGCGATCGGGCGCGTCGGGCGTCAGTTGCGGTCGGACGGGATCGCCTCCGTCGCGACCGTACGTGACTGTCCTCAGGTGCTCAGGCACCGAACGCTCCCTGCGGGCCGGCAGTACGTTGACCGCATGGAGCAGCGGGTCAGCCTCGTGACCATCGGCGTCGCCGACGTCGAGCGGGCCAGAACCTTCTACGAGAGCCTCGGCTGGCGAGGGCAGGAGGTCGAGGAGACGGTCTTCTTCCAGACCGGAGGACAGGCGGTCGTCCTCTGGGCGCGTCACAAGTTGGCCGACGACGCAGGCATCACCGACGCGCACCCTTCCGACGGTTTCGGAGGTATCGCGCTCGCATACAACGCGCGATCACCCGCCGAAGTGGACGCGATCCTCGCCGCGGCCCGCTCGGCGGGTGCCACGATCACCAAGCCGGCCGAAGCCACCTTCTACGGCGGCTACGCCGGTTACTTCGCCGATCTCGACGGTCACCTGTGGGAAGTCGCACACAATCCCTCGTTCGCACTCGCTGACGACGGGGCGCTGACGCTTCCCGACTTCACCGGCTGACGCCCGGGCCGGTCAACCGGTCGTGACCGGAACGGCCTCGATCAGCGGTTCCTGGACCTCGACGACTTCGTCCGCCTCGTCGGGAGCGTGCGCGGGCAGATAGCGCCACGTCACGGTGGCCGCGAGCAGGATGACAACCGCCGAGAGGCCATACGCCAGCCGCATCGAGACGATGTAGGCGTGGTCGACCACGGCACGGATGACGTCTTGCTGCGACGCAGGCAGGTTCCGCGCTGCGTCGAGCGCCGCGCCGATCGAATCCTTCGCCGCGGCGCGCGCGGACTCGGGCACCTGCGACGCCGAACCGACGACGGAGTGGAAGCGCGCCGCGAACACGCTGCCGATGACCGCGACACCGAGTGCGCCGCCGGTCTGTCGGGTCGTGTCGTTGACCGCTGAGCCGACACCCGCTTTCGCGGGCGGGAGCGAGCCCATGATCGACTCGGTCGCCGGCGCCGTGGTGAAGCCCATTCCTGCGCCGAAGAGGATCCGTGCCGCCGCCCCGAGGAACACCGACGACATGATCGTGTCCGACATGTACATGCACAGCGCGAACGCCACGATCAGCAGGCCGCCGGCCACCACCTTCTTCGTCCCGAAGCGGTCGACCAACTTCGGCGCCTGTGGCGCACACACCATGATGCCGACGGCGACCGGTGCGGTCATCATGCCGGCCTTCAACGGCGAGTAGCCCAAGACGAACTGGAAGTACTGCGTCAGCAGGAACGTCGAACCGAACAACGCGAAGTACGTGAGCGTGATGGTGGCGGAGGCGGCGGAGAACCGCGGCTTCTTGAAGAAGCGGATGTCGAGCATCGGATGCGGAGTGCGCAACTCCCACGCGAAGAACCCCGCGATGAAGACGGCACCGATCGCAAACGCGATGAGCACGTTCGTCGATCCCCAGCCCTTGTCCGGCGCTTCGATGATCCCGTAGAGCAGGCCGCTCAACCCGATGATCGACAGCACCGCACCGAACGGATCGAGCTGACCCTCCGCGGGGTCGCGCGAATCGGGAACGAAGAAGATCCCGAGGACGATGGCGGCGATGCAGATCGGCACGTTCACGAGGAAGACCGAGCCCCACGAGAAGTGCTCGAGCAACAGACCGCCGCCCAACGGACCGATCACGATGCCGAGCCCGGAGACGCCGGCCCAGATGCCGATCGCCTTCGCCCGCTCGCGGCCCACGAAGGTGTTCGTGAGGATGGACAACGTCGTCGGGAAGATGAGCGCGCCGCCGATCCCCATGAGGCCGCGCGTGGCGATCAACATCTCCGGCGACGTCGCGAACGACGCGAGCGCAGAGAAGGTCGCGAACAGCACCAGGCCCGCGGTCAGGGCCTTCTTGCGGCCGAACCGGTCGCCGAGCGATCCCGCGGTGAGGAGCAGGCCCGCGAAGACGATCGTGTACGCGTCGATGATCCATTGCAGCTGGGATCCCCTCGCGTTCAGTTCCCTGACGATCGACGGCAACGCGACGTTGAGGATCGTGTTGTCGACGCTGATGATCACCAACGAGAGGCACAGGACCCCGAGCGTCCACCAACGCCGCTCGTACATGCGCTCGGAGAGCGTGGCCGTCATCGGCTGTCCGCCGGGTCGTGCGAGACGGACTCGAGCTTGGCGCGGATCCCGTGCACCACTTCCTCGAGACGCGTGTCGTCGTTGTTCCAGAACGCGACAGCGGCTGAGGCGATCAGATCGACGCACACTTCCACGCCGAGGACGGTCTCGTCGACGAGCAGGTGATACAGCGTCGGGTCGGCCGGGTCATGTTGGTACAGGCGGCGCGTGTACCGCGCACGCGCTTCGTCCGTTTCGGTCAAGCGGGCGCGCGCCGTCTCGAGGTCGATGCGTTCCCACAGCGCGCCGCGGCGCGCTCGCCGCTCGGGCGGACCGTCGAGGCGAACGTGGAATGCGCCGGGGTGCCGCGCGAGCACGATCTGACCGGCCCGACCGAGGAGCACGGCCCCACCGTTCGCGTCGAGCGCGTGAATGCTCTGCTCCACCCGATCGCGAACGTGGTCGCGCACGTCCTCGGGGTCTCGCGGCGCCGGCAGGTTGAGTCCGACGTTCAGGTTCGCGAGCCGTGCGAAGAACGAGCGGCGCGGCTCCTCGTCACGCTCCTCCTTGTTGACCCCTTCGCCACTCGGCGCCACCGCTGCGTCGCGCGCCGGGATCAACCGGTCGGCGAACGGGAGCCCGAGCCGTGGCGCGAGCAGCGGCCCGATCACACTCCCGGCGGCGCCGTACGTCGCCGACAGGGTCACGAACCGGGCATCAGCCACGAACGGCTGCTGTGACACCCCCGCAGTCTTCTTCTAAACCACGGCTCCTTGCATGATGGGCGCGGTCGTCGGCTGCTCGACGTACGACGGTTCGACCGTGATCAGCAGCTTCGCGACATCGCCACTCGCGTCGAACCTCGCCACGCCGGACTGCTCCATCGAGGCGAGCGCCGTCAACGCACCCGCGCTGTCGGCGCCCCACAACTCGTAGATGCTGCCGTCCACCGGCGGAAGATCGACCGCCAGCAGGTACCCGGTGCCATCGGCGGTCAGCACGGCGAGCGCCCGCTGGTCCCCCGTGCCGGTCAGGCGCACGACATGCGAGTTCGGCTCGAGCAGCGCCAGGTTGGCCTCGTTGACGGCGGCGCGGGTCGCGTCCGCGGCTGCGACCTGGTTCTGGATGCGATCGTTCTCGTGACGGAGGTCGAGCACCTGCCAGCCCAGCAGGAGGATGGCGACGATGGCTGCGGCCGACAGCGCGATCGGCGCCCAGTCGCGGAGCCGGCGGCGACGGACATCGAGACGCATCGGCGGCGGCGTGTCGTCGATGGCTTCGGCGATGCGGTCCCACAGTCCCTCGGGCGCGTCGGTGTCGTTGTTGGCGAGCAGGCCCGCGACCTCGCGTAGCTCCGCCACTTCCGCCCGGCATCGAGGACACTCGGGCAGGTGCGCCTCGATCGCGTCGCGCTCGTCGGCATCGACGGCATCGAGGCAGTAGGCGCCGAGCAGCTCCTCGATCTGCTCGTGGGTGAGCTCGATCACGGCTGCTCCCCTGCGAGGCCCACGCCGGACTTTGCCAGCTCGGTTCGCATCCGCCGCATGCCGGACCGGATCCTGCTCTTCACGGTGCCCTCGGGTTGTTCGAGGACGACTGCGACCTCCCGGTAGGTCTTGCCTCCGAAGTAGGCGAGCTCGATCGCAGCCCGCTCCTCGCTGGGCAATTTCACCATCGCGTCCTTCACGATCGACGCGACCTCGAGATCCCACACTTCGTGCTCGACGTCATAGCCCGCCTCGGCCGTCCGGCGAACGTCGCGCTCCTCGCGCCGGCGCCTCGACGACTCCGCTCGGAGGCGGTCGACCGACCGTCCGTGACACTGGGCGAGCAGGTATGCACGGAGTGACCCTCGTGCCGGGTCAAACTTCTCGGGTTGGTTCCACAGGCGAAGGAAAACCTCCTGCACGATCTCCTCGGCCAGGGCGGGGTCGCTCAGCAGGCGCCGTCCCAGCCCGAACACGGCTCCCGCGTGACGCCGGTAGGCCTCCGCGAGCGCGTCCTGCTGGTATCGGCTGATGCGCATCACCAGCGCGGCGTCACTGACCTCACCGAGGTCGTCCCGACTCATGTGGCCGTCGATCTAGCGCGCCACGGCGCGCGAGAACAAGGGCCAGTCCTCATCACCTGGTGTGCGGAGCCGAACGTCCAATTGGATGATTTTTCGCTCGGGCCCTTGCGACCGTCTCCAGCCACGGCAAACCTCTCCCGAGACCTTGGGGGGCCAACGCAGGGGTGACCGCTTGAACGTGGGGGGAACCACGCAGCATTTGCCGCGTACCGCACCAAACCGGAAGTTCGGCTACCAGCCCGCGCTCGACGGCGTGCGAGGGCTGGCGATCGTCATGGTGCTCCTGTTCCATCTCGAGTACTCCTGGATGCCGGGCGGCTACCTCGGCGTGTCGGTCTTCTTCACGCTCTCAGGCTTCCTGATCACCTCGCTCCTGCTCGAGGAGCGACAGCGCAATCGCTACATCCGGGTGCGGAGTTTCTACGCCCGCCGCATCCGTCGCCTGCTTCCGGCCTCCCTGGTGTGCCTCGCCGCGATCTCGATTCTCGTCGCGGCCGGTGTGGCGGCCTTCGCCGACACCCCCCGGTCGGACATCGTCGGTGCGCTGCTGCAACTCAGCAACTGGCAGCGCCTGCTCGCTCATCAGTCGTACGCCGACTTGTTCCGAGCGCCGTCGCCCGTCGCCCACTTCTGGTCGCTCGCGATCGAGGAACAGTTCTACTGGGTCTGGCCCGTCGCGATGGCAGCGATGACCGCGTGGGCGGCGCGCCGCGGTCGCTCGGTCACGGGACTTCTCGTCGGTTGTTATCTCCTGTTCAGCGCATCTGCAGTGCTGACCGCTCGGTTCCTCGGCCCGGACGCGGTCTATTACGCGTCGTGGTCTCGCTTCGCCGAGATCCTCGCCGGCGCCGCACTCGCGGCCGTCGTCGCCGGGCGCACCGTGCCCCGTGCTGCTGTCCGTCTCGCGCCCTTGTGCCTCGTGACGATCGTGGCGCTCGCCGTCGTCACGCCGTCTGCCAGTGGGTGGGCGTACGAAGGCGGCCTGCCGCTGTTCGCGCTCCTCACCGTCGGCCTGATCGTGGGGCTGCAGCCGGAGAGCGCGATGCGCCGCGCGCTCTCAGAACGCCCAGTCGTGTGGGTCGGGACGCGTGAGCTACGAGCTGTACCTGTTCCACTGGCCGATCTTCCTCCTCGTCACCGAGGACACCACGGGATTGCACGGCATCGCGCTCACGTCCGTCCGCCTCGGCATCACCGTGGCGATCTCCGCTGCCGTCTTCTACGCGATCGAGCAGCCGGTGCGGACGAAGCGGGTCCTGGCGCGGACCCGACCGATGTTCGCCAGCGCCGTCACCGCCGTCGTCGCGTTGCTCGTGGCCGTGGCACTGGTCGTGCCGGCATCGCCGTCCCAGCGCGGTCCTCGTCCCACGATGCTGGCCGCGACCCGCATCGCCCCCGTGGCGACGGCCACGCCGGCGGCCGGTGCGGTCCCGGGTCAGACACCCGCGAGCGCCGCGGCTCCCGCTCCTCCGCCGCCGCCGCGTTCGACCACCGTCGCGATCTTCGGTGACTCCGTGGCCGACTGGCTGCTGCGCGACGCGGCGAAGTCGTACACCCGCACGGACTTCACCGTCGTGAACGGAGCGCACGAAGCGTGCGACGGCGCCATCAACTTGCCGCTGCTCGCGTGATCGGCGAGGGAAGAAGCTCCAACCGCCCGCCGACTGCCAGCAGTGGCCGCAGTCCTATCCGCCGATCGTCGAGAACCCCGCGCAGCCCATCGACACGGCGGTGCTCGTGCTCGGACAGGCGCCGTACCCCGACCACCTGTTCGGCAACCAGTGGCTCGGGCCCTGCGACACGATGGGCTGGTACACCGCCGACGTCACGCAACGAATCGCCTATCTCCGCCAGCACGTGAGTCAAGTGGTGCTCGCGCTCCCATCGTGGTCGGGCGCGCGCGTCACCTTCATGATGCCGGACGACCACCGGGCTCGGATGGCCTGCATCCGTAGTGCGCTCCAAGCCATGGCGACCACCGCTCAGGTACCGGTCGTCGATCTCGCGTCGCTGTTGTGTCCCGCCGGTCCGGCGGGCGAGTGCGCCCCATACACCAGTGACGACGGCGTCCACGTGAACCCGAAGGACGCGCCCCTCGTCCTCAACTGGCTACTGGACTCGCTGCCCGTCGAGAGGACCCGACGAAGCATGCAGTGAGGGGTCGATGCCCCATTTTATGGGAAACCCGCGAGAGTGGGAGTCGTGTCCAGCCGCCGCGCGAGACCCCGAGGTCCGCTTCCTTCCTCGGGAAGGGCTTGGCGCTCGTCCTGGTTCTGGGCGCGATCGGTGTGATCGCGGCCCGACGCGACACCGGTCCGTCGGGACCGACGTTGTACGCCTACGGCACGAGCTACCTCGCCGCCGACGTCGTGAACTCGCCCGGGCGGCGCTACATCGACCAATTCGATGACGCGCTGCAGCCGTCGCAGTTCCAGAACCTGGCCAAGAGCGGCGCGACGGTGCAGGACGTCGCTGCGACCGTGGACAGAACGTGGAAGCCGCGTCAGGCGATCGTGGTGATCGACGCCGTGACGAACAACCTCTACCAGACCCGCACCAACCCGGCTCAGGGGATCGCGGACGCCGAGCCGGTCTTCAAGTCGATGCTCCAGCGGCTCGGTCCGATGCCATCGATCATCGTCGTGAAGCAGGGGCACCTCTCGGCACACGACTACGCGCTGTTCGACAACTTGCTCTCGGACGCGACGGTCGATGCCTGGAACGCCATGATCGATCGGGACGTCGCCGGTCTTCCCAACGTGCGAGTCGTCGACCCCAACGTGGGATGGGATCCGGACACGATGATCAACAACGTCCATCCCACGGACGCCGGCGAGGACCACATCGCGCAGCAGTTGTGCGCCGCGGCCGGCCTCCCTTGGCGACTTCCCAACAGCAACCAGTGAGCTGCTCCTAGTCTTCTGCGGCATGGAAAGCGCGGCGGAGGGGCGACGGCTGGGCTTCCTCGCCCCGATGAAGCCCGAGTTGCGTCCGCTCGTTCAGATGTTGTCGTTGCAACGCGACGGCGGCGAGGGGCCTCCGGTGTACCGGGGCGCGTTCGGCGAGACATCGGTCGTCGCGACGCTCACGTTGATCGGCACGAAGGCCGCGGCTGCCGCCACGGAGCGTCTGCTGGACGGCCACGAGATCGATCACGTCGTCGTCGTCGGCATCGCGGGCGGGGTTCCACCTACGACGAAGCTCGGCGACGTCCTCGTGCCCGAGGTGGTCGTCGACGCCACGACCGGCACCGAGTACCGGGCGTCGCCCCTCGGGAACGCGGTGATGGGTGGGCGCGTGCGCACGTCGGACGACGTCAACGTGAAGGCCGCCGACCTGATCGACGCCGGCATCGCGGCGTGCGACATGGAGACCGCAGCGGTGGCCGCCGTGTGCGAGGTCCGAGGAACGCCGTGGACGGCGTTCCGCGCCATCAGCGACCTGGTCGGCGGACCGGTCGACGACGCGATGCTGGCCATGGCGAACCCGGACGGGACCGGAAACCTGTGGGCGGCGGCCAAGTACCTCGTCCCCCGTCCGTGGAAGATCCCCGGCATCATCGGACTGGCGCGAGGCGCCAACATCGCCACCAAGGCAGCCGCCACCGCCGCGATCCAGGCCTCCGGCCTCCCCCACTGACCTCCCCCACTGACGTTCTGGCGTCAACCAGTGCGTCTGTGCGCACTCGTTGACGCCAGAACGAAAAGGGGGGCTAGCGGTAGGCCGTCGCCTGCATGGAGTAGAGCTCGGCGTAGAGGCCGTTGCGAGCCATGAGCTCGTCGTGGGAGCCGGATTCGACGACGTGCGCGCCGTCGAGCACGACGATGAGGTCGGCCATCCGCACGGTCGAGAACCGGTGCGACACGAGGACCGTGATCCGACCCTCGTCGCTGCCTTCGCGTGACGCACGCGCGAAGCGCTCGAACAGCGAGTGCTCGGTCTCGGCATCGAGCGCGGCCGTCGGCTCGTCGAGCACGCACAGCAACGGGCGATCACGCATGAACCCGCGCGCGAGCGCGAGCTTCTGCCACTGACCGATCGAGAGCTCGACACCTTCGCGCCACGTCGGGCCGAGTTGCGTGTCGAGGCCGTGCGGCATGCGGTCGACCACGTCGCCAGCGCCGGCGCGGGCGACGGCCATCTCGACCGCGGGGACCTCGTCGACGTGGTCGAGGTCGCCGACGCCGATCGTCCGCCGCGCCTCGTACTCGAACCGGAAGAAGTCCTGGAACGCGCCGGACAGCCGTGCACGCCACTCGGCGGCGCGCAACCGCGACAGGTCGACCCCGTCGACCGTGATCCGGCCTTCCGTCGGCTCGTAGAACCGGCACAGCAACTTCACGAGCGTCGTCTTGCCGGCGCCGTTCTCCCCGACGAGCGCAACAACCGAGCCCGCTTCGAGTCGGAGGTCGACGTCTTCGAGCACGAGCCGGTCGGTCTCGGGGTAGCGGAAGGAGACGTGATCCAACCGGATGCCGTCGCGCACGCGCTCGGGAACCGGGGTGTCGGCTCGATCGCGATGTTTGTCCGCGTAGTCCTCGAGCCAGACGAGGCGTTGCGCGGCGTCGATCGTCCATCGAAGGAACTCTGCCTGCCCCACCGTCACACCGAGATAGCGCGACAAGTTGGCTCCCGCGGCCAGCGCGAGCACCACATCTCCAGCAGGCGCGTTCAGTCCGGAGGCCACGAACACGATCGCACCGACGTAGGCGAGCCCGAACACCGTCCACGCCGCGGAGTGCCACGCCGCGCTCCGCCAGCGAGCGGCGGCGACCTCGTCGTACCACGTGCCCCAGGCGGCGTGGCGCCGGTCGGCGACGATGTCCGCTGTCCCGCCGACCCGGATCTCCTTGCCCGGCCCTGCGGCTGTCCCGAGATCGAAGAGATGGCGAGACAGGCGCATGCCTGGCGCAGCGTGTTCCTCGGCGCGGCGCTCGGCCGCTGCCCGCCGCGCCGACACCCACACCGTCGGCACCGCGAAGAGACCCAGCAGCACGAGGGACGGATGGATCGACCCCAGCAGGAGCAACGTGATCACGAGCCGTCCGATCGACCCGATCGAACCCATGAGCGAGCTGTAGATGTGATTCAGGAGGAACACCTGCTCGCGCAAGAGCTGAAGCCGGTCCAGGTACGCCGGCCGCTCGTGATGCTCGATGCTGGCCACCGACGCCTGAAGATTGGCGACGTGCGCTTCGACCTCGATCGGTCGCGCGGTCGCGGAATCGCATCTCGATGCGACTACCGATCGTGCGCAGCAGCCACCCGGCCGCCGCCGCCAACGCGAGACCGAAGGCGGCCCAGGCCACCATGCTCTGGTCGCTGTCGAGCACGCCGTCGATGAGCAGCTTGAGCCACAGGGCGCTGAACGCATCCGGAAGCCACGACGCCGTGACGAGCACGAACGCGACGACGAGCAGTTTCGGTTCGGCTCGGTAGGCCAGCCGCATCGACTGCGTCAGCGAACGCCACAGACCGGGGAGGTCGTCGTCCTCCATGCCGGCGCGGAGACTCATCAAGCGAGAGCCTCCGTTTCGAGCGAGATCTCGTCGGGTTCGCCGAAGCGCGACGCCTGCAACTCGAACATCGTCTTGTAGCGCCCGCCGGACGAGATCAACTCGTCGTGGGTGCCGAGCTCGACCACACGCCCGGCCTCGACGACACAGATGCGATCGGCATGGCGCACGGTGGAGAAACGGTGGGAGATGAGGATCGTCGTGCAGCCGCGCGTCGCCGCCAGCAGCCGATCGAAGATCTCGACCTCGCCGCGCACATCGAGCTGCGCGGTCGGTTCGTCGAGGATGACGACACCGGCACCGAGCCGCACGGCGCACAACGCGCGTGCGAGCGCGACCCGCTGCCACTGTCCGCCTGACAGCTCCGTACCGCCCGCATACGCGCGCGACAACGTGACATCGAGGCCTGCGAGATCGTTCGCACGCGCCATTTCGAGCGCATCACGGACATCGACGTCCGACGCACCGGCCGGCGCGACGTTCTCCCGCACCGAGAGCTCGTAGCGCACGAAGTCCTGGAAGACCGCGGCGATGCGAGACCGCCATGAGCCCAGGTCGAACTCACGAAGGTCGACACCGTCGACGACCACCGCACCCGCGGTGGGGTCGTACATGCGGCACAGCAACTTGGCGAGCGTCGTCTTGCCCGCGCCGTTCAGCCCGACGATCGCGAGCGATCGACCGGCAGGGATGGTCAGGTCGAAGCCATCGAGCACTCGATGCGAGCTGGTCGGGTAGTTGAACGCGACGCCGTCGAACCGGATCTCGCGTTGCGGCCTGCCGGTGGCGTCGACCGGCCCCGACGCAAGCGCGCCGACCGGGCCCATGCGCTGCGCAAGGCCGAGCACGACGGGGACGGGCTGAGCGCTCGTCCGCAACCACCAGTCGAACTCGCCGAACGCGAGCGCGCTCGCGCCGATCGCCGCCTGCGCGAACACGACCAGCGATCCGACGCTCACGTGGCCGGCGTTCGCATCGCGGGCGAGCGACCAGAAGAACAATCCGTTCGCCGCGGTCACGATGATGATCGCCCATCGCGTGTCGCGAAACCCGAGCCGGCGGTCCTCCCACGAACGATCGAGGATCTTGTACCGCAGCGACGCGAAGCCGTCGACCACCCAGTCGGCGAGGCCGAACAATCGAACTTCCTTCGCCGCGGGCGACTCGACGGTGAGCCGGTACGCATACCCGGCGCGCCGTTGCTGCTCCACCACCTCGTCGGACTGGCGCTCGCGCCAGATCGCGCCCGACTTCAGGAAGTGATGGGTCGACGCCCACGCGCCACCGACGAGCAACGGCGCCCACCACCGGTAGCCGAACAGCAGGAGGGCCTGTGCGACGCCGCCCGCGAACATGGCGAAGCCGCCGCCGATGTTCGGCATGGACACGGTCATGTTCGGGCCGCTGAGACCGATATCGAAGTCGCGAGCGGTGGCGAGCTCGTCGGCCAGGGCCGGCTCCTCGAGGTGCGCGAGTCCCGGGGGTCCGACACAGGAGTGCAGCAAGCGGTCGTGCAGCCACGACGACCCGACGGCGCCCAGGTTGGCCGAGAGCGCATCGTGCACCGGACCGAGCGATTGCATCGCGATGAACGTCACACCGATCACCGCCAGCGGCACCGCCAACGAGTCGCCGTGCTCGACCGCGGTCACGAGTACGCCCATCGTGATCACGAACGCGGCGGGCAACAGGCCGCGCACGACCACGAGCACCCACCAGGCGATCGTGAGCCGCGGATTCGCCGCGTAGAGCGCGCCTCCGAGACGCCACTCGGCCGACTCACGCAAACGCTTCAACGCTCGCCTCCCGTCGCTGGCGCATCATCGCGCGTACATCGTCCGAGAAGCCGGGACTCCGACGGGTCAGCTCCAGGAGATCCGCATCTTGTCGCGCCAGAGATCGAGGACGTCCGGATCGCCGGCGACGCGGACAGCAGCAGGATCGACGCGGTTCCACACCAGCATGAAGAGATCAGACGCACCGGCCTCGACCGTGCAGTCGGCGCCACCGTCCTCCGTCGACACCGTGACCGAGTCGGGTTCGATGTGCACGTTCCACTCGCGCGCCGCGTCGTTGGCGCGGACAAGGAGCGACCGCGGCGTCGACGAGCGCAGCCGGCTGCGCGAGCGGCTGGCGAAACCGAACAGCATCTCGTCGATGCCGTCTGCGGCGAGGTCGACGTCGAACGGCGTGATCGATCCGACCGCGCTCTCGGCATCGACGCGGTGGATGCCCGTCTCGTGCGCTTGGCGTCGCGCCCAGAAGGCGAGGGGCGAAGGCGACGGCAAGAACGCGAAGCACGCCACTTCGGGATCCGCGTGCTCGAGCACGTCGGCGAGCGCCGCACATCCCTCGCGGAACCACGGAACCAGCGCGTCGTCGTGGGGCCACGTCGGCGCGGGAACGTCGGGAGTCGCCATCGCGTCACGCACGATGGCAGTGGCCCATCGATGCACCTGACCCTGGTGGTGGACGAGATCGCGCATGCACCACTCCGGACAGGTCGGGACGGCGACGCCGGGGTCGACCTTCTCGGCCGCGATGGCCATCAGGTCACCCTGCCCACGAATCGCGGCGATGAGATCGTCGACTTCCACCGGGTCACGATGCCGCGACGCTCGTCTCCCGCGCTAGACAGATTCCCGCCAAAGGACGTCAAGCACGGAGGTAGGTCGATGGAAGTCGACTCGTACCCGAACGGTGTGCCGTCGTGGGTTGACCTCGGCACGAGCGATCTCGACAAGGCACGCTCCTTCTACGGCGATCTGTTCGGATGGAACATCCAGGAGGGACCACCGGAAGCCGGCGGCTACTCGATCGCCGAGCTTCGAGGAGCGCCCGTCGCCGGGCTCGGCCCCCAGCAGAACCCAGGTCCCCCGTACTGGACCGTGTACATCAACGTCGACAGCGCCGACGACACCGCCGCGGCGATAAGCAGCAACGGCGGCCAGATGTTCATGCCGCCGTTCGACGTCATGGACGTCGGCCGCATGGCGATCGCGGCCGATCCGACCGGGGCCGCGTTCGGGCTGTGGGAGCCGAAGCAACACAAAGGGGCCGGGATCGTGAACGAGGCGAACACGTTCTCGTGGGCCGAGCTCCTCACCGACGACGTCGAGGCGGCCAAGTCCTTCTACGGCACGGTCTTCGGGTGGACGTCCGAGACGTACGGCGAGGGCGCAACCGCCTACACGGAGGCCAAGCTCGGCGACCGGTCAGTGGCGGGCATGATGGCGCGCCCTCCGATGTTGCCGGCCGAGGCACCGAACGTGTGGGCCGTGTACTTCACGGTGACCGACACGGACAAGGCCGTGATGCGCATCGGCGAGCTCGGCGGGTCCACGCTCGTGGCCCCCATGGACATCGAGCCGGGTCGCTTCGCCGTTGTGGCTGATCCCACCGGCGCCGTCTTCCAGGTCATCACGATGAACGAGCCGCGCTCCTGATCCGATCGGGGCCGTGCGATCAGCGCGACAGCGCGGCATAACCACTTCGCACGTCGTGCAGATGGTGGACGGGGTCGTGGACGAAGTACCGCGCGAAGGTCTCGATGGTGAAGGTCGCGCCGTCGCTGCGGCGACCGGTGCGGGCCCAGTCCTGCTCTGCCACGGTCTCGAAGCGGGACGCGATGCCGAACGCGGCGGATTCGAGCTCGTCCGCCACCGCCGGCGGCGGCTGACGGTCGTAGTGCTCCGCTACTGCGGTCGCGTCCTGATCCCAGTTCGGGAAGTGCGGATCGTCGTGTTCGAGCATGAGCGCCAGCCGCTCGTCGTAGAGGCGGAAGACGTCGCGCACATGGCAGCCGTACTCGAGCGCGGACCACTTGTCGTCCGACGGTCGATCATGAACCCGGTCGTCGCTCAGAACCTTGCGCCACGCCGCTGCATTGGCACGAACCAAGTCCGGAACCTGATCGAGCACGAACGTGGACGTGTCGAAGCCACACTCGGGACACGGACGTTCGAGCACCCACGTCCAGTCCTTGGTGTCCGGCTCGATCGGCACGCCCCCGAGCCTATGAACCGCGCCGCGACCTAACGTCGAGGAATGCCGGAGATCGCCGTCGCCCCACTCACCACGGTCCTCGGCGCCGAAGTCAGCGGCGTCGACCTCTCCTCGCCGCTCGACGCACCGGCCATCGCCGCCATCCGCGACGCGCTGCTCGCGCACAAGGTGCTGCTGTTCCGCAAGCAGTCACTCGATCCCACGACGCAGGCGCGCCTGGCCTCCCGCTTCGGCGAGCTGACACCTGCGCACCCGGTCGAGCCGAGCGTCGAAGGTCACCCCGAGATCCTCTCGCTCGACTCGGACGACGGGGCGCGTGCGGATGTCTGGCACAGCGACCTGACCTTCCAGGAGTCTCCGCCCCTCGGGGCGATGTTGCACGCGGTCGTCGTGCCCGACGTGGGAGGCGACACCATCTGGGCGGACATGGCGGCGGCCTACGAGGCGCTGTCGCCTGCGCTGCGGGACTTCCTCGCCGGGCTCACCGCGACGCATTCGGCGGCCAAGGCCGGGGGCTACTTCGCGGCTCGGGACACTGGCGGCGACAAGGCGGCCGCGACCGCGGCTGCGGTTCCCGCGCACCATCCCGTGATCCGCGCCCATCCTGAGACAGGGCGCCCGAGCCTCTTCGTCAACCCGCTGTTCACGACGAAGATCGACGGCTTGCGCCGCGCCGAGAGCGACGCCCTGCTCGACCTGCTCTACGAGATCGCGACCCGTCCCGAGCACCAGATGCGTTGGCACTGGTCCGCCGGCGACGTCGCCTTCTGGGACAACCGCTGCACCATGCACTACGCCTTGCTCGACTACGGCAAGGAACGCCGCCGCATGGAACGCGTCGCGCTCGAGGGCGACCGCCCCGTCGGAGTGGACTGATCAGGGACCGAGCGGCACCGGGGCAGGCGCCGAAGGCGCCGCGGGGGCGAAGCCCCCAGCTACGGCGCGGTCGGGTGGATCACGATGCTCCCGCTGGAATCGCCACGCAGGATCCGCACCGCGAGTTGACCGTTGGCCAACGACGCTTCGGCGCCGGCACCGTACCCAGCGGGGATGGGTAGCTCCCGCCGGTAGCCGCCATAGCGCCACTCGTGGAGCAGGTAGTCCTTCGGCGCAGCCGTGCGCAGGGCTGCCTCGATGACGACGCGATCGCCGTCGACCGTGATGGACACGTCGCCGGGCGTCACCGCCGGCAACGGCGCCACGATGACCAGTGCGTCGCCCGCCTCGTACATGTTCACCGGGAACGTCTGGGGCGGAAGGTCACCTTGCTGTTCGGTGGCCTGTTCGACGAAGGAGTGCCGCGGGTGTTCGGAAGCCATGTGTCCCGACCGCTACCCCGTCGACAGCATCCGAAACCCTTCACGTGCTTCGGTGTGGTTGGAATCGGTGCCCGGCGGGTACTCGGCGTCTTGCATCCAACTCGGAGGACTTTCCCAATGGGCCTGAGCACAAGCCTCTTCTTGATCGCGGTCGGCGCGATCCTCAAGTTCGCGGTCAACTGGCAGGTGAACGGGGTCGACCTGCAAGCAGTCGGCGTGATCCTGATGGTGATCGGCGCAGTGGGGCTCGTCCTGTCGCTGATCTTCTGGAGCAGTTGGGGCGGATTCGGCCGTCGCGAGGTGTACGTCGACGGCGGCGCTCGCCGCCGCGTGGTGCGCGACCAGTACGTGGACTGATCGGGCATTGGGCGGACTCAGCAGCGGGGCGCGCGGGGCGACCCTCAGGACATCTCGTCGCCGATCTCCGAGCCGAGATCTGAGCGACCCTCTTCCTCCAACTCCAACTCGAGTGCCTCGCGTCGCGTGGTCTCGTCCGGATTGCGTTCCGCGGCTTCTTCCTCGAGCTCTTCGAGCTCCTCTTTGGTCGCGTCCTTTGGTTCGGACCCGTGGTCCGGATGCTTGGGCATGGCAAAGTGTTGCTCACAACCGGACGACACGGGTTGCGCTGTGCGTGCACCAGACCGGGTACCGTCGCGTCCGGCCGATCGTGTCCCGGCTCGGCCGCTGCCCACGATGACCGAGATCGACGATCGACTGCGGCTTCCGCCGGAGCCTGCGAGCGCGGGATCTGCCCGCCGGTTCGTCGCGGCTGCACTCGAGCCATACGACATCGACATCGACATGGTGTCGCTCTTGGTGTCCGAGCTCGTCTCCAACGTCGTGTTGCATGCGCACACACCGCTCGAGGTGTCGGTCAGAACCCGCGGTAGCCACATTCGTGTGAGTGTCGCCGACGAGAGCCCGCTGATCCCGGCCATGAAGCAATATGCGCCGGATTCGGTTACGGGGAGGGGTCTCACGATGATCGACTCGGCCGCAGAGCGCTGGGGCATCGACGAGAACGCAGACGGCAAGGCTGTCTGGTTCGAGGTGCCGCTGCGCGAGGCCCTCGCGCAATGACGTCCGGAGGCCTCGTCGAAGTTCGAGTGGTGGGCTTGCCGCTCGACGTGCAGCGCTCGACGAACGCGCACTACGACGCGCTGATGCGCGAGTTCGAGCTGATCCGCCAGTCGGACCACGCGGCGGGAACAGTGCCAGTTCGTCTTCTCGATCTCGTCGACGAGCTGTCCACGCGCTTCAACGAGTTCGCGGAGCAGCCCCGGGCAGTCCTCGAGGCAGCGCTCGAGAGCGGTGGGACCACGGTCGATCTCGTGTACGAGGTACCGCGTGACATCGACGATGCGTGCTACCGGCTGCTCGACCTGCTCGACGAAGCGGACGACTACTGCCTCGCGGGCGAGCATCTGGTCACGCTGGCGTCACCGCCTGCGGTGCGCGCCTACCGAGACTGGTTCCTGCACGAGTTCATCGAGCAGGCCGCCGGTCGATCGCCGACACCATGGTCGGACCATGTGGAACCCGCGGCTCGTCCGGCTGCCCCGGCCACCGGTCCGGCCGAGGCCTCGGTCAACGGAGACGCACACGAACCCGAAGCCGACGACTGGCCGACGACCGTCGACGGCGACAAGGCGACGGTGATGCTCGCCGGCGAGCTCGACCTGTTACTGGCGCCGTCGCTGCGCGATCACGTCAACCGGCTCCACAGTGAGGGCGTGCGGCACTTCACGCTGGACGCGGCCGACGTGCGGTTCATCGATTCGGTCGGCCTCAGCGTGTTGGTGGCCCTCTACCGGCGATGCCGGCAAGAGGAGGGAACGGTCTCGCTCGTCCGGGCTTCGGCACCGATTCACCGGACGCTCGAGATCAGCGGACTACTCGACGTCCTGAACGTGCAATGAGTCGAAGCTCTACCGCGTAGAGCTCTCGCCACCGCCTTCGGCCGTCAACGCGTCCTCGACTCCGGACAGCACGAGGACCCGGTCGACCGCGGGCGATCGCTCACCGATGGTGAGCGGCACGTTCCTGGCTCTGGCTCGACGGAAGGCGTGAACGTAGGCGCCCACTCCGGACGAGTCCATGAACGCGAGTGAGCCGAGATCGAGCTCGATTGCCGGCGGCTCGGTCTCGATCGCCTCGTCGAGGGCCACGAGGAACTGGGCCACACAGCTCAGATCGAGCTCACCTCGGGCGTGCACGATGACACGCCCTCCGGGCTCGACCGTCGTGGACGTCGTGAGCCCGACCTTCGTACCTTCACTCGGCATTCCGGCACTCATACCGTCGTCTTCCAGTAGCGCTCGCCGGGGGGCAGACTAGTGGCCCACTCGGAACAGGGAAGCCCGTTGAGGAAACAGGACCGCAGCGCTGCGATCGACGAGTCACGTATCGCCGACCTCGAACAGCGCGTCGACCAGCTGCGATCGGAGCTCGAAGGTCAGCGCCGGCGTGCCCTTGCAGACAAACTCCTCGACGACCTGACGAGCACGCTGGTGGGCGAGCTCGACCCCGAGCGGGTCGTCCGGGCGCTCGAGCGCTGGGTGACCGGTTCGGTCGGTCGCTCCTGCTCGATCACGCGTCGCCCACCGGTAACGGATGGCGGAGGGATCGGGCCCGATCCGGCGTTGTGCCTTCCCCTCGACGCCGATGACGGGCCGGTGGGGTGGCTGTGCGTCGACGGTCCGGACCTCGAACCCGACGACAAGTCGCTCCTGGACGAAGCGGCGGACAGGGGCGGGCGTGCGCTGGCCGCGGCGATGAGCGTCGCTCGACGCTCCCAGGTGCTCCGAACGCTCGAGCGCAGCCTGCTGCCCGATGCGCTGCTCCCGTTGCGCGGGTCTGCAGCTCGCCAGCCGGTACCTGGCCGCCCCGGGTGCCCACGACGTCGGGGGCGACTTCTACGACGCCGTTCGTCTCGAGGACAGCGTCACGATGATCGTCGGCGACGTCCAAGGCAAGGGTGTCGAGGCGGCAACGTTGACGAGCCTCGCTCGCCACACCCTGCGAGCGGGAGCGCTCGCCGGACGCGAGCCTGCCGAGCTGCTCGGCCAGCTCAACAACGCGCTGCTCTATGGGCAGGCCGAGCAACTGCACGCCGGCAAGGATCCGGTCCTCCGGTTCGTGACCGCGGTCGTGGCCCGCGTCGACCGCACTCCAAAGGGTTTCTCGGTGCTCGTCGCGCGCGCCGGACAGCCTCCACCCGTGATCGTGCGCGGCGCCGGCACGTTCGAGCACGTCGAACCGCGGGGCGTTCTGCTCGGCGTCTGCCAGGACCCCGTGTTCGAGGAGACCCGCGTCGACCTCACGATCGGGGACACGCTCATCCTCTACACCGACGGTGTGATCGAACAGCGCGACGCGAGCCGTTCGTTCTCCGAGCAACATCTCGGCATGCTCGTCCGCAACCGGCGCAATGTCGTCGACGCGGAGGCCACGGCCCAGCTCATCGCGGACACCGTGCACCTCGTCGCACCCGACCAGGTACGCGACGACGTCGCCATCCTCGTCGCCTGCGTGGTGCCACCGGCACGCGACGCCGCCGAGACGCGCTAGAGCGCACAGCCCCAGCTACGCTCGGCTCGGTCCCGGGAGACATGGCGAACCGGCAAGTCGGGACCGAGCAGAGGCCGACCGAGCGAGCGCCAGCGAGCCGGGCGGCGATGGGGCAGGCGCCGAAGGCGCCGAGGGGGCGCAGCCCCCGGCTACGCGGCGCGGCGCTTCCGGCGGGGAGCGAGAAGCCGCAGCAGACGGCGTTCCTCCGCGATGAGGCCGCCGCCGGCGCGACGCGGTCCGTTCGTCCACACGTCGTGCAGCGTGCCCTCCGCATACGCCGTGAACACCGTCGGATGGATGTACGAGCTCCGGGCGACCGTCGGGGTGTTGCCGAGCTCGTCGGCCACGACTTCGACGACAGCCTTGACGGCCGCGTTGCGCCGGCGTGTGGTCGTCGGTGATGGGAGCACGGCGAACCCCGCCGCGGCCATCAACGTGGCGCCCCACGTCCTGAACGTCTTGGCCGTGACGTCGAGACCGGTGTTGACCCGGAGGTAGTCGTTCACGTCCGTCGACGTGACCGGTCGCGCCGTGCCGTCGCCGTCCTCCCATTGGAACAGCAACTGGCCCGGCAGGTCCTGACACGTGCGGACCAGCCGTCCGAGGCGTGGGTCGGTCAGGGCGACATCGAAACGGCGACCGCCCTTGCCCGAGAACTTGATGCGCACCGTCGACCCGCGCACCGTTACGTGCCGCGACCGAAGCGTGGTGAGTCCGTACGTGCCGTTCGAAGCCACGTAGCACTCGTTGCCGACGCGAATGTGGGTGCACTCGAGCAGTGAGACGACCAGCGCAACGACTCGCTCGTGGGTCAGGCCGGTCCCTGCGAGGTCCTCGTCGAGCGTGCGTCGCAAACCGCCGAGCGACTCACCGAACGGGACCAGGTCGTCGAACTTCGTTCGCTCGCGCTCCGCTCGGAAGTCAGGGTGATAGCGGTACTGCTTGCGACCACGATCATCGCGGCCGGTGGCTTGAATGTGGCCGTCGGGGTCGTCGCTGATCCACACATCGGTCCACGCCGGAGGTACGGCGATCGATCGGATGCGCTCCAGGGTCTCGGGATCCCTCACCGGCTCCTGGGCCGCCTCGTCGACGTAACGAAAACGCTTGTGTCCGGTGCGGCGGATGCCCGGCTCGTCGTCCGTGACGAACCGGAGACCGCGGGTGATGGGGACGACCATGACGCAGCGATACCCGGAGACGATCGAGATCAGGCAACGCCGAGGCGATCGCCCAGCCGGTGCAAGGTGTCGTGGAGGATTCGTGAGATGTGGACCTGGCTCACGCCGACCTGAGCCGCGATCTCCGACTGCGTGCAGCCTTCGAAGAACCGGAGATACACGACCTTGCGCTCCCGCTCGGGCAACTGGCTCACGAGCTCGCGCACCGAGAGGCGAGCATCGGCGCCTTCCAGCACGGCGTCGATCTCGCCGACCACCGCACCTTCTGCGCGCTCGCCCTCGTCGTCGTTGTCCGCCGGCATCGCGAGCGGAGTGCTGCGATAGGCAGCTCCTGCCTCCATCGCTTCGAGCACTTCGTCGATCGACTTCCGCATCGCCTCGGCGATCTCTTCCAAGCGCGCGGGCCGGCCGAGCTGGTGTCCGAGCAGCTCGATGCAACCGCCGAGCTCGAGGTACATCTCCTTCACACGGCGCGGAACCCGCACCGGCCACGTGTGATCACGGAAGTGGCGTCGGAGCTCGCCCGTAACCGTCGGCATCGCGAAGGTCGCGAAGAGCACTCGGTACGACGGATCGAACCGCTCCACCGCTTTCAGGAGCCCCAGTTGCGCGACCTGCACGAGGTCGTCCATCGGCTCGCCTCGGTGCGCGAAGCGCCGGGCGCAGTGCACTGCGATCCACTGGTGATCACGGACGAGGGCGTTCCGGATGGCGTGGTCACCCGTCCGGCGATAGTCCGCAAACCGCTCGAGCTGCGGTTCGATCCCCATGCCCTGTCGTGCTCCCCTCGGCTAGCCAGCAGTTTTGCCCAGGTTCGTGTACCCGACAGCGAGCACGGGGAGACCTCACCGCTCCCCGGTCGGCACGGGCGCACCCGGTGGCATGCAAGCATCGGCTGCAGTTATGACGAGAATCTTCCCGGGAGACCCGTTCCCCCTCGGGTGCTCCTTCGACGGGATCGGCGCCAACGTCAGTGTCTTCTCCGAGGTCGCCGAGGCCGTGGAGATCTGCCTGTTCGACGCAGCGGGGCAGGAAACGCGGGTCGAGCTGCCCGAACGAACCGGCCAGACCGTGCACGGCTACCTGCCGGACATCAGTCCGGGCCAGCGATACGGCTTCCGGGTGCACGGACCGTGGAACCCCGATGCGGGCTTGCGTTGCAATCCGAACAAGCTCCTGCTCGATCCGTACGCCCGTGCCGTCGACGGGCACGTGCAGTGGAACGAGGCCGTGTTCGGTCACCGCTTCGGCCAGCCGGACGAGCGCAACGACGTCGACAGCGCGCCGTTCGTGCCGCGCAGCGTCGTGGTCAACCCCTGGTTCGACTGGGAGGGCGACCAGCTCCTGCGCACGCCGTGGAACGACACCGTCATCTACGAGGCGCACGTCAAGGGCGCGACGAAGACGCACCCCGACATCGAGGACGAGCTGCGTGGGACGTACGCGGGCATCGCGCATCCCGCGTTCGTCGAGCACCTGACCTCGCTCGGCGTCACCGCTATCGAACTGCTTCCTGTGCATCAGTTCGTCCACGACGCCCATCTCGTCGAGCGCGGCTTGCGGAACTACTGGGGGTACAACTCCATCGGCTTCTTCGCGCCGCACAACGACTACGACCACCGCGGTCACGGCGGCGAACAGGTGCAGGACTTCAAGCACATGGTCAAGGTGCTGCACGGCGCCGGGATCGAGGTGATCCTCGACGTCGTGTACAACCACACCGCCGAGGGAAACCACCTCGGCCCCGTGCTGTCGTTCAAGGGCATCGACAACGCGGCCTACTACCGGTTGCTCGACGACGATCACCGTCACTACATGGACTACACGGGCACCGGCAACAGCCTGAACATGCGCAACCCGTTCGTGCTGCAGCTCGTCATGGACAGCTTGCGGTACTGGGTGACGGAGATGCACGTCGACGGCTTCCGATTCGACCTCGCGTCGACGCTCGCACGCGGGCTGCACGAGGTGGACCGGCTGTCCGCCTTCTTCGACTTGATCCAGCAGGACCCGACGATCAATCAGGTGAAGCTCATCGCCGAACCGTGGGACGTCGGTGAAGGCGGTTACCAGGTCGGCAACTTCCCGCCACAGTGGGCAGAGTGGAACGGCAAGTACCGCGACTGCCTCCGCGACTACTGGCGCGGATCCGATCAGACGCTCGGAGAGTTCGGCTACCGCATCACGGGCTCGTCCGACCTGTACGAAGACGACGGGCGCCGGCCGCACGCCAGCATCAACTTCATCACCGCGCACGACGGCTTCACGCTGCGAGATCTCGTCTCGTACAACGACAAGCACAACGAGGCCAACGGCGAGGACAACAGAGACGGGTCCGACGACAACCGCTCGTGGAACTGCGGCGTCGAAGGCTCGACGGACGATCCGGATGTCACTGGGCTGCGGTCGCAACAGCAGCGCAACTTCATCGTGTCGCTGTTGGTGTCCCAAGGCATCCCGATGTTGCTCGGCGGCGACGAGCTCGGCCGTGGGCAGCAAGGCAACAACAACGCGTACTGCCAGGACAACGAGCTGTCCTGGTACGACTGGGCGAACGCCGACCAAGACCTGCTCGCGTTCACGCGCAGCATGATCGAGTTCCGCAAGACACACCGGGTGTTCCGCCGGCGCACGTTCTTCCAGGGGCGCCCGATCCACGGCACGGGCGTGAGCGACATCGCGTGGTTCACGCCGTCCGGCGACGAGATGGAGGAGCGGGACTGGGCCGAGGGTCTCGCGAAGACGCTCGGAGTGTTCCTCAACGGCGACGCGCTGGAGATGGGCCGCCGAGGCGAGGAGTACGCCGACGACAGTTTCCTGGTGCTGTTCAACGCGCACTTCGACCGCGTCACGTTCACGGTTCCGGGCGCTCGGTGGGGCGAGGCGTGGCAGGTCGTCCACGGCACGACGGTGACCACGGTCGAGGCGGACCACGGCGCCTTGAAGCCAGGCGATCAGATCGAGCTCGAAGGCCGCTCGATGGTCGTGCTGTGCCGCAACCGCGAAGGCTGACACGGTTGGTTCTCGACGCTCGACATCGGGTACCGCGTCGATCAGCGGGCGTAGTACAGGACGTGAGAGGAGTACCGATGCCCCGCAAGGGAACGAACCGCTGGAGCGACAAGCGAGAGCGCCAGTACGAACACATCAAGGAAGGCCTCGAAGATCGAGGACGCGGCGAGGACGAGGCCGAAGAGATCGCGGCCCGCACGGTGAACAAGGAGCGGGCTCGCTCCGGTGAGGCTCGCCAGGCGAGCCGCACGTCGACGAAGGACATCTCGTCGGGGCGCCGTGGCGGTCTCCGTTCGCATCGAGGGCCCGGAGGTCGCACGTACCGCCAGCTCTACGAGGAGGCAAAGCACAACAACGTCGAGGGTCGCTCCAAGATGACGAAGGCTCAGCTCGAGAGGGCCGTCGGCCGCTGATCGGCAGCTGACGGGGTCACGGGCGGACGTGCGCGTCGAGGTGTGGGCCCCGCGTGCCGGGGCGGTCGATCTCGTGGTCGCGGATCGCCAGCGCACGCCGCTGCGCGGTGTGGGCGGCGGTTGGTTCGTCGCCGACGACGAGCTCGAACCGGGCACGGAGTACGCGTTCTCGCTCGACGGCGGCCAGGCGCGGCCCGATCCTCGCTCGCACTCGCAACCGTCGGGCGTGTTCGGTCCGTCCCGGGTCGTCGACCACACCGAGTTCCGATGGACGGACCGGGATTGGCGCGGCGTCTCGTTTCCTGGCTCGGTGATCTACGAGCTCCATGTCGGCACGTTCTCCGATGCCGGCACCTTCGACGGCGCCGTCTCGCACCTCGAGCACTTGGTCGATCTGGGTGTCGATCTGGTCGAGCTCATGCCGGTCAACGCCTTCGATGGCGCACGAGGCTGGGGATACGACGGTGTGTTGCTCTACGCAGTGCACGAGCCCTATGGCGGACCGGACGGGTTCAAGCGTTTCGTCGATGCGGCGCACGCGCGAGGGATCGGCGTGTTGCTCGATGTCGTGTACAACCACTTCGGACCGAGCGGTAACCACCTGAACCGGTTCGGTCCGTACACGACCGACCGACATCAGACGCCATGGGGTGACGCCGTCAACCTCGACGGAGCCGACAGCGGACCGGTCCGCCGGTTCCTGTTCGACAACGCGCGTCACTGGCTGCGCCACTACCACCTCGACGGCCTGCGGCTCGACGCCGTGCACACGCTCGTCGACGAGAGCGAGCACCACTTCCTCACCGAACTGGTCGAAGAGGTCGACGCGCTCGCGACCGCACTCCATCGGCCGCTGTCACTCGTGGCCGAGTACCCGTGCACAGAGCCGATGGCAGTCACGGCGCGCGAAGCGGCAGGGCACGGGCTCACCGCCGAGTGGCGCGACGAGGTTCACCATGCGCTGCACGCGGTCGTCACCGGCGAACGCGACGGCTATTACGCGGACTACGGCTCGGTCGTCGACATCGCCACCGCGCTCACCGGGCCGAAGGAGGATCTCCCCCGCCATCGTTTCGTGGTGTGCACCCAGAACCACGATCAGGTGGGGAACCGAGCCAAGGGCGAGCGGCTCGCACACCTCGCCGGCCTCGACGACGCCAAGGTCGCAGCCGGCCTCCTGCTCTGTGGCCCCTTCACGCCGCTGCTGTTCATGGGCGAGGAATGGGCCGCATCGTCGCCGTTCCCGTATTTCTGCGACACGCGCGACGACGAGCTCGACGAGGCCGTGCGCCGCGGCCGCCGGCAGGAGTTTGCGGCATTCGGGTGGGAGCCGTCGGAGATCCCCGACCCCATCGCGCGGCTCGACGTTCGAGTCGGCCCGCCTGCGGTGGACAGAAGTCGCGTCGGCGGAGGGGCAACACGTCGAGATGCTGTCGTGGTACCGGCAGCTGCTGTCGTTGCGACGAGCGCGGGCCGAGCTCAGTGATCCCCGACCGTCCTCCACGTCTGTCGAAGTCGACGAGGAGCGCAAAGTCGTGGTCATGCGACGCGGTGCGACCGTCGTGCTCGCGAACCTGGCAGACGAATCCGTGTCGATGCCGGCACACGGGACGATCCTCGCCTCGTCGGCAGAAGGTGTCGTCCTCGATGGCGACGAGGCGATCATCCCGCCACACTCGGTCGCGGTCATCGCATGATGGGGCGTCGGCTCGCCGCGACGTACCGGCTCCAGCTCCGACCGGGATTCGGCTTCACCGATGCCGCTGCTGTCGTCCCGTATCTCGCGAGGCTGGGCGTCTCGCATCTGTATCTGTCGCCGGTGTACGAAGCGGCGCCGGGCAGCACGCACGGGTACGACGTCGTCGACTACAGCCGCCTACGAGCCGCGCTCGGCGGCGACGACGCGTTCGCCTCGCTGGTGGAGACCGCGCACGAGCACGGCCTCGGCATCGTGCTCGACATCGTGCCGCACCACATGGCCGCGACGGCGGAGAACGCATGGTGGTGGTCGGTGCTCGAGCTCGGACAGGACAGCCCGTACGCGCAGCACTTCGACATCGATTGGGATCCACCGACGCGGCGACTGCGGGGCTCGGTGCTTCTTCCGGTGCTCGGCGACCACTACGGCCGCGTGCTCGAGTCCGGCGAACTGCATCTCGAACGGGGCAAGGAGGATGCGCTCGTTGCGCGTTACTACGAGCACGTCGCGCCGCTGTCGCCGGATACCGCCGACGAGATCTGGGCGATCGCGGGCCGCCGCGGCACCGATGTCGACGAGGTGCTCGCGGAGATCAACGCTGACCGCGATCGCGTGGACGCCATCCTCAACCGTCAACACCACCGGTTCGCGCGGTGGCAATCGGCGAACCACGAGCTCGACTATCGCCGGTTCTTCGACATCGACTCGCTCGTTGCATTGCGCACTGAACGCACGGAGGTCCTGGTCGATTCGCACGCGATGACCCTCCGGCTCGTGCAAGAAGGCACGGTGGACGGGCTCCGTGTCGATCACGTCGACGGTCTGCGCGATCCAGCCGCATACCTCGAGTGGCTGCGGTCGCGCGCGCCCGACGCCTGGATCGTGGTCGAGAAGATCCTGCGTCCCGGCGAGGCACTCCCCGCAGTGGCCGATCGACGGCACGACCGGGTACGACTTCCTGGCGCTCGCCGGCGCGCTGCTGGTCGATCCCGAAGGCGTCGCCGAGCTCGAAGAGTCGTACCGTCGGTTCGTCGGTGTCGATCACGACTACGCCGACGTGCGCCTGCTCGCCCGGCGGGAGGCGCTCGTCGAAACGCTGGACACCGACCTCGAACGACTCACCGCGATCCTCGTGCGGGTCTGCGAAGGGCGGCGCCGGTGGCGCGACTTCACGCGGACGCGAGCTACGAGAGGCGCTGGTCGAGATCATCATCCGGTACGGGTCGTACCGCTCGTACGTGCGCACAGGCACCGCCGCCACCGACGCCGACCGGCGGCTCGTCGACCAAGCCATCGACGGCGACGGCACGCGAGGTTCCCGACGTCGACGGAGATCTTCTCGATCTCCTGTCGCTCCTGTTCACCGGCGCGTTGACGGGCGACGTCGAAGCGGAGTTCGTCGCCCGATTCCAGCAGCTGACCGGGCCGGTCGCGGCCAAGGGCACCGAGGACACCGCGTTCTACCGGTGGACGCCGCTGCTCTCGCTCAACGAGGTCGGCGCCGAGCCGGATCATCCCTCCGTCGATGCCGGCGAGTTCCATGCCGAGTGCTCGATGCGCCAGCGCACGTGGCCGCTGACGATGGTCACGACGTCCACGCACGACACCAAGCGGAGCGAAGACGTGCGGGCTCGCCTCATGCTGCTCTCGGAGATACCCGCGGACTGGTCGAGCGCGGCCGCGCACTGGGCGGCGATGAACAACCGGCACCGTGACATCGAGGCCGATGCACCGGACCGGCAGGACGAGTGGTTCATCTATCAGCAGCTCGTCGGTGCGCATCCTCTCGGGTTCGACCGCGCGTGGACCGTGATCGAGAAATCGCTTCGCGAGTCGAAGCGCCGCACGACTTGGATGAGCCCCGACGAACACTACGAAGGCGTCGTGCGCCGGTTCGTCGAGGCGATCATGACCGACGTCGAATTCCTCGACGGCCTCGACCGGTTCGTCGCACCGTTGGTCGACCCCGGGCGGGTCAACTCGCTCACGCTCGTGGCGCTACGACTGCTGGCGCCAGGTGTGCCCGACACGTATCAGGGCACCGAGCTGTGGGACGACAGCCTCGTCGATCCGGACAACCGCCGGCCCGTCGACTTCGCCGCTCGTGCCGCGATGCTCGAGTCGCATCGAGGCGCGTTCGGCGGCCGACCTGTGGCGAGAGGATCGTGAGAGCGGCGCGCCGAAGCTCGCGCTGGTCCGCGACTGCTTGCGCGTGCGTGCCGATCATCCGGACGCGTTCGGTGTCGGCGGTTCGTACCGACCGCTCGATGTCGAAGGCGCCGACGCCGCCCACGTCGTCGCGTTCACGCGAGGCGACGAGGTTGCCGTCGCCGTGCCCCGCCTCGTCATGAAGTCGACCTTCGACGACGCACGAGTGGCGCTTCCCCCCGGTCGCTGGCACAACGTCCTGACCGGAGCCGACCACGACGGCGGATCGTTGCCGTTCACCGATCTCCGCGCCGACTTCCCGGTGGCGGTCGTCGAACGGCGCGAGTCCTAGCCGTCCGAGCCGTCCGAACTCTGGGTCGATTGCGGGGCGATAGCCCCACAATCGCACCAACATTCGCAGAGGGCGGTTACGTCGGGATGCGGATCCAGTCCTTGGACGGGCCGCCGGGCGTATAGCTCGAGGAGGTGCGCTTGGCGATCAAGGCGTCGACGCCTTGGGTGCGGGCGGCGTCGAGCAGCGCGGCGCCGTCGCCGAGGTGGGCCGCCGGGACCGACCACGCGTCGCCGGACAGGCCGAGGTCGTCGAGTCGTTCGCGGCGCACCTTCCACGACTCGGGCGTCAACTCACCGTTGCACCACAGCAGGTCGAAGGCCACGAACGACGCCGGGTGGTCGCGGGCCAGCCGCCGCACGGTGCTGTCCGACTTCGCCGCCAGCCGGCGTCCGATCGACTCCGGGTCGCCGGTGGTGATCACGCCGTCGAGGACGACTTCCGTCGCCCCCAACGCTCGTCCGATCCGTCGGATCTCGGGAAACCCGGCGGCGATGTCGGATCCGCGCGCGTCGGTGATCAACGTGAGGCCCGGCTCGTTGAGCACCAACGCCCGGCAGCCGCGCCACTCCACCTCGAAGGCCCATCCCTTGGTCCGCGGCAGCCGGCCCGGCGTCGCGGTCATCGGCTGAAGGTCGCGGGGCGGCGGCCGGTGGTCCGGGTCCACCGGCGGGTCCATGCGATGGATCATCCAGTCGCGGCCGCGTGTCGCGAACAGCGCGTACTTGCCCTCGACCCGTCCGCCGTGGAAGACGACGACGGCCTTGCGGTCCTCCCATTCCTCCGTCTCGTACGTGCCGTGGTCCCAGATCATCATGTTGCCGGCGCCATAGCTGCCTTCGGGGATGTCGCCGTGGAAGTCGAGGTACTCGAGGGGATGGTCTTCGGTGTGGACCGCGAGATGGTTCTCCTTCGGGTTCCACGGCACACCTCGTGGTAGCGCCCACGAGACGAGCACGCCGTCCCGTTCGAGGCGGAGGTCCCAGTGCAGTCGTGTCGCGCTGTGCTGCTGGATCACGAAGCGTGACTCGTCGGCGTCCTTGCGCGACTTCCGCCCAGCGGGCTCCGGCGTCGCCTCGAAGTCGCGCTTGGCCTTGTACTCGTCGAGCGGGCTCACGCGGTCACGATCTCTTCGCCCTTGGTCTTGCGCTTGATCACGTCGAGCAGTTTCTCGCGAGACGCGTGCGTGTGGCGCTGAGGAACGAGACCGTCGAGCACCATGAGGAAGAAGAGGCGATCGACGGACTGACACGGCCGGGCCTCGGGTAGCCGTTGGGCATGGCCGCAGTCGTTGTTCTCCTGCTGTTCCTCGTCGTTCTCGCGGTCGTGGTGGTCCTGGTACAGACCCGGAGGCGAGCGGGCCATGTGATCGCTGCGCGGCGAACCCCGCTCCGGACCTTCCTCCCCAGACCGATGACGCTGTTGCTCCGGGCGTCCGAGCTCATCGGCCTGCCGATCGTGACCATCCACGGCGGTGAGGACGTCGCCGAGGTGAAAGACGTCGTGTACGGGTCCGAGCAGGGCCACGTACTCGGCTTCACACTCAACAAGCGAGGCATCCTCCATGGATCTCGCCGAGAGGTGCTCCCGATCGAACAGGTCACGGCGATCGGAAAGGACGCCGTGATGATCGACGACGAGCGTTCCTGTCTGGTGCCTCCCGATGAAGCGCCCGCCGCGGTGGCGGAACCCGAGCGGAACCGTCACGTGCTCGGCGACGCAGTCGTGACCGATGCCGGCGTCAAGCTCGGTGTCGTGCGCGATGTCGTGCTGCTCGTCGGTGGTGACGGCGAAGCGGTCGGCTACGAGCTCGAACGCGATGGCACCACAGAGACGTGGTTCATCCCTCGACCGGTGCAACTCGCCGTGTCCGGTGATGCGCTCGTCGTTCCCGCCGACGTCGAGCGGTTCGTTCGCAACGACCTCGTCGGCTTCGGAGCCGCGCTCGACGAATTCCGCTCCCAGGTCGGTGGAGGATCACGATGATCAGGTGCAACGAGGCTGTCGGCCGTCCGATACTGAGTCGCTCGTCCGCCGAGGCGTTGGGTGAGCTGCGAGGGTTCGTGATCGATCCGCGCGAACGCCGCGTCATCCGATTGGTCGTGCACCGAGGCCGCACCGACGAGCTCGTCGCATGGGAAGACATCAGCGGCTTCGGACCGGACGCCGTACTGGTGAGCAGCTCCGGGGCGCTACCGTGCCGCGGAATCCGACGACGACAAGGCCGACGTCGCGCGGCGTCGCGATCCCTTGGCCAAGCAGTTGCTGAACGATCAAGGAAATGGGGCCGGCAAGGTGCGAGACGCCACGTTCGACGAGGAGACCGGCGCGCTGCAGTCGGTCAGCGGTGACAGCGCCGAGGTCGATGCTTCGCGCATCCGAGGCATCGGCTCGTATGCAGTGGTGGTCGCGGCGTCCGACGAGGCCCGCGCCGAGCTCGCTTAGCGATCAGTTCGGCGCCGGCGCGGTGGTCGTCGACGTGGTGGGCGCGACGCGAGCAGGGACCGAAGCCGTGCCGGACAGCGGCATGCCGGCCGCGAACGACAACCCGCCGTTGACGGCGAAGCTGCGCTCGACCACGGCGGGCAGCGTCGTCGCTGCGATCACTGTCAGGTCCGGACGGGTGACGTACCGCCCGAGGTCGAGCGCTGCCCGCGCATTCGGTGGGATCTCGACATTCTGCAGGCCGTCGATCGCCAGCGGTTGACCTTGCGCCATCGCGGTGACCGAGACACGAATGCTCTGGTCCGGCGACGGGTTGAAGACGGCAAGGGTCTCGGCGGCCTTGTTCGCGATGGCAGCGCCGTCCGCGAACAGCCAACTCGTGGCCTGCAGCGGTGCACCGAGCGCCGGCGCATACCCTTGCCTGCCGCCGGTGAGCGTGGCCAGTAGCACCCGCTCGGCGACGACTCCAGGCCCGGACGTCGATCGAACCGTCACGCTGTGGCCGATCCCCTTCGGCACTCGGGTCTGGTCCTGCATCGCGACCTGGGCGTAGCCGTGAGCAGGCACGGCGACCGGGATGGGATCGACGACGCCGTTCGTCGCGGGATCGTCGAGCGTGATCTCGAGCTGGACCTGGGCCTGATCGTCAGACGGGTTCACGAGCGTGATCGTCTCGCGAACCGAATCGCTCACCGAACCGTGCGCGAAGGTCCACACCGAAGCCGGTTGTGGCGCGCCGAGCGTCGCCGCCGTGCCGGCAGGATGATTCGGATCGGTCCCGTCGAACGATTGCAAGCGGTCGACGACGACCTGGCCCGACCGCGCGGTGACGAACGCGGCGAGCTGCTCGAGGCGAGGAACGTCGGCGGAGACGTCCACGATCTGAAGATGGCCGGCCGTGATCGGAAGTCCTTGTTCACCGTCGGGAGCACGGAAGCCGTCGTTGGTCTGGTAGGTGACGTCCACCACCGCGTCGGCGGAGAACGGATTGAAGATCGCGAGCTGCTCGCGCGCGTCTCGGGTCGTCGTGCCGGTCGGCAGATACCAACTCGAGGAGGGCGCCGACGCGCACGGACTCGTGTTGACGCCTTGCTTGCTCACGATCGTGTGCTCGACGGCGACATCGGGATCGCTCGTCTCGACGAGCGCGGCTGCGTACGGCGACTGTTGCACGGTGGCGAGGCGCACACCGACGCGAGTGCGGGGACCGACCGCTACTGGCTTGGTGACCGGCTTCAGGGCAGCGACCGCTGCTCCACCGGCGGTGTCGCCCGGCGCGGCGGCGGGGTACACGGTGAGGACCGTCGTGATGGGACCGGGATTCGGGTTGGCGATGACGATCGTGCTGTCGAAGGCGCCGTTCGGTGTCGCCGTACCACCGGCGCAGTAGAAGGACGAGGACACGGCGTGCAGCGTCGAGGCGATCGGCATCACGCCTTGTACGGAGACCGTGTCCGTGTCTGATGCGGCGGTCTGATTGTGATCTGCATAGACGAGCGCGCCGAGGACGAGAACGATCACGACGAGCACGGGCCACCGACGCGGCTTCATGAGGCCGCCGCCTTGGCCGCCCGGCGCGATCGACGCCACAGCAGGATCGCTCCGATCCAGAGCACGACCTGGAGCACCAGCAGCGCGTAGCGCTGCACGGGCGTCTTGAACGACAGCTTCGCCGAACCACCTCGTTCGATCGCGAACGTGTTGGCCCACCCGAACGCGTCGGTGCGGGGTGCGGGTCGGCCGTCGACCTCGAGTGACCAATGTGAGTTCGCAGCAGCGGCCAGATACAGGTTCGTGGCCGCGCCGGTGTTGCCGCTCGCGGTCGTGTGGCCCTCGTGGTCGGTGAGCATCGGAGGCGAGCCGGTCAGGTCCACACCCGCGACGGCATCGAAGTACGGCCCCGCCTTGGCCGCCTCAGCCGCGGGCGGGCTGAGCGTCGTCCGGCTCGGCGCCCACGCGACGTTGCGGTACACCTGCACCTGCGGGTCCGCGAGCACCTGCTGGAGGTCGAGCTGCTCCGCCAGCGAGCGGTCGACGGCGGGTGGCAGCGGACGCGTGGTCGTGCCGTCGGGAGCCGCGGCCGTCTCGACCACGATGTAGCGCACGCCCATCGGGGCGAGGAGGCGGCCCAGTCGCGATGTCTCGCGCTGCTCCGCGAGACGGAATGCCGTGCCCATGAGGCTGGTGGCACCGTTCGACGAGCCGGGCCAGCGGTTCTCGACGGTCGCCAGTCCGTGATCGGTGGACGCGTAGGCGACGCCGTCGTCCAGCTTCCATCCGGCGAGCGGCAGCACCTCCGGGTCGCCGATCCAGGCGACGCGGTACGGGCCGACGGCCGCGCGGTCGTCGTTCACGAACGAGAGGACCGAGTCGAAGCCTTCGTCAGGTCCCTTCCACCGGCCATCGGTTGTCGCGAGCAGCGCAGGAAACGCGCCGACGACGAGGGCGGCCGCCGCGACCAACGATGCCGCCTGTCGCCATCCGAACCGATACCCCGGAAGGTCGTGCTGGAACGCGGCGAGGCCGAGTCCGGCGCTCAGCGACAGCGCCGCGGCGGCGGGGGCCAAGAACGCCTCCGGGGGTCCGACCGCATGGCCGAACCACGGTTGCTGCCCGAGCCACGCCACCGCCCAGCACGTGAGCGCGACCATCCACGCGCGAGCGGCCCACGCCAGCCGCCAGTCCCGCCCGATGACGAGCGGGAGTGCGGCGACCACGAGGAAGGCCCAGCCCCATCCGCTGCCCCCGATCGGCCCCGTCCGGAACTGCAGCAGGTCCGCAAGCCCGAGCCGCGCGCCCGATTGCACGCCTCCGAATGCCCCCCACTCCCGGCCGGATCGGAAGAAGTCGAGCGACCACGGCACGTGCAGCACGACCGCGACGGCGACTCCTGCGATCGCGATGACGAGCGGCTGCAGGATGTTCCGCAGCTGCGCGACCAAGAGCCCGCCGAGCAGGAGCCCGACCGCGATCACCAACACGACGACCAGCACGATGGGCTCGAACGCGCTGACCACCGCAAGTGCGATCCCGAGCCCGACGATCGTCTGCATCGCCGACCGGTTGCGCCCGCCCGGCCGGTCGAACATCGGCGCATCGACGCGTCTCGCGAGGACGAGCACCAACCACGGTGCGGCGGCCCACAGCAGCAGCCCGCCCCACCTCCCGCTCGCGATGGCGTCGTATGGAAGCGGAATGGCGAGGAACGTGACGAGCGCGACGAGCCGTGCGAGCACTGATCCGGTGCCGCGCGACCAGCCGCCAACTGCCGGTCACACCGATCGGCAGCAGCACGAGGAGCATGACCCTGCGCAAGGCCGACATCGCTCCGAGGAACGCGACGCCGAGTCCACCGAGCAGGGCGAAGCCCGTGGGCGCCGCAGACTGGGAGCCGAGACCGGCGTTGCGCCAGCCGCTGAACCACTGTGTGAACAGGGTCCACGGCCGGCTCGGGTAGTCCGGCAGGTCGGCGAACGCGGGGATGTGTCCGAAGAGCAGCTGGCGGCTGCCGAACACGAGAGCGATCACGACGCAGGTCCACACGATCGCCGCGGTGCGCAACGGCCCGGATCGCAATGACCCGGCAAAGTCGCGCCCTGCGCTCGCCATCGGTGACAGCGCCTCGTCGCCGCCGATTTGACTTCCCGCGAGGTGAGCGAGCTGCGCGCTCCCATGCATCTGCAGCTTTCGGACCTCGCCGTCCGGCAGCTGCCGGATGCCGTCCAGCCGCCGCCGGTTCTCCCGGATCTCCTTGACGCGATGCAGGTTCCAGCGCCACGCCGACACGACGTCGCCGGCCCGTCGGCTCCGGCCCGTCAACAGCGAGTAGACGATGCCGCCGGCGGCGAGCGCGAGCGCCTGCGGCACGACCCGGATCAGATGGAACCGCCCGTAGCACGTCAGCATCGTGCGAATGCGGTGCCGCTGAAGCTGCAGCCGGTGGTCCGGGATCGGTCTCGGACCGTCGGAGGCCTGCACGTGGCGAACGACCGCGGCGGGTACAGCGACGACCCGAGCCCCGGCGACCTGCGCCCGCCACGACAGGTCGAGGTCCTCGCCGAGGAGGTCCATGGCAGGGTCGAAGCCGCCGAGGACCGCGAACAGGTCGGCTCGGACGAGCGTGCATCCGCCGGGCGCGCAGAACACGTCCCGCACCGCATCGTGCTGTTCCTGGTCGAGTTCGCCCCGCTCGACGATCGACGCGCGCACACCGGTCTTGTCCGCGGACTCGCCGACGGAGAGCAGGCGGCTGGAGTCGTCCCACTCGACCACCTTGGGCGTGGTGATCCCCGCGTTGGACCGGAACGCCTCCTCCACCATCGCCCGGATCGCCGTCGGCGCCAGTGCGACGTCGTCGTGGCAGAACGCGTAGAACGCCGCGCCCTCGACGACTTCGAGCACCTCGTTGGCGGCCGGGCCGAAGCCGGTGTTGTCCTCGAGCAGGCGGACGTACACGTCGGGATCCACGGCCGCCACCCGTTGCGTGATGCCGTCCTCGCTGGCCGTCGAGGCGTTGCCATCGGCGTCGATGACCAGGACCGACAGGTTCGGGTAGTCCTGGGCGGCGAGCGACTGCAGGCACTCCTCGAGCCATGGCGACGGCTCGTGCGCCACCACCACGGCCACGACCGGCGGCGCCGCGACCGACGGTTCCTGGTCCTCTTCCGTCTCGTCGGGTCGGTCGACGGGCGCGACAGGTTGGGGGACGGAAACCACGGCGGCCGCAGAACTTAGTGGCCTGAGCGGCCCGTCCCCGGGCACCGGCCGCTGGATCTGCTTGCAATAGTTTGCACTTCGCCCTATGGTTGCAAGCGATTCACGCCCGAAACATGCCCGAGCATGCACGGAGACATGCGGCCATGGCCCCTACGAACCAGGATCTCTCCAAGCTCGCCACGGACGCCTTCTACGTCACCGTCGGTCTCGGTGTCATGACCGTGCAGAAGGTCCAGGTGCGGCGACGAGAGGTGCAGAAGCACCTCGGCAAGCGCCTCGAGGACCGGGTGAAGACCCTCGAGGAGCGGTTGCAGGCCCTCTCGTCGCCACGGAGCCGCTTGACGGATCCCGATCGCCGCCACGGCCGATCCCCCCTCGGCCGGCAGGCGTGCCCGACGCCCCCGATCGCCCCCCGATCGGGGGCGTCGGATCTTTTCGCACCGAGGCACGCAACTCATCCGCCGGGCGACTGTACGTGGTGTCGACTTGCGGCGCTATGACCCCGCCGATCTGCACGGACGTCCGGGTCAGGATGAGAGGCCATGCGGGTCGCGTATGACGTCACCTCGTTGCTCGACGTCCGCACGGGCGTCGGCGCGTTCGCCGGTGAGGTCCTCACTCGGATCGCAACCGTCGCGGACATCGATGTCGTCGGCTACTCGGTGTCGTGGCGGGGGCGCACCGAGGCCGGCGGTCTGCTCCCCGGCACCGTCCGCCGAGCGCGAGGCCCGATGGCGGCGCAACCGCTTCGCCAACTGTGGCGGCGCGCCGACTGGCCGCCGATCGAATGGTGGACCGGCGCCGTCGATCTCGTGCACGGCCCGAACTTCGTGGTGCCGCCGACCCGGGGCCGAACGATCGAGCTCGCGACCGTGCACGACCTCACGTGCGTCCGCTTCCCCGAGCTGTGCACGCGCGACACGCTGCAGTACCCAGACCTGATCCGGCGCGCGCTCCGGCGAGGGGCGCACGTCCACGCCGTTTCCCAGTTCGTCGCCGACGAGGTGGTCGACACGTTCGCTGTCGAACCGGCTCGTGTCCACGTCGTGCCGAACGGCATCGATCCGGTGCGGGAGGGCGATGCCGCGGCCGGTCGGGCACGCGTCGCCGCTGACCGGTACATCCTCGCGGTGGGCACGATCGAACCGCGAAAGGATCTGCCGCTGCTCGTCGACGCCTTCGACCACCTCGCGGAAACCCGCGACGACGTGACGCTCGTCGTCGCAGGACAGGACGGTTGGGGGTCGGATGCGTTCACCGCGGCCGTCGCACGCGCGCATCACGGCGATCGCGTCGTCCGCACCGGGTGGGTCGACGATCGCGCCCGCGCGGATCTGTTGGCGGGCGCCAGGATCTTCGCGTATCCCTCGAAGTACGAAGGCTTCGGCCTCGCGCCGCTCGAAGCCATGGCCGCAGGGACACCGGTCGTCGCGACGCGCGCTGGTGCGCTCCCCGAAGTCCTCGGCGACGGCGCTCGGTTCGTCGCACCCGGCGACATCGACGACCTGTCCACGGCGCTCGATTCGTTGCTCGACGATGCCGACGAGCGCGAACGGCTCATCGAGGCTGGTCGCGCGCGAGCGGACAAGTATTCGTGGGATGCATGCGCGCAGGGCATTGTGAACCTGTATCAGCGCCTCTGCTAAGACTCCGTCGGTGCGCGCCCTGATCACGGGAGTGAGCGGCTTCGTCGGCGGGCACCTCCTCGCCCACCTTCAGGATGCGGGCGACGACGTCGAAGGGTGCGACCGCGAGGACGGTTCGATCGACATCGAGGACCGTGCCTCGATCGACGGGATCCTGGAGCGGTTCCGTCCCGAGGTCGTGTACCACCTCGCCGGTTGGAGCGATGTCGGTGGCTCGTGGAACGCACCGGAGGAGGCGTTCCGCGCCAACGCGGAGGGGACGCTGAACATTCTGCTCGCCTGCCGAACGGCGGGTGTGGAGCGCGTGCTGTCGGTCTCGAGCGCCGACATCTACGGCATCGTCGCCGAAGACGAGTTGCCGATCGAGGAGAACGCACCGCTGCGTCCGGTCACGCCGTATGCGGCGAGCAAGGTCGCGGCCGACTATCTCGGGCTCCAGGCGTGGCTCGGCTGGAGGCTTCCGGTGCTGCGAGCGCGCTCCTTCAACCATCTCGGTCCCGGTCAGAGTCCGAACTTCGTCGCGCCGGCGCTCGCCGAGCGCATCGCCCGCAACGAGGTCGAAGGTGGGACCGACGTTCCGGTCGGCAACCTGTCGGCCCGCCGCGACTTCACCGACGTGCGCGACGTCGTGCGGGCATATCGACTTCTCGTCGAACACGGCGAAGCCGGCGAGGCCTACAACGTGTGCTCTGGCGTGGACGTCGAGGTCGCGGAGGTTGCCGAACGCCTGCTCGCAAGTGCTCGTTCACCGATGACACTTCGTCACGATCCCAGCCTCGATCGGCCGGTCGACGTTCCCGTGTTGCGCGGGGACCACAGTCGCATCCAGAAGACAACGGGTTGGGCGCCGACGATTCCGCTCGAGCAGACACTCGTCGACGTGTTGGACGACATGCGCGCTCGCGTCAGCGATCGCGGTTGACGCGCACTCGCTGCCGCGCGTCGCGGAGAAGCTCACGTTCGCGTAGGTCGATGCTGTTGTCGTCGACCGACGAGAGTCGAGCGTCCCATTCGTCGAGCACGCGTCGCCGGTGAGCGTCACCGGCGCGCTCGAGCCACGCGAGATCGTTGTCGAGCAGGGTGGTCAACAGCTCGAGCTCGGTGTAACGCGCCGCGACAGCCGGCAGACGCTGCGCCTTCCCGAGTGGATAGTTGGTGGCGGCGACGAGCTCTCGTGGCTCGATCTTGAAGAGCCCTGCGAGCAACACGACCGTCCGTTCACCGGGGACCGTCATGCCCGCTTCGAGGTGCGAGACGGCCGTGCGCGACACCGCCAGCCGTTCGGCGAGCTCTTGCTGCGTCATGCCGAGCTTGCCGCGCAGATCGGCGATCCGCCTACCGAGGTTCTCGCTTTCTTCGCGCACGTGCCAACTCACTTCGCAGACGGAACTGTCCCGGGAGCGTAGAACGTCGTCATGGCAGAGCGCGCGCTCATCACGGGCATCACGGGACAGGACGGGTCGTACCTGGCGGAGTTGTTGCTGGCGAAGGGTTACGACGTGATCGGCATGGTGCGGCGCAGCAGCACGGTGAACTTCGAGCGGATCGCGCACATCCAGGATCGCGTCGAGTTCGTCGCCGGCGATCTGCTCGACGAGATCTCGATGCTCAGCATCCTGCGCGAGCATCGACCGACCGAGGTCTACAACCTCGCCGCGCAGTCGTTCGTGCAGACGTCGTGGACGCAACCGGTGTTCACGGGCGAGACAACTGCGCTCGGCGTGACGCGGCATCCTCGACGCCATTCGCATCGTCGACCCCGACATCCGCTTCTATCAGGCGAGCTCGAGCGAGATGTTCGGCAAGGTGCTCGAAGTGCCGCAGGTCGAGTCCACGCCGTTCTATCCGCGCTCGCCGTACGGCGTCGCGAAGGTGTACGGCCACTGGATCACCGTGAACTACCGCGAGTCCTACGGACTGCACGCGACCAGCGGCATCCTGTTCAACCACGAGTCGCCTCGACGCGGTTTGGAGTTCTCGACGCGCAAGATCAGCCATGGCGTCGCCCGCATCCTGTTGGGCCAAGCCGATGAGCTCCGCATGGGGAACCTCGAGGGTCAGCGCGACTGGGGCTTCGCCGGTGACTACGTCGAGGCCATGTGGATGATGCTGCAGCAGCCGGAGAGCGGCAACTACGTGGTCTCGACGGACGAGACGCACTCCGTTCGCGAGTTCTGCGAGCACGCCTTCTCGCACGTCGGCCTCGACTACGAGCAGTACGTCGTGCAGGACGAACGCTTCTTCCGCCCCGCGGAGGTCGATCTGCTCGTGGGTGACTCGAGCTACGCGCGTTCGACGCTCGGGTTGGAAGCCGAAGGTCGCGTTTCCGCAACTCGTGGAGATGATGGTCGACGCCGACCTCGCGCTCCTGAGGGGTGAGCTCCGCCTTTGACCACGGTGCTCGCCGGCGGCGTCGGTGCCGCCCGCTTCCTGCGGGGGCTCGTGCAGGCGACCGAGCCCTCGTCCGTGACTGCGATCGTGAACGTCGGCGACGACACCGTGCTCCACGGTCTGCACATCTCGCCGGACATCGACACCGTGACGTACACGCTCGCCGGTGCGATCAACCCGGAGACCGGTTGGGGCTTGCGGGACGAGACGTGGCAGGCGATGGACATGGTCGAGCGATACGGAGGGCCGTCGTGGTTCCGCCTCGGCGACCGAGATCTCGGAACGCACCTCTACCGCACGGGCCGCCTGTCCGAAGGTGCACCGCTGTCCACTGTCACGGCGGAGATCGCTTCCTCATGGGGGCTCGAGGTGACGCTGGTGCCCGCAACCGACGACCGACTGCGGACAATGGTCACTGTCGAGGGAGAGGGCGAGATCGGCTTCCAGGACTACTTCGTCGGGCGGCAGCACGCCGTCGCCGTCACCGACGTGCGCTTCGACGGCGCCGACGGCGCCCGTCCTGCACCCGGCGTGCTCGACGCGATCACGAACGCGGATGTCGTCGTGATCGCGCCGTCGAATCCGTTGGTGTCGATCGACCCTGTGCTCGCCGTGCGCGGCGTACGGGATGCGGTCCGAGCAGCACGGGCGAACGTACCGTCGCGATCTCTCCCATCGTCGCAGGCGCCGCGTTGAAAGGTCCTGCCGACCGCATGCTGCGCGAGCTCGGTCACGAAGCTTCTGTCGTCGGTGTCGCCCGCCTGTACGCGGAGCTCGCGTCCGTCCTGGTGATCGACGACGCCGATGCTGCATCGGCGGGCGCGGTCGAAGCCGCGGGCATCAGTTGTGTCGTCACCCCGACAGTCATGTCGTCGGTCGAGGCCGCGGCGGCGCTGGCGAGAGCCACGCTCGCAGCCGTGTAGACCACGGGCATGCAGCTGACCGTCTTCGGGGTCGAAGGCCTCCGCGAGATCGAGCCGGGCGACGACCTCGCCGCCGCCATCGCGGCCGCCGCAACGCTCGAGGACGACGACGTCGTGGTCGTGACACAGAAGATCGTGTCGAAGGCCGAGGGCATGCTCGAGAAGGTCGACCCCGATGACCCGCTCAGCCACAAGGCGATCGTCGAACGCGAGTCGGTTCGCGTGCTTCGTCGCCGCGGCGACCTGGTCATCAGCGAGACGAAGCACGGCTTCGTGTGCGCCAACGCAGGCGTCGACCTGTCCAACGTCGAACGCGGCTACGCCGCCCTGCTCCCGGAGGACTCCGACCGCTCGGCTCGCCGTATCCGCGACGGCCTCAGAGCGAAGGCGGGCGTGGAGGTCGCGGTCATCGTCAGCGACACGTTCGGGCGCACCTGGCGGCGGGGTCTCACCGACGTCGCCATCGGGTGCGCGGGTATCGGCGCGATCCTCGACCTGCGCGGCTCGACCGACACCTACGGACGCGAGATGCTCGTCACCGAGGTGGCCGTCGTCGACGAGCTCGCATCAGCGGCTGAGCTCGTGATGGGCAAGGCCGCCGGAGTTCCCGTCGCGGTCGTGCGCGGCGTACCGAGGGAATGGCTGCGGCGCGGCGAGGTGCGCGGCGAGATCGTGCGCAGGCCCGACGAAGACCTCTTCAGGTAGACGCGGCGAACCACTTCAGGACGGCCGCGACCCCCTCGTCCAGCGTCGTCCACGGCTTCCACCCGAGGTGCAGCGCGGCACGGCCAGGATCGAGCGCCGATCGATCGAGCTCGCCTGCACGAGCGGGTCGGACGATCGCCGGCTTCGAGACCCCGGCCGCACCCGCCATCGTCGTGTACAGCGTGTTCACGGACGTCTCGACGCCGGTGCCGACGTTGCACAGCAAACCGCTGCCCTTGTCCGCGGCTCGGACGAACGCATCGACGACGTCGTCGACGTAGATGAAGTCGCGGGTTTGCTCGCCGGACCCGAAGATCGTGCACTGCTGGCCTGCGAGGAGCTGTCCGGCGAAGATCGCCACGACGCCGGCTTCGCCGTTCGGGTCCTGCCGTGGCCCGTACACGTTGGCGAGCGCGAGCGCGGTGTATTCGAGGGCGTGGAGCTCGCGGTAGGCGTGCATGTAGTCGCCGACGGATTTCTTGGCGACTCCGTACGGCGAGACCGGCTGCTGTGGATGCGACTCCTTGATCGGCAGCTCGGAGGGATCGGGATCGCCGTAGATCGTCCCGCCGCTCGACGCGAAGACGACTTTCCTCGCGCCCGCCGCCCGCGCCCCCTCGAGCACGTTGATGCTTCCGAGCACGTTCACTTCGGCGTCGAATGCCGGCCTCGCTACCGAGACGCGCACGTCGGCTTGCGCCGCGAGGTGGAAGATCACCTCGGGCGCGCGCCGTTCGATCAGCGACACGACACCCGGTTGCCGGATGTCGAGTTGATGGAACGTGAGTTGGTTCGAACGGTCGGCCCGCGACTCGGCAAGGTTGGCCAGTGATCCGGTCGACAGGTCGTCGACGACGTCGACCGCATGGCCTTCGGCCAGCAGCCGATCGACGAGGGTGCTGCCGATGAACCCGGCACCACCGGTGACCAACGCCTTCATGGAGCCTCCCTTGGCAGACGTGCGGCACGAACGCTTTCGCCGGCGGCGATCGCAACATTGTCGCCGAGAATCGAAAGGTCCTCGACCGACGGCGCCCTCGCCGACCTCGGCGCCGGGCCCGATGATCGAGTCGAGCACCCTCGCGTTCGGTCCGACGCGAGCGCCGGTCATGACGACGGACCCGGAGACGTGCGCCCCGGCGTCCACCACGGCCTTCGGACCGACCACCGATCGAACGACCGTGGCCGTCGCGGCGATCGTCGCGCACGGATCGACGGCGACCGCGCCGGCGATTCCTTCGCCTCGATACCGCCCGTCGATGATGTCGAGCTGCGCGCGCAGGTAGGCCTCGGGCGTGCCCGTGTCGAGCCAGTACGCGCCACCGTCGTCCTGGGCGAACAACCCGCCGTCGGCAATCAGGGTCGGAAACGTCTCGCGCTCGATCGACACGGGGCGGCCGCCGTCGATCCGGTCCAGCACCTCGGGCTCGAGCACGTACAGCCCGGCGTTGATGCGATTGGTCGGCGCCTCCTCGACGGAGGGCTTCTCCACGAACGCGGTGACGCGGCCATCTGCGTCCGTCGGCACGACGCCGAAACGAGACGGGTCCGGGACCTCGTGCAACGCGATCGTGGCCGTCGCGCCGCGTGCTTCGTGGAAGGCGATGAGACCGGTCACGTCCATGTCGCTGATCACATCGCTGTTGACCACGAGAAAGCGCTCGTCGATGCCTGCATCGAGGGCGGCGAAGCGGACGGCTCCCGCTGTGTCGAGTGGCTCGTCTTCGACCGCGTAGTGCAGTGGAACACCGGCGCATGCGCCGTCGGGGTAGGCCTGGACGAAGGCCTCCGCGCCGTAGCCGAGTGACAACACGACGTCGTCCACGCCATGCGCGGCGATGTGCGCGATCGACCACTCGATCATCGGCCGGTTCACGACCGGCAGCATCTGCTTCGGGACATGAAGGGTCAGGGGTCGCAGGCGGGTACCGAGACCGCCCACGAGCACGACCGCTCTCACGGGCTGCTGGAAGCCGGAACGCTCGTCGCCGTGTCCGGAGAACTGGTCGGCGCGCCGGGCACTGCGTTGGTCGCCGGCGCGCCGCTCGCGGGCGCGACCCGCCGGCGCGCCGCTGTCCGGCGGGACCACGGGCGCACCGCTCGCCGGTGGCGTCGTGCCCGTCAGGTCGCTCACGTTGGCGATGCGCGATGCCACGTCGGACTTCGCCGGAATCGTCGAGCCCGCCGGCATGAACGCGATCGTGAACGAGTTGTTGGCGCCGAGCCGGATCTGGTCGAACCCGGATGTGAAGATCTCGTTCGGCCTCTTCCCCTGCGCCGCGTCGTTGGCGTCGTTCCACTTCGCGACCTGGAGCTGGCCGTCCTTGCCGCCCTGGCACTTGGTCACGCCTTCGGTGAACGTCTGACCGGTGGGGAGCGACAGCTTCTCGTTCGTCATCGACACGCCGACCTGGTCGAGGAACACGCCGAGGGTTGCCTTGCGACCGGCGACGCTGTCCGTGAACGGGTGGATGTGGATCAGCCCGTCGCCGTGGGTGTGGATGCCGAGGACGTCCTGCGTCGCGTCTTGGAAGGGATCGAGGTACTGACCCGGCACGTCACCGGGTGCCGCAACGGTGGTCGATGTGGGCGCGGTCGTCGAGGTGGTCGTGGTCGAGTCGCTCGGCTCCCCGGCGGCCGGAGTGGTGGTCGTGGTGCTCGCGGGCGCGCCCGCGTCGGGGGTGCACACGTACGTGTCGTAGGCGGAGTGGACGTGATCGACGTTCGCCCGCGGGAAGGCGTTGGCGTTGCGGCGGTCACGGGCGAACAGCACGAGCAACAACCCGACGACGAGGACCGCGAGAATGGCGATGGGAAAGCCCATCGGGCGACGCTGGCCGGACCTTTTCGTGCCGCCCGCGCGCGCCGCGCGGGCCACCTTCTTCGCCGATGAAGCCTTACCCATGGGGATGCAACTGTAGAGGGACCGGAGGTCACTACGGAATCAGGTGCGCTTTTGGTCCGCTCAGAGCGGTCGCTGCGCTCGATTCGCGTCGATCAGCTCTTGGAAGAGGGCCTCGTAATGGGCGGCGACGGCCGCCGGGGACGCCCACCTCTCGACGAACGCCCGGCCCGCCGCTCCCATTCGAGCCGCCTCGTCCGGGTCCGAGACCAGCCTCGCGACGGCCTTCGTGAACGCCTCCGGCTCATCGGGCGCGACCGTCAACCCGGCGCCGGCCCGCTCGACCACGGTCGCGACCTCGGTGCCGGGGTCGACGCTGGCCACGATGGGACGACCGGCGGCCAGGATCGAGTACATCTTCGAGGGCACGCTCGCTCGCGCCAGACCCTTGCGCAACGGCACCACGTGCACGTCGGCCGCGGCGAGCAGCTCGGGCAGCCGGTCCTTCGGTTGATGATCGACGAACCGGACGTTCCGCAGGCCGGCAGCTTTGCGTTCGAGATCGGTCCTCGCCGATCCCCCGCCGTTGACGACGAACACGACGTGCGGTTCGTGCGCCAGCGCAGCGGCGGCCGCGAGCACGAGGTCGAGCGACTGCGAGAACCCGACATTGCCGGCATACATCACGACGGTCTTGCCGGTCAGGCCGAACTGGCGCCGGTACGAGTTCTCCCTCGGCGTGGGCCTGATCCGCTCCACATCCACGAAGTTCGGGATGACACGAACGCGCTCGGACCGACGTCCGGCGATCTTCGAAGCGACGTTGACGCGCAAGTCCTCGGACAGCACGGTCACCGCATCGGCGTGGAGATAGGTCTGTCGCTCGAGGCCCGAGGCCAGCGCGATGACCGTCGGGTTGGTGATCACCCCGAGCTCGACCGCGACGTCGGGGAACACGTCCTGGATGTTGAACACGAACGGCGCGCGTCGTGCCCGCGCCGCCAGCCAGCCCGCCGCTCCGAGCGTGAGCGGTGGCGACATCGCCAACACGGCGTCAGGCCGCGGTCGCGACAGGGTCGCCATCCCCGACACCAGAGCAGTGAACCCTCCGAACGCCAGCGCTCGGGCCGGGATGTTGCGTTTGTCCGTCGGGAACGGGTGCACCCGCGTGATGCGCCCCCACTCGGTTTCCTGGTGACGAACGAGACGACCGGTCCATCCCTCTTCGATGCGATGGTGGACGTACCAGGGCAGCGCGGTGACGACGTGCAGTCGATGACCGCGCGCGACGAGCTCGGACGCGATGCTCGTCATCACGTCGCCGGTGGGCGCGGTATCGGGTGCGAAGTGCGGGCACAACACGAGGAGGTTCACGGCTCGGGCCTCGCCGCCGCCCGGCGGTAGGCGTACGCGAGCCGTTCGGCCGACGATGCCCAGTCGAACAGGCGCACTCGGGCGCGACCCGCGGCAGCGAGCGCCGACCGATGATCCTCGTCAGTGGCCACCTCGAACATCGCGGCCGCCCAACCCGCCACGTCATCCGGATCGAGGAGAACACCTGCGTCGCCCACGACCTCGGGGATCGCGGTGGTGTCGGAGGCGATCACCGGGCAACCGTTGCCCATCGCCTCGAGCACCGGCAAGCCGAACCCCTCGAATCGTGACGGAAACGTGAGTGCGACCGCGTCGGCGTACAACCAGTCGAGATCGCCCCGCGGTACGTGCCCGAGTCGTCGCACGCGGTCGCGGAGGCCGAGTGCGTCGACGAGGCGGTGCACTTCGCCCTCCATGGTGTCGGGTCGATGCGTGAGCACGAGCAACGCGTCGACGCCCTTCGCCGTCACCTCGGCAAACGCCCGCACCAGCGTGACGTGGTTCTTGTGGGGATACGTGATCGCCGGGTACAGGAAGAACGGACGGTCCAGCCGGTAGCGGGCGCGAGGATCGCCGACCGGCGCCTCCGCGACGTTCGCCGTGTATCCCGACGGAACGGTGGCTGTGTGATCGGCGCGAACACCGAGGAGGTCCACGATCGTCCGACGCGAGAACTCCGACGGCGAGACGACCAGCCGCGCATGGTTCGCGGACACAGGCAGGCGGCGGCGAAGGTACTTCACCTTGAGGTCGCTGAAGTTGCCGGGCATGAGCAGGGGCTGCAGGTCGTGAATCGTCAGGACCGACGGGGTCGCACGAAGCAACGGGATCGTGCCGCCGGCGTGGTGCAGGAGGTCGACGCGATGGCGGCGAGCCTGCGCCAGCAGCCATGTCGACTCGGCCACGATCCGTACGCCTCTCGAGCGCCCGGAGAGGGGACACAGCACGGTCGGGAACGAGTGCACCAGTTCGGGATGGGCGTCGGCGAACGGACGAACGACGAACAACGTGACGTCGATGCCGTCGCTGACGAGGTCGCGCTCCGCGAAGGCGTGGAGCAGTCGCGTCGTGTACTCCTCGCTGCCCCCGACCACGCCGGGAACAAGCCACAGAAGGTTGACGCCGACGTGAAGACGACCCGACGGGGTCACTGGAGCGCCTCGCGGTACACCTCGACGACGAGGTCAGCGGTCCGCTCCCACGTGAACGTCTCGGCGCGATCGCGGCCGGCTGCAACGAGCCGCGCGGCCTCGGCGCGGTCGTCGAGCACCGCTCGAATGGCGCTGGCGATGGCGTCGACATCGAGCGGATCGACGAGCAGAGCCGCGTCGCCCGCGACCTCCGCGGTCGCCGTCCCCGAGGAGGTCACGACCGGCGTGCCTTGTGCCATCGCCTCGAGCACGGGCAAGCCGAATCCCTCGCGGACGCTCGGGTAGCAGAACACCGATGCGCCGGCGACGAGCGCATCGAGGTCGGACCGGCCGACGAACCCGAGTGCACGGACGCGGGATCCGAGCGCGATGACCTGCGCGTCGATCGACTCGTTCCATCCCGACGGACCGGCGAGCACCAGATCGACCTCGTTCGGTACACGCGCGAAAGCGTCGAGCAACCGCGGCAGGTTCTTGCGCGGCTCGACCGTTCCTGCGAACAGCACATAGGCGCGGTCGATCTTGTAGCGCTCGAGGACTGCGCTCACGTCGTCCTTCGCCACCTTCGAAGGCGTGACGCCCCACGGCACGAGGCGCAACCGTTCACGCTCGATGCCCGCGTCCACGCACTCGTCCATAGTCGTCCGGGAAGGGCACATCACCAGTCGTGCGTGACGCCGTGCCAGTTCGAGACCGCGGCGGAAGAACCGATGCCCGTGGCGAGTCGCCAGTTGCGCATCGTGCAGGAAGGCGAGGTCATGGATCGTGACCACCACCGGTGCCGCCGCGGCCGGGTACGCGACCGCGGTGGCGTGGACGACGTCGACCGGTCCGGTCGCTCGTTCGACGCGCGGCCATCGCCAGACCGGTGCATGCCAGGTCTCGTACAGGACGCTGCGAGGCAACGGAAGCTGGCGCACCCGGATCGGTGGCGTCCACGGCTCTGGCGGCGGTTGGCGGTGCCGCGTGGCCACACCGACGAGTTGCACGTCATCGCGGGCGTCGAGCGCGCGAACGAGCTCGAGGGTCGACCACGCCGTGCCACCCGGAACGGCGTGCCAGCACTGTTCGAGCGTCACCGCCACCTGCGCCCCGGGCATGGTGCGCGGAGTCTGTCACCTGGCCAGCTCGGTCCGAAGAGGCATGACGCTTCGGCAGGTGCCGGGACCGAGCAGCGGCCGGCGAGCGCCAGCGAGCCGGACGGCGATGGGGAGGCGCCGAAGGCGCCGTGGCGCAGCCCCCAGTATGTCGCCGAGCGAGCGGCCGGACGGCGATGGAGGCGCCGCGGGCGCAGCCCCCGGGCTATGTCGTCGTACGCTGAATCGCATGACCCCCGACGACTTCTGGGCCGATCGCCGCGTCCTGGTGACGGGTGGCAGCGGGTTCCTCGGTCGAGCCGTGCGCGGTGCTCTGACGGCACGAAGTGCGCCCACGGTGATCGCTCCGTCGAGCGAGGACTACGACCTGCGGCGACCCGAGCGGGTGGGCGCCATGTTCGACGACGTGCAACCTGATCTCGTCATCCATCTCGCTGCTCGGGTCGGTGGCATCGGCGCCAACCAGGCCCGCCCCGCGGATCTGTACATCGACAACCTCCTCATGGGCACCTACGTCATCGAAGAGGCCCGGAAGCACCACACCGCGAAGACGGTGATCCTCGGAACCATCTGCTCGTACCCGAAGCACACGCCCGTTCCCTTCCAGGAAGGCTCGTTGTGGCAGGGGTATCCGGAGGAGACCAACGCTCCATACGGAATCGCCAAGCTCGCACATCTGGTCCACGCGCAGGCGAACCGCGCGCAGTACGGGCAGAACTGCATCTATCTCATGCCGACGAACCTGTACGGGCCCGGCGACAAGTTCCATCCCGCGGTGTCGCACGTGATTCCCGCGCTGATCAAGAAGTGCGTCGACGCGAAGGAAGCGGGTGACGACCACGTCGAGGTGTGGGGCACGGGGTCGGCGTCACGCGAGTTCCTGTACGTCGACGACGCGGCGAAGGGCATCGTCCTGGCTGCAGAGCAGTACGACAGTCCCGAGCCCGTCAACCTCGGCGCCAATCAGGAGCTGCCGATCAAGGACCTCGTCGAGCTCGTCGTGAAGGTCGTCGGCTTCGATGGCGAGATCAGGTGGGACACCTCGAAGCCGGACGGTCAGCCCCGGCGGCGCGTCGATCCGAGCCGTGCGGCCGACGCGTTCGGGTTCGCGGCACGCACGTCGTTCGACGACGGGCTCCGTGCAACGGTCGATTGGTACCTCGACCACCGCGCCGAGGCCGAATCCCGCAGCTGCCGCGTGGCGCAGGAGCGACCGCCAGCCGCGAAGCGGCGAGGGAAGCGCCAGCGACGAGCCGCACTCGGCGGAGGCAGGAGCGAAGCGACGCCCGGAGCCGAGCGACTAGATGCGGCGAGGGAAGCGCCAGCGACGAGCCGCACTCGGCGGAGGCAGGAGCGAAGCGACGCCCGGAGCCGAGCGACTAAATGCGGCGAGGGAAGCGCCAGCGACGAGCCGCACTCGGCGGAGGCAGGAGCGAAGCGACGCCCGGAGCCGAGCGACTAAATGCCGAGTTGCTCGGCGAAGTAGGGGATCGTGCGAGTGAGCCCTTCGCGCAGGGCGATCGTCGGTTCCCATCCGAGCTTCGAACGGGCGAGCGTCAGGTCGGGCTTGCGCTGCGTCGGGTCGTCGACCGGCAGCGGCTCGAAGATGACCTCCGACGATGCGTTGGTCAGCTCGAGCACGATTTCCGCGAGTTCGAGCATCGTGAACTCATCGGGGTTGCCGATGTTGATCGGGCCGGTGACGCCGGAGTCGAGAAGCGCGAGAAAACCACGGATCTCGTCTTCCACGTAGCAGAAGCTGCGGCTCTGGCTGCCGTCGCCGTAGACCGTGATGGGTTTGCCGACGAGCGCCTGCGTGATGAAGTTCGACACGACGCGCCCGTCCAGGGGACGCATGCGCGGCCCGTACACGTTGAAGATCCGAACGATGCGAACGTCGAGGCCGTGATGGCGGTGATACGCCATCGTCATCGCCTCGGCGAATCGCTTCGCCTCGTCGTACACCCCGCGTGGACCGATCGGGTTGACGTGTCCCCAGTACGTCTCGGGCTGCGGATGCACCTGCGGGTCGCCGTACACCTCGCTCGTCGACGCGAGGAAGTACTTGGCGCCTTTCGCTTTCGCCAGCCCGAGCGAGTTGTGCGTCCCGAGGCTGCCGACCTTCAACGTCTGAATGGGCTTTTCGAGGTAGTCCTTCGGCGATGCGGGGCTGGCGAGGTGCATCACGGCATCGACGTCACCAGGCACCCAGATGTAGTTGCTCACGTCGTGCTCGACGAACGCGAATCCCGGGCGCCCGAAGAGGTGGGCGATGTTGGCCTTGTTACCCGTCACGAGGTTGTCGAGGACGACGACCTCGTCACCTCTGTCGAGCAACGACTCGCACAGGTGCGACCCGAGGAAGCCAGCACCGCCGGTGACCACGACTCTCGGCATCAGACTCGACCGATCCCTTGGTAGACGAACCCGCGCCGGCGAAGAGACTCACGATCGAGCAGGTTGCGCCCGTCGACGACATGAAGCGACGCGAGTGATTCGGCGACCTTGTCGAAGTCGAGCCACTTGAACTCGTCCCACTCCGTCAGCACCAGCAGCACGGCAGCGCCTTCACAGGCGGCGTAAGGATCGCTCGCGATCTCGATTCCCTCGAGCACCCTTTGCTTGTGTGGCTCGAGCGGCGGCGTGATCGACGGATCGAAGGCGCGGACCTTGGCGCCGCCCGCCAGCAGACGCTTGACGATCGAAAGCGACGGCGACTCCCGCAAGTCGTCCGTGCGCGCTTTGAACGTGAGCCCCCAGACCGCCAGTTGCACGCCGTCGACGCTCCCGCCGGCGAGCTCGATCGCTTTACGCGTCACACGCTCGAATTGCTCGTCGTTCACCTCGACCACGCCTTCGAGCAGGTCGAAGCTGTACCCGGCGTCGTCGGCGATGCGAATCAGCGCCCGAGAGTCCTTCGGGAAGCAACTTCCGCCCCACCCTGGGCCCGGGCGGAGGAACTCGTGGCCGATGCGCTTGTCGGAGCCCATGCCGAGAACGACGTCGTTCATGTCGGCGCCGACGGCTTCGCACACGGCGGCGACGGCGTTGACGAAGCTCACCTTGGCGGCGAGGAAGGCGTTGCTCGCGTACTTGATCAGCTCGGCCGACGCCGGGTCGGTGACGATCAGCGGCGCCGGGATGCCGAGGTACAGCGACGCGACCCGCATGGCGGCGGATTGGTCGTCGGCCCCGATCACGATCCGGTCGGGGTTGAGGAAGTCGTGGACGGCGGAGCCTTCGCGCAGGAACTCGGGGTTCGACACGACGAACACGTCACTTCGTCCGAGCGCCCGCTCGACGACCCGGGTCGAGCCCACCGGGACCGTCGACTTGTTCACCACGATCGCCTCGGACTCGAGCGCGGGACCGACCTCGGTGGCCGCCGCTTCGATGTGCGTCAGGTCGGCGGAGCCGTCGGCGCCTTGGGGGGTCGGGACGCAGAGGTACACGAACTCGCTGTCCCCTGCGGCCTCGGCCGATCCGACGGTGAAGCGCAGCCGTCCACCGGTCAGTCCTTCACGGATGAAGTTGTCGAGGCCCGCCTCGAGAATCGGCACCTCGCCGCGGTTGAGGAGATCGACACGCTCGGGATCGATGTCCGTACAGGTCACGTCGTGTCCGAGATGCGAAAAACACGCGCCGGTGGTCAGGCCGACGTATCCGGCGCCGATAACGGTGATGCGACTGGGCATCAGCAACTCACGTCCTCTGGGGTCTGCGGCACTACGCCAATGGTGGTGGTGGTCGATGGGGCGACGGCGGGCGCTGTCGTCGTGGTCGTGGTGTTCGTGGGCAGCGAGACGGTCGGGCCGGGCGTCGAGCGCACCCCTTGCCAATCGGCGCCCACCACGACGACGACATCGGCACCCACGATGTAGTTCGTCTTCTCGACGATAGGCGTTGCGCCGAGGCGGCTCGCCACCTGCTCCGCTTTGGCCTCGTCGCCCGGCAGATACCGCACGACCGTTCGGGCGTAGTCGAAGCGGTCGGCATCGCCCACGTCCTCCGGTGGAACGCTGAAGCCGACGCCGCGGAAGGCGTCCGCTGCCTTGCCGCCCAAGCCCGAAGTCGGCGTGCCGTTCTCGACCACGAGCACCGTGCTGTCGACGGTGTTGGCGTCGACACCGCGGAACATGTTGAGGATCGGGTCCGCCTGCTGCTGGTCGAGCAACTGCACGTCGGCGCCACGGATCGTCGCGCTCGTCGACGGCACCGAGTACGTGTCGAGGTTCTGCGGGTTGAAGTCCTTGAACCGGCGGCCGAGGCTCACGAGGTCACCCGGCGTCAGCGTCGGATCGAGATGCAGCGCGCTGGTGCCCGTGTCGAGCAGGTCGTTCAGGACGGCCGGGTTGCGCGCTCCCTTGTCGATCGCGCGTTGGATGACCTTGCGGATGAACGCCTGCTGACGGCTGATGCGCCCGAGGTCGCCCGTCGGATCCGTCTTCCAGCGCCCGTTCTCGAAGTACTCGAAGTCGCGGCTGCGGGCGTACGCGAGCGCCTGGACCGGGTCGAGCGTGACGCAGCCGGTGTCTCGCACGTCGAGGCCCGACTGCAGGTCGCGCACCGGTGTCGAGAAGTACACCGGCACGCCGCCGACGGCCGACGACGACGCTGCGGAACGCAAAGAAGTTCATTTCGATGTAGTGATTGATCGGAATCCCGAAGTCGGACTTGATCGTGTTGATCAGCCGTTCGGGTCCGCCCTGGATCGCGGAGTTGATCCGGTCGCGGCCCTGCTGCCCGTCGATCGGCACGTACAGATCCCGCGGCAACGAGAGCAGTTGCGCGTGATCCGAGTTCGGATCGAGCCGCAGGACCATGATCGTGTCCGACCGGAGGCCGCCCGGGCGCCCTGCCAGGACCGGATCGTTGGGATCGAGCCCCTCCGCCGAGTCGGTCCCGACGATGAGGAAGTTCTCCGCGCCGCCAGTCGTGGACGTGTCCACGGGTGCGAGTGAATTCCCCAACTGGACGCGTCCGATCGAGCTGACCTTCGAGTAGGCGTAGCCCAGCCCGCCCGCGGTCAGCAGGCAGATGAGGATCAAGAAGATGTTCCCGCCGATCAGCAGGCGTTGCGGCCAGGTCCGTCTCGCCTTCGCCCGCCCCCGCGTAGGGGCTCTCACGGTCAGGGATGGTACTTGGGGGTCGCTATGGCCCAGCAGTCGGGGCCGGCAGCGAATGCACGCAACGCCGGCCGTTACTCGACGGGAAGTCCCAGCTCACGGGCAATGACGAGGCGTTGGATCTCGCTCGTCCCCTCACCGATCTCGAGGACCTTGGCGTCGCGGTAGAAGCGGCTGACGGGCGACTCGTCGATGAAGCCGTAGCCGCCGAACACCTGGGTCGCAGACCGGGTCGCAGAGACGGCCGACTCGGTCGCATGGAGCTTCGCGATGGCGGCCTCGCGCCGGTAGGGCAGACCGTTGTCGCGCCGCCATGCCGCCTCGTACACGAGCAGGCGGGCGGATGCCGCCATCACCGCGAGGTCCGCGCACCTGAAGGCGACGCCCTGATTGGCGCCGATGGGCCGGCCGAACGCGTTGCGGTCCTTGGCGTACTGGGTGGCCAGCTCGAGACACCCTTGGATCGCGCCGACGGCAAGCGCCGCGATCGCGATCCGACCTTCGTCCAGGATCGCGAGGAACTGCGCGAAGCCTCGTCCTCGCTCGCCGAGCAGGTGACCCGACGGCACCCGGCAGCCATCGAACGTGAGGCCGTGCGTGTCGGATGCGTGCCACCCCATCTTGCGGTACGGAGGCTGCACGGTGAGGCCAGGCGTCCCCGCGGGCACGACGATGGCGGTGATCTCGCCCGGCCCCGTGCGAGCCGTCACCGTGAGGACGGACGTGATCGGTGTGCCCGAGTTGGTGATGAAGGCCTTCTCGCCGTCGATCACCCACTCGTCCGCTGCCTCGTCGAGAACGGCCTTCGTACGCGTCCCGCCTGCGTCGCTTCCGGCCTCGGGCTCGGTGAGGCCGAACGCACCGAGGGCGCGGCCGGCGCACAGGTCGGGCAGCCACTTCTGCTTCTGGTCCTCGGTGCCGAAGCGATGGATCGGGTTGGCGCCGAGGCCGACGCCGGCCTCGAGTGTGATCGCCATCGAGTGGTCGACACGCGCCAACTCCTCGATGGCGATGCACAACGTCGTGAGGTCCGCACCTCCGCCGCCGTACTCCTCCGGGAAGGGCAACCCGAACAGTCCCAACTCCCCCATTCGCAGCACGACATCGGTCGGGAACACGTGCTCTCGGTCCCACCGCTCGGCGTGCGGCGCGATCTCGGCCTCGGCGAAGTTCCGCACGACGGCTCGGAAGGCTTCGTGCTCCTCCGACACATCGAACTGCACAGAGGTGACCCTACGCTGCGGTTCTTGAACGCCCTTGCCGTCGTCGGTGGTCGCCTGCTCACGGGGCTCATGGACGTCACTTCCGACCTCGACGCGCTCGACTCCGACGGCATCTGGGCAGTGGTGCTCCCCTTCGAGGGACAGCCCATCTGCGCACGGTTCGCGTCCGTCCGGCCGGCGACACCGTGGCCCGGCCCGCCGTGGCCGGGCGTGGATGCCGAGACATGGGCGACGAGCCTCGATCGCACCGCGTTCTGCACACGGGTCGACCGCATTCGCTCCGCCATCGGTGCGGGGCTCGTGTACCAGGTGAACCTGACTCGCCGGCTCTCGGCGCCCTTGCGATCCGACGCCGACGTGGCCGCGCTCGGGGCCGCTCTGGCGCAGGGGAACCCCGCGCCGTATGCCGCCGTCGTGCGACTCCCGGCGCACGGCGTGCACGTCGCATCAGCGTCGCCCGAGCTGTACCTGCGTCGCGACGGGGACGTCGTGACGTCGTCGCCGATCAAGGGCACGGCGCCCACCGCCGACGGGTTCCTCGCGAAGGACCGGGCCGAGAACGTGATGATCGTCGATCTGGTCCGCAACGATCTCGGTCGCGTGTGCGACTACGGGTCGGTCCAGGTGCCGTCGCTCTGCGCGGTCGAGTCGCATCCCGGCCTGTGCCATCTCGTGTCGACGGTCTCCGGACGTCTACGGGCCGGCGGTGGATGGCGGGAACTGATCGACGCCACCTTCCCGCCGGGCTCCGTGACGGGGGCGCCGAAGCTGGCCGCCATCGACTACATCCACGCACTCGAGCCGGTCGCTCGCGACGTCTACTGCGGCGCCGTCGGATGGGTCGACGCCGACAGGAGGCTCGGCGAGCTCAATGTCGCCATCCGCACGTTCTGGTTCGACGGCGGCCGGATCCACTTCGGCACCGGTGGCGCGATCACATGGGACTCGACGCCCGAGGGTGAATGGGACGAGACCGAGCTGAAGGCGCGACGACTCGTGCGCGTCGCGAGCGCACAACCGGTGGCCGTGCGATGAGCGCCGCAGTGTCATGAAGGTTTGGATCGACGGGGCGCTCGTGCCTGCGCACGAAGCCTTGGTGCCGGTGTCGAACCACGGACTGACAGTGGGCGACGGGATGTTCGAGACGATGAAGGTCGTCGCCGACACCGCGTTCGCGATGACGCGTCATCTCGCTCGTCTCCACCGAAGCGCCGGTGGACTCGGACTCGTCGTGCCCTACGACGACACGACGTTGCGCGACGCGATCGACACGACGATCGTGGCCAACCAGCCGGGGGCCGGCTGGGTGCGCGTCACGGTGACCGGCGGTCCGTCGCTCGCTGGATCGGCGCGCGGTGACGAACCGGCGACGGTGGTCATCCAGTGCGGACCGGCAACCGAGTGGTCGGCCGCGGCGGACGTCGTGACGGTTCCATGGCCGCGCAACGAACGAGGCGCGCTCGCGGGCGTGAAGACGACGTCATACGCCGAGAACGTCGTTGCCCGCGAACACGCACGCGCCGCTGGCGCCGAAGAAGCACTGTTCGGCAACACGGTCGGCAACCTGTGTGAAGGCACTGGCTCGAACGTCTTCGTCGGCGTCGACGGACACCTGCTGACCCCGCCCCTGGCATCGGGGTGCCTCGCCGGCGTCACGCGAGAACTGCTGCTCGAGCTCGACCTGCCGATCGCGGAAGCCGACGTGGTGATGACCACGCTGGCTGATGTCGAAGAGGCCTTCCTCACGTCGAGCACACGTGACGTGCAGCCGATCGGGACGATCGACGGCCGTCGCGCTTCCGGCGTGTCCGGGTCCGCTGACGGTCGCGGCGCGTGACGTGTTCCACGCGTTGCAGTCGCGAACCGTTGATCCTTAGCGAGACTCAGCCTGGTCTGAGGTGGACGACGTCGCCGGTGGTGATGGTCCGCGTCGGGCCGGCGTCGGTGTCCACGACGAGATGACCCGCGTCCGTGAGCGCCACGGCCACGCCGTCGACGACCTCTGACGCGAGGTGCACCCGCACGCGCGTGCCGAGCGTCGCTGATCGTGCGCGCGCGTCATCGACCACGTGACCGTCGTCGTGGCGGGCGTCGAGCGCTTCGAGGATCGCGACGAGCACCGCCTCACGATCGATGTCGTGGCCGGCGACGTGGTTGAGTGAGGTCGCGGTCGTCAGCAGCTCGTCGGGGAACACGCGTGGCCAGTTCACGTTGAGGCCGAGGCCGACCACGACCGCGGGTGCGTCCGAGTCCGACCAGTCCGCCTCGGCCAGGATGCCGCCGACCTTGCGATCGGTCCCTTCACCGAGACCCGGCCAGACGAGATCGTTCGGCCACTTGAGCCGGAGCCCGACGCCCGCCGTCGCGCTCACCGCGTCGACCGTGGCGACGCCGACCGCCATGCCCGCCAGGGGCGCGAACGACGGTGCCGGCCGCAGCAGCACGGACATCAGCAGCGAGGATCGAGGTGGAGCCGTCCACACGCGGTCAGCACGGCCTCGGCCCGCGGTCTGGTGGTCGGCGACGAGGACCGTTCCGTCGGCGGCGCCGGCGCGAGCGAGTGCCATCAGATCGACGTTGGTGGATCCGGTTTCGTCGACAGCGCGCACGTCGGAGAACCGTGTCCGCCCGAGCGCCCGGTTCGTGGCCTCGCTCAACACGGCAGTAAACATACGGCCGTGTTTGCCAAGGTCTTGATCGCCAATCGGGGCGAGATCGCCGTACGTGTGATCCGGGCATGCCGCGAGCTGGGAATCGCTTCAGTGGCCGTGTACTCGGAGCTCGACCGCGACGCCCTGCACGTGCGACTCGCCGACGAGGCCTATGCGCTCGGAGGTCAGACCGCGGCGGAGAGCTACCTCAACACCGCCAAGATCCTCGAGATCATCGACCGCTCCGGCGCCGAAGCCGTTCATCCCGGCTACGGCTTCTTCTCCGAGAACACCGACTTCGCGCGAGCGATCAGCGACAACGGCGTCGTGTTCGTCGGACCGCCACCCGAAGCGATCGAGATCATGGGCGACAAGGTGTCGTCACGGCGTGCGGCCGAAGCGGCGGGTGTCGCCGGCGTGCCCGGGACGACCGAGTTCCTGACGTCACCCGACGAAGTGGTGGCGTTCGGCGAGTCCAATGGCTGGCCTGTCGCCATCAAGGCCGCGTTCGGAGGTGGCGGCCGCGGCATGCGCGTGGTCCGCTCGGCGGACGAAGCGGCAAGCGCCTTCGAATCCGCGCAATCCGAGGCGTTGAAGGGCTTCGGCCGCAGCGAGTGCTACGTCGAGCGGTACCTGACGTGGCCGCGTCACGTCGAGATGCAGGTGTTCGCCGACACCCAGGGCAACTGCGTCTGGTTGGGCGAGCGTGACTGCTCGGCGCAGCGCCGCCACCAGAAGTTGATCGAGGAAAGCCCTGCGCCCGCCCTGGCCGACGACATCAGGACGGCGATGGGCGAAGCCGCGGTGAAGGTGTCACTCGCCTGTGGCTACGTGAACGCGGGCACGGTCGAGTTCCTCTTTCAGGACGGCGAGTTCTTCTTCCTCGAGATGAACACGCGTCTGCAGGTCGAGCACCCGGTCACCGAGTTCGTCACCGGCCTCGATCTGGTGGCCGAGCAACTCCACGTCGCCGCGGGTGAGCCGTTGTCGTTCACCCAGGAATCGGTACGTGCGTCGTGGCGGGGGCATGCGATCGAGGTGCGCGTCAACGCCGAGAACCCCGCGGGCGGCCGGTTCCTCCCGTCGCCAGGACCCATCCTCAAGATGCAGGTTCCCGCGGGACCGGGCGTGCGTTGGGACGGCGGTTACGAAGCGGGCGACGAGGTGAGTCAGTACTACGACAACCTCGTCGGGAAGCTGGTCGTGTGGGCCGGCGACCGTGACAAGGCGATCGCCCGAATGCTGCGCGCGCTCGAGGAGTTCGAGATCGTGGGCATCGCAACGACCAAGCCGGCAGACATCGCGATCCTGTCCCATCCGGACTTCGCAGCGGCGACGCACTCGACGAAGTGGGTCGAGGAGACGCTCGACCTGTCGGGTGTGGAGGCGGCGTCGCCTTCCACCGATGCCGGCACCGCCGACGAGGAAGCGAAGGTTCGCCGGGACGTCGACGTCGAGGTGAACGGCCGCCGGTACTCGGTCGCGGTGTGGGTCCCCGAGGTCGCGCCGGTTGCCGCAGCGAGCCGAGCCACCGGGGGCGGCGGCGGTGCTGTTGCCGCTCGGCCGCGCCGGTCCGGCTCGGCCGCAGCCGCCGCGGCTGTCGGCGGGAGCGGAAAGGTCGCCGTGCCGATGCAGGGCACGATCACCAAGGTGCTCGTAGCCGTGGGCGACACCGTGGAAGTCGGTCAAGCGGTGTGCGTGCTCGAGGCGATGAAGATGGAGAACAACATCAACGCCGACAAGTCGGGCACCGTCGCCGAGGTGAAGGTCTCCCCCGGCCAGTCCGTCGGCACGGGCGACATCGTCATCGTCATCGACTGACTCGCAGAACCCTCACGAGCACCTCGAGCGACGTGCATCGGCTCGACTCGCTCGGTCACCGAACCATCGACGTCACGTGAGCGCGCTCGCGACGACGTACACGGCCGCACCGAACGCGGTCGCCTGCACCACCGACCACAGCATCGACGGAACCGCGGACGTCACCTCGGTGAGGCGCCACGAGACGAAAGCAAACGCCAGAGGTGCGACGGCCATCGCGACGACCACACCGTCGAATCCCCAGATCGATCGTCCGACGAGCGTCGCCACGACATGGACAGCGAGGATGACGGGCACGAAGCGAAGTGTGCGTTCGCCGCGCGTCTCCGCCAAGAGCGTGGAGTGTCGTCCACAGCAGGACCGTCGCGACCAGCCACGGCGCCAGCTCGACGAACAGTCTGCCGAGATCGCCCGCGTCGCCGTCGCTCTGCAGTTGGGCGAACAGGTTCGGCCCCAGCGTCGCGGCCAGGGCAAGGATCGGTGCGATGGCGAACGACGACCATCGGGCTGATCGCACTGCGATCTCTGCTCGGGCCGTCGCCGACGTGGCCGTCGTGGTCAACACGGTGACGTCGGTCATGCTCAACGCGACGCTCGTGAGTCCGGGCAGGTAGCTGCACACGGTGTATGCGAAGGCGAAGCGGGTGATCTCGCCGGAGGCACCGAGCCTGCGAAGTGCCAGCGTGATCGGATAGAGTCGCGACGAACGCGAGCGGGATGGCAGCACTCCGCAGGACGAGGCTCGAGGCGGGGAGCACGCCGCTCGCGTTGCGCGGGATCGTGACCTGGGTCCCCGTCGCCGGCAGCAGGCACGGCAGGAGCACGATCGATCCGATCAGCACGCACCAGGCGAGCGAACGCTCGTCGACGATGGGAGCAGCCACGAAGAAGGCTGCGAGGCCGACGACGTTCGCAACGATGTAGCCGAGGCCGACAGCGCGAAACCGTCGCTGTTTGGCACCGATGACGGCCATCCCGGCTCCGACGAGTTGCAAGGCCATCGCAGGAGCGAGGACCCGCAACGATGACGCGGCAAGCGCTCGACCTTCGGGCTCGAGGGACCGGCCGAGGACATCGCCGAGCCACCCTGCTCCGACCAAGCCGACGATCGCGATGACCACGGCCATGCCAGTCAGTGCCGTCATGAACTCCGTGGATGTGAGCGGCGCGCTGTGTCCACTGACGAGCGGCACCGCGCTCGTACGCAGGATCTGCGCGAAGACGGTGACGAGCGAGTACAGCGTGAACGCGACGAACACACCGTCGGTGCGGGCGGTCGCTCCGAAGCGATGGAGAAACGCGAGCACCTCGGCGGCCGAGGTGACGGCGATGGCAAGGATTCCGAGCGACGTGACGGCCGTGTCGAGCAGGTGCCGTTCGCTGTCGATGTCATTCATAGGATGAGCCGATGCCATCCATGGTCCGCCTCGCGCACCGCTGTTCTGGGCACGAGGCAGGTGAACCAGCTGGTTCGCTTCGTGCCCGTACTCGACGCGATCGCGACGATGCCGAAGGGATTGCTGCTCGATGTCGGGAGCGGCAGCACCGGCATCGGGCCCTTGCTGCCGCACGGATGGACAGTGGTGTCGCTCGACGCCGATTTCACGGACTACGGCGCACTCGTGATCGGTCGACACGACGCAGCGCGCGTGTTGGGCGATGTGCGACGCCTTCCGTTCCCCGATCGCACCTTCGACGCCGTCGTGGCCGTGGACCTTCTCGAGCACGTCGCGCCGTCGGACCGCGTGCCGGCGATCGCGGAGCTGTGCCGTGTCGCGTCGCGTCGCGCCGTCATCGCATGCCCGACAGGCCAAACCGCGATACGACGTGGACACTCGCATCCGTGACGCGTTGCTCGCTCGCGGCACCACCGTTCCGCCATGGCTGGACGAGCACCTGCACAACGGGTTCCCCGAACGACAAGACGTGGTCGACGAAGCACAGAGGCACGGCAGCACCGTGGTGAGCGGCAACGAGTCGACGGTGGCCCACGAACGAGTCACCTTGGCAGAACTGCGCGCCGTCACCGGGGTTCCGCTGCGCGTCGGCGCTCGCTTGCTTGCGTGGGGCATGCGCACGACCGCGCCGGGCAAGCCCGCGTACGGGATCGCGACCGGCGTCGTGCGACGGCTCGGAGGTCATGACCGTGACCCCACCTACCGCTCAGTCGTCTGCGTCGACCTCGAACGCCGCCACAACTGCGAGTAGAGCGCCGACTCGAGCGCTCTCGGCCACGGCCGGTAGCCCCAGATCCACCGGTAGACCTGGCGCTCACCGAAGCCCAGTGTCGAACGTTCGCGGACCCGGCTCAGGTCGCCGTACAAGGCGCGGTGCTTCCTGCGCAGTCGCCGGAAGTAGTGGCGGTACGCGGCACGATCCGAGTCGTACTTCGACGACCCGTGCTTGCGGTACAGCAGGATCGACTGCGGCACCTGCACCCCTTCCCATCCTTCGGCGAGCGCGTGCAGCCAGATCTCCCAGTCCTCGTAGTGCGCGTACGTCGGGTCGTAGCCACCGATGGCCTTCACCATGTCCCGCCGCACGAGTGCCGTCGGTCCGATCACGTGCCGGAACAGGAGGCGCCACGGATCGAACGGCGGCATCCGCATGACCCCTTCCTGTCCACCGAAGAATTCGATGTGGCCGTACGCGTACCCGGCCGCAGGGTTGTCGTCGAGCGCGTGCTTGAGGACGGCAAGCGCATTCGACACCAGCCGGTCGTCCGCATCGAGCACGAGAGCGAACGGCGTGTCCACCTCCGCGAGCCCGTTGTTGCGTGCCGTCGCCGTGCCCCGTTGGGCTGGCGTATGACGACGGCGCGCGCTTCCAGGCCGTCGAGGACGTCGATCGTCGCGGGGTCGGTCGACCCGTCGTCGACGACGATCACCTGCGGCGGACCGTCCTCCTGTGCTTCGAGGGACCCGATCGCTTCGCCCAGGTAGGCGCCGTAGTTGAAGCAGCTGATGACGACGGTGACGTCGTCGTTCTTCGAGCGCACCAACTATTCGGCCGCGTCCGCCAGCGCTTCGGCGAGCGCGGGATGCACGAGCAGGCTCTCGACGATGTCGTTCACCTTGAGCCCCGCGGTCACCGCCAGCGCGATCACCGAGATGAGCTCGGCCGCGTGCCGACCCACGATCGACCCGCCGAGCACCACACCAGTTGCTGGATCGCTGATGATCTTCACGAATCCTCTCGGATCGTTGTTGATCAAGGCCTTCGCCGACGCGGAGAAGGGCACCTTCGTGGTGCGGACCTTCCGCCCGGCCGCGAACGCGTCCGCCTCGGCCAGACCGACGTCGGCGATCTCCGGCTCGGTGAAGATCGCCGACGCGGCCTTGTCGTAGTCGAGATGGCGGTGCTCGCGGGTGTGCAGACCCATGACGTGTTCGGCGATCTTGCGCCCCTGCATCGCAGCGACCGACGACAAGGGCAGCTTTCCGGATACGTCGCCGCCGGCATAGATGTGGGGCACATTGCTCTGGCAATGGTGGTTGACGGTCACGTAGCCGCCCGCGTCGACGCTGACGCCCGCGGCGTCGAGGCCGACACCTTCGGAGTTCGGGATCGAACCGATTGCCAGCAGCGCGTGCGTCCCCTCCGGCGCGGTCGGCCGTCGTCACAAGCCACGACGACGCCGTCGTCGACGCGCTCGATGCCCGTGGCCGCGCCCCCTTCAACAAGCGGACGCCGAGCCGAAGGAACTCGTCCTCGAGCGCGGCCGCGACCTCGGGATCCTTCGCCGGCAACACCTGCTGCCGCGAAACGATCAAGGTCACGCCGGAGCCGAACGACGAGAACATGTGGACGAACTCGACACCCGTGACACCGGAGCCGATGACGACCAGGTGCTCGGGGAGGTCGGGAGGCGGATACGAGTCGCGGGTGGTCAGGACGCGATGCCCGTCGACCTCCGCCCAATCAGGGATGCGGGGCCGGCTCCCGGTGGAGACGAGAACGGCATCGGCCTTCGACCTCCTCGACGCCCTCTGCGGTGTCGACGACCACCTCGTGCGGTCCCTTCAGCCGAGCCGTGCCGTGGATCATGCGGACGCCCTGGCTCTCGAGCAGGTCGATCACACCGCGCTGCAACTTGCCGGTGATCTCGGTGATCCGCTCGCGGGCGAGCCTCAGATCGATCGTCGACTTCGACTCCGTGAGGCCCATACCGCTGATGCGGCGGTTGAAGGACATGGCGCCGCCGGTCGCGATCATGGCCTTCGAGGGGATGCAGTCGCAGAGGTGTGCGGCGCCGCCGACGAGGTCGCGCTCGATCAGCGTGACCTCGGCTCCGAGCCTCGCTGCGTGGGTCGCAGCCGTGTTGCCGGCGGGGCCGCCGCCGATGATCACGAACCGCAGGGGCATGCGGGCAAGGCTACGGCGCGGTGGGACCAGGGACCGCGTACACCCGGATCAGGACGCGCCCGTCAACGGCGACGGACCTGGGCGAGCGCTCGGCGCAGCGCCATGACGGCTCGACGCTTGGCCTCGACGAGTCGGGCTTCTCGAGACGAGAGCACCATCACCTGCGTCCGGTCGTCGAGCTCGGTCGCGCCGGCATCGGACGCGGGCAGCGACAGCAACTGCGCCTGAACGCGCTCGTCCGGTGCAAGCGTTCGCGGAAGACGCTCGAGCACGCAGAAGAATTCGAGCTCGTTCGGCAGCGTCGGCGTGAAGTCTGCGACCCGGAACGACGTGAGGCCGAGGCGGAACAGTGTGCGCAATGTCGCCAGGAACGACGCAGGCGTGAACGTCCAGCAGTGCACGTCCACGTAGTCATCGGACCCCGCCGCCTTCCGGGCGAACTCGAGTCCCTGGTCCACGTTGTCCTCGGTGGGCAGGAGCCGGTACGCACCGGCCCACGCCTTCCCGGCATCGACAGTCGTGACCCGCGCGTAGAACTCGTAGACCGTCGCGAGGCTCGGCCGCTTGTGATCGCCCAACCAGGCGCCGACGACGTCGGATGGATCGGTCTCGCGCCGGTTGATGTCGAAGCAGAAGCGCTTGTCGGGGATGGCGAGGCTGAGAAGCGCACCGTCGCACATCACCTCCGCGAGTTGGTCGAGCCAGCCGACCAGGTTCGGCACGTGCTCGAGCACATGCGATGCGATGACCCAGTCGACCGGAGCACGGCCGCCGAGCGCGTCGGCGAGTGACTCGTCACTCCAGACGACGTCCACATCGACGATCTCGCCGACCTCGGAGTCGTAGGCGTACTTCTCGTGGAGCGCGGCAGTGTCCGTGTGGTCGACGTAGAGGACGTTCGCGTTCGTCGCCGAGCGATCGATGATCGGATGGTGCAGCGCGCCGATCTCGAGCCCCGTGCCAGCAAGGTCGCCGAGCGGTGCCAGGATGCGTTGCCGCCGGTCGGGCACCGCTTGCTGGTCCACGCCCGGGATCGTAGAGGGACGGTTGTCGCACCTACGCTGGGTCCGTGAGCAACATCGACGACTGGCGCAAGCTGGCCGAGAAAGAGCTGAAAGGCGCCGATCCCGACACTCTCGTCTGGCAGACGCCGGAAGGCATCCCGGTGAAGCCCCTCTACACGGCCTCCGATCTGGACGGCATCGACGGGCTCGACTCGTTGCCTGGCCTCGCGCCCTTCGTTCGTGGCGTGCGCGCCACCATGTACGCGAACCGGCCGTGGACGATCCGCCAGTACGCCGGCTTCTCGACGGCCGAGGAGTCGAACGCCTTCTACCGCCGCAATCTCGCGGCGGGCCAGATGGGGCTCTCGATCGCGTTCGATCTTGCGACCCATCGCGGCTACGACAGCGACCACCCTCGCGTCGTCGGCGACGTCGGCAAGGCGGGCGTGGCCATCGACTCGGTCGAGGACATGAAGATCCTGTTCGACGGCATCCCGCTCGAGAAGATGTCCGTGTCGCTGACGATGAACGGTGCCGTACTGCCCGTTCTCGCGTGCTTCATCGTCGCCGGTGAGGAACAAGGCGTCGATCAGTCGAACCTCAGCGGAACCATCCAGAACGACATCCTCAAGGAGTTCATGGTCCGCAACACGTACATCTACCCACCTGAGCCATCGGTGCGGATCGTGGCCGACATCATCGAGCACACGGCGCAGCACATGCCGCGGTTCAACTCCATTTCGATCTCCGGCTACCACATGCAAGAAGCGGGCGCGACCGCTGACCAGGAGCTCGCGTTCACCATCGCGGACGGGTTGGAGTACGTGCGCGCCGCGCTCGACCGTGGGCTCGACATCGACGCGTTCGCGGGCCGGCTGAGCTTCTTCTTCGCCATCGGCATGAACTTCTTCATGGAAGTGGCGAAGCTGCGCGCGGCGCGGCTGCTGTGGCATCGAGTCATCTCGCAGTTCGAACCGAAGAACCCTTCGTCGTCGATGCTGCGAACGCACTGCCAGACGTCGGGTGTCTCGCTCACCGAACAGGACCCCTACAACAACATCGTTCGCACCGCATTCGAAGCGATGGCGGCGGCGCTCGGAGGCACGCAGAGCCTGCACACGAACTCGTTCGACGAGGCGCTCGGGCTGCCGACCGACACGTCGGCACGCGTCGCCCGCAACACGCAGCTGATCCTCGCAGAGGAGACGGGCGTTCCCCATGTGGTCGATCCTCTCGCCGGGTCGTACTACGTCGAAGCTCTCACCGACGATCTCGCGGCGAAGGCGTGGCAACTGATCGAGGAGGTCGAGTCGCTCGGTGGCATGACGAAGGCCGTCGAGTCCGGCATGCCGAAGCTCCGGATCGAGGAGTCCGCAGCTCGCCGGCAGGCCAGCGTCGACAGAGGCGACGAAGTAATCGTGGGTGTCAACAAGTATCGATCCGAGCAGGCGGACCACGTGGACGTGCTCGACATCGACAACACGAAGGTCCGCGAGCAACAGCTCGCGCGCCTCGAACACGTTCGCGAGACACGCGACGACGCCGCCTGCACCGCCGCACTCGACGCGCTCGAGCACGGTGCGCGAGGTGACGGCAACCTGCTCACCCTCTGCATCGACGCCGCTCGGGCCAGGGCGACCGTCGGCGAGATGAGCGACGCAATGGAGCGGGTCTTCGGGCGCCACAAGGCCGAGATCCGAACCATCAGCGGGGTCTACGGCTCGGCGTTCGGCGACGACACGTCGTTCGAAGACATCCGCAAGGAGGTCGAGGCCTTCGTCGAGCGTGAGGGACGGCGACCGCGCATGCTCGTTGCCAAGATGGGCCAAGACGGCCACGATCGTGGTGCGAAGGTCGTCGGGACCGCGTTCGCCGATCTCGGTTTCGACGTCGACTTCGGTCCGCTGTTCGACACACCGGCCGAGGTCGCCAAGGCGGCAGTGGAGAACGACGTGCACGTGGTCGGCGTGTCGTCGCAGGCCGCCGGGCACAAGACGCTCGTTCCGCAACTCGTCGACGAGCTCGAGGGTGCTGGTGCCGGCGACATCGTCGTCGTCGTCGGGGGCGTGATCCCTCCGCAGGACTACGACTTCCTGTACGAGCACGGTGTCGCCGCCATCTTCGGTCCGGGCACCAACATCCCCGAGGCAGCCAGCCGGGTGCTCGACCTGTTGAGCGCTTGACCTCGACGCTCGCCCAAAAGGTCGTCGACGGTGACCGCAGAGCACTCGCGCGGGCGATCACGCTCGTCGAGTCCACCCGGTCCGATCACCGAGTCGACGCGGCGGCCCTGCTCGAAGAGCTGCTGGCCCACACCGGCGACGCCGTCCGTCTCGGCATCAGCGGCGCACCGGGCGTCGGCAAGAGCACGTTCATCGAACGCTTCGGCCTGCACATCCTCGACAAGGGCCACCGGGTGGCCGTCCTCGCGGTCGACCCGTCGAGCGCCGTGTCCGGCGGCTCGATTCTCGCCGACAAGACCCGCATGGAGGAGTTGGCCCGCCATCCCGATGCCTTCATCCGGCCGTCGCCGTCCGGCGGCGCGCTCGGTGGCGTCGCCCGGCGCACCCACGAGGCGCTGCTGGTGTGCGAGGCGGCCGGTTTCGACGTGGTCCTGATCGAAACCGTGGGTGTCGGCCAGAGCGAGATCGAAGTCGACGACATGGCCGATCTCTTCGTGCTGCTCGTCGGGCCCGGAGCGGGCGACGACCTCCAGGGCATCAAGCGCGGCATCACCGAACTGGCCGACATCCTCGTGGTGACCAAGGCAGACGGGAACCTCCTCGCCGCCGCGCAGCAGGCAGCTGCTGACTACCGCCAGGCGCTGCACTTCCTCCGTCCGAAACACGATTCGACCGAAGCGACGGTGATGCTGTGCTCCGCCGTCAACGACGAAGGCGTCGCAGAGGTGTGGGATGCCGTCATCGAACGGCGAGACCGACTACGCGCTTCGGGCGCGCTCGCGGACCGCCGATCGACGCAGGCCAAGCACTGGTTCTGGGCCGAGGTGCGAGACCGTTTGCTGGCGCACCTGCGCGACGATCCGGC
>CAWGFA010000029.1:0-36102 GCA_963821725.1 uncultured Acidimicrobiia bacterium
CGTGAAGGCGCGCCGCCCGCATCTCCGAGACCCCACACGAGAGACCGCGGGGCGGACGACCTCTCGAACTCGCCCCGCACAGGATGATTCCCCGACGCCGGTCGCTGATACGTGAAGTGAGTCAACTGCGGCGCATGAGATGTTGAGTCCACACACCGGTGCCACAAGCGAGTTCCAGCACGTCGCCCCGGTGGGCGAAACGCATCGATCGCCGTGGTACCAGCGAGACCCGTGAGGTCCACATCGAGGCTCGCAGGGTCAATGTCGTGAACTCGTACTCCCTGTGCGACGGCTCGGTAGAACGCCAGTTGTTCAGCAAGGATTGACGCCAAGCCTGGCACGCGTCGATACTGCCCGCTCTGGAGCGGCGTCGTGTACACCGCACGAACAATGCCGCTTGACATACAGAGGCGCCCTCACTTCCCGAGTGGTGCGCCTGCCGAACACGCCGCGGTACCGGTGCCAAGACGCCGAGGTCTGCTGAAGCTACGCGGGCAGCGGGAAGTTGTCGCTGTCGTCGTGGGCCACACCGTGATGAGCTTCATTTCGGCCGTCGTCGGCGAGCTCGCAGAAGTCAGTGCCGCCGGACTTCGACCCGTCAGGCATGGTCCACACAAAGCTGTACCGGAAGAAGCCATGGCGAACGTCCATTGGTGCGCTACGACGTCGACGGACGTGCCCCCTCCGGTCCGGCCCCGCTGGCGCCCGACACCTTCGGTCAGGCATCGTCGTCGCCGCTCCGACTGCCGATGTAGCCACCGATCATGTTCGACACCGCGGTCCAGTCCTTCGAGGCGGCCGAGCATCGGGTCCATGAACACGATGTCCTCGGTGCAGGGACCTCGGCTTCAACACATCCACCCGACGGGCGTGCTCGGCTCAACGACGCCTTGCCGTAGATGATGAGGCACTCCTCCAGCGTCACGTACGAGACGGTCGCCGGTGTCCGCTTCTCCGCTCTGTCGCACTGGAACGGCACCTAGGCGTGGGTGGGCGATCGGTCATCGACTTGTCGGAACGGAGCATCCTCGGCGTTGAAGAGTGCCGCCAGACCGGTCACCTCGAGCGCTTTCAGCGCGTATCCGCTCGTGCCTCGAATTGCGATGCGGAGGCCGTCTTGGTGCGCCCGGACCAGTGCGCCGAGACCCGGGAGTCCAGGAATCGAGTCCGTGACAGGTCGAGCACGACGTGGTACGGTTCGCTTCCCGCAGAGCCTGGAACTGTTGTTGCAGTTCGTCTTCTGCTGGCCCAGGTCGAACTCGCCTATGAGTGCGAGCACGCGGCAGGACACCGTTGTCCGAACACTCGAACATCGATCCGGGTGCCCTCGACATTCACGCCCTTACCTCCTTCGTGCTGTGGGCCGGGGTGCAGCTCAGGTGTGTCGTGGTTTGGTTTGGCGGTGCTTGTTGGCCGCTTGCAGCTGGCGTTTGAGGTCGGCAACTTCGACGTCAAGGGCGAGGATCCTGTTCGATTCCGGCCAGGCTCATGCCTTCGTCGGCCATGTCGGATACCCGTTGCACGAGCGCGATCTCCGCTCGGCTGTAGCGGCGATGACCGGCATCGGATCGGGCGGGCTGCACGACCTCTTCCAGATCGATCCGTCGCAGGAAGGCGGGCTGGACGCGAGCATCTCGGTGACCTGGCCGACCGTGTAGAGCGGCGCACGCTCGTCATCAAAATGGCAACGGCAAGTTCTGTTCTCCGTGCGGTAGGTCGCGGCCATTCGCACGACTGCCCCCGAGCGCGACGGTGCGATCTATCTTCTACGTTGATCTCCGGGAATTTTAAGGTCAGCGGCAGCAACTGTCAACTGAAGTTGCAGGCTTTGACCGCACAGTCACCCCATGTCGCCATTCCGCACAGCGGCGGGAATGCTCGGGTCTGTGCGCTGGTCGCTCACCGGCGAACCATCCGGCAACGCTCGCCGGAACATTTCCGGATGGGTTGTGCACCGGGCCGCCTTTCTGGGTTAGATACTTTGCGCCGCCGCGGATCGCCTCATGCCGTCCCGGCTTACGCGGGTGCTCGCTCGAGAACATCGAATGTACGGCGTGTCGTCGGCCACCGCTCGGTAGTTGCTCCAACAGTTCGGCCTCGGCTACGGCGTCTTCGCCTTGTTGGCATGGGCTGCGGTGGGCGTTCTCACGGTGGTCGTGTTCTGGCTGCTCGTCGGTCTGCTGTTCGCGGTGGACGAACTGTCACCGTGTGGGAGGGCGGATGGCGTGCGGCGAACCGGTCGCCGCCCCGCTGCTCATCGAGCTCGGATACGCCATCTTCTTGCAGTCCGTCTACGTGGAGTCGCTCCTCGACACCGCAACCGGTCGCTCCAAGGAGTGGAACTCCGTCGTCACCGAGGCGCCCGCATGACGCTGTTCGCCGCGAACCGTCGAGAACCGCTGGTTGCAGCTGCTCGCCATCGTCGTCGGGTTCAACACCATTGTCTACGCCGCCTTCGCCATCGGAAAGCTGTGGCCACGACAGCGGCGGTAATGCCGGTATGTGCACCCTGCCGCCGCCCGTGAACAAGCATCAACTATCCGGTATCGCTCACCCGGGCGATACCGAGCGATTCTCGAGCGGGTGGAACGCGAAGAACGGCACCTATGCGCTAGTTCGATGGTGTGCCGGCAAGGGCCAGGCAGTGGCGAGCAGCAGAGATACCGGTCATGATTCCGTGGGGATTCGGGCGCTCGACACGGCACTTCAGATGCCGGAGGTTCGTCGAGCTGGACTGGGGAGGGTGGATGGCACAGTCGATAGCTGCGCGGGCGCTGTGGAACGGGTATGTCGTGACGTTCGACGGTGCGATATCCGAGGATGAGGCCGAGGCTATCTTTCCGAACGGAGTGCCGGACGGTATCGAAGTGACGCTCACGGCCACGAGGTAGGGATCACTCACCACAGCGGCGTGCTGGCGGTCCGGGACAAGTTGTGGCCCGAGCTTCAACACTGGCTTGACGCGGCTGAGCAGGCACCTGCGACGCACTGGGAATCGGGCTGATCCGGAGCCCGCTACGCCGTCTCCGGCAGATCCCGGTGGAGGGGGCACGGGCGGCGGGTGGGACCTCACCGACCCCGACCAGTATGCAAAGGCAAGGAACTTCGTAGATGAAGTCGCCCACGGCGTGGACGCGTCGGGGTCGGCCGGTGAGATCACGGCGATCTTCATCGGTGAATAGGTCAGCCTTTGCCCTCGAGATGATCTCCGGCGTGGTCAGGGCTTCAACGTTGACGGTTGCGTTCATCGGGCTCTACGAGGTGTTCCAGGCAGGGCTGAGAGGAAGCCCAACTCGGCACCTGCTATGGCCTGATGTGGGGTGCATGCGACGTGCCACCCACTCCATTAAGGAGGCGTCGGGCGTTCTCGCTTTGTCGCCGGAACGCCTCGCTGCGATCTTCTGCACTGTCGCCCGCGATGGTGTCCTTCCAGACCTTGTCCTGGGGAGCACGGCTTCTTGAATGAGCTCGGCGTAGATCCGCAGCATGTTGGGCCTGAACGAACAAGAGGATCTTGTTGCGGGTGGCAGTCACTTTGCCGTCTCCCATCCCGAGTTGAGCGGCATGGTGGCAACGCCCTGGTGGAAATAGAGGGAAGCCGAACGACATGGATTGGCCCAAGCCCAAACGGCTACTTCGACGGACCTTGGTAGGGACGGTTTCGGCCGGCGGCGGCTTGCGGCCCCGCGTATGCGCCAGCGCGGCAACGCCGGGTCGCTACGGGCTGCCTCACGAAAAGCGCCCGGTATCGCTCTGGACGTCGTGCTGGCCGGATCGGCGGGCCTTACTGCGATCGTCAATGCCGCGTCAGAGTTCGAGCCGAGGCTTCTGTCGATGCCGTGATCGAGGCTGCGCTCGTTTGCTTGCGCGAGGCGCGTTCGAGGTTCTCGGCGTGGTCGACGTGTCGGTCGATGATGGCGAGTTGGTCGAGGTCGTCTCGGTGGTCGTGTTCCCACGTGGCACGGTCAACGATGTCGGGCGTGATGGTCTCGAAGCGCCTCATCGAGACGCTCGAGTTGGGTCTCGCGCCCGTGCTGATCTCGTTGTCGAACCGTGTGATGCGGTTCTCGAGCTCGGTGTCGCTGATGGCGGTGTGTGCGTCGGCCGATGGGACCGAGACGGTCGAGTTCCGTCTCGGTCGACGCCTCCGCCATCGGGCTCCGTCGAGGTAGTGCTGCTCGGTCTGATCTTGCCGGGCGAGGTCGCGGGCCTCCACCGCGATTGGGCCGACCTGGGCCCATCCGACGCTGCACGACGTCCCGCTCGTGGCGAGCTGGTCGAGCATGCCGACTGGAACGGTGTCGGTTTGGTCGAGCGCGAATTGTCGGCGGCTGGATCGACCGGTCACGGCGCGCGGAAGGTCGATGGGGTCGAGTTCGACTTCGGGCCGTGTCGTTCGTCGACGCGGTCGGTTCGGTCGATGACGGTAGATGTCGTTGCCGTGCCGGCCTCGGGGACAGCGCGGGCGTAGAGGCGTGCTCGCGGCGCTGGTGTCGGTCGAGCAGCACCAGGCAGCGGTCCACGGTGGCGCCTTGGGCTTTGTGGATGGTGGTGGCGTAGCCGTGGGTGAGATGGCCGGCCTCCGCGGTAGCGGAACGCCTTGGCCGTTCGCCGCCGTCGACTTCGATCATCAACACTCGCTGATCCGGGTCGATCTGGTCGATGAGGCCGCGGGTGCCGTTGAGCACGCCGATCCGATAGTCGTTGCGTAACGCCAACACCTCGTCGCCGACGGCGAAGCCGCGCCCGTCGAGCATGACTTCGTTGTCGCCGAGGAGCCTCGTCGCGGTAGGATCGTGCGGGCGCGCTGGTTGAGGTCGTCGACGTCGGCGAGGCGCGGCGCGACCATGAGCACGTCGCCGCCGTCGACGCGGACGTTCATCCACTCCTCGACGATCAGCTCCCGCAGCTCACCGTCGTTGGCCGCGGCGTGGACACGGTCGTGGTCGAGGTAGGCGTCGATCGCCAGGTCGGGGTCACCGGCGCGGTAGCTCGGCCAGCGCCGTGCGTTCCCACGGTACGGTCTGGCGGCGGTTCTCGATCAAGTCGCTGGCCCCCAACCGGGCCCGGAGCCCTCGGAACGTGCCGCGTCGATCTCGGGAAGCTACGGTCGCCGACCGGCACCACCTTCTCGCCGCCCGTGGTCGTCGTGTGATCCATCAGGCGGGCGAGCTTGCCGACCATGGCCGCTTCGTCAACGACCAACACGGTTCCGGCATCGAGCACCGCCCGGCCGTGGTCGAGGTGACCGAGAACCTATTCATCGTCCAGCCCGGGATACCGGCATCGGCGTTCCAGAACGGTTCGCGGCGCGGGCCGGTGGGGCCAGAGCAGCCGATCACCCGGTAGCCCGACGCCGCCCACGCTGGCGGGCGGCGTTGAGGCGCGGTGCTCTGCCTGCGCCGGCGACACCCTTGACCATCTTGAACCTCATCGCCCGAAGTGCAGATCGTGCGCACCATGCCGGCTTCGCCCTCGGACAACGTTGGCTGTCCACCGATGACCGTGTCCACCACCGCGGTGGGCTGTAACACCGACATGGCTTGCCTGTCCTTGTCGTGCGGTGTCGACCAGGCGGGCTTCGAGTTCCAGGATCTCCGGCGTGGTCCAGCGGCTCTCGTCGGTGCGGGCGGCGACCACGCTCCTGTCGCGGGAGTCGAATCGTGGCGGCGTCACAGCCGGGGTGGAACCTCGACGACATGCTCCGACACCAGGAACCCTTCGACGAGATCGAGGACGTGGTCGACCTGGCCTCCGTGCGGGAGCGCGTTGCACACCGCCTTGATGACGTCGCGTTCGCCGAACGTGCTGCGCTGCGCCGTGCCCTCGGCGCTCCCCAGCCACCGATACAGCTCGTGCGCTGCCGCGTCGTTCGGGCCGGGGCGGCTCGATCAGCGGCTCGACCCACCACCGTGGCGAGCGTCTCCGCATCGAGCCCGCACGTGGCAGGCGCGTTCTGCTCCACACCTGCGGGCAACAGCCCCTCAGCGGCGATTGTGTTGTCCTTCGGGCGTCGAGTTGCGTATGCGGCGAGCTGCGTGGCGCGCTGTGCTGCCCGTACTTCTCGAGATGCGCCTCCATCTCCCGTCGCCGGGGTCGAGAACTCCCGGATCGCCCGCCGTCTCGGGCATGCTGGCACGTTGTAGGGGATCCCGTTGCGCACCGGGCCCCACTCGACCCCCAGCCGGCTCGTCAGCTCCCACCGCAGCTGCGCCTCGTACAGATGCCCGACCGGCGACAGCCACGAATACAACGGTCGACCATCCAACGCCGACCGCGGCCACGAACCCGTCCCCAATCCAGCACCGTGTGGCCGCCCTGACCGCGTCGCACCCGACAGGCCGCCCGTTCCAACACGTCGAATGACGCGGCGATGGCGGCGTCGTCGTGTCGCGGACCCGATCTCGACACCACCTCCGGCTCGCCGAGCGTGTACAAGAACGACCCGACTTCGGCGCACAGAACGTCGTGCTGATCTGCCCGCCACCGACCGGCACCGACCGTGCCGTGGTCAGCTTGTGGGTGCCGTCCGGATGAAGATGCTCGAGCACGCGGCCCAGCTCATCAGCGTCGACTTCGCCGTCGAGACCCAGTTGCTCCGTGCGTCGTGTCCGAGCCACTGGCCGGGCGCTTCCTTCGCGTCGGTGCAGACCTCGGCGCCCTGTGCGACCGCCTCCACGTAGTACTCCTGCTGACCCGGACCGAGCTTGCCGAGACTCAACACGCGGCACCCGTCCCGGCAGCGAGCGCGTGGACAAGGCGGCACGCACCGGCAGGTGCAAGTGCGTCTGAGTTCTTGGTCAGGGCGGCGGAGTCGAGTTGGATCATGTCGTCATCGGTGAAGGGCAGCGAGCGTTGAGCGTCGTCGTGGTTGCTGTCGTCTCGCGTTTGGCTGCGAGAGGAGCGTCGCTTGCTGCTTGATGAGGAACCCGGCGTCGCCCTGCGATCGGAATGCGTGTTGAGTTCCGCAACCGGCTCGGCGGCCGGCCAGGCCAGTGGCGTGCTCGGTCAGCTGCTCGAGTGCGGCACGGGAAACACGAATCTGGCGACCAAAATGCGTGTGTGTGGAGACCGTCTGCGCCGCCCGTCGCCAGATCGCCCATCCGAAGGCAATCCAAGAACGCCTAGGCCACTCGTCGATCACGGTGACGCTCGATCGCTATGGCCACCTCTTCCCGAAGCTCGATGAGGCGCTCACCGATCGCCTGGACGATCTCCACCGTGCGGCGCTGAACGACGACTCGGCCAGCAGCCCATCAGCCCCGGCCCGTACACTTGGCCACTGAGATGTCGACCAACCCCGCGGAACCAGCGCCCGGCGCAGATCTCGAGCTACCCGTCGAGGAGCAGCTCGAGCGCGCCCGGCCGTGGAACGCTGCCGACGCGCCGGTGATCGACGATCTCAGCGACGAGGAAGAGCGCGCCTTCCTCGACGCCATCACCCGCTGATCCGTGGCTCAACGCACGCCCACGGTCGTCGTCGACACCAACGTGTTCAGCGCCGACTTGCTGCGCTCCACTCAACCGCTTGTCGAGCTCTATCGTCCGATCCTCGCCGGCCGCCGCTTTCTGGTCTGCTTCCAGACTCTCGCAGAACTCGAGTTCGGGCTACGACGGCGCGCGTGGGGTCCAGCGCGCCTCCAGCGAGCGCGTGAGCATGTACATCGAGCTGAGATCGTCTGGCCCGGGCCGGCGTTGCTGTCCACGTACGTCGATCTCCGGATTGCCTGCGAACGCGCCGGGCACGCGCTCGCCCAACCGGATCACGATGCCGATCGATGGATCGCCGCCACCGCGATTCACCTCTCGGTGCCGCTCGTGTCGCACGACGGCATCTTCCGCGCGCACCGAACCTCGCGTTCGAGACCGCGCTCGACAGCTGAATCGTGTTGGTTTCTGCCACGCAATGTCGTCTCGTGTCGCGGAGTGTTGTCGAGGCTCGCGGGGTTTTCGTGGGGTGTTCGCGACGGCCGCACGTTGTCCACAATCCGACGCGCACGATTCATACGCGCTGACCAGGTAGCTTCCGCGGCGGAGGTGTCTGGGTACCTGGTGGGCTCCCCCGCCTTCAAAGCGGGTGGTCGTGGCGATCCCACGACGGGTCGGTGTCGTCGGCAGTGTGGTCGGCGGACCCCCGCCCGAACCGTTCGAGGTTGAGTGAACCTTGTTGTTGTGGTTGCCAAGAAATGCGATCGCGACGACGATCGCGGCCAAGGCGATGGCAGCAACCGGCAAGGCCCACACGGGCATCAGAGCCTTCTGCACGAGCATGCCGGGCGGTTGGTGATCGCCCTCGTCCGCTGCCTTGGCAATGACCGTGAATGGATGCGGGGTCGCCTTGCCAAACCAATGCACGTGGCGAGGTCTCACCGCGACGTCGACGACCCACGTCTCGCCCGGTTCGGCTGTTCAGTCGAGATTCTCGAAAGTCAAACTTCGAGTCGCCTCGTCCGGACCATTACCGCGTCGAGCGTCAACGTCGTCTGCGTGTTGCCTCGATTGACAATCGTGACAGCGGTGCTTTGGCTCGCCGTCGCTCGTTCTGACCGCTGAGGCGTCAGCTCCACGCTGACATCTTCGAACGTTCCGAACTAGTCTATCGACCCGGTCGTCGAAGCGGAAGCCTCCGCGCTCACGGTCGACACCGCCGACACGAAGTACTTGTGCGGACCCGAGCTTGTGTCAAATGCGCGTGGCGGCTCGAACCGGATTGCTGACAGTGGTCTCGGCGTTCGGCTATATTTAACGAGACGACGTCGGGCTGGACTGTCACCCAGTTCGCCGCGAACACCTTTGACTGTGGTCTCGAGCTGTCTCGACGACCGTACCGGCGTTCACGATTGTCAGGCCGATTGACGCGGTCCCACCTGGCGTCACCGACGCTTCCGATTGCGACAGTGCCACTCTGACTCCGCGCTTCTGGGCGGCCGCTGGGGACCACAGCGCTGGGGCTGCTGGGGCTGAACGGAGCGTGCCCTCGCTGCCTCTTTGAGTGCGAACAGCAAGTGACGCGCCGCAAGCCGAGTTTCGGCAGAACTCGTCGACGTCGGTGTTCCGCTCACCGCACTTCGAACACACAACCGTAGAAGCGCGCCATTGCCCGTCGACGTTCTGCATAGTGGTTTGACGTTGGGTGCTGACCCCCGGTTCCATCGTTCGACGGTCGCGCCGCGGTTCCTGCCCGTCATCCGTGCCACCTCGGGCGCACTTGACTCCGGACTCGGATCCCCCCCGTCTTCAACTGAGCCGAGGGATATTAAGGAACGCCTCCCCACGGAGGGGTGCTCTTCCTCGATGAGCTGGGCGAAGAAGACGGGACGGCTGCGCTAAGGCTCCGCCGTGGTCACACCGTGGTCACAGATTCGTGACCACACGCCCACACAGTCATCACGAACGATTCCGTCGGACGACCGGAAAGCTGGGCTGAGCAGGACTTACGGCTACAGGCCGTCATTGGCTGTCATGCGGCGTATCGGGTTCGATTCCCGTCCACCTCCGCCACGTAGCCGCATGGTCACAGCCTTGCCAGTACCCCGGCGGTCACAGAGTCGCCCAGCAGGTCGTCCGCTCGAGCAGCCGGACGGCCCCGCGGTCGACGGACTTCACGTATACAGCGAGTCGCTTCGGGCTAGCCGAGGCTCGGTTCCTGGTACCTCATGGCGTACAAGACTTCGCCGTACGTCCACACTCTGCCATCGGCTCGCATGAACGCTCGGGGTCGTTCGCCACTGTCGTGCATCGCGTACAGCTCGCCCACCACAGCGTCGGCAATCCGTTCCATTTCGTCGAACACGTCCACCGGCAAATGACCGAGAACCTCTTCGGGAGTCTCGACGCCGTAGCGATCACACAGCGCTGCCATCGCGAGATGCAGGTTGGTGAGATCTTCCGCGAGACCCGCCTTTCGGCGAGCTGTCTCTGCGTACAACCGTGCGTACTCGACGATCACCGTCCGAATGTCGTCGGGTGACGCGTCCGCGATGAAGCTGTCGATCACACGGTCAGGCTCTTCGTCGAATGCCTCTGCAAGCAGCGCGTGACCCATGACCTGTTCAACGAACTCTTCAATGCGGTCGCTGTTGATCATGGGGTTGCCATTCCTACTCGAAGGCGCCCCGGATGTCCGCGCGGGCAGGAACCGCCAGCTGGTGACGTCGGTCACGGCCGCGATCACCGTGTACCAACATTGCGGGTGGTGGTGAGGGAGATCCGGTTCGGACGGGAGGTGACCGGTGATCTCGTCCAAGCCTCCGAGCGCGAGTGGCTGGTGACCGACGGCGTCGGCGGCTACGCGATGGGGACCGTCGGCGGACTCCGCACGCGGCGCTATCACGGACTGCTCGTGGTCGCGACCACGCCACCGATCGGGCGAATGGTCGGCCTGGTGGCGCTCGACCCGGTTCTCGTGCTGGGCGATCAGCGCGTGCGACTGGCGACGCACGAGTGGGCCGACGGCACGATCGCTCCTGCGGGCCACCTCCACCTGCAGTCGTTCTCGCTGCGCGACGGCGTCCCGGCGTGGCGGTGGGGAGTCGGCGACGTGGTCGTCGAGGCCGAAGTCGCCATGACCCATGGACGACCAGCCGTCGGCGTGACGCACCGGCTCGTCCGAGCACCGGGTGCCGTCCGGCTCGAGGTCGAGACGCTGTGTACGTGGCGGGATGCGCACGGCGAGCGGTTCGGCCAGTCCGATCCGAGGATCGAGCGCACAGGCGACGGCTTCGTGTTCGAAGGGGCGTACCGCGTGCGGGGCCCGAACTTCGATCCACTCGGTGCATCGTGGTGGCGCGGCGACCGCCATCGGGAAGAAGCCGCCCGAGGTCTCAACGATCGCGAGGACGTGTGGATGGCGGGACGATTCTGCGCCGACCTTCATCCGGGCGACGCCTTGGACGTGGAGGCATGGGCCGGTGATCTGTTCGCACCGCCTGCGGCGGCCCAGGTCATCGTGGCGCGCGCTCGACGGCGCGCCACCGACGTCGCCCAGCGAGCACGGTCCGTCGACGACGACGATCGACAGCTCGTCTTGGCCGCCGATCATTTCGTCGTCCGCACGCCGAACGGCCCTGCGGTTGTCGCCGGCTACCCGTGGTTCGGCGACTGGTCGCGCGATTCGTTGACGTCGTACGAAGGACTGTTCCTCACCACGGACCGATGGGACGAGGGACGCGAGCTCCTCGAGCGCATGGCAGGCACGTTGAGCGAGGGGATGCTCGCCAATACTGCCGACACGGGCGAGCTCGAATACAACACCGTCGACGCGGCGCCGTGGTTGCTCCACGCGCTCGGCAGGCATGCCGTCGTAGCGGGCGATCATGATCTGGTTCACACGCTCGCGGCGCAGGTCGACGGCATCGTCGAGCACTACCGAACAGGCACACGCTTCGGCATCCGGATGGACGACGACGGGCTCATCTCACAAGGAGCCGACGGGTGGGCTCTGACGTGGATGGACGCGCGCGTCGACGGGCAACCGGTCACGCCGCGCCGCGGCAAGCCGGTCGAGGTGAACGCGGTCTGGATCAGCGGACTTCTCACACTGGCGAGCATCCTGAGAACGTCGAACAGTTCGCTGTCCGACAAGCTCGCGGGGATCGCCACGCATGCGAGTGATTCCTTCTCGGCGCGATTCGTGCGGTCGGACGGCGGCGGGCTCCTCGATGTCGTCGACCCCGACGACGCGTCGGTCCGTCCCAATCAGCTCCTCGCGGTCAGTCTCCCGAACGCGCCGATCAACGACCCGTCCACCGCGGCGGCCGTGGTCCGAGCGTGTGCACCCTTGCTCACATCGATCGGACTCCGGTCGCTCGCTCCCGGCGACGCACGCTACGCAGGTCTGCATCGCGGCGGTCCCAACGAACGCGACCGGGCGTACCACCAAGGCACGGTGTGGCCGTGGTTGCTCGGCCCCTATGTCGATGCCTGCCGGAAGGCCGGCGCACCGATGGCGGGTGTGATCGACGGAGCGCTGGCTCACGTCGCGGAATGGGGCGTCGGATCGGTGTCCGAGACGGCGGACGGCGACGTGCCCCATCGAGCATCCGGCTGTCCCTTCCAGGCGTGGTCGGTCGCCGAGTTGTTGCGAGCGAAGCGGGCCGCGACGGGGTAGGAAGGGCCTCGAGAACCGCGACAGGGGAGTCTTCGATGCAACTGGGCATGATCGGTCTCGGCCGGATGGGCGCCAGCATGGTGCTGCGGCTCATGCGAGCAGGCCACACCTGTGTCGTGTACGACGTGAACCCCGACGCCGTGAAGCAACTGGCCGACCAGGGCGCGGTCGGAGCGACCGATCTCGGCGACCTGGTCGACAAGCTCGACACGCCACGCAACGTGTGGATCATGGTCCCGGCCGCCTTCGTCGACTCCACGATCGCGGACCTGTCGAAGCGGCTCGACAAGGACGATGCCATCATCGACGGTGGCAACAGCTATTACCGCGACGACATCCGCCGCGCCGAGGAGCTTGCGGGCCTCGGTATCCACTACGTCGATGCCGGCACGAGTGGCGGCGTCTTCGGGCTCGAACGCGGTTACTGCCTCATGATCGGTGGAGACGACAAAGCGGTTGCGCGGCTCGATCCTGTCTTTGCGGCGCTCGCACCGGGCATCGACGCCGCACCGCGGACCGTTGGCCGCACCGGCGATCCGGTCGAAGCGGAGCAGGGCTACCTGCACTGTGGTGCGAATGGCGCAGGCCACTTCGTGAAGATGGTCCACAACGGCATCGAATACGGGATCATGGCGGCGTTCGCCGAGGGTCTGGCCATCCTCGAACGCGCGGACATCGGCCTTCGTGAACGCGACAAGGACGCAGAGACGGCGCCACTGCAACATCCCGAGTTCTACAAGTACGAGTTCGACATCCCGTCGATCGCGGAGCTGTGGCGGCGCGGGTCGGTCGTGGGCTCCTGGCTCCTCGACCTCACGGCGAACGCGCTGGTCGAGTCGCCCGAACTCGAGGATTTCACCGGCCGCGTCTCCGACTCGGGTGAGGGACGGTGGACCGCACAGGCGGCGGTCGAGGTCGGTGTGCCAGCGCACGTGCTCACCTCCTCGCTCTACGAACGATTCGCCTCTCAGGGCGACGCGGACTTCGCCAACAAGCTGCAGTCGGCCATGCGAAAGCAGTTCGGCGGACACATCGAGAAGATCGTCAGGGAAGAAGGCATGAAGTAGTGGTCGGAGCCGTGGACTCGCCCGAATGGCAGGCGGTCGCAGATCACTACGAGAAGCTCAAGGATGTCCACCTCCGAGATCTCTTCGCGGAGGATTCTCGCCGCGGTGAGTCGTTCACGGCACACGGCCGGCGACCTCTATCTCGATTACTCGAAGAACCGCGTCCGTGCCGAGACGATGGAACTGCTGGTCGCGCTCGCCGAAGCAAGCGGTCTTCGAGAGCGGATCGAGGCGATGTTCCGGGGCGAGCACATCAACGTCACGGAAGACCGGGCCGTCTTGCACGTCGCGTTGCGCATGCCTCGCGACGAGACGCTCGTCGTCGACGGTCGGGACGTGATCGCGAACGTGCACGCCGTACTCGACAAGATGAGCGAGTTCTCCGACCGAGTACGAGCCGGCGAGTGGACGGGATACACGGGCAAGCACATCCGCAACGTGGTCAACATCGGAATCGGCGGCTCGGACCTCGGTCCCGCGATGGCATACGACGCGCTCCGCGACTTCACGGACAGACACCTCACCTGCCGGTTCGTGTCGAATGTCGACGGAAGTGAGGTCTGGGAAGCGATCCACGACCTCGATGCGTCGGAAACCCTCTTCATCGTTTCGTCGAAGACGTTCACCACGATCGAGACCATCACGAACGCGAAGTCGGCTCGCGAGTGGCTGGTCGGTCAACTCGGTGACGACGCGGCCGTCCGGAATCACTTCGTCGCGGTGTCGACGAATACCGAGAAGGTCGCCGAGTTCGGCATCGACACCGCCAACATGTTCGAGTTCTGGGACTGGGTCGGCGGACGTTACAGCTACGACTCCGCGATCGGACTCTCGCTGATGATCGCAATCGGATCCCGCGCCTTTCGCGACATGCTCGCCGGCTTCCACGAGATCGACGAGCACTTCCGCACGACGCCGTTCGAACGGAACGTTCCGGTGCTCCTCGGACTGCTCGGCATCTGGTACCGCGATTTCTTCGGCGCGCAGAGCCATGCCGTCCTGCCGTACAACCATTACCTCTCCCGCTTCCCCGCTTATCTGCAACAGCTCGACATGGAGTCGAACGGGAAGTCGGTCGACTTGGAAGGCAATCCCGTCGACACCGACACGGGTCCGATCGTGTGGGGTACTCCGGGCACGAACGGGCAGCACGCCTACTACCAACTCATCCATCAAGGCACCACGCTGATCCCGTGTGACTTCGTCGGGTTCAACCGTCCGGCGCACGAGCTCGGTACCCATCACGACCTGCTGATGGCAAACCTCTTCGCCCAAACCGAAGCACTCGCGTTCGGCAAGACCCGCGAAGAGGTGGAAGCCGAAGGTGTGCCGGCGCATCAGGTTCCGCATCGCACGTTCCCCGGCAACCACCCGACGAACACGATCCTCGCGCCGGCTTTGACCCCCCGCGTGCTCGGCCAGCTCGTCGCGTTGTACGAGCACAAGGTCTTCACGCAGGGCACGATCTGGAACATCAATTCGTTCGACCAATGGGGCGTCGAACTCGGAAAGGCACTGGCGAGCCGCATCATGCCCGAGCTCGAGTCGCCGGAGGAGCCCGAACTGCGCCACGACTCGTCGACGAACGCGCTGATCCGCCGGTACCGAGCATCTCGCTGACGCCGTGGCGGAGAACCGGCTGACCGTCGTGCGCCACGGCGAGACCGAGTGGTCCCGGGATGGCAAGCACACGGGACGCACGGACATTCCGCTCACCGACGCCGGTCGAGCGGTCGCCGCAAAGCTGGCGCAAGCACTCGGTGACCGAACGTACGCGCTGGTGCTCACGTCGCCGATGGCGACGCGCTCGCGACACGGCCGCCATCGCCGGCTTCCCGGACGCCGTCGTCGACGACGATCTTCGAGAGTGGGACTACGGCGACTACGAGGGATGCACGACGTCCGAGATCCGGAGATCGGACGACGCCGACTGGCTCCTGTGGGACGACGGCGTGCCGAACGGCGAGACACTCGCTGACGTGTCGGCGCGGGCCGACCGCGTGATCGCCCGCGTCCGTGCGATCGACGGTGATGTGCTCGCGTTCGCGCACGGGCACCTCCTCCGCGTCCTTGCCTCCCGCTGGCTCGACGTCGACCCCGGGTTCGGACGCCACCTCGCACTTTCTCCCGCGACGCTGTCGGTTCTGGCATGGGAGCATCACGTTCCCGCCATCGAGGCCTGGAACGCTCCTCTCGCTTGACCCGCGTACTGTGCTGCGGTGCGCGGCGACGCAGAGGAGCTACGACTCGACGAGGACCGCGACGGCGCCGCGAGGTGGAAGTGGTGGGGCCCGTACCTCGCCGCGCGGCAGTGGGGAACGGTGCGCGAGGACTACAGCGCCGGCGGCAACGCCTGGGACTACTTCCCTCATGATCACGCGCGTTCGCGCGCCGTACCGATGGGGCGAAGACGGCTTGGGGGGCATCTGCGATCGATGGCAGCACCTGTGCTTCGCGATCGCACTGTGGAATGGCAACGACCCGATCCTGAAGGAGCGACTGTTCGGACTCACGAACTCCGAAGGCAACCACGGCGAAGACGTCAAGGAGTACTGGTGGGCCGTCGACTCCACACCGACGCATTCCTTCATGCGGTGGCTCTACAAGTATCCGCAGCACGCGTACCCGTACAACGATCTCGTTTCAGAGAATGCCCGGCGCGGTGTCGATCACTCCGAGTACGAGTTGATCGACACGGGGGTCTTCGACGATGACCGCTACTTCGACATCGAGTTGACGTACGCGAAGGCGGCACCGGAGGACATCTGCATCGTGATCGAGTGCACCAACCGAGGCCCGGATCCTGCGCCGCTGCACGTGCTTCCGACAGTGTGGTTCCGCAACACATGGTCGTGGGGACGCGACGATCGCCACCCGTGGCTGCAGCTCGACGGCGACCACGTCGAAGCGTCGCACGCCTTGTTCGGGCAGCGCTGGCTCGCGGCCGAAGGCGCGACAACAGCGTCCTGGCTGTTCTGCGACAACGAGACGAATTTCGAGCGCCTCTATGGATCGTCGAACTCGACGCCGTATCCGAAGGACGGCATCAACGACCACGTCGTGCAGGGCACTGGCACCGTGAACCCCGCCAAGAGCGGCACGAAGGCTGCCGCCTGGTACCGCCTCACCGTCGATGCCGGCGCGACCGCGACGATCCGCCTGCGCCTGAGCCCCGAGCCGCTCGACGAGCCGTTCGGCGCTTCGTTCGCCGACACCCTGGAGGCGCGGCATACCGAGGCCGACCAGTTCTACGAGGACCTCGCCCCCGGGGCGGCCGCCGCGGCGCGCGACGTTCAGCGGCGGGCGATCGCGGGGTTGCTGTGGGGAAAGAAGCACTACCGCTACGACCTCAGCGCATGGCTCCAAGGCGACCCTGGTCTGCCGCCGCCTCCCCCCGGTCGTGACCACGGCCGCAACTCGCACTGGCCCCACCTGTACAACGCCGACATCGTCTCGATGCCCGACGAATGGGAGTACCCGTGGTACGCCGCGTGGGATCTCGCGTTTCACATGGTGCCGCTCGCGCTCGTCGACGCTGAGTTCGCCAAGGAACAGCTCCTGCTGTTCTGCCGCGAGTGGTACATGCATCCGAACGGTCAGTTGCCCGCGTACGAGTGGGCCTTCGACGACGTCAATCCTCCCGTTCACGCGTGGGCCGCTTGGCGCGTGTTCAAGATCGGCGCCGTCCGGCAGGGTGAGCGCGACTGGGACTTCCTCGAGCGGGTGTTCCACAAGCTGCTGATGAACTTCAGCTGGTGGGTGAATCGCAAGGACGTCGAAGGCAACAACCTGTTCGAGGGAGGCTTCCTCGGTCTCGACAACATCGGACTGTTCGATCGTTCGCGTCCGCTGCCGAGCGGACATGTGCTCGAGCAGTCGGATGCCACGTCGTGGATGGCCATGTACTGCCTCAACATGCTCGCCATCGCGATCGAGCTCGCACACCACGATCCGACGTACGAGGACGTGTGTACGAAGTTCTTCGAACACTTCCTGACCATCGGGGCGGCAGCCACCGAACGCGCCGGCTACTCGCTCTGGGACGAGGACGACGGGTTCTTCTACGACGTGCTCGTCGACCAGAACGGCGGTCGCATGCCGCTGAAGGTGCGCTCGTGGGTCGGACTCATCCCGCTCTTCGCGGTGGAGACGTTCGACCGCCGGTTGATCGAGAACCTCCCCGAGTTCCGCCATCGCGCCGAATGGTTCATCCGCAAGCGTCCGGAGCAGTGCTACAACTTCCACGTCGCGGACTTCGGCGGCGCTCGAGAGCGGCACTTCCTCTCGCTGGTCGGTCCGGACCGCCTGCGCCGGATTCTCATGCGCATGCTCGACGAGGCCGAATTCCTGTCACCACACGGACTTCGGTCGGTCTCCAAGCTGCACGAGACCGAGCCCGTACGACTGGATCTCGACGGTGAGGAGTACGAGGTGCGGTACCAGCCCTCGGACTCCGACACCCACCTTTTCGGCGGCAACTCCAACTGGCGCGGCCCGATCTGGTTCCCGCTCAACTACCTGATGATCGAGGCGCTGCAGAAGTTCCACCACTACCTGGGCGACGACTTCAAGGTCGAGCTTCCGACCGGTTCGGGCCACGAGTGCACGCTGTGGGAGGTGGCGGGCGAACTCGCTCGCCGCCTCACGAGCATCTTCGTGCCCGACGACGACGGTCGCCGCGCGACGAATGGCGGTGTGGACCGGTTCGACTTCGACCCGCATTGGAAGGATCACGTGACCTTCAACGAGTACTTCCACGGCGACACCGGAAGAGGGCTCGGAGCGTCCCATCAGACGGGATGGACAGCGCTCGTCGCCAAGCTCATCCGCCAATACGGAGGCTGACCCGGCCGGCGAGCGCGCCCTCGCGATTCAGTCTGCGAGGTCGCGAACGGCGAGCACCTTCGTCGGCGTGACCCGCACGACCAACTCCCCCGGAACGCCGTTGCGCGCGCCGTACTCGTCCGCTCGATCTGCACCCATGTAACGACCGCCGAGGATCGTCGCCCAGCGGCGCAGTTCGTCGAAGTCGTCGGACAAACGTGCTTCACCATGGACGATCACGTAGCTGAACGGCGGCCGCTCGTCGTCGAAGCACATCGCGACCCGCCGATCGCGCCCGATCGCCTTGGCCTTCGCCGACGTCTCATGGGTCGTGAACACCACGTCATCGCCGTCGAGGTCCACCCAGACGGGTGTGATGCGCGGGCTTCCGTCGGCCGCGACGGAGGCGAACTTCGCGGTCTTCGCCGGTAGCTCGAGGATGAACTCGCGCCAGAACGGATCGTCCGGGATGGCCATCGCGCCACCGTATCGTCGGGCCGGTGGACGTGATCGTGGTGGGCGGCGGCATCGCCGGCGTGTCCGCCGCGTACGAGCTCGCGGCCCACGCCGACGTGGTGCTGCTCGAGCGAGAGGACCAGCTCGCGCACCACACGACCGGTCGATCGGCGGCCGCGTATCTGGAGACCTACGGCAGTCCGACCGTGCGCCGCCTGACGATCGCGAGCCGCGGGTTCTTCACCGACCCTCCTCGCGAACTGGAAGCACCCGAACTGCTCTCACCGCGGCCCTTGCTGTGGATCGGCCCCGAAGCGAGGCGCTCGGTGCTCGAGACGATGGCCGCCGCGGGACAGGCGCTCGTACCGTCCGTGCGGTTGATCGACGCGGAGGAAGCGCGCTCGTTGTGTCCCGTCCTCCGGCCGGAGCACGCCGCCGCCGCGATGCTCGAGCCGGAGGCGATGGACATCGACGTCGCCGCGCTCCACCAGGCCTACGTGCGCGGCGCTCGTCGGCGGGGCGGCGAGATCATGCGCTCGACGCCGGTGACCGGCCTTCGTCGAGACGGTGACGGTTGGGTCGTGAGCACGCCGTCAGGGTCCGTGCGTGGCGACGTCGTGGTGAACGCGGCCGGAGCATGGGCTGACGAGGTCGCGGCGATGGCCGGCGCGCGGTCGATCGGTCTGCAGCCACTGCGACGAACCGCGTTCACCTGTCCCGCACCCGAAGGTGTCGACGTGCGCGCCTGGCCCTTGGTCGCGGACGTCGACGACCGCTTCTACTTCAAGCCAGAAGGGCCACAACTGTTGTGCTCGCTCGCCGACGAGACGCCGTCGCCGCCGTGCGACGCGCGACCTGAGGAGGCCGATGTGGCGTTGGCCATCGAGCGCATCAACGAGGCGACGACGCTCGGCCTGCGCCACGTCCGCCGCGCGTGGGCCGGCCTGCGCTGCTTCGTCGCCGATCGCACACCGGTCGTCGGCATGGATCCCGACGCTCCCGGGTTCTGCTGGCTCGCCGGGCAGGGCGGTTACGGCATCCAGACCGCACCGGCGATGGCCCGCGCCACGGCCGCACTCGTGCTCGACCGTCGGTTGCCCGATGATCTGTTGGCGATGGGCGTAACCGAGGCTGATCTGTCGCCGGCCCGCTGCCGCCCGTGATCCCCGCCGAACTCCGGGTCGATTGTGGGGCTATCGCCCCACAATCGCACCAACATTCGCTGGTGGTGGTGGGGGTGGTGGTGGCCGGCGCGTCCTAGACGGCGAGGAGGTCGCGGGCGCCGGTGTCGCTCGACGGGTGGCGCAGCTTCGACATCGCACGCGCTTCGATCTGGCGGATGCGCTCTCGCGTGAGATTGAAATGCTCGCCGACCTCTTCGAGGGTGCGGGGCTCGCCGCGATCCAGTCCGAAGCGCAGCTTCAGGATCTCGCGCTCACGCTCGTCGAGCGGCGCAAGCAGTCGGGCGATCTCCTCCGGCAGCAGCGCGGTGGCCGCCACCTCGAACGGCGACTCCGCCGACCGGTCCTCGACGACGTCGCCGAGCTCGGCGTCGCCGTCTTCGCGGAGCGGCTCGGACAGCGAGAGCGGTTCGGCCGCGAATCGGAGCGCCTCGGTGACCTTGTCCTCGGGCATCTCGACTTCTTCCGACAGCTCCGCCAACGTGGCCGGACGACCGAGCTTGAGCTCGAGCCGGGCCCGCGCCTTCTGGAGACGGGCGAGCGTGTCGCCGGCGTGCACCGGGAGCCGGATGGTGCGCCCCGTGTTGGCGATGCCACGGGTGATGGCCTGACGGATCCACCATGTGGCGTACGTGGAGAACTTGAAGCCCTTGCGCCAGTCGAACTTCTCGACGGCGTGCATGAGGCCGAGGTTGCCCTCTTGGATGAGGTCGAGGAGCGGGAGGCCGGACGCCTGGTACTTCTTCGCGATCGACACCACCAAACGGAGGTTCGACTGCACGAACGTTCGCTCGGCGTCCTCACCGACGCGGGCGTGCCGGCGAAGCTCTCGCTTGCGAGCGGGAGTCAGGTCACGGCCGGCGCGCTCGAGGTTGAGGCGAGCCTCGTTGCCACCCTCGATCGCCTGGGCCAACCTGACCTCGTCGTCCTTGGTGAGCAGCGGGTACTGCCCGATATCGGTGAGGTACAGGCGGACGAGATCTTCCTCGTCGCGCTCGACGCGCTCTTTGGGCAAGAGAGGCCTCTCTGCTCGGAAATTGACTGTGGAGGTACGGCGGAAACGTGTGCGACGGGGAGTGGTCAGCCCGCCGAGCGACTCGGCCGTCGCACGGCCCGAGTTGTGGTCCTTACGATACTGGGCTGGTCAAGAGAGCCAACCTGCGGCGTCTCTGCCATCGTCAAGACCACGCTGTGTGCTCGGCGGTGGGGCACCTGAGGGCTCACCGTGTCCAGCTTGTACTTGTCGGTAGAGGCGGTCAACGGCGTCGTGATACGGCCTCGTTCCCCTGCTCTACGGTGCGTAGTCATGGCCGAGGACGTCGAGCTCACGATGGTCACGATGGTCTTCGACTCGTCCGACCCGGAGGCGTTGCAGTCGATTCTTGCCAAATATGTCGTGTTGAGCCGCGGCCATCCGGGCTGTCGCAACATCGACCTCTGCGCCTCGGCGACCGCCGAGGGACGGTTCGTGGTCGTCGAGAAGTGGGAGTCGCCCACTGCACAACGCGCCCATTTCGACTCCGCCGAGATGGTCGAGATGGCCACCGCATGCACGGGACTGCTCACCCGGCCGCCGGTGATCGACCTGCTCGAGCCGATCTCCGCCCACGACCTGCACTAGCGCCCTCGAACTCCGGGACGCCGTGGCCGCCAGAACGGCCATGCCGCACCAACATTCGGGCCGGCGCGCTCAGGCGGCTGCGGTGGCGGCTTTGTCGGACAGGGCGGCGATGTCGGACCAGGTGAGGTCGTCCGACGTCCACAATCGCTCGAACGCCTCGTCGGCGGCGTCCGTGAAGCCGTGACGGTTGCGGAAGTGGTAGAGGCGCCGCTGGCGGTTGTCGTAGTGCTTGAACCCGCGGCGCACGAGGCGGCCGATGCAGTACACGTCCCACGCCACCGACTGCGCCATCGTGAGGTCGGCGTCGGGAGGTGGCTCGCCGAAACCGTCCGTGCGTCTGTCCTTGACCCGGAACAACAGCCGACCGAGCACGTCGGCCGAACCGGTCGACGACACCTGCCGGGGTCGCTTCGGGTCTTCGAGCGCCCCGCTCTCGACGGCGATCTCGACCGGGTCGCCGTAGGACGCGACCAAGGCCCGCCCGAGCGGGGTCGACTCGTCGACCTCGACCCGAACGTCGAGATCGGCGGGCAGGCCGACCGCGGGAATCAACTTCTCGACCACCGACTTGATCTCGGACGCGTCGAAGTTGACGAGGGAGAACTCCTCCGGCGTGACCGTGACGCTCATCTGGAGGCTTGCGCCGCGAGACGCTGGCGCTGCGCCTCGGCGTCTTCCTTGGCTTCGCGCGAGATCTCGGCGAGATCGTCCATCTCGTCGCTGTCGAAGCCGGCCAGCTCGCGGAAGCGGCGGGCGAGCTTGATCGGGCTGTCCTCGTCCTCGCCGCGGAACCCACCGAGCGAGAACAACTTGTCGACGACGCGCTGGAACTCGAGTGCACGCTCGCGCCGGTCCTTGTCGGTCTCGGTCAGGCGGCGCAGCCAGTCGCTGCCCATCTTCACGTGCGTGACCTCGTCGGCCAGCATCCAGTCCTCGCAGAACTCGAGTACCGGATCGCCGGCGAGATCGCCGAACTCCTTCATGGTGTTGAAGACGTCGATGGCGAGGCCTTCGAGCGCGCGGTTGACGCCCGTGAGCCGCAGGACCGGGTCGGGGTTGCACGCTGCCTCGTAGAGGAAGGTCGACTCGGAGAACTCGCCGAGCTCGGTGCCCATCCAGTCCATGAGCTTGCAGGAGATCTCGGTGTGGCGCGCCTCGTCCCAGCACTGCCGCGCCATGTCGAGCTTGAGCGCGAACGGCGTGTCCTCCGGACCGTCGCCGGTCTCGAAGTCCCAACACGTGCGGCCCGCACCCTCGAGCGCCTGCACCTCGCCCATGAAGATGCCGTGCATCAGCGTGCGCGCCGCGTCGGGCGCGTCAGGACGCGACGGCGTGAGGCGGGTCGCGCCGCGGCCGCCCGAACGGGAGCCGGGCGAGCGAGGATCGCTGAAGCGCTCTTCGGTCGTGAGCCGCACGAAGCGCTCGTCTCGTGCGAGCAAGTCAGCCGGAAAGATCTTCCTCATGGTGTGCCTCCTCGGGGGCTCACGCTGGCCTCCTCGGGGGCTCCGCCCCCGGACCCCAATGCAGTCGGCTCGCTGGCGCTCGCTCGCCTGCCCCATCACTCGCTCGCTCCGCTCGCTCACGCTGGAACCTCCTCTGCCTGTTCCGCCGTCACATACGACGTCCCGATCGACCCAGGACCGGCGATGCCGCCGGCCTTGAGCATCAGCTTCTCGAGCCGAGCCTGGTGCGCCATGGCCCGGTCGACTTCCTCGTCGCTCTCGATGAGCGACTGAATGAGCATTTCCCCGTCGCGGTAGTCCTCGAACTCGTCCTGCAGCGTGAACTTGAGCGAACGGATGGTCGGAGCGTCGGTGATGGTGCTCGTGTTGTTGAGGTGGTACGTGTACGCCGCGATCTTGTGCGGGATCAGCACCCGGTAGACGCCGACGAGCTTCTCGATGGTCAGCTCGGGAGCTTCCGGCTCGGTCATCGCGTCCACGAAGGTCACGAGCTCGTCGTTCGGCGGCATCGTGAGCCGGTCCTGGTTCATCTCACGCAGCTCCGGCAGACGCTTGTGCCAGAGGTCGGCGTGCCAGGCGTGGTGGTAGCAGTGGGTGCCGAGCCGCATCTTGACGTCGAGCTCCGGGACGGTCGCGACCCAGCCGCCGAGCGCCTCGAACAGCTTCATCTCGATCCACTTGTAGTTGCCGACGCGGCGAGCCGATTCCTCGACGGTGAACGAACCGGGCAGCTCCCGGCGGTCCCATGGTGCGAAGGGCGCCCGCGCCTTCTTCGTGTCGGCCATCGATCCCCCTGATCAGCGTCCTGACGTCGCTGAGCAGACTCCCGCGAACTTGACCCTGCGGTCAAGAACGCTCGAGCAGCGCGTCGAGCTCGGCCAACGCGCCTGCCGGCTCGGCCGCATCGACCAGGATGGCGTGCAGGCCCGCCCGACGGGCCCCCGCGACGTTGCCAGGAGCGTCGTCGAGAAAGACGGCGCGCTCCGGAGCGACACCACCGAGCAGATCGAGGGCGTGCAGGTAGATGGCCGGATTGGGCTTGCGCATCCCGACCTCGGAGGAGTCGACGATCACCTCGAAGAGCTCCTCGAGCGGGCACGAGCACGCGCCACTGCTTGGAGGCCTCCTTCACGTTGTTGGTCACGAGGCCTGTGCGATAGCCGGCGGACCGCAGCTCGCGCACCCGCTCGACCACGACCTCGTGCACCTCGAGCCTGGACATCAGATTGCCGAGCTGCGCGAAGTCGATCTCGATCTGCGCCGCGGCCGCTCGCTGGATCAGATCGGTCCCGTATTCGACGACTGTGATCTCACCGCGCTCGAAGCGATGCCACGCGTGGTCCGTGTCCTCGTCGTACGGCCCGAGCATGAGCTCGAGGACGACCTCACCGTCGATGCCGTTGTCGGTTCCGAGCGCGGCCATGTGCGTGAACGGCGACGTGGTGAGCACGCCGTTGAAGTCGAAGAGGACGGCGTCGATTGCTGGCACGCGTCGGTCTGCGTCAGCCCGCGTACTTGTTGGTGATCGGGAGACGACGATCCTTGCCGAACGCCTTCGCGGTGACACGCACCCCGATCGGAGCTTGGCGACGCTTCCACTCGGCGACGTCGACGAGGCGCGTGATGCGGTGGACGAGCACCGGATCGAAGCCGGCCTCGATGAGGTCTGCCCGTGTGAGATCGCGTTCGACGTACGCGGCGAGGATCGGGTCGAGCAGCTCGTACGGCGGAAGGTTCTGGTCGTCGCGTTGCCCCGGTGACAGCTCGGCCGACGGCGGCTTCTCCAGGACCGACTGCGGGATGAGGTCGTAGCCCGCCGACTCGTTGCGAGCGCGTGCGAGGTCGTAGACCTTCGTCTTGAACACGTCCTTGATGACTGCGAACCCCCCCGCCATGTCGACGCCGTAGATCGTCGTGTAGCCGACCGCGAGCTCGCTCTTGTTGCCGCAGATCAGCACGAGCCAGCCGCGGAATTTGTTGGCCAGCGCCATCAGGAGCGCGGCGCGAATGCGTCCTTGGAGGTTCTCTTCGGTGATGTCGGGCTCGACGCCGGTGAACGACGGCTCGAGCAGCTCGAGCATCGCACTGAAGGCGGGTTCGATCGCGATGGTCCTCAACTCGATGCCGAGGTTGCCGCACAGTCGTTCCGCGTCGGTGATGGAGCCCTCGGACGAGTAGCGCGACGGCAGGGCCACGGCGTGCACCCGTTCCGCGCCGATTGCGTCGGCCGCGATCACCGTGACCAACGATGAGTCGATGCCGCCGGACAGGCCGAGCACGACGTCCGTGAACCCGTTCTTCTCGACGTAATCGCGGGTGCCGAGCACCAACGCCTCGTAGACCTCGCGTGCCGTCGGCAGCGGTTCCGCGACCGTGGGTTCGCGCCGGCTCTCGTGATCGGCGTGCTCGCTGCTGACCGCGACGACCGGCAGATCGGGGGCCATCGCCCGCCCCCGCGGATCGAGTAGCCGCTTCCGGAACACGGGGACGACGTCGATGTCGACCACGAGCATCGTTTCGACGAACTGCTCGGCCCGAGCGATGCAGTGGCCCTCGGAGTCGAACACGAGCGAGGCGCCGTCGAACACGAGCTCGTCCTGCCCGCCGACCTGGTTCACGTACACCAGCGCGCACGATGCATCCGCGGCGCGAGTGGCGAGCATCCGCTCCCGTTCGGTCAGACGGTCGCGGTAGTAGGGCGACGCGTTCACGTTGACGATCAGCTCGGCGCCACCCGCCGCCTGCTCGCCGATGGGGCCGAACGGGCTCCAGGCGTCTTCGCACACGGACACGCCGACTTCGACACCGGCGATCTCGAAGAGCTGGAGCGGCTCGGTGCCGGGCGTGAAGTAGCGCTGTTCGTCGAACACGCCGTAGTTCGGGAGGTGACGCTTGTGATACGTGCCGGCGACGCGTCCGTCTGCGCAAACCGCCGCAGCGTTGAACAGGTCTCGGTCGGCGTCGACGAAGCCGACGACCGCGGCGCACCGTCCCGTTGCCGCTGCAACCTTTTCGAGCGCCTCGCGGTTCGCTCGGATGAAACCGGGCTTCAGGAGCAGGTCCTCAGGCGGATAGCCGGTGATGGCGAGCTCGGGGAACACGGCGATGTCGCAACCGCCGGCCTCAGCTCGTTCATAGGCATCGAGGACCCTGGCAGCGTTGCCGTCGAGGTCTCCGACGACTGTGTTGAGCTGGCAGAGGGCCACGCGGATCCGCGGCATGTTTCTCAGCGTACCGAGGAGGCATACGGGGCAAGACTGCGTTCGTGACCGGAACCGAGACGCCGACTGCGGAGCGGGCGGTCGAAGCGGTCCGAATGGCGAGCCGTTCGCTGTCGCGCTTGCTCGACGCCGACCCTGATGCGAGCGACGTTCTCGAGCACTTGGATGAGCGCGCGACCGGTCGACCGCTCATCGATCGACGCCCTCGTGCGATGGAAGCGTCACGAGTTCCTGCGGATCGCCGCACGCGATCTTGTCGGCCTCGAGCCGTTCGAGACCGTCGCCGGCGCGCTCGCCGACATGGCGGCGGACGTGCTCGACGCTTCGGTGGAGCTTGCATCTGCGGCCGGACTCGCGGTCGTGGGGATGGGCAAGCTCGGAGGCTGCGAGCTGAACTACGCGTCCGACGTCGACGTGATGCTGGTCAGCGCTGCCGACCTCGACCCGGCGATCGCGGCGCATGACGGCAAGGTCGTCATCGACCTCGCCCGCCGCTGCTTCAGAGTCGACCTCAACCTGCGACCAGAGGGCCGCAACGGCGCGCTCGTGCGCACGCTCGCCTCGTACGAGGCGTACTGGGACCGGTGGGCCGAGCCATGGGAGTTCCAAGCATTGTTGCGAGCGCGGAGTGTCGCCGGTGATCGCGATGTCGGCCGTGCCTTCGACGAAGCTGCGTCGAGGCACCTGTGGACACGGCCGTTCACCGCCGAGTCGTTGCGGTCCGTTCGGGCGATGAAGGTCCGCAGCGAAAGCGACGTGGCGCGACGCGGGCTGACCGAGCGCGAGCTCAAGCTGGGACCGGGCGGCATTCGCGACATCGAGTTCGCCGTGCAGCTGCTCCAACTCGTGCACGGTGGCGCCGATCCCGAGCTCCGTGTGCAGACCACGCTCGCGGCGCTGGACGAGCTCGGTGACGCTGGCTACGTCGGCCGACACGACGTCGAGCAGCTCTCGGCGGCGTACCGCTTCCTGCGCACCGTCGAGCACCGGCTCCAGCTCGACGACGAGCAACAGATCCACGCGCTGCCCACCGACGAGATCGAGCTGGACCGGTTGGCGCGCGTGCTCGGCTACGCGGGTACGACAACCGCGAGTGCGACGGAACGCTTCATGGACGAGCTGCGTCACCACCAATCGGTCGCGCGCGCCATCCACGAGCGGCTCTGGTTCCGTCCCCTGCTCGAGGACTTCGCACGGGGAGACGACCGGGTGCTCACCGAGGAAGTCGCCGCGACGCGGCTCGCCGCCTTCGGCTTCACGGACGTCGAGCGGACCCGCCAAGCCGTGCGCGAGCTGACGCGCGGCCTCACGCGCGCGTCGCGACTCATGCAGCAGATGCTGCCGCTGCTCCTCGACTGGCTCTCCTCGTCGCCCGACCCCGATCTCGGATTGCTCGGCCTGCGCAACCTCGCTTCCGGACCTCAGCGGTCGATGGAGTTGGCGAGTGCGTTCCGTGAGTCGCCGGAAGTCGCGCAGCGGCTGTGCCGGCTCCTCGGCACGAGCCGGTTGCTCGGCGAGCTTCTCCGCCGCAACCCCGACATGATCGACTCGCTGGGCGATCCCGACGCGCTGCGGCTGCGGTCACGCGACGAGCTCGTGGCGGGTACCCGCGCCGCACTCGAGTGGCGCGGCGACACCGCCGAGCGGTGGCTCGCGCTGAAGCGATTCACCGATCGTGAAGGTCTGCGCGTCGCGGCGCACGACGTGTTGACCCTCATCGACGTCCACCAAGTCGAGTACGCGTTGACGAACCTCGCGGAGGCATCGCTGGAGGCGGCGGTCGCAGAGCTCCAGCCACAGTTGCCGTTCGCGGTGATCGCGCTCGGTCGCTTGGGCGGCGCGGAGCTGTCGTACGCAAGCGATCTCGACGTCGTCTTCGTGTACGACGGGTCCACCACGGACGACTTCGCGGTCGCCGAGCGGCTGGCGGCCTCGCTGCTGTCGTCGGTCGGTGGCAACCAGCCGCACATCTACGACATCGACGCCGACCTCAGGCCCGAGGGGAAGGACGGCCCGCTGGCCCGCAGCCTCGACGGTTACCGCGAGTACTTCGACCGTTGGGCACAGCCCTGGGAGCGACTGGCGATGGTCCGGGCTCGACCGGTCGCCGGCGATCTGGGGGTGGCGCGCAGGTTCATGCAACTCCGTGACGACTTCGTGTGGGGAAGGCCGATCACGGACGACGATCGTCGTGACATCCGCCGCATCAAAGCGCGGGTCGAGAACGAGCGCATCCCGACGAACGAGGACGCGCAGTATCACCTGAAGCTCGGTCGCGGAACGTTGTCGGACGTCGAGTTCTGTACGCAGCTGCTCCAGCTCGACAACGACGTCCGCGAGTCCGGCACGATGGCCGCGCTCGACGCGCTGCGGGTCGCCGACGCCATGAGCGAGGCGGACCACGACGTGCTCGCCGAGTCGTACCGGTTCTGTGAAGGCACGCGGAGCCGGTTGTTCTTGGTGAACGGCGCGCCCGCCGACTTCCTGCCGCCGCGGCTCGAGGAGCTCGAGCGGCTGGCGGTCTCGCTCGGGACCACCGCGCGCCAGCTGCGAGACGACTACCGCCGAGTCACACGACGGGCGCGACGGGTGTTCGAACGACTCTTCTACGGCCGGCGCTAGCGGGCGATGATGGCCAGCGGCTCACCGGCACGAGCGTGAACGGTCGAGCCGACTCATCGGGCAACGAACAGGACCTCTGCGCCGACCGCGACGTAGCCGGCTGCGAGGCAGGCGCGCACGGACGACGGATTGCCGGGCGCGACCTGCGCGAACACCGGCTGGCCCTCGGGCACGAAAGCCGCTGCCGTGGCCGCGAGCCGCCGGCCGATCCCACGTCCACGCGCCGCCGGCGCCACTTCGAACGCCATCTCCCAGCGGCCGGCGACACCTTGTCCGACCACGAGGACGCCGTCGGGCTCGCCCCGCTCGCGGTCTGCGTACACGACCGCGTCGGGTCGATACCTGCGGGCCCGGCGCACACGCGGATGGTCGTTCAGATCCTCACGGCACCAGACGTCGACAGAAGCGTTCTCGCGCCCGTCGGTCCGCGCGAGGACGAGATCGAGCGTGCCCGGCTCTGCGCCCAGCCATCCGGCCAGGAACAGCAAGAACGACGCCGACATCGGTGCGCCCAAGTCGCCCTTCGGCAGCCGTTGTCGTACGACCTCCTCGTCGACATCGGCGGCGATCACGTGGTGCGCCGCGAACGCCGCCACGGCGTGCATCTGCGGACGCAGCGCCGGCAGCACCGTGATCGAGCCGTCCGCGACCGGAGGCCGCCCGTAGGCGGCCTCCGTGAACACGGTTCGTAGTGGATGCGACTCGGACGTGGGACCGAGTCTGTCAGGTCAACTCGACGACGAAGGCGCCGTGGAGTTCGAAGACCCCGTGTCGGGACCACCCGAGTTCTGGCCCTTGCCGCCCGTCGCGTTGACGAACTTGTCCGCGAGCTGCGGGACCTTGGCCTTCAAGGCGTTCGCCTTGTCCGGCGACAACCGATTGTTCGTCACTGCCTGGTCGATCCGCTGGTCGACCGCGGTGACGATGGCGCTGACCACGTCGTTCGGGTTGACCTGATGTGCGGTGGCGACATCAGCGATGGACTGGCCGTTGCGCCGAGCCTGGACGAGATCCTTCGGCTGCACGCCGATCTTGTCCGCCGCAACCTTGAGCATCCCGCCAACGACGCGCGTGGCGGAGCCGTCCGTTGCCTTGACCGCCGAGCGCACCCTTCAGGGCCTGAATCACGGCGTTCTCCTGATCCTGATTGATGGTTCCCTTCTGCACGAGGCCGTCGAGCGCTGACTTCGCTGCTGTCCGCGCGGCCGCCACTCTTCGCCGGCGGAGCGCTCGACGACGGGCTCGGAGGGCTGGACTGTGCACCGGCCGGCAACACGGTGCTGATGGCGAAGGCGCCGGCGCCGAGGGCGGCGACGATGCCGATGGATCCGAGGAGCTTCTTCATGCAGACGAGGATGGCGGGCGTTTGTTAGCGGCACATGAGCGAGCGATCAGAATGTTGGGCTGCTAAGGTGTCCGTATGGCAGGACAGAGTCCCACTATATGGACACGCTCGTCCCGTGGGACGGTGCGCACTATGCCGCGAACACCGGCCACCATCGACGCTACGACGACGAGTTCCTCGCGACGCTCGCCCTTGGTTCGAGCGACCGGGTGCTCGACGTCGGGTGCGGCGCCGGCGACTTCACTGCGAAGGTGGCTGCGCTCGTGCCCGATGGTCACGTGGTCGGCCTCGAGCCGCAGCCGTCGATGATCGACGTCGCACGCCGCCACGCCCAGCCGAACCAGTCGTTCGTGCTCGCGCCGGCCCAGGACCTCGCGCGCGGCGGTTGGCAGCGGCGAGCCCTTCGATGTGGTCATGAGCCGGTCCGTCCTGCACTGGGTTCCGGCCGCCGACCATCACTCGGTTCTCGAGCAGTGCCACGCCGGTGCTTCGCGGCGGCGGCGCTGTTGCGCATCGAATGTGGAGGTGGCGACAACACCCGCGATGTCGTCGCGTTCCTCGACGAGATCGCCGTCTCGGTGGCCGGACCCCGTGCCGTGCGCGCGCCCGTGGACGTTCCTCCACGCGGGCGAGTACCTCGACATGGTGCTCGACGTCGGCTTCGACGTCGAAGACGGCTTCGTTCGCACCGTGGCGCAGCGGCGACCGTTCGACCGCGACAGCCTGCTCGGCTGGCTGCACAGTCAAGTCATCCAAGCGTATGAGGTCGGTCTCGATCCGGACGAGCGCGCTCGCCTCCGCGCCGCGGTCGACGAGCACGTCGACGAGCTGCGCCGTCCGGACGGAACCTACGACGTCACGTTTGTGCGCCTCGACCTGCGCGCGACCGCGCGAGGGCGACCGCGCCGAAGATGAGTCCGAGCGCGCCCACGATGAGGGCGATGATGCCCAGCGTGTTGTTCGTCTCCTTCTTGACCACGGTCGCCGTCACGGTCGGATTGCTCGACGACGAATCCGACGACGACGACGCATCACTGCTGCTCGAGCCCGAGTTCTCGGCCGCGGTGAGGTGCAGCACCGGGGCCGGATGATCAGGCTCGGGCTGACCCTCGACCGTCGGATCGATCCACGAAACGTCCTGGCCGTTGTCATAGCTCTGGACCACTGGAAACGTCAGTGAGTCGACGTCGTCGGGAAGGGTGCCCACCGAGATCACGAACGTGTCGAACTCACCCGGCTTGATCTGTCCGCCCGTCCAGGCGACCTCGGACGTGTATTCCGTGACCTGCTGTCCGTCGTCGTTGGTCACCGGCGTGGGCAATGTCTTGGGCGTCGTCTGATACGTCCAGCCTGCCTTCGGCTGCACGCTCACCGACGAGAAGGGATGATCGTCCGGCAGCTTGAGATCGACCTTCACCGTGTTGGCGTTGTCCATCTCGTTCGGCACCTGGAAGGTGAGTGTCGCGAAGCCGCCCTTGGCCGCAGAATCCGGATTCACCGTCACGTGCGCGAGCGTGGGCGCGGCCATCATGACGATGAGGCCGCCGGCCACCGCCGCCGCTCCGACGATTTTGCGGATACGCATGCAGAGTTCCTCTCTATGAGTTGACGTTGACGTCGAAGGTGGCGGTTCCCACCTCGAACTTGGAGAACTGAGCGTCGACCTCGATCTTCCATTGGCCCGCCGTCGACAGATCCGTGTTGCCGACGAGGAGGTAGTGACCCGGACCTCCCTGGTCGGCCTTGCGCTCGAAGGGCCCGATGCTCTGTGCCGGGTACGAGATCTTCACCGTGACCCCGTTGGGTGCGTCGACCGTGCGACCCGTCGCGTCGAGGATGTACATGTGGATCGCGTTGGCGCCGACTCGGTTCGGATCGACGACGAGGTTCACGGTGTTGTGGGTCGGAGCGAGCTCCTTGGTCTGTGAGTAGATCGTGCCGATGCCGGCCGCCGTGCGTGCCGGAACTTGATTGACGAGAACGCCGGTCAATCCGATCACGACGAGCATGCCGACCATCTCGATGCGGACCGTCGAGGTGAGATGCGACCAGGCGTTGCGCCCTTGTGCTTCGGCGCGTCGCAGCGCAGGCACGAGTCGGTACCGGTTGTACGCGGCAACGGCAGCTATCACCGCGACGACGCCGAGCTTGATGAGGACGAGCTTGCCGTAGGTGGTGGACGTCAGCGCGCTCGAGAGCGCGGATCTCCTCGTACGCGAGAATGCTGCCCGCGACGCCGACCGCCACGATCGCAAAGCCGGCCAGACGGGAGAAGCGAGCGACGACGCCACCGGCGTGGACCGCGTCGCCCGCCTCGGACGCGCTGCCGGCGCAGGAAGAGGAACAGGAACACCAGTCCGCCGAACCAAACCGAGGCGGCGGACACGTGGACGATGTCGGAGGTGTACACGAGCCATCGAGGCGCGGTGACCGTGGTGTGGCCCGCGAACGAGAACCCGATCGCGGCCGCGGCGCCGCCGACCACGGCTGCGACTCGCGTCGCAGTGGTGCGCGTCTTCCACAACACCGCAGTGGTCGCGACGGCGAGGCCGAGCAACACGGTGACCGTTTGGGCGCCCACGCCGTCCGCGAGCACTTGGCTGAGCACGCCTTCGTGGGTGACGGATCCGAGGCCGAGTCCCGTGGCGAGCGCGGCCGAGATCGGTATTTGCACGAGCACGCCGATCGCACCCACGATTGCGGCCCACAACACGACCTTGGCGAGGCGCCGTCGATCCGGCCGACCGTCGTGGACGATCGCGAGGAACACGGCGCCTCCCGCGGCGAGGAACGTTCCGGCGTAGCCGATTCCGCGCGCGATGTTGCCCGCGACGTCCCACTTCTTGTTGCTGCCGGAGTTGAGCAACGACGACACGAGGCCGGCGCTGGCTGCGGTCCCGTTGCCGACGGTGAACGTGAACGCGCCGTTCACGGGATGCGAGTCGGCGGAGATCACCCGCCACGTCACGATGTAGCCGCCGTCCCCGATCGAGTTCAGCCCGACCCTCGCCGTGTTGTCGCGGGCGCGGACGTCACCGTCGTCGACGCGATGGCCTTGGCCGTTGAACACCCGGACGGCGCCGGGCGGCGCACCGATGTCCTCGCTGAACGTCAGGGTGACCTCGCTCGGCGCCCTGTCGAGGTGCTCCCCGTCAGCCGGGCTCGTCGACTCGAGGGTCGCATGAGCGGCAGCCGGACCGGCGGTCACGAGGACCACCACCACGGCGAGGGCAGCACCGACGACGAGACGGCGAACGGTCATCGTGCGCGAAGAACGCGGCCCACGCCGAGCATGAGAGGTAGTCGCATCGACACCGCAAAGAGTTCCCGGCCTTCGCCGGGCCCCCTTCGAACTCCGGGGAGAAACGGGCGCTATGGCGCCCGTTTCCACCCAACATTCGTGCCGAGGGCGTCTAGATGTCGTAGTTCTAGGACGGCCAAGCGCCCAAAGGGCATCGTCAGCGAATGCCGCCCTGACCTCGACAAACGCAGTCCATAGAGCGCGGCCAGTGACCTCAACGAACCGTCGCCTGACGGACCACAGACGGACCACGACGCGACCCGGCTGACCTGTGGATGACCGATACCGGACGCGGCTTGATCCACGAAGGCTCCGCGTTCGAGTGCGCGCAAACGGCACACTATGGGCGGATACATCGGCAGATCTGGCGCACCCTCGACTGGACCTCAGTCACGCTGGAACGGTCTCGCGATGACGTCTGTCGGCGAGCAACGCGACTCGTCGCGCCGACCAGGAACACGACAAGCTCGCAGCGCGCCATGAGCAGGGCTTAGCAAACGTGGTGGACGGTCGTTCGGCGTCCGGAGCGCAGCACGCGTGGAGAGGTCGGCCACGCGCCCGTGAAGGTTGCGGCTCGGCGATCGGTCGTCTACTCGTCTTCGTCGTCGCGCTGGGTGGACTTTCTCCTGCTCAAGCAGCCAGTGGACCTCGTGGGTGTCCGGGTGTCGCCACTCGCGCAGCCGGTACTCGAAGCCTGGTAGCAGCACGAGCGGGATCGGATCCGGCGATGCCGGAGCGACCGCCCCTACCACGATCTTGGCGTCACCGGGGATGAAGGGGGACTGCGCGGGAATCGGTGCGGTAACGATCTCTACCGGGTCTCCATAGGGGCGCTGCCGATGCGGCGAAGGCTAGCACCGACGATCACTCCTAGATGGGCCAAACGACTCTTATCGGTGGTCTATACAATAGTTATGGTGCATCCATGACGGAACCGACGCCGGACCGGGTCGCACCAAAGCCGACCGCTTGGGCCAAGTTCAGGGCATGGCCGATGTGGGCGGAGATCTCTGTGGCTCTTCTTGTGGCCGGTGCCGCTCGTGTTGCTGGCGATGGCAAGACCGCCGTCCGACAGGCCGAAGCTCATCGCGGTTGCGGTTGCGGGTGCTGCCCTATGGGTCGGCGTGGGGGTCGGGGCGCCGTGTCTGGTGGCAACGAGAAAGCGCAGACCGCGTCCGCCGACAACGACGACACACGAAGAAGTCGTCGTGACCACGACAACCTCCGCCGCCACCTCCGACCACGGCCCCCCCGACGACCACCGCCCCGCCGCCCCCGCCGACCACGGCCCCCCCGACGACCACCGCCCCGCCGCCCCCGCCGCCGCCTCCCCCGCCGCCCCCGCCGCCGCCTCCCCCGCCGCCCCCGCCGCCCCCGCCGTCGCCCTTTGCTGGCGAGACGGTCAGCCAGAGGAACGCGTGTCAGAAGGCCGCCGACTATCTGGACTACACGTCCTTCTCACGCAAGGGCCTGATTGACCAACTTGGGTTCGAGGGCTTCACACAGGCGGACGCCGCCTACGGCGTCGATGCCCTGAAGGTGGATTGGAATGAGCAAGCTGCGAAGAAGGCCGCGGAGTATTTGAAGTACACGTCCTTCTCGGACAGCGGCCTGGTTGACCAACTTGTGTTCCGACGGCTTCACACAGGCGCAAGCCGAGCACGGCGTCAGCACCACAGGCCTCTAGCGGCGCTCAAGCGGCGGGATTGCCGGGTCTGTGTGCTGGTTGCTCGCCGGCGAACTCTCCGGGAACGCTCGCCTGAACATTTCCGAGCGGGTCATCGGTTCGACCAACCACGCGGGTTCGGCGCTTCTGCGCTCGGCGGCGGACGGCTTGCCTTTACCCCTGTCCGACGACTTCGCTCACATCCACGCTCAGAAACGTCGCGGGTGCGTCGGGCATCTCGCGGAAGGATGTTGAAGTTCGTGGCTGCGCTGTCGGCGTGCTCCTCGGTGTCGAACAGCCAGAATGAGTGCTGAATCAGGTCACCGTCGTTCACGGTTCGCGACCAGTAGCCACCCGACCAACCCGCCACGCCCTGCAGAGCCGCGACGCCGTGGTTGTCGATCATGTCTCCGTTTCGTCCTCGTGGCCCGGGTGGATCTTCACCCGTCCGATGACTGCATGCATCACGCCCTCCAACCACGCTCGAAATGTCGATTCACGCATACTGCCCGCGCCGGAGCGCCTCGTACAGGGGAGCGAACCGCGGCTCGACACCCCAACGCGATCATCACTGGCACATTTCGCGTACCGGTCGGCCGAACGGCGCTGGCCATCGGCATCCCGGCGTCTCTGTAGGTCGTCGCGCAGCGTTGCGTCTCAGGCACTCGGCGAATCGCCCTCCGCGTCAGCCACCACATCGCTGGCGAACATGCTGCCGCAACACCGGTGAGCGCGCCGATTGCCCAGTGCTGGGCCACGAGGGACGAGATCGAGCCGATCGCCGTCCAGACTTCATCAACGTGAGAGGTCCACGCCGTAGGTCCGACCAAGCGAGGATGCGCACGGGGCATTGGTGACGCGCAGGGAATGTCCCGCGGAGCGCTCGACGCGAAGGGAGGACCGTCCCGACCCCTTTACTGCCGGGTTGGTCGACGAACGCCTGCTTGCCAGTAGGTCGTCAGTCCCGTTCGAGGGCGGCGTTGTCATCGATCGAAGAGCGACGAGATCGTGATCGGCGGCGGTGCGATGCGCGTCGATGAGAGTGTTCGTGTGCCGCGCGAGTGTCGTGACCGTGCAGGGCGTGGGCGAGGTGCCAGCGACTGCGAACGCTCCACGGATCGCGCCGATGCGATCGTCGAATTCCACGGCTCGTTCGAGATGTGTGATCGCGTCGCGGGGCCCATTGAGGCTGAGCAATACGTACTCGGAAACCGAGGAACGACATA
>CAWGFA010000030.1:0-175637 GCA_963821725.1 uncultured Acidimicrobiia bacterium
ATGTTATGTCTGCTTAACAACTACAGTTCATCCTCGTCTACTAGACATACGCTCTCTTCCGACGGCCTTGTGTCGTCTTCAACCATTCAATCAGACACCAAGGTCGTGCTCACTACCTGCAGCCATTGAGCAGCAACTTGCAACAGCTCAGAATAATAACAACCTCCTCCCAACACCACAGGTTTGATGGTCCTTCACTAACTTCAGACACTCCCACATATTTCTACAGGGTTTGCTGGGTGCTATGGATTTACATATTGGTTGTGGTTGTGAAAGAGCACACACCAACAGCTCCGTCGCTTGGCTCCCTAGACACACTCCTTGATGAAATTGAGCAAGAAGCAGATGAGAAAGAGCTTCTATGCAACGGAGAAGTCAACAACAGGTGAGCAGCAACTGGCAGCGTTGAAGGAGTTGCAATAACTACTAGGGAAGTTGAGGTACAAATAACCTAGCCTACTAACAAACAACCATCGCAACACAGCAAACATGTGAACAGAGACACCAACCATCAGGCACATCTGTGAGCTCCATCATCTCTGTGAGCATGAGCGCCAAAAGCAAATCTATATGAGAGCCCACCGGCCGTTGCCTGCAGCATCCCACCAGGCTTCGCAATGGATTCAGGCACTCGTTTCGTTCCTGAATCGCCACAGTGGATTTGCAGCCATTAACACTCCAGGCTCTGAACCATGTGCTTGGGCCAAGGTTTTGACGGGATTATGTTTCGATGAGAAGACGGGAACCTCCACCCAAATAAAAATATTGGTTTTCGGCTCAGTTCGATGAACAAAAAAGCGACAATGACGTCGTACCCAAGGGGTAGCAACTTTCACAATCCTGAACGCAAGATCATCCAGAATGCACATTGGTCTTCGTCGATGGCTTTCGTCGCATGTTGGCGGCCGACCCCGCATTGATAAACTCTTCTGAACCTTATTGTTTCGTTCTGCTGCGACAACAATTGTCCGTATTCATAACCACAGAAATCTCCTATGGCTCACTTGGAGAATACGTCACATTGGATTTCTTGGTGCACCCAATAAAAATGAGAGCAGCCCCACTGCACCGCCTGGGCCCCGTTCAATTCGTAAACTGACGGGCGGCGCCGCACACACACACACACACTCACACACAGCGGAAACACACACATCATCGCCTCTTCCAGCGACACACTCAGAGTTAATTTGCTGAAAACGTCGTCCAGTAGCTCGCCGTTTCCCGCCAATTGCTCACGTCGGCGGCCAGCGGTCCTCCATCAGCTGGCGTTTCAAAAACTGAGACAGCAGCACATTCCGTTCTTATGCCGCAGTTGGACGGCGATGGCGCTTGAGCACTTGATGAAGCGGTTGTCGGAACACGCATCGCCCCCGTCAGCGCCTCCAGGCTGGCGGGGCGAAGGCGAGCATCAAGAGCGCACCGAATGCGCAAGCGCGAATGTCAATTTTTCTGGACGATGCAATCGCCGCCTACCGCTTTTACTCCGCTGCACATTTTTGCGGCCTTTTTCGCCGACGCAAAGGGACCGACAAGAGCCCGATAGTAGATCCCCGCGGCACCGAGGTCGGCGCGACGAATGATCGGTTGGTGGCCGCTGAGCTGGTTCGGGTATTTCGCTTGCAAAGCCCGAAAAGCGGCTTGAGCCCTGCTTTCACTGCGCTCCGATGTCACTTGAACCGCATAGCCACTAGCTACGACGGGAGCGGTCACTGCCGCAGTGTCCGAATTGGCATGTGCGACAGGGACGGCAGCAAAATGCTCGTGGTACGGCGGAGCCGTGGCGTCTGCCCCAGTCGATTGGTCGAGGCCCTGCGGGGTAGCGGCAATTGCAGCTGGAGGCGCGGGAGCACCGGCAGTCACGGCTACGCGCGGCACCCGCTTGGTTCGGTATCGCCTGATCGGCGGTGGACGTCATAGGCGCGCCCGTCCGGGACAGCGAACCGCGCCGAGCCGTTTTCGGGGGCGCAACCGTGGCTGGCTGCTCTTCACGCGACACCATGTTATCGATCGAGCCGGTGGTCGCCGGACCGATCTGTCGTGCATTGCCGCCGCCTATTGCCTTCGGCTCGTTAGGCGCGGGCGCGATCCTGTTCTGTGCGTTGATGGCTTGGAGGGTCGGCGGAAGCGCCGAGAAAATGCCTAACCGTCGACGCGGCGCAACAATAAGTGCGCGCCTTATGTTGCATCGCACTGCGACCACGTCACAGCGAAAACCTTCAGTAGAAATTTACGCCCGAGCGACTATGTGATGCGAACGCAGCCGCAGCAAAAAAGGAGGCTGCAAAAGCAAGAACACGCGAGAGAACGATTATGGAAACGCCCGCTAAACAAGCACCTACCGCTTCCAGCGAGATAGTCATGCTCATCCGCAAATTGCGCTGGGTGGGATTGGAAGAGAAAGCGGAACAGCTAGAAAAGGAGCTGGAGCAGCGCGCCGTCATCGAGAGCGTCGTCCCGACACAGAATGAGACGGACTGATAACAAACGAAGTGTATGACCGGCCTACTGCTACGCGAGTTGACCCCACAAGGGAGCGCCTGCGAACGCGGATTAACCGGGTTCTGTGAGCCTATGAAGCAGGGCTTGCAACTTCTTTTCACCTGCTTGCTGTCTTTCCAGCCGGCTGCGCAGTCGTCGCATTAAGGCAGATACCCGGGACTGAGCAGCTATCTCAGTGCAGCCATAGTCCAACGCCGGCGCCAGGAAGGACCGTTCGGCCGTCTCTAGCGCGGCCGCTCGATCATTACGTGGAAATCCTTGGATAATTTCGGTTACTCGCGGAATTGCGGCAACCGCCACCCTAAGAAAAGCTTTCTCCTCAGCGGTTGATGTCATGGCTGTCAACGCGCTACCTGTCGCACGGTTGCAGGTTGCCGGACCAACGCTGTACTCGACTGACCGAGCGTGCGTCATTCCTTGCGAGCCAAAAACTCTAGCCAGCTCCTGGAGCGATCTGCTTCGTGCGTCGTGCGGCTCAAATAATTATCCAGGCAGGCTTTGCAGCCGAACTGCTTCCATCCAAATCGGTGCCGCACGAGGCCAAAGTGGCCATTGCACATGTCGCATCGGCGCTTGCCAATTCTCTTTGATGCAGAGGCTGGAATAGGGGCTTGCTGCCTTCCCATGCTGCCTCCCTATGTGGACCTAAGGTACACTTAACCAAGGAAGACACACCGTGAGCCGTGGACTAGGTTCCCTACAGCGGGACATCAAGGAAGTGCTGGCCAAGACGGTCGACGACTGCGGCCCCCTTGGCATCGCCGACCTGTGGCAATGGCTCATCGCCCGCGCTGGCGGCGGCCGAGAGGACGCCCTGCGGCCAGCGCGGGAACGCTCCCTGCGACGCGCCATCAAGGGACTGGTCTTCCGGGGCGAGATACTAGTCAGCGGCAATGGCGGGCCTGGCGATCCGCGCCGCTACACCACCGTCGAATGTTTCGCTAGCGCTACCGGGGAGACTGTGAAGGACACCGCACACGCCAAGGCAATCGTTGCCGAAATGTCGGATGCACTGTCGAAGATGTCGAAGCTTGGAGCATCCAAATGAAATTACTTTTCGCATGCGCGCTTGCGTTGGCGTCGTCAACGGCGCTCGCGAGGGACGTTCACTGCGACCGGCACATCGAAAACGGCCACACCTTGCAGAAGTGTGAGTTCGTCGAGTCGCCGCAGGCTGCAGTGCCTCCGCCAGCGCCGCCCGTGCAGATCGCACCGCCACAGCACACCTGCTTCGCCACGGGGCGTCTCGGCATTTTTAGCGAGACCGCCGCTTCATTGGTCATTGGCGCAGTTGACCCGAACCAGCCTGTCACTGTGTTGGGCGTGAGCCCGGCGCGTGACTGGGTCTTAATCAGCACGCTTGCTACCGGTCAGCGCGGCTGGGTAGACGCGCGGTACGTCACCTGTCCCTGACACTCGGCCCTCACTATCCCCCAGGAACGTCCTCCGTCCTTCTGGGCGGTGTCTTGTCGCACTAGACGGGCCAACGCCACGCGTGCGCAGCTAAAATCATCACGCCAACAAAAGGAAAAAGTCTTATGACATATCGGGAAATCGCTGAAACGTTCAAGGACCTATATGGCATCAGCTGCAAACCATGTTGGATAGCTCACATGAAGGCGCTGCTTGGGCTTATCCCAGACCGAGAAGCGCGAGCCTATCCATGTCCAACCAAATACCGGGGCAAGCCCAGGGGCACCCAAACAAACGCATGGGCGACCGGCGCTGTCGGCTGCGTGCTGCAGATCGGCAACTGGTGATTTACAAATCGGGACTTTGGTCCCGGTTTGGCCGATCCGCGCACCCGCCAAAAAACAATCCTCACAGCATTCTTTTTTCACCGCCCGTCGATGAGCACGCCCTTCGCCGCTCTGGCGCGACCGTGTTGGGGGCAGCGACCCCAGCGCGGTGCGGCCTTCTTCCCTAGCCGACCTAATTCCTGCGCCGGCCTCCTGCTTGTCCCTGCTCCACTTCTCCGATCTTGTAGAAGTTGCGAGAAGATCAGGTCCGGGAAATCTGCAGGGTATTGAAGGCTGGCCACTCCGCTGCCGACCTAGCGAAAAGGTTTGGCGTCAGCCGCACCGCCATTCGCAACATCGGCAATGGCCGCAGGTGGAAGTGGTTGGCTGATTGATGGCCTGCCGCCGTGCTCCTAAGCCGATGCCATGCGCGTCGGGCGGCGGTGGCTCAAACATCACCCGCATGTGCCTATTGCCGCAGAAGACCACGCAGACCACGTCCTCGCCGCCTTCAAGAAAGCCATCAATTTGGGCAAGAAAGCAGGGCCGCGCTCCTCTTGTCGCTCGCGTGCGGCACTCACTGCAGCGTCCGCGGCTGCAACCTTGTCACGCCCCGCTTATCGGCGGCGGCCCACGCAGCAGCTCCGGCAACTTGGCGAAGTTCACCGCCAACCGGTTTGGTCGCCGAGACGCAGCGATATGTCGGGAATTGGGGGAGAAGCGGAAGCGCGCGGATTGCGCTTGAAACGACGTTGATGACCCTGAAGCGACATCCCGGCTCATCGTTCCGCGGCTAATCTCTCCTGCGAGGGGGAGACGCGCCACCCTGTAGGATCAAAAGTGCTCCCGGACGATGCCAGATGCGAAAACTGTTGATTTGACCTATGCAGGGTGGATGGTTGCTCGGTTTTCATCGCAAGGGCCTGATGGTCCGCCCGGCGAGCCGCGGGCAGAGCAACATGTGCTTGCCCGCACGTTCCACGGCGTGAGCCTCAACGACGAGTTCGATTGGCTTAAGGCTGCGAACTGGCGGGAAGTGATGCGCGACCCGCTCAAGCTCGATTCGGCGATCCGCGCATATCTGCAAGCCGAAAACGATTATTGCGAACGCGCGCTCGGCGAGACTGCAGGCCTGCAGCAAACGCTGTTCGCCGAAATGAAGGCCCGCATCAAGGAGGACAATTCAACGGTACCCGAACCGGATGGATCGTACGCCTACTATGTTCGCTATCGTAAGGGGGGACAGCATCCCCTGTTGTGCCGGCAGCCGCGAAGATCTTCGGTCGCCGCCACTGGGCTCAAGGTGGTCGAGGAAATGAATGAGGAGCAACTCCTCCTTGACGGGGATGCGCTCGCCCAAGGAAAGGCGTTTTTCCGGCTCGGCGTCACAGAGCATTCGCCCGACCACCGGCTGCTGGTGTGGTTAGCCGACGAAGCTGGCTCCGAACTTTATACGGCGCGTGTTCGCGTCATCGAAACTGGCGCCGACCTCGCCGATGTGGTGCCCGACGCCAGCGGCACAGCAGTTTGGACGCAAGATGCTTCGGCCTTTTACTATGTGCGGCTCGATCAAGATCACAGGCCCGCCGGCGTTTTTCGCCATCGGCTAGGAACACCCGTAGCGGAGGATGTCCGCGTGTTCGCACAGCCCGATCCGGGCCTGTTTATTTCGATCGGCCGCCACTCATCGGGTCGGTTTGCGAACATTTCGGCTCACGATCACGAGACGTCGGAAGTATGGCTCGTTGATCTTGCGTCTCCCAACGCCGAACCGACGCTCGTGGCGCCACGCGAAGCCGGAGTCCAGTATGAAGTAGAGCATCATCCAGCATTTCGCGGTGGCCCTGCGTTAATCATCCGGACCAACGCCGACGGTGCGGAAGATTTTAAGATTTCCTGGACGCCGCTCGCGACGCCAAGTCGCGCCTGCTGGCGCGATGTCGTTGCGCACCGGCCCGGCGTCTATGTGCTGTCGTTCATGCTCCTTATGGATTGGCTCATACGGCTTGAGCGCGAGGACAGTTTGCCGCGCATCGTCGTACGACACCTTACGAGCGAAGAGGAGCACGTCATTGCTTTTGCCGAAGAAGCCTATTCGCTCGGCGTCGACAGCGGGTACGAGTTCGCCACCAACCTGCTGCGCTTCAACTATTCATCGATGACCACGCCGACTGAGGTCTGGGATTACGACCTTGCGTCACGCGAACGCACGCTGCGAAAGCGCCAGGAAGTCCCAAGTGGCCACGACAGCGCCGACTACGTCACACGGCGGCTGTTTGCACCGACCGCGGACGGCGCAAGACTGTTCCGCTTTCGCTTCTGCATTGCAAAAATCTTATGCTCTGCGCCGAATTCGGTGTCGTCTTTCGTCACCAAATGGTCCCATGGCCACCAATTTTTCATTGGACCTGACGCTAGCTTTCGCTAAACTCCCGGCAGAACTCATCGACCCAGTCGAGCTTCTTCTGGAACTCAGGCTCCGTGGAGAAATCCCATGTCATGACCCGAGTGTATGAGGACCCGGGTCGCCAACCCAGGGGTCGTCACGCTGCACCGCTGCGGGCACTCGCTTCGCTCGCTGCCTCCGCGGTGTGTCGCCTGGCGCCTGGCGGCGCCGACGGCGAGACGGGGCGCCGCACCGCTGCGGGAGCCTCGCGACGTCTACCGACGCGTCAGTGCATCGGGCCGCCCGCGGGGTCGAGGTGCACGACCGGAATGTCGACCGTCGGGAAGGCGCGGAGCACGGCCAGCAACCGCACTGCGACTTCGCCGACGTCTTCGACCTCCATCATCGTGGCCGTGTGGGTCGAGCCGGCGACCCACCGCTGCATCGCCTCGGACAGCGTCGGTCCGTCGAAGTCGTCGCCGAACTCCGTGCCCGTCGTCGGACCGATCACCGCTCGCACGATGCGAAGGGTCGGGTGTTCGTCACGCAGACCCTCGGCCAACCGGTCGAGCGCGGCCTTGCTCGCGCCGTACACGCTGAGCCCCCACAACCGTCGGTGCGTGTTGGTCGACGACGTGAACAACAGGACGCCGCTCGCATCGAGATGGGGCACGACGGCGGCGGCGACCGACGCCGCGCCGACGACGTTGGTGTCGAGCATGCGGCGCCAACTCGTCTCGGTCTCCTCCGCAAGCGGCGCGAGCGAGGCGACGCCGCTGGCGAACACGACGACGTCGAGTCCACCGAGCGCGTCAACGGCCTCCGCCACTCCTGCGTCCACCGACACGCGGTCGGTCACGTCGAGCATCACGGCGTGGCTCGAGCACGTGACGCGCACGAGATCGTCGAGGCGGTCCTTGCGCCGTGCGGCGAATGCCACTGACGCGCCAGCGCGCGGCGGCGAGGCCGATCTGCCGGCCGATGCCCGCGGACGCACCTACGACCAGCACACGAGCGCCTTCGAGACTCATCGCCTCCCCCTGAACGACGGTTCAGTCCAATGTAGTTTGGCTCCGGACGAGGGGACATGGGATGACGACATCGGTATGGATACGCGAACCGCAGCAGACGCTCGTGGATCTGCTGCGGTCACGGCTCGACACGGCGGCCGACGCGCCGTATCTCGATGTCGTCGGAACGGCGTTGACGGCCGCCGATGTCGCGGATCGCGCGGGACGCATCGCCGCCGCATTGCACGGGATGGGTGTGCGCAAAGGTGACCGGGTTGCTTCGCTGATCGACAACTCGCCCGACGCATTGCTCACGTGGTGGGGAGTGATCTGGGCCGGTGCGGTCGCTGTGCCGGTCAACACGGCATACAAAGGTGAGTACCTGCGCCACCAACTCGCCGACTCCGGCTCCAAGGTCCTGGTGGTGCAGGGCGACCTTGCCGAGCGCGCGGCACGGGTCGTGCCTGACGTCGACGGGCTCGATCACGTCGTGGTCATCGGCGATGGCCCGTCGGACTTCCCCACGGCGAAAGCGCACGACTGGCCGGCGATGTTCGATCACGAACCGCTGGCGCCGGCCGAGATTCGTCCGAGCGACCTCGGCACGTTCATCTACACCGGTGGCACCACCGGGCTGTCGAAAGGCTGCATGCTCAGCCACAACTATCACGCCGTGCTGTCGCGCCAGATCGGCACCTGTTGGGGACGCGGTGTCGACGACGTCGTGTGGACGCCGTTGCCGCTTGTTCCACTTCAACGCGCTCGTGACGGCCGTCATCGGGCCGCTCATCTTCGGCGGTCGCGGCGCGATCGACAGGAAGTTCTCGGTGTCGAGCTTCTGGTCGGAGATGAACCGGACGGGCGCGACGATCACGTCGACGCTCGGCACGATGGCCTATCTGCTGGCGCACGACGTCGATCGTCCCGAGATGCCGAAGTCCGGGTCTTCCGAGGCCAACGCGTCACTGCGACTTCTCGGCGCAGCACCGTTGCCCGAGGAGGTCGATCGACTGATCAAGTCGAGGTTCGGGATCGACACCTTCAGCGGTGCATACGGATTGACCGAGGCGTCGCTCGTGTCCTGGCAGCCGCCCGGCGTGACGAACAAGCCGAACGCGGCAGGTGTCATCAACGCCGAGTACTTCGACGTCCGGATCTTCGATGACGACGACAACGAGATGCCACGGGACACCGACGGTGAGATCGTGATCCGGCCCAAGCGCGCTCATGCCATGTTCGAGGGTTACTGGGGCCGGCCACAGGCGACCGTCGACGCAAGTCGCAACTGGTGGTTCCACACCGGGGACATCGGGCGCGTCGACGGGGACGAGTTCCTCTTCTTCGTCGATCGGAAGGCGGACTACCTCCGTCGACGGGGCGAGAACATCGCCAGCTTCGAGGTCGAACGGATCTTGATGCGCCACGGCGAGCTGGCCGATGTCGTGGTGCATGCCGTCTTCAGCGAGCTGGGCGAGGACGATCTCAAGATCACCGCGACCCGAGCGCCGGGGTCGGAGCTGTCCGAGGCCGACCTGTTCCGGTGGTGCATCGACGAACTGCCCTACTTCGCGCTACCTCGCTACGTCGAGTTCCGCGACGAGTTGCCGCGCAGCCCGGTCGGCCGCGTGCTCAAGCGGGAGCTGCGCGAGCAGGGTGTCACCGCGACGACGTGGAGCGTCGACGACTCCGGCATCAGCTTCGAGAAGCGTTGACCGCGTACCTGCTTGATCCACGGGGGCGGCACCACCGGTCGGTTCTGGGACAGGCTGCTGAGCGAGCTTCCCGGCCCCGCGCTTGCACCGGATCTGCCCGGGCGTGGCCTGCACCCCCGGCCGATCGCGGAGCTCAGCGTGGCTGGTGGGTCGGCGTCGGTGCTGGAGGACGTCGATGCGTGGGACGTCGACGACGATCTCGTCGTGGTCGCTCATTCGTCAGGCGGGCTCTTCACGCCGGGCGTCGTCGACGGCCTGCGAGGATCGCGTGCACGCCGTCGTGCTGAACGCGGCGTCGGTCCCGAGCGAAGGCGGTGGCGGGATCGAGTGCATGAAGCCGCGGCACCGTGAGGGACTCGAGCTGGCGATGAACATCGCCCGCGAGACCGGCCGGCCCATCGACACCGGACAACCGAAGACGGACCCGGAGGCGTATCGAACCGCGTACGGCGGCCGGCCGCTCACCGACGACGAGTGCGCATTCGTCGCCGATCCGGTCCGTTCGGTTCCCGACAGCGTCGACGTCTACTTCCAGCCCGTGTACTGGTCGCTGGTCGACGTGCCCATCACCTATCTCGTCAACGAGCACGACCGGCCGACACCGCAGGAGCTGCAGCTCGAGATGGCCGGCCGCCTTCCCAAGCCGCCGGCGATCCACCACCTCGATTCGGGCCACGTCCCGGCGGTGACGACGCCGGACGTCTTCGCGTCGGCGATCGCGACTGCCGCCGGCTGACCCACCGCGGTCGGTCCCGAACGTTGGTGTGCAGGCGGACGTCGACTACTGGACGGCGCGCTCGCCGCGTGGCCAGGACCGTGAGCAGCGTGCCGAGTCGGATGCGGACCAGCGCGATCGGCGAGCGTCTCACCCGCATGGCTGCGTCATGCGCCGACCGCCGGTAGGACGCATCACCCGGACCGGGCTATTGCGGTTGGCTCCGACCAACGGTTCGAAGAGGACGATCCGTCCGTCTGCGCAGTGAAGCGGTGGTATCGGCGCTCGGGCGACTGCTCGGCGGTCAAACTGACGGACGTGGCTTCGTCGGTCGCGACGAATCAACCGGTCGGTTTGGAATCAAACACGCCCCCATGGCTCCGGGACATCCCCGTGGTCGCCGGCGCGACACTGCTCGTGGTCGTCGGGACCGCGGCTGAAGTCGTCGCTTCGGCGGATGGCTGGGAGCGCAATCTGGCGACGGGATTCGTCGTCGGCGCGGCCGGACTCGTCGTGGTGCACCGTCGCGCGCGGGACCTCGTCGGATGGTTGCTCTACGGCGCCGCGTCTGACATGGTTCGCCGGGACGTTGATCAACGCGTCCGGATGGCTGGCGAGCGTCGGCGAACAGGCGCTGTTCGCGCATCGTGGCTTCCTGCTCGCCGCACTCGTCGCGCCGCTCTGGCGAGCCGGCGTCACACCGCGCCAGACAGCGGTGTGGCTCACCGTTGTCGCTCTCGTGACGAGTGGCGCCGCCTTGGTCAGTGTCGGGAACGGTGCAGGCTCGCAAACGGCTTTGGCGATCGTCGCGAACAGCGGCGGTCGCAGCTTCGATCGCGGGCGCGCTGCTCGGGGTCCCGGTGCCGTGGCGGGCGATGTGGTTGGCAGCCACCGGCGCGACCGTCGTGTGGTGCGCCGCGGCCTCGACGCTGCGGTCAGTCGAGGCGCTGACGCCCGATGACCGGTTGCTGGTGTACCAGGTCGGCATCGTGGCGGCCGCCGCGTTCATGGCAGCCAGTCGCTTCGACCGGCTCCCCGTCATCGAGCAAGTCGTGGAGGTCGGACGGCGTGAAGGGCTTCGCGGCGCGCTCGGTGACCCGCGGCTTGCGCGTCGGCTTCGACGACGGTTCGACGTTTCGTGCTGCCGACGGATCGGTTGTCGTCGCCAGTGGTTCGCAACAGTCGACGCTGTTCGATGTCGCTGACGACGACGGCGCTGGAGATCGCGTGCTGCTCGTACACCGCCCTGGACTGCTCGACGATCCTCGCACGCTCGCCGATGTCGAGGCCGCCGCGCGACTCCTCGCGGACCATCACCGTCTGATCGACGAAGTCCAGCGGCACGCCGCGAGCGTCGAAGCTTCGCGTGCTCGGCTCGTGGCCTCGGATCAGCGGGCGATCGCAGGCTTCGCCGAGGACCTCGAGCAGCGCGTACTGCTGCATCTTGACGGGCTCCTCGAGTGCTTGGACCGGTCGTCCGAGGACGCGGCGCGCGGTTCGGGCCGCGGCCGCGACGATCCGTGCTGAGCTGACCGAGCTCGCCGGGGGATACGCACCGGTCGCGTGTGCTGATCTCGCTGCCGCGATCGCGGCCATGGTCGAGTCCTTTCCGGTGGCAGTGCAACTCGATACGGGTCCTGTCCCGATGGACGAGGCGTGTGGGCGCGTCCTGTATTTCGTCGCCGCGGAGGCACTGTCCAACGTGCTGAAGCACAGCCAGGCGAAGGCGGTCGACGTGCGCCTGCACGCCGCCGACGGGTGGGTGGAATTGCGCGTCGAGGACGACGGTACCGGCGACGTCAGCGTTCGACCGGGCGGAGGATTGGCCGGACTCGGAGATCGGTTGTCAGCCGCGGGAGGAAGTCTCGAGTGCCGGCAACGCGCGCCTCGAGGCACAGCGGTCGTCGCGCGCCTGCCGGCCCCGCTGCCCGACTGACATGTCCGCGATACTTCCGTCGTGCGTCGACGGGGTTGGATGGCGTGGACTGTCGACGTCGTCGCGCTCGGCGGTGCGCTCACGGTCCTCGTCGCAGTCCGCGATCGATGGTCGCTCGTGTACGCCCGGATCGTTCTGGTCTCCGCGTGGTTCATCACCGTCGCTGCGGTCGCCGTCGTCGTCGCGAGCGCGCTCGGTCGCCGCCCGCCCCGGGCGCTCGGCACCGGCTTGGTCGCGCTCGCCTTCGTCGTTCCGGCCGCGGCGGTTCTCGACCTGAGCTCGTCGGTGCGCGTCGCGGCGCTCGCGTTCGGCTCGGCGTTCCCCCTCGCGACCGCGAACCTCACGGCCGGGATCATCCGACTCTCGGCGCGCACGGTGACCGTCGTGCTCGTCGTGACCACCGCGGTCGACGTCGCGGCGCGGCTGCTCCTGCGAGATCCGACCTTGGATCCGGACTGTTCGGCGTACTGCGGCCGGAACCCGCTGGTCGTATCGCATCGACCTGGCGTGGTGCTCGTGGCCGATCTTGCAGTTGCGGTCGTCGCGCTCGGCGTGGTGCGCGGTGGCCGTTGCCCAGATCGCCGCAGCGCACTCGCAAGCGCCTGCTGCTCGGGTCGGCGCGGCGTTGGCGGTGATCGCCGGCGGGGTGGCTGCGATCCATTGGCTGATCGAGCCGGGTACGAGCATTGACGGAAGCGAGGCCGCCGCTGCGCTCGTCGCGGCAGCGCTCGTGCCGGCGTTCGGCCTCGCGGCCGCGCCCGACGTGCTCACGTGGCGAACGCGGCTGCGCGTCCAGACGCTTGCCTCCGACCTGTCGGCAGGACTCGAACGCGACGGCGTCGCCGGTCACTTGCAGCGAGCCATGGGGGATCCGACGGTCCGACTCGCGTTCCCGGTCGAGTCCGGTGCTTACATCGACACCCACGGCGCTCCGACCGAGCTCGCCCGCCATCGCGCGACGACGATCCTCGCCCGCGAGGGCGAGCCGATCGCCGTGCTCGAACATGCGCCGTCGTCGTCGTCGCTCATCGGTGCCGCGGTGAACCCGGCGGTCACGATCGCAGCGGAGAACGAGCGGCTTCATGCCGAGGCCCAGGCGCAGCTCGCGGAGCTGCAGCAGTCCCGCCGTCGCATCGTCGAGCGAGCTGACGAGACCAGACGACATCTCGAACGCGACCTGCACGACGGGGCGCAGCAGCAACTCCTGGTGCTCGGGCTCGAACTCTCGCGCACGGCCGAATCGGCTGACGCCCCCGAGCGTGAGCGCTATCGAGAGGCACTCCGGCATGCGCAGTCGGCGCTGACCGAGCTTCGCCGGCTCGTTCATGACCAACTTCCGCCTGTCCTCGACGAACTCGGACTCGCCGACGCGTTGCGCTCGCTCGCAGAGGCGTCACCGGTCCCGCTCGTGCTCGACGTGGCGGACGCGCCCGAGACGCGTCCGGACCTCGCCGTCGAACGCGTCGTGTACGGCGTGGCGCTGTCTTCGTTGTCGGAAGCAGAAGCACACGGCGCGTCGGCCATGTCGATCCGCATCGAGGAGCGCCACGGGAGGTACACGGTGAGCATTCGTCATGACGGCATCGGCGCAGCCGATCACACCGACGACGAAGATCGCGTCGGAGCAGTCGGAGGGCGGCTCGACGTGTTGGCCGTCGACGGCGGTGTCGCGTACGTAGCGAGCTTCCCGTGAAGGTCGTCGTCGTGGACGACATGGTCCTCATCCGCGAAGGCATCGTGCGCATCCTGCGCGACTTCGGCGTGGAGGTCGCGGCGCAGGCTGGTTCGGCTGAGCCGCTTCAGGAGCTGGTCGAGACCCACGATCCGGACGTCGTGATCCTCGACATCCGGATGCCGCCGACGTTCACGGACGAGGGCCTGCGCGCCGCTGCGGAGTTGCGGGCGACGCGACCGCGCACCGCCGTGCTGCTGCTCTCCCAATACCTCGACGCCGCGTACGCGCTCCGGCTCTTGCAGGACGTACCCGAACGGGTGGGATACCTCTTGAAGGACAGGATCCTCGATCTGGCGACGCTCACGGACGCGTTGCGACGACTCGAACAGGGCGAGACGGTGATCGACCCGACGATCGTGTCGCGTGTGCTCGGACGGCGCCGCCAAGGAGGCGATCTGGCCCGGCTGACGCCGCGCGAGCTCGAGGTACTCGCACTCGTTGCAGAAGGCCTCTCGAACCGGGCGATTGCCGAGCGGCTGCACGTGAACGAGCGAACCGTCGAATCGCACACGACGCAGGTGTTCCAGAAGATGGACATCGAGCCGTCGACGGACAGCCACCGTCGAGTACTGGCCGTGCTGACCTACCTCCGGATGAGCTCATGACGGAGCCATGCGGCGGGCGATGTCCGCCAGGCCCGGCCAATCGGGCGACTCCTCCACACACCGGGCGAACAGCCAGAGCGCGAGTCGTTCGGCGTCGAGCTCGAGCAGACCTGCGATCCGCCGTGACCAGGCCGTCCGGATCGGCGTGCAATCGGTCGTCGCTGTTCAACAGGTGTTGCAGCGCGTCGTAGGTCGGATCGCCGACGAAGGGCTTCGGGTCGATGACGAGCCACGGTTCTCGTTCGGCGTGGAGCACGTTGCCGGCGTGCAGGTCGGTGGCGAGCAAGACGCTCCGTGGTGCATCCGACGGAAGCGAGCGAAACAGTTCGATGCCCTCGCGCGCGAGTCCTGGGTCGAGCTTCGCCCGTCCGGCCGCGGCCTTTCGTTCGTAGCCATCGGCCCACGTGTCGCACATGAACCCGAGCGATCGAAACGGGTGCCCTGGTGAAGGCGCGCGCCACAGTCGTCGCAGCAGACCGGCGATGACAGTGTCCTGTTCGGACGCCGGGCGCTCACGCAACGCCGTGCCGGGCGCGCAGCGTTCGATGAGCAAGGCGGTGGTGGCGTCGATCACGTCGGTGGCGTAGAGCAACGCGGCACCTTGTCCGTCCCACGCGCGCAGCCCGTCGGCCTCGTGTTCGGACTCGAAGTGCGGCCAGCCGACCTTGAGCACGACGTCGCGGCCTTCAGCGTCCACCGCGGGCGCCACCCATGCGGCGACGCCGCCGGGCTGGAACGGCTCACCGACCTGCAGCGACCACCTCCGCTCGAGTTCCGCGACGAGGGAAGGCAACGTCGCGATCCACGCTCGCATCGCTTGGTTCTCGGTGCGGGCGGCTTCGTCGACGAGATTCCGAGGAACGGTGACCTGCGGCACACGACGAGCCACCGCGCCACCTTAGGAAGCAGAATGCGCGCATGAGCGATGCCCGTCAGCTTCTGGTGGATGCGGCGCGGCGCCACAGTCTCGGTGGCGTCGCTTTGGCCATCGTGCGAAGAGGGGAGCCTCCGGCGTTCGAATGCCTCGGGCTCGCCGACCGCGCCTCGGACAGAGCGATCGACACGAACACCGTGTTCCGCATTGCCTCGATCTCCAAGACGATGACGGCGATCGGCCTCATGCAGCTGCGCGACAAGGGACTGTTCGAGCTCGACGATCCAGTGAACAAGTTCCTCGCCGAACTTCACGATCGAACCGCCATCCGGTGGCGGGGACGTCACGTTCCGGCATCTGCTGACGCACACCTCGGGCATCGGCGAGGTGCCCAGCGTGTCCGATCTCGTTCGCCGTGAGGCTTGGGGGATGGGGGAAGTCGGAACTTCCGGTGCCGATCTCGCGGCGATCTATCGCGGCGCCCTTCGCCCTGACTCCGCGGCGGGAGCCAAATGGGCGTACGCCAACCACGGGTTCGCGGTGATCGGGCAGCTGATCGAGGACATCGCCGGCCGGCCGTTCGCCGAGCACATGGTGGACCAGCTGTTCGATCCGCTCGCCATGGAGCACACCGAGTACACGCGCACGGATCGGACCCGCGACCGGGTCGCGACCGGCTACCACTGGATGTTCCGCGAGCTCGCGCGCCATGAAGGACTACGACCTCGCCGTCCTCGGCGCGGGCTCTGTCCTCTCATCGCTGACGGACATGGCCACCTATGCCGAGTGGCTCTTGCATGGAGGAGCCGGTCGCAACGGTGACGTGCTCGGGGCCGGAACCCTGGCCGAGATGATGTCGCCGCAGTACAGCGTGGACCCTCGCGTGCCGGGGATGGGGCTCGCGTTCTGGCTCGATCACGTCGGCGCGCACCGCACCGTCGGCCACGACGGCAACGTTCCCGGCTTCGCGTCGTCGCTCGTGGTTGCGCCCGACGACGGCGTCGGTGTCGTGGTGCTCACCAACAACTCGTCGTTCATCGGCGCGCACCTTCTCGCCCACAGCGTGCTGCGGTCCTTGCTCGGTGTTCCCGATCCCTCGGCAGAGTTGCCGAGAGCAGATGTCCTCTCGAGTCCGCATCTGTGGTCGGAGCTCGCCGGGCACTACGCGCCCAAGCCCGGCTTCCTCACCAACCTGCGCTCCTGGCAGATGGTCGGCGGCGAGGTCCAGGTGCTCGTCAAGAACCGACGCCTCATCATCCGGGGGCTGTCGATGATTCCGGTCCTGCGCAAGGGGCTGGAGCTGCGTCCCGTCGATCCCGACGATCCGCTGCTCTTCGCTGTCGAAGTGGAAGGACTGCTCGTGCCCGTCGCGTTCGCGCGAAACGAACCCGGGTGCATCGACAGTGTGGCGGTCGGTCCGCCCGCAAACACCAACTTCTACCGACGATCCACACTGCGAAGCACCCGGGTCCGGGGGGGCATTGTCCTAGGAGGCGCATTGGCCGCCGCCGGGTTCCGCCGGCGGCGGCGGCTCAAGCGCCCACCCGCCTAGTGAGGTCCAGGACCGAGCTTGTAGTGGTACGAGTCCGGCGAGTCAGCGTGTCGACACCGCCACCGGTCGGCTGGCACGACCGTGTCGCGGGACACCGCCTTGCTCACCGCTGTTGTCATCGTGGGTCACGGCGAGCGTCGCGGCCGTTCCGGCTGCTGCTCCGCCGAGCGCCAGGGCCAGCGCCCAGACAGCGACGCGACGGCGGCTGCGGTAGAAGATCGCTGAATCGGATGTTGCAGTTGCTGCGATCATTGCCGCGCTCCTCGTTTCGCTCGATGACCTCACGGTACGAATTCCTGGCTCCGGGAACATCGGGGCGGGCACGGGATCTCGCCTGCGTGTTCGCCGGTGGTCGCGCTCCGTGCCAGCACGGAGGCGGGCTACAGATCGACTGTCGTACCGACGCCGCGGTCGCGGGCGACTCGGAGGACGAGCGCGGCGGCCGCGACGTCCTGCGCAGCGATTCCGACGGACTTGTACAGGGTGAGCTGATCGTCGGAGCGCCGGCCCTGCTTGGTCCCCGCGACGAGCTCGCCGAGCTCCGTCGAGATGTGATCCTCGGTGATGCGTCCCTCTGCGATCGCGACCCGGATGTCGTTCGAGCCCGACGGGGGCAGTGCAAGGACCGCGGCTTTGGACTCGACGACCACGAGCGCCTCGGCGACGCGTGTCGCCGTCCACCTCGCGTCCCGCGGTGTTGTAGCCGACGGAATTCACATGCGTGCCCGGGTCGAGTGCTGTTCGCACCACGACCGGGTCGGGAGAGTGCGTTGTCGCGCAGACCACCTGCGCTCCGGAGCACGCGCGGTCGAAGTGGTCGACCGCCACGACGCGGCACCCGAGTTCGGTTGCGAGTTCCTTCACCAGGTGTTCGGCGTGGTCAAGGTTGCGGCCACACACGCGGACCTCGTCGAAGGTCCGTACGCGCGTGACCGCGTGGGCGTGCGATCGGGCTTGCACGCCGGTGCCGAGGATGGCGAGCACGCGCGCGTCATGGCGCGCGAGCAGGTCGGTCGCGAGCGCGGACCCGGCCGCGGTGCGCGCCGCGGTCACGGACGTGCCGTCGATCAACGCAGCCGGTGCGCCCGTCGCGGCGTCGAACACGACGATCACCGCCTGGTGCGTCGGCCACCTCGTCCCCGCGTTGTGGGGGAAGAGGCTGACGAGCTTCGCGGCCAGCCCGTCCGCGTCCGGAAGATAAGCGGGCATCGCGACGAGAAGTCCGTCGCGCTCGTGGACCTCGGCCGCGATGCGAGGTGGCATCGACGCCCGGCCCTCGCTCACATCGACCATCGCCGTCGCCAGCGCCTGTCGCAGCTCGTCGGGATCGAGCAGTGACTCCGTCTCGGCGCGACTCAGTACGAGCACGGCTGCATCCTTGCCTCCCCTATCTTGTGTCGCCATCCCGAACGAGCGAGAGGACCGCGATGCCCGAAGTGCACGAGGAAGGCGAGATCGGCGCCAGCGTCGATGAGGTGTGGGAAGTGGTCGGCGACTTCGGCGGCTTTCCCAAGGCCATGGGCGTGCCGGTGACCCTCTCCGGCGAAGGCATCGGTCAGACGAGAGAGATGGCCACCGGCGCCGAGCCGACGATCGAGCGACTCGAGGAGTGCGATGAAGCGGACAAGCGCGTCGTCTACTCGATCGTGAAGGCGGCCCTTCCGGTCACGAACTACCGGTCGACGATGAAGGTCGAACCGGCGGGTGAGGGACGCACGAAGCTGCTGTGGTCGACCACGTTCGACGTGCCGGACGGTGCGGATGCCGAACAATCCGCTGCGATCCTCTCGACCATCTACAAGGGCGGCATCCGGGGCCTCCAGCGCCACTTCGGCGCGTAGGCGCTCCGACGTCACGCCCTCCCCGCACGCCCCCACGTCACGGCCCTCCGCGCACATTGTCGACTCAGCCACGGAATCAGGTAACTGAGTCGACACGGAGTTCCTCCTCCCGCGTCTGTGTCGACTCAGCCACGGAATCCGTCGGTCGGGCGACACAGACGTGACCGCCCAACTGTCTGTGTCGACTGGCCCACCGAAATCGGTGGCCCAGTCGACAATGTGCGCGAGAAGGCGGTCGACGGACGAGGAGGTCGACGGTCGGGCCGGGACGGTCGCCGCTCGCGGGTGCCCCGAGACCGATCTGATTCGCGTGACCGACGGCACACGAGCGAAGGCTGCGATCCACGCGAAAATCGGGACCGATGTCCAACACGGTGGACGCGCCCGGCCAACCTGAAGTTCGGATCACCGCGGGATCTGGATCGATCACCGTCATCGGAGAGGCGCGTGACGACGTCGTCGTCGACGGCGACGCCGATGTGCACCGCGGTCACGACGGCGCGATCGAGATCGCTTCCCGTCGTCGATCGCGTTCGATGACCGTCCGGTGCCCCGAGGGCGCGTCGGTGATGGTCGGCTCTCGCTCAGGCCGGCTGCGTCTCTCCGGCCGGCTGGGCAAGGTCCGGGCGACGACGCTGAGCGGTTCGATCGACGTCGAGGAAGCTGCGGCAGCCGACCTGCGCGCCATGTCAGGGACGATCACGGTCGGGAAGTGCGACGGTCCGTGTCGCATCAAGACGAAGAGCGGTTCGATACATGTCGGGTCGGCAGACTCGGTCGACGTCCACATCGGGTCAGGCCGAGTGAGGATCGACCGCGTCGCCGGTTCCGTGAGCGTGCGCGCCGTCAGCGGTTCGGTGACGTTGGAAGCCGGCGGTGGGGGACCGATCGAGGTCGAGACGATGTCCGGTTCGGTCTCCATCGTGCTGCCGGCCGGGTGCAAGCCCGACGTTCGCGCCAAGAGCCTTTCGAGCCGACCGAAGATCGAGTGCGAGCGAGGTCACGACTGCTCGATCGCGGTGCGCACGCTCTCCGGGGGAATCACGGTCCGATGCCGATGACCGGGGGCGAGACCGTTCTCGACGCCGACGTGCTCACCGGCGCCGTCGCGTTCACCGACATCTGCGGGTTCACGGAGTTCACGGCGGTGCGCGGCGACCGCGATGCCCTGCTGCTGTTGGGAACCCAAGAGCGCGTGGTTCGTGGGTGTCTGCCGGACGGCGCACGCGTCGTGAAGGAGCTCGGCGACGGGCTGCTGCTCTGGTTTCCCGAGGCCACGTCGGCGCTCATGACGACGATGCTGTTGCAGGACCAGTTCGAGGCCGAATCGGCCGCGACCGAGCTCCCGCTGTGGGTGCGCATCGGCGTGCACTGGGGCACGCAGGCCCGAAGGGGCGACGACCTGATCGGTCACGACGTCAACATCGCGTCCCGCGTCGTCGACGTCGCGGGTCCCACGGAGGTCGTCGTGACCGACCAGTTGCTCGACCAGATTCGACCGACGACTGCTCTCGACGAGTTCGACGTCGAGGAACTCGGCCCCGTCGTGATGAAGGGGTTGCCGGACCCGGTCCGGCTGTTCCGCGTCGCGCGCTCCTGACGACGCGCGATCAGGTCGGGCGCACGTGGCCGGCGACGTCGCCGACCTTGCCCGCGGCCTGACCCGCGGCGCGGTGGGCGCGCCAGGACAGCGACGGCCGACCCTCGGTGTCGACCGCGGCGAGCAAGAGGCCTCCGAGCATCGACACGTTCTTGAAGAACTGGATCCGCTGCATGGCTCGGGCCCGGTCGTCGGTCTCGTCCCAGAACCGGTGGCCGGCCAGGGTGGTGGGAACGAGCGACGCGGCCAGCGCGAGCGACGCCAGTCTGGGCAACTTGCCGAGAGCGAGCAGCGCGCCGGCGCCGACCTGAACCGCCCCGTTGATCTTCACGAGCGTCTCCGGGTCTTCCGGGAGCCCGAGCGGCGCGGCCATCTTCTGGCCGACGTCCTTCGCCCTCTCGGCTTTTGTCTCCGGGTTCATGAGGGCGTCGGCGCCACCCATGACGAACACGGTTGCGAGGAGCGGTCTCGCCACTCTGCGGCTGAGGGGCATGAGGGCCGATTACCCAGCTTTTGCCGGTCGCATCCCCCGTCGATCACGTGAGGAGTGCGTCAGGGGGGAGGGGATCGTCGGCCCGTGCGAACGCGCTGGGGAACAGGTCGTCGAGGCTGAGTTGTTCGACCTGGACGCCGAGCAGGGCCCGGTGACGAGCCTCGATGCCCCCCATGGTCATCATCGACGACCGCAGATCGGGCCGTGTCATCGCGGTGCTGGCGTAGACGTAGGTCTGCGCGATGGCGTCTTCGAGCGTGAAGAAGAGGTGCGCGAAGTCGTCCTGGGTCTGCGCCGCGTCCAGCGCCGGGCGCACGATCTGGTTCTCCATGACCTCGTTGGGTTCGCTCACCGCTTTTTCACCGCTTGTCGTGGTGATGATGCCGTTGAGGGCGGCCAGGTGCTGGGTGTGGTGGTCGAAGAACAGGTTCGTGTAGGTCAGCAATGCGGAGCTGGTCACGATGCGTGAGTCCATCAGCCGCTTGTACGCGTCGATCAGCATCGCCTCGAGCGACGCTGCGGTCTTCGCAAGCGTGAGATCGGTCGGCCCGGCACCGCTGGAGCTGGCGGGGTTCGTGGTGGGGGGCGGCAGGCCGGGACGGGCGTTGCCGCTGTTGTCGCTGGTGCAGGCACCGAGCACGGCGGTGCCGACGATGGCCGCGGTGCCCCACTGGAGGAAGCGACGTCGTTCCATCAGCCCACCGGGAAGGCGACCATGTCGAACCCGCGGCGCGGATCGCTGCCGTCGCCGACGGAGGCGTTCTCGAATGGCCCGGTGATGAACAGGCCTTGGGGATCGAGCTGGGCTCGTGTGCCGAGCACGGCCGCGTGCTCGCTCTCGATCGGCAGCGTCGTGACGACGCGGCGGTAGACGTCCGGCGATGTCAGCAGTCCCAAACCGTAGGCGTACGTCTCGGCCATCTGGTTCTCGAGCGTGACCAGGAACGAGAGCGCACTCGGCTCGTCGGGCAGTGCCTGGACGGCAGGCGTCTTGACGAAGACCAACGTGTTGTTCGCCGTACCCTTCGCCTTGCCCGCGGCGAGCGACGCGTAGGTCTGGGCGTGCTCCTGATGATGATCACGAAAGCGGGCCGCGGTCGCGACGTTCTCGCCGGTCAGCTTGAGCAGGGTGTCGTTGTACAACGCGACCATGGCCAGCTCGAGCGACTCCGCGAAGGCGGCGTAGTCCGTGTCGAACGGCACCGGTCGCGGGTGCCTGGAACCAGTGCGTGATCGTTTCGAGTGGCGTCATGTCAGAAGTCGAGCGACGACAATTCCGGTATCCATCCGGCCGCGCGCCGGCACGCGTCCTGCCACCGCTCGCGGTCGAACGAGCGTGCTGGCTCCACGGTTCTCGCCGGCTGCCATGTCGCCATGACGTCGTCGTTCGACGACCACGTCCCGAGGGCGAGGCCGGCGAGGAAGCCGGCGCCGAGGGTCGTCGCCTCGAGCTCCGGTGACACTTCGATCGATCGCTGGCTCGCGTCCGCCAGCGCCTGCACGAACGTCTGGTTGGCGGCCATGCCGCCGTCGATGCGAACGGACGGCAATTGCCTCCCGCCGTCGCGCTCGGCGGCCTCGATGAGATCCGCGCCACGGTTGGCGACACCTTCGAGGACGGCTCGCACGACATGCGTCCGCTCGGTTCCTCGCGTGATGCCGAGGAGCGTTCCGCGCGCGCCGTAGTCCCATGCCGGTGTACCGAGTCCGAGCAGCGCCGGGACGTACACGACACCGTCGGCGTCCTCGCACCTCGCCGCGATCTCGTCGGAGGCTTCCGCCGAGTCGATGAGCCCGAGGTCGTCACGCAACCACTCGACGTTGGTGCCCGCGGAGAGCATGACCGCCTCGACTCCCCAGGTGATGTGGCCGCCTCGTCGCCACGCGACGATCGGGAACGTGCCACCTTCGCCACGGGTCTCGAAGGGTGGACGCTCGTCGCCGACGACGAGGTCGAGCATTCCGCCGGTACCGAAGGTGATCTTCGCCATGCCCGGACGCAAGCAACCCTGCCCGACGAGCGAGGCCTGTTGATCGCCGGCGATGCCCGCGATCGGTGGCGCGCCGTCGAGCACCGTGGCCTCGGCGACAGCGCCTGACGAATCGACGATCTCGGGCATCACCGCAGACGGGATGTTCAGCAGGTCGAGCGTCTTGTCGCTCCATCCGTTGCCGTCGCCGTGGACGAGACCGGTGACCGCGGCGTTGCTGAGATCGGTGACGTGTGATCGTCCGTCCGACAGTGTCCACGCGATCCAGGTGTCCACGGTGCCGAAGCAGAGGTCGCGTGCGCGGTCGGGATCGGCCGTGTCGAGCAGGAACGCGAGTTTCGTCGCCGAGGCGTTCGGTGCGACGTGCAGCCCTTGCTCGCGGAGCACGAGGCACATGCCGACCGTGCGGAGGTCCTGCCATCCGATTCCGGGACCGACCGGTTCACCCGTCGCGCGGTCCCACACGATCGTCGACGCGCGCTGGTTCGTGATGCCGACGCCGTCGACCGGGCCACCGTCGGCGAGCGCCGCTCTCGCGCACTCGACCGCGGCGCGCGCCATCTCGACGGCGTCGAACTCGACGAACCCGGGCGACGGCGTCGACGGCAGCAACGCTCGGTAGTGAACGTGCTCGACGGTCGCGTCCTCGCGGACGATCGCAGCACGCAGTCCACTCGTACCGACATCGACCACCAAGATGCTCATTCCGCGATGCGCTCGCTTCGCTCGCTCACGAGATCACCCGGGCGTTGCGACGCTCCGCGATGAAACCGCCGACCACCCCGATGGACGCCATGAGCAGCAGGTTGAAGACGTAGACGGTCGGCGACCGGAGGTCGGAACCTTTGGCGAGCTTGATCAGCAGGGCCAGCGCTTGCGCGATCACGTACGCGGTTGCAGCGGCGAGCGCGCCGTGCGTGAGCGGAGCGTCGGGGCGCTTGGAGCCGGCGACGAAGCCCCCGGCGAGCATGCCGACGATGATCACGACATAGAACACGAACACCGCGTCGTTCGAATCGTCGTCGACGACGAGTGGCGCTGACGATGGCGGCGGGAGCCGCCAACACGAGCGCGACGACGGCGCCGGCGCGGACGGCTCGCCAATCGATGCTCACGGCCAGCCGACCGGGCCGAACGGGCTCGGCAGACCGAGCTTGCCCGGATTGAGGATGCCGTCGGGATCGAGTGCGCGCTTCAAGGCGACGAGGGTGTCGAACGCAGGGCCGAGCGCCTCGGCGACGAAGCGCGATCGGTTCAAGCCGACACCGTGGTGGTGGCTGAGCGCGCCACCGGCGGCGAGCACCGCGCGCTGCCCGACGTCCCAGAGCTCCGTGTAATACCTGTCCTTGTCGTCGGGGTCGACCTTGCCCGCGAAGGTGAAGTAGAGACAGCCGCCGTCGACGTAGCTGTGCGACTGGTGGGCGGACGCGGCGAGCGTGCCGGCGACGGACTGCAGCGCGGCGACCGCGTCGCGGTAGATGCGCGGCAACGCGGCCCATCGCCCGGCGACCTCCATGGTGTCGACGACGAACCCGCGAGAGATCAGCGCCTCCAGCGCGGTGACGTCGTTGCGATGCTCCATCCACTGCTCGACGAGCGCGTCGTCCATCGGCTGTGCGCCGAGTGACTTCGCCTCCTCCGCGAGCACGCGCATCGTCGCGTCGACCATCACAGGATCGCCTTCGTCACGTGCGAGGACGAGGTGGATGGACCCGGTCTTGTAGCTGCGATCGGCCTCGGTGTCGTCGTAGAGGCGCAGCACCGCCGGTGTGGCGCCACGCCGGACCACACGGCGCAGGAGCTCGAGGCCGTCGGTGAACGACGTCAGCGCCCACGCGCTCGACGACTCGTGCTCGGGACTGGGGCGGACGCGCAGCCGGGCCCCGGTGATGACGCCGAGCGTGCCCTCGGAGCCCACGAAGACCTGGTCGAGGTCCGGCCCGACCGCTTGGCGAGGCGCTCCGCCCGTGGTGATGGCGCTGTCCGTCGGCGAGGACGACGTCGAGTCCGGCCACCATGTCTTCGATCTTGCCGTAACGATTCGAGAACTGGCCCGCGCTCCGACACGCCAGCCAACCGCCGACCGTCGACAAGTCGATCGACTGCGGCCAATGACCGAGCGTCTTGTCGTACGCGGCCCGGAGCTCGTCCTCGAGCGGGGTCCCGAACGTGCCGGCCCGGACGTCGACCACGAGCGACGTGTCGTCGACGTCGACGATGCCGGACAGCGCGGTGAGGTCGAGGACGACGCCGCCGTACAGCGGGACCGACGCTCCGCAGACGCCGCTGCGCCCCCCGGCCGCAGTGACAGGAATTTCGGCGTCGGCCGCGACGCGTACGACGGCAGCGACCTCATTTGCGTCCGCTGGTCGCGCGACCACCGAAGCGAGACTGGCCACCTGGCCGTCGAGTGCCCAGGTCATCGCGAGCGGCCACCAGTCCCGGCTGCACTCGGCGAGCGTCGCCGCGTCGGTCGTGACGGTCGTGCAGACGTCGCCGAGGCGGCGCACGACGTCGTCGCTCACCTGGACGCGCTCGGTCGCCAGCCGCGCCGCGACCGCGGCTGCGCCACCGTGGAGCTCGATGGGAGCCGTCGCCTCCCCGGGCGTGGGCCGCAACGTCACGGCCGGTCAACCTACTTGCGCGGGGAGCGCCTCAGGTGCCGAGCGCTGCTTCCAGGGCCGTCTCGGGGAGGTGGGGGACGTCGCGCTCGTGGTTCACGTAGGCGCGGTAGGTGGCGGCCTGGCTGGCCCGCTCGGCGTCGTCCCAGCCGAGCTCGGGAGCGATGAGGGCGGCGACCTCGTCGGCGAGGGCTGCGGTCGCGTCGCGGGCGAGCAACCGGGCACGGGTCCGCCGGGAGAGGACGTCGTCGATCGACCGGGCCATCTCGTGCCGCGCCGCATAGACCGCCTCGGCGCGAAGGTAGGGGAGTCCGGGCACGAGCGGCTCGGCGAGGTCGGGCTGGCGTTCGGCGAGCGCGAGCACCGCGGGCGCCTCGTCGCCGTACCGGTCGAGCAGGTGGATCAGCGTGTCGTCGCCGGCGCGTGCTGCGCTCGACCGGAGCGTGTCGTAGCCGGCGGCACCGCGAAGCTGCAGATGGCGCGTTCGCGAGCGCCGTTTGCTGCCTAGTACGCGTTGGATCTCGTCCACGGTGTCGGCCGCCATCTCGCGGTAGGTGGTCAGCTTGCCGCCCGTGATCGTGACCAGTCCGCTCGCGGATCGAGCCACGGCGTGTCGTCGCGACAGGTCGGCCGTACGTCCGGACGCCGCGCTCTTCACCAACGGACGCAACCCCGCCCAGGTACCGAGGACGTCCTCGTCGGTCAGTTTCGAGGTCACGGATCCGTTGATCGCGTGGAGCAGGTACTCGACGTCGCCGCGATCGCACTGCGGGTCGTCGAGACTCCCTTCGTAGTCGGTGTCGGTCGTGCCGATGTACGTGAACTGAGGCTCACCGGCGTGGTCGGCCCACGGGACGACGAACACCGAGCGCTTGTCCTTCGGCACGGGTGCGACGACGGCGATCGTGTTGCGCACCTTCGACCACGGCACCGTGATGTGGATGCCCTTCGCCGGACGCAGCGAGTTCGGATCTGAACCCTCGTCCAGTGCACGAACCTCGTCCGCCCACACGCCCGTCGCGTTGACGACGGACTTGGCCCGCACGTCGAACGTGTTGCCGTCGGCGCGGATCGTCGCGCCCGCGACTCGACCGTCTGATCCTTCCTTGAGCAGCTCGATGACATGACAGCCGTTCGCGACGGCGGCACCGAAGTCGAGCGCGGCCGTGCGCGCGATCGTCAACGTGAGGCGGGCATCGTCGGCGCGCGCGTCGAAGTACAGGTACGCGCCGGCGAGTCGATCGGCGGGAAGCGTCGGCATGTACTCGAGCGCTGCAGCGGGCTTCAACCGCTTGTGCAACTTGCCGATCCGCGCGCCGCCGGTGATGTCGTACATCCACATCGCGCTGCCGAACGCACGGGCCACCTTCGGGTTGATGAGTCCGTCCTTCGAGAAGATCGGAATCAGGAACGGAAGGATCTTCACCAGGTGCGGCGCGTTCCGTCGGAGCCGTTGCCGCTCCGCGAGCGCCTCGTAGACGAGGCGGACGTCGCCGTTCTGCAGGTAGCGCAGCCCGCCGTGCACCATCTTCGAGGACTTCGACGACGTGCCCGACGCGAAGTCGTCCCGCTCGACCAGGGCGGTGCGCAAACCCCGAGCGGAGGCGTCGAGCGCCACGCCCGCTCCCGTGATCCCGCCGCCGACGACGAGGAGGTCGAACTGCTCGTCGGCCAGCCGGCGCAGCGCCGAGGGTCGATCGAATGGACCGGACATCGGGTTCACGCTACCGGCGACCGCCGAGCCCGGCCGGATGGCTGGACGCATTCCGATCAACAATGATCCACGTCGACGAGTGGGGTTCGAGATCAGCGCCACGGGTGCCGCCTAGTGCGGCTGATGCGCGACTGTCGCTCGGACGTCGAGCAACCACGAAAGGAAGACGATGCAGGAGCTCAAGGGCTCGAAGACGCACGAGAACCTGAACGAGGCCTTCAGTCGTGACAGTCGGGCGAACCGCCGGTACCTCTACTTCGCGCAGAAGGCCGATATCGCGGGCTACCCGGATGTGGCGGCACTGTTCCGGTCTGTCGCCGATGCTGAGACGGGCCATGCGTTCGGGCATCTCGACTTCCTCGCCGAGGTCGGCGACCCGGTGACCGAGAAGAGCGCCGGCGCCACCGAGCACAACCTGCGGTCGGCCATCGAAGCCGAGAGCTACGAATGCACAGAGATGTATCCCGGGTTCGCGAAGGTCGCTCGCGACGAGGGCTTCGACGACGTCGCCGAGTGGTTCGAGACGCTGGCCAGCGCGGAGAAGAGCCACTCGGACCGGTTCACCCAAGGTTTGGAGTCGATCTCGTGAAGCGCACGTGACCGATCTCACGGAGTGAGGCAACACCACGCCCCTCCGTTGCCGAGCCGAGGCAGGTGATGCACACTGACGCCGCCTCACTTCTACCCGATGCAGCACGTCACCGGAGGAACGCGTCGACCAATGGACACAGCGGCGAAGCAGCACGAGCGGGAGCACTTGGTGGCTGAGCTGTTCGGCGGGGATCCGGCCACGGAGGTTCTGGCCGGCCGACTGCTGCGCACACGTGAGGTCGCCCTCCTCTTCCAGGTGTCCGAGCGAGCGGTCACGGACTGGGCCCGCAAGGGTCGACTGCCCTCCGTGCGCACGCCCGGTGGTCATCGCCGGTATCCGGCCGACCAGGTGCACGAACTGCTGGTCCAGACCGGCCGGGTCGAGCCCGAGCGGTCGGCGGGCCTCGCGTAGCAAGCGGAGCTCTCCGCTGCTCGCCCGCTTGGGGGGCTGACCTGCGGGAACGTCTGGACGCGCGCGGGCTGGACCGTCTCTATGCTCGTCTCCTCCGTGCCGGGGGGTTTCGGACTCCTCGACGCGCAGACCCGTACCTCGATGTCCTTGAGGGAGTGATTTTCCCCGATGAACCTCTTGTGGCGCCACCAGGCTGCATGCCGTGGCCTCGATCCCGAGATCTTCTACCCGGCGTCCGACGAGGAGGCCGAGGTGGCGAAGACCGTGTGCTTCGGCTGTTCGGTACGCGAGGCGTGCCTGGAGCATGCGCTGGGGTTCCGAGAGCGCGACGGCGTGTGGGGCGGGTGCACCGAGAAAGAGCGTCGCCGAATCATCCGCCAGCGCCGCCGCACCGCGTAGCGCGCGTCAACCATCGGGCGGCGGTGACCTCACCCATTCGATCGCCCGGCCTCGAGGAGCTCGGCGGCTGGCCCGCGGTGCTCGGCCCGTTGACCGCGGGGCGTGACCTACCCGCCGACCACGCCGCCGCGGCCATGGGCGAGATACTCGCCGGCAACGCCACCCCGGCGCAGATCGCGGGTTTCATCGTCGCGCTGCGGATGAAGGGTGAGACCGTCGAGGAGATCGTCGGGCTGCTGGACGCCGATGCACGCGGCCGCCGAGTCGGTCCCTCTGGCGCGATGTGACCGGGGTGGTCGACACGTGCGGCACCGGCGGTGATCGCAGTCATTCGATCAACGTGTCCACGATCGCGGCGATCGTCGTCGCCGGAGCCGGGCGTGAAGGTGTGCAAGCACGGCAACCGCGCCGCGTCGTCGGCGTGCGGGAGCGCCGACCTGCTCGAGGCGCTCGGTGTCGCCATCGATCTCGAGCCCGCCACGGTCGCCCGCTGCGTGGACGAAGCGGGGATCGGCTTCTGCTTCGCGCCCCGCTTCCACCCGGCGATGAGGCACGCCATCCCGACTCGGCGTGAGCTCGGCGTGCCGACGGTCTTCAACTTCCTCGGGCCGCTCGCGAACCCGGCAGGCGTGCGCAGGCAGGTGCTGGGCGTGAGCGACGCCCGCATGGCGGACAAGATGGCCGGCGTCCTCGCGCGGCTCGGATCCGAGCGGGCGCTGATCGTGTACGGACACGACGGCCTCGACGAGCTCACCACCACGACGACCTCGTCGGTGGTCGAGCTCGACGACTCGGGCGAGTTGATTCGCTACGACGTCGACCCGGCGGCGTGCGGGCTGCGGGTGGCGAAGTCGAGCGACCTCGTCGGCGGCGACGCATCGGACAACGCGGCCGCCGCCCGGGCCGTGCTCGCCGGCGAAGCCGGCGCCCACCGTGACGTCGTCGTCCTCAACGCGGCCGCCGGGTTGATGGCCGGCGGCGTCGCAGCCGATCTCCACGAAGGCCTCGCGCTGGCTGCCGCCGCCATCGACGACGGCCGCGCCGCCGCCGCCCTCGACAAGCTCGTCGCCGTCTCGAACGCCTGACCTTCTCGCGAATGTTGGTGCGATTGTGGGGCTATAGCCCCGCGATCGACCCGGAGTTCGCCGGGAGTGGTCAGGCGCCGAGGTCGAACATGCTCTCGATGTCGTGACGGCTGTAGGCGCGGTAGGCGATCGAGGTGCGGGTGTGGCGGATGCCGTCGAGCGACGCGATGTGCTTCGTCACCACGTCCGCGAGCGCTTCGTGCTCGCGGACCCGCACGACGACGATGAGGTCCTCGTCGCCGGTGACGGAGTAGACCTCGGCGACGCCCGGGATGTCGGCGAGCTCGGCGGCGAGCTCGGCGACACGACCCGGGTCGGCCGCGATGAGGACGAAGGCGGAGACCATCGTGCGCGCGTTAGCCGAACCGGACCCCGGCCTGCCGCTCGACGCGCGAGAGCTCGTCGGCGTCGCATCGTCGAGCGCGTCGAGCCGCTCGCGCAGCTCGGCCAGGCTGTCCGGCGCGCCGGTGGTCAAGCGCCGCTGGGCCGTGACGTCGCCGCAGCGTTCGTCGCGAGGCGGACCGCGAGATGCTCGAGCTCGGTGATCTGCGCGTCAGCTGACGTCGCGCATCGCGGTCAGTGCGCCAGACCCGGCTCAACGCGACGAGGCACGTCTCGAGCCGGACGGCTTCGTCCTCGATCTTGGACGGCGAGCGCCGCAGTCGTCGTGTCGCCGTTCGGATCCGGAGATGCGGGCCGACGCCGCGACGTCGCCGCAACCGCCGATGCAGCCGTGCCGGTTCGCTCAGTGGACAGCGCCCATCCGGTCGGCGCCGGGCTCTCGGTAGTCGGCCGCACCCGGAGGTGAGCGCCGCATCCGATGGCGGATCCACAGCAGCCCGCCGACGCACACCGCGCACGAACGACCGTGCTGAAGATCAGTAGAGCGACGAGCACGTCCACAGCAGCACACGCTACCGAGGTACGGCGAGCGGAGGCACGGCGGGCACGGTCGAGGCGAGCACGCCGTCGCATTGCACGAGCCGCACCTTCGGCGCGTTGGCATCGAGCCACGACGCGACGCACGCGAGCTCGTCGGCCAGATCGGTTGGGATCCACCCCTCGCCGCGCCGTCTCGCCGGCACGGTTCGGGCGCCGCCTGGCGGCGCGTGCCCAGGGCGAGCTCGCCGTCGATCCAGGTGCGAGTGAGGCGGCCCCGGTCGAGCTCGACCCATCCGGCTTCGCCGAGATCGAGCTCGATGCGGCCGCTGTTGCGGAGCTGCTGGAGACGCCGTTGCCGGGTCGAGCGCGGCAGCGAGGGCGGCGGCCCGGTCGCGCACGTCCGCCGCCTCCTCGAACCGCTCGGCGCGCGCCAAGTGCCGGCCATGCGCTCGCGGAGCGGCTCGAGCAGCAGCTCGGGCTCACGGGTCAGCCCTCGCACGACACGAGCGGCGACGGCGCCGTACTCGTCGATCGACACGCCGCCGGCGCACGGACACAGCGACGCGCCGAGCTGCGCGGGCGAGCACGGCGACTCTCGCGTCGGTCGTGCCGGGTCGAACGGCACGCGGTGCAGCGTCGCAGCGGGACGACAGTCTCGATGGCGTCGGCGACGAGCCGCGCCACCCGCGTCGAGGGCAGCGGACCGAGATAGTGGCCGCCGTCCGGCCTTGGGCGCCCGCACGATCGCGAGACGCGGAAACGGCTCGGCCGTCAGCTTCACGTACACGTACTTCTTCCATCGGGTGCCGCGGCGGTTGTAGCGCGGGAGCAGTTGTGCGATCAGACGCGACTCGAGCACGCCCGCCTCGAGGGTGGACCGGCACACGACGTGGTCGACGGATTGCATCTCGCGCAGCATCGGACCGATCTTGCGCCGGTCGTCGGACGAGAAGTACGAGCGCACCCGCGCCCGCAGGTTGGTGGCCTTGCCGACGTACAGCGCGCGCCCGCCGCGATCGCGGAAGATGTACACGCCGGGTGCTCGCGGCAACGTCGTCGTGTGGCGCAGCTTCGCCGCTTGCGGATGCCGGCCCATCGTCGGCAGCTCGATGAGATCGTCGAGACCGAGCACGCCGAATGCGGCCGCGCGCTCGAGCAACGTGTGCAGGAGATCGCCGGTCGCCAGCGCGTCGTCGAGCGCACGATGCGTCGGCCGGTGCGCGAGCCGGAAGCGATCGGCCAGCGTGCCGAGCCTGCAGTCGGGCACCTCTTCACGAACGAGGCGTCGCGCGAGCGCGCAGGTGTCGATGATCGGGTTGCCGAGCAAGCGGTCGCTCGGATCGACGGAGCGCGGCATTGAGGAACGCGACGTCGAAGCGCACGTTGTGGCCGACGATCACGGCATCGCCGATGAACTCGAGCAGCGTCGGCAGCACCGCTTCGACCGGAGGGGCGGGCTCGACCATCGCGTCGGTGATGCCGGTGAGCACCGTGATCGACCGCGGGATCGAGGCGACCGGGTGCGACGAGGGTCTGCAACGTGCCTAGACATGCACCGCCGCACAACTTGACCGCGCCGACCTCGGTGATCGAACAGTCTCCGGTGAGGCGCCGGTGGTCTCGAGGTCGATGACGCAGAACGTGACCTGGTGCAGCGGGCGACCAAGCTCGTCGAGCGAGCGCTGCCCGCGCATCACCGTCCTGTCGCCATGCCGCCCAGCTTGCACCGAACAGGTGTTCGACGATCAAGGATCTCGGACCCTCGCCACTAGTCTCGCCCGTGGCCCGCTACCGCTGCACGGCATGCGGAAACCTCACTCGATTCGACGTCGTGTCGACCCGGCAGACGCGCGCCTTCCATCACTACAACATGGGCGGGCGAGCTCTCGATCGAGGACGAGCAGGTCCTGTCGCGAGTCCGTCGACGAGGTGTTGTGCCGGTGGTGCGGCAGCGGAGCCTCGGTGGAGGTGCTGACAGAGGACGCACCCGCGTGAGGAGCATGGCGTGGCCAAACCCCCGGCCGATCGATCGACACCGCCGCCGAACACCTTGCTCCGTCCTGCACTCGAGGCCGCGATGCAAGTCGCCCGTGCTGGCGAGTCCGCAGACCCGCGCGAGCCCGCTCCGCCTGCGCTTCGCCGCTACCTGTACTTCGCGCGTCTTCCCGCGCCGGCGCTCGACATCGCCCGTCGTGTGATCGACGACGACGACGTGTTCCGCCAGCGTGTCGCGCGAACACTGACCGAGCAGGAGGTCGGCGAGGCGGGATGGCTGTGGTTGACGCGGCCGGATGGGTGGAAGCGCCGGCTCGAGGAGCTGCGCAAGCAGCAGCAGCAGGCACGAGCACGCCGCTCAGCGAGGCGAAGGTCGAGCGCGAGTCGCAGCGTCGCCTCGCGGGTGCCGAGGACGCGCGCCGCCGGGCCGAGGTCGCGCTCGGCGCTCGCAGTCCGAGAGGCGGACGAGGCCAAAGCGGCTCTCGGCAGGAGCGAGCGTTGCGCCGCCGGGCCGAAGCCGAGCTCGCGAAGATCACGCCGACGCTGGCCGAGCTCCGAGTCGCAGCGCAACGCGGCGGTGCGCCAGCTGAAGGAGGTCGAGGCCGAGCTCGCGCAGCGGACGGCGGACCTGCGCCACGCCCGCCACGAGATCCGCATGCGCGAGGCCGAGCTCGAACAGGCCGTAGCGGCCCGGACGCGGCGCTGAAATCGGTGGCCTCGGGTCACGCGCGCCGCGCCGACGCACCGACGCCGCCGCGCCGCCGGAACTGGTCAGCGTCGTCGCGGACGCGGCGGCCGACGCCGAGCGGCTGCTCGGCCTCGCTGGCGGTCGCCGCGGACCTGCTCACGCCGCGCAGCAACCGAATCCGGCTCCACCAGCGCCGCCGGTCCCGACCGAGGTCCCGGAAGCGCAGCGCCGCATCCCCGTCCGCCTGCGCCCCGGAACGATGGAGGACAGCGCCGAGGCGGCGGAGCAGATGCTTGAGGACTCCCGGTGCCGTGTTGCTGGTCGACGGCTACAACATCTCGCACGCGGTGTGGTGGGACCAGCCGATCGCGGAGCAGCGCGACCGCCTGGTCGGAGCGCTGACCGAGTTGCACGCTCGAACCGGAGTCGAGGTCGACGTCGTGTTCGACGGCGCCGAAGTCGAACGCGTGCGCGCCGACGTCGCCTCGCCCCGCCGTGCGCGTCCGCTTCTCGCCGCCCGGCGTCGAGGCCGACGACGTCATCATCGACATGGCCGGATCTCATTCCCGCCAACCGTCCCGTGATCGTCGCCTCGAGCGACCGGCGGGTGCGCGATGGCGTGCGCCGTCACGGCGCCAATCTTCTCGGCGCCCGGCAGTTGACGGAGGCACTTCGCCGTTGACGACGACCCCTGCGCTGTCGATCGGAAGCACTACTCGACGACATCGAGGTCGGCCCCGACGTCGACGGTGCGGACGACCGACAGCGCCGGCGTCGGCGGAGGGCGGCGATTGCCGCCGTCGTCGTCATCTTCGTGTTGACGCGCGGTGTCGGCGGCTACCTGTCCGACCATCCCCAGGCCTACGGCAAGAACCGAGCCGACGGCACCGGCGACGTCAACCTCTACGACTACTTCACGTGGGAGATGCGCCACACGGGCGCGAGCGCGTACGGCGACCTGCACATGGAGTATCCGCCCGGCGCGATCCCCGTGATGATGATCCCGCGCTTCGTGCGGATCGTCTCGTATCGCACCGAGTTCATCTTGCTCATGATCGGCGTTCGACGCCCTCGGTCTGTGGGCCCTGGCGCGCATCGCCAGACACGGCGGCACGTGGTGGGGCTTCTGGGCGTGGATGGTGCTCGTGCCCCTGCTCGGCATCGTGTCGTACACGCGCTTCGACATGGTCGTCGCCGTCGCGCTCGTGTGGGCGATCGAGCGCGCCATGGCCGGCAAGTGGAAACAGGTCGGCGCGCTGCTCGGCGTCGGCGCCGCGGTGAAGTTCGTTCCGTTCGCCCTCGTGCCCTTGGTGTTCTTCGTCGTGCCACGCGGCAAGCGCCGCGGCTTCGTGCTCGCCACGTTCGGTGTGATCGGCCTCGCGCTGGCTGCCGTTCGCGTTCGAGCTCGGAGCGATGTACGACAGCGTCTGGCTCTATCACTCCGAACGCGGCGTCGAGGCGGAGAGCTTGTGGGGTGCAGGGATGATGGTCGCTCACTGGGTGTGGAGCTATCCGATCGCGATCGTCGCGTCCCATCGCGCCTACGACGCGCAAGCGGCCGTCGCACCCTCGCTCAAGGCGCTGTCGAACGCGATCTGCTTCGGCGTCCTCGGCTTCTGCGCGTTCCTCGCGTCGCGGACCCGCCGCGGCGACATCGCCCAGCTCTCGCTGTTGCTCGTTCGGCGCGATGACGGTGCTGATCGGCTTCGGGAGCGTGTTCTCGCCCGCAGTACCTCCTGTGGGTGATCGCGCTCGGTTCTGCGGCTCTCGGCTCTGAACCCACGTGCCGCGGCACTTCCGGTCGCAGTGCTCGGCGTGACGGTCGCCTTGGCCCACATCGAGTTCCCGATGTGGTTCTGGGATCTGCTGTTCTTCGACAAGGGCGGCGCGCTCGTCGTGCTCGCTGTCCGCGACGTGCTGACGGTGTGCGCCGGCGTCCTCGCGCTGTGGGCCTGGCGGCGGCCGTCCCCTTCCGTTCTGGCGTCAAGCGAGGCTCATATCCGCACTGGTTGACGCCAGAATGCGCCGCGCTCAGTGTCACACCCCCTGGCGAAGATGCGGCAATGGATCCGACTGAGCCGGTGGCGTGGCGAATCGACTGTGACGACTGCGTGATGCACGGCACCGACACGTGTGCCGACTGCATCGTCACGTTCCTCTGCACCCGTGACGAAGGGGGTGCGGCCAGTCGTCGACGTGGCCGAGGCGCGAGCGCTGCGGTTGCTCCACTCGGGAGGCCTGCGCCCGCACTCCGTCACCGAAGACGCTCGGGGTGAGGCGCGGGCCGGGCGATACTGTCCGTCGTGCACGTCGACGTCGCCGAGCTGAAGCAGCTCGGGCGCGACGCCGGCCTCGATGCGGTTGGCATCGCGCCGTGCCGCAGCCGTTCATCGGCACGCGCGTGCATCTCCACGAGCGCCGCGCCGCCGGACTTCACGGCGGCATGCAGTTCACGTATCGCAACCCCGACCGGTCGACCGATCCTGGTCGCGCGCTCGAAGGGCGCTCGTGCGATCGTCGTCGGCGCGCACGCGTACCCGAACGCGCACGTGCGACAGCGGCGACGACAGCCCGCGCGGTCGGGTCGCGGCCTACGCGCGCGCCGATCACTACGCCGCGCTGCGCCGCGGTCTTGTCCGGTGATCGCCGATCGGCTGCGCGAGCTCGGTTGGCAGGCGCGCGTGTCTCGTGGACGACAACGCGCTCGTCGACCGCGAGGCCGCCTACCGTGCCGGTCTCGGTTGGTACGGCAAGAACAGCAACCTGCTGTTGCCGGGCCGTGGCAGCTGGTTCGTCCTCGGGTCGGTGGTGACGACGGCGCCGCTCGAGCCCGACGACGCGCCGATGGCGGACGGCTGCGGCGCGTGCCGACGGTGCATCAGCGGTTGCCCGACCGGCGCGATCGTCGCCCCCGGCGTCGTCGACGCTCGCCGCTGCCTCGCGTGGCTCCTGCAGACGACCGGCGACTTCCCACGCGAGCACCGGGTCGCGCTCGGCGACCGCATCTACGGCTGCGACGACTGCCAGGAGGTGTGCCCGCAGAACGTGTCGAATCGGATCGTGATGCGGGACAACCGACAGATGCGTGGGTGTCGATCCTCGAGCTGCTGACGGCCGACGACGCCGCGCTGCTCGCTCGTCACGGCCGCTGGTACATCCCCGAGCGAGCACCGCGTTATCTCCGCCGCAACGCCCTCGTCGTGCTCGGCAACATCGGCGAGGCGACATGACCCGACGGTCGCGCACATCGTCGAGCGCTATCTCGACGACTCCGACCCGATGCTGCGCTCCCACGCGGCCTGGGCGGCTCGCCGTCTCGGTCGGTCACGACCTGCTCGACCGCAGGGCGTCGGACCCGGCGATCGCCGCTGAGCTGGCGGCGCCGGCGCCCGCCGTCCGATGAGGCACCTGCTCGTCACGAACGACTTCCCGCCGAAGCTCGGAGGCATCCAGTCGTACTTGTGGGAGCTGTGGCGACGTCTTCCGTCCGAGGAGGTCGACGGTGCTCACCACGCCCTATGCCGGCGCGTCGGAGTGGGATCGCGACCAGCCGTTCCGCGTCGAGCGCACGAGTGAACGGGTGCTGCTGCCGACACCGTCGCTCGCTCGACGGATCGATTCGTTCGCGGACCGTGTTCGGTGCCGAACTGGTGCTGCTCGATCCCGCGTTGCCGCTCGGTCTCATCGGACCGCACCTTCGACATCGGTACGGGCTCGTGCTGCATGGCGCGGAGGTCACGGTCCCCGGCCGGCTTCCCGGATCGCGCGCCGCGCTGCGGCACGTGCTGCGCGGTGCCGACCTCGTCGTGTCCGCCGGCGGCTACGCGCTCGAGGAAGCGCAGCGTGCCGCCGGTCGGCGTCCTTCCCGCGGTGAACGTCCCGCCGGGTGTCGACGTCGACCGCTTTCGGCCGCTCACGGACGCGGAGCGCAAGGACGCGCGGCAACGGTTCGGGCTTCCCGTGGACGGCGAGGTGGTGGTCGGCGTGAGCCGGCTCGTGCCGCGCAAGGGCTTCGACGTCTTGATCCAGGCCGCGGCGCGGCTGATCGACGAGCGCCCCGACCTCACGGTTGCGATCGGCGGATCGGGTCGTGATCGGCGCCGGCTCGAGCGCGTCGCCCGCCACACCACGCAGGCGTCCCGTACGTTTCCTCGGTCGTGTGCCCGACGATGCGTTGCCGCAGTTGTACGGGTGCGCGGACGTGTTCGCGATGGCGTGCCGCAATCGGTGGTTCGGACTCGAACAGGAGGGGTTCGGCATCGTCTTTCTCGAAGCCGCGGCCGCGGGCGTGCCGCAGGTCGCCGGCGCAAGCGGCGGCTCCGACGAAGCGGTCGTCGACGGCGAGACGGGCGTCGTCGTGCGCGACCCCCGCGATCCGACGGCTGTCGCCGGCGGCACTGCGCGCGCTGTTCGCCGACACGCGGGACGCCGGCGCGAGATGGGCACGGCCGCGCGGCGCCGGGCGGAGATCGAATTCTCGTACGACGTGCTCGCTCGGCGGCTTCGGACCGCGATCGACGGCATGCAACGATGACGCCGTGCAGCGAGTTGCGTCGCGTGCAATGAGCGACGAACCGAGCGGTGTGCAGGGCGCCGGGATCATCACCGCTTCGTGGATCGGCACCGGGGTGTACGCCGTGACCGCGCTCATCGCCACCGTGTTCCCGGACGGTTTCGGCGTGGCGGCAACGTTCGTCTCGCTGGTGTTGTTCGCGATCGGATGCGCGGTGTTCTTCTGGGCGTACCTGGTCGCGGTCCAGCGCAGCCGCACCGACCTCATCGGCATCGGCGGTCTCTACTTCTTGCAGGGAACGGCGCCGAGGACGGTCCAGTTCCGCCTGCTGGGCAGTCTCGCTGTGGAAGTGGTGGTCGCAGTGGTCACCGCGTCGATCCGGCTCTACTCCGCACTTGCGTTCGGTTTCCTCGTCCCGGTCTTCGGGCTCGGCTTCTGCGGGCTGTGGGCGGCCCGCCACGGCACGTTCGAACCCCGTCCGGCACCTGAGTGACGGTGCCGCGGGCGGGACGGGCAAGAATGCTCGGGATGGAGGTCTCAGAGGTCGAGCAGTGGCTGATCAGGCGTCGCAGCGACTGACGATCGCGGCTTCGCCGCAGCACCTGTTCGACGTCGTCAACGACTTCGACCAGTACACGGAGTGGATCCGTGATCTGAAGACGGTCGACGTCGTGTCGCGCGACGAGGAAGGGCGCGCGCTCGAAGTGCACTACCGCGCCGCGGCCATGGGTCGTAGTACGAGCTACACGCTGCGGTACGACTACAGCGAGGCGCCACACGTCCTCCGTTGGCGACTCGTACAGGGCGACATCATGCGCCGACTCGACGGCGCCTACGAGTTCGTTCCCATACCGGGCGACCCGGACCGCGCGGAAGTCGTGTACCACCTGACGGTCGAGCTCGTCGTGCCCCTACCGGGCTTCGTCAAACGTCGTGCCGAGTCCAAGATCATGCACAACGCGTTGCGCGAGCTGAAGGCGCACGTCGAGCAACCGACCACCGCGTGACTGCGCGCATCCTGCTGTTCACTGGCAAAGGTGGGGTCGGCAAGACGACCACCGCGGCCGCGACCGCGTTGCGCTGTGCCGACGCCGGTCTGCGCACGTTGGTGATGAGCACCGACCCAGCGCACTCGCTCGCGGATGCGTTCGGGGTCGAGCTGGGCGCCATGCCCAGCGCCATCATCGACAACCTCGCCGGCCAGGAGCTCGACGCGCAGGAACGGATGGAGGAGTCCTGGGGCGACATCCAGGCCTACCTCATGGATGTGTTCGACTGGGCCGGTCTCGACGCGATCGAAGCTGAGGAGCTGGCGGTGTTCCCCGGTCTCGACGAGGTGTTCGGACTCAGCGACATCAAGACCCATGCCGCGTCAGGGGAATGGGATGTGCTCGTCGTCGACTGTGCGCCGACCGCGGAAACGATCCGCTTCCTGTCGCTCCCCGACATTCTCGCCTGGTACATGGACCGGCTGTTTCCCGTCAGCCGGCGGGTCAACAGGGTCGTCGCTCCCGTGCTCAAGCGCGTCACCTCGCTTCCGGTCGCCAACGACAACGTCTTCGCCGCAGGTCGCCGCTTCTACGACCGCCTCGACGGGGTCCGGGAGCTTCTGACCGATCCCGCCGTCACCAACGTGCGGCTCGTGGTGAATCCGGAGCGCATGGTGATCGCGGAGGCGCGCCGCACGTACACGTACCTGTCGCTCTTCGGCTATCGCGTCGATGCCGTCATCGCCAACCGTCTGTTGCCACAGAGCATCACCGACCCGTGGTTCGAGCGGTGGCGTGAGTTGCACGCGGAGCATCTCGCGACGATCGAGGCGAGTTTCGCCCCGCTGCCGGTGCTGCGAGCCGACCTCGCGTCCGACGAGCTCGTCGGCGTCGATCGGCTCCGCGAGTTCGGCGCGGTCCTGTATGGCGAGCGCGATGCGGCCGCGTCGCTGCACGCCGGCGAGCCGCTCAAGGTCACTCGAAGCGGCGGCGACTACCACTTGACGCTGGAGTTGCCGTTCGCCGAACACGACGACCTCGAGGTCGGTCGCCGCGACGACGAGCTCCTGGTGCGCGTCGGACCGTACCGGCGGGCGCTCTTGTTGCCCGATTCGCTTCGGCGGCGGACGATCACCGACGCCGCGCTTCGACAGGGCAGACTGACGGTCGTGTTCGCAGGCGACGAGCCGGACACGACCACGAAGCCGCAACCAAGCCGATCCCGAGCGCGCCGATAGCGAGCCGCAGCGAAGCCACGAAGGAGGACTGAGTTGGTGGAGGGCGACGACGACCGGCCCGATCCGGCGCGAGAGGGGTTGGATCATCTTCAAGCTGCAGCGCACGAGATGATCGCGGCGGCCCGTTCGCTGCTCGACGCGTGCGAGGAGGTGCTCGAGGACCCGCGTGCCAGCGAGACGTTGGCATCGATCGCCGGGTCCGTGTCTCGACTGGTGGGTGGCGTGACCGGCCTGATTCCTCACGGTGGCCCCCCGAACGGAGAGGACGACGCCCCGCGGGTGCAGCGCATCAAGATCTCGTGATCGAGGGCGTATACGATCAGCTCCCAGTCCGGCCCAGGACTGGCCGACGAGGAGGCGCCCGTGCCTGTCATCGCCGCTGAAGTCGTTCGACGGCTGGCTTCGTTCCGCGGTGAGCAGGCACCGGTCACGACGTGTTACCTCGACGTCGACGGTCGTCGCTACCTTCGTCAGCAGGACCTCGAGCGAGAGGTCTCCGTGCTGCTCAAAGGCGCTCGGGCCAAGGCGAACGGCGACAACTCGGTGACGCGCGATCTGCACCGCATCGAGGAGTACGTGAAAGCAGGGCTGGATCGTTCGCACACGCGCGGCCTCGCGATCTTCTCGTGCGCGGCGCACCAGTTGTGGGAGGTCATTGCGCTGCCGGTACCCGTGCAGAACTCCGTCGTGATCAACAACTCGCCGGCGGTCAGCCAGCTCGAAGCCGTGCTCGAGGAGTCCGAAGCGCTCGCCGTGTTGCTGGCGGACAAGAAGCGGGCACGGCTCTTCGTGTTCGAGCTCGGCGACCTGGTCGAGTACTCCGAGCTGTTCGACGACCTCCCGCGCGAGTACGACTCCCGTGGCGAGCGCGACCAGGGTGATGTCAAGAGCCATGTCGACGCGATGGTTCAACAACATCTTCGGCACGCTGCGGACGTGGCGTGGCGCGTGTCGCAGGAGATCGGCTACTCGCATCTGGCGGTCGGCGCTCCGGACGAGATCGCGACCGAGCTCGAGTCGCTTCTGCATCCGTACCTTCGAGAGCGTCTGTGCGGACGCGTCCACGTGCAGGTCACCGCGTCGATCGACGACATCCGCGGCTGCGGCGATCGAGATGGAGCGTCGCGTCGAGCGTCGCAAGGAGGCCGAGATCGTGCAGCGGCTGCGCGAGGCTGTCGCCACCGGCCGTCGCGGCGTGGCGGGACTGTCGCCGGTGCTCGAAGCGCTCGCGGAGCACCGGGTCGAGCGCTTGCTCGTGTCGCAGGGCTACCACGAGGCGGGCTGGCGGTGCGGTTCGTGCGGCGCGCTCTTCGTCGTCGGTCGCAAGTGCCGTCGTTGCAGCGATCCGATGGAGGCGGTCGAGGACGTCGTCGAGGAAGCCATCGAGGACGCACTGAGCAAGTCGTGTCGTGTGGAGATCTGCGTGGGCAACGCCGATCTCGACGTGCTCGGTCGCGTCGGCGCACTGCTCCGCTACTGACCCCCGAGTAACTTCTCGGCCTTCATGGCGCTGTCGATAGGTGTGGACGTCGGTGGCACGAAGGTGCTCGCGATCGCGATCGACGAATCGGGGCGGCGGGTCGGCAACGAGGCCCGCCGGCCGACGCCGCGCGGGCTCGGACGCGCTCCTCGACGCCATCGTCGGTGTCATCACCGAGGTGCGCGCCGGTCTCGGTGAAGCACTCGCCGCCATCGGCGTCGGCATCCCCGGACTGGTCGACCGCACCGGGAGGCTCGCGGTCGGGCCGAACCTGCCGGGCATCGCGGACCTCGCGATCGGCGACGAGTTGCGAGCGAGGATAGGAGTACCGATCGCGGTCGACAACGATGCCGCGTGCGCGGCGTGGGCCGAGGTCAAGCTCGGCGCGGCGCGCGGTGCCAGCGAGGCGTTCATGGTCACACTCGGCACGGGCATCGGCGGCGGAGTGGTGATGGACGGCAAGCTGCAACGCGGTCACAACGGCTTCGCCGGCGAGCCCGGCCACATGGTGGTCGATCCCGACGGCATCCCGTGCCCGTGCGGACGGCGTGGTTGTTGGGAGCGCTACGCCTCCGGGAGCGGGCTCGGCCGGCTGGGGCGCGATGCCGCGGAGTCAGGTCGAGGAACGCGCCTCGTCGAGCTCGCCGGGGACGCCGAGTCGGTGCGGGGCGAGCACGTGGCCACCGCTGCCCGCGAGGGCGACGCCGAGGCACTCGAGGTGTTCCGGCAGTTCGGTTGGTGGGCCGCGCTCGGCATCGCCAACATCGTGGACCTGCTCGACCCGGCCATCGTCGTGATCGGCGGGGGATTGGTCGAAGCCGGCGACGTCATGCTGGCCCCGACCCGATCCGCCTTCCGTGAGCTCGTCATGGCTGCGGACCGCCGTCCGGAGGTGCCCATCGTTCCAGCCGCGCTCGCGCGGCGACGCGGGCGCCATCGGCGCCGCGCTCGTCGGCTTCGATCGTGCCGATTTGCGGTACGGCCGAGAAATGGGCCTTGAGTAGCCTCCCGGGATGGAGTTTCGCCGCATCCCCGGTCTTCCGCCGTATGTCTTCACCATCATCGACGGGCTGAAGACCGAGGCCCGGCGAGGCGGTCACGACGTGATCGACCTCGGCTTCGGCAACCCCGACATCCCGTCGCCCGACGTCGCCGTGGACAAGCTCGCGGAGTCGGTCCACAACAGCCGCAACCATCGCTACTCGGCCAGCCGCGGCATCCCGAAGCTACGCGAGGCGGTCAGCGACCTGTACCGCCGACGGTTCAACGTCGAGCTCGATCCGGACACCGAGGTCATCAACACGATCGGTGCGAAGGAGGGGTTCAGCCACCTCATGTGGGTGTTGCTGCAAGCGGGCGACGCCGCGCTCGTGCCGAGCCCGAGCTATCCGATCCACATCTGGGGTCCGTACTTCGCGGGCGCCGACGCGCGCGAGGTGCGGGTCGGCATCGAGGAGGACTTCGTCGAGAACGTGATGGCGGCATGGGAGTACGGCTGGCCGCGGGCACCGTGTCGTCGTGCTCTCGTTCCCGCACAACCCGACGACGACGTGCGTCGAGCTGTCCGACATGCAGCGACTCGTCGACTGGGCGCGCGAGCGCGATGTCGTGCTCGTGCACGACTTCGCGTACGCGGAGACGACCTTCGACGGGTACGTACCGCCGTCGATCCTGCAGGCCGACGGCGCGCGCGAATGCGCGGTCGAGCTGTACTCGATGACGAAGTCGTTCTCGATGGCCGGTTGGCGGGTGGCCTACCTCGTCGGCAACAGCGACGTGGTGCAGGCGCTGGCGAAGCTGAAGAGCTACCTCGACTACGGGACGTTCCAGCCCATCCAGATCGCGGCGACAGTCACGATGAACGAGGCGCAGGACTATCCGAAGCACGTGCGTGAGATCTACCAATCACGGCGCGACGCGCTGTGCGACGGACTCGATCGCATCGGCTGGCGGTTCCCACGGCCGCGGGGAACGATGTTCGCCTGGGCGCCGATCCCCGAGCCGTATCGCGAGCTGGGCTCGATCGAGTTCGCCAAGATGATCGTCACCGAGGCGAACGTCGCGTTGTCGCCCGGCGTCGGGTTCGGTCCCGACGGCGACGGACACGTGCGCTTCGCGCTCATCGAGAACGAGCAGCGCATCGACCAAGCCGTCCGCAACCTCAGGCGCGCCCTCACGAAGCTCGGCTAGTTCGTTCTGGCGTCAACCAGTGCGGATATGCACGCTGGTTGACGCCAGATCGGAAAAGCTGGCTGACGCCAGAGCGCCGGGTCAGCCGCGAAGGCCGTCGAGGCAGAAGGAGATGGCGGCGTCGGCGACGGCATCGGGGTCCTCGTTGCGCAGCTGGATCAGCTCACGCGCCAGATGGCTGATGACACCGAGCACCGCGTGCGCGAGCACCTCGGGCTCGCTGTCGCGTACGACGCCGGCGACGATGCCGTCCTTCACGTGCTTCACCGCGTCGGCCAGCGCGACTTCCTGACCGCTGCCGAAGCGCGGGCGCGAACGCCTCTTCCGTCGCCGCGAACTGGAAGAGGTTCATGAGATGGCGGTTGGCCGCGAACCAGTGCATCGACGCGCGGGTGCCGAGCTCGATGCGCGTCAACGGATCGCCGGCGTCCTCGATGGCGTGTTGCTGCGTGCGTCGCAGGTCCTGCTGCGCGTCGCGGAGGATCTCGACGAAGAGCTGATCCTTCGAGTCGAAGTACCAGTAGAAGACGCCCTTGCCGACACCGACGCCGGCGACGATCTCGGCGACGGACGTGGGATGGAAGCCGTTCTCCGCGAACTTGCGGGTCGCGACGTCCATGAGCTGGCGGCGCCGTTGCCGTCCTCTCGGTGTCAGTCGCCGGGCTTCCTTCTCGCTCACCGGTGAGGACGGTACGGATCCCTTGACCGTACGGTCAAGAAATGGCGGGCGAACGTGACGCTTGCGACGAAACGTCTCCCCCTGGAAACGGGCCGTTCACAACCGGTCCGTACCCTCGCCCGCCATGGAGACGTACGTGGTGCGGGTCTGGCTGCCGGACCGGCCCGGCGCGCTCGGGGCGGTGGCCAGTCGCATCGGGGCCGTGCGAGGCGATGTCGTCGGCATCGAGATCCTGGAACGAGGCGGTGGCAGAGCAGTCGACGATCTCGTGGTCGCAGTTGCCCGACCAGGGGCTCGTCGGACTGCTCGTCGCCGAGATGACCCAGGTCGACGGCGTGGACGTCGAAGACGTCCGCCTGCTCGCCGATGCCCTGCACGATCCACGCCTCGATGCACTCGAGAGCGCCGCGCAACTGGTGGCGGCAACGAGCGGCTGTACGCGATCCTCGCAGGCACTGTGCGAACGGGCGAGCACGACGATCGGAGCGGAATGGGCGGTCGTCGTCGATCTCGACGACGCCAGCAGCAAAGTCGAAGTCGGGACGCCGCCGTCACCGGCGTGGCTCGCCGCGTTCGTCGAGGGCAGCCGATCGTCGGCGCGTGTTGCTGCCATGGAGGTGGGTCCGGACGACGTGCTGTGGGCACCGTTGCCGGCGGCCAACCTCGCACTGGTCATGGGACGTGACGGTCACGCGTTCCGCGCCCGCGAGCGCCGTTCCGCCGCGGCCCTGGCGCGCATCGTCGACACCCGGTTTCGCGAAATCGCCGCTCACGCCACCCGGATGAACCACCCGTCAGTGGGCTAGGAGCGCTCGACGGCCCAGCCTCGGGAGCGTTCGACGGCGCGGCGCCACTGCGTGTAGTTCGTGTCGGCGAGGCCCGCGCCGACCGAAGGTTGGAACTCGGCCTCGAGGCGCCAGTTGTCGCGCACGTCGTCGGTCGACGCCCACACGCCTTCGGCCAGACCGGCGAGATAGGCGGCGCCCAAGGCGGTGGTCTCCTTCACGGTCGGGCGGCTCACGGGGACCTGCAGTTGATCGGCCTGGAGTTGCAGCAGCACATCCATCACCGACGCACCCCCGTCGGCGCGAAGCATTCGCACGTCGTAACCGGACGCGGCCGTCATCGCGTCCACGACATCGCGTGTCTGGTACGCCATCGCTTCGACCACGGCGCGGGCGAGATGCGCGCGCCCCGTGCCTCGGGTGATGCCCACGATCGTCCCCGCGCGTACGGATCCCAGTACGGCGAGCCGAGACCCGTGAAGGCAGGAACGACGAACACGCCCTCGGTGTCGTCGATCGACGTCGCCAGTGCTCCGATCTCGGACGCGTCAGCGATGATTCCCAGACCGTCGCGCAACCATTGGATGGCAGCGCCGGTCACGAAGATGGCGCCCTCGAAGGCGTACGCGATCTCGCCGCTCGCCAACTGCCAGCCCACCGTCGTGAGCAGGCCCTCGACCGGCTTCGGGCAGGTGTCACCGACGTTCATGAGGACGAAGGACCCGGTGCCGTACGTGTTCTTCGTCATGCCCGTCTCGAAGCAGGCCTGGCCGAACAGCGCCGCTTGCTGGTCACCGGCGACGCCGCTGATCGGGACACCGTCGATGGCGTCGATGCCGCACGCGACGACGCCGAGGCGCCCGGACGACGGCCGCACCTCGGGCAGCGACGACATCGGAACGCCGAGCAGGTCGCACAGTTCGCTCGACCAGTCGAGCGACCGGATGTCGAAAAGCATCGTGCGCGACGCGTTGGAGACCTCGGTGGCGTGCACCTCGCCGCCGGTCAACTTCCACATCAGCCATGAATCGACCGTGCCGAACGCGAGGTCGGGGGTCACTTCGACGCCGCCCTCTCGTAGCAACCACTCCACCTTGGTCCCCGAGAAGTACGGATCGAGGACGAGACCAGTCGTGTCGCGCACCAACGGCAGATGGCCCGCGTCTCGCAGCTCGTCGCACCGCGCGGCGGTCCGGCGGTCCTGCCACACGATGGCGCGATGCAATGGCGCGCTCGTCGGCGCGCGACCACGCGACCACCGTCTCGCGCTGGTCGGTGATGCCGATGGCCGCGATCGGTTGGTCGAGCGCAGCGCACAGCTCGACGAGCACCTCCACGACTGCGGACCAGATCTCGTCGGCGTCGTGCTCGACCCAACCAGGCCGCGGGAAGTACTGCGGGAACTCGCGGTACGACCAGCCCGCCGGCGTGCCGTGCTCGTCGACCGCGAAGGCGCGCACGCCGGTCGTCCCGGCATCGATGGCGATGACCACGCTCACGGCGGGCAGGCTATGAGGCTGCGCCGACAGGCGCAGCCGTGGCCCGAGCGGCCCGGCCGCGGAAGGCGGCCAAGAGCGGGACAACAAGGATTGTCGACGGCGAAGCCGTCGAATCGAGGCAGCCTCGAATGCTGACGTGCATCGTACGCGTAGGGTGCAGATCGGGCCGCGACGTGGAGGTGGACGATGAGGGTCGGGATGCTGACCGGTGGCGGCGATTGTCCGGGACTCAACGCGGTGCTGCGCGCCGCGGTGCGCAAGGGCCAGACCCGCTACGACGACGAGCTGCTCGGGTTTCCGCGACGGCTGGAAGGGCGTCATCGAGAACCGGTCGACGAGCTCGACGTCGAGCGCATGCGCGGCACGCTGCCTCGCGGCGGCACGGTCCTCGGCTCGTCACGCACCAACCCGTACAAGGTCGACGGTGGTGTCGACCGCGTGAAGGAGACGCTGGCGAAGAACAACGTCGACGCGTTGATCGTCATCGGCGGCGAGGACACGCTCGGCGTGGCCAACAAGTTGTACGACGAGGGCGTCAACGTCGTCGGCGTGCCGAAGACGATCGACAACGACCTCTCTGCGACCGAGTTGACGTTCGGGTTCAACACTGCGGTGCAGATCTGCGTCGACGCCATCGACCGGCTGCACACCACGGCGGAGTCACACGATCGAGTCATGGTGGTCGAGGTCATGGGACGCACATGCCGGCCACATCGCCGTGTGGGCCGGCATCGGCGGCGGAGCGATGATGGTGCTCATCCCCGAGAAGCCCTTCGACATCGAAGAGGTGTGCGCGGCGATCCAGCACCGGCACGAGACCAAGGGACGGTACGCGTCCATCGTGGTCGTGGCCGAAGGCGCGACGCCCAAGGAGCACACGTTCAGCGTGCACGCGAGTGGTGAGGTCGATGCGTTCGGGCATCCGCGCCTCGGCGGGATCGGTGACGCGCTGGCCCGCGAGATCGAGTCGCGCACGGGCTACGAAACACGCGCCATCGTGCTCGGTCACGTGCAACGAGGCGGCACGCCGACGGCCTTCGACAGAGTCCTGTCGACGCGCTTCGGGATCGCGGCCATCGACGCGGTCCACGACGGCGCGTTCGGCACGATGGTCGCGCTGCGATGTGGCAACGTCGTGCGCGTTCCGCTTCGTGAAGCGACGGGAGAGCTCAAGCTCGTCGACGAGGACCTGTACGACGTCGCCAAGGTCTTCTTCGGTTGACCGACGAGGTTCCGCCGCCGATCCCTGCTGCGACCGTCGTGCTGGTGCGCGACACGAGCGATCACCTCGAGACGCTCATGCTGCGCCGCAACGTCGAGGTCAGCTTCGGTGGCATGTGGGTGTTCCCAGGCGGTCGCGTCGAACCCGACGACGGTGACGGCGAACATGGCGCTCGGCGCGCTGCCGCGAGGGAGGCGGCGGAGGAGGCGGGCCTCGTCGTCGACAGCGAGGTGCTCGTCCCGTTCGCGCACTGGACGCCGCCGCCGGTCGCGCCGAAGCGATTCGCGACATGGTTCTTCCTGGCGCCGGCGCCCGCCGGTGTCGTGTCGATCGACGGCGGGGAGATCCACGACCACGTGTGGGTCACGCCCGAGCGTCGCGTTCGAACGTCACGCGGCCGGTGACGATCCAGCTGGCGCCGCCGACCTGGGTGACGCTGCACTGGCTCGCGGCCTCCCCGAACGTCGAAGCCGCCATGCGGCGAGCGCGCGCCGAGACCGTCGAGTACTTCTCGACGCACATCGCGACGGGGTGAGGACGGCGAGGTGGTCGCCGTGTGGCATGGCGACGTGGCGTACGAGGGCGGCGATCTCGCCGTCGCCGGGTGGACGACATCGGCTGGCGATGACCGAGGGCGGCTGGCGCTACGAGCGCTTCACGACTGAGGTGCCTCCTGCTGGTAGTCCGACGTCGTGAGCGCCCCGCCGTGGGTGCCGCTGTCCGTCACCGGCTGCACGTCCTGCGGATTGCCGCTCGAGTCGAGCACTCGGAAGATGACGCCGGGGATGCCGAGATCCTTCGCCGTGTAGACGAGCTGCGCGAACGCGTTGCGCTGTTCGGTGCTCTGCACGTTCAACATCTCGTTGCTGAGCGTGACCACCAAGTTGCTGCCTTCGAAGTGGGTGTCGAGCACCTTCGTGTCCTTCGGGATCGCGGTCGTGATGCCCAAGCGGATCGTGTCCGCCCAGACCCTGGACGAGCTGATCGAGCACGAGGTGCACGTCGCGTCGTTGCGCGTTACGCGTGACCGGGCGGAGCTTCGCTCCGTCGACGAAGTACAGGGTCACGTCCGTGCCGCCCTGCACGCTCGCGTTGCCCTGCGCGGTCGTGGTCGGGCCGAGGAGACCGAACGGGACCTTGTCGGCTGCGATCTCGCGAGGACTGCGGTCCTTCGGGAGGCCACACGCCGCGAGCAGGCCGCCCGACACGACGAGGACCACGGCAAGCGACACCCTCTTCATCTTCCTGCTTCCTCGGGGGCTGCGCCCCCGCCCTCCATCCGCGTCCGGTTCCCTGCGCTCGCTTGCTCGCTCATGTCGCAGCACCGGCAACTCGACCACGAAGCGCGCACCTGGACGTCCGTCGGAACGGTCCTCGACCCACACCTTCCCACCGTGGAGGCGGACGTGCTCCGCCACGAGCGCGAGCCCGAGGCCGACGCCTTCGGCGCGACCTCGACGGCCGGCGCCACCGCCTCGTGCGAATCGTTCGAAGATCACGTCTCGCTCCTCCTCGGGAACGCCGGGCCCCTCGTCCTCGACCGCGATCTGAACGCCGTCGCCGACCCGTTGCAAGACGACGCTCGTCGCACCGTCGCCGTACTTGCGGGCGTTGTCGAGCAGGTTCGCCACGACGCGAGCGAGGCGGCGCTTGTCCGCTTGCACGACGACTCCGGCGAGGTCGCTGTCGAGGTCGACGGGAACGCTGTCGCTGTTGGCCGAGATCTTGACCGCCTGCATGACGAATTCCGCGAGACGGATGTCGTCGAGCTCGAGCCGGACCGCTCCCGCGTCGTAGCGGGACATCTCGAGGAGGTCTTCCACCAGCTGCCGGAAACGGTCGACTTCCATGCCGAGGAGGTCGACTGCGGCCTGTGAACGGTCGCTGAGCTCGTCGCGGCGTGTTTCGAGCACGTCGACCGCCGCGGCCAGGGTCATGAGCGGGGACCGCAGCTCGTGGCTGACGTCGGACGCGAACCGCCCGTCTCGCTCGATCCGGTCCTGGAGCGCTTGCGCCATGTCGTTGAACGACGACGCGAGCACCTCGAGATCGGGATCGTCTCGCGCTTCGAGTCGCGTGTCGAGCCGTCCGCCGGCGATGGCCTCGGCCGCTTGGCTCACGTCGGTCAGCGGACGCAGCGCGCGCCGGGCGGCCCACCAGCCGAGACCAGCGCCCGCCAGTGTCGTCAGGCCGGCCGCGCCGAGGAGCGAGAAGCCGAGCGACTCGAGGGTGTTCTGGAGGTCGTCGAGCTCGACGAGCTCGAAGTACTGCGCGTTGGCCGACGGGAGCGGGATGCCGACCGCGAGCGCCGGCTTGCCCTGCAAGTTGAACGTCATCTGCGCGGGCACGCCGCGGTCGACCGCCTGACGCAGCGCAAGAGGGATCGTGTTCTCGCCGACCTGCGCGGTGAGACTGAACCAGCGCCCCGCGAAGTGGAGCACAGGTCGCGCGCCGTTCGGCAGCTGCAGCGACGGAAGCAGGATGTCCTGCACGTCTGACGGGGTCCGGCTCGGCAGACCGGACTTGACCGAGCTGGCGTTGACGTACACGCGGCTCAAGGCCGCTGACTCGCGCTGGTTCAACAGGTTCGCCCGCGTCAACGCGAACGTCGTGCTGGCGAGGATGACGGAGAGCACGAGCGCGCCCAACGCGAAGGCAATCGTGATGCGAGCCCGCAGTCCGAGCGCTCGCGGGCGCAGGCGCGCCAACCAGGCGCGAAGCCGCTTCACCCCTGGAGCTTGTATCCCAACCCCCGGACTGTCGCCACGTGGCGGGGATTGGCGGGGTCGGCCTCGATCTTCGTGCGCAACCGGCGCACGTGGACGTCGACCAGCCGGCCGTCGCCGAAGTACCCGTAGCCCCACACCCGCTCGAGCAGCACTTCGCGACTGAACACGCGACCAGGGCTCGATGCCAGCTCGCAGAGCAGGCGGAACTCGGTCTTGGTGAGGTGCAGCTCCGTGCCAGCGCGGCGCACGACGCCGGCGTCCGGGATGATCTCGAGGTCGCCGAAGCGCATGGTGGTCGTCGTCGCATCGGGCTTGCGCGCCCGCCGCATGAGCGCACGGATGCGAGCGGACAGCTCCTTGGGAGCGAACGGCTTCGTGAGGTAGTCGTCGGCGCCCGCCTCGAGGCCGGCGACGACGTCGTGGGTGTCCGCCCGGGCCGTGACCATCACGATCGGCACGTCGCTCGTGCGCCGCACCGACCGGCACACCTCGAACCCGTCGAGGCCGGGAAGCATGATGTCGATGAGCACGACATCTGACGGGTGCCGGTTGAACGCCTCGAGCGCGGCCTCTCCGGTCTCCGCCTCTTCGACCTGCCATCCTTCGTCTTCGAGGGCCATCTTGACCGCAGTGCGGATGCGCTCGTCGTCCTCCACGGCGAGGATGCGTGTGCTCACGCCTCAATCATCGCTCATCGCGGAGCGATTCACGCGTACAGCGCGCTGGTGGGGTTGATCAGTCGGGTTCGGACAGCGGCTCGGAGTCGAACGCGTCGAGCAGGGCGCTCTGACCCGGAGCGCTCTCGGTGCGGAAGTGCAGGCCGGCGGGAAGCTCGGCGCACAGATCGCGACAGCGGCCCAGCGCCTCCGCGCCTGGCGCGGCGTAGGAGGTGAGTTGGCGGAGGTCGACATCGATGCGGTCGGGCTTCGCCGTCACCGCGTCGGCGACGCTCTCGAGCAGCGCGGTGGCCGTGCCGCGATCGAGGTCGCCTTCGATGGACAGCGTGACGTGCCCGGCATCGTCGAGGCATCGGATGGTCCCGCCCCCGGAGTAGACGAGACGCGACGCCATGCTCCGGGCTGCGTTCATGAGGTGCGAGCCTCTCGCGGGCGCCGACGCCGATGCCAGCCCAGGCCCATTGCGATCGCGTGACGATCGGCTTTCCCGCCGCGATACACCGCCCCTCAGGGGTTGGCCGCGCCCGCTTCGACCAGGAGATCTCTGAATGGAGCGAACAACGACCTCGGCGCGGCGACGACCAGCCCGCCGGCTTCGAGAGGGCCGTCAAGCGATTCGACCGTGGCGCCCGCCTCGGCCGCGATCAGCGCTCCTGCGGCGAGATCCCACATGTGGAGCCCGCGCTCGTAGTAGGCGTTGACCCGTCCGACGGCGACCGAGCAGAGATCGACGGCGGCGGCCCCCATGCGGCGGATGTCGCGTACGCGGGGAAGGACGTACTCGAGCACGGCGGCTTGCCGAGCGCGGGTCTCGGCCGCGTAGGAGAACCCCGTCGCCACCAATGCGGTGGTGAGGTCATCGTGATCGGGCGCGGTCACCGGTCGACCGTTGCGTGTGGCCCCGAGTCCCTTGGCTGCGGCGAACTCGTCGTCGTGCATCGGATCGCGCACCACTCCTGCGACGGTCTCGCCGTCGTACTGCGCCGCGATCGAGACCGCGAACCCGGGGTGACCGTAGAGATAGTTCGTCGTGCCGTCGATCGGATCGATCAACCACTCAACGCCGGATGTTCCCGCGACAGCCGCCCCTTCCTCGCCGACGATGCCGTCGTGTGGCCGGCGGGCGCGAATGCCTTCGACGATGAGACGCTCGGAGGCGCGGTCCATGTCGGTGACCATGTCGGTGCGCGTCGACTTCGTGGAGACCTCGGCGCGTCGACGGGTCAGCCCGTCGACGAGGAGCGCCGCCGCCTGCTCGGCGAGATCACGGGCGATGACGAGCAGATCGACCGGTAGTTCCTCCACGACGACACCGTAGAGTCGCACGAGTGATCGACCTTCGCTCTGACACGGTCACCAAGCCATCGGACGCGATGCGGCACGCGATGGCCGCAGCGGAGGTGGGAGACGACGGGTACGGCGAGGACCCCACCGTGTGCCGGCTCGAAGAGCGGTTTGCCGACCTGGTCGGCAAGGAGGCCGCCGTGTTCGTTCCCTCGGGAACGATGGGCAACCAGATCGCGCTGCGGCTGTTGGGCCGGCCCGGTACCGCGGTGGCGATCGGCCGCCGGCAACATCCCGTCATCTACGAAGCCGGCGCGGCCGGCGTCAACGGCTTCGCGCAACTCCATCTCGTCGACGACGACGACGGCACGCTCGACCCGGCGACGCTGACCGAACTGGTCGAGGCCGCTGACCACCACTGGCTTCCCGTGAGCGCGGTCTGCATCGAGAACACGCACATGCCGGCGGGCGGCGCGCCGTGGCCGCTCGAACGGGTCGCGGACATCGCTGCCGTCGGTCTTCCGATCCATCTCGACGGTGCGCGGCTCTTCAACGCGTCGGTGGCGACGGGCACGGCCGCGGCGGCCTACGCCTCCTACGCCACGACCGTGATGTGCTGTTTGTCGAAGGGACTCGGCGCGCCGGTCGGCTCGATGCTCGCCGGTTCGACCGACGTCATCGAGTCGGCCCGGGTCGAACGCAAGCGGCTCGGTGGTGCGATGCGGCAGGCGGGTGTCATCGCGGCCGCCGGACTGCTCGCGCTCGACCAGGTCGACCGGCTCGTCGACGACCACCGCCGGGCCCGCGCGCTGGCCGAGGCGGTTGCCGAGCGCTGGCCCGATGCCGGCCTCGATCCCGCCTCCGTGCGCACCAACTGCGTGCTGTTCCGCCACGACGACCCTCGTGCGCTCGTCGCCCACCTCGCGCACGAGGGCGTCAAGGCCGGAACGATCGCGCCGCGCATCGTGCGCCTCATGACGCATCTCGATGTGGACGACGATGGCGTCGAGCAGACGCGCAAGGCGTTCACGACCGCGCCGTGAACAGGTCGTGACCCTCCTCGAACTTGCGCCGCCTCGGGCCATGGCGATCTTCGCTCACCCCGACGACCCAGAAGTGGCGTGCGCAGGCACGCTGCACGCGTGGGTCGACGCCGGTGCCGAGATCGACCTCGTGATCGCGAACGCCGGAGAAAAAGGTGTCGTCCCTCCCGGCGTCGATTCGGCCGAGCTCGCCGGGCTCCGACGAGGAAGAGGCTCGCTGCGCCGCGAAGTTGCTCGGGATCACGACCGTGCACTTCCTGGACCATCCCGACGGCGAGCTCGAGAACACCAACGCGCTGCGCGCCGAGCTCATCCGCCTGCTTCGCGCCGCGAGGCCGGTTGTCGTCATCGCGCCGGATCCGACCGGCTGTGTTCTTCGGCGACAGCTACGTGAACCATCACGATCACCGGGCCCTCGGTTGGGCGGTGCTCGACGTCGCCGGCGCGATGGCGGCCGGTGCGTTGTACGAGCCGTCGGCGGGCCCTCCGCACCAGCTGTCGACGCTGCTGCTCGCCGGCACGCTCGAACCCGACACCTGGGTCGACATCGGCGCCACCATCGACGCGAAGCTCGGCGCGCTGCGCTGTCACGAGAGCCAGGTCGGCGAAGGGGTCGATGTCGTCGCCGATCTGGTCGAGGCCCGCGCCGCCGAAGCGGGCCGGCACGCCGGGAGTGCGCTACGCCGAAGGGTTCCGGCGGCTCTCGTTCGGCCCCCGCTGACGACCGGCTTCGCGCGCCTGGATCGTCTTCCACTCGCCCATGGCGCGGAGCGCGAGCACGGCGATCACCGCCACGCCGAGAGCGCCCAGGACGGCGCCGACCACTGCGCCCAGCGCGGTGTTGGTCGAGCAATTGCCCGTGCACTGCAGATCGGTGACCGAATAGCCGATCATCCCGCCGCACAGGCCACCGATCAGGATGGCGGCGAACGCCAGCGCCCGGGCGCCGACCGACGGCAACGAGGAGTCGAGCCCGGCGTCCGCGGCGCCGGATTCGGGCTCGGGCTCGGGGATGTGCACGAGTCGATCTTCGACGCTCTGCGCGTGTGGGGAGAAATCGAGGCGAAACTGGTCCCGTGCGGGACTGGACCGTGGCCGGAGGGCTGATCGAGAGCGCCGAGGGCCTCCTGCTCGTGTGCAACCGCCGGCGCAACGGATCGTTCGACTGGAGCCCGCCCGGCGGCGTCATCGAAGTCGCCGACGGTGAGTCCCTCCTCGACGGGCTCACCCGGGAGGTCGAAGAGGAGACCGGCATCCGGGTGACGAAGTGGGCCGGCCCCGTGTACGAGGTGCGGGCCGACGCCGCCGACCTCGGGTGGCGGCTACGGGCCGAGGTTCACGTTGCCGTCGAGTACGAAGGCGAGGTGCGGGTCGACGATCCCGACGGCATCGTCGTCGAGGCCCGGTACTTCGCCCTCGACGAGTGCGCGAGCCAACTCGCCCACGGCCACCCCTGGGTGCGCGAGCCGCTGGCGGAGTGGCTCGGAGCACGCTGGTCGCACCTCGATCCGCCCCCTCCGTACGGTTACCGCGTCGACGGCTCGGACATCGCCAGCTTGGTCGTCACCCGCGTCCGCTGACTCTCGGTGTTCCGGCGCTCGGCACGAGGACGATCACCGCCACGAGTTGGCCCCTCGAAGTTGAGGCTAGAACGAGATCCGTGACGACACGGGTTGCGTTCCTGCGAGCGGTGAACCTCGGGAAGCGGACGGCGAGCTCGGCACAACTGGTTTCGACGGTCGAGCGACTCGGCTACACGGGTGTGTGGACGTACATCAACAGCGGCAACGTCGTCTTCGACGCCGTCCGGGTCGCGTACCGACCTCGAGCGCAAGCTCGAAGCCGCGTTCGAAAAGGCACTCGGGTTCGAAGCGACGACGTTCGTCCGCACCGCCGCGGAGCTGCGCCGGGCGCTCGCCGAGCCGCCGTTCACGGTGTCGGCGAAGGACACGTACTTCATCACGCTCCTCAAAGGGAGCCTGACCGCGCCGAAGCGCAACGCGCTCGAGTCGCTGTCGAACGACTTCGACACCCTCGTCGTGAAGGGTCGGGACGTGCACTGGCGCATGCACGGCAAATCCACCGACACCCACCTGAAGACGAAGCAATGGGACGACATCGTGGGTCACCATCGCAGCACCAGCCGCAACACGAACATGCTTCGAAAGCTCGTCGACAAGCTGGACCAGTAGCTCGGTGGCCGAAACCGGTGGTGGTCTGGCAGCAGTCGGTCGCGTGTCAGGCCTGGACCGTGTCGCCGTGCCGGAGCGCCTGCCAGGCAACGGCTGGAGCCCGTCGCCAGCCCTGGCCCTTGACGGCACGACTGAACTCGGCGCCCGCGATGGCGATCCCGACGAGGCCGAGTGCGAACTCGAAGCCCCACGCCACCGTGAGCCATGCGCCGGCCAACCCGAGGATGAGTCCGTACGGCACCCACGACAGGGCCCACAACGTGACGCCGAGCCGCATGCGCACGACATGATCCTGCCGCACGAGCGCGGTCGGCGATGCGACCGGGCAGATCAGGCGCTGTGGCCGATCCGGATGTGGTTGCCGCTGGGATCGGTCAGCGTGAACTCGCGCATGCCCCATGGTTGGTCCGCCACCGATGTCACGGGCAGACCCGCTGCGGCGAAGCGCGTGTGCAGTTCGTCGACCGTGTCGATGATGACGTAGCAGCCCGCGCCGTTCTTGGCGGGATCGAAGTCGTCGACCTGATCCAGATCGAACACGCTCTCGCCCTCGTACTGGACGAACGCGTAGCCCCCACCGGGCTCGTAGACGCGCACAGCAAAGCCGGCGCGCTGGTAGAAGGCCTCGGCCGCCGGCATGTCCGCGACCGGAAGGATGGGCGTCACGATCGGGGCGCCGATGCGCCCTCGCAGCCATTCGATGCACGCACGACAGATCTTCACGTCGTCGTGGCAGTGCAGCGCAGCGAGCGCCGCTCGCTCCTCGCCGCAACACGAGCATTCCACGGCGGTGACGCTAGACGGCGGGTCGCGTGGAGAGGTGGCCGTAGCCTGTTTGCGGATGGCGGAGCGCACGATCCTGCACGTCGACATGGACGCGTTCTTCGTGTCGGTCGAACTGCTGCGACGACCCGAGCTTCGCGGACAGCCCGTCATCGTCGGCGGCACCGGCGAGCGAGGCGTCGTCGCCGCGGCGAGCTACGAGGCGCGTCACTACGGCATCCATTCGGCGATGCCCTCGACGCGCGCTCGGCGATTGTGCCCACACGCGACGTTCCTGCCCGGCGATCACCGCCACTACGGCGAAGTGAGCGCCCGCGTCATGCTGATCTTCGCGTCGTTCACGCCGCTGGTGGAACCGATCAGCCTCGACGAGGCGTTCCTCGATGTCACCGGCGCCCGCCGTCTCCACGGCGACGGCGCCACGATCGCGGCTGCGATCCGAGCGCGCGTGTTCGCCGAGGAAGGTCTGGCCTGTTCGGTGGGCGTCGCTGCCAACAAGTTCCTCGCCAAGCTCGCTTCGGAAGCTGCGAAGCCGAGGGCATCGCGTGACGGTCCGGTCCCTGGTCTCGGGGTGAAGGTCGTCGTGCCGGGGGACGAGCTGGCGTTCCTCCACCCGCTGCCGGTGCAGTCGCTGTGGGGAGTCGGTCCGAAGACGCTGGAGAAGTTGCGGCGTCGAGGGATCTCGACCGTCGGCGACCTCGCCACACTCTCGACCGACGACGCGGTCACGTTCCTCGGCAACGCCAACGGCCGACACCTGCACCGCCTCGCGCACGCGGTGGACGACCGGCCCGTTGTTCCCGACCAGCGTCCGAAGTCGATCGGGCACGAAGAGACGTTCGCCCGCGACCATCACGACCTCGAGACCCTTCAACGGGAGGCAGTCCGAATGGCGGACGCGGTGGCGTCGCGGCTTCGCCGGCACCATCTCGCCGGGCGGACCGTCAACATCAAGGTCCGGTTCCACGACTTCCGGACGATCACGCGGGCGGTCACGCTGCCCGCGGCGATCGACAGCGGTCCGGCGGTGGCTCGCGCCGCGAAGGACCTGCTCGACCACGTGGACCCGTCGACCGGGGTCCGGCTGCTCGGCGTCTCTGTCAGCAACCTGGTGGACGAGGGCGCCACGCAGCTGGCGTTGGACGACACGCTGCAGGCGGGGTGGGGCGACGCCAGCCGAGCGGTCGACGACATCCGGACGAGGTTCGGCGATGAAGCCATCGTCCCGGCGGCGCTGCGAGGGCCGGACGGCATCCGCGTGAAGCGGAGCGGCGATCAGCAGTGGGGACCCGCCGCCGACCACCACTGATCCGGCCAAAACCGGTACCTTCGCGTTGTTGACCTCAGGTTCCTGTGCGAGACTCTTTTGGTGACGGCGCGTCAATCACGACGGGGGTCATGAGGTGCCGCTCTCCGAAGACGAACAGCGCATCCTGCATCAGATCGAGCAGCAGTTCTACGAGACTGACCCTGCTCTCGCCCATGCTGTCGGTTCGACGAGCCTGTACCGCCACGCCTTCCGCCAGATCAAGTACGCGACGCTGACGTTCCTGCTCGGCGTCGGGATCCTCGTTTACTCCCTCATCGCCTTCGGCTTCCTGGCCGCCTTCGTGGGATTCCTGGTCATGTTCGCGTCGGTGCTCTGGTTCGAGCACAACGCCCGCAAGCTCGGACGGGCCGGCCTGCAGCAGGTGACCGCGTCCATGCGGGCCGCCGGCCTCCGCGATGCCTTCGGCAACACGCGCAACCGGATGCGCGAGCGCTTCCGCCGGGACGACGACAGCTCGAACTGAGCCCGTCCCGACCTCCTCATCGCCGATCGCTCTCGCAACGCGACCGCGGATGCTGCCAGCGTCGGTCGCCTCTCGCCGTTGGCGACTCGTCAGTTCGAGGAGGACGGCACCCGGACGATCTCGATGGCGGGCAGACGGTCGACGCTCGGTCCGGCGCGGTGGCGACCGCCGGTCGGGGTGCGGCGTTCCGGGGGACGGGGATCGAGGGCGGTGAGCACTCGTTGTTGCCGCGTGGTCTGGCTCCGCACCGTTTCCGTGACCTCGTCGCTCAACCCGCGTGCGGTCGCGGCCTGCTCCTGGTCGACGCCGTCGGCCGAGTAGTCGGCCGCTGACACCAGGCCCGCGAGCACCGGGAACTCCTGCGCGCCGATGGCTCGGTCCGCCCGGTCGACCGAACTCGGCCGCCGTCTCGGACCGCGTCGGCGAGACCCCCAGGGTCTGTGCGGCCTCGACGGACTCCTGCCACGCGAGGCGGACCTGCGCGTCCGGCTCGCTCGCGACCTTGCGGCGTCGGCGGCGGTAGATGGCGTACAGGATCGGGACGGTGAGGACGTAGATGATCGCCAGGACGAGCAGCACGGCGCCGGCGATCAAGGCCCGTCCGCCGAAGCGACGCGTCGACCAGAACGACGGCTCGGTCGCGGTCGGGAGGTTGTCGTCCGGCCCCGCCTCGTTGCGCGGCGTCGTCGTTCCGGACGAGCCGGCGGTCGTCGGTGTCGTGGCGAGGGACGTCGTCGGCACCGTCGTCGCGCCGCCGCCCTGGGTGGCTTGCTGCTCGGGCACGTTCGTGTATTGCTGGGCGTTGGGCGCGCCCCGGGTCGGCGTCGGCTCGAACGGGACCCAGCCCTGGCCGGACAGGTACACCTCGGGCCACGCGTGGGCGTGCATGCCGCGCACGTGGTACGTACCCGGCTTGTTCGGGTCTTCGTCGCCGGGCGTGAACCCGACCGCGACCCGGGTCGGGCAACCCGATCGACCGCGCCATCGCCGCGTACGTACCGGCGAACTGCTCGCAGTAGCCGCGCTTGCTCACGAAGAGGAAGTCGACGATGGCGTCGTTGCTCTGGCCCGCAGGGACGTTGAGGTCGTAGGTGAAGTTGTTGCGGAAGTAGTCCTGCAGCGCCAACGCCTTCGCGTACGGCGTCGCTGCACCGGTGGTGACGGTCTCGGCCTCCTGCTTCACGCGGGGGTCGAGGTCGCGGGGCAACTGCGTCTCTTCGGCGACGAGCCCGGCAGGGGGCGGATCGGTGGCTTGGGCGAGCTGCGCTTCGGTGAATGTCGGAAGCGCCGACTGGACGAGGTAACTCACGCCGTTCGAGTTCGGCAGGCTCGTGCCGACGATCAGCGTCGAGCTGTCGGGTTCGTAACGCACAGCCGTGTTGCCCGCGGTGATGCTTCGTGGCTCGAACGCGGCCGGCAGCCAGATCGTGTCGAGGGCCACGATCGAGAACGCCTGCTGGGACAGCGCGGTGTCGACGTCGGACGGAACGCGATGTGGCAGCGAACCCGTCGCCCGTTCGTACGCGCCGTTCGAGGACCACACGTTGCCGTCGAATCGGTCCAGCGACGTGAGCCGCCAATACGAGCGTCGCTGGGTCTCCACGGTGAACAGCTCGAGATTCGACTGGTCGACGAGCCGCTTCCTGATCTCGACGAACGGGCTCACGGTCGTGCGCGAGCTCGGACCTTCGCCCTCCCCGTTGCGCCATCCCACGAGCGCCTGGGACTGGGCTTGGGGCAGGTTCGGTCCGACGATCACCGCGGCGAGCACGGCGAGCGCCGCGAGGGTGGCTCCGGAGCGCAGCAGGGCGTTCGTGCCGCGCTGCACGTCGCTCGACACCCAGCCGCCACTCGACTGTTGCCGGGTGACGCGGTGCAGCAGCAAGAACGCGAACGCACCGATGAGGAACATGGCGGATGCGGCGACCTGACCTCGTTGCGACGCGAAGAGCGACGAGAACACGAACACCGTGCCGGCGGGGAGGATCGCTTCGAACGGCACCCACACCCGGAACGCCGCCCAGTCCGCGACGAACGCGGCCCACCACAGACCGAGCGCGGCGAGCAGCAGGAACGGCCGACTTGCGTCAGTGGGTGCCTGCACCGATTCGAAGAGGTGCCACACGTCTTGGATGTCCCGGCCTGCGGCCTGCAAGGTCGACGCAGTCGGCAGTCCGGCGAGCGTGGTGCTGCCGTACAGCACGACGCCGAGGGTCACCACCATCGTCGCGACGGAAACGGCCGCGGAGCTCGGAACGCCCCAACCCAGACGCCGAGGCACGATCGACGCGAGGTGGGCGACGATCACGATCACGGCGAGCTGGGGGAAGAAGCTGCCGGTGCTGAAGAGGCGCCAGAAGCCCGCGACGGTCGCCAGCGAGACCCCGATCAACGCGGCCTCCGCCGCAGGCAACAGCGGCCGCACCTTCCGCGTCACGAGCGAGAACTCACTTGAGTGCCTCGAGCGCCCGAGTGGCGGTTGCTCGCTGGAACGTTCCGTTCCATGCGTCGCGGAACGGGCGGTCGCGCGTGACGCGGATCGTGCCGGGAGCGACGAGCCCGCCTGGCTCGCTCGGCGCGCTCGCGTCCCAAGCACGACGCGTGGAAGTGCACGACCGTCACCGAGCCGACCTGGCCGCGAAGGCGAGCGAGCGAGGTCAGCTCGGTATCGGCCACGCTCCCGACGACGGCAACGACGGCGCCGCGGCTGGCGGCGCCGAGCGCCTCGATCGTCCCCCGCAGCGTGCCACCCGAGCTCGCGGCCACGGTGGCGAGGAACTCCATGATCGCTTCCGACGTGCGCGGTCCCTGCTGCGAACCCGAGATCGTGGCCGTCCGTCGTGATCAGCCGCACCAGGTCGCGGCGCTTCCAGCTCGCCGTGACGACGCTGGCTGCCGCCGAGACGGCGAGCTCGAGCGACTCGGCGGTGTGGCCGCTTCGACGGACGTCGAGCAGCACGGTCACGCGTCCCTGCCACGGAAGCTCGTCCTGCCGCACCATCAGTTCGCCGCGTCGCGCGGTCGACTTCCAGTGGACCCGCCGCATGTCGTCACCCACCACGTACGGCCGCAGCGCGTAGAAGTCCTCACCGCTCCGCCCGAGTGCCGAAGGGTGATCGGCGCCGGCGTGTGGATCGTCGCCGCTCGTGTGCGGGACGGCCACGATCTCGTCGACCCAGGGGAACACCGTGAGCTCGGAGACCGGCGCGGCGGAGGTCGCTGACGGACGCGACCCCGAAGGGGTCGGTGACGATGACGTCGAGCGGCCCGATCCTGACGATGCCGCGCTTCTCGGTCGGCAGCCGGTACGCGGCGCGAGCGGTCACGCCCGGCTCGAGTGGTCCGAGCAGGAGGTCGGCGCCCCGGGTGGCCGTGACGGGATCGAACATGCGCACCACGGGTGTCGTGCGGACCCCGTCGTTGAGGACCGAGAGCTCGACCCGGCTGGGGCTGCCGGCGTAGACGCGCGGCGGCGTCACCGTGCGCTCGACCTGGAGCCGAAGCCGGGTCAGCGCCACGGCAACCATGGAGAACAGCACCAGCGCGGCGGCCGACGCGCCGAGGATGAACAGCTCGAGCACGCCGAGAAGGCGGCCGCTGACGATGAGGACGACAGACCCGATGGTGACCAACCAGCCTTGCCGGGTCAGCACACTGTTATCTCGCTCGGCTTCGAGCGCTCGCGTCGCTCGCTGCTCCGCCGAGTGCGGCTCGTCGCTGGCGCTTCCCTCGCCGCCTGTCGCCGGACGTTCCCAGGTCATCAGCGCGGGTTATCTCGCCCGGGCGCTGGGGACCGGCACCGTGCGGAGCACCTCGCCGATCACATCGGCGGAGCGCATGCCGGCGAGTTGTGCCTCCGGCGTGACGACCAGGCGATGAGCGAGAACCGTCTCGGCCAGCGCCTTGATGTCGTCGGGCACGACGTAACTGCGACCTGCGGCTGCCGCTCGCGTTCGTGCCGCGCGCTGCAGGTTGAGCGAGGCCCGAGGCGACATCCCGACTGCCAGACGCGGGTGGCGCCGCGTCGCGTCGGCCAGTTCGACGAGGTACCCCTTGAGGCTCGGTGCGAGATGAATGGTGCGGGTGAGTGCGGACATCGACTGCAGATCGCTGACCGAGAGCACTGCACTGATGTCGCCGAGCGCGTCGTGATCACCATGTGTGTCGAGCATTTCGAGCTCGGCGTCGTGCGCGGGGTAGCCGATGGAGATACGCATGAGGAAACGGTCGAGTTGGCTCTCAGGAAGGGGATACGTGCCCTCGTGCTCGATCGGATTTTGGGTGGCGATCACCATGAACGGTGACTCGAGCTGGTAGGTCGTCCCGTCGACGGTGACCTGGTTCTCGGCCATCGCTTCCAGTAGGGCCGACTGCGTCTTTGGTGAGGCGCGGTTGATCTCGTCGCCGAGGACGATGTTGGCGAAGATGGGCCCCGGGCGGTACTCGAAGTCGCTCGTCTCGCGGTTGAAGACGTTGACCCCGACGACGTCGGACGGCAGCAGGTCGGGCGTGAACTGGACACGGCCGAACGTGCACTTGATCGATGCCGCCAGTGCCTTGGCGAGGCTGGTCTTGCCCACGCCGGGCACGTCCTCGACGAGGAGATGGCCGTCGGCCAGCAGGCACAGCAGCGTGAGCTGGATCACCTCGATCTTGCCTTGGATCACGCGCTCGATGTTCTCCACGACCGAGCTGAAGGCGTCGGCGAACTCCGCCGCGGGTTCCGCTGTCTGGCGCGCCATTCGCCGAAGGTTACGTTGTCCGACCGTGAGGTCCGCCCTCGCGGTCGACATCGGCGGCACCAAGATCGCAGCGGGCCTCGTGGACGAACACGGCACGATCACGGGCCGGGTCGAGACGCCCACGCCGGTGACTGCGAACGGGGAGGTGCTGTGGTCGACGTTGACCGCTGTGGTCGACTCGCTGCCGGGTCGGGATCGTCGACACGCCGAGGTCGTGGGCGTCGGCTGCGGGGGTCCGATGTCGCCCGGTGGCGAGCTGGTCTCGCCGTTGAACATCCCTGCGTGGCGGTCGTTTCCCCTGCGCGCGAGGCTCGCCGCCCACACCGGACTCGACGTTCACGTCGACAACGACGCGAAAGCACTGGCGCTGGGAGAGGGATGGGTCGGCGCGGCGAAGGGAGCACGCGACTTCATCGCCATGGTCGTGTCGACCGGCGTCGGCGGCGGCATCGTGCTGGACGGTCGGCTGCTCGACGGTGCGGCCGGGAACGCCGGACACATCGGTCATGTGATCGTTGTGCCAGAGGGACGGTTGTGTGCCTGCGGCGCCCACGGCTGCCTCGAGGCCGAGGCGTCGGGTACCGCCATCCGAGCCATGACCGGGCGCGCGCCGATCGAAGCATCGCCGGAGGTCGTCGAGCGCACCGGCACGCTCGTCGGGCGGGCGCGTGGGCTCGGTCGTCAATCTGCTCGACCTCCGGCTCGCGGTCGTTGCCGGTTCAGTGGCGCTCGGCTTCGCCGAACCGTTCTTCGCCGCTGCTCAAGCCGAGCTCGATCGTGTCGCGAGGCTCGAGTTCGCTCGCGGCGCACGAATCGTTCCCGCGGGACTCGGCCGTGACGGCCCGCTCGTGGGTGCGGCCGCGGTCGCACGCGTCAGCGACCACGGACCACGCGTAGGCAACCCGAGCACGACGCGAGCGACGAACCGCCAGCGCGAGGAGCGCCCGCTCCGGCCTGCGTGGCCGGGGAACGCAGTACCGTGGCTCGCATGCAGCCGACGTATTCCGCTGAGGCCGACGTCTACCGCGAGAAGATCCAAGCGTTCCTCGCGGAGCACCTCCCGAGTGACTGGAAGGGCGTCGGTGCGCTCGGGCCCGAGGATGCGACGGCGTTCGCCGAGGAGTGGCGACGCACGCTGCACGAGCACGGCTACCTGGCGCCGAACTGGCCGAGGGAGTACGGCGGCGGTGGATTGACGGCGCTCGAGCAGGTGATCCTCGCCGAGGAGTTCGAGCGAGGCCGGCGTGCCGAGCGGGATCGTGAACGACGTGTTCTCGATCAGCATGATCGGCAACACGTTGCTCGACTGGGGGACCGACGAGCAGAAGCAGCACTTCATCCCGCGGATCCTGTCCGGCGACGACCGTTGGTGTCAGGGGTACAGCGAACCGGGCGCCGGCAGCGATCTCGGCAACCTCGGTACCCGAGCGGTGCTCGACGGCGACGAGTGGGTCATCAACGGCCAGAAGATCTGGACGTCGGCCGGCCACCTCGCGAACTGGATCTTCGTCCTGTGCCGCACCGACGCGGACGCGCCGAAGCACAAGGGCATCACGTTCCTGCTGTGCCCGATGGACCAGCCGGGCATCGAGGTCCGCCCGATCAAGATGATCACCGGCGAGTCGGAGTTCAACGAGGTGTTCTTCACGGACGCCCGCGTGTCCGAAGGAGAACGTGGTCGGCGAGGTCAACGGCGGCTGGGCCGTCGCCATGACGCTGCTCGGCTACGAACGGGGCGAAGCGGCGGCCACCTTCCCGCTCAAGTTCCGCACCGAGTTCGATCGGGTCGTCGCCGTCGCCAAGGAGCGCGGTGTCGCCGACGATCCGGTGATCCGCCAGCGGCTCGCGTGGTGCCACTCGAAGGTCGAGATCATGCGGTACCTCGGAATGCGAACGCTGACGCAGTTCCTCGCGGGCAAGCATCCCGGGCCCGGACGCCGCCATCTTCAAGCTGTACTGGAGCGAGTACCACCGCATCGTCACCGAGCTCGCGGTCGACATCGTCGGTGCCGAGTCGATGGCACCGACGGGAAAGTGGCCGAACACCTCGTTCCAGACCGACGACCCGGGCGCGCCGAACGACTCCGCCTCGTTCGCGGGGACGTTCCTCAACGCCCGCGCCGGGACCATCTACGCCGGCTCGAGCCAAGTGCAGCGCAACATCATCGGCGAGATGATCCTCGGCCTTCCCAAGGAGCCGAAAGCCGACACCGGCGCCTGGAAGGACGCGCAGAGGGCTTGACCCGCCCTTCCGCCTGCGAACTCCGGGTCGCCGTGGTCGCCAGAGCGACCACGGAGCACCAACATTCGTGACGGTGCGAGCGGTGGTCGCGGTCGTGTTGCGGCCGCGGTTGTGGGGGACGGCGATGCGGCAGGTGCGGCGGATGGCGTGTCCGGGATGGTGGCGACGGTCGCCATTCCTTCCGCTGCCCGACCGCGCGTACCTGCGGTTCCGGCTCGAGACGCACTACGGCGACCCGGACCACCGGGCGGAGCCGGACGACGTGCTCGCGTATCTCGAGTGGTGCCGGCGCGAACATGGCGCCGCAGGTTTTCAGTGAACCGGTAACGTCTGCCCGCAATGGGAAGGGCGTTGGTGCTGAACGCCTCGTACGAGCCGTTGTGCGTCGTGGCCGCGCGTCGTGCGGTCATCCTTGTCCTCGGTGAGAAGGCGGAGGCGGTCGAACAGACCGGCCTCGTGCTGCACTCCGAGCACCTCGTCGTTCTCGTTCCGTCTGTGGTCCGGCTCCGCGCGTTCGTGTCGGTTCCGTTCCGTCGCCGCGTCGCGGTGAGCCGTCGCGCGGTGATGGCGCGCGACGGGGGACTCTGCCAGTACTGCGGCAGCCGCGCCGATTCCATCGACCACGTCGTGCCACGGTCGCGCGGCGGCGAGCACACGTGGGAGAACGTGGTGGCCGCCTGCCGTCCGTGCAACGTGCGCAAACGCGACCGCATGCTGCACGAGACGTCGATGGATCTGCGGCGCCGCCCTGCGGCGCCCCGCGGCGCGACCTGGTCCATCGTCGCCCACGGCACCGTCCCCGGCGACTGGGAGCCGTACCTACTCGACCGGCCGCGGCTCGCGGAGTCCGCCGCAGCAGGGTGAGCCGGGCCTGGCCGTGCAGGTGAGGCGGGCCGGGCCGGTGACGAGGTGGCACGTCGAGCGGATCACCGGGTCTGCCGGCGCGCTCCATGCCCGCGAGATCCCGTCGCCGCTGACACCGATCGTGTGGGTCTTCACGGTCGATCGGCCCGCCCTGGTGCTGGGCTCGACCCAGCCCGACGACGTCGTCGATCGGACCGCGACGAGCGATGCCGGCGTGGAGGTGGCGCGCCGGCGCAGCGGCGGAGGCGCGGTGTGGCTGGCGCCGGGTGGGACGTCGTGGGTCGACGTGCTGTTGCCGCGGGGTGATCCGCTGTGGGACGACGACGTCGGCCGAGCCGTCCACTGGCTGGGCGACGCCTGGGCGGCGGCCATCGGCGCAGCGGCTGACGTGCACCGAGGCGGCATGGTGTGCAGTGCCGAATCGGGCCGTGCGTGCTTCGCGGGACTCGGCCCCGGTGAGGTCACCATCGGCGGGCGCAAGGCGGTCGGCATCAGCCAGCGGCGGACGCGCCTGGGAGCGAGGTTCCAGTGCGTGGCGTACGACCGCTGGGATCCAGGTCCGCTCGCACAGTTCCTCCGGCTGTCCGCCGGACGCGGTGGCCGCCTTGGAGGCGGCAGGTACCGGGCTCGGCTCCCGACTCCACGATCTCGAGGAGGGACTGCTCGCGCAGTTGCCGTGAGCCCGGGCATCCCTTGACCGGTGGGGCCTAGTGGCATACGGTGGGACGTAATGGAGAGCAGGGGAGCACTCCGGGAAGAGCGGACCTGCTGGTGTTCATCGGAAGGCACGACCGGTCGTTGGACGACAAGGGTCGGCTCGTGCTCCCGGCCAACTACCGGCGGCCGTTCGAGGACGCGGGCGGCGGCGTGCTCGCCCCGTGGGATCGCTGTCTCGGGCTCTGGACCAAGGCCAAGTACGAGGACGTGATGGAGCAGATCATCGAGAAGGTCCGCGAAGGCGCGGCTGACGACGACGTGGTGCGGCTCTTCCAGAGCGACGCCGCCGACGTGCAACTCGATGCCCAGGGCCGCTTCGTCGTCCCTGAGGAACACCGTCACCACGCGGACATCACCCGCGAAGTGAAGGTGCTCGGGCAGACCTCACGGGTGGAGATCTGGGACGCGGGACGCTTCGACGAGATGAAGCGCGACAAGGACCCCGAGGCCGTTTCCGCGGAGATCCGCCGTCTCCACATCTTCTGACGAGAACGACAAACGAACGAACAGGAGACGCATCGAACACGGAACCCTGAATCGCAAGTCACAGGCCACACCGCCACGGATCGCTGATCCGCAGCCTCCCGGCGAGCAGATGGAAGGCCCCTACTCCGCCCGCTTCCCATCCAGTTCAGTCGGGGAGACATCCCGGCGAGCGCCCGTTCGCCGGGGGGCTGCCGATCAGCGATCACCGAGCACTCGAACCAGGACGGTCGGGATGCACCGACGCAGCGGTCACGCATGAGTGAGTTCGAGCACCGACCGGTGATGGTCGACGAAGTCGTCGACCTGTTGCGACCGGTGCCCGCCGGCGTGATCGTGGATGCCACCGTCGGCGCCGGAGGTCATTCGGCGGCGATCCTGACCGAGTTGCCCGAGGTGTCGGTGCTCGGCCTCGACCGCGACGAGGACGCGCTGGAGGCGGCAGCCGCCACGCTCGCCCGGTTCGGCGGGCGCGTGACCTTGCGCCAGATCCGCTTCGACGCTCTCGCAGCAACGATGGAGGAGCTCGACGTGGATCGACTTGCAGGGGCGCTGTTCGATCTCGGTGTGTCGTCGCCGCAATTCGACCGCGCCGACCGCGGGTTCAGCTACCGCCACGAAGGTCCGCTCGACATGCGGATGGACCGCTCGCAGGCCCGCAGCGCGGCCGACATCGTGAACGGTGAGGACGAGGAGTCGCTCGCACGCATCCTGCGTGCCTACGGCGACGAGCGGTACGCGCGCCGCATCGCGCACGCGATCGTCGTGGCGCGGCCGCTGCACACGACGACCGAGCTCGCTTCCGTCGTGCGCGACGCAATCCCGGCACCCGCCCGCCGGCGGGGCGGCCATCCCGCGAGGCGAACGTTCCAAGCGCTGCGCATCGCGGTGAACGACGAACTCGACGCGCTACCCGTCGCGCTCGACGAGGTCATCGAACGGCTGCTCCCAGGCGGGCGGTGTGCTGTGATCAGCTACCACTCGGGCGAGGACCGCATCGTGAAGGCGCGGTTCCGCGCGGCGGCCACCGGCGGCTGCACGTGTCCCCCAGGTATGCCGTGTACCTGTGGCGCGACGGCGGTCGTGCGCGAGCTCCGGCCACTGAAGAGACGTCCCTCGACAGCCGAACGCGCGGACAATCCGCGCGCTGACGAGCGCGGTGCTGCGCGCCGTCGAACGGCTGCCTGAGCTCACAGATCGAGAGGCCGGCTGATGGCCACCGTGCCCGCACCGCGGCGCTTGCCGTTGCCTGCGCCTGCCCCCCGGCGCGAACAGCAACCGCGTCCGTCCCTACGCGTCGTCCGCGAGGCGAATCGCCGCCCGCGCTACGCGCTGTGGACCGTCGTCGTGCTCGGCGCAGTCTTCGCGCTGTTCTTCGCGCTCGTGATGTTCCACACGGTGCTACTGCAGAACCAGCGACGCCTCGACCAACTCGACGCGCAGGTACGCAGTGAGCAGGCGACGTATCAGCAGCGACGGCTCCAGGTCGCCCAGCTGCAATCGCCGGAGCGCATTCTCGAAGTCGCCACGGCGAAGCTCGGCCTGGTGCCGTCGACCGGCACGACGTACCTCACGCCCACCGGTCCCGACGCCGTCGCAGCGCGGCAGGCGCAGGCCGAGAAGGCAGCCGATGACGGGACCACGTCGTTGACGCCCACCGGCAACGACGCGTCGACCGGCTGGACGCAGGTGAAGCCCTACCTCGGCGGCCCAGGATGACGGGCACTGTGTTGTCGCTCGGCTCCGAGCGCTCGCTGCGCTCGCTGTCTCCGCCGAGTGCGGCTCGTCGCTGGCGCTTCCCTCGCCGCGGGAGGCGGACGTTGCCAGGTCGTGACCACATGACGGGGCTCACGCCATGACGGGGGTGCTCACGCCGCCCCGTCGCAAGATCACGACGGCTCCCAGCCGATCCGCCACGGCTGGGAGCCGTCGTCCATCAGCGAGCGGCCCCAGGCGACCACCGCCTCGAGGACCTCGCGTTCCGGTACGAGGAACGCCGCGCCGCCGCATCGTCGCCGTCCTCGTCGTCGTCGTGCTGCTGTTCACCGTCGTGGTGGGCCGGCTCGCGCAGCTGCAATTGCTCGACGGCCATCGGTATGTCCAGTTCGGTGAGTCGCAGCGCGTGAAGCCGGTGACCCTTCCCGCGGAACGGGGCGCGCTGTTCGACCGCGACGGCAACGACCTCGCGATGTCCGTCCCGCAGCACACCGTGTGGGCCGATCCGCGGTTGGTGACCAATCCCCAGGCCGAGGCAGCCGCACTCGCGCCGGTGCTCGGGATCGACCAGAACACGTTGCTCCGACAGCTCACGATGACGGACAAGCAGTTCGTGTACTTGTCACGCCAAGTCGATGACGCCACCGCGCAGAAGGTGAGCGACTTGAAGCTCGGCGGCGTCGACCTGCTGGAAGAGTCGAAGCGGTTCAACCCGTCCGGAGATCTGGCGCAGGGTGTGCTCGGCAGCGTCAACATCGACAATGTCGGTCGCTCCGGTCTCGAGCAGCAGTACGAGTCCACGCTGACCGGAACGCCGGGCGAGCTCGTCCTCGAGGAGGATCCGGGTGGCGGCACGATCGCCGGCGGTGAGCATCGCGTCACGCCTGCGCAGCCGGGCAACGACCTCGTCCTCACGATCGACACCGCGATGCAGTTCGAGACGGAGCGCGCCCTGTCGGACCAGATCATGAAGATGGGCGCCAAGGGGGGCATGGCGATCGTCAGCAACCCGAAGACCGGCGAGATCCTCGCGATGGCCGACATGGACCGGCCGGACCCGAAGGGGCCGCCGGTGCCGAGCCCCAACAACCGAGCGCTCACCACGGTGTTCGAGCCGGGGTCGGCCTCCAAGGTGATCACGATGTCGGCCGCACTCGAAGAAGGCGTGGTGCCGGTCGACACGCGGCTGACCGTGCCGGACCATCTGCAGGTGGCCGACGGGATGTTCACCGACCACGACCCGCATCCGACGGAGCAGATGTCGTTGACCGACATCCTCGCCAACTCGTCGAACATCGGGACGATCATGTTGGGCCAGAAGGTCGGAAAGGATCGGATCGACAGCTACCTACGGAAGTTCGGGTTCGGCAGCAAGACGTCGCTCGACTTCCCGAACGAGTCAGCGGGCATCATGCTGCCGTTGCCGAACTGGTCGGGGACGTCGATCGCGACCATTCCGATCGGCCAAGGTGTCGCCGTCACCGCGCTCCAGATGCTGCAGGCCTACAACGTCATCGCCAACGGCGGCGTGTACGTCGACCCGAAGCTCGTGCTCGGGACCGTCGGCAAGGACGGCGTGCGGCACGACACGCCGCCGTCGGCGAGCCACCGTGTGATCTCCACGCAAACTGCTGCCGAGGTGCGGGACATGATGGAGCAGGTCGTGGCCACAGGAACCGGAACGGAGGCCGCCATCGACGGCTACACGGTCGCGGGGAAGACGGGCACGGCTCGCAAGCCGCAGCCGAACGGCGGCTACACGGACGCCGCCGGCAACTACCACTACGAGGCGACGTTCGCCGGCTTCGTTCCCGCCGAGGATCCCGAGCTGTCGACCATCGTGGTGCTCGACGAGCCGACGGCCACGATCTTCGCCAGCGGTGCATCGGCGCCGACCTTCAGCCGCATCGCGTCGTACGGCCTTCGTCGCTTCGAGATCCCGCCCCCGGGGATCACCTTGCCGTCGAGCGTGCCGGCGCCGACCCACGTCTCGTCGACGTCGAGTCAGGCCAACGACGTGACCGGTGGTGTCCGGGCACCTGCTCCGACCACGACGACGCCCCCGACGACGACAGCTCCGACCACGGCGACGCGCTCAGGCGGTTGACATGCTCCTGCGCGAGGTCCTGCGCGACGTCGCGGTGCAGCACATCGTCGGTGACCAGGATGCGGTCGACGTGACCGGGATCGTCCACGACTCGCGGGCAGTGACGGGCGGGTCGTTGTTCTGCTGCGTGCCCGGCGCAGCGGTCGACGGGCACGACTTCGCGGATCGTGCCGTGGACGCCGGTGCGGTCGCGCTGCTGTGCGAGCGGGAGCTGTCCGTACCGGTCGTCCAGGCTCTCGTTCCGTCGACGCGCGCCGCGATGGGATTCGCCGCTGCCAGCTTCCACGGCCATCCCTCACGGGTCCTCGACGTCGTCGGTGTCACGGGAACGAACGGCAAGACGACGACGACGCATCTGTTGCGGTCCGTGCTCGAAGCCGCCGGACATCCGGCCGCAGTCATCGGCACACTCACCGGAGCACGTACCACGCCCGAGGCGACCGAGTTGCAGCAACTGCTCGCGTCGATGCGCGCCGGCGGTGTGCAGTCCGTCGCGATGGAGGTCTCTTCGCACACGCTCTCGCAGCACCGCGTCGATGGCACGTGGTTTCGCGTCGGGGTGTTCACCAACCTCAGTCGCGATCACCTCGACTTCCACCATTCGATGGACGAGTACTTCGCGGCCAAAGCGTCGCTGTTCACACGTGAGCGCTGTGCCCACGCCGTGATCAACGTGGACGACGAATGGGGCCGATTGCTCGTGGACCGGGTACAGGTGCCGTGGGAGCCGTACTCGCTCGCCGATGTCACCGACATCGACATCGACGTGCGGTCGTCGCGTTGCCGCTGGGAAGGCGTCGAGCTCCGTGTCCCTCTGGGCGGTCTGTTCAACCTGTCGAACGCACTCGCAGCCGCGGTCACACGCGCGCGTCCTCGGCATCGATCGTGATGCGATCGCGACCGGGATCGCAGACGCCGGACCGGTGCCCGGGCGATTCGAGCCGGTCGACGCGGGACAACCGTTCGCGGTCATCGTCGACTACGCACACACACCCGACGGTCTCGAGCAGGTGCTGAAAGCGGCGCGCGACCTTGCAATGGGCGGCGCCGTCGCAGTCGTGTTCGGCAGCGGCGGTGATCGCGATCCGTCGAAGCGGCCGCCCATGGGCGAGGTGGCGTCGCGCCTGGCGGATCGTGTAGTCCTCACGTCGGACAACCCGCGGGGGGAAGATCCGGACACCATCATCGAAGCGATCCGACGAGGCATCAAGGACCCCTCCTCCGTGCGCATCCAACCCGACCGCCGCCGCGCCATCGCTCTTGCACTCGGCGACGCGCGCCCTGGCGATGTCGTGATGATCGCCGGCAAAGGTCACGAGACCACGCAGACCATCGGCGACGACGTGTCGCCGTTCGACGACCGGACGGTTGCAGCTGAGCTCTTGGAGGCGACGTGGTCGGCCTCCTGATCGCCGCCGGCGTCGCGATGGCGGTATCGCTCATCGGCACCCACCTCCTCATCGACGTGCTCCGCACGTCGCGGCATCGGCCAGCCGATCCGCGAAGACGGTCCGGAAGGACACCAGAAGAAGGCCGGGACCCCGACGATGGGCGGGACGGCGATCGTCGTCGCCGCACTGGTCGGCTACACCGTCGCCCACTTCCGGGGCGGGGTCACGTACACGCGATCGGGCCTGCTCGTCATGGCCGCGATCGGCGGCGCTGGCGCGGTCGGGCTCGTCGACGACTGGATCAAGGTCACGCATGAACGCAACCTCGGACTCAACAAGCGAGCGAAGACGATCGGTCTGACGTTGGTGGCGATCGGCTTCGCGGTGCTGGCCGTGTGGTTCACCCCCGTGCACCTGACGCTCTCGTTCACGCGCTTCAACGTCCCGGGTCTCGAGCTGAGCGGGTTCGGATGGTGCGTGCTCGCGGTGCTCATGATCCTCGGCAGCGCCAACGCGGTGAACCTCACCGACGGACTCGACGGCCTCGCGGCCGGGTCCGCCATCTACGCGTTCATCTGCTACATGGTCATCGGCTTCTGGGGGTTCCGCCACAGCATCCCGACCGAGAACATCTACCACCTCGACCACACGTACGACCTGTCCATCTGCGCGGCCGCGATGGCGGGCGCGTGCGCGGGATTCCTGTGGTGGAACGCGAACCCGGCTCGCATCATCATGGGTGACACCGGTTCGCTCGCCATCGGCACCGGCCTCGCCGCGCTCTCCTTGATGACGAGCACCGAGCTGCTGCTGCTGATCGTCGGCGGCCTGTTCGTGCTCGAGACGTTGTCCGTGATCGCGCAGGTGACGACGTTCCGGCTCTTCGGCGGCCGGCGGCTCTTCCGCATGGCGCCCATCCACCATCACTTCGAGCTCGGAGGCTGGCCGGAGACGACGGTCATCGTGCGCTTCTGGATCCTCGCCGGCCTCTTCACCGCGCTCGCGCTCGGCTTCTTCTACGCGGACTTCCTGCGCGTGGGGACATTCGATTGATGAGCCCCCAGGAGAGTGAGCGAGCTCACTGCGGCCGAGCGACCGCCAGGGAGCCGGACGCTGATGGGGCTTGGGGGCGCAGCCCCCAGGAGATATGACGACAGAACGAGCGCTGCTGTTGGGCTTCGGTGTGACGAACCAGGCTGTCGCCGACGCGCTCGCTCGCCGCGGTCACGCAATCGTCGTCACCGACGACAGCCCCACGGAGTCGTCGCGGGTCGCGGCGAGCAAACGCGGCGTCGAGCTCGTCGAGACACCGGACCGATCGAGGTACGACGACCTGGTGCGAGCCGCGACGGTCGTGCTGCCCTCGCCGGGCGTCGGCGACACGCATGTCGCGCTCGAGCTGGCGAGGCGCCGGGACGTGCCCGTGCGCAGCGAATTCGACCTCGCCGAGCAGTGGAACAACCGCCCCGTACTCGCCGTGACCGGGACCGACGGGAAGACCACCGTCACGACGCTCGTGACCGACATGCTGCGCCGCGTCCGGGGTAGAGGCGGTCGCTGCCGGGAACAACGAGCTGCCCCTGGTCACGGCCATCGACGATCCGATGACCGACGTCTTCGTGGTCGAGGCCTCGTCGTTCCGGCTCGACCACAGCGAGCACTTCGCGCCGCGAGTGGGCACGTGGCTCAACTTCGCGCCGGACCACCTGAACCTTCATCGCTCGCTCGCCGCCTATGAGCACGCGAAGGCGCGGCTGTGGCGCGATCAGCCCGCGGATGCGGTCGCCATCGGTTCGATGGACGACCCGGTGGTTCTGAAGCACCTGCGCCAGGCGCGAGCGAGGCAGGTCACGTTCGGACTCGGCGATCCTGCCGACTTCCGCGTCGAGGACGGACAGCTCGTGGGCGATGTCGGACAGCGGCTGGCGGCCGTGGACGAGCTCTGGCGGACCTTTCCGCACGATCTGTCCAACGCACTCGCGGCTGCGGCGACCGCGCTCGCGGGCGGCGCGACGGTCGATGGCGTCCACGACGCGCTCGTGTCCTTCCGGGGGCTCGCGCACCGTATCGAGCTCGTCGCGGAGCACGACGATGTGCACTGGTTCGACGACTCGAAGGCGACGACACCCAACGCGACGGCGGCCGCGATCCGGTCGTTCGCTTCCGTCGTCTTGATCGCCGGCGGCCAGAACAAGGGTCTCGATCTCCGTGTCCTCGCGGACGAAGCGCCGCGCATCCGCGCGGTGGTCGCCATCGGTGAAGCCGCCGCGGAAGTCGAGCAGTCGTTCACCGGTGTGCGTCCGGTCGTGGTGGCGCGATCGATGATCGATGCGGTCGCGCAAGCTGGTGCACTTGCCGCGCGGGCGACGCGGTCCTCCTATCACCCGCTTGTGCCTCCTTCGACTGGTACAAGTCTTATGGCGAACGCGGAGACGATTTCGCGGCACGCGTGCGGGATCTGATCGGAGTTGCACGATGAACGCCAAGACTCGGACACGACCCGAGACGCGGGCACCGTCGCCGCGAGGCACACGGCCGGGCGCGTCCGCGAGCTACGTGCTGCTCTTCGCGGTGATCGTCGTGCTGAACCTCATCGGTCTCGTGATGATCCTGTCCGCGTCGTCCGTCACCGCACTGCAGTACGAAGGCTCGTCCTACTACTACTTCGAGCGTCAGCTGCTCTGGCTGTTCGCCGGCTCCGTCGTGTTCGTGATCTCGCTTCGGATCGACTACCGCCTGTGGCGCAAGCTGGCCGTTCCCATGGTGGTGGTGAGCATGTTGCTCCTCGTCGTCGTGCTGCTGCCGGGCATCGGGCAGAACGTGAACGGTTCGTCCCGGTGGATCGGCGTCGGCACCTTCGGCGTCCAGCCGTCCGAGTTCGCCAAGCTCGCGATGCTCGTGTTCGCCGCCGACCTGCTCGCCCGCCGCCAGTCGTGGATCACCGACACCCGCGTCACGCTGCGGCCGGTGATGGTCGCGTTCGGCTTGTTCGCGCTGCTCATCATGCTGCAGCCCAACCTCGGCACGACGATCGTGCTCGCCGCCATCACCTTCACGGTGCTCTTCGTCGCGGGGACGCCGCTCGCGTCGCTCGCGGGGTGGGGCTTCGTCGGCTGCTGCGTCGCGGGCGTCGCGTCGATGGGGAAGAGTTATCGCCGCGCCCGCATCCTCGCCTTTCTGCACCCGTGGAACGACCCGCTGAACACGGGCTACCAGACGATCCAGTCGCAGGTGAGCGTCGCTTCCGGAGGATGGTTGGGCGTGGGCCTCGGTGCGTCGAAGGCGAAGTGGGGGTTTCTCCCGTACGCGCACACGGACTTCATCTTCGCCATCATCAGCGAAGAGCTGGGTCTCGTCGGTGCCATGGCCGTCGTGGGTTTGTTCGTTGCACTCGGCTTCCTCGGCGTCCGGACGGGACTGCACACCGCGGACCGGTTCGGCCAGATGCTCGCGATCGGCATCACCACGTGGCTCTGCGTCCAGGCGTTCGTCAACATCGGCGCGGTGATCGGCGTGCTCCCCATCACGGGCGTACCGCTTCCGTTCATCTCGTTCGGCGGCTCGTCGCTCCTGGCCACCATGGCGGGGGCGGGCATCTTGCTGAACGTGGCGAGGACCGCTCCCGGACATTCGCGGTGACGACGCGCGAAATTCGCGCAATACCACAGCGCGAACACGCACCGACAGGCGCGACCTTTGCCGTCTTCGCCGGCGGCGGGACTGGTGGGCACCTGCTTCCCGGGCTCGCAGTCGCCCGCTCGCTCGTCGCGCGTGGTCACGATCCGTCGACCATCCACTTCGTCGGCGGCGACTCCGGCGTCGAAGCAGAACTGGTACCGGGCGCGGGTTTCACCGTGGACGAGCTGCCGGGCCGGGGTATTCAACGACGGTTCACGCTCGACAACATCGGCGCAGCGATAGGGATCGTGCGCGGGATCTTCCAGGCGTTGCGCATCGTGCGACAACGACGCCCGCGGGTCGTCGTCGCACTTGGCGGCTACGCGTCCGTCGCGGTGGGACTCGCTGCCATCGTGTGGCGCGTGCCGCTCGTCGTGCTCGAACAGAACGCGCGCGCCGGTGCCGCGAATCGCCTCCTCGGAGCTCGCGCCGCCGCTACCGCGGTCTCGTTCCCGGGGACCGACCTGCCGCGCCCTGTCGTCACCGGCAATCCACTGCGCCCCGAGATCCGTGAGGCGGCGGAGCGCCGCGATCGCGACGGCGCCGCGGCCGCACTCGATCTCCCGGCCGATCGCACGATCGTCGCGGTGTACTCGGGTTCGTTGGGATCGCGCCGGATCAACGAAGCCGTTCGCGGGCTCGTCGAGCGCTGGAAGGATCGCGACGACGTCGCCATCCGCCACGTCATCGGCCGGCGCGACTTCCCGTTGTGGTCGCATGCTCCGGGCGTCGCTTCGCTCCTGCCTCCGCATGACAGCCGGCCCGCCGCTGGCGCTTCCCGGGCCGGCGCGCCAGCCATGAGCGACTCTCGGCTCGTGTACCAAGTGGTCGAGTACGAGGACCGGATCGACCTGCTGCTCTCGGCCGCCGACGTGGCCGTGACCCGAGCCGGTGGCGGCGTGGCCGAGCTCGCCGCGCTCGGTGTGCCCGCCGTGCTCGTGCCGCTGCCCATCGCGACACGCGATCACCAGACGGCCAACGCCCGCGTACTCGCCCACTCGGGCGCGGCCGTGCTCGTGCCCGACGATGAGCTCACCGTCGACCGGCTCGAGGCCGAGCTGAGCGCCATCCTCGACGATCCGGCGCGCCGCGATGCGATGGCCGCGGCCATGCGGGCGAATGCGCACCCCGACGCCGCCGACCTCGTCGCCGACCTCGTCGAAGCGCACGCCCGTGCGTGAGATGTCCCGGAGCGCCCTCACGCTCGCGCTCACACCCGCCGCTCTCACACCCACACCCACCGACGCCTTCCGCACACCCACCGTCGCCTCGCGCACATTGTCGACTGAGCAACGCAAACAGGTAGCTGAGTCGACACAGACTGTTTCAGTAGCCGAGTCGACACAGACCGTCTCGCCGCAACCTCTGTGTCGACACAGCCACGGGAACGGTGGGTCAGCCGACACAGTCCGCGTTCCTGCTGCTTCTGGGTCGACTCAGCCACCGGAATCGGTGGCTCAGCCGACAATGTGCGGGAGAGGGCGGCCGAGCCGAGGCCGCCCCTCGACGTGGGGGGCTGAGGTGGTCGACCTGTCGCGGCCCCGGCGCATCCACATCGTGGGGGTCGGCGGCGCGGGCATGAGTGCGATCGCGAGCGTCCTGGCGGCGATGGGGCACACCGTCTCCGGGAGCGACCTGAAGGACTCGGGCAGCCTGACCAGGCTCCGGGCGAGCGGCATCGACGTTCACGTCGGTCACGACGCCTCGCTCGTCGACGCCGCGGATCTCGTGGCGGTCTCGACGGCGATCCCGTCGCGCAACCCGGAGGTCGTCGCGGCCAACGAACGCGGGGTTCCTGTCGCCCGCCGAGCCGAGATCCTCGGCGCGATCGCATCGACCCGGCGGTGCATCGCCGTGTCGGGGACCCACGGCAAGACCACCACCTCGTCGATGCTCGCGCTCGTGCTCGTCGAAGCGGGCCTCAATCCGTCGTTCATCATCGGCGGCGAGCTGAACGAGATCGGCGGCGGCGCAGTCTGGGATGACGGCGACTGGTTCGTGGTCGAAGCCGACGAGAGCGACGGAACCTTCGTTGCGCTGCCCGCCGAGCACGTGGTCGTGACGAACGTCGAAGCCGACCATCTCGACTACTACGGAACGCTCGCGGAGATCGAAGCGGCCTTCGACCGATTCCTCGACGCGCCCGGGGTCAAGGTCGTGTGCGCGGACGATCCGATCGCGTCGACCCTCGGGCGCGCGCACGACGCCATCCTGTACGGGACGAGCGACGACGCCGACGTGCGCATCGTGGACCATCACACGGCAAGAGCCGGTGCGTCGTTCTCGATCGTGCGCAACGGTGAGCCACTCGGTGAGGTCCGCCTGCCGGTACCGGGACTGCACAACGTCCGCAACGCCACGGCAGCCATCGCGATGGCGATGGGCCTCGGCGTCTCCTTCGACGCGTGTCGCAGCGCGCTGGCTCGGTACGCGGGTGTCGCTCGACGCTTCCAGTTCCGGGGCCGGGCGCGAGGCGTCACCTTCGTGGACGACTACGCCCACAACCCCGGCAAGGTGACGGCGGTGCTCGATGCGGCCGCGCACGGCGGTTGGCGACGAGTCGTCTGCGTCTTCCAACCCCACCGGTACACGCGGACGGCCGCGTTGTGGCGGCAGTTCGGTTCGTCGTTCGACCCCGCGGACGTCGTCGTCGTCATGGACGTGTACGGCGCGGGGGAGCGGCCGCAACCGGGCGTCACCGGCAAGCTCATCGTCGACGCCGTGCTGGAGCACCGACCGTGGAAGCGGGTGGCGTGGCTGCCGCGGCGCCAAGACGTCGTGGCCTACCTCACGTCGGAGCTGCGACCGGGCGACCTGTGCCTCACCCTGGGCGCCGGCGACATCACGTCGCTCTCGTCCGATCTGCTCAGCCGCCTGTCATGAACCTCCAGCGGGACGTGCCGATCGGGCCATTGACGACGTACCGGGTCGGAGGATCGGCGGCGTTGTATGCCGTGATCGACAGCGAGGACGATCTCGTCGCCGCGGTCGACCTCGTTCGTGCGGAGAGCTTGCCCCTTCTCGTCGTCGGCAAGGGGTCGAACCTCCTCGTCGCCGACGCCGGATTCGACGGCCTCGCGATCATGCTGGGCGACGGCTTTGCCGACGTGGTGATCGACGGCACGACCGTCGTTGCCGGCGGCGCCGCGGCGCTGCCGGTCGTGGCGCGGCGCACCGCGGCGGCGGGACTGACCGGCTTCGAGTGGGCCGTCGGCGTTCCGGGCTCGATCGGTGGTGCGGTGCGCATGAATGCCGGCGGCCACGGCTCGGACATGGCGGCGAACCTGACCAGGGTCCGCGTCGTGGACCTCGCATCGGGCGACGATGGATGGGTGGCGGCCGCAGCACTCGACCTCGCCTACCGGCACTCCTCGATCGGTTCGGCGCAGGTCGTGGTGCGCGCCGAGCTCGCGCTCGAGCGCGGCGACTCGGTGCGCGCCGAGGCGACCATCGCGTCGATCGTGCGATGGCGCAGAGCCAACCAGCCGGGCGGCCAGAACGCGGGGTCCGTTTTCACCAACCCTCCGAACGATTCGGCCGGACGCCTCATCGACGCGGCCGGATGCCGAGGACTGCGCCACGACACCGCCGTGGTGTCCGACAAGCACGCCAACTTCTTCATCGCCGACGTCGGCGGTCGCGCCGACGACGTGTTCGCCCTGATGCTCGAGGTGCGACGGCACGTGCACGAGGTCCACGGCGTCTGGCTCGAGCCCGAGACCCGGTTGCTCGGGTTCCCCAACCCTCGACTGGAGGTCGAGAGTTGAGCGTCACGGAGACACCGCCGCCGCCCCCCGCCATGGACCGCGCGGCTTCGGGCGCGGCGCATCGCCATTCGGCGCGACGAAGGCCGTCGGAGGCTTCGCCGGGTGATCGTGCTCGCGGCCCTCGCGGCCGCAGTCCTGCTCGGCTTCGGAGTCACGCAGAGCCCGGTGCTCGACGTCGATCGCGTCACCGTGACCGGCGGGGTGCACACGCCGGCCGAAGTCGTGCGCGCGGCGTCGGGCATCCGCGTGCACCGGCCGATGACCGGCGTCGACCTCGACCGCGCCCGGCGCGGCATCCTCGCGCTGCCTTGGGTCCAGACCGTCTCGGTGGCGCGCAAGTGGCCGGCGTCGATCCGGGTGTCGATCACGGAGCGCACGCCGGTTGCCACCGTCCCCGCGGGTCAGTCAGGTTTCGCGCTCGTGGACCGAACGGGTCGCGTCCTCGACACGAGCCCCGCGGCGCCGCCGGGCCTCCCGGTGCTCGCCGGCGTGCCGCCGGCGGGGGCGCCCGGCACCGCGCTCGCAGCCGAGGCGACCGACGTGTTGCGGGTGGCGACGTTGCTGCTCCCGCCGCTCGTGCCGAAGGTGGCGGCGGTGGCCGCCGCGCCCGACGGCGTCGAGCTGCAACTCGCGGCGGGGGGCAAGGTCCGGCTCGGTCCCGCCACCGACGTGCTCGCCAAGTTGGTTGCCGCGGACACGGTGTTGAGCCAGGTCGACGTCTCCCATCTGTGCGCGCTCGACGTGCGGGTCGCGTCCGCCCCATCCTTGACGCAAGGAGGATCGTGTGCGTAAGGTCTCGACCAATACTGAAGGTACATGAAAGTCTCTACCTTCACTTGAGGGTGCACTTGGGAGGGGCGACGGCCATGACGGGCAGCCCGCAGAACTACCTGGCGGTCATCAAGGTCGTCGGCATCGGCGGTGGCGGCGTCAACGCCGTGAACCGCATGATCGACGCCGGTCTGAAGGGCGTCGAGTTCATCGCGATCAACACCGACGCGCAGGCGCTGCTGATGAGCGACGCCGACGTGAAGCTCGACATCGGTCGAGAGCTGACACGCGGCCTCGGCGCGGGCAGCGATCCCGAAGTGGGCCGCGCCGCCTCGGAAGCTCATCGCGAAGAGATCGAAGAGGTGCTCAAGGGCTCCGACATGGTGTTCATCACCGCCGGCAAGGGCGGCGGCACCGGGACGGGCGGCGCGCCCGTCGTCGCGGAGATCGCGAAGCAGATCGGCGCGCTCGACGATCGGGGTCGTCACCCGGCCGTTCGCATTCGAGGGTCGCCGGCGGTCGGTCCAGGCCGAGCAGGGCATCCAGAAGCTGAAGGAGAAGGTCGACACGCAGATCGTCATCCCCAACGACCGTCTGCTGACCGTCTCCAACGAGAAGACGTCGGTGCTCAACGCGTTCAAGATGGCCGACGAGGTCCTGCTGCAGGGCGTGCAGGGCATCACCGATCTGATCACCACGCCCGGCCTCATCAACACCGACTTCGCCGACGTGAAGATGATCATGAGCAACGCCGGCTCGGCGCTCATGGGTATCGGCTACGGCTCCGGCGAAGGTCGTGCGCTGGCCGCGGCGCGATCGGCGATCTCGAGCCCACTGCTCGAAGCGTCGATCGAAGGGGCGCGCGGCATCCTCCTCAACATCTCCGGCGGCAGCGACCTCGGTTTGTTCGAGGTCAACGAGGCCGCCGAAGTCATCCACGGTGTCGCGCATCCCGACGCCAACATCATCTTCGGCGCCGTCATCGACGACGAGATGGGCGACGAGGTCCGCGTCACCGTGATCGCCGCCGGCTTCGACCGGTGGGAAGCGGGCCGGCCCGGCGAGGGCGGGGACGCGCGGGGCGCGGCGGGCTCCCGAGAGGGCACGCGACGTCTTCTCGCCCGGCGACGAGGAGCTCGAAGGCGACGAGGACGACTTCGACGTCCCGAGCTTCCTCAAGTAGCGGCATCGTCCCCCGATTTCGTTTCACGACGCGCCTCGACGGCGACTTCGGCGATGTCACGCGACTCCCGCCGGGGTCGACGTGGTTGCGGCAGGTGCACGGCGCGACCGTGGTCGAAGTCAGCGAGCCCGGCGAGCACGCAGGCGTCGAAGCAGACGCGGCGTTCACCACGCGGCCGGGATGCACGCTCGCGGTGCGCACCGCCGACTGTGTGCCCGTGGTGCTCGTGAACGAGGCCGCCATCGGTGTGGTGCACGCGGGCTGGCGTGGCCTGGCCGCCGGCGTGATCGAAGCGACCGTGGACGCGATGGGCGCCCCCGTCGAGGCGCACATCGGTCCCCACATTCGGCGCGGGTGCTACGAGTTCGGTGGGGCCGACCTCGACACGGTCGCGGGCGCACTCGGCGACCACGTCCGGGCGACGACGAGCTGGGGAACACCGGCACTCGACCTGACCGCAGCCGTTCGTCGGGTGCTCGGCGGCACTCGAGCTGCACGACAGCGGCGCGTGCACCGCGTGCTCCGACGTCTTCTTCTCGTGGCGGGCCCGCGGGGAACGCGAGCGCTTCGCGACCCTGGCGCAGCTCGAGTGATGGATCCCGCCGCGATCCGCGCCAATGCCGACCGCGTCCGCGACCGGATCTCGCGAGCGGGCGGCGACCCGGCCTCGGTCCGACTCGTCGCCGTGACGAAGGCACACCCCGCTGCGATCGTGCGCGCCGCGCTCGCGGCGGGTCTCGTCGACCTCGGCGAGAACTACGCCCAAGAGCTCGTGGCCAAGGCGTCCGAGGTCGAAGCTGCGATCGAGGTCGAGGCCAACGCCGAGGGCAAGGCTGAGGGCAAGGCTGAGGTCGAGGCGAGGTCGAGGTCGAGGTCGAGCCACGGTGGCACTTCATCGGCCAGCTGCAGCGGAACAAGGTTCGCCAGATCGCGCCGCTCGTGCACCTGTGGCAGTCCGTCGATCGCCTTCGCCTCGGCGAGGAGATCGCCCGCCACCAGCCGGGGGCAGCCGTGTTGGTGCAGGTCAACCTGACCGACGATCCCGGTCGAGGGGGCACGAAGCCCGGGCTCACGGCCGGCCTCGTCGAGGGCCTACGGGATCTCGGCCTCGACGTGCGCGGGCTGATGGCTGTCGCGCCCACCGGCGACGAGGCCACGGCACGCGCCGCGTTCCGGGTCGTGCGCGACCTCGCCGATCGGCTGACGCTCACGGAGCGTTCGATCGGCATGAGCGAGGACCTCGAGGCTGCGGTCAAGGAGGGCTCGACGATGGTGCGCGTCGGCAGCGCACTGTTCGGCGCCCGTCCACGTCTGGCCCCGTAGCACGTGGAAAACTAAGTTCCCGTGGAACGAAGGGGCTCGTGAATGGCGACGATGTGGCGTCGGGCGATGACCTACCTCGGTCTGGGACCTGATGAGGAGTACGAGGACTATGAAGACCTCGAGCCCGCGCGGCGAGGCGGTCACCGACCGCAGCAACCGGTCGAACGCCCGCACGGCCACCCCGCCGCGACGTGCGCCCGAAGCTGAGCCCGAGCCGACCGACGTGGCCTTCGTCGGCAGCGTGCGCCGCATCGAGGCCCAACCACTCGACCCCACCCCCGGGATCGGCGCGATGACCGCCGGCGGTCAGAAGCGGGCGCCGGTCGTTCGTGCTATCCCCAACTCGATGTCCGCCAAGCCGCACGTCGTGTCCCCGGGCTCGTTCAACGACGCGCAGGACGTGGCGGACAAGTACAAGGGCAACGTCCCGGTCATCATGAACCTCCAGGACGTCGACCGGGACCTGTCCCGGCGGCTCATCGACTTCGCCAGCGGCCTCTGCTACGGCGTGGGCGGCACGATGGAGAAGGTTGCGCACCAGGTGTATCTGCTCACGCCGAGCAACGTCGAAGTCTCCCCCGAAGAGCGCCGTCGCCTGCAAGAGCGCGGCCTCTACGACTGAGCGACCCGACCGCTCGCTCGCATCATGGAAATTCTCTGTGTCGCGTTGCAGCTGTACGTCTTCGTCATCTTCGGGCGGGTGATCCTGAGCTGGTTCCCCGTCACCGAGGGGAGCGCGCTCCAGGGGATCGACACCTTCCTCCGGATGTTGACCGAGCCCATCCTCGGTCCCCTGCGTCGTGCCATCCCGGCACTGCGGGTCGGCGGCATGGCCATCGACCTGTCGCCGATGATCCTGATCTTCGTGATCTACCTGGTGCTCGTTCCGTTCGTCTGCAGCGGCTGAGATCCTGCCGGTTCCGCGCTCGACCGTCCCCGACACGTCCGGATCGCGCGGGTACCATCCGAGGCCATGGATGTGACGCCTCAGGCGATCAACGAGGTCGAGTTCCACCAGAAGATGCGGGGGTACGACCCCGACGAGGTCGACGACTTCCTCGAACGTGTCGGGGCTGCGGTGGCACAGCTCACCGATCGGCTGCACGAAGCAGAGAGCCGCGCCGCGACCGCCGATCGGCGGGCATTGGATCTCGAGCGCAAGGTGCACGAGCTCGATGAGCGTCCGGCCGCGAGGGACGAGGACGAGGACACCGAGACCATCAAGCGCACGCTCGTGCTCGCGGCGAAGACCGCCGACGCCGCGGTGAAAGAAGCGAACGACGAAGCGCAACGCACGCTCACATCGGCTCGCGAAGAGGCGGACGCCCTCATGAACGACGCGCACGCGACGTCGCAGCGCCTCGTCAGCGAGGCGGAGATCGAAGCGCGCAGGACCTCGGAGGAGACGCGCCAGCGCATGGCCGACGAGATCGTGGCGCTCGAACACGCGCGTGAAGCGCTCCAGGCCGACCACGGCGTCCTCGAACGCCATCTCGAAGAGCAACGACTCCGCCTGCGCGGTGCCATCGCCGACCTGCAGCACCTGCTCGACGACCCCGAGAAGCTGCGCGCTGCCGCGCTGCCCGAGGTCAGTGACGCGTCGAGTGCCGGGTTCACTCGCTCGCCCCGCACCGAGTCCGAACCGGCCGACAGCGACGAGTTGATCGACTTGTCGGAGAGCGGACCGAACCACGACGAGGCCGGAGACGAGAGCGACGACGAGTTGGTCGAGCATCCGATCTCCGGCGGTGTCCGGTTCTCGCCGCCGGAGGACGGCAACGGCGTCCCGGAAGCGCAGAGCGCTCCGGCCGCCGTCGTCACCGCGGACGACGAGAGCGACACCGACGGGTGGTCGCGCTTCGTACGCGAAGAGATGATCGACCAGCCGACGGCCGCTGTTGCCATGCCTGCGAGCGAGGACGCCTACCTCGTCGAGTTGCGCAAGGCCATGGTCGACGAGTCGGTTTCGACCGACGCTGGCGCTCCTCCTGGACGAAGCAGGTTCGGCCGCCGCCGCTGACCCATCAACCAGGAACAGAGACGCCGACGTGGAGAATGCGGCCGTCCGGTAGTTCGACGTGGTGGCCGTCGCCCAGCGGGCCATCGACCACGAGCTCTTCCGCGAGCGTCTCGTCCATGATGTAACTGCGGTGCTTCTCGATGACCTCGCGGAGGTCTTCGTACCCCTCGACGTCGATGACGAGATGGATCCTGTCGGTGACGTGGAGGCCATCGCGTCGACGGAGATCGTTGATGCGGCGGACCACGAATCGAGCCAGTCCCTCCTGCGCGAGGTCGGGCGTGATCTCGGTGTCGAGCGCGACGACCCCTCGCGGCGTCCGGCAGCGGGTTCGACGTCGTGCCTTCCCGCGCCACGAGTCGCAACGTGTACTCGTCGCGCTGCAACGTACGACCTTCAACGACGACGTCATCGCCGTCGCGCGTCCAGTTGCCCGCCCGCACCGCGCCGACGAGCCGTTGCATGTCTGCGCCGGCGCGTGGTCCGAGCACGGCCGGCACCAACTGCAGCACGAACTGGCCGGTCGCGCCGACGTCGGTCGTCAGCTCCACCGATTTCACATTGGCTTCGTCCGCGATGAGCACCTCGAACGCGCGCAACGCGTCGGCGTCGGGTGTGGCCACCGTGAGCTTCGACAGCGGCTGACGGTTCGGTATCGCATTCGCCTTGCGGACCGAGGCGGCGGCCGAGCACACCGCCCGAACCTGGTCCATCGTGTCGACGAGGTTCGGGTCGACGTCGAGCACGAGATCGTCGGACGAGGGCCAGTTGTCGAGGTGCACGGAGTCGCGCCCGGTGAGATCGCGGTACACGCCGTCGGTGGTGAGCGGCAGCAGCGGAGCAGCGACACGGCACAGCACGGAGAGCACGGTGTGCAAGGTGTCGACGGCGTCTTTGTCGCCTGCCCAGAAGCGGTCGCGGCTGCGCCGGATGTACCAGTTGTTCAGCGAGTCGAGGAAGTCGAGAATCGAGCCGCACGCGCCCGACAGGTCGAAGAGATCGAGCCGGTCGGTGACGTCCGCTCGTAGCGCGCCGACCTTGGCGAGCGCGTAGCGGTCGAGGACGTGCTCGGCGCTCGAGCGCTCCTCGCCGCGGAGGCCCGAGGCGTTGGCGTAGAGCGACAGGAAGTACCACGCGTTCCAGATCGGCATGAGCACGTGGCGCACGGCCTCTTCCATCGAACGCCGGTCGACCACCATGTCGCCGCCGCGCACGACCGCGGACGAGAGCAACGCCCATCGCATCGCGTCCGACCCGACGGTGTCGAAGACGTCCATCGGGTCGGGGTAGTTGGCGAGTCGCTTCGACAGCTTCTGTCCGTCGTCACCGAGCAGCACGCCGTGGACGACGCACGTCTTGAACGACGGGCGATCGAACAGCGCGGTGGCGAGCACGTGCAGCGTGTAGAACCAGCCGCGCGTCTGGCCGATGTACTCCACGATGAAGTCGCCGGGGAAGTGCGACTCGAACCACTCCTGGTTCTCGAACGGGTAGTGCACCTGCGCGTAGGGCATCGACCCCGACTCGAACCAGCAGTCGAGCACGTCCGGAATGCGGCGCATCATCGACTTGCCTGTCGGATCGTCAGGGTTCGGCCGCACGAGCTCGTCGATGAAGGGCCGGTGCAAGTCGGCCGGGCGTACGCCGAAATCGCGCTCGAGCTCGTCGAGACTGCCGTACACATCGACGCGCGGATAGGCGGGGTCGTCGCTCTTCCAGATCGGCAGCGGCGAACCCCAGTACCGGTTGCGGCTGATCGACCAGTCGCGCGCGCCTTCGAGCCACTTGCCGAACGATCCGTCGCGCACGTGCTCGGGCGTCCAGGTGATCTGTTGGTTGAGCTCGAGCATCCGGTCCTTCAACGCGGTCACGCGCACGAACCAGCTCGACACCGCTTTGTAGATGAGCGGCGTGTCGGTGCGCCAGCAGTGGGGATAGCTGTGGACGTACGTCTCATGACGGACGACGACACCCTTGTCCTTCAGGTCGCGCACGATGGCGGCGTTCGCGTCGAAGACCTGCTCGCCTGCGTAGGCGCTCACCTCATCCGTGAACCGGCCTTGCGAATCGACGGGTGCGACGACCGTGATGCCCGCCGCTTCGCAGGCGCGCTGGTCGTCCTCGCCGAAGCCGGGCGCCATGTGGACCATGCCGGTCCCGTCCTCGGTCGTGACGAAGTCGCCACCCAGGACCACGAATGCGTTCGCGTGATCGGCGAAGAAGTCGAACAGCGGTGTGTAGTGGTGGCCGACGAGCTCGGAACCCTTGATCGTCGCCACGTGGGTCGCGTCGGCGAGCTCGCGTTCGTACGCAGCGGCGCGGGCGGCGCCGATGACGTACTGCCGGCCGCTCTCCTCGTAGACGGCGTAGTCGATGTCGGGGCCGACCGCGATCGCGAGGTTCGAAGGCAGGGTCCACGGCGTCGTGGTCCACACCAGGAGGCGGCGCCCGTCGTCGAGCTCGAACCACACGGTGACCGCGGGGTCCTGCCGGTCGCGGTACGCGTCGTCGAGACGCGTCTCGAAGTTCGACAGCGGCGTCTCGCACTCCCAGCAGTACGGAAGCACGCGATAACCCTCGTAGAGCAGGCCCTTGTCGTAGAGCTGCTTCTGGGCCCACATGACCGACTCCATGTACGACAGGTCCATGGTCTTGTAGTCGTGGTCCATGTCGACCCATCGCGCCTGCCGGGTCACGTAATCGCGCCAGACGTGCGCGGTGGTCCCGACGATCGACCGGCAGCGCTCGTTGAACTTGTCGACGCCGAACGCCTCGATGGCGGCCCGACCGGACAGGCCCAGCTCCTGTTCGGCCTGCATCTCGACGGGGAGGCCGTGGCAGTCCCATCCGAACCGCCGCTCGACGCGCTGGCCGCGCATCGTGCGGTACCGGGGCACGGCGTCCTTCACGAACCCGGTGAGCAGGTGCCCGTAGTGGGGGAGACCGTTGGCGAACGGCGGGCCGTCGTAGAACACGAACCCGTCGTCGGACGAACGCTGCCGGACCGACGTGGCGAACGTGTCGTCGTGCTGCCATCGCTCGATGACGGAGCGCTCGAGCTGCGGAAACGACGGATGCTGCTCGACGTCGGGATAGCGCTCGCTCGGCGGGGGAGACATCCGAAAGAGCGTACGCGGGGACTACGTTGCCCGGGACATGGTTGCGAGCCTCTACACGGTGCGGGACGACGGTTCCGTCGAGCTGAACGTGCACGCCCAACCGGGCGCGGGCCGCACGCAGATCACCGGCCGGCACGGTGACGCGCTCAAGATCCGAGTCGCGGTCCCGCCCGAGCACGGTCGAGCGAACGCCGCGCTCGGCGAGCGCGCTCGCCGAAGCCTTCGGCCTGCCGGCGAAGGGGGTCGAGCTCGTGAGCGGCGACAAGAGCCGAACCAAGCGCTTCCGGTTGACGGTGGACGACGTCGACGCCTTCGCCCACCGACTCGACGACCTCGTGGCGTCCGGCGGCGAGGGCCCGGGCCCCGCCGATCGCGACAAGTGGCGCCCGCCGCGAGGTTGAATCAGCCCACCGGGCCCCCTACAATCCAGCACCCTTTTGGCGACCTGAGAGGAAGCCATGCCCAAGACCACCGGGCGCGTAGCGCCACTGAAGGCGACCGCATCCCGCGCGCAGGCGACCAAGGCGACCAAGCGGGGGGCCACCAGCGCGAAGGCGGCGCCCACCAAGAAGACCGTGACCAAGAAGGCGGTGCCGGCCAAGACGACAGCGGCGGCGAAGAAGGCGGCGCCCGTCAAGAAGCCGCCGGTGGCGAAGAAGGCGGCGCCTGTCAAGAAGCCGCCCGTGGCGAAGAAGGCGGTGCCGGCCAAGAAGGCGGCGGTCCCCGCCAAGGCGCGGCCGGCGAAGAAGGGCCCGGTCGTTCTCGACAAGTTCCTCGAAGGGCAGCGAGCCATTCTGGTCGAAGAGCGGGCCACCTACACCCGCCAAGCCGAGTCGTTGCAGGCCGAAGCTGACCTGTTGGCGGCTGAACGGGAGCCGGGCGACGTGCAGTTCGACGAGGAATCCGGCGAAGGCGACACGCTCGCGGTCGAGCGCGAGCGTGACCTCGCGCTCTCGGCGCAAGCACGCTCGGCGGTCGACGAGATCGACGCCGCCCTCGCCAAGATCGCCGACGGCTCGTACGGCACGTGCGAGCAGTGCGGCAAGTCGATCCCGAGAGAGCGCCTGCGCGCCATCCCGTACGCGACGCTGTGCGTCCAGTGCAAGAGCATGGGGCTCGGCCGGCGGTGAACCGGTCTTGAGCGCGGTTGAGTCGGGACGCAAGACCCGGCTCACCCCGTTGGTCATCGCAGTCGCGGTTCTCGTCGTCGCCGCCGACCAACTCACCAAGTGGTGGGCCGTGCGGACATTGGACACGCGCGACATCGACTTGTTCTGGACCCTGCGGCTGCACCTCGTGCGCAACAGCGGCGCCGCCTTCAGCCTCGCGGGTGGCCGCGGAGGTCTCGTCGCCATCCTCGCCATTGCTGTCGTGATCGCTCTCGTTGCCTTCGGCCGCGGCATCGACACGAAGGTCGGCGCCGTCGCCCTCGGGCTCGTTCTCGGCGGTGCAGCCGGCAACCTGATCGATCGCATCTTCAGAGACGGAACGGGCTTCCTCGGCGGTGCCGTCATCGACTTCGTGGACCTGCAGTGGTGGCCGGTCTTCAACGTCGCCGATGCCGCCGTGACCGTCGGGGGGCTGCTCATCGTGTTCGTGGTCGCCCGCGCCCCGTGACTGCGGCCGAGGCCACCGTTCCGGGTGCCCTTGCCGGTGAGCGCCTCGATCGCGCCGTTGCCGTGTTGCTCGGTTGCACGCGAGCAGAGGCGAGCGCACTGGTCACGGGCGGCGCGGTGGCGGTGGACGGTGTGGTCACGACGAAAGGATCGACTCGGGTCGACGAGGGCGTGCGCGTCGAGATCCGCCGCTTCCCTGACGATGTCGATACGAAGCCCGTCGCCGACGCCTCGGTCGTCGTTCCGGTCGTGTTCGAGGACGACGACGTGGTGGTCGTGGACAAGCCGGCGGGACTCGTGGTGCATCCGGGCTCCGGACACGCGGCCGGCACGCTCGTCCACGGGTTGCTCGCGTTGTACCCCGAGATCGCGCGCGCCGGCGCCGACGAGCGTCCGGGGATCGTGCACCGGCTCGACAAGGACACGTCCGGTCTGCTCCTCGTGGCGCGCACGCCCGATGCCTACCGCTCGCTGACGAGGCAGTTGAAGGCGCGGTCGATCACGCGGCGCTACCTCAGCCTCGTGTGGGGCCGTCTCGACGCTCCCCGAGGCGTGATCGACGCGCCGATCGGCCGATCGGCGCGCACGCCCACCCGGATGACCGTGTCGACAAGGGGACGCGAAGCGCGCACGTCCTACGAGGTCATGAAGGAGTACGCAGCGCCCGCGCCGGCGTCGCTGCTCGAATGCGCGCTCGACACTGGTCGCACGCACCAGATCCGCGTTCACCTCGCCGCCATCGGCCACCCGGTCGTCGGTGACGACCGCTACGGCGGGCGACGCCAACCCGTCGCGGACACCGGTCGTTTCTTCCTCCATGCCGGTCACTTGGCTTTCGAGCACCCGGCGACCGGTCAGCGCATCGAGATCGACTCGCCGCTGCCTCCCGACCTGACCTCCGTGCTCGATCGCTTCTCGGTCAGTCCGGCGACGGCCATGCCCGCTCCCCGCGAGCCATAGACACGACGTCAGACAGCGTCAACGCGTCGAGCAGGCGCCGCATCTGCTCGCTCACCTCGGCCCACACGGCGAGCAGCACGCACTGGCCCTCGTGGTCGCAGGCGCCGTTCTGATGCGGTTCGCCGAAGTCGCCCAGCACGATCGGACCGTCCACGGCGCTCACGATCGATCCGAGCGTGATCGATGCCGGCTCGCGAGCGAGCACGTACCCGCCGCCGACGCCGCGCTTCGATCGGACGAGACCCGCTCCTTTCAGGGCCAGCAGGATCTGCTCCAGGTACGGCTGCGGGAGCCCCGTCCGCTCTGCGAGGTCGCGCACGGACGTCGGACCCTCGCCGTTGCCGCGCAGGGCCAGCGACACGAGAGCCCGACATGCGTAGTCGCCGCGGGTCGAGACCTTCACGGGCGCAACGATAGAGACCCAGCCGCGGCAAGGGATGGGTATGGTGGCGCGTACCAGGAAGGACTCTTGTGGGCGACGAGCAAACTGCACCGATCGTTCCTGACTACGGCGGCGCTTGCCTCAGCAATGTGGTGCCGGTGTTGCTCGAGCGACCGGACCACACCCCGGCATGGATGCCACCCGCCGCGCTCGAAGCGGACCGTGTCGTGCTGCTCGTCCTCGACGGGCTCGGTTGGGAGCAGATGCAGACCCGCCGGCAGCTCATGCCGACGCTGTCCTCGATGGAAGGTGGACCGATCCTCTCCGTCCTGCCGACCACGACGGCGACTGCGCTCACGTCGCTCACGACAGGGCTCGCGCCCGGTGACCACGGTGTCATCGGCTACCGCCTGCACGTGCACGGCGAGGTGCTCAACGTGCTGCGGTGGACGACTGCCGCAGGAGATGCCCGCCAGACCATCCCGGCGCAGAAGTTGCAGTCCAGCCTGCCGTTCCTCGGGCACCGGCCGCCGGTGATCACCAGGACGGAATTCGCGCGCTCAGGATTCACACAGGCGCACCTCGACGGTGTCCGCTTCACGGGCTACCGCATGGCTTCGTCTCTGCTGACAGAGATCGCCCGCCTGACCCGCTCGTCCGAGCCGTTCGTGTACGCCTATTACGACGGCGTGGACAAGGTCAGTCACGAGTACGGCCTCGGCGCGCACTACGAGGCGGAGGTCGCGGCCGTCGACCGGCTCGTCGGCGACGTCCTCGAGGCCGTGGCTCCCGGAACCGCAGTCGTCGTCGTGTCCGATCACGGTCAGGTCGAAGTCGGCGCGAACGTCGTGCCGATCGCGTCCGAGGTGATCGCGCATGTCTCGTTGCAGTCGGGTGAAGGACGCTTCCGTTGGCTGCACGCGCGACCGGGCCGCGGCTCCGCGCTCGTCGAAGCCTCGCTCGCGGCGCACGGCGACACCGCGTGGGTGCGGACCCGCGACCAGACGGTCGACGAAGGATGGTTCGGTCCGCACGTCAGCTCCGACGCACTCGCCCGGCTCGGTGACGTTGCTCTCGTCGCTCGCGAGGACGTCGCGTTCGTCGAGCCGACCGACACCGGCCCGTTCGACCTCATCGGACGGCACGGGTCGGCGACGGCGGCCGAGATCCGGATCCCGTTGCTCGTCGGCGTTGCCTCGTAGCTGCGCGAAGCGCGCTTCGACCGGATAGAAAGCCTCGCCATGTCCGATTTTCAGCCGCAAGCCGCAGTGGAGCATCCGGAAGTGGTCCCCTCTCCCTCGGGGGAGACGGACGGCGACTCCCGCGAGTCCGTGGAACAGCCGGCCAAGGTCATGCGGATCGGCTCGATGATCAAGCAGCTGCTCGACGAGGTGCGGGCTGCCCCGCTCGACGACGCCAGCCGGGACCGTCTCGCAGCCATCTTCGAGACATCCGTGAAGGAACTGTCCGAGTCGCTGTCGCCGGATCTGCGGGACGAGCTGGCTCGCCTCGCGCCGCCGTTCGGGGGCGACTCGGCGCCGAGCGATGCCGAGCTGCGAGTCGCGCAGGCGCAGCTCGTGGGTTGGCTCGAGGGGTTGTTCCACGGCATCCAGGCCACGCTGTTCGCGCAACAGATGCAGGCCCGCCAGCAGCTCGAGGAGATGCGCAGACAGCTGCCGTCCGGGCAACCACAAGATGGACCACCGGGTCCACCAGGGACGTACTTGTAGGGAGTCGAGAATGTGCCGGAGCATCGTGACCCTGCGGGGTGAGGAAGCCGCGACGAGCGACGAGGTGCGCAGCGCCGCCGTCCAGTACGTGCGCAAGATCAGTGGCTACAGCAAGCCCTCGAAGGCCAACGAAGCGGTCTTCGAGCAGGCGGTCGCCGAGGTCGCCGCCGCGACCCAGCGCCTCCTCGACGGCCTCGTGACGCCCCCGGGAGCGCGTCCACCCGCCATGGCGCGTAGCCGGATCGTGGCTCGCGAGAAGGCCGAGGCCCAGGCGTCGTAACTGTCGAGCGGCCGCGCCGTCCGGCCACCGGCTGCCCATCCGCCTCGCCGCCTACGCGCACATTGTCGACTGAGCAACCGAATCCGGTGGCTGAGTCGACACAGACGCGGGTGCCGTGGGTTCTGTGTCAGTTCAGCCTCCAGATCCGTGGCTGAGCAGACACAGACGCGGGTGCCGTGGGTTCTGTGTCGGTTGAGCCACCATCAGTGGCTGAGTCGACACAGAGTCGACGCGACATGTGTCTGTGTCGACAGAGCCACGCAAATCGGTGGGTGAGCCGACAATGTGCGCCCCGCCCGGGTTGCGGGCAACACGATCATGACCTCGCTCCGGAACGAAGTCGTCGGGACTGTGGTCCGCGCCTCGCTGTCGGGTTAGAGTCCTAAATCACACCCGTGTAACTCGTCCACAGCATGTGGATCGTCGGTGTGGATCGCCGGTGGACAACCCCAGCGGAGGAGCAACAGGACACGGAATGGCTGACCCCAAGCGCTTCGTCCACCTCCACACCCACACCGAGTTCTCCATGCTCGACGGCGCGTCCAGGATCGACGAGCTCGTCGAGGCGGCCGCCGCCGACGAGCAACCGGCGCTCGGGATCACCGACCACGGCAACATGTACGGCGTCCTGCCGTTCTACGCCGCCTGCCAGAAGGCGGGCATCACACCGGTCATCGGGTTCGAGGCGTACATGGCGAACGAGCGCCGTGACGAGCGGATCAATCCTCGCGGCAAGATCGACGACACCGGCGGCGAAGGCGAGGGCGGCAAGAAGGCGTGGTACCACCTCACGCTGCTCGCCGAGAACAACGTCGGGTATCGCAACCTGATCCAGCTCGCGAGCCGAGCGTTCCTCGAGGGCTACTACCGCAAGCCGAAGGTCGACTGGGAGATCCTCGCCGACCACAGCGAGGGCGTCATCGCCAGCACCGGCTGTCTCGGCGGCCACGTGCTGCAGTCGCTGCTCGCCGGCGACTACGAAGCCGCGTTGCGCAAAGCCGGCCAGCTCCAGGACATCTTCGGACGCGACAACCTCTTCGTCGAGCTGCAGGACCACGGCATCGCCGCGCAGCACAAGACGAATCCGCAGCTCATCTCGATCGCTTCCAAGCTGGGCGCGCCGCTCCTCGCCACCAACGACAGTCACTACACGCGTCCCGAGCACGCGGAGGCGCACGACGCGCTGTTGTGCGTGCAGACCAACGCGCTCATCAGCCAGTCGGGCGACGAGCGCTTCAAGTTCAGCGGCGAGGGCCATTACCTGAAGACCGCGGACGAGATGTGGCGGCTCTTCGAGGACCACCCCGATGCGTGCGACAACACGCTGCTGATTGCCGAGCGGGCGAACGTCGAGATCGAGTTCGGCAAGCCGCAGCTACCGAGCTTTCCGCTTCCCGAAGGCTTCGCGTCCGACAGCGCCTACCTCGAGCACTTGACGTTCGAGGGTGCGCGTCAGCGATGGGGAGACGCGGTGCCCGACGCCGTGACCGAACGCCTCGCGTTCGAGTTGCGAGTGATCGCAGACATGGGGTTCAGCTCGTACTTCCTGATCGTGTGGGACCTCATGCGCCACGCGCGCGAATCCGGCATCCGCGTCGGGCCGGGCCGGGGGAGCGCGGCAGGCTGCGCAGTGGCGTACTGCCTGCGCATCACGGACCTCGACCCCATCCAGTACGACCTGCTGTTCGAGCGCTTCCTCAACCCCTCGCGCATCTCGATGCCCGACATCGACATGGACTTCGACTCCCGCTACCGCGACGAGATGATCCGGTACGCGGCCGAGCGGTACGGGCGGGATCGCGTCGCGCAGATCATCACGTTCTCCACGATCAAGGCGCGCGCTGCGGTACGCGACGCCGCTCGCGTGTTGGGTTACCCCTACGCGATCGGCGACCGAGTGGCGAAGCTCATGCCGCCGCTCATCATGGGCCGCGACACACCCCTGAAGGCCTGCCTCGACGTGACGTCGGGCCATGAAGACGGCTACAAGATGGCAAGCGATCTCCGGGCCCTGTATGCCACCGATTCCGACTGCAAGCGGGTCATCGACGTCGCCAAGGGACTCGAAGGGATGCGCCGCCAGGACGGCATCCACGCCGCCGCGGTCGTGATCACGAAGGAGCCGCTCACCGAGTACCTGCCGATCCAGCGCAAGCCCGATCCTGGTCAGGACCCCGAGGAAGCGCCGGTCGTGACGCAGTACGAGATGCACGGCGTCGAAGACCTCGGCCTGCTGAAGATGGACTTCCTCGGGTTGCGCAACCTCGACGTGCTGACGGACACCGTCGAGATCATCCGCACCACGCGTGGCGTCGACCTCGACATCGACGCCGTGGCGCTCGACGACCAACCGACCTTCGAGTTGCTGCGGCGGGCGGACTCGATCGGTGTGTTCCAACTCGAGGGCGGCCCGATGCGGGCGCTGATGCGCTCGCTCGCACCCACGACGTTCGAAGACGTCGCCGCGCTCGTGGCCCTGTACCGGCCCGGGCCGATGGCGGCGAACATGCACAACGACTACGCCGATCGCAAGAACGGCCGGAAGCCCATCCAGTACCTCCACCCCGATGCAGAAGAGGTGCTGGGCGACACGTACGGCCTGATGATCTTCCAAGAGAGCTTGATGCGCGTCGCGCAGAAGTTCGCGGGCTACTCGCTCGCTGAGGCGGACAACCTACGTCGCGCCTGCGGCAAGAAGATCCGTTCGAAGATGAAGCAGGAGCGCGAGCGTTTCGTCGACGCGTGTGAGACCAGCGGCTACGGACGCGACCTGGGCAATCGGTGGTTCGACATCATCGAGCCGTTCGCCGACTACGCGTTCCCGAAGGCACACGCCTTCGGTTACGGGCTGATCGCGTACCAGACCGCGTACCTGAAGGCGAACTACCCGGCGGAGTACTTCGCGGCGCTGCTCACGAGCGTCCAGGCGAACCTCGACAAGGCCGCGGTGTACCTCGCCGACTGCCGCGCGATGGGCATCGACGTCACCGTGCCCGACGTCAACCGTTCGGCCTCTGACTTCACCCCGGTCCGTGCCGAAGACGACGCGAGCAGATCGCAGATCGTGTTCGGCCTCTCCGCGGTGCGCAACGTCGGCAGTGGGCTCGTCTCGTTGATCGTCGCCGAGCGCGAACAGAACGGTCCGTTCCTCGACTTCTACGACTTCTGTGAGCGCGTCGATCTCAACGTCCTCAACAAGCGCACGATCGAGTCGCTGATCAAAGCCGGCGGCTTCGACTGTGTCGGTCATCCCCGCAAAGGCCTCCTGCTCGCCTTCGAGGCGATCATCGATCAGACGATGGCCCGGCGTCGCGAACGCGACATGGGGGTCATGTCGCTGTTCGGCGAGGTCGACATCGGGCTCGAGTTCGACGAGCGTCCGAGGATCTCCGACCTCGAGTTCGACAAGTCACAACGGCTCGCGTTCGAGAAGGAGATGCTCGGCCTCTACGTCTCGGATCACCCCTTGCTCGGCGCCGAGGGTGTCCTCCGCCGGCGCACCGACGGTTCGCTTGCCGACGTCGCCGAATGGGAGGACGGATCGGTCAAGGTGCTCGGTGGCATCGTCACCGGCCTCCAGCGGAAGTGGACGAAGCGGGGCGAGCTCATGGCGGTGTTCACGATCGAGGACCTGCAGGCCACCTGCGAGGTGATGGTGTTCCCGAAGGCCATGACCGAGCACGGTCACAAGCTGGCGGACGACACGGTCGTGTGCGTCAAGGCCCGGGTCGACAAGCGGGAGGAGACGCCGAAGCTGGTCGCCATGGACATCGACGTGTTCGAGGGGATCTCCGACGGCGCACCGCCGCTGCGCATCCGCCTGGCGCTGCACCGGGTCAGTGAAGGCCTGATCGGCGAGCTCAAGGGCCTGCTCAGCGAGCATCCGGGCGAGTCGCCGGTGTTCCTCCACCTGGGCGAGCGCCAGGTCCTTCGTCTTCCGGACCAGTTCTGCGCCGACCTCTCCGGCGGCCTGGCCGGCCACCTGCGCGTTCTCCTCGGACCCGACGCGCTCGTGTCCTGAGCCGCCGTGGAGGGTCCTGAGCGGGATGTTCGCGGGCCACCGAGTTGCGGACCGGCCCGAGACCCGCTGGACTAGTAGGGACCACCACACGATTTTCCGGGGGCATTGCACGCGCATGGCGATCGAGGTCGAGACCAAGGATTGCACGCAACTTTCAGACGCAGAGCTGGCCGAAATGGCGGACATCTGCGCCGAAGGCCGGAGCCGGTTCGAAGCCGGGTTCCTGTCGAAGCAGGCCGAGCTGTGGGTCTTGGTCACGCTCGCGCGGGAGGGCGGCAAGCTCAAGGGCTTCTCCTTCAGCACGCTCGAGCGGATCGGGGGCACGCCGTGCGTGTTGATCGGGCTCGCGTCCGTCAAGCGCACGAGCAAGCGCGACACCGTGCTCAAGGGGATCATGCACGACCAGTACCGACGGGCCGTGCTCGCCTTCCCCGACGAAGACGTCCTGATCGGCACCCGGTTCCTCGACGCCTCCGGATTCGAGGCGTTCAAGGCGCTCGACGACATCGTTCCCCGTCCGGAGCACAAGGCCACCGGCGAGGAGCGGGCGTGGGGACGCCGGCTGGCGAAACGATTCGGGATCGAGAACGGCAACTACGACGACCGCGGCTTCATCGCGGAGGGTGACGCGTCGTTCCCGTGCGTCCTCGACCACGAGAGCCTGAAGCCGGACGCGATCAAGCCCGACGTCGCCGCGCAGTTCGACGACGTCGACACCAACCAGGGCGACTCGCTGATCGCCTTCGGCTGGGCGATGGCCGAGGCCCTCGCGAAGCTCAACTGACCCGAACGCCGACGAATGTTGGTGCGATTGTGGGGTCATAGCCCCACAATCGACCCGAAGTTCGCCCGGAGTGGTTGATGGACTTCGGCGAGGTGCTGCGCCGGCGGCGCATGGTGCGGGCGTTTCGGCCGGATCCGATCCCGGCGGACGTGCTCGATCGCGTCCTCGGCGCGGCACGGCGAGCCCCGGCTGCCGGCAACAGCGACGGGATCGATCTCGTCGTCCTGGAGGGACCCCAGCAGACCCGCCGGTATTGGGACATCACACTTCCCGACGGACCCGTGGCGAGATCGCTTCGGGCACCCGCGGCTGCTCGACGCCCCCGTACTCGCCGTCGTCCTCACCGATGCGGACGCATACCTGCGGCGCTATCGGGAGCCGGACAAGGCGCCCACCGGGCTTGGGCGAGTCGGCCGAGAGGTGGCCGGTGCCGTACTGGACCGTCGACGCTTCGTTCGCGGCGATGCTCGTGCTGCTGGCGGCGACGAACGAACATCTGGGCGCATTGTTCTTCGGGATCTTCCGACGCGAAGCCGAGCTGCTCCGTGCGCTCGGCGTGCCCGACGGACGCCAAGCGATCGGCACGATCGCTCTCGGGTGGCCCGACGTCGAGGCCGACACCTCGCGTCCCGGTCGCTCGGCAGGCCGACCCACGCGCCCACTCGATGAGATCGTCCACCGCGGGCATTGGTAAGAAGCGGGGCCATGAGCGACATCGAACACGCAGCCACGGACCGGGCGCTCCTCCGGGAAGAGGCGTACGCCGACAGCACGAAGCTCCGCGCCCGCGTGTCGATCTACGCCTACCGCGAACGTTCCGACAACTTCTGGCAGTGGGTCCTCGGCTTGGTCGACTGGCCGGACGGTGCGCGCGCCCTCGATGTCGGATGTGGTCCCGGTGCCTATCTCTCGCTGCTGCGCGACGCGCACCCGGGCGTGCAGGCCGTGGGGCTCGACCTGTCGCAGGGCATGGCCGAGGAAGCGAGTCGCCACGCGCCGGTGGTCAACGGTGACGCGGCCCGCTTGCCGTTCCCGGACGGATCCTTCGACCGGGTGCTGGCGCCGCACATGCTGTACCACTGCCCCGACATCCCCGCTGCGATCGCCGAGTTGCGGCGCGTGCTACGACCTGGCGGCGCGCTCGTCGCGGTGACGAACGCGCACGAGCATCTCTGCGAGCTGTGGGACGTCTACGCCGCGGTCACCGGCACGCCGCCGAGCTTCTTCGTGGACCGCTTCGATCTCGCAAGTGGCGACGCGCCGTTGCGGGACGTCTTCGACGACGTCCGCGTCGAACGCACAGGGGACACGTTGCTCGTCACCGAGGCGCAGCCGGTTGTCGCCTACCTGGCGAGCACGTTCCACTTCGCCGATCGCAAGGACGACAGCGTGCTCGAAGAGATCGGCGCGCGTGTCCAACGCGTGATCGACGCCGACGGCGTATTCCGGATCCGCACCCGCAGCGGCGCCTTCGTCTGCCGCTGAGCACGGGTACTGTCCGGCGGTATGGGGGAGCGCATCGCGGACGTGAACCGACAGATCCTGCTCAGGCGACGGCCTGAGGGGTTGGTGGAGCGCGAAGACTTCGAGTCCGCCGAACAGCCACTGCCCGAACCGGCGGACGGCGAGGTTCTCGTGCGCACGGACTGGCTCGGCATCGACGCCACGGTGCGGACATGGCTGTCGAAGGCGGAGGGCTACATCCCACCGGTCGAGATCGGCGAGGTCGTGCGGTGCAGCGGCATCGGAACCGTGTTGCGGTCGCGCAGCGCCAAGATCCCCGAAGGCGCACTCGTCGCCACGTTGACCGGCTGGCAGGAATACGCCGTCGTCGGAGACGATCCGATGCTGACGACCGTGCTGGCCGAAGGCTCCGATCCGCGGGCGGCGCTCAGCGTGTTCGGCTCTGCGGGCATGACCGCCTACGTCGGCCTGATCGACATCGGCAACGCCCAGCCCGGCGAGACCGTCGTGGTGTCGGCGGCCGCGGGCGGTACCGGCTCGATCGCCGTGCAGATCGCCAAGATCCTCGGCTGCCGTGTGATCGGCATCGCCGGGACCGACGAGAAATGCACCTGGCTCGTCGACGAGCTCGGGCTCGACGGTGCGATCAACCATCGCACGGACGACCTCTCGGCCCGTTTGAAGGAACTGTGCCCGAAGCGGGTCGACGTCTTCTTCGACAACACCGGCGGTCCGACCCTCGACGCAGTGCTCGGCCGCCTGGCGAACAACGGCCGCGTCGTGCTGTGCGGCGCGATCTCGTCCTACAACGACGCGCACAAGCCGCCCGGTCCCGCCAACTACCTCAACCTCATCTCACGCCGAGGGCGTATGCAGGGGTTCATCTCGTGGGACTACTGGGGACGGTGGGCCGAGATCACCGAGCAACTCGAGAAATGGATGTTCGAAGGCAAACTGGTGCACCGCGAGCACGTCTTCGACGGACTCGATGCCGCGCCGGACGCGCTCAACGCCATGTTCACGGGCGAGAACGTCGGGAAGATCGTGATTCGCGTCAGCTGAGCTGGGCCGCGAGCGCCTCTTCGTTCTCGACCGGCGCGGCGCAGACGAAGTCGCGGCACACGTACGCGTAGCCGTCGCGCCGCTCCGCCCACAGCGGCGACTCGTACGGCTGTCCCCAAGCGATGACGGCGTTCGGGAGGTAGCGGTGCTGCGCGACACGGACGAGGTCGTCGCGGTCGCCGACCACCGCGATCTCGGTCACGCCGGCGTCGAGCAGGTCGACGGCCTCGAGGAGATGGGCGAACGCCGTCGGATGCTGGCCCGCGACCGTGCCGAGCAGCCGCACGATCTCCTCGGCGCGGTCGCGGTAGCGGTCGACACCGGTCAGCGCGGCGAGTCGCACGAGGCCGACCGCAGCCATCGAGTTCGCCGACGGCGTCGCATCGTCGAGCAGATCCTTCGATCGCGTGATCAGCTGCTCGCCGTCCGAACCGATGGTGAAGAGCCCGTAGCCGTCGTCGTCCCAGAACAGCTCGAGCAACGAGTCCGCGGCATCAACCGCGGCGAGCGATCCAACGTGCCTCGCCGGTTGCTTCGCTCAGACCGCGTGAACGCCTCGACCACCGCGGCGTGGTCCGCTGCGAACGCGAGGGTGTGCGCGCCGTGGTCCTGCCTGCCAGGCCCGCAACCAGCGGCCATCGGAGCGGCGCAGCTCGCGAAGCAGGAACTCGCCGTTGGCGCGTGCCGCATCGAGCCAGTCGTCGCGTCCCGTGGCCGCGGCCGCTTCCGCGAGCGTGGTGAGAAACAGCGCGTTCCACTCGGTGAGGACCTTGTCGTCGAGGCCCGGGCGCACGCGCCGAACGCGTGCCTCGAACAGTCGAGCACGCGCCTCCTCGACGTCGGGAGGACGCATCAAGTCGCCCCGATGGGCGATGCGACTCAGGATGTTGTGGCCCTCGAAGTTTCCTTCGTCCGTGACCCCGTACCACTCGATGGCCGCGTCGGCGAGCCCCGGATGTTCGCGGAGCGCAGCGCGGATCTCCTCAGGCGTCCACACGTAGAACTTGCCCTCGACGCCTTCCGAGTCCGCGTCCTCGGCGGAGTAGAAGCCGCCATCCGGATGGCGGAGGTCGCGCAGCACGTAGCCGATCGTCTCGTCGAGCACCTGCCGGTAGACGTCCGATCCCGTGACCTGCCACGCGTGCAGGTAGATCCGCGCGAGCAGCGCCTGGTCGTACAGCATCTTCTCGAAGTGCGGCACGAGCCAGATGCGATCGACGGAGTAGCGGGCGAAGCCACCTCCGAGATGGTCGTAGATCCCGCCCGATGCCATCGCCTCGAGTGAGGTCTCCACGGTCGCGAGCGCCTGCGGCGCGTGGTTGCGCTGGTGTGCCCGCAACAGGAGCTCGAGGCTGATCGTCTGCGGAAACTTCGGTTGCGCGCCGAAGCCACCCCAGTCGTCGTCGTGCTGCTCGCGCAACTGCCGGTACGCGGCGGTGAGTGTCTCGGTGCCGGGAAGATCGTTCGACGGATCGATGGTCGCCGAGCGCGCTTCGGCTCACAGCCTCGGTCAGTTCCTCCGCGTTGCCGAGGATGTCGTCACGACGGTTGCGCCACGCGTCGTCGATGGCGCGGCAGAGGTCGACGAACCCGGGCAGTCCGTGCCTCGGCTGGTTCGGGAAGTAGGTACCGCAGTAGAAGGGCCGGCCGTCGGGCGTGCAGAACACGGTCATCGGCCAGCCGCCCTGGCCTGTCATCGCTTGTGTCGCGGCCATGTAGATGGCGTCGACGTCGGGGCGTTCCTCACGGTCGACTTTCACGCTGACGAACAGCTCGTTCATCACCGCCGCGGTGCCGGCGTCCTCGAATGACTCGTGCGCCATCACGTGGCACCAGTGACAGGCGGAGTACCCGACGGACAGCAGCACCGGCTTGTCCTCGGCGCGAGCCCGCGCGAACGCTTCGTCACCCCACTGGTACCAGTCGACGGGGTTGTCCCGGTGCTGCCGCAGATACGGACTCGTCGCGTCAGCCAGCCGATTCACGGGCCGACGCTATCGAGCGAGAGCCGAAGGCCGTCCGGAGGCTCCGGCGGAGCCTCTGCCGCCGGCTCCCTACCCAACGTCTTCAGTTCGGGTAGTTGTAGCCGCCGTTCGACGAGGACGAGCTCGAGGTGCTCGCGACGCTCGAGGCGCTCGCACCACCACCGGCACCGGCGCCGGCGCCGCCGACGACGTCGCCCGAGTTGAAGAAGAACGCACCCTGCATGCCCTGGCTCTGATGGAAGTTGCAGTGGAACTCGGTCGCGCCCGCCTGCGGGAGCGTCACCTTGACGTCCATGTCCTGACCGGGCTGCAGCGTCTTGTCGACGTTGAGCGAAGTGCTCGTGAACGTGTGCGCGTTCTTGCCCTCGTTCTTCAAGTGCAGCGTGAGGGCCTGGCCGGGCGTGCCTTGGATGAAGGTGGGGCTGAAGTAGAAGTCGTCCATCTCGACGTCGATCGCAGTTGCCGGTCGGCGACTTCGTTCCCTTGTTGTTGGTCTGTCCGGGTAGGGACACGGGCTGGCTGGCGTTGCCGCCCGACTCGGAACTGCTCGTGGATGCAGTCGTACTCGAGCCGCCACCGCAGCCGACTGCGACGATCGCCATCACACCGAGCAGAATCAGGATCTTGCGCACGCGACGCACTACGCAGCGGCTGGCCCGACGGATTGGGGGGTCGCGCAATCCCCCGGCCGGACAGCGTCGTACAGAAGACGTGTGGGAAGTGTCCGACGAGGCGCTGGTCGCCGGGGTCGCAACGGGCGATCGAGACGCCGTGCTGACCTTTGTGCGCCGGTTCCAGCGCATGGTGTTCGGCTGTGCGCTGGCCGTCGTCGGTGACCGGGGACGGGCCGAGGATGTGGCGCAGGAGGCGTTCGTGCGGGCGTGGCGACATGCGGAGGCGTACGACGCCCGCCGCGGCTCGGTGTCGACCTGGCTTCTCGCGATCACTCGGAACCTTGCGATCGATGCCCTGCGGGTCGAGCGGGTGCGTCCCGCTGACGTCGTCGACGTCGTCGACCTGCGGCTCGTCGACGGCGCCGAAGGACCCGATGAGCTCGCCAACCGGAGCAGTGAAGTGGCCCGGGCCGTGACCGCACTGCGCGGACTCCCTGAAGAGCAGCGACGAGCCGTCGTTCTCGCGTCCGTGTACGGCAGGACGGCGGTCGAGATCAGCGAGCTCGAGCAGATCCCGCTCGGAACGGCGAAGACGAGGGTGCGCACAGGCCTGATCCGGCTTGCGTGGCGCGCTGGCAGCAGAGGTGCAGCAGTAGATGAACTGTTCGGACGTCACACGCGATCGCGCCAGACCTCGCGCTCGGCATGCTCTCGGGCGACGAGCGCGGCAGAGGCACTCGCCCACCTCGACTCGTGCCGTCGGTGTCGCGACATGGTCGACAAGCTCTCGACGACCGTCGACGCGATGAGCCTGCTCGCTCCGCTGGCCGACCCGGGGTCCGGGTTCGAAGAGCGCGTGCTCGGTCGCATCGATCTCGAAGGTCATCGCCGCGCGAGGCGCCGGCCCGTGTTGTTGGTGGCCGCTGCCGCGGTCGTCGTTCTCGGCGCGCTCCTCGCGGGTGGGGCGCTGTGGCTTCGCCACGATGGATCGTCGAGCGACCAGATCGCTGCCTACACGATGCGCACGCCCAACGGTCGCGACGTCGGTGAGGCGTACATGCATGGCGGCGACTCGACGTGGGTGTTCGTCGACGTTCCCGGATGGACTCAGGGCAACGCCGGAACGGCGACCGACTACGCCTTGCGGGTCACGACGAACGACGGTCGATCGATCGTGATGCCGGGCAACTTCTCCGGAGGCCAAGGTGGTTGGGGCACGCGCGTCGCCGTCGACGCGAAGGACGTGCACGAGCTCGCCCTGGTCGACGGCTCCGGACGCGTCTGGTGCTCTGTGACCGTGGCCGCCTGAAGCCAACTCTCCGTGTTCCGGCGCTCGTTACCTACATCCCGTGTGGGTGATGCACGCCGGAACGAGGTCTACGCCTATGCCTTCGGCGATTGGTAGCTGTCGCGGGCGTAGTTCGGCGGGTACGGGCCACTGACGTGCACGCTCAAGGCCGCGCCGTAGTCCCACATCTGAACGCTGAAGTCATAGCCGGGTGAGTACTGGAAGTGGATCGACTTGCCTTGCGATGCCGCTTCGGCGACGGCCGCTCGGACACCTTGCACCAAGGTCACCGGGATGTCCTGGAGATAGCTGAGCTTCGTCGTCGTCGAGTCCGCCCAACTCCCTCGCGAGGGTGAACAACGAATCGTGCGACGGCGAGTGCAGCTGATCGAGCACCTCCGGATTTTCGGCGAGCCTCGCCCGGATCGCCTCGGCTGTGAGCGCTCGATTCAGCTTCTCCACGGTCATCGCAAGCGGCATGTGAACTCCCCTCCCTGTGTGGTTGGTGTGGGAGTCTCATTGCACGAAGCGGCTCGCACAAGCCCTCCCGGATCCAGATTGGTCATGAGCGCTCGACCCAAGGCGGTGCTGTTCACCGACATGGAGGGTTCGACCGCGTTCAACAGCGAGCGTGGGGACGAAGTTGCTGTCGCCTTGATGCGCGTGCACGAGTCCGCGGTGCGCGATGCTGCGGCCGACCACGACGGTTGGGTGGTGAAGTCGACGGGCGACGGCTTCCTGGTCGTGTTCCCGAGGCCGAGCGCCGGCGTCGCGTGTGCACTCGACATCCAAGAACGGCTCAAAGACCACAACACGGGTCATCCCGACAACGTGCTCCGCGTTCGCATGGGACTGCACTCGGGCGCTTTCGTCGAGCAACCCGACGACGTGTTCGGTCTGACGGTCACGATCGCGTCGCGAGTGGCCTCGAAGGCAACGTCCGGCCAGCTCCTGGTGTCCGACATCGTCCGGACCGAGGCGTCGGACGGGGATTGGAGGTTCGTCGACCGCGGCACGTTCTGGCTCAAGGGTCTGGTCGAGCAGTGGCGCCTGTTCGAGGCCACTCGCGGGGAACCGGTCGCTCCGCCGAGGCTCGAGACGGCGCTGCCGTTCGTCGATCGCGACGTCGAACGGGCGGCACTTCGACGCTACGCCGAGCGGGCGAGCGGCGGAAGCGGCGGTCTGGTGACGGTCGCCGGGAACGCCGGCACCGGAAAGACCCGGCTGGTCGAAGAGGTCGGCACCGAAGCCGACGCAGGAAGCCTGCGCTTTCTCGCCGGCCGCTGTCACGACACGGGCCAGTCCGATCCGTACGCGCCGCTCATCGAGATCGTCGAGAGCGTCGAACGCCACTTGACCGCGGACGAGTTCCGGGCCGTGCTGGCTGACTCGGCGGCACAGATGGCGCGCCTGCTCCCGCACATTCGCCAGCGCTATGCAGATGTTCCGCCACCGGCCGAGGCGCCGACGCAAGAACAACGGCGGTACCTGTTCATGAGCGTCCGCGACGTGTTCGCCCGCCTGGCGGCCATGCGACCGCTCATGATCCTGGTCGACGATCTGCACTGGGCCGACGGCCCGACGCTGATGTTCCTCGAGCACCTCGCGTCGGAGTTGTCGTCGCTGCCGATCCTCGTCGTCGCCACGTACCGCGACGAGATGCTGTCGTCCTCCACCACCTTGCACACGACGCTCGCAAAGCTCCACCAACGACATCTCGTCGACACCATCAACATCGCGACGCTGAGCCGAGACGACGTCGAGCAGCATGCTGACGCGCATCGGTGGTGACGCGCCGCCGACCTCCGTCGTGAAGACCTTGCACGGCACGACCGACGGCAACCCGTTCTTCCTGTGCGAAGTCGTGACCCAGTTGCTCGCGCAGCGGCGACTGTTCGACGACGGCGGCTGGCTTCCGGCGTCCGGCACGCTCGACTTCGAAGTTCCCGACAGCGTGCGCTTCACGATCGAGGAGCGATTGCACGGGTTGCAACCGAGACACCCGAAGTCTGCTCACGGCCGCGTGTCCCGTCGGACCGCGACTTCGGTTTCGACTTCCTCGAGGCACTCAGCGACCTGTCCGAGGACGATCTTGATCGATGCCGTCGACGAGGCCGAACGGGCTCGGCTGATCGTGTCGACGATCGACGCCGGCACGGTGCGTTTCTCGTTCGCACACGAGCTCGTGCGACAGACATTGCTGAACCAGGTAACGCACACTCGGCGACAACGGCTGCACGCGGGTGTGGCCGATGCGCTCGAGCGTGTTCACGACGACTCGTTGTCGGAACACGCAGCGCGCGATCGCGTACCACCTCGGGGAAGCCGGTCGCTTCGCCGATGGCGATCGCACGATCCGATTCCTCACCATGGCAGGCGAGCGCGCGCTCGAGACGGCGGCGTTCGAGGACGCAGTCGGACATCTTGCGGCTGGTGCTGCCGATGGTCGGCGACGATGCCAAGGCGCGTGCGCCCTTGCTCGATCGCTCGCCCAGGCCGAACGCAGCCTCGGCCATCTCGACGAGGCGCTGACGCTCTGGGACGAGGCGCTCGACGCGTACGAGAGTGTGGGAGAGACGGCGTCGGCGGCGCGGGTCTGCCTCGACGCAGTCGATTCAGGTCGCGTGGTGGCGACGGGGCCGCGACGTCACCCGACTCGTCGACCGCGGGCTCGGGATGCTGGGCGAGTTGGACAGCAGCACCCGCGCCGGGCTCCTCGCGGTCGCGGGCATGACCGCGAGCCAGACCGGTGCGTACGAGCGCGGCGAGGAATTGCTCGACGAGGCACTCGCCGATCGCGACGCGGCAACGACGACGACTGGGTCATCGGGTTGACGCTGTACGCCCGGGCGACCCATCACTTCTCGTACCAAGAGTTCCGCGAGGCGGTCGAGGTCGGCAGCGAGAGCATCGACTACCTCCGCCGGCGCGTCGGACGTGTGGAACCTGGCGAACATCCTGGGTTACGTCGGCACGGCGCGCGGCTGGCTCGGTCGGTTCGAAGGCCGCAGCGGAGTTCGGGACGCGGAGGGCGAGGCGCTCGCGCACCGGCTCGGCAACTGGTCGGCGTTCGTCTTCGCGGAGCAGGCGCGCGGGTTCCACGACATCGGCGGCAAGCCCGCCAACGACAGCTCGATCGCCGTGGACGTCATGCGCTCGACCTCGGCGCGCGACATGGGGTTTCTGTGGCTGGCAGTCCGTCGGCCACGCACGCGTTCGGGACTGGCCGCGTTCTGGCGCGGCGACTGGACCGATGCGCTCGCGGAGTTCGAGCACGCCGGCCGACCTCGAGGGCGGCGGCTCGCTCGGAGGGCAACTCGGACGGCTGCTCCTCATCCACGCCTACCTCGGCCATCGGGACGATGACGCTCGATCTGATCGAGCGAGCCCGTCCGCAGTTCCCCATCCGTCGGACCGTCCCGCGTCGGCACGGTCCTGGAACCTGGCCGCGACAGCGGTGGAAGCCTTCCGGCTGCTCGGCGAGCGGGACGAGGTGGCAGAGCTGTACCCGACGATGTCGGCGCTCGCCGGTGCGTCCGGCAGCGTGATGCGAGCGTGGGACTTCCGGCTGGTCGCGACCCTGCGGGGGATGGCAGCCGGATGCGGCGGCGAATGGGAGGCCGCCGAAGCACACTTCGAAGAAGCGCTCGCGCAAGCGAGGCACTTCCGATGCTGCGGGAGGAACCCGAGGCGCAGCGGTTCTTCGCGCAGATGCTCCTCGACCGGAATCGAGCCGGTGATCGCGAGCGAGCGGTCGCCGAGCTGCTCGGACGGCGCGCTCGAGGCGTACACGACGTTCGGGATGCCACGACACGCAGCGCTGACTCGCGACATCGCAGCGAACATCGCAGTAGGTTCAGACCATGGACGTTCGACTCGACGGGAAGGTCGCGCTCGTCACGGGCGCGTCGAAGGGCATCGGGCGTGCGATCGCGGCGGCCTTCGCGGCCTCGGGCGCGCAAGTGATGTTGTCGTCGCGCAAGACAGGACGCGCTCGACGAGGCCGCGGCCACCATGGACGGCGAGGTCGCGACGTATGCCGCCAACGCCGGAGAACCGGAGCAGGCCGCAGGCGTGCGTGCAGGCGACGATGGATACGTTCGGCTGCGGTCGACATCCTCGTCAACAACGCCGCGACCAACCCGTACATGGGCCCGAGCATCGACATCGATCTCGGCCGCTACGACAAGACGCTGCAGGTCAACTTGCGAGGTCCACTCGTCTGGACGCAGCTCGTCTGGAACGCGTCGATGCGCGAACACGGTGGCGCGGTGATCAACATCGCGTCGGTCGGTGCGATGGGCATCGAGCCGCGAATCGGCATCTACAACACGACGAAGGCAGCGCTCGATGTATCTCACGCGCACGCTGGCCGCGGAGCTCGCGCCTGCCGTGCGGGTCAACGCCATCGCTGCCGGGGTTGGTGAAGACCGACATGGCGCGAGCGTTGTGGGAGCCGAACGAGGCCGCGCTGGCCAAGCACCTACCGCTGCGGCGGCTCGGCGAGCCGGAGGACATCGGCAAGGCCGCGCTGTTCCTCGCCAGCGAGCAGTCGTCGTGGATCACGGGCCACACGCTGGTCGTCGACGGCGGCGCGCTGATCAGTCCACGGGGCTGACCGCCGCGACCGACAAGCGCCACCCGCACGCGCACATTGTCGACTCAGCCACCGAAACCGGTCGCTGAGTCGACACAGACGGCGAGGCCGCGACCTCTGGGTCTTCTGAGCTACCGAAACGGTGGCTCAGACGACACAGACGCCGGACGGTGTTCAGCGGCTCTCAGAGAGCCGTGCGGCGGATCTTGCCCAGCGGGTGCGTGGCAACGTCTCGGCCAGCTCGAGTTCACGGGGCGCAGCCCACGATCCGAGCCGGTCCTTGACCGCCGACCGCAACGTCGTCGAGGGTCGGCGGCGCCGACGGATCGGAAGGCACAACGACGGCGACGACCCGTTGCCCCCACTCGGCGTCGTCGCGACCGACGACCGCGACCTCGCGGACCGACGGCAGCGCGATGAGGAGCGCCTCGACGACGTCGGGCCACACGTTCTCGCCGCCGGTGACGATCATGTCGTCGACCGCCCGAACACGTGTAGCCGGCCGTCGTCGAGCGAGCCGACGTCGCCGGTCCGGAACCAACCGTCCGCGTCCTTCGGATCGAGTGCCGTCGCGGTAGCAGCGCAACAGCATCGGTCCCCGCACCGCGATCTCACCCGTCTCCGGATCGACCGCGACGTCGACGCCGTCGAGCGGGCACGCCGTCGTAGACGATGCCGCTGCCCGTCTCGGTCATGCCGTAGGTGGTGACGACGTTGGACGGCAGGTCGGCCGGCGGGGCCGAGCCGCCGAGGACGATCGCGCCGAAACAGCGCCGCGTCGATGCGGCGCAGCGCGGTCGCCACCAACGAGACGAGCGTGACACCGCCGTCCGCGGCGTGGTGGACGGCCGCCACGTCGAAGCCGGGATGCACGACCAAGGGGGTGTTGGTGACGAGGGCACGGGTGACGACGCGCCAGACCGCCGACGTGCGCGAGTGGCAGGCATGCCAAGCCACATGTCTGCCGCGGATCGACCCCCAGTCGATCGCTCGTCGTGACGGCCGAGGCCCGCACGGCGTCGTGGGTGAGCACGACACCTTTCGGTTCGCCGGTCGTGCCGCTCGTCGCCGACGACGAGCGCGTCGCCGTCGTCGACCGGTTCGTCGAGCCGCATCGCGTCCCGCAACGAGTCGGCTGCCGGGCGCGGCAGGCGCGGGTCGACCGGCAACACCGCGTCGCCGTCGTCCCAGCGCGCGACGGAGCGCGTCGACGAAGTCGGGTCCGCCCGGTAGGTCGACGGGGACGAGGCGCCGCACCGCGACACCATTGCATGATTCGTCGTCCTGCCATCTGCGACGGCAGACTCGAATCCCGTGACCGAGCGAAGCGAGCGCATGAGCGAGGCGTCGAAGATCCGACCGGGCGCGGACTGGAAGCCGGGAAGCGACCGGGAGTACAGCGACATCCGCTACGAGGTGGCGACGCCGCCCGGCATGGACGGCGTGCAGATCGCCAAGCTCACGATCTGCCGACCGGAGGTGCGCAACGCGTTCCGCCCGCAGACGTTGATCGAGCTCGCCGACGCGTTCGATCGTGCCCGCGAAGACCTGTCCGTCGGTGTGATCGTCCTGACGGGGGAGGGCGACCAGGCCTTCTGCTCGGGCGGCGACCAGCGTGTGCGCGGCGACACCGGCTATCTCGCCGAGGACGAGGCCGCGAAACAGGGCGTCGGCCGGTTCCACGTCACCGACCTGCAGGTGCAGATGCGGCGCCTGCCGAAGCCGATCATCGCGATGGTCGCCGGCTACGCGATCGGCGGCGGCCACGTGTCTGCACGTCGTCTGCGACCTCACCATCGCGGCCGACAACGCTCGCTTCGGGCAGACCGGCCCAAAGGTCGGCAGCTTCGACGGCGGATTCGGATCGAGCGTGCTGTCCCGCCTGGTCGGGCCGAAGAAGGCGAAGGAGATCTGGTTCCTCTGCCGGCAGTACGACGCGCAGCAGGCGCTCGACATGGGCCTCGTCAACACGGTCGTCCCCCTCGAGGATCTCGAGGTCGAGACCGTGCAATGGTGCACCGAGATGCTGCGTCTGTCGCCGTTCGCGCTGCGGTTGCTCAAGGCGAGCTTCACGCCGACGAAGACGGTCTCGCGGGCATCCAGCAACTCGCCCACGACACGAACCTGTTGTTCTACGGCGCCGCCGAGGCGCAGGAAGGCCGCGAGGCGTACAAGGCCAAGCGGACTCCGGACTTCTCGCAGTTCCCGCGCCGTCCGTGAACAAATGGATCGCCGGCGCGCGCCCGCGCACGCTCCCGGCGGCCATCGTGCCGGTGTTGGTGGGCACCGCGTGCGCGGTCGGGGACACCGGTGCCGGGCGCGGCATCGTGTGGTGGCGGGCCGTGGCCGCGATGGTCACAGCCATCGCGATCCAGGTCGGGACCAACTACGCCAACGACTACAGCGACGGCAAGCGCGGGACCGACGATCCCGGCCAGCGCGTCGGCCCGCCGCGGCTCGTCGGTTGGGGACTTGCGACGCCGACAGTCGGTGCGGCGCGCCGCGATCGGCTCGTTCGCCGTCGCGGGGGTGGCGGGTCTCGCGCTCGCGATCGCGGTCAGTTGGTGGTTGCTGCTCGTCGGCGCGGCATCGTTCGCGGCGGGATGGCTCTACACGGGCGGCCCGAGACCGTACGGCTACGCGGGATTCGGCGAGGTGTTCGTGTTCCTGTTCTTCGGCGTGGTCGCGACGGTCGGCTCGACCTACGTGCAGACCGAACGCGTCACGGCGCTGGCATTCGGCGCGTCGATTCCGGTCGGTCTGCTCGCGACCGCGTTGCTGGTGACGAACAACCTGCGCGACATCCCGGGCGACGCGGTGATCGGGAAGCGCACGTTGGCGGTCCGGCTGGGCGACAAGCGAACCCGGATCTTGTACGTGCTGTTGCTCGTCGGCGCCTTCGTCAGCGTTCCGTTCGTCGCCGGCCTCGGTGGTCGCCCCCTCGGGGCGGTCGCGCTGGTCGCGATCCTGTTCGCACAGAAGCCGGTCACCGCGGTGCTCTCCGGCGCACGCGGACCGCAGTTGATCCCGGTGCTCGTCGCCACCGGACGGGTGCAGTTGGTGTTCGGCGTGCTGTTCGCGGCGGGCCTGGCGATCTCGGGTTGAAGCTACAAGCCGTGCGCGGCGAGCCATGGCTGCACGATCGCGAGAAAGTCGACCGGGCGCTCGAGATGGGCGGCGTGACCGGCATCAGCGATCAGTTCCAGGGTTGCGTTCGCACCGATGCACGTGGTCAGCCGCTCGGCCTCGGCGCTGAACTTGTGGTCGTCGGCGCCGGCGATCACGAGCACGGGCACGTCGAGTGCCGGCAGCCGCGACCAAAGCGGCTCCTGCGACCCGGTGCCTGCCTGCCGGAGGCTGTCCGCCAGTCCCTCGACCGTGTTCGTCGGCACGCGCCTCACGGAACTGCGCCGCTCCGGACAGGCCGGCGAACAACGGCTGCGCCAGCCACGCGTCGAGGAACGTCTCGAGTCCATCGTGTTCGAGCCGCTCGGCCGTCGCCCCGTCGGCGCGTCGCCGCTCGGCGCGTGCGTCCGGCGTCGTCGATGCCGGCGGTGCCGCCGACGAGCACGAGTCCGTGGACGACGTCGGGGTGCGCCAGCGCGACGTGGAGCACGAAGCGTGCGCCCATCGAGTAGCCGAGATACGTCGCGCCGCCACCGCGCTCGGCGATCAGGTCGCGCGCCCGTCCACAGATCCGCCGCGGACATCGGACGACTTGCCGTGGCCCGGCGCGTCGACGCGCACGACCTCGTGGTCGAGTGCGAGCTCGGTGGCGATCGCTCCCCAGCAGTTGCGGTTCTGGGTGAATCCGTGCACCAGCACGAGGCGCGGACCGTGACCGTCGACCTCTGCGTAGAGCACGGGCGGCCGCTGCTCGTCGCGCACGCGTTCCACACTTGCACGAAGATGGACCGATGGCGGACGCCGCTGTGACAACGCAAGCGACGTTCGCCGCCACGCTCGTCGACGAGTGGGTGCGCGCCGGCGTGCAGCACGCGGTCATCGCGCCCGGCTCCCGGTCCACCCCGATGGCGCTCGCGCTCGCGGACCGTTCCGAGATCGCGGTCCACGTCTTCCATGACGAGCGGGCCGCGGGGTTCGCCGCGCTCGGGATCGGCGCCGCGACGCGTGTGCCCGCCGTCGTGCTCACGACCAGCGGGACCGCGGCGACCCACCTGCATGCCGCGGTCGTCGAAGCCCATCTCGGCGGCGTGCCGTTGCTCGTGTGCACGGCCGACCGGCCGCCGGAGCTGCGGGACGTGGGCGCACCGCAGACGATCGACCAGACCCATCTCTACGGTCGCAGCGTCAGGTGGTTCGTCGATCCTGGCGTCGTCGACGACACCACCGCGCACACGTGGCGCCCGCTCGCGGCGCGGGCAGTGGCGTCGACCCTGGGTGAGCCGCCCGGGCCTGTCCACGTGAACCTGCCGTTCCGCGACCCGCTCGTCGGACACGCCGGTCCGCTGCCGCCCGGTCGAGCCGATGGTGCTCCGTGGACCATCGTCCCGCCGGCTGCGGTTTCACCCGTGACGGTGCCGGACGGGCGCGTCCTCGTCGTGGCGGGCGCCGACGCCCATCCTTCGCTCGGCGCGTGTGGCTGGCCCGTCCTGGCGGATCCGCGCAGCGGCCTCGAGGGGCCGAGTGTCGTCACGCACGCGGACGTGTTCCTGCGCCACGCCGTCACCGCGGACGGCGCTGCGGCCGGATGTCGTCGTGCGGGTCGGTCCGCCGCCGGCGTCGCGGATCGTGAACGAGTGGCTCGACTCGTCCGGGGCGGAGCAGCTCGTCCTGTCGTCCTCGTGGCGAGATCCCGGCCATCAGGCATCGCATGGTGACCACGGGTGCGTTGTCGTTGCCGGAGCCGAAGCCCGAGTGGCTCGACCAGTGGCGCGTCGTGGACCACATCGCAGAGTCGACGATCGCCGCGCACCTGGCGCCGCACGATCGGCCGACCGAGCCGCAGGTCGCGAGAGCCGTCCTCGCCGCGGCGCCGAGCACGACGCGCCTGATGGTCGCGTCGTCCATGCCGGTACGCGATCTCGAGTGGTACGCGCGACCGCGTCACGACGTGCACGTGCATTCCAATCGCGGTGCCAACGGCATCGACGGGACGATCGCAACCGCGATCGGGCTCGCGATCGGCTCGCGATCGTCGACGGTTGCCTTGCTCGGTGACATCGCGTTCCTCCACGACTCGAGCGCGCTGATCGGCGTCCGATCGCGTGGGATCGATCTCACGATGGTCGTCGTCGACAACGACGGTGGCGGCATCTTCTCGTTCCTGCCGCAGGCGTCCGCGATCGACACGGCGCGCTTCGAGCAGCTGTTCGGCACGCCCCACGGCGTCAAGCTCGAGGAGCTCGCCGCCGTTCACGGCATCGCCACGCTGATCGTCGAGGACACGGACACGGTCGGGCCGGCGCTCCGGTCGACCATCGACACGGGCGGCGTATGGCTCGTCATGGTTCGCACCGACCGGGCGGCCAACGCCGCCGTCCACGCCGACCTGAATGCCGCGGTCGCCGCCGCCCTCGACGCTCAGATGTGAAGTCCCGTCCGAACTCCGGGTCGATTGTGGGGCTATAGCCCCACAATCGCACCAACATTCGGGCCTGGGGGTCAGGGACGGACGAGGGTGCTCAGTAGTGCTTGGAGCTTGGCGCGGGTCTCGGCGAGCTCGGTTGCCGGATCCGAGTCCGGCACGATCCCGTTGCCGGCACAGACGCGGGCGACCGCGCCGTCGATGTCGGCGCACCGCACGCTCACCGCCCAGGTGCCGTTGCCGCGGCCGTCGACCCAGCCGACGGCGCCGGCGTAGCGTCCGCGGTCGAATCCCTCGTGGGCGCGGATGAACGCCAGCGCTTCGTCCCGCGGTGAGCCGCACACCGCCGGCGTCGGGTGCAGCGCGCGCACGAGCTCGAGCACCGACGGCGCAGGCGACGACAGCCGTCCTTCGACGATGGTCGCGAGGTGCTGCACGTTGGCGACGGGCACGATCGACGGCTCCGCTTCGTAGTCGAGGTACGAACACCACGACAGCAACGTGTCGTGGACCATGTCGATGGTGATCTGGTGTTCCTGCCGGTCCTTTGCGGAGGCGAGCAGGGATGCAGCGAGTCGCGCGTCGCTCGTCGGGTCGCCGCCACGGGGGGCGGTGCCTGCCATCGGATGGGAGCGGACGATGTCGCCGGCGCGTGACACGAGCAGCTCCGGGCTCGCGCCCACGAACCCGTCCACGGCGAACACGTGACACCCGGGATAGGTCGTCCGCAGGCGGTCGAGGACGACGTCGATAGCGAACGGCTCGTCGGCCGTGACGGTGACCTCACGGGCGAGCACGACCTTGCGCAGTCGGTCGTCGGTCATGCGCTTCGTCGCCTGCTCGACGAGGGCGCACCACGACTCGGGCGAGCGCGTCGGCTCGACGGTGAACCGGGACGGCGAGCGGCCACTCGACGGCTCGGCGGCTCTGACTCGGCGCGTCGGACTCGACGACGGTGTGCCACCGCGTGCCGTCGTCGGCCCGACCGAACAGCTCGGCGGGAAGGTGCAGTGTCGCGATGGCATCGGGATCGAACGGCAGTGCACCGAACGCGACCGGGCCACATCCCGGCAGACCGACCTCGTCGTCGACGTCGATCGACCGCAAGACGTCGTCGACCTCGTCGACCGGAACCGACATCAGCGACGCCGGCGCCGGCGAGTCCGGCCCGGCCGCGCCCGAAATGGAAGTCCCAGCGCGCTGACGTCGACCTCGGTGTCGATGCGACGGGTTGTCGGCTTTCATCGCGCGCGTCGCCGTGATGAGCTGCGCGATACCACCGGACAGGGCCGTCCGGCTCACGTCGGTGAAGCCCGCGGCGCCCACCAGATCGAGGAGCTCGTCGGTTGCGGGGAGGTAGGCAACCGAGCGAGGCAGGTAGCGGTACGCGGCGCCGTCGGAGAGCAGTGCACCGATGCGAGGCACGATCTTGCCGAAGTAGAGGCCGTGGCCCCACCGAAGCAGACGGTTCTCCGGCTCCGCGACCTCGAGCAAGGCGATGCGTCCTCCCGGCCGCAACGCCAGTGCGAGCGACCGGAGGAACGGGTCGAGTGCGACGAAGTTGCGCAGCGCGAAGCCGCACGTCGCGCCGTCGAAGCTTGCGTCGGCGAACGGCATCCGCAACGCGTCGCCGTGGACGAGGGGCACGGTGGTGCGGGCGGCGGCCAGCATCCCGAACGACAGGTCGATGCCCACGGGTGCGAGGTCTTTGCGCACGAGCTCCTGGCACAGGTCGCCCGTCCCGCAGGCGATGTCGACGACGGCCGAGCGCGCCGGCAGTGCCGAGCGACCGGACTGCCTTGCGCCGCCAGCCCACGTCCATGCGGAACGTCATGATCCGGTTGACCAGGTCGTACCGCGGTGCGATGGCATCGAACATCGCTCGGACCGCCCGCACCTTGTCGTCGCCCTTCGGCAACGGGTCCTGCGTGGAGCTCTGGCGCGACACCATGTCGATGGGACCGTATCGTCATCCTCCATGGGGCGCAGCCCCATGGAGGATCGATGGCAGACGAACGCGCGCACTTCCACATCGGCGGCGTCCCCGTCCGCGTCGACTGGTCGTTCTGGCTCCTCGCCGTGTTGCTCGGCGTCCAGGCTCGAGAGGGTTGGCTGCTCGTGGCGTGGGTCGCCATCGTCCTGGTGTCGATCCTCGTGCACGAGCTCGGCCACGCGTTCGTGATGCGGGCGTTCCAGCAGCGTCCCCACGTGCTGCTGTATGCGTTCGGCGGTGTGACCGTCGGCGACCGGCCGACGCGCTCACGGTCGGAGTCGATCATCATCAGCCTCGCGGGACCATTGTCCGCGCTCGTCCTGCTCGGTATCCCCGCGTACCTGCTACGAGACGGTGTGTGGGCGCAGGAGACCTACAACCGCTACGTGATCGTCCATGACATCGCGTGGGTCAACATCCTCTGGTCGGTCCTCAACCTGGTGCCGGTGCTACCGCTCGATGGCGGCAATGTCGCTGCCGCGCTCGTCGGCCAGCATCGAGCCCGCATCGTGTCGGTCGTGTTCGCCGGGGGCGCGGCTGTCGTCTTCCTCACGTCGGGCAACCAGTTCGGCGCGATCTACGCGGCCTTGTTCTTCGTCATGAACTTCGCCGCGCTCAACCAGCAGCAGCACGCGCAACGCACCGTGCACGCACCGCCATCCGTGACGATCGCGGACGTCGGTCGAGGCGGCGGTGACGACGTCGCATCGCTTGCCGACGCATTCCTGGCGCAACCGTCCGGACCGTCCGACCTCGGTCCCGCGCTGGCGGCGGCGCGAGCGGGGAAGGTCGTGCCCGTGGCCACCCGATTGCTGCAGTCGGGTCCTGATGGACCACGTGCGGCCGCCACGTTGCAGAGCCACCTCCATCTCGCCGGCTGCTTCCCGGACGCGGCAGCTGTGGCGCAACTGCTCTACACCGACGGCAGAACGGGGCGGGTGCAGGCCGCATTCGACGCGGCCTCCGCGTTCGCACGCGCGGGCGACACGAACAACGCGATGGCGTGGCTGAACCGGTCGATCGACGAGGGCTTCTCCGTGGGCTCACTGCTCGACGGCGAGCCTGACCTTGCAAACCTCAGGTTGCTCCCGTCCTGGCCCGTCACACGCGCCCGCGTCACGAGCTAGTGGCGGCGACCTCCTTGGCCCACCGGTAGTCGGCCTTGCCCGCGGGAGACCTGACCACATGATCGACGAACACGAACGCCTTCGGGAGCTTGTACCGAGCGATGTGCTTGGCGGACTCGTCGAGCAGCGCACGTTCCATCTCGGGGCCGGTCTCGACGCCGTCGCGCACTTGCACGATGGCGACGACTTCCTGTCCCCACTTCTCGCTCGGTCTGCCGCACACGACCGCGTCGTAGACCGCAGGGTGATGGCCGAGCGCAGCCTCGACCTCCTCGGCGAAGATCTTCTCGCCGCCCGAGTTGATCGTGACCGAGTCGCGCCCGAGCATCTCCACGGTGCCGTCCTCTCGCTGGCGTCCGCGGTCGCCGGGGATCGAGTAGCGCACCCCGTCGATGACGGGAAAGGTGCGCGCGCTCTTCTCCGGGTCGCCGAAGTAACCGAGCGGCACGTGCCCCCGCATCGCCACCCACCCGACCTCGTCAGCGCCCGGCTCGAGCACGCGGGTGAAGTCCTCGCTCACGATGCACGTGCCTGCCGACGGCGTGAACGTCCCAGTCGTGACGTCGGTGCCTGCCGTCGACACCTGCGTCATCTGCCCGCCGCCCTCCGACGATCCCATGCCGTCGAGGATCATCGCGTTGGGGAGACGCTCGAGGAATCGCTCCTTCAACGTCGAGTTCAACGCCGCGCCGCCGGACAGGATGATGAACAGGGTCGACAGGTCGTACGAGCCCGTGTCCATCTCGTCGAGGATCGGTCGCGCGAAGGAATCCCCCACGATCTGCAAGAAGCTGATCTTCTCGCGCTCGATGACGGAGAGGATGTCCTTCGGGTCGAGCGTGCGCACCTCGTCCTGGATCACGACGGTGTTGCCACCGTTCATCGCGAGGAACGCGATCCAGTGTCCGGCCCCGTGCATGAACGGCGCAGCAGGCATGACCCGCAGCATCCCCGACTTGGCCGCCTCGACCACGGACTCGAGCGACTCGTGCGGCGCGCCGGTGACAGCGCCACCCATCACCGACATGTAGATGTCGTGCTGGCGCCACAAGACTCCTTTGGGCATCCCGGTCGTGCCGCCCGTGTACAGCACGTAGAGATCGTCCGGCGACCACTCGGGCGCACACGCGGGAAGCGCCGCCGACGCGCTCGCCAGTGCGTCCTCGTACCAGACCGCGCCTTCGAGCAGGTCGTTGTCCGATTCGTCGGACACCTGGAGGAGCAACGCCACCCGTGGGAGATCGGGTAGCACCTCGGCGAGCGTCGGCGCGAACTGGGAGTGGAAGACGATCGCCCGCGCCGCGCTGTTGTCCAGGAGGTACTGCAACTCCTCGGTGACGTACCGATAGTTGACATTGATCGGTGCCACGCGGGCTTTGAACGCGCCGACCATCGATTCGAGGTACTCGTTGCCGTTGTGGAGGTAGATGGCGAGGTGATCCTCGTGCGACTCGTGGCCCGCGAGCCCGGCTCGACCGCCGACTCGAGCGCCGAGGCCTGCGCCTGCGAGAACGTTCGCGAGCCGGCGCGTTCGCTCGGTGACGTCACGCCACGTGAGGCGACGGTCGCGGAACACGATGCACTCCTTGTCGGGAATCGCCTCGGCGATGGCCTCGTGCACCTGAGCCAGGTTGAACTCCATAGGCGAGCGAAGCTAGCGACGGTCCCCTACAGGCTGCACACCGTGCCCGCCGGCGGCGGGGTGAGATCGGTGAGATACGCGGCTTCCGCCTCGGCGATGCAGTCGCTGCGGCCGAGCGCGGTGTGCCCTGTGGCATCCAACGTGAGCAGGTGTCCGTGGGCGAGCGTCGACGCCACCCGGACCGCCTGGGGGTAGGGCGTGACCGCGTCGCCGTTGTTGCCGATCACGAGCACCGGTGGTCCGTCGGCGGCGACGACAGGACCGGTGATGTCGTGCACGGGTGCGGGCCAGAACGCGGACGGCAACAGCTCGTTGGCGACGCTGCCGCCGACCCGCGGCGACACGGCGATGACGCTCGCCACGAAGGCCTCGTATGCCGCTGGGCCCTGCGGGTGTGGCGAGTCGGTGCACTCCACTGCCGCGTAGGCCGCATAGCTCCCCGCTTCTTCATAGGAGCTGAACAGCGAGTACAACGTCGTGCCGTCGCCGCCGAGGGCTTCGGACAGACCCCGGTAGAAGAGTGCGGCGGATGAAGGATCGTACGACGGGATCAGTGCCGCCACCGGAAGCTCCGCCGGGCCGAGCGCCGCGCCGGTGCGGGTCGCGATCGGGCGCGTCTCGACCTGCGCCGCGAGCCGGTCGTAGGCGGCGCGCGCGCCACCGGGTGGGCATTTCGATCCGCTCGCACATGCGTCGAACAGCGCGTTCAACGCGGTGTCGAACGCGACGGCCTGGCCGCGCAGGAAGGCAGAGAAGTCCTCCGTGGAATCGACCACACCGTCGAGGATGACGGCGCGAGCGTTCTTCGGGAACAGCGCGAGATACCGCTCGCCCAGGAGCGAGCCGTACGACGCGCCGTAGTAGTTGATCTGCGCTTCGCCGAGCGCTTGCCGGATCGACTCGAGATCCTTGGCCACGCTGTCGGTTCCCATGAACGGGAGAAGGTCGCCGGCGTGCGCTCCACAGTCGTCCGCGACCTTCTTCGCCGCGTCGTCGAGCTGGCTCTGCTCGGCGGCGTCGTCGGGGGCCGAGTCGACCTGGCGGAACGCGGGAACGGTCTGGTCGCCACACTTGACCTCCGTGCTCTGGCCGACGCCTCTCGGATCGAACCCGATGATGTCGAAGCGGTCGAGCACCTCCGCAGGAAGGGGGATGTTGGCGGCGAAGGCCAGCCCTGGCGCGCCGGGACCGCCGGGGTTGACCAAGAGCGACCCGATCCGCGCTTCGGGCTTGTGCGCGGGATGCTGTTCGAGCGCGAGCGTGATCGTGCGACCGGACGGATCGTTGTAGTCGAGCGGCACGTCGAGCTTGGCGCACCGGGTCCCGGTGCCACAGGGTTGCCAGTCGAGCTTGCCCGAGGTCGCGACCGACGCCGACGGCGCGGATCCCGCGGGGCTCGCTCCGACCGAATGCGACGAGCCGTCGCTGCACGCCGCCAACAGGAGCAGTGCCGCCAGCACCACGGTGACCGCCGCGCGCCCGCGGGACAGGACCATCGGCCGATGGTACGGGGGAGTTCCGTGCGTTCTGGCGTCACGGACGGCTCATATCCGCACTGGTTGACGCCAGAACGCGACGGTGGTCCGGGATAACTTCGGAACGTGGCAGACATCACGTTCGGGGCGTTCATCCCGCAGGGTTGGAAGATGGAGTTGTCGTCGATCACCGGCGCCGAGGAGAAATGGGCGAAGGCGCTCGAGATCGCCGTCCTCGCCGAGGAGTTGGGCTACGACTCGATCTGGGTCTACGACCACTTCCACAACGTCCCCGTACCCGCGCACGAGGCGGTGTTCGAGTGCTGGACCGTGATGGCTGCCATCAGCCAGCGGACGAGCCGCGTTCGTCTCGGACAGATGGTCGGGTGCGCGCCGTACCGCAACCCTGCCGTGCTGGCGAAGATCACGAGCACCGTCGACGTGATCAGCGGCGGCCGCCTCGACTGGGGGATCGGCGCCGGTTGGTACGACCACGAGTTCCGCGGCTACGGCTTCGAGTTCGCGGCGAACAAGGATCGCATCGGCATGTTGCGCGAGACGGTCGAGATCACGAAGGCGATGTGGTCCGAGCCGGACGTGACCTACGCCGGGCGCTACTACCAACTGCAGGGCGCGCAGTGTGATCCGAAGCCAGTGCAGAAGCCCCATCCGCCCATCTGGATCGGCGGCGGAGGCGAACAGCTGACCCTGCGTGTGGTCGCTCGCCACGCCGACTGCTCGAACTTCGGCGGCAAGCCGCACGAGTGGTCGCACAAGGCCGAGGTGCTGAAGCAGCACTGCAAGGCCGTCGGCCGCGACTACGACGAGATCAGGAAGACGATCTCCGGCGAGGTGTTCATCCGTGAGACCGAGCAGGAGCTGGTCGATGCGGGGACGAAGTCGATGTGGGGCGAGCCGCTCGAGTCGTGGCGACAGGGCAATCTCGTCGGCACGCCCGACGAGGTGTCGGAGAAGATCCAGGCCTACGTCGACCTCGGATGCACCGGGTTCGTCCCATGGTGCTCGGACTATCCGGAGACCGAGTCGCTGCGGCTGCTCGCGGAAAAGGTGGCCCCCAACTTCCGCTGAACCGCCAGACTTCTGCTCGATGGGTGATCTGGGGACCGACACGGCGGTCGAGCCACTCGGCGACGGCCGCTATCGCGGGACGTTGAGCAAGGAGTGGGAGATCTGGGGGCCGATGGGCGGCTACGTCGCCGCCGTCGCCTTTCGCGCCGCAGGCGCGGAGTCAGCGTTCCCGCGACCGGCGAGCTTCGCGTGCCACTACTTGTCCGTCGCGTCGTTCGATGCCGTCGACTTGACCGTCACGTGCCTGCGGACGACTCGTGCGGCGGCGTCGTACCGAGTCGAGATGATGCAAGGCGATCGTCGCATCCTGGAGGCGACGGTGTGGGCCATCGACGACGGTGTCGAAGGACTCGTCCACGACGACGCAACGGCACCCGACGTCGCCGGTCCCGAGGGCCTGCTGAACATCGAGGCGCTGATGGCAGACGTCGAGGACAGTCCGGGTCCGCCGTTCCCCTTCTGGCTGAACTTCGAGTCGCGGCCGCTCGACTTCCGTCGTGACTGGCCGCCGTCCGAGCCGTTGCCGCCGGTCTACCGACAGTGGTTGCGGTTCCGTGAAGGCGATTTCACCGACCCGTGGGTCGACGCCTGCCGCGCGCTGGTGCTCGTGGACGTGCAGAGTTGGCCCGCGGCGAGCCGTCCTCACATGTGGAAGCAGCCGAACGTCTACGCGCCGAGCCTCGACTTGTACGTCGCGTTGCACCGGGCGCCGTCGACGGAATGGCTGCTCGCCGACGGCCATTCACCGGTCGGCGACGGGGGTCTGCTCGGATGGCACGGCCGGCTGTGGTCCTCGGACCGCACGCTCGTGGCCAGCGGCGGTGGCCAGGCGCTGTGCCGCCCGGTCCGCCCGCCGTCGTAAGCAGCGAGCGCTCGGAGCCGAGCGAGGACGCGGCGAGGGAAGCGCGAGCGACGAGCCGCACTCGGCGGAGACAGCGAGCGCAGCGAGCGCTCGGAGCCGAGCGAAGACGCGGCGAGGGAAGCGCGAGCGACGAGCCGCACGGCGGAGCAGCGAGCGCACGACTCAGCTGTAGTAGCGGTACACCACTTGGGCGACGCAACTCGGCTTCGACGCGCCTTCGCACTCGAAGGTGAGCGTGAGCTTCACCTGCGCACCACCCGCGATCTCCTCGACCTCGTCGACCGTCGCACCGCATCGCACCTTCGCGCCGACCGGTACCGGCGCAGGGAAGCGCACCTTCTCGCAGCCGTAGTTGACGCCCATCGAGAACCCGTGGACGTCCCACATCTTCGGCAGGAAGTACGGGCCGAGGGCCAGCGTGAGGTAGCCGTGCGCGATCGGTCCGCCGAACGGACCGGACTTCGCTCGCTCCGGGTCGACGTGGATCCACTGATGGTCACCGGTCGCATCGGCGAATGTGTTCACCTGTTCCTGGGTGATCTCGTGCCAGTCGCTGTAGCCGATGTGCTCACCGACGACGCTCTCGAGGCCGTCGACCCCCGTGACCGCCAGGTGTCCGCTTCGCTCGCTCATGTTCCGACCCCTTTCACTTGAACCAGATGCGTTCGTACTCACGCGAACTGAGGATGGAGCAGCAACAACACGAGGGCGATCTCGAACATGAGCGAGAGAAGATCGGTGCTGAAGACCCGGTTGAGACCGTCGGAGACGATGCGTACCGCGAACGGCGAGAACGCGACGACGAGCCCGAGCCCGTACGCCCACTTGCGTTCGTTGGCGATGCCATAGCCTGCCGGGATGCCGGCGAGTTTGGCGACAAGCAACAAGACGACGAACTCGCCGAAGAGGAGAGTCACGACCGCTTGCGCGTAGAGCAAGAAGACCGCGACCTGCAGGGTCTGAGGCTGCGACGGGTCGAGCCATCGGCGGGTCTGCATGGCTGACAGTGTTGCAGGTGTGGTGCTCGCGGCTGGGGGCGGCACGCGACTGCGACCGCTGACCTTGCTGCGGCCCAAGGTCTTGTGCCCGCTCGGCGACCGTCCGCTCGTCGACCACGCCATCGACCGGTTCGCAGGCGTGACCGACTCGGTGGCGGTGAACATCCACGCCGGTCGGGAACTGCTCGAGTCGCACCTTGCGGGGCGGGTGCACCTCTCGTTCGAAGACGACGAGGCGCTCGGGACCGCCGGCGCGCTCGGCCACCTGCGGGACTGGATCGCCGGCCGGCCGGTGCTGGTCGTGAACGGCGACACGTGGTGCCCTCGGAACGTCGACGCGTTGCTGGACGGTGGGGACAGCGGAGACGGCACAGACGGCTGGGACGGCGAGCGGATCCGAGTCCTCGTCGTCGGCACGGACTCGTTCCGTGCCGGTGTGCCGGTAGCGGGAGCGTTGATGCCGTGGCGGGATGTGGCCGGCATCCCGGCCGAACCGCGAGGCCTCACTCCGATCTGGCTGCGCGCCGCGGAGGAAGGTCGGGTGGAACCGGTCAGGCTGCACGACGGCGTCCCGTGGGCCGACTGTGGGACTCCTGCCCGCTACCTCGCCGCCAACCTGCGGTGGTCAGGCGGCAAGTCGGTGATCGGCGCCGGCGCGGTCGTCGACGGCCGGATCGAACGGTCCGTCGTGTGGCCCGGCGCGGTCGTCCGTCGTCAGGAGCACCTGGTCGACGCCATCCGCGCCGACGACCGCATCACCGTCCTCGTCCGCTAGCCCGCGACACCAATTCTGGAGCCGATCCCGCAGCTAGGGTTCGCCGAAGCCGGCTGGGTGAACGGCTGGTGGGCGAGGGGGATCCGATGCGTGCTGTACGGCGGTGGCTCGTGCCTGTCATCGGTCTTGTGTTCGGGGCGGCGACCTTGCCCGGATGCCTGTTGTCGCCAGCCGACACCTCCCAGATCCAGCTGGTGAGCACGACGACCGTCACTGGCTGGCGATACGACTTCTATCGCAACAACGCCTACAGCTGCGGGGTGTCCGGGCATCAGACCTTTCTCGTGGGTACGAGACTCGGGTCGTCGGCCGGTGTGGCTGCTCCGTTATGGGTGTGGATGCACGGTGAAGGCGAGAACTGGTTCGACGGCACCGGTACGCCGCAGCCCGACCCGAGCAACCTGAGCGAGGCCTCTGCCACCGCTTTACGAACCGAGCTGCTGGGGTCAGGAGTGATCGCAGACCTCCGCCACTCCGCCCTAGGGTTCCGCCTTCTCGCGACCTCGTACTGCGACGGTGACCTCGACGGCGGGACCGGACAGCCCGACCCGAACAACCCGCTTCTCAACCCGGACCAGTCGACCCACCAAACGAATGGACTGCTCGCGACCGAGGCCGCGATCCAGTTCGTGGAATCCCGATACAGCACGTCGAGGTACGTCTTGCAGGGCATCGGCGGGGGTTCGGCCGGTGCTTACAACGTCGTGTACGCGTTACAACTCGCTGAGATGCCCCCGGCGGGGGTCATCGGCGACTCAGGTGTCGTCAACGTGGAGGCGTCCTTCGCGGCGAACCAGCAAGGAGCGTGTTCGAACCCGGCGTATGCATCTCCCGGTTTCGATCTAGCGAGCCAGCGGATCGACCCCACCCTCGCGGACTCGAACAACGAGATCGACAAGCTCATCAGCCGAGGTGATTTCAAAGTTCCCGTCTTGCACATCTGGAACCACGGCGACAGCGCCTCGTGCGGCGCGACGCCGATGCAGTGTCCACTACGAGACAACACGACCATGACCCTGGGTGCCACCGATTGCCTCAACCGACCATTGGCCGACGCGATCGACACGCAACAGCCGAACTCGTCATCGATGAACTTGCCGGTGTGTGTGGACCAGGACAGCACGCCGGACTGCTCGTTCCACGGCGTAACCACCGCGTTCAACGAGGTCAACACCGACCCCGCCAGCCCACGTGATGACTTCGGAACGCTCGAGCAGTGGGCGTATGACCGCCTCGAGGTCGGGGCCCGTTTCGCTTGGGGTGAGAACGACACTGCTCAACTCGGCGATGGCACGACGACAAGCGAAGCAGTTCCGACGGCCACTGGTGGCACCGACTGGGCTGTCGTCGCACCGGGTTACTTCCACACCGCCGCGATCAAGAAGGACGGCACGCTCTGGACGTGGGGCCAGAACACGTACGGACAGTTGGGTGACGGCACCAGCATCGATCGGTCGACGCCGGTCCATGTCACGCAGCAGATCACCTTCGCGTGGGCACAAGTGGCAGCGGGCGTCTCGCACACGGTCGGCATCAGGACGGACGGCACGTTGTGGGCGTGGGGCCGCAACGACCAGGGCCAACTGGGTGACGGCACCACGACGGATCGATCGACGCCCGAACAGATCGGCACGGCTAGCGATTGGGTCTCCGTGAGTGCCGCCTATTTCGCCACGTTCGCGATCAAGCGGGACGGCAGCCTCTGGGTCTGGGGCCGCAACATCGAGGGCCAGCTCGGCGACGGCACCAACACGAACCGCACGTCCCCGGAGCAGCTTGGTACCAGCCACGATTGGGCCAGCGTCACGTCGGGCAATTTCCACACCGTGGCGATCAAGACCAACGGCACGCTGTGGACCTGGGGCGAGAACATGCACGGAGCGCTGTGCGATACGGGCGCCGATCGTCCGGCGCCCGCGCAGATCGGTACCAGCGGAGGTTGGGCTGCCGCGAGCGCTGGCGCGGTGGAGACGTTCGTCCTTCGGACCGACGGCACTCTCTGGGCGTGCGGCGAGGGTGGGTTCCTCGGCGACGGAACAACGACGGACAGGACGAGCCCCGTCAGCATCGGCACGGGAAACAACTGGATCTCGGTGAGCTCCGGCGGCGCGCACACGCTTGCCCTCCGGACCGACGGAAGCATGTGGGCGTGGGGAAGCCAGTTCGATGGTGAGCTGGGCGACGGCGTGGCCTCGGACAACGTGGTCTTGAGCCCGGAGCACATCGGCACATCGTCCTGGGGTTCCGTGGCCGCCGGCGGCCAGCAGTCGGAGGCGCTCGCTGCCCCTTGATGCTCGTCCCGCCGGCCCCGCGCCGGCGAATGTTGGTGCGATTGTGGGGCTATAGCCCCACAATCGACCCGGAGTTCGAGGTGGGGGTGGACAGGGTGAGGTGGGTTTCGCGGAGCTGGCCGCAGGCGGCGTCGATGTCGGTCCCGCGGGTGCGGCGGACGGTGACGTTGATGTCGAGCTCGACGAGGCGGTCCCGGAACGCCCGCACCCCGGCCGCGGGCGTGCCTCGCGTCGGCCAACCCGGCGTCGGATTGAGGGGGATCAGGTTCACGTGCGCTCGCAACGGCCGCGCGTACGCGGCGAGCTCGTCGGCATCGCGTCTGCGGTCGTTGACGCCGTCGATCAACGCCCATTCGAAGGACAGGCGCCGATTCTTGACAGCCAGGTAGTCCCGGCACGCGTCTGCGAGCTCTGTCAGCGGGTATCGCTTGTTGATCGGAACGAGCTCGGTGCGCAGTTCGTCGTTCGCAGCGTGCAACGACACGGCGAGGTTCACCGGCAGGCGTTCGCCGGCGAGCCGGCGGATGCCCGGAACGATGCCGATCGTCGAGAGCGTGAGATGACGTGCCGACAGCCCGAGGTCGTCGTGGATGCGCTCCACCGCGAGCCACGTGTTGTCGTAGTTCGCCAGCGGCTCGCCCATCCCCATGAACACGATGTTCGACACGCGGCGACCGCCGGCGCGCGCTCGGATCGCGGACTGCACGACCTGCTCGACGATCTCGCCCGTGGTCAGGTGCCGTTCGAACCCCGCCTGGCCGGTGGCGCAGAACCCGCATCCCATGGCACAACCGGCCTGGCTCGAAACACAGACGGTGACGCGATCGCGATACGCCATGAGCACCGTCTCGATGGTGCGGTCGTCGTGCAGGCGCCACAGGAACTTCACGGTCGCGCCGACCGTCGCTCACCCGTTCCGTGACCAGCTCGAGCGCGGCTCGGCAGCGCATCGTCGAGCCGCAGTCGCAACGGCCTTCGGCACGTCGGTCATCTGCTCGGGCGCGAGGAGTCGCTTGTACAGCCCGTCCCACACCTGGCGCACCCGGTACGCGGGCTGGTCGTCGAGCAGCCGTTCGAGCGCGTCGAGACCAACGTCGTAGCGGGAGGGCACGGGTCTTAGGCTACGGGCGATGGTCGCGCCCGATCCCAGAGCGCAGGCGGCGCCCCGCCCCGAGCACCATCACCGCGACGTTCGCAGCGGGAGCGCTCGGGCGGCGGTGTTCGGCGTGAGTGACGGGCTCGTGTCCAACGTGTCGCTCATCCTCGGTGTGGCAGGCGCGAACCCTGGCGCCGGTATCGTGCGGCTCGCCGGCCTGGCGGGACTCATCGCGGGCGCCGTGTCGATGGCGGCAGGTGAGTACGTCTCGATGAAGGCGCAGAACGAGCTACTGGAGCGCGAGCTCGACATCGAGCGCCGGGAGCTGCGTCGCAACCCGAACGTCGAGACAGTCGAGCTGGCCCAGATCTACCAATCACGTGGCGTCGATCCCGATCGAGCTCGCGAGCTCGCCCAGGAGATGATGCGTGACCCCGACCTCGCGCTGCAGACCCACGCTCGCGAAGAGCTCGGCATCGATCCCGATCAACTGGGCTCACCGCAAGGCGCGGCGCTGTCGTCGTTCCTCTCGTTCGCGCTCGGCGCGCTGATCCCGCTGTTGCCGTGGTTCTTCGGATCGGGGACGGCGGCCGTCGTCGCGTCAGTTGTCCTCGGATTGGCGGCATGCGCCGTCGTCGGCGCGCTGCTGGCGCGGTTCACCGGCACGGTCGGTCTTGTTCTCCGCCGGCCGCCAAGTGCTCATCGCGACGATCGCCGGCGCCGTGACGTTCTTCGTCGGCAACCTCGTCGGCGTCGGAGTCTGACCCCCCGCGAGCCCCCGGCTAGACGCGGCCCGCGTAGGCGCGGTCGATGTGGTCCACGGTGAAGCCGATGCTCGTGTACAGCCGCACCGCGGGCTCGTTGGCGGCGTCGACGTACAACATCCCGCGATCGACCGCACGGTTGTGGTGCATCCAGTCGAGGCCCGCGAGCGTGAGCGCCCGCCCGAGCTTGCGACCCCCGAAGTCGGGATCGACGGCGATCACATAGATCTCACCGACCGGCGCCCTCGCGTCGTCGTGCACCTTCGTCCACACGAAGCCGGCCAGCCGTCCCGTCGCCGGATCGTGATGGAGCAAGAACCCGTTGGGATCGAACCACGGCTCCTTCTCCCGTTGCCCGATCACGTCCGCTGTCCACCCGCCTTGTTCGGGATGGGCGGCGAAGGCGCGGTTGTTGACCTCGACCCACGCGTCTTCGTCCTTGCCGGGTTCGAACGAGCGCATCTCGATCGGCGGCACCGGCTCGTCGACCGGCAGCGGCACGAACATCTGCAACAGATCGCGTTCGAAGGTGAGTCCATTGGCTTCGGCGACATCGGTGTCGTCGTCGTGCGGATCGGTGACCCACCAGCGCACCTCGCCGCCGCCCCGCTCGCGGATCGCGTTCAACGCGCGCGGCAGCAGGTCGCGGGGTGCGTAGGTCAGCCACGTCCGCGGCGCACGGGTGATCCGGAGCTCGTCCTCGCCCACGCGGGCCGACGGTAGCGTCCGGGTCATGGCCGGGCCGCGCTCACCACGGGGACGGGCGCGCGAGACGCTGCGCCTACTCGCTGAGGAGTATCCCGGTAGCGCGAAGGAACTGTGCGAGCTCGATCACGACGGACCGTTTCAACTCCTCTCCGCCACGATCCTGTCGGCGCAGACGACGGACGAGCGCGTCAACCTCGTGACGCCAACGTTGTTCGCGCGCTACCCGACTCCGGTCGCGCTGGCGGCCGCCGATCCGGCCGATGTCGAGGAGATCATCAAGACCACGGGCTTCTTCCGCAACAAGACCAAGAGCTTGATCGGGATGGCGCAGGCCCTGGTCGATCGCTTCGACGGCGAGGTGCCCCGCCGCCTCGAGGACCTCGTGACCCTTCCGGGTGTCGGTCGGAAGACCGGCAATGTGGTCCGCAGCGTCGCCATGGACGAGCCCGGTCTCCCCGTCGACACCCATGTCGGGCGTGTGTCGCTCCGACTCGGACTGACGACGGAGACAGATCCCGTCAAGGTCGAGTACGAGCTCAACGGAATGATCCCGGCCGCGGAGCGTGGCCGGTTCAGCCTCCGCGTGATCCTCCACGGCCGTCGGGTCTGCCTGGCGCGACGACCGCGTTGTGGGGAGTGCGTCCTCGCCTGGTTTTGTCCGTCCGCCGGGCTCGGGTCATGAGAACTTCACCGTTTGTTCAAAGGCCCCCCGGATGTATGGTGTTCTTTGACCAGGTTCCCGCCACCTGGTTCCTGCGACATCGGGATCCGCCGCCTGGTGTCGCCCGCGAAGGCTCCCGGAAACGGGAGCCTTCGCCATCTACGGCCTCGGGCTGTCAGGCACGTTCGATCATGCGTTGCAGTCGGCGCGAGGCGTGCTGCAGCGCCCGTTCGATCTCGTAGAGCTCGCCCGCCTCTGCGTCGTCCGCACGGCTGGCGCGGCTGTCAGCGAGCTCGGTGATTCGGCGCGTGAGGTCGTCGAGTGAGCTGGCGATCGTCGACAGCTGCGGGCTCAATCCATCCATCAGCGCATTTTTCTCCGGATCGGGAACGAGGTGCAGCCCACTACCGTTTCGGCGTGCTCGATCGCGTCGACGTCCGTGGTGCGCATGAGCTTCGCGCCGCATTGCCCCGTCCCGTCGCCGGCGGCGACGAGGCGCGGGTCGTCGAATCGGTGCGGAGCATCCTGGCGGACGTCCGTGACCGCGGCGACGTGGCGGTGCGCGACCTCACGATGCAGTTCGACCAGGTAGAGATCGGCGAGCTGGCCGTTCCCGACGAAGACCGCAAGCGTGCCCTCGATGCGATCACCGTCGACGTCCGCGACGCTCTCGAGGCGGCGGCGGCCAACGTTGCCGACTTCGCGCACGCGGAGATGGCACCACCCGTCACCTACGAGCGCGACGGCCTCCGCGTGCGGACGATGCGCCGGCCCGTCGAGCGCGCCGGTTGCTACGTGCCCGGCGGGCGCGCCGTGTACCCGTCGACCGTGCTGATGACCGCGGTACCGGCGAAGGTGGCGGGCGTCGACGAGGTCGTGGTGTGCGTGCCTCCGGACCGAGATGGTCGTGTGCCCGACGTCGTGCTGGCCGCGTCGGCGATCGCCGGGGTGGACGTGGTGTACCGCATCGGTGGCGCCCAGGCCATCGCGGCGATGGCGTATGGCACCGAATCGGTTCCGCCAGTCGATGTCATCGTCGGTCCCGGCAACCTCTACGTCGCGGTCGCGAAGCGTGAAGTGGCCGGGGAGGGTCGCGTCGGAGTGCCTTCGGCGTTCGCGGGACCTTCGGAGGTGGTGGTCGTCGCCGACGAGTCCGTCGCGCCGGACGTCGCGGCCATCGACCTGATCGTGCAGGCGGAGCACGGCCCGGAGGGCCTGGCGTGGCTCGTCACGTGGTCGGAGGCGGCAGCGGACTCGATCACGTCGGCCGTCGCCGCGCTCGCCGCCGATGCGCCCCGTCGCGACGAGATCGAAGCGACGCTCGGCGCGAACGGACGTTGCGTGCTCGTCGACGGACCGGAACAGGCGATGGCGGTCGCCAACTTCATCGCGCCCGAGCACCTCGAGCTGCTGGTCGCCGATCCCGAGTCATTGCTTCCTCTGGTGCGCCACGCAGGTGCGGTGTTCTGCGGACCGTGGGCGCCGGCGTCGATCGGCGACTACGTCGCAGGGCCGTCGCATGTCCTGCCGACGCACGGGTCGGCACGGTTCGCGGGCGCCCTCACCGCCGACGACTTCACGAAGCCCGTCCACGTCATCGACGTCGACCGCGACGCGTTCGAGCGACTCGGTCCTGTCGTCGTCGCGCTGGCCGAAGCCGAGGGCCTCGCGCACGCCGAGTCCATCCGGTTCCGCCGGCATGAGCGAGCGCAGCGCGGTCACGGCGACCGAGGACCGCCTGGCGAGCGGACGATCGGCGATCCCCGGCGAGCGAGCGAAGCCGTCGCCGATCCGTGCGAGCAGGACGCGCGATGGGGTGCGAGGGGCGCAGCCCCCGGGATATGAGTCGCATTCGGCCGCGTGACGACGTCGCGCTCATGGAGGGGTACCACTCGCCGCAGGTGGACGTGAAGGTTCGGCTCAACACGAACGAGGCGCCCGAACCTCCTCCAATTGCGTTCACCGAGCGGCTGGCGGACGAGCTGCGCCGGATCGACTGGCATCGCTATCCCGACCGCGCCGCCACCGAGTTGCGCGCCGCCATCGCGGACCTCCACGGCGTGCGTCCCGATCAGGTCTTCGCGGCCAACGGCTCGAACGAGGTCCTGCAGACGCTCTGCCTCACCTACGGCGGCCATGGCCGGTGTGCAGCGGTGTTCGAGCCCACGTACGCGTTGCACAGCCACATCGCAGCGCTCACGGGCACGTCGGTCGCGACGGGCGAGCGGCGCGAAGACTTCACGCTCGACATCGACGAGGTCGACCGCGTCATCTCGCGCGCGCACCCCGACATCACGTTCCTGTCCTCGCCGAACAACCCGACCGGGTTGGTGGAGACGGAGGACACGGTGCGACGCACGCTCGAGGTCGTGCCGGGTCTTCTCGTCGTCGACGAGGCCTACGGCCAGTTCGCTCCATGGTCCGCGCTCGAACTTGTCGACGAAGAGCGTCCGCTCGTCGTGACCCGGACCTATTCGAAGACGTGGTCGATGGCCGCGGCCCGCCTCGGCTATCTCATCGGCCCGTCGTGGCTCGTGCGCGAGTTGGAAAAGGTCGTGTTGCCGTACCACCTCGACTCGTTCAAGCAGATCGCCGGGCGGCTCGCACTCGACTACCGACACGAGATGGACGCACGGGTCGCCGCGCTCGTCGAAGAGCGCGGCCGGCTCAGTGCCGCGTTGCGCGACCTGCCGCTCGAGGTGTGGCCGTCCGGCGCGAACTTCGTGCTCGTCCGGCCGCACACCGTCGACGGCGACGACGTGTGGCAGGCGCTGCTCGAGCGCTCGATCCTCGTCCGCAACTGCGCGTCGTGGCCGCGTCTCGACGGGTGCCTCCGCATAACGGTCGGCACGGCAGAGGAGGACGATGCGTTGTTGTCCGCTCTGCAGGAGGTGCTGACGTGAGCCGTTTCCCTCGGGGGCTGCGCCCCCGCGCCCCATCTTCGCCCGGCTCCCTGGCGGTCGCACGGTCGAACGCGGCTTGCGTCACGGTGAGCTCGGCGTCTGGAACGCCAATGAGCCGAGTCGCGACCCGGAAGCGGGAGACGAAGGAGACGGCGGTGCTCGTCGACCTCGACATCGACGGCTCGGGTACCGCCGAAGTCGGCACCGGTCTCCCGTTCTTCGACCACATGCTCGATCAACTCGCGCGGCACGGCGGCTTCGACCTCAAGGTGCTGGCCACCGGCGATCTCGAGGTCGACGGTCACCACACCGTCGAGGACGTCGGCATCACGCTCGGCGAGACGTTCGCCGAAGCAGTCGGAGACAAGGCCGGGCGTGGCGCGCTTCGCGAGTGGGCTGTTCCCGCTCGACGAGGCGCTCGTCGAAGTTGCGCTCGACCTCTCCGGCCGGCCGTTCGTGGTGTGGGACGTGCCGTTCGGCGAGGTGCTGCCGCTCGGCACACCGCCGTTCAATCCGGAGATGGCCGGGCACTTCTGGCACTCGTTCGCCACCGCCGCCGCCGTGACGCTGCACGTGCGGAAGCGAACCGGTGACAACACGCACCATGTCATCGAAGCGACGTTCAAGGGCGTGGCCCGGTGTCTGCGCGCGCGGTGCGCGTCGAGGGCGGAGGCGTGCCGTCGACGAAGGGTGCGCTGTGACGCGTGGGCGACCGCTCGTCGCCGTCCTCGATTACGGCATCGGCAACCTCCGTTCGGCGCAGAAGGCGCTCGAACGCGTCGGTGCGGACGCGCGGCTCACCGCAGACGAGTCGATCGTCCGCGACGCCGCGGGCGTCGTGCTGCCGGGCGTCGGCGCGTTCGGTCGATGCATGGACGCACTCGAGCGCACCGGGCTCGCCTCGATCGCCAAGGAGACGGCGACGGGCGACGTGCCGTTCCTCGGCATCTGCATCGGGATGCAACTGCTCTACGACGAATCGGAGGAGAACCCCGGCCGGGCCGGGCTCGGCGTGTTGCCGGGCACGGTGCGGAGACTGCCGGAGGGAGTGAAGCATCCGCAGATGCAGTGGAACACCCTCGCGGTCCGCAACGGCTCGTCCGCTGTTCGACGGACTGCCCGACCCGGCGTGGTTCTACTTCGTCCATTCGTTCGCGCCGGACGACCTCGCCAATGCCTCTGCGACCTGCGACTACGGCGGCACGGTCGTGGCCGCGGTCGAGCGCGCCAACGTCGCAGCGATGCAGTTCCACCCTGAGAAGTCCGCCGCCAACGGTCTGCACGTGCTCGCCAACTTCGTGGCGCGGTGCGCTGGGTGACGCCGTTCGACCTCTATCCGTCGATCGACCTGCGGGGCGGGCGCGTCGTGCGGCTGCACCAAGGCGACTTCGATCGCGAGACCGTGTACGGCGACGATCCGATCGCAGTCGCTCGCGCGTTCGAGGCCGCCGGCGCGCGCTGGATCCACGTGGTCGATCTCGACGCCGCGCGTCGCGACGGCTCGAACCGCGAGCTCGTCACCGCGATCGCAGCATCGGTCGATGTGCCGGTGCAGACCGGCGGGGGTGTGCGTGACGGGTCGCTGCTCGACGCCGGCGTCGAGCGCGTCGTCGTCGGCAGCGCCGCGATCGAAGACCCCGACCTCGTGCGCAGCATGGCGGAGCGATGGCCGAATCGCGTCGCTGTCGGTCTCGACCACTGGGACGGCGAGGTCCGCGTGCGCGGCTGGGAGCAGGGAAGTGGCCGGAGACTCTTCGACGTCGCGGCGGAACTCGCGCTGCCAGGCGTGGCGGCGTTCGTGGTCACGGACATCTCGCGCGACGCCACGCTCGGCGGCCCGGACCTCGACGGCCTGAAGTTCCTGCAGGCGGCGACCTCCGTCCCGGTCATCGCCAGTGGTGGGGTCGGTACGTTGGACGACCTCGGTGCGCTGCGCTCGCTCGGCGTGGCCGGCGCGATCGTGGGCAAGGCGATCTACGAGGGCCGGTTCACGGTCGAGGAGGCCTTGCGCGCGTGCGCTCCGTGAGGATCATCCCCTGTCTCGACGTGGACCGCGGACGCGTGGTGAAGGGCGTCAACTTCGTCGACCTGCGCGACGCAGGCGATCCGGTCGAGCTGGCGGCGCGCTACGACCGTGAGGGAGCGGACGAGGTCGTCTTCCTGGACATCACCGCGTCGTCCGACGACCGCGACACGATCGTCGACCTCGCGCGCCGAACCGCCGAGGAGGTGTTCATCCCGTTCACGATCGGCGGCGGCATCCGGTCGGTGGATGACGCACGCCGACTGCTCCGCGCCGGTGCCGACAAGGTGTCGGTCAACACCTCCGCCATCGCACGCCCAGAGCTCGTGGCGGAGATCGCCGACGAGTTCGGTTCACAGTGTGCGGTCGTCGCCATCGATGCGCGCCGGGCCGACACCGGTTGGGAGGTGTTCTCCCATGGCGGCCGCACGCCGACGGGCCGCGACGCCGTCGCGTGGACGGCTGAAGTCGAAGCGCTCGGCGCCGGTGAGATCCTGCTGACCTCGATGGACCGCGACGGCACGCGCGACGGATTCGACCTCGAGCTCACGCGGTCGGTCGTGGAGGCGTGCAACGTCCCGGTCATCGCGTCCGGCGGTGTCGGCACGCTCGATCACCTCGTCGAAGGCGTGACGGAAGGCAAGGCCGACGCAGTGCTGGCGGCGTCGATCTTCCATTTCGGCGAGCACACGGTGCGCGAGGCGAAGGAGGTCCTCGCCGCGCACGGGATCACCGTGCGACCCGGTTGATCCACTCGACGCAACGAGCGGCGACGACGTCGGTGCGACCGACGAAGAAGTGGTCTGCTCCGCCGACGACGGTGTGCTCGGTGCTCTGCCAGCCGGCAGTGGTCGCTTCGAGTTGCTCGGGCGAGAAGAACCGGTCGTGCTCCGCGGCGGCGATGAGCTTGGGCCGCGGATCGTCACCGATCGCCGGTTCGATCATCGACAGTGCCGGCGCGGCGAGGAACCATCCCGCGACGCGCTCGTCCGTGATCGTCGCGGCCACGCCGCCACCGAACGAGTAGCCGGCGAGAAACCTGGGCAGGTCTGCCGGCAGTCGGTCGAGCGCTTCGATCGCTTCGACGGCGGCCGTGTCCGCGGAGCTGCTGCTGAAGTCGAAGCGGATCACCGTGACGCCGGCGACCGGTAGGGCGTGGTACAGCTCGCTCACCACGTTGTTGAAGCGGTCACCACCCATGTCGGGATGGGGATGGCAGCAGCACTGCCGACGCGTGAGCCGTGCCTTCCGCGGCCGCGAGGTCGTGAGGTCGCATGGGTGGACGGTACCGTTGAGACCGATGGCGAAGCCGAAGGCGAGCGACGGCGACAAGCTGCCGATCAAGATGCTGAACGATCGTGTGCTCGTGCAGGCCAACGCACCCGAAGGCGAGCGGCGCACGACCGGCGGCATCCTCATCCCCTCGACGGCCCAGATGTCGAAGCGGCTGGCGTGGGCAGAGGTGGTGGCCACGGGCGCGAACGTCCGCAACATGGAACCGGGCGACCAGGTGCTGTTCAACCCCGAGGACCGCTACGAGGTCGAGGTCCGCGGCGAGGACTTCGTGATCCTCCGTGAGCGTGACGTGCACGCAGTCGCGTCAAAACGTCTCGAAGAGGGCTCGACCGGCCTCTACCTTTGATCGGGATGTCGCCCACCGTCACGCCGATCGCGGCCACCGACGAGCAGCTCGCTTCCGTCACCTACGACGCCGACGGCCTCGTGCCGGCGATCGTGCAGGACGAGGACACCGGCAAGGTCCTGATGTTGGCGTGGATGAACGAGGCCACCCTTCGTCAGTCGCTGGAAGAAGGACGCACCGTGTTCTGGTCGCGCAGCCGGCAGGAGGTGTGGCGCAAGGGAGACACGTCGGGCGACCGTCAGTACATCCGGTCGGCGCACTACGACTGCGACGGCGACGTGTTGTTGTTCGTCGTCGAGCAAGAAGGAAACGGTGCGTGCCACACCGGGGCGTACAGCTGCTTCTACCGCTCGTTCGGGCCCAGTGGTCAGTCCGACCAGGGCTGACTTCCACGCTCTCGCTCGCGAGCACACCGTCGTCCCGGTGTGGCGCGAGCTGCTCGCCGACCTGACGACGCCGGTCTCGGCCTTTCTGCGCCTCGTCGGCGACGAGCCCGGCTTCTTGTTCGAGTCCGTGGAGCACGAGCGGTGGGGACGATGGTCGTTCGTCGGACGGCGGCCGGCGGCGACGATGGTCGCGCGCGGCCGACAACTGACAACCGACGCGCCCGCTGCCCGCCCACGTTCCGCTCGACAAGGGCGTGCTCGCCGCAGTCGAGGCGATTCTCGACACGTACCGGTCGCCGTCCTTGCCCGACCTACCGCCGCTGCACGGCGGTCTCGTCGGCTATCTCGGCTACGACGTCGTGCGCGAGGTCGAGCGCCTGCCCGACGTTCCCCCTGATGATCTCGGCAACCCCGACGCGGTGCTCTCGATCATCGGCGAGCTCGCGGCATACGACCACTATCGGCAGCGAGTCACGCTCGTCGCGAACGCGTTCGTGTCGCCGGGCGCGACGCCGGCCGAGCTCGACGTCGAGTACGAGGACGCGCTCGCTCGTCTCGACCAGATCGCCGAGGACGGCTCCCGGCCCATCAACGAGCCGTTGGTCGAGCCGCCCGACCCGGGCGATCCTCTCCCCGAGGTGCGCTCGTCCATGGGCCTGCGTCTGTATTGCGACGCCGTCGAGGCGGCACGCGAACACATTCTCGCCGGCGACATCTTCCAGGTCGTGCTCGCGCAGCGCTACGACCTCGATCTCGACGCCGAGCCTTTCGACGTGTACCGGGTGCTGCGGCAGGTGAACCCGAGCCCGTACATGTACTTCATCCGGCATCCCGAGCTCACGATCGTCGGGTCCTCCCCTGAACCGATGGTGCAGCTCCTCGACGGACGCGTGATCTCGCGGCCGATCGCCGGAACCCGACGCCGGGGCCACACCGACGAAGACGACCGCCGCCTCGCGGCGGAGCTCACCGAGCATCCGAAGGAGCGCGCCGAGCACGTCATGCTCGTCGACCTCGCCCGCAACGACGTCGGCCGGGTCGTGCAGTTCGGGACCGAGAAGGTCGACGAGATGATGACGCTCGAGCGCTACTCACACGTGATGCATCTCACGTCGCAGGTGTCGGGCGCGCTGCGCGACGGGCTCGGGCCGATCGACGTGCTGCGGGCGACGCTGCCTGCCGGCACCGTGTCCGGCGCGCCGAAGGTGCGCGCGATGGAGATCATCGACTCGCTCGAGCCGGTCAAGCGCGGCCCGTACGCGGGGGTCGTCGGTTACATCGACTTCTCGGGCAACCTCGACACCGCCATCGCCATCCGCACGATGGTGGTGCAGCCGGACGGCCGCGCGTCCGTCGAAGCCGGTGCCGGCATCGTGGTCGACTCGGTTCCCGAGCACGAGGACCTCGAGTGCCGCAACAAGGCGCAGGCGCTGCTCGCCGCCGTCCCTGCTGCCCGTCGCATGACTGCGACTCGCCGCGCCGTAGCCTCACGCGGGTGATGCAGCCGTTTGCCACTTGGATCGAGCGCGACGTCGTGCGGGCGAGCGGTCCGGACGCGGCGGCGTTCCTGCAGGGACAACTGAGCCAGGACGTCGAGTCGCTCGCCATCGGCGCGTCGACCTGGTCGTTGCTGCTGCAGCCGTCCGGGAAGGTCGACGCGTGGCTCCGCGTCACCCGCGGCGCCGCCGACGACTTCGTGCTCGACCTCGACGGCGGCTGGGGGGACGCGCTCGTGCAGCGGCTGGCGCGGTTCAAGCTGCGCACCAAGTGCGACCTCGACCCGATCGACGACTGGCGCTGCCTCGCCGTCCGAGACGTGACCGCGGATGCTCCGCCCGACGCCCGCCCGATCGTGTGGCCGCAGACGACTGGCTACGACCTCCTCGGTCCCGCGGTCGAGCCGCCGGACGGGCTCGCGCTCGCGGGTGGAGACGTGTACGAGCGCCGGCGCATCGAAGCCGGCGTGCCTGCACTGGGACACGAGTTGACCGACGCCACCATCCCCGTCGAGGCGGGACAGTGGCTGGTGGACGCGTCGGTCAGCTTCACGAAGGGCTGCTTCACCGGCCAGGAGCTCGTCGCTCGCATCGACTCCCGTGGCGGCAACGCGCCGCGGCCCGATCCGCGGCATACGGATCGAGGGCGCGGCCACGCGTGGTGACGAGATCGTGGCCGGCGGCAAGGCCATCGGGACGCTCACGAGCACAGCCATGGTCGACGACCGGACGACCGTCGCCCTCGCACCGCTCAGCCGCGCCGTCGCCGTCGGCACCCAGGTCGAAGCAGGCGGCCACGCGGGTGCCGTCGTCGCACTGCCCATGGCATGAGGCTCCTCTGGGCGATCCCGCTCGCTGCAGCACTCGGCGTGCTCGGCGTCATCGTCGTGCGCGGGTCGGACAGCGGGCACCTTCCCGGACATCCATGCGCCGCAGCCCGTGGCGACGACCACGCCGCCGCCGCCGTCGACCGCACCTGCCGATCTCACCGGCGTCTCGATTCCCGGTGTGGAGGGAACCACGACGACCGCACCGGTGCGCGCCATCGGCACCGCTCACCTCACCGGCCTGGTCAAGGGACCACAGGGACCCGTGGCCGGCGCGGTCGTGCGGCTCGAGCATCTCGTCGGCGACACGGTGACGACCGATGTGACCGCGGGACCCGACGGCCGCTACGACGCGGCCGAACATCGCGGGCGGGCGCTACCGCGTCCGCGCGTTTCTCCCGCCTCAGTACGCGCAGACCGATCCACAGGTGTTCTTCCTCGCCGACGGCGAGGTGCGGGGGCTCGACTTCTCGGTCAAGAGCTTCTCGGGTCTCGCGGTAGCGAGCGCGACGGCCCCCGACCCGCCGGTACGTCGGCAACCCCGCTACCTTCGTGGTTCGGGTCGCGAATCGGGCGGTCGACAACGATGGCGTCGTCCGTGTCCGCCGGGTGGCGAACGCGATCGTGCAGCTGACAGAGGCGGACGGCTGGTCGGTCACCGAGTCCTCCGACGGCCGCGACGGACGGGAACGGTGACGCGAGCTTCACGCTCGTGTGCACGACAGCCGGCGCCAGCCTGATCCAGGCGCAGATCCAGGCCACGGCGGATCCGTCCACCACAACCGGCGTCGTTCACGGCGCCCACCTGCGTCGGCTCCTCGCCGGCGCGCGCCGACTACTGCGCCGGCTGCGTCGGCGCCTCCTCCGGCGTCGGGCTCGTCATCGCCCCCGGGTCGCCGCCGCCTTCACCTCCGGGGAGGCCTGCTGCTCCGGGGGCTGGGGGACGGGGCGGCGGCGTCGATCGGTCCGGCGAACGGTAGGAACACCGACAGGCACGCACCCGGCATGGTCTTGTCCTCGCCCAGGGACGCGACTCGCCCGCACGTGTCCCCCCATGGCGGTCACCAGCTCGCGCACGATGGCAGGCCCGAGCCCCGAGCCCGTCTCGCGGCGGTCGGGTTGGCGGCGCGCGACGTAGAGACGTTCGAACACGTGCGGAAGGTCCTCGGCCGCGATGCCAGGACCGTCGTCCATGACATCGAGACGCGCCCATGCGTCCGTTACCTCGACCGCGACGACGATGCGCGACCGCGCGTACCTCGAGCGCGTTCTGCAGCGAGGTTGCCGGTCACCTGCGCGAGCCGATCAGTGTCGCCTTCGACGGTGATCGGTTCGTGCGGCGCCCGCAGCTCGAGTGCGATCGAGGCGTCGTCCGCCTCGGGACGGAAGCCGTCGACGGTTGCGGCGACGACGTCGGCGAGATCGACCGGCTCGGACGTCATCGAGAACTGCCTGCTCTCGAGCTTCGCGAGGTCGAGCAGGTCGTCGACGAGACGGTCGAGCCGCCTCGCTTCGCTGAGGATCACCGCCCCACCTTCGGACGGCGTCGGGCAGCGCCCCGTCGGCGATCGCCTCGGCGTAGCCCTGGATCGACGTCAACGGCGTCCGCAGGTCGTGTGACACCGACAGCAGGAACTGGCGCTCGAGTCCCTTCGATCGTTCGAGTGTCTCCGCCATGGCGTTGATCGATTCGGCGAGCGAGGTGAGCTCGTCCTTCGAGCCTGGTTTCGCGACGGCCAGCCGGGTCGACAGATCGCCGGCGGAGATGCGCCGCGTTGCTTCCTCCGCCTCGCGAAGCGGACGCGTGAGGCGGCGGCCGAACCTCCATGCCACCAGCGCCCCGATGACCAGCGTCGCGATCAGCGGCGAGAAGGAACCAGCCGGTGGCCGGACGCAACGGCGTGTCCGCCTGACGGGTCAGCACGACGACGGCCAGCACGTCGCGGCCGCTCGCGCCTTTGAGGGCGACGGTCGCGGGCGCCGCCGCATACACCAACGACCCGTGGTTGCCGCTCACCGTCTCGCCGTTGCGCAGCGCGTCGAGGTCGATGTCGGACGGCTGGACACCGGCGGGGTACTGGTCGACGGTGCGCCCGGCCGGACCGAAGCGCATGACCTCGATGCCTTCGAGGTTCAGCGTGTTGCGCAGGTTGGCGACCAGTCGCAGCGCACCCTGGTTGTTGAGATCGTCGATCGTTGCCGCCAGCTCCGTCGCTTGCGAGCGCAAGCTCGTCCTCGGTGTGCTGTCGTGCTCCGAAGCGGGCGAGCAGCAACGTGCCGCCGCCCGCAACGAGCAAGGTGGCCGCGACCGTGGCGAGGATGACGAGGGTGAGGCGGCGGGTCATTCGAGGCGATAGCCGATGCCCCGCACGGTGGTGAGCGGGAGCGCGTCCCCCATCTTCTTGCGGAGCTGGCGGACGTGGACGTCGACCGTGCGCTCGTCGCCGTACCAGTCCGCGCCCCACGCGCCGTCGAGCAGTTGCCGGCGTGAGAGCGCGAGACCTCGGTTCTCGGCGAGGTACAGCAACAGCGCGAACTCACGCGTCGTGAGCGGGATGACGTCGCCGTCGATCCCGCGCCTCGGCCCGCCCCGTGTCGACCTCCACCTCGCCGGTCCGCAGGACCTGTCGCGCACCGTTGGCGCGGGCCTGCGCCGCGCCGTCGGCCCGCCGCAGGATCGCCTTCACCCTCGCGACGAGTTCGCGGGGCGAGAACGGCTTGGTGACGTAGTCGTCCGCTCCGAGCTCGAGTCCGAGGACGCGGTCGATCTCGTCGTCGCGGGCGGTGAGGATGATGACCGGGACGTTGCTCGTGGTCCGAAGCCGACGGCACAACTCGAGCCCGTCGATGTCTCCTGGCAGGCCGACGTCGAGGATGACCAGCCGGGGGTCGCGCTCGGCAACCGTGCGCAGACCGTCGCCGCCGTTGTCGGCCCGGTAGACCCGAAAGCCGGACTGGTCGAGGTAGAGCGACACGAGGTCGGCGATGTGGACGTCGTCCTCGACGAGGACCACGCTGGGGGCGTCTGCCATCAGCAGTATCGTCGCGCCCCTTGTTGCCGGTCGGTGAGATTGTGGTTAGGACTCGATGATGACGTCCGCGAGCCCCGCCGAACGATGACCCCGTACGAGGTGCTGGGTGTCTCGCCGAGCGCGTCCCCGGAGGAGATCCGTCGGGCCTACCTCGCGCTCGCCCGCCTCCACCACCCCGACGCGGGCGGCAACGTGAGCGAGATGCGCCGGCTCAACGAGGCCTGGGCTGCTCTGTCCACCGCTCCCGGGTCGATACCGGCGTCGCAGGCGCGACCCCGTGTCGAAACCCCACCTCGACCGACGTGGAGTCCCGAGCCCGAAGACGTGCACGACTACGACGTCGACGAGCACCGGGTCCGGGTGGCGGCGTCACCGAGGATGCGGCTGCTCGACAGCCTCACCCTGCTCGCGCTTGCTCGCCGCCGTCGCCTCCACGGCGTTGTCGTTCCTGTTCGCCATGTTGTTCGAGTCGCGTCCGCTGCTCGGCTTCTGCGTGTTCTCGTTGTTCATCGTCGGCGTTCTCGTGGTCGCCCGGACACTGCTGGCGATGGGTTTCGACCGGGGCAGCAGCCCTTGACGGGGACGTACCTCGACAAGATCGTCGCCGCACACCGTGATGCAGCCGCGCGCGACGATCGCTCCCTCGACCGCCTGGTCGAGGCGGCCCGCACGATGCCGCCTGCGCGCGGGTTCACCGAGTCGCTCCGAACCGGCTCGTCGTCCGGACAGCTCGCGGTCGTCGCGGAGGTCAAGCGCCGGTCGCCGTCGAAGGGCGACATCGATGTCGGCCTCGACCCGGCGACGCTCGCCCGTGCGTACGAGCGGGGCGGGGCCGCGTGCGTCTCCGTTCTCACCGACGCCGACTTCTTCGGAGGAGCCGCAGACGACCTCACCGCGGTTCGCGTCTGCGGTCGCGACGCCGTTGTTGCGGAAGGACTTCACCGTCTCGCCGCGCGACGTGTGCGACGCGCGGCTCATGGGCGCCGACGCGGCGCTCCTGCATCGTTGCCGCGCTCGACGACCACGAGCTGGCGGACTTTCACGCGCTCGCCCGCGAGCTGGGCCTCGACGCGCTGGTGGAGATCCACGACGAGACGGAGCTGGAACGGGCCCTCGGCGGTCGGCGCGACGCTGATCGGTGTGAACCAGCGGGACCTCGTGACGTTCGAGGTCGACACCGCTCGAGCAGTCCGGCTCGCGCCGCTGATGCCGTCCGGGAGCGTGCGCGTCGCGGAGTCCGGCATCCGTTCGGCCGACGACGCGAGGCCGCTCGCCGCCGCCGGTTATCACGCGGTCCTCGTGGGCGAGAGCCTCGTGCCGCGAGCGATCCGGCCGCGGCAGTGGCCGCATTGCGGACGATCGGTGCAGAGATCGACCAGTAACCTGCTCGGGTGTTCGTCAAGATCTGCGGCATCACGAGCGAGGAAGACGCGCTCCTTGCCGTCGCCATGGGCGCCGATGCCGTCGGATTCATCTTCGCTCCGTCGCGCCGCCAGGTCGCGGCGGGGCTCGTGCGCGACATCGTCCGCCGGTTGCCGCCCGAGGTGCTGACCGTCGGCGTCTTTCGGGACGAATCTGCGCAGCGGGTCGTCGATGTCGTCAACGGCGCCGGCCTGCGCGCTGCGCAACTGAGCGGCCTCGAGACGGCGGAGCAGACCGTGTGGGTCCGCAAGCGGGTGCCGTTCGTGATCAAGGGGTTCGCCGCCGGCGACCTGGCGCTCGACCGCGCCGACGACTTCGGTGCCGATGCGATCCTCGTCGACTCGCACGCACCCGGCTCCGGAGAGGTCTTCGATTGGTCGCTGGCCGAGGGTGCGCCGCTCAACCGGCGCGTCATCGTCGCCGGCGGGCTCACGCCGGAGAACGTCGCCGAGGCGATCGAGGCCATTCGTCCCTGGGGTGTCGACGTGGACACTGGCACCGAGGCAGCGCCCGGGCGCAAGGACGCCCGCAAGGTCCGCGAGTTCATCCTCAACGCCCGTCGCGCCGACCCGCCCCGCTATCACGGCGACGAGGCGACCCGGCCCTTCGACTGGCAGGAGGAAGACCGGTGAGCGAGCGACGAGCGAGCGGGGCGACGGGCGCAGTCCCTTGGAAGAGCCCGTGAGCGTCATGGGCGAGCCCACCCCGCAGGGGCGCTTCGGGCGCTTCGGGGGGCGGTTCGTTCCCGAGACGTTGGTGCCCGCGTGCGCGGACCTCGAGCGTGCGTTCCGATCGGCCTGGGGCGACCCAGAGTTCCGGTCCGAGCTCGACGCGCTCGCTGCACGACTACGCCGGGCGGCCTTCGCCGCTCACGGAATGCAAGCGGCTGTCCGACGACCTCGGCGTGCGACTGCTGCTGAAGCGTGAGGATCTGAACCACACCGGCTCGCACAAGATCAACAACGTGCTCGGCCAGGCGCTGCTGGCGCGGCGGATGGGCAAGACGCGCCTGGTCGCCGAGACCGGTGCCGGCCAGCACGGTGTCGCGACTGCAACCGCGGCCGCGCTGTTCGGCATGGAGTGCCTGGTGTACATGGGCGAGGTCGACATGCGGCGTCAAGCGCTGAACGTGTTCCGCATGCGCCTGCTCGGCGCCGAGGTGCGTGCTGCAGTGTCCGGCAGCCGCACGTTGAAGGACGCCATCAACGAGGCCCTGCGCGATTGGGTCGCGACGGTCGAGTCCACGCACTACCTGATCGGCTCGGTCATGGGTCCGCATCCGTACCCGTGGATGGTGCGCGAGCTGCACCGCGTGATCGGCCACGAGTCCCGCGAACAGTGCCGCTCCCTTCTCGACGGGCGCGACCCTGACGTCGTGGCAGCATGCGTCGGTGGCGGGTCGAACGCGGCGGGGATCTTCAGCGGTTTCGCCGACCTCGACCATGTCGAGCTCGTCGGCGTCGAGCCGGCGGGTGGCGCCGCGATCGGCCACGGTGTGCCCGGTGTCCTGCACGGCTCGCTCAGCTACCTGCTCCAGGACGAGTGGGGACAGGTGCTGGAGGCGTCTTCCGTGTCCGCCGGGCTCGACTATCCCGGCGTCGGTCCGGAGCACGCACACCTGGCTGATCGCGGTCGAGCGCGTTACGTGTCGGTGACCGACAGCCAGGTGCTCGACGCGTTCATGTTGTTGTCGCGCACGGAGGGGATCATCCCGGCGCTCGAGCCCGCACACGCGCTCGCGTGGGTGTCAGAGGCGCGAGAGGAGCTCTCGGGCAAGACGGTGCTCGTCAACCTGAGCGGTCGCGGCGACAAGGACGTGCAAGAGGTGAGCGACATCTTGGGCGGCGGGGTTGGCTGACCTGGAACGACGGTTGCGCGCCGCGCGCGACCGAGGACGCAAGCTCCTCGTTCCGTACGTGACGGGTGGCGTGGACCAGGAGTGGGTGCAGGTCGTTCGTGCGATCGCCGACGCGGGTGCCGACGCCGTCGAGGTCGGCATCCCGTTCTCCGATCCGGTGATGGACGGCCCGATCGTCCAGGAAGCGTCACAGCGGGCGCTCGATCGTGGGGCCACACCGCAGTCGATCCTCGACGAGCTGCGCGACGTCGACGCAGGTATTCCGGTGGCCGTGATGACGTACTACAACATCGCCTTCCACATGGGACACGAACGGTTCGCCCGCTCGCTCGTGGCGGCAGGGGTCGATGGCGCAATCCTGCCGGATCTTCCGCTCGAGGAAGCAGGACCGTGGTGCGCGGTCGCCGACGCTGCGGGCGTGGAGACCGTGATGTTGGCCGCGCCGACTGCACCCGACGAACGGCTTCCCCGTGTCTGCGAGCGGTCACGCGGGTTCGTGTACGGCGTCGGGTTGCTCGGTGTCACCGGGGAGCGCAGTGCGGTGTCCGAGTCGGCGCTCGTGATCGCGAAACGGCTGAAGGCAGTGACGGACAAGCCCGTGCTCGTGGGCGTCGGCGTGTCCACCGCGGACCATGCGAGAGCCTTGTGCGAGATCGCCGACGGGGTGATCGTCGGTTCTGCGCTCGTCCGGCGATTGCTCGACGGCGGTGGTCCGGCCGGCGCCGCCGCATTCGTGACCGAACTACGACAAGGACTCGATCGTGGCTGACTGTGACCTGTGCGAGGCGGCTCGCATCACGCCCTGGTTCTACGAGGACGACCTCTGCTGGATCGCCGAGTGCGAGATCTGCGCCACGCCCATGGTGGTGTGGCGTGAACACGACGCCAACCCGGCAGCGGACGTGAAATCGGAGTTGCATGCACGCCTCGCCGCCGTGGTGCAGGAGTACTTCACGTTCGAGCACTATGTCGACGACAACATGCGCAACATCCCCGACCACTACCACGCGCACGCTCGTCCGGTGGGCGGCTTCTTCGGGCACGGACTGAAGCGCAAGTGATCTTTCGGCGTTCGATCCGGACCCGATGCCGGCCGTCAGGCGCGACGACGTCCTGAGGCCGCGAGCAGGTCGTTCCACGGGTCGGCGGTGCGGCCGACCTCGTTCCAGAGCAGCCACATCGGCCACTCCCGCGTGTGCTCACGCAGGCGCTCGCACAGGTCCGGTGGCGGCTCGAAGGGGACGCCGACGCCGGCGCAGACATCGTGCGCATGGAGGATCAGCTCGAGCCCGGCGCGGGGGACGAAGTCCTCCCGCGGCCGCGTCTCGGGCTCCGGCCGGAACCAGATGATCGCTCGCGCATCGGGATCGGTCACCGTCACGACCGCCGACAGGATCCTTGCCGCGGCGCGTAGTCCCTCGACCAGCCGGTCCGCGGTCAGCTCCGCGTCGAAGGCGAGCTCGCCCGGTGGATAGCGATCGACGTTCCCCGACGCGAGGAACATCGCAGGTGCGATCACCGTGTCGATCGCGTGCTCGGCGGTCCGGCGGCAGCTCCACTCGAGCGTTCCCGCCGGCAGGGACCAGTCGCGGTCTCGTCCTTCCAGCCACGCTGTCCTCACCAGCTCGGTCAAGGCCTCCAGGTCCGAGAGGGAGAACAGGTCGCCGGGCATCGCGCCATGGTTGCATCGCGATGTCGCCGTAGCATTCATCCCAGTGGACGCGCCTCCGCTCGACCCCGACGACTGGACCGAGGAGCAGTGGATCGAGTGGCTGCGCGCCACCGAGTCGCCGGCGGAAGACGACCATCGCGTCTACGCGCCGAGGCTCAGCTCGTCCATGTCGACCGTCGTGGGTGCGGCGATGATGGGCCTGCAAAAGGCGATGTACGGCGACATCGAGAAGCCGGAGGTCGTCATCGAGATCGACGCCGACGGCCAAGACGACGGCGTGAAGGTGAAGCTCGATCCGGACGACCCGTCGCAGTCGACGATCGTCGTCCCTCCCCCGTAGTCAGCGCGTCACGAGCGGATCGCGGCGAGCACCTCGTCGAGCGGAGCATGGTCGGCGGTGTGGACGTCGATGTGTTCGTACCGCACAGTCGGCCCCGGCTCGATCACGAACGTCGCCCCGAGTTGGTTGACGCGCTTGCCGCTCTTCTTGACCCTGTAGCCGTCGCGGTGCGCGCGGCGCGCTCCTTTGAGGCTGCGAGGGTCGAACAGAAGCGTCGCGAAGTTGACTTTCTTCACTGACGCCGCGTGCGCTGCTTCTGCCGCGTCGTCGACCAGGACCGGGAAACGGAACGGCCTCGTCCGCGACGAACCCCTTCGCGTAGCGTTCGTCGCCGGTCCCGACTGCGACGACCTCGGCCCCTTCGGACGTGATCTCGTGGTAGTGGTCACGCAACTGCGCGACATGCTCGCGGCAGAGCAGTCAGCCGAAGTGGCGCAGGAAGACCAAGATCACCGTTCGGTCGGCCCAGTAGTCGCCGAGCCGATGCTGCTTCTCGTCCGCGCCCGTCAGCTCGACTCGTCCCAGACGTTGCAGATCCATGAGCCGCAGACGTTAGCTCTGCCCGGTCCCGGGGCCGAGGAGGGCGCAGCCGCGAGCCGGTGATCAGCCGACGGACAGCAGGTCGACCACGAACACCAGCGTCTCGTCGGGACCGATCACTCCGCCTGCCCCTTGTTTGCCGTAGGCGAGCCGTGGAGGGATGGTGATCCGACGTCGGCCGCCCACTCGCATGCCGGCGACACCTTGGTCCCAGCCCTTGATGACCTGGCCCGCCCCGAGCCCGAATTCGAACGCCTGGCCGCGGTCCCACGAGGCATCGAACTGCTTCCGAGTGCGCCAAGACACGCCGACGTAGTGCACCTGGACCTGCTGGCCGGCCATGACCTCGTCGCCCGTGCCGACCTCGATGTCTTCGATCAGCAGATCGGAGGGCGGCGCTTCTCCAGGCGGCACGAACACGCTTGGCTTCTCGCTCGCGGACACCACAGGAGGCTATCGGCGGCACCTGGTGGCAACGTCCTCACACCGTGATTGAATCCGACCGATGGACCCCCGAAACACTCTGGTGGACGTCGCCGCAAAGGTCATGAACGGTGTGCACCGGGCCGTGCTGCGCTTGTCCGGCGGACGAATCCTCAACACCGCGTTCGGCATGCCCGTCGTCGAGCTGCACACCACGGGACGCAAGTCGGGAGCGCGTCGAACGACGATGCTCACGACGCCGATGCGGGACGACGACCGCGTCGTCCTGATTGCGTCCAAGGGCGGCGACGATCGGAATCCGGAGTGGTATCGCAATCTCGTCGCTGATCCCGACGTCGAGCTCACGATGGACGGCACCACCTGCAAGATGCGAGCGCGGACCGCGACGGCGGAGGAGAAGGCCGAGCTCTGGCCCGAGATCACGCGCAGGTACGACGGCTACGCGGGTTATCAGCAGCGGACGTCTCGTGACATCCCCGTGATCATCTGTGAACCGCGCGACGGCTGAACCGCGCTATCTGCGCCGCGACCAGGTCGCAGACATCGACGGTGCAGTCGTCGCCGTCGATGTACTGCGCGCGTTCACGACGTCGGCGTATGCGTTCGCGGCCGGCGCACGCCAGATCTTCCTGTGCGCCGACGTGGACGAGGCGCTCGCGTTCAAGGCGGCCAACCCCGGCGTGCTGGCGATGGGCGAGGACCACGGCCGGCGCATACGCGGCTTCGACTTCTCGAACTCACCGGTCGAAGTGTCGAAGGCCGAGCTCGACGGTGCGACGCTCGTGCAGCGAACGTCGGCGGGCACCCGCGGCGTCGTCGCGGCACGCGCCGCCACCCGGCTGTGGTGCGCCAGCCTCGTCAATGCGTCGGCGACGGCTGCGGCAGTCAGCGCGTCGGGTCTCGGGACACCGGCCTACGTGATCACGGGCGACTTCCCGGACCGCCCAGAGCTGTCCGGCCACGACGACCGGCTCACCGCGCAGCTGATCGAGCGAGCCAGAACGGGCGGACCGCTCGAGGCCGAAGTCACCGCGCAGATGGTTGCCTCGTCCGACGAAGCGGCGCGGACGCTCGCGCTCGCCGGCGACCACGTCGATCCCGAGGATGTCGCGTACGCGACCAGGGTCGACCTGTTCGACTTCGCCATGGAGGTCGCGCGCACTGCCGACGGCCTGCGTCTGGATCTCGTGCGTTGACGTGGTAGCCATCCGCCGATGGAGGTAGGAGAGGTAGGAGAGGAAGAAGTCCGGGCGCGCCTCGACGAGCTCGGTGTCGACTACGAGGTCGTCCCGTGCGATCCGGCGCTCGCCGACACGGCGGCCTTCTGCGAGGCGTACGGCTACGCCCTCGAGGACTCCGCGAACACGATCGTCATCGTCGGCAAGAGCGAACCCCGAACGTACGTTGCGTGCGTCGTCCTCGCGAGCACGCGGCTCGACGTGAACGGCGCAGTTCGCAAGAAGCTCGGTGTCAAGCGGGCATCGTTCGCCGACGCGGAGACCACCCGCGAGATCACGGGCATGGCGATCGGCGGTGTCACCGTGGTCGGCCTACCCGACGACCTGCCCCTCTGGGTCGACAGCCGAGTGATGGACCGCGAGCGGATCATCCTCGGCGGCGGAAGCCGCAGCTGCAAGGTGCTCGCGCCGCCGGCGTTGCTGCGAGGCGCTCCCCGACGTCGAGGTGGTGGAGGGACTGAGCCTGTGAAGAAGCTCGCCGACTACGGCAACGACGATCATCCGCCCGGCGACCCCGAGCGGGCGCAGCTGGCGTGGGCAGTCGCCGCGCTCGACGACTGCGACGAATGCGGCGACGTGCGTGTCGAGCTGACGGTGGAAGAGGTCGGCGGCGCCGGCGAAGGGTTGGTTGCACACCTGGCGCCGGCGACCGCTCGCCGCCTGCGAGCCGCACTGGCAACGGCATTGCGGGAGATGGGGGAGGAGCCCTGAGCCTCGACGGTAGATTTGCCGGATGCTCGACCCGCGACATCGCATCCTGCTCGAGTTCTGCGTCCCTTGAAACTACGTTCCACGAGCCGTCGGTCTGACGGACGAACTGTTGCAAGGATGGGCGCCGATCCTCGAGACCATCGAGTTGATCCCTTCGTCGAAGGGACGGTTCGAGGTGACCGTCGACGGTGAGCTCGTGTTCTCGAAGGCAGAGCTCAAGCGGCACGCAGAACCGGGCGAAGTTGCGCGGCTCGTGCGCGAACGGCTCGGTCCCGAGATCGAACGCTGAGTCTCGACACCAACTCGCTCCACCTCGGGTCGCGCGTAGGTGCTGTCGGCTCGTCGCTGGCGCTTCCCTCGCCGACTGTGCCGGGCTTCAGGGGTGCTCCTGATGCAGCTTGACGTGTATCGCGGGGTCGGGGGCGAGTCGTTCTTCTTCGATCTCGTCGACCGGTTCTACGAGCGGGTCGAGAAGGACGAGGTGCTCCGTCCTCTGTATCCCGACGACCTCGAGGGACCGAAGCGCCACCTCGCCCTGTTCCTCATCCAGTACTGGGGAGGACCGCCCACGTACAGCCGCGAGCGTGGGCACCCGGCGCTGCGCATGCGGCACCTGCCGTTCGTCATCGGGCGCGCCCAACGCGACGCCTGGTACCGCGCCATGTCGGCGTCGGTCATCGAAGCCGACCTCGACGTCGACATCGAGCGCCGCTTCCTCGAGTACTTCGCGATGACGGCGGACCACATGATCAACGAGCAGTCCTGATGCCGCACCCGTTCCGGGACGTCGCCATCGCCGGCGTGTTCAACACCGAGCAGGCGCGCCACCTCGATGGTCACGACTCAGCGTCGATCGCGGTCGAAGGCGCGCTCGGCGCGCTCGCCGACGCGGGCATCGGCATCGAAGACGTGGACGGCATCGCGGGACAGTTCGCGGCCGAGATGGTGCTCGGCGCGCGCATGGGGCCGTGCTCGCGCAAGCTGTCGACGCACGGCATCCCCACGGTCTTGGATGCGGCATCGATGATCGCGTTCGGAGAGTGTGAGGTGGTCGTGATCGCCGCGGGCGGCGCGGCCATGTACACCGAGCGTTCCGCCACGGCGCCGTGGACGCGGCCGTCGAACGAGCTCGTCGTCGGATATGGCCTGTTCACGGCAGCCGAATTCGCGTTGATGGCGCGTCGCCACATGCTCACGTACGGCACGACGCCCGAACAGCTCGCAACGGCCGCCGCCACGATCCGCAACAACGGGCACGTCAATCCCGAGGCGGTGTACTACGAGCGGGGGCCGTTCGATGTCGAGGACATCCTCGGGTCGCGCATGGTGGCCGATCCGTTCCATCTGCTCGAGTGCGCCATGACGTCGGAAGGCGGTTGCGGGATGGTCCTCACCGACCGCGGCCCGTGCGGAGACCGCGCCCACGAAACCGGTGTGGATCCTCGGCGGCGCAGGCGACACGTACGGTCCGGCCTACGTCGTGCCACCGGTGTGGGACCTGCGCGGTCGCGACGACGACATTCCGGCCGGGTACGTCGGGCGGCGCGCCGCGCGCCGGTGCTTCGAGCTCGCGGGGCTCGGGCCCGACGACGTCGACGTCGCCGAGCTGTACGACCCCTTCTCGTTCGAGGTCATCCGCCAGCTCGAAGCGTTCGATTTCTGCGGCGACGGCGAGGGTGGCCCGTTCGTGGAGGACGGTCACATCGGCCCCGGTGGCCGCATCCCGGTGACGACCGACGGCGGCACGATGTCGTACAGCCACGCGGGACTCAACGTGCAGATGCTCCAACGGGTCATCCGGGGGGTGCAGCAGCTGCGAGGCATCGTGCGTCAGCGGTCAGGTCGACGGCGCCGAGATCGCGCTGTGCAGCAACGGCGGATCGGGCGCGCTGTTCAACGACGTCATGCTGCTGGGGTCGGCGCGGCCGTGACGATGCTGCAGCCGCAGGCGCCCGGGATCCCGACGGGAGGCCGGTCCGCGTCGGCCGCGCCGTACTGGGAGGGGTGTGCGGCCGGGGAGCTTCGCTACCAGAAGTGCGCAGGCTGCGGATCGGTGAACATGAAACCGGCGCGGTCGTGCGCCGCGTGCGGCGGCCGGGCCCTCACGCTGGGAACGAAGCGAGGGACGTGGCCACCTCTACAGCTGGACGGTGGTCTGGCGTCCGCAGCATCCGTCGTTCCGTGTGCCGTACGCACCCGCCATCGTCGAGCTCGACGAAGGGTTCTGGTTGATGACCGCGATCGTCGGGTGCGAGCACGAGGACCTGCGAGCCGACATGCCGGTCATCGTCGAGTTCCACCCGGCGAGCGACGACGTGACCTTGCCGTACTTCCGCCCCGCGTGATCCCGGAGATCTGACGGTGCATCAGGTCCGGCCCTAACATCGCCGCCGTGCGTGGAATCCTGGCGGCGGGGGCGTACCTGCCACATGGCCGGCTCGACCGTTCGACGATCGCGCCGTTCGTCGGCTCCGGTGGCGGAAAAGGCACCCGCACGGTCGCGTCGTACGACGAGGACACGACCACGATGGGGTTCGAGGCCGCGCGGCTCGCGCTCAGGTCCGCACCGGACGGAGCGAGTCCCGACGCACTGTGGTTCTCGACCGTCACGCCCGCGTACGTCGACAAGACGAACGCGACGACCATCCACGCTGCGCTCCGCCTCGCCGACACAGTGGGCGCGTTCGACTTCGGCGGCGCACAGCGCTCGGTCATGGGGATGGTGCGCACCGCGCTCGCAGGATCGGGCACGGTCCTGACCGTCGCGTCCGACATCCGCATCGGCCTTCCGGGCGGCCCCGACGAAGCGAGCGGAGGCGACGGCGGATCAGCGTTGCTGATCGGCGACGGCCCGGACGTCATCGCGGAACATCTCGCGAGCGCGTCCACCACCGAAGAGTTCGTCGACCGCTGGCGCCGTCCCGGCGATTCCCGTTCGAAGGTCTGGGAGGAGCGCTTCGGCGAGACCCGCTACGTGCCGCTGGGAGAGCAGGCCTTCCAGGCGGCGCTGAAGGAAGCGGAGCTCGGTCCCGACCAGGTCGATCAGCCTCATCGTCACCGGACTGCACGCGCGCGCCGCGACGGCGCTGTCGAAACGTCTCGCAGTCGCCGGTGCCAACGTCGTCGACACTCGATCCACCACCGTCGGCAACACCGGCGCCGCCCATCCCGGGCTCCTGCTGACCGGCGTGCTCGAGAACGCGGCGCCAGGCAAGGTGATCGCGCTGGTGGTGCTCGCCGACGGCGCCGACGTCGTCTTGCTGCGCACCACCGACGCGATCTCGTCGTACCGACCGGCGCGGTCACTCGACGATCAGGTCGCGGGTGGCGCGCCCGTGACGTACGGCAAGTACCTGGCGTGGCGCAAGATGCTGCCGGTCGAACCACCGCGACGACCCGAGCCGCCCCGCGTCTCGTCGTCGGCGGCTGGACGCGCCATCGACTGGAAGTTCGGCTTCGTCGGCCAGATCGATCCGGAGTCGGGTACGCCGCAGCTGCCGCCGCTGCCGAGCGGCACCGATCCCCAGCCGATGGCCGACGTCCCGGGCACGATCGTCACGTCCACGGTCGATCGCCTCGCCTACTCGGAGAGCCCGCCGATCATCTTCGCCGTGGTCGACTTCGACGGCGGCGGCCGGTTGCCGATCGAGCTCACGGACGTGAGCGAATCGGATGTCGCGGCCGGTGTGCGGGTCGAGATGACGTTCCGCAAGCTGTTCACCAGCGACGACATCCACAACTACTTTTGGAAAGCCCGACTGGTCCGAGGAGCTGCTTGATGGGATCTCACGGCATTCGAGACCGCGTCGCCATCGTGAGCGTTGGATGTACGCCGTTCGGCGAGCACTGGGGTCGCAGCCTCGACGACCTCATGGTCCAGGCGGTCAACGAGACGCTTGCCGGCACCGGCCTGACGAAGCAGGACATCGACGCGTACTGGCTCGGCAGCGCGCAACGCAGTTGCGGCATCACGCTGGCCAGGCCGCTCGAGCTCGAGGGCAAGCCCGTCAGCCGGGTCGAGAACTTACTGCGCGACAGGATCCGAGGCGCTCCGGCAGGCGTCGTACGCAGTCGCTTCCGGTGCGTACGACGTCGCAATGGCCGTCGGCGTCGAGAAGCTGAAGGACGCCGGCTACCAGGGTGTGCCTGCGACGCTGCCGCCCAACGACGGGACGGCGCGCACGCTCACCGCAGCCGCGATGTACAGCATGATCGCCCCCGCCTACAGCAAGAAGTACGGCGTCAGCGAGGCGGAGCTGCGAGACGCGCTGTCGCACATCGCGACCAAGAACCATTTCAACGGCGCCCGCAACCCGCGCGCGCAGTTCCGTCGCGAGGTGACCAAGGAGCAGGTCGAGCGAGCGCCGAAGATGGCAGGCACGCTCGGCGTCTTCGACTGCGCCGGCGTCGCCGACGGTGGCGCGGCCGCCATCGTCGTGCGCGCGGAGGACGCGGCGAAGTTCACCGACAAGCCGCTCTATGTCAAGGCGCTGTCGCTCGTCGCCGGCAACGGCAGCGGGCTGAGCGACCCGAACTACGACTACACCACCTTCCCGGAAGTGGTCGACAGCGCGGAGGACGCATACCGGCAGGCGGGCATCACCGACCCGCGCGCGCAGCTTGCGATGGCCGAGGTGCACGACTGCTTCACGCCGACCGAGATGGTGTTGATGGAAGATCTCGGGTTCGCGGAACGAGGCACGGCGTGGAAGGAGATCCTCGCCGGCACGTACGACCTCGACGGTGAGCTACCGGTGAACCCCGACGGCGGACTCAAGAGCTTCGGCCATCCCGTCGGCGCATCGGGCTTGCGGATGATGTTCGAGTGCTGGCTGCAGCTGCGGGGCGAGGCGCCCGACGAGCGACGCCTCGACAACGAACGCAAGCTGGCGCTCACGCACAACCTCGGTGGGTACCCCGGCGAGATGGTGTCCTTCGTCTCCATCCTCGGCACGGAGCCTGGCTGACAGTTGAAGGTCGGCGACATCGCGAACGAGGGCGCGGCGCAGTACGGCAAACCACTTGATGGCATCCGCGTGCTCGCCGCGGAGCAGATGCAGGCACTGCCGTATGCCACGCAGTTGCTGGCCCGCCTGGGCGCCGACGTCGTCAAGGTCGAGCCGTTGTCCGGTGAGTCCGGTCGCGGTGCGCAGCCGTCGATGCGTGACCCTGACGGACGCGTCGTGGGCGCAACGTTCCTGCGCAACAACCTCGGCAAGCGCAGCCTTGCCATCGACTTGAAGTCGGACCGCGGCCGCGATCTGTTCTTGCAACTCGTGCCCCGATTCGACGTCGTCGCCGAGAACTTCAAAGCGGGAACGATGGACCGCTTCGGCCTCGGGTACGACACGCTCGCCGCCCGCCATCCGGCCGTGATCTATCTGTCACTGTCGGGGTTCGGCGCCAGCGGGTCGCCGTACTCGTCGTGGCCCGCGTACGCGCCGATCGTCGAAGCGATGTCGGGGATCTACGAGTACTTGAACCCGACGGGCCAGCCTCCGCGCGCTGCACCCGTCGGCGCTCTGGGTGACATCAGCGCCGCGCTGTTCGCAACGATCGGCGTCCTCGCCGCGTTGCGACATCGCGACGCGACCGGCGAAGGTCAGCAAGTCGACATCGCGATGTACGACACCGCCGTGGCGATGACCGACATCGTCATGAACCTGGCCTCACTGGGTCAACCGAAGCAGCCGTTCCCGAAGCACTTCATCCTCGACTCGTTCCGGGCAGCCGACGGGTGGTTCGTGATGCAGCTCGTGCGCGACCACCAGTTCGCGCCGCTGGCGCGGGTGATCGGCCGTCCGGAGTGGATCGACGATCCCCGTCTCGCCACCCGCGAGAGCTGGGGTGCGCACCTCGAGGACATCATCCGGCCGGGCGTCGAGGCGTGGGCCGCAGATCGCAGCATGGTCGAGGCGTCGAAGGAACTGACCGCAGCCGGCGTCGCCGCCGGGCCGTGCTTCCATTCGGCGGACGTGATCACCGATCCGCATCTCGACCGACGCAACATGATCGTCGAGATGGCGCGGGTCGACGGCGTCGAGGATCCCGTGCTGATCCCGGGCAACCCGGTGAAGCTGTCGAAGATGGCCGAGGGCCCCGAGACACGCGTCCCGTGGGTCGGCGAACACACCGCGGAGGTCCTGCGCGCCGAGCTCGGGCTCACCGAGAGCGAGGTCGCGGACCTCGCAGCGGCCGGCGTCGTCGCCGACTCCTGAGCGCGCTTCCCGTTCCGGCGTGCATGACCCACACGGCGTGTGGGTGACGAACGCCGAAACGCGAAATGACGAGTTTCAGAGGCCGGTGGGGCGTTCGCCCACGATGCCCGCGGCGCGAAGGTCCGTGATCTCTTCGGGACCGAGCCCGATCTCGGTGAGGACCTCGTCGTTGTGCTGGCCGAGCGTGGGCGCGGGCCGGTGGAGCCAACGATCGACTCGCCGGAAGCGGAAGGGGAGCGCCGGCAGCTCGTGCTCGCCGGTCACGCGATGCGGCACGATCTCGAACAGCCCCCGATGGCGGAGCTGCGGGTTGTGCACGACGTCGCGTGACGGGATCACCTCGGCCGCAGGCACGCCCGCGTCGCACAGCTCGTCCGCCGTCTGCGACGCCGCCCGCGTCGCCGACCATGCGCGCAACTTCACGTCGATGGCGTCGTGCGCGGCCCTGCGACCGTCGTGCGTGCCGAGCTCCGGCGCCGCGGCCCATCCGGGATCACCGAGAACCTTCGTGAGCGCGCGCCACTGCTCGTCGTTCTCGACTGCGATCGCGACCCAGGTGTCCTCGCCGGCACAGGCATACACGCCCTGCGGCGCCGCGCGCGGCGATCGGTTCCCGTCACGGGTCAGGACAGTGCCCGTCGCGGAGTACACGAGCACTTGTTCTGCGGCTGCGTTCAGGGCTGCCTCGACCATCGTCGCTTCGATCAGCCGGCCGCCGCCGTTCGCGTCGCGATCCAACAGCGCGAGCAACGTTGCGATCACCGCGTGCATCCCCGCGAGCGGATCGCACGCCCCTCGGACGAGAACCGGTGGCCCGTCGGCAGAACCGGTGAGCCAGGCCATCCCCGAGATGCACTCCATGGTCTGCGCAAAGCCGGTGTTGTCGCGCCAGGGTCCGTCGAGTCCGAAGGCCGGCATGCGGGTCATCACGAGATCGGGGTTGATCTCGTGCACTCGGTCCCAGTCGAGCCCGAACTGCTCCATCACGCGCGGCGTGTAGTTCTCGACGAGCACATCGGCGGTGCCGAGCAGACGCTCGAAGACGTCGATCCCTTCTGGTCGTGTGAGGTCGAGTGTGATCGCCCGCTTGCCGGCATTCCCGTTGTGGAACAGCGGGCTCCACTCCCACCACTCGTCGGTGCTCGGCCGTTGTGTCGACGCGTATCGCATCAGATCGGGGCGAGTGATCGATTCGACCTTGATCACGTCGGCACCGAGCGCGGCGAGGGCCGCGGCTGCCGCCGGCCCCGCCCACCACGCCGTGCAGTCCACGACCCGAATGCCGCTCAACGGCAACGGCAACGGACCGGCGGCACGGCCGGGCTCCCGCCGGGCGCTCGGCTCGCCCGCGATGCGGAACGGAACCCGCGGCTGCACGAACCGTCCGGACGCGCTCGGCCCGAACACGCCCCGCTCGACGAACTGCGAGAACGTGGTGACGGTCGCGCCGTTGAGCACCGGACCACTCGGGATGCGGAAGAGCGACGCCTGCTCGAGCACCTCGGCAGACGTCAGCTCGGTGGTGAAGTCGTGGACGAGCGCTTCGAACTCCTCACGGCGCGCGAACCGGTCGTGTGGACGGCTCAATTTGCGGTCCTCGAGCAACTCGGGATGACCGATCAGCACGCAGAAATCGGTGTACTGCTGCGCGCTGTTGGTCGTGAAGACGACGAAGCCGTCCGCAGTCGGTTCGACAGAGGGGACCTCGATCGAGCGACCGGTACCTGTCATCGGCTGCCAACCGAAGAAGGACGCGTACACCGACGGGACGATGGCCATCGTCGCCGCGACGCAATCGAGCATTGCCACGTCGACGACCTCACCCTCGCCGCCCCGCCGGACGTGGTACAGCGCCGCCAACGCGGCCACCGCGGCGTACGTACCTGTCATCCACTCGCCGATCCGTCCGCCGGCGGCCAGCGGCTCCCGGTCGGGGAGACCGCGGAAGCCGGTCGAACCCCCGGCCGCCTGCAGCGTGAACTCGGTCGCAGGACGGTCGACCCACGGCCCGTCGAGCCCGAACGGCGTGAGGCACACGACGATCTGGCCTGGAGCGGCCGGTTCGGCCGCACGATCGACGAGGACGATGTCCGCGGCCGCGTCGTCTGCATCAGCCTCCGCGACCTCGGCTTTCGACGTGTGCAGGAACTCGAACAGCGGCTCGGACCCGAGGCCACCGAGCGGGTCGCCGCCGGCGAGCACGACCCGCGTGACCGTGGCACCGGCGTCGGACAGGACCTTGCCGCAGTACGCCCCCGCGATGCCGGAGGTCCGGTCCAGGACACGAACACCGCGCAGGATCGACTGTTGGCCGTCCATCATCCGAACGTGATCTCGCGCCGGGCGAGCTTCCATCTGCCGTCGCTTCGCCGGAACGTGTCGGCGTAACGGCCCATCGAACGCACGACCGGTGCAGTCGCGGTGTCGGCCCAGTAGACGAACGACGAATGCGAGATCGCGACGTCGTCGTCCTCGAAGCGGATGGAGACGGTCGAGATCGTGTGCGTGGTGTTGGACGCTGGTCCCTGCTGACCCGCCTCCATGCGCTCACGCTGTCCGGTCGCGATCTCGTCGCGACCGCGTCGCTCGGAACCGGCGAGGCCGATCGCCGGGTTCGCGGGCATGGCCCACACGATGTCGTCGGTCAACAGGCTCACGTACTCGTCCGTGTCGCCGGAGTCCGCGAGCTGCGCGAGCCGGGCGAGGATGTTGCGGATCTCGAGCTCGGCCGCCGTCCGTTCAACGGCCGGATGCTGCATGAGAGCATGACTCCATGGACTGGTCTCCTGACGGCGACGCGCTGCGTGGACGGGTGGCCGTTGTAGCAGGAGCGACCCGTGGCGCGGGGCGGGGCATCGCGGCCGCGCTCGGCGAAGCAGGCGCGACCGTGATCTGCACGGGTCGTACGCACCGAGGGCGCAGCGTTCCGAATACGACCGGCCCGAGACCATCGAGGAGACGGCTGCCATCGTCAGCGACCTGGGTGGCACCGGCATCCCGAAGCAGGTCGACCATCTCGATCCGGCCCAGGTGGAGCGACTCGCGGCCGAGTTCGCGCGACGAACACGGACCCGTCGACGTGCTCGTCAACGACATCTGGGGCGCGGAGATCCTCAAAGGTGGTCCGGCGGAGTGGAACACGCCGATCTGGGAGCACGACCTCGACACCGGCCTCCGGATCCTGCGGCTCGCCATCGACACGCACATCATCACGTCGCACTACTTGCTGCCGCTTCTCATCCAGCGGCCGGGCGGCCTGCTCGTCGAGGTCACCGACGGCACCACCGAGTACAACGCGTCGCACTACCGGCTCACCGCCTTCTACGACCTCGCCAAGGTGTCCGTGAACCGCTTGGCCTTCTCACAGGGGCACGAGCTCGAGCCGTACGGCGCCACCGCAGTGGCGATCACACCCGGCTTCCTCCGTTCGGAGATGATGCTCGAGACCTTCCAGGTCGACGAGGACACCTGGCGCGATGCCGTCGATCCCTCTCGAGCAGATCGAGGTCTCCCTGTCGCTCCACCTGACTTCGCGGCCTCCGAGTCGCCCCGCTACGTGGGTCGAGCAGTTGCGGCGCTCGCCACTGATCCCGACCGTGCGCGATGGAACCAGCAGTCCGTGTCCTCCGGCCGGCTCGCGCACGAGTACGGCTTCACCGACGTGGACGGCTCGCAACCGGACATCTGGCCGGCGATCGAAGCGATGGACGGGTAGCGAGAGCTACTCGCTCGAGACAACCGCCAGCTTGTGCCGGGCCTGCGCGGCCATGAACGCGTTCGTGTGCTCGTAGTACGCCAGCGCGGAGACGGCGGTGGACAGCGCCCAACCACGACTCCGTGCCCAGGTCGCGTCGTCGATGTCGAGCTCGCTGCGGAGGACCTCGCGGGACTCGGCGTCGAACAGCTCCCACGCGACGATCAGGTCACAGGCGGGATCGCCGATCCCGAGGCCGCCCCAGTCGATCACCGCACTGAGCCGGCCGTCGCGGACGACGAGATTGCCGGCGGCGATGTCGCCGTGGATCCACACCGGCGGCCGATCCCAGCCCGATGCCCCCAGCGCTTCCTCCCACGCGGCCGTCACGGCCTCGACGTCGACGAGCGCACGCGACGCGTCGATCGCCCGGCGGGTCTCGTCGTCGCGCAGTGCGAGCGGAACCCCTCGCCCGAAGTTGGCCGCGCTCGGCGCCGGGGCTCCCGTCGGATCGATCGCCTGCAACGCGGCGATGAAGCCCGCCAGATCGCGGGCGGCACGTCGGAGATCGAGCGGCGCCGTCGTGGCGTCTTCGCCCTCCAACCACGGACAGACCGACCAACGCCACGGGTAGCCCTCGATGGGCTCGCCTCTGTACAGCGGGACCGGGATCGGCAGCGGCAGGTGCGGTGCGAGCACCGCCAGCCAGTGGCTCTCCTTGTCCGCCGGTCCGACCGAGCTCGGCCGCAACGGCAGTCGCACGACCTTGTCGCCGCCGAGCCGGTACATGGCGTTGGACGTGCCCGTCGACGACACCGGCTCGATCGGCTGGCGCGCCCAGTCCGGCCGTTGCGCGTCGAGCAGCCTGCGCACGACGTCGACGTCGTGGTCGATCTGGTCGTGATGCATCCTGGAGCCCACTGGGCGCAGATCCCACCCGTCCGCAGGCGGCGGTGTCCAGCGGATTGCGGCGGTCACTACCGTTCGACGCGGTGCTCCTTCGGCTGCTCGCCGATCTCATCGTTGTCGTCCACGTCGCGTACCTCGTCTTCATACCGGTGGGTGGCTTCCTCGCGTGGCGTTGGCCGCGGTTGATCCCCGTTCACCTCGCCGCCGTGGGCGTTGCGCTCGTGAGCGTCACGGTCGGGTTCGAGTGTCCGCTCACGGCCTGGGAGCAGGCCCTGCGACGCCGCGGAGGTGAGAAGCCGTACTCGGACGGATTCGTCGACCACTACCTGACGGGGAAGCTCTACCCGCACGGTCACGACACACTCGTGCAACTGGTGATCGGCGCGGCGGTGGTGACGGCCTACGTCGGCCTCGTCGTGCGTCAGCGATCACGCGTCTCGACGCAGGTCACCGCTTGATCGCTCGGACGAACATGAACAGCGGCACCTGCCGCCACCGGTCGAATGGGCTCGGCGACCCTGACGGCCGCGGCTCGCGGATGCTCTCGATGCAGAAGCCCGCACCTTCGAGCGCCACGCTGTAGTCCTCGAGCGAGTACGTCCACCCGCGGAACGTCATCGGAAGACCGTTGCTCTCGACCGATTCCTCGACTCGGTTCTGCTCGAAGTAACCGTCGCGCAGCCTGAAGTGAGTTCGGGGTTCGCCGTCGTCGAACCGGCCCAGATCCGTGACCGGATGCGCGATGCATGCGCACAGGTGCCCGCCGTGGTCGAGAACCCGCGCGAGTTCCAGGACCGTGGCCGTCAGGTCCCACACGACCTGAAGTGAGTTGTACGCGACGGCGAGATCGAACTGGCGGTCCCCGAACGGAAGTGCGGCGCTGTCAGCCAGCGCGTACCTCCCGCGGTCGTCTTCGTCGCGGGCATGGCGCAACAGTGTGTGCGACGTGTCGATCGCCGTGACCCGGTGCCCGCGGGCGGCGAGGTCGCGCGCCACGCGCCCTTCACCGCAGCCGACCTCGATCGCCCGCCGGCCCGGTGGCGGGACGAGGGCGTCGAAGAATCCGTCGCGGTAGTACCAGTACGCGTCGTGCCCGGGCGTTCGCGCCCACTGCACCCAGTTCTCGGCATCGGCTTCCCACTCGCCGGCCTCCGCCATGCCGTCGAACCTAACGATGCTGACGCCAGTAGGGGCGCTCGGGATGGCGCTTCTCGATGAGAATGAACACCACGCCCCAGGGGTCGCGGAACCACGCGGTGCGCACGCCGGCGACATCGGCGATGCCCGCGGTGAGGAACGTCACATTGCGCTGTTCGAGCACGGCTCGAGTCGTCTCGACGTCGTCGCAGCAGCAATCCGATGTGCGTGATGCCGGGGTCGGTCAACGACGTGTCCTCGGGTACGGGATCGTTGGCGACGTTCGGGTACTCGACGATCTCGAGGACTCGGTCGTCGTCGTCGATCCCGACGATCGCCGCCCGCAGGACCACGGGCGACGGCACGAGCTCGCCCATGTCGCGCTCGATGGCGTCGCCCTCCATGCGATACGGCGGAGACAGAAGGCGAAGACCGAGAACCTCGGTGTACCAACGCACCGCCTCGTCCACATCGGGAACGCAGATGGCGGTGTGGGCGACTCCGGTGAGCACAGCGAGACCGTAGGCGCGGCGTGCCATGCCATGCTTCCGGCCATGAGTGAAGAACGCGACGTCGTCACGGTCGAGCGGCACATCGAAGCGCCGCCGGAAGCGATCTTCGGCTTGCTCGTGGATCCGGATCGTCATCGCGACATCGACGGTTCGGGCACGGTGCGGGATCCGAAGGGTCAGCCACAGCCTCTGGCGATGGGCACCAAGTTCGGGATGTCCATGCGCATGGCAGTCCCGTACTCGATGGTCAGCACGGTCATCGAGTACGAGCAGAACCGACGGCTGGCATGGCAGACGACGGGCCCGGGGGCACTCGGCGGCGCGGGTCGGTGGCCGAATCTGGCGTTACGAGCTCGAGCCCGTCGACGGCGGGACACTCGTGCGTGAGAGCTGGGACATCCGCCAGGAGTCGGCGTTGACGCGGCCGATCGTCCGGCGGGGTGCGGATCAAACCCGCAAGAACATGGCGGCCACGCTCGAACGGATCGAGAAGCTCGTCACGGCTTGAAAGCGCCGCCTTGCCGCCTTGAAGGCTTGCCGCCTTGTCGCGCACATTGTCGACTCAGCGACCGATTTCGGTGGCCGAGTCGACACAGACAGCACGCCGATCGCGTCCGTGTCGACTGAGCGACGGAAACGGTGGCTCTCCCGACACAGACGCGAAGCCCCGTCGGTCGCTCGACCGGCCAACCGCGCTACGACACGACCTCGTCGACGAGTCCCCATGAGTGCGCGGTTGCGGCATCGACGGCCGACCCACTGAGCGCGAGCAGCGCGACGCGGTGACGGCCGATGCGTCGCGTCAGGCTCACCGTCCCTCCCGCGCCCGGAATCAGTCCCAATCCGATCTCCGGCAACGAGCACCGCGTATCCGCAGCAGCGACAACACGAGCCGGCGAACCCGGGCAGTTCGACCCCCGAGCCCGCGCACGACCCGTGCATGCGCACCGTCACGCGATCTCGCACCGCGTCGATGGCGCGTCCGATGCTCGTCCCCAACCGGACGACGTGCGCATTCGCCGGATCCTCGAACGAGCCGAAGTCGTCGAGATCGCCGCCGCTGCAGAATGCGGGGCCGCGACCGGACACATCGACCGTGGCCACCGACGGATCGGCCAGCGGGATGGCGAGTGCCGCCAGCAGCGCGTCGCGCATCGACCGGTCGAGCGCGTTGCGCACGTGCGGGCGGTTCAGGGTGAGCTCGAGGCAATCGCCGTTTCGATGCACCAGCACCGGCGGCTCGGCCTCGGGCGGCCGTTCACGGCGGTTCCAGCCGGCAAGCCAGCGCTCGAACTCGGGTCCCGCCTGCAGAAGCGAGTAGGCGGACGACTCGGCCACGAGCCCCGCGCCCAACGAACGGCTCTCCGCACCACGAAGCAACATGGCCAGCGTCACCGACGCAATCGGATTCGCCTCGATCGTCGCCAGCAAGCGGTCGACCGTCGCCACACCCTCCTCGGCGAGCACATCGACGTGCGGCGGCGGGTCGGCCAGGGGAGTGACCGTCGCCGATCACGATGCACGGCAGCGAGGCCAGCTGCTCGAGCGCTCGCGCCCGCGGCCTGGAACCATCCGGTGATGCCACGACGACCACGAGGGCATCGGCATCGGGTCGAACGAGCTCCTCCACCGCGAATGCCGAGCACAGCAGCGCATCGAGCTCACCGTCGGAGACACATTTCACGTGGATGCGCCGACCGTAGCGTCGCTGCCTTCGCCGGCTGTCAGCATGACACCGTGGACGAACGAGTCGCGGCCTGGGCGGCGAGCGGCGCGATGGCATTGACCGGCCGCGCCGACCATCCGCCGCTCGGACCACCCGCGCCACTCGTCGACCGGCTGGAGCCGATCGGTCGGGCCCTGCGGGTCGACGCGCTCCGGCTTCTCGGTCGAGCGCGCTGCGATCATGGGCCTCAGCCGTCATGGCGCCGTCAGTTGCGGTGGCACGACGCGCCTCGTTCGCGCCGCTGACGGCTGGCTCGCCGTCGCACTGTCGCGCGATGACGACGTCGATGCCGTACCCGCCTGGCTCGAGCTCGACGGCGCCACGACGGATGTGTGGTCGACGGTCGCCACGGTGGCTGCGAAGCGCACGCTCGGATACCTCGAGGCGAGAGGCGTCCTGCTGGGTCTACCCGTGGCGGCGCTGTCGACTATGGAACCGACGGTCGATTCGGGCCTACCCGTCGTCGTCACCCCGTATGGACCCAGTACGCGCGACGAGCGTCCACCGCTCGTCGTGGATCTCTCCTCGCTGTGGGCCGGCCCCTTGTGCTCACACCTTCTCCAGCGCAACGGCGCGCGGGTGATCAAGGTCGAGTCCGAGGATCGTCCGGACGCGGCGCGCGCTGGAGCCCCCGAGTTCTTCGACCTGTTGAACAACGGCAAGCAGAGCGTCGTCGTCGACCTGCGAACCATCGATGGACGGGAAGCGCTACGGCGCCTCCTGCTGGCCGCGGATGTCGTCGTCGAGGCATCACGCCCCCGCGCGCTCGAACAACTCGGCGTGATCGTCGACGAGGTCATGCGCCACGAAAGCGGTCCCGACGTCTGGGTCTCGATCACCGGCCACGGGCGCACTGGCGACGCGGCCCACCGGGTCGCGTTCGGCGATGATGCGGCCGTCGCCGGCGGCCTCGTCGTGTACGACGAACGCGGTCCGTGCTTCTGCGCCGACGCGATCGCTGATCCGCTCACCGGCATGGTGGCGGCCGCCGCCACGATCGACCTGTTGCAACGCGGTCGGGAGCGATCGCTGGTCGACATCGCGATGGCGCACGTCGCTCGCCACTTCGCCGGACCGACGCTCGACGTGACCGAGCCCTCCGTGTCCGCCGCGCCGCCCCAGGCACGAACGCCGGCGGCAAAGGCGTCGTCCTTCGGATGCGACACACGCGCCGTGCTCGAAGCAGCTCGCAGCCGCATGACACGATCGGCGCGTGCTGCTGCACGTCGACACCGACTTCGGCGGCGATCCGGACGATGCCTGCGCGCTCGCCATGCTGCTCGGATGGCCCGACGTCGAGATCACGGGGATCACGACGAACCTCGACCGGGGAGGCCAGCGAGCGGGATGCGTCGAGCACTACCTGGGGCTCGCGGCGCGGCGTGACATCCCCGTCGCCGCCGGCGCATCGGCCTCTCTCACGAACGACGAGCAGTTCACCTCGACGTGGGGCGACGAGCGGTACTGGCCCGATGCGATCGTGCCGGAACCGTCGTCATCCGAGCACGCGCTCGATCTGCTCGCAGACAGCGCTCGCCGAGCTGCGACGATCGTCGCCATCGGCGCGTTCACGAACCTGGCGCTGCTCGAGCTCGCTCGCCCGGACACCTTGCGAGACGCGCACATCGTGGCCATGGCGGGCTGGCTGATGCCTCCGGGCGACGGGTTGCCGGACTGGGGTCCCGAGTTCGACTTCAACGTGCAGTGCGACACGAAGGCGGCCGACATCGTCATCAGTGCCGCTCGTGTCACGTTCGTCCCGCTGCCGGTTGCGATGCAGGCGCAACTCCGCCGCCGTGATCTCGGCCGGCTGCGCGCCTCCGGTCCGATCGGTGCGCTCCTCGCTCGGCAGTCGGAGGTCTACGCATCCGACAGCGGCATGGAGGCACGAGGCCGCGAGTACCCGCGGCTGGCCGACGACCTCGTGAATTTCCACTGGGACCCGTTGACCGCCGCGGTGGCGACGGGGTGGTCAGGCGCCGAAGTGGAGGACGTGACGCTTCGAGACGCGACTCGAAGGCCGCACGCTCGTCCTGCGCGAAGCACCCGACGGACGGAAGCACCGCGTCGTCGCCGGCATCGACGCGGAATCGTTCACCGAAACCTGGCTGACGGGAGTGGAGATCGCAGACCGGCGCGCGGCTACTCGGTGAGGGTCAGCCGCCAGATGAGGAGATACGGGAGGTCGGCGAACGCCTGGTGGCATGCGTCCGGGAACACCGGATAGCCCGGTAGGCGCTTGATCTGTGCCTCGGCCCATACGGGTTCGAGGCACTCGATGATCGACAACCGGGCATCGCGGAACGCGCGGATGTAGTCGCCGATCTGGTGTGTGAGGTTCACGACGTACGGGACACCGTCGGCGAGGTCGGCACCGGGGAAGCCCGCGACCCCTCCGGTGATCATGGTGTTGAAAGGATGGATGTCCGAGAGCACCGCGGTCCCGCCTGGCTTCAGCACGCGAGCGAACTCTCGCATGACCGGCTGCAGGTCCGGCACGTGGGTGAGCGCGAGCGAGCATGTGACGAGGTCGACGCTGGCGTCGGCGACGGGAAGGTCCTCCAGGCGACCACGCCGGAAGTCCCCGGCTGGCACCTTGTCTCGCGCGATGGCGAGCATGGCCTCCGTCGCGTCGACCCCGATGACGCGATGACCGAGGTCGGCGAGCTTGGCGGCGTGCCTGCCGGTTCCGCATGCCGCGTCGAGCGCGACGCCCGTCGGTGTCGCCTCGAGCATCGCGTGCACCAGCGGCTGCTCTGCTTCGATGGCAGGGTTGGGCCCGTCGTAACTGCCGGCCCAGAGGGTGTACCCGTCCTCGACGTCGTGCTCGACCATCGGGATGGTCAGCGTGTTGGGGAACTCGTCCATGGTCGCCGCGATACGAACCACCTCCTCGACGCGCGGTGCGATTGCTGCCGAGTCGCGCAGGCAGTACCGGACCAGAGCCAATCCTTCGACTCCCAAGAAGTAGTGACCGGCGAGGACGATGTCCGTTCGAGCCATGCAAGGCTTCTTAGCGCGGCGCATTCGACGAACGCACTTGGGTTCTGATGCCCGCCCGCGTCGACCTCGGCGCGGTGCGCCGCTCCGTCGACCAGACTCAGCGTTCGTGGAGGCCGGTGACCTGCCGTACGTCGACGAACACGCGATCGTCGTCGCCGCAGACCCCGACGCCGTGTGGACGGCGCTCACGAGCACGCTCGACACCGCGTTCTCTCGCACTGCCGCGTCGACATTCGCACGCGCCGTCGGGTGTGCCGACGATCGAGCATCGGGCCCGCGGCCAATCGCGGAGGGTTCGTCGATACCTGGCTTCCGAGTCGTCACCGCGGAGCCGCCACGACGACTCGTTCTCGTGGGACGCCATCGGTTCTCGTCCTATGCGCTGACCTTCGACGTGGACGAGCTCAGTGTTCACCGGTCACGGCTTCGGGCCGAGTCCCGTGCCACCTTTCCTGGCATGACCGGCGCTGTCTACCGGATGTTGGTGGTCGGGACCGGTGGGCACGTCATCGCGGTGCGACGGCTGCTGTCAGGCGTCCGGCGCGCCGCGGAGTCGCGCGCGCCCGACGACGTTGCACCGTCCGGCTAACGCGAGCGCTGGTAACGGCAGATCTGTACGCCCGTCTTCGCTGTCGCAGAGGACACGAGCTCGAACCCCCGGGCGATGCCGTCCGACGGGAAGATGCGCTTCCCGCCTCCGAGCACGATCGGCTCGATCATCAGGTTCAGCTCGTCGACGAGGTCTTGTTCGAGCAGCGATCGCACGAGTTGCGCGCTCCCCATCACGTTCACGTCGCGACCGGCGCGGTCGCGGAGTGCGGTCGCCGCCGCGGGAAGATCCGAGCCGCGGATGAGCGACGTCGGCTCCCACGTCAGGTCGGCCTCCGACAACGTGTCGGAGACGACGTGCTTTTCGACCGCGTTGATCCAGTCGGCGAACGGGTCACCGGCACGCGCCGGCCACGCGCCAGCCATGACCTGCCATGTGCGCCGGCCGTAGAGGAGCGCGTCGGTCCGCTCGGAGATCTCGCCGATCGCCGATCCCATGACCTCGGGATCGAAGAACGGCATGGACCATCCACCGTGCGTGAAGCCGCCGTCGGTGTCCTCTTCGGCACCGCCCGGAGCCTGCACCACGCCGTCGAGGCTGATGAATTCACTGATGACGATTCGCATGCGATGACGACGATGCCACACAGGCGAACTCATCGCGCTTGGCTGCGGCCGAGGCCTGCGGTGCTGCCGTAGAGTGGGCTCGTGCGTGATCTCCGGTCTGTGGGTCACGCAGCCGAGGACGATCACGTCGTCGCTCTGCTCCGGTGGCCCACGGAGGCTGAGCGCCGGGATGCGTTTGGCCGCGCAGCGGCTCCCGCGACTTCTGCTGGTCGACGAGCGCAGCACCGCGCCGCTGGTTCTGTCAGCCGAAGAGGACTGGATCCGCGTTCCGGCCGACGAGCGTGACCTCTACACGCGCATCGCGCGGTTGGAGCGAAGGCACCAAACGAATGTCTCGAAGCCACAGCTCGAGCTCGGCGTTCTGCGCTATCTGGACCGTTCCGTCGTGTTGTCGCCGACCGAGACGACCATCGTCGCGCTGCTGCTGGGCAATTTCGGGAGTCTCGTTTCCAAAGATGCGGTGATCGCGGCCGTCTGGGAAGACGACAGAGCACACGCGTTGAACACCCGACTCCATCGATTGCGGGACCGCCTCGCCGTGGTCGGTTTGCGGCTCGTCACCGTGCGAGGCCGAGGGTTCGTGCTCGACTGCGATGTAGCAGAGGACGGCTGACGATGGTCTCGTTCCGTCACGACCGACGCGGGGTGCTGGTCCGTTCGTTGGTGCTGGCTGTCGTGGCCTTGGCTGCCCTCGTGTTCGTCGACTGCTTCAACGCGTCGGGCAGCCTCGGCTGGTCCGATCTCGGGCGAGCGCCGCACCTCGCCGCGACAACGGCAAGGCCTTCTGCATCCCGTCACTCGGGCGTCGAGTCGCCGATGCAGGCGGTTCTCACACGGCAACCCGGCCTCGCCGGCGCGGCGCTCGTCACGCTGCTGGTGTGGCTCGCCGCCGCCGTTCGACCCAATCACGCTGCATCCCGACAGCGGTCCCGCTCGCCCCCGGAAGTGGTCCGCCTGCCACGACCTATCTGACTTCCAGTCGATGCTCCGGGTCGTGGTTCGTCCCACTCGGATTGCGTTCGGAGGTTTTGAGATGGTCTCTGTCCCTGACGCCACGCGGCAGGCGGACATCGGCACGCCGCGCGCCGGACCCCGTCTGCTGCAGTGGCCCGATGAACACGAGACGGGCGCCGCGCTCGTTGCCCGCGGTCGGCCCTGCGTCTGGCTTGTGCCTCGCGGCGCCGCGCCACCCGAAGACTGGGACGACATCGAGGACTGGGTGAGGGTCCCCGCTGATCCGGCGGATCTGATGGCGCGGGTTGCTGCAGTCGCAGCGCGTGCCAGCGTGAGTCCTGTTGTGTTCCATGTCGATGGCGATGACCTGTTGTGGTGCGATGATCGCTGTGTGGCGCTCTCCGCGCTCGAAGGCCGCCTGATGCGTGCCCTCGTACGGTCCCCGAGGCAGGTCGTCAGTTACTCGTCGCTCGTGGCGGAAGGATGGCCGGATCGCGCACGCGATCCGAAGTCCGCCTTGCCCGCGCCGATCAAGTTGCTGCGGCGGAAGATCGCTCCCTTCGACTTCTCGATCCATACGGTGCCCAGCCGCGGCTACTTGCTCGAACCGCCGGCACAAGGGCGCTCAGTGAGCAGGAAGGTCTAGAGATCTACCCCGTGGTCAGGCTCGTCGGTTCCGCCTCCTGAACCCGGCGCCGGTGCCAACGCCGCTTGGTGGTGACGACACCGGCGGTGATGTACCCGGTGACTCGCTCGCGGTCACGGGCGGCCAGCTTCCGCCCCGTGGCGTCCGTGAGCTCGAACCGATCGACGGCGACCGCATCTTGGCTCTGCATTCGCGCGGCAAGGACGCTGACGTCCGCGGCAGCGAAGCCGGTGGCGAGCGCATGAAGGAGGCCGGGCTTGTCGGCCGCCCGCACCTCGCACACCGTGTGCCACGGAGATATGGCGTCATCGAAGGTGACGACGGCGTCCGGGATGGGCGAGGCGGCGAGCGACGCACCGAGCTCGCTGTCGATGGCCGTCCGAAGCCGACCGGAGTCGACGTCGATGCCATCACGCAGTCGAAACGATTCGAGAGCGCGCCCGTCGTCCCAGGTCGCCACGATCGCTTGTTCGATGTCGAGATCCTCCGCCGCGAGTACAGCGGTCACCGCGGCGAGCAAGCCTGGACGGTCGAAGGCGGCAACGTCGAGCCATCGCGCAGCGTCGATGGTGCCGGCGCGAACCACGACGCGGTCCGTGCGCCCGAGTGTGCTCAGCAACTTCGCCTGCCGAGCGAGGACATCGCCGTCGACGGCGAGGACATAAGCGCGGGGTGCTCCCTCGATCCGCCCCGCGGATCGCGGGGTCGTCGCCGGCGGCACGGGACGCCTGTGCCCGACGGCGGCCGACCAGGTTCCTCGCGTCGAGACCGGTGAGATCCGGGAGTGCGAGCGCTTCTTGCAAGAGCTCGTGCAGTTGGCGTAGCTGGTCATATTCCCAGCGAGCGAGCCCGTCGGTGCGTACGCCACTCAGGATGAACAGGGCGCGCGCTCGTTCCGGCGTGTCCAGATGCGACGCGAGCGCCAGTACGGACGCCTCTCCCAATCCGTCCGGCTGCCGAATCGCGGCGAGGAGCAGATCCCGGTCCTCGACCAACAACGCGATCTGCTGCTCCGCCGCCGCGCCCGAGGTCGAGGCGGCCGACCAGTCGCCGGGCGAGGGCGACGCCGTCGGGGTCGATCGCCGACGGCGTCCACGAGCAGCGCGGCGAGGAACAGCCACTCGGGATGCACCAGCTGCCGGAACTCGAGTGTGAGCGGGTGCGCTTCATCGATGGCCCGCAGCCGCTCGATCGTCGTCCATCGGTGGGTCGCAGCCGGATCGAGCTCGAACGGGTCTGCGGCTCGATCGCGCAGGGCTTGGGACAGCTCCGGCACGGCCGACTGCAAGACACCGAGCCTGTCGAGGAACCTCCACGAGCGGGCGTTGCCGCGTTCGACGAGCGCGAGGAAGGCAGGCGACGCGGCGCGGCCGAACGTCAACTGTCGCGGATCGATCGAGCTCAACCAGTCGAGCAGAGCGGTCGACGGTCGGGCGTGCGTCATGAGTCCGGCTGCTTGGAAAGCGATCTCGAGGCCGAGATGCGCTGGCGGTCGGGCCCGGAGGACGACCACGCCGTCGACTACGGACAACCATCCCTCAGCCGGCATCGGGTCGCCGGCTGACGGCGCGAAGTTCGCTGGATCACGTCGAAGCTGGCCGTATCGCATCTTCAGTAACTGCGGTGTGACCAACGTGGTCGCCAGCACGACCAACAGCAGCGCCGCGTACAGATCGTCGCCGAGGACGCCGGTGGCAGCCCGATGGTGGCGAAGATGAGGCCGACCTCGCCCCGAGGCAGCATGCCGAGACCGATGAGGAGCTTGTCGCCCGGCGAGCCGATCGCCCCGACGGGCGACACCAGCTTTCCGATGACGGCGACGACCAGCAGGATCGCCGCGTCCCGGAGCACGCTCGCCGGGCCGAAGCTCGACACTGCGCGTCGATGCCGATCTGGAGGAAGAAGACGGGGATGAAGAGGTGACCGACGGGTGCGAGCTCCCGCGAGATGCGCTCCGACTGCTCGCTGCGGCGCAAGCGCCAGGCCGGCGACGAATGCACCCGACGATCGGCGCCAGCTTCGCGACGTCGGCCAGCTCCGCGAAGCCGAGCGTGAACGCGAGCGCCAACGCCACCAGGGTGCCCGTCGAGCGCGAGACACGTGCTCGACGAGCCGAACAGGGGCGGCGCCAGCCGGAGTGCCGCATAGCCACCCGACGACGAGGAACCCGACCGCGACGAGGACGATGCCAGAGCACGGATCAGCAACGAGACCGAGCCCTCGGTGACGAGGCGAACGACGACGGTGAGGACGACGAGGCCCATCACGTCGTCGGCGACCGCGGCGCCGAGGACGATGCGCGCGCCTCGAGCGTCGCCAAGCGCCCGCAGGTCACCGAACACCCGAGCGGTGATGCCGACGCTCGTCGCGGTCAGGGCCGACGCGACGAACAGCGGACGTCTTGAAGTCGTCGCCGATCGCAGTTCCATCGCGCCGAGGCCGAGGAGCAACGGGTGACGACCACGCCGATGGTCGCGACCATCAGCGACACCTGGCCGACCGGGCCGAGCTCCCGCAGGTCCATCTCCAGACCGACCTGCAAGAGCAGCAGGATCGACGCCGAGCTCGCCCAGGGTGCGCAGCACGTCGTCGCTGCCGACCGACGATGCCGAGGACCGACGGCCCGACGATGATTCCGGCGACGATCTCGCCGACGACCGGCGGCACCCCGACGCGTTCCGAGACCTCGGCGGCCATCTTGGCCGCGACGAGCACGACGAGGATGTCGAGGAGGACGCGAGATGACGTTCATGGGGCATCGCTCACAGTCCTGGCTCGCAAAAGACCGAGATCGGGCCCCGACGCCACTGTCGGCCGGGGCTCGCAGTCCGCTAGGAGCGGGATCAGACGGGAGAGGGCTCGCCCACAGGGACCGCCGGCTCGTCCGCTCGGGCAGACCCGCCGGCCGGTACCGAGACTGCTCCTGGCTCACGAACTCCGGGTAGGCGAGTGCGCCCATCTCGGGCATGTCCATGCCGACGAGCTCGCTCGTCGGCCGGCGGCCGGATGCCGCCCTTCATGACCGTGTTCTGGATCTTGAAGAACGCGGAAGGCGATGCCGAACATCACCGTCCAGATGACCACGACGCCGATGGCCTGGCGCAGGCCAGCTGACCGGCATGCCGCGAGCCGCCGTAGAGGATGCCGGACGACGCCCTTGGTCTGGCTCGCTCCCTCGGTGGTCAGGTTCCAGCCGGCGCCGTACTGGCCGTTGGCGAAGATGCCGACCGCGAGCACGCCGAAGGTGCCGCACACGCCGTGCACGGCGATGGCCCCGACCGGGTCGTCGATCGCCGCGCTTCTCGATGAACCGCAGCGGCGAAGATCACGAGGACGCCGGCGATGATGCCGATCGATCGCGGCCGCCCACGGCTGCGACGAACGCGCACGGGGCGGTGATCGCCACGAGACCGGCGAGCATGCCGTTGACCATCATGCCCGGGATCGGGCTTGCTCGTCTTCCGTGTACATGCATCACGAACATCGCCGGCGACGGCACCGAAGGCGCCGGCGATGGCGGTGTTCGCGGCGACCACGTGCGAACTGGACGTCGGTGCGGCGAACGTCGACGCGGCGTTGAAGCCGAACCAGCCGAACAGCAGGATGAACGTGCCGAGCATGGCCATCGGGATGTGGTGGCCGGGAAGCGTGTTCGGCGTGCCGTCCTTGTTGTACTTGCCGATGCGGGGACCGAGGACGATCGCCCCGGCCAGGCCGGCGACACCACCCACGGTGTGCACGACGCCGGAGCCGGCGAAGTCGACGTAGCCGAGCGCCCGAGGTCCGTGTTGCCCAGCTCTGCGCGAGCCAGCCGCCGCCCCAGGTCCAGGCCCCGAACAGCGGGTAGTAGATGGCGCCGCAGAACAGGCCCCAACCGACGAACGCCTTCCACTTCCAGCGCTCGGCCATCGCACCGGTCGGGATCGTGGCCGACGGTGTCCATGAACGCCACCATGTAGAGGAAGAAGCCGAGCGACCGGCCGCGTCGCCGGCCTTGCCGACGATCGCCGAGCGCCGAAGCCGCCCTGCCACAGGAACACCCAGTTGCCGCTGACCGATGCAGGTTCCGCCGACGTGCGCTGTCGTAGCCGATCAGCGGCAGGTCGAGTAGCCGCCGAACATGAAGCGCGTAGCCGACGAGGAAGAAGCCGACGAAGCCGAGGCCGAAGATGGCGAAGTTCGTCGACACGACGTGGGCGGCGTGCTTGGCCCGGCAGAAGCCGGTCTCGACGAGGGCGAAGCCGGCCTGCATGAAGATCACCAGGACGGCGCCGATGACGACCCACAGCAGGTTGACCTGAGTGCCGAGCGTGGCGGCCGGGTCAGCGGTGTCCTGCGCGAATGCCGGTGTTGCGAGCGCGAGCATCAGCACGCCGACGATGCCCGCGCCTGCGAGCAGCTTCCGAGGCTTCAACTCGCCTCCCTTCGACGACGCGACAGGGGCCGAGAACAGCTCATGTGATCTTCCTTTCGACGGGGTGCGTTCGTTGACGGCGTTGTCAGGGGTCCCAGGCGGACTTCGGCAAGGTACGAAGCGCAGGTCACATGACCATGTCCGAAGCGTGAACCATTTGATTCCACTACCTGACGGAAATCTGTGCGCCAGACTCTGGCGGTGGACGCAAACGAGGGCGGGCTGGACGAGCGCAGAATCCGCCTCGGCCTCCTGATGATGGGCGTCGTCCTGGTGCTGTCCATCGTGTTGGTCATCGTCGTCAGCGATCCCCTCGGCCGATTCATCTTCGGCTTCGTCGCCGCGGTCCGCCTCGTTCAGCTCTGGCGACTTGGACGGCTCATGCGCCGCGGTCGGTAGGCCGCGGCCACCCGTTTCGGCTGCGGACGAGCCGCGGGCGGTCTCGATGTCGCTGGCGGGCGCGTGAATCCGGCTCGGGGGCCCGCGGGCACCGTCGGCGGCAGGTCGAGGGTCGGTGATGGTCTGTGGCTTCGCCGATCAGCCGTGTTGCCAACGGGTACCACGACGCGGACTTCGATCGCATCGGAGTGAACGCTCCGTAGCCCACC
>CAWGFA010000031.1:0-38897 GCA_963821725.1 uncultured Acidimicrobiia bacterium
GGCGACCGGGAAGTGCCGCTATGCGCTGCCGCCGGGCGCCTGCAGCATGGATCAAACCTGCTCCACGGCCGGTGTCGGTGACCGGTGTGGCGCAGGTTGGCGCGCCGACGATTCCCGCGGATGCTCGGCTCGAAGCTGCATGGCGTCCTATTTGAGGTGCTTGTTGAGCCAGGCGACTTGGGAGTCGAGGGCCTGGTCGCGGTAGGGCGGGTCGTAGATCTCGAAGTGGCCGCACGGGAAGACGTCCAGCCGTTTGGGTTCTTCGGCCCGAGAAAACGCTTCCTTCACCTCACCGATAGGGATGAAGGCGTCGTGCTCGGCGGCCTGGATGAGCAGCGGGTTGGGGGCGATGAGGTCGATGTAGGCGGTCGGTGCGTACTCCATCGCCCGCACCAGTGATTCGATGGTTACGGCGTTTCGCCAGTTGGGGGCGATCTCGGCTTGTTTGGTCAACCAGGTGAAGCTCTCTGGGCCGGGCATCGCGCACGGCTCGTCCCCCGCGGCGACGATGGGAACGGTGGGCTGCTGTCCGGATGTCCGGGCCACGTCCGCCGCGGACCGCCAGCTGGCGGAGGTTGTCCATCCGGCCGGCCGAAGCTGCGGTCCGCGCCATCCCGAGGGCGGGCACCATGGTCGTCACTGCTTTCACTCGCGGGTCGAGTGCGCCAAGTAGCAGAGCGTGGCTACCCCCGAACGATGTGCCCCACAGCGCGAGCCGGTCGGCGTCGACACCGGGATGGGTGCTGAGAAAGCCGAGCGCCGCTCGCAGGTCGTCGAGTTGGGTGTGGGCGAGCACATGGCCTCTGGGAATGCCGTCGCTGGCACCCAGGTGACGAAAGTCGAACAGGAGAACGGCAAACCCTTCCGCGGCGAAGCGCTCGGCGAAGGGTTGCAGCCCCATCTCCTTCACGCCCGAGAACCCGGTCGCCATGACGATGGCGGGCTGATCGCGTGGCTGCCCCTCGGGCTGGTAGAGCCAGCCGCGGCAGGTGAGCCCGCCACTCAGGAACTCGACATCTGTCCTCACGTCGTCTCCTTCAAGGATGCCTTGTTGTTGCGATCGGCGATGTCGGTCATGAAGTCGGACAGCAATCGGCTCGTTGTGTGCGGATCTTCGAGCATCGGGGTGTGCCCGACGTCGGGCAACAACTCGATGCGCACGTCGGGAATGACGCGGTACTCGTCGGTCGCTGAGGCCGATCGATAGCGCCGGTCCTCGACGCCGAAGATCACCTGTACGGGCAAGCCGAGCGGCGCGAGCCGGTCCGGCACACTGCGCAGTCGTATGTAGTCCAGTGATCCCCGTGCGGTGCTGGCGAAGGCGCGGTGAGTCATGTCTTGGATGCTGTCGATGATCTCTTGTGGGATGTCGACGTCCCGGAAGAACGCGCCGGCGCGCAGCAGCTTGCGGATGGTCGCCTCGGATTGCAGACGCCACAGCAGCCGTCCCGGTACCGACGGCAACGCAAGCTGGCTGAGAAATCCCTGCGGGATGATGGCCTTGGGACTCGGCCCCGTATCGATGACCGTGAGGGCCGCCACCGCGTCGCGTCGTTGCTCGGTGATGGCGGTCGCCACATAACCGCCGGTCGAATGACCGACGACACCGAATCGGCCGACGCCATGCCGGTCCAGAGCCGCCGCGATGTCGTGCGCCTGAGTCACTGTGTCATACCCGTGTCGCGGACCCGGAGAGCGGCCGTGCCCTCGAAGGTCCACCCGGACCACCCGGAAGTCACGAGCCAGCATTGGCACGATCGGTTCCCACCACTCCGTCGAACCAGCGAGCCCATGCACCAACAGCAACGCAGGCGCGTCGAGCGGGCCGTCCTGCACTACGTTCAGGTCGCTATCGTCGCGCGGACGGACGCGAGCACCGGTGCGTGACATCGTCAGTGTTTCGCTGTGGCATGACGTTCTCCAGGGATCACATTCGGCGGTGTTGGTGCAAGGTGGGGCGAGCGTGACACGGGACAGTGATCACCCGCTTCCGGAAACGTGCGCTGCCGCGCCGGCGGTGTGGATCCGGCGCGATCACGTCTGCTACATCGGGCCAGATCTCGGAGTCGAGATCCACCAAGCGGCGGTCGCGGTTCTTTCGGTCGGCCTCGACGCTCCTTTGACACTCGAGACACCCGGGCACGGAGCGATCACTGCACGCAGCTCGTATGTGCCCGGCCCGCACCTTCCACCGCGTGATCGCACCCCGGGGCCGGATCCTCCTGCTGTTCATCGCGCCTTGCACGCGAACAGACCGAGTTCGTGGCGACATCGATGCGGCGCTTCGTCGGACCCTACGGTTTCGACCACCGGCGAGAGGACGAACTGGTCGCCTTCGCTCGGGGATCACGACATCGACCGACTCCTCTCCGTTGCCACCACCTCCGCCGGTGGGACCGACCCATCGCGTCAGTCACGTCACCGCCGACATCAAAGCGGACCCATGCAGAGTCTTCCGGGCCAACACGACGGCCACCGAACTAGGGCTCTCGCCCTCACACTTCCTTCGGCTCTTCGCGAAAGAGACCGGGACCACGTTCCGGCGATACCAGCAGTGGGCCCGCCTGCTGCACGCCGCCAAGGGCATGCTCGCCGGGCATGACCTGACACGATGCGCCGTCGATGCCGGCTTCGCATCGTTATCGCACTACAGCGACACCTTCCATCGGACCTTCGGAATCGCACCGAGTGCCGCGCTCATCAAGTCGAGCGTCCGACTCTACGTCGACCCTTAACGCCGCCTCGATAGGGGCTCAAACCACCCTTCGATTCGATTCGAGTCATGCGCGGAAGGTGCCGGCTATGCGCTCGCATCCGGCAATGCAGGTCGCCACTGGGACAGGACCGACGGCCCGGGTGGCCTTACGCTTCGGGAAGTGGAAGGTGCGGACGACCACAGGCGAACATCGAAGTCGTGCGGAGGGTTGGTTTGAGGATCGCACTGGCGGCCACAGTCAGCGTGGTATTCGGACGGCTGCGCCGACCGCGCTTGTCCACGATGGCGATGAGGTATCGCAGGATGCACTGTCCGCCGACGACGTGGATGCTCTTGCCGCATCGCCGCAAGATGCCGCCGATCTCGCGATCGGCGCCTGCGCCCTCTTAGCGATCCCTCGTCCGGTGGGACAGTCGGGGGCCAGCCGCGCACCTGACTCGTCGATCCAGTTCGAGCCGTCGACCAGATTCGAACCAGCATTGTTATCGGCCTGGGCGGCGTGTGGGCCGCGCTTGGAGTCTGGGGGCGACAACGTCGGGGTTGTCGTGACGGGCGTCGTAGGCGCTGCCGTGGGCGTGTACTGGTCCGCCCGTCGATGGGCCGCTGATCGCGCCGCTGACAGACTCGGCCGACGCCACGATCCGCCCCGTGTTCCGTAACGGAGCGGAGCCTCTACGCGAGCGAACCCGGCAACGCAAAGGTGCCGCTGACCGCGACGCTCGCATGGGGCAGTTCAGTGGTCTCTTGGGGTGCGTTGAGCAGCCTGCGTGGGCTGCGGGGTGTGGTGGGTGAGGCAGAGACTCGCCTTGGTGAGTGACCAACCTGCTGTGGTGCTCGGGGAGACGGCGACGCTCCGCGCCGCGGATGTGGCGGCTGCGATCGGCAGTGACGCTGAGTACGTGCGGCATGTGTGGCGGTTGTTGGGGTTCGCCGATCCTGGCGATGGTGTCGTGTTCCTCGAGCGCGACATCCGTTGTTCGAGGTGCAAGTCGGTGGCTCTCGATTCTTCGGTCACGAACCGGTGGAGCACATGACCCGGGCGTTCGGTGCCGGTGCGCGTCACATGCTCGAAGCGACCGTCGCATTGTTGCCGGAGGCGTTCGGACATGACGACGCGGGTGGTGAACGGTTCGAGTTCGCCCTCGGCCTTTTGAAAGTTCTGTTGGCGGCCACTCCCGCGCTTCTGGCGCAGACTGCTCAGGCAACGCTCGACTTCGCCGCGGCGATCCCAACCTCTGGACGCGCTCAGTCCCAACTCGCGGTCGCGTTCTGTGACCTCGCGAACTCGACGCAGTCCATGGCGGTGCTGCCGGTGGAGATGGCACGCGCCGGTCAGGGACTTTGAACTGCGTGCCTCACGTGTCGTTGTCGATCACGGCGGACGGGTCGTGAAGTTTGTCGGCGACGAGGTGCTGTTTGTGAACCCGATCGAAGCCGACGCTGTCCAGACAGCTGTGGAGCTCATCAACTGGGTCAGTCTTCACGACGATCCTCACGGCAGCAAGAGGTGGCGTCGCGGCTGGAGTGGTGAGTGTCCGCGACGGCGACGTCTACGGATCGACCGTCAACCTCGCCGCTCGCGTAACGGCGCGCGCCCCGGACGGATCGGTCGTCGTCGTCGACACCAACGGATCAGAGCAGCTCTCGCTGCGAGGCTTCGACACCCCAGTGCGCGTTCGCACCGTCGCCGCTTCCTCGCACGGTCACCGCGCAACGTGAGACGAGGAGCACAAGGCTGACCGGGCGAGCGCGCACGTGCCGATACTCTCGCTTCCTGAGCGCAGCTCGGACAATGTGGAGATGTGGCCGCGTAAGCGAACCAGATGCCATTGCATCCGACGACGTCGTCATCCTCCGGCCTGGTCGATGACAAGTCATCACCGACGCAAACGCCGACCCAGCGATTCGACGCTATTCGACTCCGCACGATCGCCGCGGCGACCGTCCGCCGCTCTCGATGAAAGCTGCTGAGGCCACCATCGACGAGTTCGCGGCGAGCTGCGACTGACACGTCGACGCGAGCGACTTCGAGGACAACCTCAGCAACATGAAGCTGACGACCTTGGACGACGCGCAGGTCGACGCAGGTAGTGGCGTCGATGCGAGACATCACGGAGCGTGCTCACACTCGAGAGAACTCGAACAGGCCAGCGTGGTCACAACATGTGATCACAAACGCGGCGACATCAGACGTCATCCAACGTTTGTGGCGTCATAGACCTCGCGTTGTACCTGCAGGTCATGGCACCGCACCGCATGTGACGGCATCAGCCAACACGCCGCCTCGCGAAGTCGAGTCCTCCCCACCGCACCCACCTGTGCGGGCCGGTAGATGCTTGACGTTGCGGCTCCGGTAGTCGTGCGACATGTTCCTGACAGCCGACCGAGACGCAACAGTCGACCAGACATGATTAGCGACGGCGACGATGCAAGATCGATACCGACATACTCTCGTTCCGCAGGGACCTTCGTTCGTCGTGAGGCGTCGCTTCGCACCGAGTGTTGTCGCACTCGACCTCACACGACGAGAGGAGGCCCTCTTCGCGGTCGTCATCATCGGACTCCACACCTCAGCGGCCGCCCGACCCGAAGTCAGCCGTCACGCAAGCAGCGGCCGCTGCTTCATCGCGATCACTTCCGGAGCGCGCTCGTCGCGGCCGCGCCTGATCAGCCGTCCAGCGGGCAGACGAGGTGGATGTCCTCAGGCTCGTGGGCGAAAAGCTCCGGGTGCACGGGATCCGCTAGCCGGCACCCACGCCCGAGGTAGAAGCCGATCGCGCTCCCGGTGGGAGTGGCCGAGACGTACAGGGACCGAGCGTCCGGCCTCGCGGGCGAGGGCGACGCCGGCGTCCCACAGCGCCGACGCGGCTCCGCGCCGTCGATGGGTCCGGCTGACGTGGAGCGTCGCCAGCCACGCGAGCCCCGGTTCGAACGTCGGCTGGACCGACGCCAGGCCCATCAGCTCACCGTCGTCGTCGAACGCGCCGAACAGGGCGGCACCATCGGCGACGACCTTCGCGTAGAACGCCATGTGGCTGGCGACGCTGTTCTCGCCGGAGCCATCCGGATCCCACGGCGGGATGTCGACCATGAAGACCGGCACCTCGACCAGACGACCGTCCTCGACCCGGTACTGGACCTCGACGTGCTCCGACCGATCGATGGACGCGACCAGGGCGACGTCGCTCGGCTCCAGACGGCGCACGTTCACGGCCGAAGAAGCCGCAGGCGGTCGAGAAGCCAGCACTGCACGGTCACCCACCTCATCATCGAGCGCTTACCGCAGCCTGCGGCCGCGACCGGGATTGAGGCGGAATCCGCCAGCTTCACAAGTTCGCTTTCGTCCGGGTCCTGAACGGCGAGTAGCGCGTCCGGATTCGGCCGGTGCAGTAGCTGCCAGACGCACGTCCCGGTTGTGTCGCGGACTTCGAATATTGGCCGGCTGCGGGTCATTCTCGCCAAGGTCGTGCAACCCGGTCAACGCTGCCAATGAGCATGCCGTTGGGTGTGAAGATTTCGCCGTCGCGAAAGCGGTTCTACTCCCATCGAAGACGACGGTGGGCGCGTCGTACAGCGGGTCCCACGTCTCGCCGCCTCCCGATGGCATGACGGGAGGGCCCTCGAGGACTCCGAACACGATCGTCATCGTCGGCGGGCCGTCCCACACGCATCGTGGGCGAGCCCGCGAGCCGCGACACCGCCTCTTCGAGGTCGCTAACGGCTGGCTAGCGCGGCCAGTGGACGCTTCGGTCGTCCGATTTCGACCACGAAAGAGCATGACGTGAAATCGATCAAGCAGCAGGAAATGCCCAGCAACAGCGACCACCAATCCTCGGACCACGCGGGCGGCAGCGTCGTCGACAAGGTCTGGAAGATCTCCGGTCGACTCCTCGTCCGTGAGACCGAGACCGATGGCGACGTGCACGACCGGCCGCTGAAGGGGATCGAGGTCAAAGTGTCGGCCTCTGACATCAGCGGCGACGGGCCGTGGACGAAGTGGGGCATCGCGACGACCGACGCCGACGGCGACTTCGAGCTGAACCAGACGAACAATGGCGCGGATCGGTTCATCCGCGTCGAGGCGCGCCTCGTCGGCGACGATCTCGAGGTCAACGATTCCGACCTCGACGATCTCGCCTCGCTCGACCTCCTCGACGAGAACTGGCGGACGGTGTGGAAGTCGAACGGCCAAGTCGCGGGCCCTGAGGTCGACACCGGCTTCCGGATCTTCGGCGGCAGCAGCTCGTTCGACCTGGGCGACGAGACGTACCGCCGCCAGGCGCTGATCTGGTACGTCCTGCGCGCCACGCTCGACCGGTTCGTGCGCGAGGACCCCTGGTTCGTGTTGAAGAGCAAGTACGCGGCGATCTATCCGGCACATCCGGTCGGCGGCACCTCGTACACCAACGGCATCACCCGGATGTCCTACCTGAACGTGGCCGGCAAGGATCTCGACTGGCAGCCCGACACCGTGCTCCACGAGTTCATGCACATGTGGAACTACGACCACAACACGGGGACCATCAACTGGCTCGGCGCCGTCTGCTCGTTGCGAGGCAACCATCCGGTGGACCTGTCCACGCACAGCTTCCAGGAGAACCGCAACGTCGCGTTCGCCGAGGGTTTCTCGGAGTGGGCTTCGAACGCCTTGCTGGCCGAGCTGTGGGGCAACCGCCTCAACCGTCCCTACAACCGGCGGACCGTCGCGGAAGACCTGCGGCTCACCACGCTGGAGATGGTCGAGCGCTCGGACTTCGCGGTCGAGAGCGTGCTCCGCCTCCTCCACACAGGCGACCCCAACGGCTGGTGGGGCGTCTTGTTCGGGACGAGGGACACCTATCCGGACCACCGGCTGGACGACGACGGCGACGGAACGATCGACCACACCGACGAGGTCGGCGTGAAGCCGAGCCTCGGCGGACGGGTCGTGCCCCCCGGTAAGCACCACCTCTCGGTGTGGGACATCATGCGTGCCTTCCGCGCCAGCCCGGGAACGAAGTGGAACACCGACCTGCAGGTCGGCAACGTCGACTACGGCGTCATGCGCTTCGTCGATCGCGTCGTCGACATCTACATGCTCGGCGACGACGTGCGGGTGATGCTCGAGCGTTGCGCCGACCCTCTGGCCACTGACGAGCCGTACGAGGCTCTCGAGGTAAAGACCTTGTCCGCGAGTGCAACACCGAACGCCTCGGTCCACGACGGCGCGATCACGCCGACCGCCGCGAGCAGCCGCGTCCTCGGCCAGTAGTCGACCGTCGAATCAAACAGAACGGTCATCATCCAGTTTTGCGCTGCGATCTGCCCTCGCGGACGCCGATGGTGGTGGCGTAGCCTCCCTCGCCGCGCCGCAACCCTGCGGCGCATGATTGTGAGGAGGTTCTGGTGATGGCCGAGGACTCCAAGAGCATCGTCGTCGAGTTCAAAGAGTTCGTCATGCGGGGAAACGTCGTGGACCTGGCGGTCGCGGTCGTGATCGGCGCGGCGTTCGGCGCGGTGATCAGCGCGCTCGTGAAGGACATCTTCACTCCGTTGATCGCAGCCATCTTCGGCAAACCTGACTTCTCGGCGTTGACGTTCACGATCAACAGCAGCAAGTTCCTCTATGGGGACCTGATCAACGCAGTCATTTCGTTCCTGTCGATCGCGGCGGCGGTGTTCTTCTTCGTGGTGAAGCCGCTGAACTACTTGCAGGAACGGCGCAAGCAGGCGATGGCCGAGGGCGCCGAGCCCGACGCGGCGACGCTGAGCGACGAAGCGGTTCTCTTGAGCGACATCCGAGACTTGCTCCGGCAGCAGAGCCGGTAGTCGCGGCCGGGGAGCGTCCGACACCCCGAAGGCGCAGACATGCCGTTTCGATCTCGGGTGGTCAGTTCCGAAGGAGCGCGATGAGTTCGATCTCGACGGCAATGTCGAACGGCAACTCGGCCAGGCCGACAGCACTACGAGTGTGGCGTCCAGCGTCGCCGAAGATGTCGACGAGAGCGTCGGAGCAACCGTCGATGACTTGCGGCGTCTGGTTGAAGCCGGGTGCGACGTTGACCATCCCGAACACCTTGACGATGCGTTCGATGCGGTCGAGGTCTCCGAGCTCAGCTTGCAGGGTGGCGAGAATCGACAGGGCTGTCATCCGTGCCGCCTCCCGAGCCTGCTCGAGTGACACGTCGGCTCCGACCTTGCCCCGTATCACTCGGTCACCGTCAGTCGGTCCGTGGCCGCCAACGAACACGGTTCTGTCGACGACCACGCACCCGAGGTAGTTACCTGCGGGCGGGAAGACGGGTGGCAGCGAGATACCCAGCTCAGCCAGTCGCTCGCGAATCACCGCAAGAGCGTACGAGCGGTCGGAGTCCGGTACGTGCCCATCCGGAACAAGGAGCACTTTCGTGCGGCCGCGGGAATGCAAGATCGCGAGCGCAGCGAGATGCAATCTTTCGGCGCGCTGCTCGCGGGTGGGTGCGACAGTCTTCGTCGGTGTCGACGCCCTTTCCATCGGCCGCCGTGGTCGAGGCGTTTGGTCTGCATGGCGAACCTGCACGGCTGGCTGGCGGTCAAGGCGATGCCTTTCGCGTCGGCGACACCGTCGTGAAGTTCGTGATCGACGCAGAGGAAGCCGACTGGACCCAAGACCTACTTCACCGCATGGACCAGGACGGCTTCCGCTGCGCCGCGCCCGTCGCAACGACCGAAGGGCGCTGGGTCCATCAAAGCTGGTGCGCGAACGAGTTCGTTCCTGGCCTCCGACCTGTCGCTCCTGACTGGGACCGCCTCGTCGAGATCGGCCTTCGGTTCTGCGACGCCGCCGAACGAGCTCGTCGCCGTGATGACGATGCGCTGGCCGGCCGAACGCATCGTTGGGCGGTCGCAGATCGCGTCGCGTGGGAAGAACAGCCACTTGCGCTCACCGGCACCGCTGGCGAGTTGCTCGACGAGATGCTCGACGGCCTCGTCGACATTCGTCGCGAGCGCCAGTTCGTCCACGGTGACCTCAGCGGAAACGTGTTCGTGGACGACCGGCACACACCCGTCATCCTCGATGTCTCGCCGTACCTGCGAGCGCGCCGGTGGGCCGCGGCGATCGTCCTCGCCGACGCGGTCCTGCTGGCACGGCGCCGACATGAACCTGCTCCGAACCTTCACCAGCGACACCGACGGAACTGACCTCGTGCGCCGCGCGCTCGTGTTCCGCTTCGTCGCTGACCAACTCTCGCAAACTTCACAGCCACCATCGCTCGTCGACTCGTATCGCAACACGCTCCACGCGCTCGACCTAGCTCCCCTGGCGCGCGACAGTCCGGCGCACCAACGATCTTGGGTCGACTTCGTCGACGGGCTAGACGACCGGTCCGTCGTCGACGTAGGTCGTGCGGCGGCGGTGCACTCCACCCCACGAGCCCCACATCAGCAGCGATGCAAGGAGGCCGATCCCTCCGATCACCATCAAGATCACGCCTACGGTGTTCCAATCGACGCCATGGCTGTTGCTGACAGTCACTGCGAACTTCAGGATCGCGCCGGCAGCAATCAGCAGAAGGCTTACGCCCACGCCCATGTCAAAGTCTCCTTCTCGTGTCACGGACCGTTCCGAGACGTTTGTGAGGTACCCACTGGGCCCGACAGTTAGCCCAGTAGGTCGGTGCGTCGACGTTGGTGGACAGCCCGGTGAGCTGGCCGCCGACGTGAAGCGTCAGCGCGGTAGCAGTGACGAGATGGATCCTCCGATCAGTCGGTGACGATTCGAACTCGGCCGAGGTGACGAGGCGCGACGGAAGTCGTGACCCGCCTCAGGGGTACCATCCACGGAAGGCTCGAGACGCTGACGACGAAGTCAGGGTGATTCCGACGAGCCCGAACACAACTTGGGGGGAAACGTGCCCGAACGTGCTTCACGGCGACGGACCACGTGCCGCATCTCCGTCGTACTGCTCGCTTTGTTGCTGGTCGCAGCCGCGTGCAGCAGCAAGAAGTCGAACACGGCGAAGGGCACGTCGGCCGGCGTCGAGTGACACGACGAAGCCGGTCTACGGCGGGAGCATCGTGTATGCCCAGGATGCGGAGGACGCGGGCGGGCTGTGCCTTCCCGAAGCACAGCTCGACGCGGCCGGCATCAACTACGCCCGCACGATCTACGACACGCTGACCGTGCCCAACGCCAGCGGCACGTACATACCGTTCCTGGCCAAGTCGGTCACGCACAACGCCGACGCGACCGTGTGGACGATCGGCCTGCGCGCAGGGCGTGAAGTTCCACGACGGCACGCCACTCACAGCCACCGTCGTGAAGAACAACCTCGATGCGTACCGCGGGACCTACCCGACGCGACACCCGATCCTGTTCGGGTTGGTGTTCGGCCCGTACGTCAAGGACGTCACCGCTGACGACGCCAGCAACACGGTGACCGTCACCGTCGACGGCGATCCCAACACGCCGGGGAACCAGGGCTGGACGGCGTTCGACTCGTACCTCTGGTCGAGCGGCCGGCTCGGCATCATGGCCCAGGCTCAGCTCGACGACGTGTCCGGCTGCGCGAAGAACCTGATCGGCACCGGGCCGTTCAAGCTCAAGGAATGGGTCGTCAACGACCACTTCACTGCCGTGAAGAACCCCGACTACTGGTTCACCGACGCGGCGAACGGCAACGCGAAGCTGCCGTACCTGGACCAGATCACGTTCAAGCCGGTCCCCGACGGTCAGCAGCGTCTCAACGGTCTGCAGAGCGGCCAGTTCCAGGCGATGTATACGACGAGCAACATCCTCCAGGAGCAGATGCGGGCGCTCGCCCAGAAGGGCACGATCAACGAGCTCGAGGCGAGCAAGTACACGACGACGAGCCATCTCATGCTGTGCACGGCCCCGCCGACAGACACGGTGTGCCCGGGCAGCCCGTTCGCGGACGTCCACGCCCGCAACGCGGTGGCGTACGCCCTCGATCGTCAGACCCTCAACCACGTCCGCGGCAAGGACATACCGCAAATCGCAAGCGGTCCGTTCCCACCCGGCTCCGCTGGCTACCTGCAGGATGCGGGCTTCCCGCAGTTCAACCTGCAGAAGGCCAAAGACGAGGTCGCGGCCTACAAGGCGGACACGGGGAAGGACCTCCAGTTCACGTACGGTGGCACGCCCGACCCCGAAGGTGTGGAGACGCAGAACTTCATCAGGAGCATGTTCGAAGCGGCCGGCATGAAGGTCTCGACCTACACGGTCGAGCAGACGCAGTACATCAATGTCGCTGTCCAGCGGAACTACCAGATGTACGGATGGAACAACTTCGGCGGCAGCGACCCCGACGGACTGTTCGTCTGGTGGCACTGCGGCAACGGCAACGACCCGACCGCCGCGTGCGACAACCTCGTGAACTTCGGTGGCTTCAACGACCCCGTCATCAACTCCGACCTCGAGAAGGGACGGGTGGAGCCTGATCCGCAGAAGCGGACCGCCTACTACGAGGACCTCAACCGCCAGTTCTCGAAGCAGCTCTACAACATCTGGATCAACTGGACCGTGTGGGCGATCGGAAGCTCACCGAAGGTTCACGGAATCATCGGACCACAACTGCCCGACGGAAGTGCACCCGACCCCAACGTCGCGACCGGCTTCCCCATCAGCGGGCTCTTCGTGACGCCGTAGCGTCACGGGGTACGAGAGGGTGATATCGCTCAAGCAGTACCGAGTACGGCGGAGCGAGCAGAGAGGCACATAGTTTCCCGATCACCGGCAGGGTTCGGTGCTCCTTTCATCTCGGTGGAACATGTCTGCGCGCAGCAGCGGCGCCGACGCGGGCGAGCACGTCTCAGCGCTTTGCCCAGGCGACTGCTCCTTCCGGTCGTCCTGGGCGTCGTTGCCGCGCTGATCGGCCTCCCAGCGGCGGGCACGACGGTCGACGGCGACGACGACGTTGCCAGCATCGTCGATGTCCGCGACGACGAGCACCGGATCTCGGTGGTCGTCCCGACGCACAACCGAGCCGAGCAACTGGAAGTGGCGGTTCGCAGCGTGCTGACGTCGCCCCTGATCGCCTCGCCCAACCAGGTGATCGTGGTGGACGACGACTCCCGTGACCACACAGCAGACGTCGCTCGCCGGTTGGGCGTGCGCTACGTCCCCTCCGTGGGCCACTCGGTCGCTCGCAGCCGCAATGTCGGCTGGCGAAGGGCCGTCACCGAGTACGTCAGCTTCCTCGACGACGACGACGCCTGGCTGCCCGGCAACCTCGAGCAGCAGCTCGCGGCGCTGGACGCGCATCCTGGCGCCGGGTTCGCGTACGGCCAGGCGCGGTGTGCGACCGAGGAAGACCTCGCACCCCTCGACGCCACGTTCCCGCCGCCGCCGCTGGTGTCCGGTCACGCGCCGGGACAGCTCCATGTGCACTACCCACAGCTCGGGTCCGTGTTGTTCCGGCGTCAGGCGCTCGAGGAGGCGGGTGGCTTCGATCCGGGCGTCCACTATCGGGACGACGCCGACCTCATGCTGCGCGTCGCCGCTGCTCGTGAGATCGTGGGCGTGGAGAGTGTCGGCATGCTGTACCGCCTGCGCCACCCGTGCCGGGGGCGAGCCGACTACTTCTGGCCCTTGCGCGATGTCGCTCGTTGGCGCCCCAAGGCCGCGGGCGTCGACTGGAAGTCGGCGCTGCAGTTTCAGGTCTCGACCAGAGCGCTGTTCTTCACCCGCTTCGTCGAAGACGCCGCCGCCTGCAGCGAGGCCGGTCAGCGGTGGGACGCCCTGGTGTGCGCTGCTCGCGCAACCTGGGTCTCACCGCTCCACGCCGTCCGCCATCGCCATCTCCTCCGCGCCGCCGCGACCCGAGGCGTAGCATGATCGGGAACAACCGAGGTGCGCCGGGAAGCCTGGTCGGCCTGTGCGACTGGAGAGCGCGCCATGGGTCCACAACAGAGGCCGGTCGAGGCGTCCGAGGTGCGACGGGCCGACACGAACGCAGCATGGTGGGTGTCGGTCCAGAGCGTTGTGTGGACTGTCGCATCGAGTGCCGTGTCGATCGCGCTGGGCATCGGCGTGAACAGCGCGGTTCTGGTTGCGTTCGGATGCATCGGCATCGTCGACGCAGTGGGATCGATCGCGCTCGCTTATCACTTCCGCCACAGCCTCCGACACGACCGGTTCTCCCACGAGCTCGAGCGACTGGCTCACCGGATCGTCCTGGTGGGACTCGCGATCGTGGGGCTGGCTGCGATCGCCGCCGGGCTCGTGCGGCTCGCGATGGGCGAATCCGGCGGAGCCTCGACCGCGGCGATGGCGGTCGCTGCCATTTCGCTGGTGGCGCTCACGATCTTGTCGACCCGGAAGCGCTCGATCGCGAAACGCGTCTCGAGCCCTGCACTCCTCTCCGACGCCCACCTGTCTGCCATCGGCGCTGCCCAAGCTGCGGTCGCGTTGATCGGCATCGCTGTAACGCGAGCACTCGGCTGGCGGTGGGCTGACGCCGTCGCCACGGCCAGCCTCGGTTGCGTCGCCGTGATCCTTGCCGCGCGCGTCACGGAGCAGCGCGAGCTAACCGAGTTGCACGCCGAGGAACAGCGCAGCCGGCCTCGTCCACGCACACGATTCCGCTAGCTGGCCTCCAGGAGATGGCCGACGTCGCGGATGCTGCGGAGCTCGAGCCCGATCGTGGTCACTCGTCGCCGGAGCCCGGTGATGCGCGGGCGAAGGATGATCTTGTCCTTGTGCTGGCCCGGCCAGGCGGCTTCCAAGAGCTCGCGGTAGCTGACCACGCGTTCGAACTGGTCCACCAGCGGCCGAGCAAGTCGCTCCTCGATGGCCGACAGCCCCACCCAGGCGCCTGCGAACAACAGTCGGCCGTAGCCGTCCAACACGGGACGCCTCGGCAGCCGGGTCGCGCGATCCCGAAGCCGGAGCAGTCGCATCCGGACGTCGCGATCGTCGACAGGGAGTCGGAGCCAGTCCTCGACGTCATCGGCCACGACCACCGGATCTTCGTCGGGGCCGACGACGATCAACCGAGGCTCGCCCGACTCTCTCGACTCGTCGATCTTGGCACGGTGATCCGGCCATCGCAGCACCGCGACAGCCGGACCGCCATGAGCCGAGCGTTCCTGGAGTTCGAGCAGCGAGAGGTGAGCGACCGCGGGGTCGGTCAACACCTCGTGCTCGACCAGTTGCACATTGCGACTGTCTCATGACTGGGCGTGAAGAAGTCGTCAAAAACGCGTAAGTGTTACAACGCCTCGTGGTCTCGCTCGCCGGTCCGCACGCGGATGATCGTCTCGACCGGCGAGATCCACACCTTTCCGTCGCCGATCGTTCCCGGTGCGCGCCGCGTCGGCGATCGCGTTGGCGACGTCGTCCGCGTGCAACTCCTCCACGAGCACTTCGACGCGGACCTTGGGGACGAACTCGATCCTGTACTCGGTGCCTCGGTACACCTCGCTGTGCCCTCGCTGCCGGCCGAATCCGCGGGATTCGGTGATCGTCAGCCCCGCGCCGCCAGCTTTGAGCACGGCCTCCTTGACGTCTTCGACCTTGAACGGCTTCACCAGTGCAGTCACGAGCCTCATCAGGATCCCTCTCCTCCGCTCGGCGCCCTCTCCGCCTCACGGGCTTGGGCGGGCAGGTCGCTCATATGCGGCGCCATCGCCTCGGACGCCAGCACGAAGTCCGGGTAACACAGTGCGCCGAATTCGGGAACGTCGAGACCTTCGATCTCGGCCTCGGGTGACACCCGGATCTGCATGAACCGCTTGGCGATCGCCGAAGATGAGGAACGTCACGCCCATCGCCCACGCGAAGCCGAGCACCACATGGGCGATCTGCGCGAGCAACTGGCCGCCGTCGCCGTAGATGAGGCCGGTGACGTTGCCACTGACGCCGTTCCAGCCCGAGCCGTACGTGCCGTCGGCGAAGATCCCGACTGCGAGGACGCCCCACGCGCCACACAGCCCGTGGACGGAGACTGCGCCACACGGATCGTCGACGTGCGCGACGTGGTCGAAGAACCAGACCCCGTAGCAGACGATGAAGCCGGCGATGATGCCGATCACACAGGCCGCCCACGGAGCAACGAACGCACACGGTGCGGTGATCGCGACCAGGCCGGCGAGCATGCCGTTGCACGACATCGAGATGTCGGGCTTGCCGTACTTCGCGTTCGTGTACGCCATGGCCGTCACGAACCCGAAGCAAGAGGACAGCAGGGTGTTCACCGCGACGATCGAGATGCGCAAGTCGGTCGCGCCGAACGTGGATCCCGGATTGAAGCCCATCCACCCGAACAACAAGATCATGGTGCCGGCCACGACGTACCCGAGGTTGTGCCCCGGGATGGCGTTCGGCGACTTGTCCCGGTTGAACTTCCCGATCCGTGGGCCGATGATGATGGCCAAGGCGAGCGCCGTGAAACCACCGGTGGCGTGCACGACACCAGACCCGGCGAAGTCGACGGCCCCGTGTCCCCAGCCGACGCTGTCACCGAGCTTCGCGAGGAAGCCCCCGCCCCACACCCAGTTGCCGTAGATCGGGTAGATGATGGCGCCCATGGCGATCTCGGCAAGGAGGAACCCCGCGAACGAGATCCGCTCGCCGATGGCGCCGATGATGATGTAGCCCGCCGTCTCCATGAAGACGACCTGGAACAAGAAGAAGGCGAACACACCGACGTCGTAGCCGTGGCCGCTCTGCAGGAAGAACCCGTGGAGGCCGATGAGCCCCGAGTCGCCGTGCGGAAAGATGCTGCTGAGGGCCGACAGGCCACCGAGGTTGGCGATCGGTGCGACGCCACCGAACTGGAACGCGAATCCGACGGCGAAGTACGCGATCAGCGCGACGGCGAACGCGGTCACGTTCATCATCATCATGTGGCCCGCGTTTTCGCTCGCGTCAGCCCGGTGACCAAGAACGCGAAGCCGACCTGCATGAAGAGCACGAGGAAGCCCGTCGTCAACAACCACGTGAAGTTGATGGCGACGCGCAGGTGACCGACCTCGTTCGCCAGCTGGTTGATGCCGACCTGTGAGACCTGGACGTCCGAACCGGTGTTGCCCTACGGCCGTCTGGTAGTCGGAGATCGTGCCGGTGTTCGTGCCTGCCGCGTCGCCGGCCTGGTTGTTGAACTGGTAGCCGACGACGCACAAGACGATGAACGTCAGCACCGTCAGTAAGACGCAGCGTTCTGCCCTTGGACACTCCGTCCTCCCCTGTCCCGGAGCCCGCGCCGAGGTACGCGGGACAGGAGGACGAAACGAAGCCGACGTTTCCCGCGTCGGTCAGAGCCGAGAACGCTCTGTTTCAGCTTTCTGAAAGGAAAAAGCCAGACGGCGTAAAGCTCAGGTCAGAAACTCGGAAGGTACATTCCGACCGACGGCACACTGAGGATCGCGCCTCGGGTTTCCTGGGTGAGAAGGTGGTGAACGTGCTCGAGCTCAACCTCGACCTGGATCGACAGACGTAGGAGCAAGCATCGGGTGGCCCGCGGTCTGCTACGCGTCTACCTGGGCGCCGCGCCTGGCGTCGGCAAGACGTACGCGATGTTGAACGAGGGCTGGCGCCGCCACGAACGCGGCACCGACGTGGTCGTCGGTTTCGTGGAGACGCACGGCCGGCGTGAACACGGCAGCGCAGATCCGAGATCTCGAGTGCGTCCCGAGAAGGAAGCTCCGGTACCGCGACCAGGAGTTCGAGGAGATGGACCTCGACGTCATCAAGGCGCGGAAGCCGACGTGGGCGCTCATCGACGAGCTCGCGCACACGAACGTTCCCGGTTCTCGCAACGAGAAACGTTGGGAGGACATCGACGAGCTGCTCGACGCGGGGATCAGCGTGATCAGCACGGTCAACATCCAGCACCTCGAGTCCCTCAACGATGTCGTCGAACGAATCACAGGGATCAAGCAACGCGAGACCGTCCCGGATGCGATCGTCCGGGCCGCGGACCAGATCGAGCTCGTCGACATGGCGCCCGAGGCGCTGCGCAGACGGATGGCGCACGGCAACATCTACGGCGCCGCCCAGGTCGACGCAGCACTCGGCAATTACTTCCGCGTCGGCAATCTCGCCGCACTGCGAGAGCTCGCACTGCTGTGGATGGCGGACCGCGTCGACGAGGAGCTGCACGACTACCGCGTCCGCCATGGCATCGAGGGACCATGGGAGACGAAGGAGCGCGTGCTCGTTGCGTTGACCGGTGCCCCCGGTGGCGACGACCTGATACGTCGTGCGGCGCGGATGGCGAGGCGGACGCGCGGCGAGCTCGTCGGTGTTCACGTCGTGTCGGGGGACGGCCTGGCAGGGCCGTCGAACTTCCGGCTGACCGAGCACCGTGAGCTGCTCGAGGAGGTCGGAGGTCGCTATGTCGAGGCAAGCGGCGCGGACGTCGCGAGGGCACTCGTGCAAGCGGCGCGCATCGAGAACGCGACGCAGATCATCCTCGGCGCAAGCCGTCGAAGTCGATGGACGGAGCTCGTACGCGGTTCGATCATCAACACCGTCATCCGTGCTGCGGGCGGCGCGATCGATGTTCACGTCATCTCGACAGCGGCCTCCGAGGACCAGAACCGTTCGCTCCTCACTCCGCCCAAGCTGCGTCTCGCGCCGCTGTCGCGCAGCCGCCGGGGCACAGCACTCGTCCTGACCGCGGTGGGCCTGCCCGTCCTGACGCTACGTTCTCACGACCGTCCGCGACTCGCTCGGCGTCCAGAACGCACTGCTCCTCTACCTCTTGTTCGTCGTCGCCATCGCGACGATCGGTGGTGCGATCCCCGGAACAGTCGCGTCGATCGTTGCCTTCTTGTTGTTGAACTGGTACTTCGCGCCGCCCATCCACACGTTCACGATCTCGAACTCGCGTGACGTGTTGGCGCTCGTGACCTTCCTCGTCGTCGCGGGCGTGATCAGTGCGCTCGTCGATCTGGCGACGCGGCGTCGCGAGGAAGCGGTGCGGGCGCGCGCGGAGGCCCGGTCCTTGGCGGCGATGGCCGGAACCGTGCTCCAAGATCCGGAGCCGCTCCCGAAGCTGACGCAGGAGCTGGCGACGAGCTTCCAGCTCGACGGGGTTGCCGTCTTCGTTCCGTCCGGCGACGGCTGGCAGGTGGAGGCGGCCGCGGGGCCCAACCCGCCGTCGGATCCCGACGCAGCCGAGGAATCGCTCGCGTTCGCCGAGGGATCGGTTCTGGCATGGTCCGGTAGCGAGCTGAAAGACCGAGATCGCGAGGTGCTTGAATGCGTTTGCCACGCAGCTCGCGCTCGCGTTGCACGGACGGCGGTTGCAGGCGGAGGCGGCCACCGCGACCGCACTCGCGAAGGCGAATGAGTTGCGCACGGCCCTGCTCGCTGCGGTGAGCCATGACCTGAGGACGCCGCTCGCATCGATACGAGCCGTCAGCCACGAGCCTGCTGAGCGAGGAGATCGACTGGGATCCGGCCGCAACGAAGGAGTTGCTGCAGACGATCGACGACGAAGCGGAGCGGTTGAACACGCTGGTCGGCAACCTTCTCGACATGAGCCGGCTCCAAACCGGCAGCGTCACCATCACCGAGCAGTCCATCGGGATCGAGGAGATCGTGGCCGGTGCGATCGTCGGTCTGCACGTGCCTCCCGAGCGCATCGACGTGGACGTGCCGGAGACGCTGCCTCGGGTGAGGGTCGACCCGATGTTGCTCGAGCGCGCCGTCGCCAACCTGATCGACAATGCACTCTTCTTCTCGCCGTGGAACGTTCCGGTGCGGGTCGAAGCGGCGGACGTGGGCGGGACGCTGCATCTGACGGGTGATCGACGCCGGCCCGGGCATCCCGCCTGCGGATCGCGAGCGCGTGTTCCAGCCGTTCCAACGGCTCGGCGACAATCCGAGCGGCGCCGGTGTCGGTCTCGGGTTGGCCGTCGCGAAGGGTTTCGTGAACGCCGTCGGCGGCGAGCTCGTGATCGAGGACACGCCCGGCGGCGGGACGACGATGGTCATCACGATCCCGATCGACGCCTCGTGACGCGCCTGCTCCTCATCGACGACGAAGCACCGTTCGTGCGGGCGATGGGCGTCAGCCTGCGCGCGATGGGCTACGACGTCGACGCCGCGCCTTCGGGGGCTGCGGGATTGGCCAAGGCGGCGACGACCACGCCGGATGTCATCGTGCTCGACCTCGGCCTACCCGACATGGACGGGCTCGAGGTCTTGAACGGGCTGCGAGCATGGACGGCGGTACCGGTGATCGTGTTGTCCGCACGGGACCGCGACGAAGCCAAGGTCGCGGCGCTCGACGGCGGCGCGGACGACTACGTCACCAAACCGTTCAGCATGGACGAACTGCTGGCGCGCATCCGCGCCGCGTTGCGCCGCCGTCCAGGTGCGGTCGAGCGAGGAGCCCGTCGTGGACACCGACGACTTCCGCATCGACATGGCGGCGAAGGAGGTGACCGTCGAGCGGCGAGACCGTCCGCCTCACGCCGACGGAGTGGAACGTGCTCGAGGTCCTCGTCCGCAACCAGGGCAAGCTCGTGTCGCAGCGGCAGTTGCTGAAGGAGGTGTGGGGACCGCAGTACGAGACGGAGACCGAGTATCTGCGGGTCTATCTCGCCGCCCTCCGGCGCAAGCTCGAGCCGACTCCCTCGCAACCTCGCTACTTCATCACCGAGCCGGGGATGGGCTACCGCTTCCGGCCGTAACTCGGTTGGGCTCGATGGACCGCGAAGAAGGCGTTAAGAACGGCCAGGCCGTGCAAAGAACGAGCAAAGGTGCGTCCACGCCGTATCGAGCGGGTTTACAACGAACCCATGAAGCATGACCCACGAATTGGTATCGGGATCTCCGTGGGGTCGATGGGCGCGATCGGCGCAGCCGCCGGACTGGTGGCAGTACGGGATCACTTCGCGCAAGCGAACGCGGTGCTGATCCTCGTGTTCTTCGTCCTCGTCGGAGCAGTGATCGGCGGTCGACTCGCAGGCTTGGCGACGGCCTTGACAGCCGCCGTGGCGTTCGATTTCTTCTACACGCAGCCGTACAACTCGCTGAAGATCAACAGCGCCGCGGACATCGAGACCACGGCGCTGTTGCTCCTCGTGGGGTTGGCGATGGGGGAGATCGTCGTGCGGGCCGATCGCATTCGGATTCGCGGTGAGCGGCAGCCGGCGCGAGCTGAAGAGTGTCCATCGGGTGGCCAGGCTCGCGGCGGACGGCGAGGCGATCGAGGACCTGATCTCCGCCGTGAGCGCGGAGCTCACGGAGACACTCGGCCTGCACCGGTGTACGTACGAGACGCCTCCGTTCACCGGCGCTTATGCGCGGCTCGAGCAGACGGGACTCATCACCGGGACGAACGTCGTCCAGTACACGAAGCAGGGTTTCGAGTTGCCCCATGAGGGCGTCGAGTTGCCGGTGGTCGTGCACGACCAGGCCGTCGCACGGTTCGTGCTCGATCCCGACTCCGGGTCACGGCGTCTCGATCGACGCCCGGCTCCTCGCCGTCGCGCTGGCAGATCAACTGAGCGTCGTCCTCAGCCGGCAAGCCGCGTGACTCCCTTCGGGCGGTGTCACGAGTTCGACGCGACCTTCCAGAGATACCCGTCCGGATCGCCGAAGTACCCGAAGTAGCCCCACTGCGCGCCGCCTGCCTCCTTGACGACGGTGCCGCCGGCGGACACGGCTTTGGCCATCACCTCGTCGACCTCGTCGCGCGTCGAGACGATGTAATGGAATGACACGCCGCGAAAGCCGGATCCCTCCGACGAGACGCCGGCGTCCTGCGCCGCTGCTTCGCGTTCGTACAGGGCCAGGGACGACGATCCGTCGCCGAGGTCGAACGACACGAAGGTGGGATGGTCTTGATCGATCTTGCAGCCCAGCCCCGTTCCGTAGAACTCCTTCGAGCGGGCCAGGTCCTCGACGCCGAGCATGACGGCGTTCGCTTGCACGGGCATTGTTGTCTCCTTTGGATGGTGTGTTGCAGTCGTCGATGTACCTGACGAATCGAAGTGTCAGATCGTGACCGGGCCGAGTCGTCGCGCGTGCAGGGTGACCCCTTTCGCGTTCTGGCGTCAACCAGTGCGGATATGAGCCGTGGTTGACGCCAGAACGGAAGGGGCGCGCTCGGCTACTTCACGATGAGCGCGGTGACCATGCCGAACATGCCGTGGTCGTTCTCGGCGTGGGGGAGGATGTGGCAGTGCCACACCCACGTGCCGGGCTCGGTGGCGTGGATCAACACGGTGTACCGCTCACCGGGCGCCACCGTCACCGTGTCCTCCTCTTGCGGCGTCGCAACCGGGTACCCGTCCTTGGCGATCACTAGTTGCGCCATGCCGTGCAGGTGCATCGGGTGGATCTGCGTTCCCTCGTTGAGGTAGTGGACCTCGACCCAGTCGCCCGCCTTCGCCACGATGGGTGCCGTTGCCGGGAACGACTTGCCGTTGAGCGCGTACCCGATCACGCCTGAGTCATCGAGCATCATGACCTGTTCCTGGTTGACGGTCACGCCGGCCGGCACAGGTTCGTTGCCCACGATGAACGCGCCCGCCAAGCCGTCGGGCACCTGCTTCACCGCATCGTGATGCGAGTGGTACATACCGACAGCGGGCGTCGACTGCACGGTCCATTCGTACGTGAAGTCGGCGCCTGGCTTCACCGGGTCCTGTGTGACGTCGGTCGTGCCGTCCATCGCGTTCGGGGTGATCAGCCCGTGGAAGTGGATCGACGTCGACTCGGGCAGCTTGTTGTGCAGCACGATGCGGACATGGTCGCCCGGATCCACCTTCAACGTCGGGCCGGGAACCGTGCCGTTGTAGGCCATCGCGTCGACGATCTTGCCCGGTGCCACTTCCCATTTCGTGACCGCGGCCGTGAGCTCGAACTGCTTGGTTCCATCGGGCAACACCGTCGGCGCGAGCACTTGGGCGCCGACACCCTGCGTCGCGGCGGGAAACGCTGCGATCGAGTCCTTCATCGCCTGGTCCATCTGCTCCGGGGTCATCGACGACGAGCTCGTGTCCATGCCCGCCATCTGGTCGCCCGTCGCGGCCGCCGCGGACGCTGTCGTGCCCTGTCCGGCGGTGACGTGCAGCTTCGCCGTCATGCCCGCATCCTTGTGGCCGGGAACCTGGCAGAGGACCGTGTAGTCGCCCGGCTGGAGCTGCGAGGTGTCGAGATGCTCGGACTTACCCGGGTCGATCATCTTCGTGGCCAACGACGTGCCGACGATCGCGAGGTTGTGCTGCACGTTGCCTCCATTGGTGACGTGCAGACCTGCACCGTTGGCCGCATCGATGGTCGTCGGCTCGATCTTGAACTCGGACAGCGTCACAGCCGCCGGCCCGCTCGCCGCAGTGCTCGTAGCACCTTCGCTCTTGTTCATACCGATCAGTAAGGCGACGACCAGCGCAGCAACGCCGAACACGCCGATCAAGACGGCGATGAACGCATAGGTCTGCGCGGCGCTCGGGACGCCGTCATCGGGCTCGAGCGCATGGACGTCAGGGGCATCGTCGGTCGAAACAGCCATGTGCCCAGCGTGGAGAACGGGCTGGCCTCGCGAAAGAGGCAGGGGTCCCGACCGCTTCGGGACCTTGGTCCCATCGAGGTCCTACCTATGGCGGGCGGATGTTCGTCCTAGGACCAATGTCCGGGTGTCACCGAGCACCGGACCATGGGATGACATTCGCAATGCGAAGTCTCATCGCTGCGCGCCGGGGAATCGTCATGGCGCTCGCCGTGATCGCCGTGCTCTTCCTGACCGTCGTGTCCTCGACGGCTCAGGCGGGCGCTCACGAGGATTGCAGTGGCCGGCGAGGGCCTGGCGAAAGCATCAGTGGTGACGATGCAGACAGGGGCCCTGGCGACGGTGGCGGTGACGACTGCACGCCCGCTCCGGTGACGACAGTTGCCGTCGCGCCGGCGGCGACGTCGCCTGCACCGCCGACAGCGGCCGCGGTCGCCCCCGCAGCACCAGCGTCCGCGGCGGTCGTACCACCGAAGGTCGACGGCGTCGACGGCGTCTGCACCGGCACCGTCTGCGCCGGCACCGGCAGCCGACCCAACGACGGCGCCGTCACCACAACCGGGCGCCACACCCACAGAGCAGGGCGCTCCTGCCACCGGCAGTCGACGCCCCGACCACTGCTTCGGCGGCGCCGACTGCGACGCTGCCACATCGGACGATGCGGTCGCCGCAGTTCCGGCCGCAGCCCCGAGACACGTGCAACTCGTCGGAACCGGTACCGACTCGCGCGCCGGCAAACTCGTCCCGTACGCCATCGGCGCCATCATCGGCCTCGCCTGCCTCGTGGTTGCCGGGCTGCTCGCCCGACGCGATCTCCGACAGTTGTCGTGATCGCATCGAAGGCGGTCCGTCTGCGTTCAGGACCGTTGCTGCGGCCGTACCGACGGCCGCTCGCGCTCGCCATCGCACTCGCGATCGCAGACGTCGCGGTCGGGCTGGCGCTTCCCTGGCCCGTGAAGGTCGCCGTCGACAACGTCATTGGCGGCCACGAGCTCACCGGCTGGCTCTCCGGCGCCGCCGATTGGTCGCCGAGCGCCGTCGCGGCGGCGGCCGCAGCTGCGGGTGTCGTGCTCGTCGCGCTCGAGCGGGCTGCTCGATTACCTCGGCACCTACCTGTCCGACGCGACCGCCGAGCGTGTCGGCGCGGACCTCCGACAGTCGCTGATGGATCGACTGGTCGCGCTTTCACTCCGCTTCCACGACCGCAACCGCAGTGGCGACTTGGTGAGCCGCGTCACCGGTGACGTCTCGCGTGGTACAGGACGCGTTCGTTGCGTTGCTCGCGGTGCTGGTTCCGGAGCTCCTGACGCTCGCGGGGATGCTCGCAATCATGCTGCTCATCGATCCCGCGCTCGCAGTCGCGGCGTTGGCCGTCGTGCCGCTGCTTGCCGTCGTCGTCGTCCGGCGCCGACGACTCGTCCGCGATGCGCAGCGTCGAGCGCGCGATTTCGACGGTCAGCTCGCGAACAAGGCAGTGGACATCGTCCGCAACGTTCGAGCCGTTCAAGTCTTCGGCCAGGAACATGCGAGCACGCGCGACTTCAGGGATCGCAACATCGAAGCGACCTCGGCTGCCCTCGACACGGTCGAGCTCGAAGCGCGGTACGCCCCACTCGCAGACATCGTGCTGGCCATCGGCAGCGGCTTCGTGCTGTGGCTCGGCGTGGTGCGCGTCACCGACGGACACATCACGACGGGCGACCTGCTCGTCTTCCTGTCCTACCTCGGCAGTCTCTACGGGCCGGTTCGATCGTTGTCCCGGCTCGCGACCACGCTCGCTCGCGGCGCAGCGAGTCGCGATCGGATCGCGGAGGTCCTGTTCTCGACCGAGAGCGTCATCGAAGCTCCGGATGCGGTGCCGGCGCCGAGGCTCGAGCGCGCGCTCGTGCTCGATCGGCTCTGCTTCTCGTATCCCGGCGGCGCGCACGTGGTGCAGGACCTGTCATGGAGCGTCCGTGCCGGCGAGCGTGTCTGTGTCGTCGGCCCGACCGGTGTGGGCAAGACCACGCTGCTCAACCTCCTGCTGCGCCTGTACGACCCCGACGAGGGCTCGATCACGATCGACGGTGTCGACGTCCGTCATTGCACGCTTGCCTCGCTACGCGAACGCATCGCATACGTGCCGCAGGATCCATGGCTGCTCGACGGCACACTCGCGGAGAACATCGCGTTCGGGCAGACGGGAGCGACCGAGCGCGACATCCGACATGCCGCGCGCGAGGCGGTGGTCGACGAATTCGTCGCCGCGTTCCCATTGGGATACGACACGCCAGTCGGCGAGTCGGGCGTCTTCCTCTCGGGAGGACAGCGGCGACGGATCGCGATCGCTCGAGCAATTCTTCGCGACGCCGATCTGCTCCTGCTCGACGAACCGACATCGGGGCTCGATCCCCGTGCCGCGGCGCGTGTCATGGAGGCAGTCGACCGCGCCGGCCGTGGGCGAACCTCGATCCTCGTGACCCATCAATTCGATCTCGCGCTCGACAGTGAGCGGGTCGTCGTGTTCGAGGGTGGCCGCATCGTCGAAGACGGCGCGCCGTTGGATCTCATCGCGACGGACGACGGTCCGTTCGCGCTTCTCGCCGGAACAGTCAACGGAAGGGGGTGAACCCACATGTCTCATGGACGTCATCACGGACGCGGCCGAGTACGCGTTTTCAACGAAGACGACGAGCGGTCTTCGTCAGAGCCTTCGCAAGCGAGTGAGTCGGAGGACTGACGTGCCATCGCAGGCCCGGGGGATTGGCGCCATCCCCGGGCCGGCGCACGTGCACACCGACACGGCAACGCCGCCAGGCTGGACGTTCGTCGCCGGTGACGAGATCGACCCGTCACTGGTGGTCTGGGCTCGCCTCGGTGGCGGTCGCAGATGTGAGACGTGGTTGTGCTGGAGCCGCGAGCTCTTCGCTCCGGTGGCCGTCAAGCTGGGCCGGCCGAGCACGGCGACAGAGCCCGCGACCGCATCACGCCTCGAGCTCGAGGCGCGCAACGTGCGCGCTCTGGCCCATCCCGCCTTCCAACACCTCTATGCAAGCCGGACCGGCGCGGGCGTTCCCCATCTCGTCTTCGAGTACGTCGAAGGACCGTCGCTGAAGTCGCTGATCGTCGAGCACGGCGCGTTCGAGCTGGCCGACGTGATCGCCATCGGTGAACAGGTCGCATGGGCGCTCGCACACCTGCACGGACGCGGGCTCGTCCATCTCGATCTGAAGCCCGGCAACATGCTGTTGCGCGACGGACGTCCCGTGATCGTCGATCTCGGCTTGGCTCGGCCGATCGGCACGCGGGCACGGACCCGACTGCGAGGCACCGTCGGATACCACGCGCCGGAGCAGCTGGCCGGGGATGTCGCCGCTGCGACGATGGACATGTACACGTTGGGCATCGTGCTGTGCGAGCTCGTCCTGGGCCACCGTCGGGTGGACAGTGGACCTGTCAGCGGAGGAGTGATGGGCTCTGCAGGCTTCGACGAGCTCGTCCACGACCTTCTCGGCGACGTGGGGTCGCGGCCCGCCGCGGTCGACGTTGCGGTCCGGCTGGGCGATCTCGCGGCTGCGATGGGTCAAGAACGGTACCGTCAGATTTGATTCAGACAGTGGTCCTCGGGCCGTAACGATCCACACATGGCCGCGAAACATCGGCTACTTACCTTCCCGAACCATGAGAAAAAGATCGCTCAAGCGATTCAAGGAGAAAGAGGTTCGCCAGCGGTTCGCGATCCTCTTCGGTGGGAAGATGCTCGGCATCGCCTCCGTGCTGGCGGCGATCAAGGGCTTCTCGTGGTTCTTCGAGACCGCCGCCGGCGCGACGCCGTTACAGGACGTCGCGGTGCAGTCCGATCAAGTCGTGAGCGCGGTGAACACCGTCTGGGTGCTCGTGACGGCGTTCCTCGTGTTCTTCATGCAAGCGGGCTTCATGGCGCTCGAGGCCGGCTTCGCTCGATCGCGTGAGCCCGTGAACGCACTCATGTCGTGTGTGTTCGACACATGCGTGTGCGGAATCCTCTACTGGGCGATCGGCTTCGCGTTCCAGTTCGGCGTGGGCAACGGCTTCATCGGTCACGAGTTCTTCTTCCTGCACAACACGCCCGCCACGTACGGGACGACCGGCGTTGCGTTCCTCGCGTTCTTCTTGTTCCAGTTCGCGTTCGCCGACACAGCATCGACGGTCACCACCGGCGCGATGGTCGGCCGCACGAGCTTCAAGGGCGACATCATCTACAGCATCTTCGTGTCCGGACTCATCTACCCGGTCTTCGGTCACTGGGTGTGGGGTCCCGGCGGCTGGCTCGCGACCAGCATGGGCTGGTTCTCCGGCTTCGTGAACAACAACGGCGGCACCATCTTCTTCCGGGACTTCGCCGGGTCGACCGTCGTGCACACCGTCGGTGGAGTGATCGCTCTGGCCGGCTGCATCATCCTCGGACCACGCCTCGGGCGGCGGTTCAAGCGTGACGGCGGTGGCCCAATGCCGGCTCACGACGTGGGGCTCGGTGCGATCGGCGGCGTCATCCTGTGGTTCGGTTGGTACGGCTTCAACCCCGGCTCGACGTTGTCCGCGATGGACCTCGAAGGCATCGGCCGGGTCGCCGCCAACACCACGCTGGCTGCGTGCGCAGCGGGTCTCGTAGCGGTGCTGTTCGTCTATCCGAGATCGAAGACGTGGGATCTCGGCATGGCCGTCAACGGCTTCCTCGGTGGCCTCGTCGCGATCACCTGTCCGTGCTACTGGGTGTCACCGTTCGGCGCGATCATGATCGGCGCAGTCGCCGGCATCGTGGTGCCGCTGGGCGTGGACTTCATGGAGCGTCGTCGATGGGACGACCCCATCGGTGCGGTCGCCGTGCACATGTTCGCCGGCATCTGGGGCACGTTGAGCCTCGGGCTCTTCGGCGCCGGCAAGTACGGCATCCCGACGCCGACCGGCGCGGACGCCAGCAACCCGGTCACCGGACTGTTCTACGGCAACCACTCTCTCGACCAGCTCAAGGCGCAGTTCGTCGGGAGCGCAAGCTTGTGTGATCCTCGTGGGCGGCTTCGCCCTGCTCATGTTCTGGGTCATCAAGCAGCTCCCGGGCACGTACAACCTGCGGCTCTCCAAGGAAGGCGAGCTCGAGGGTCTCGACATCCACGAGCACGGCACGCCCGCATACCACATGGAGTTCGGCTACGGCATGAGCTACTCGACTCCTGCCGGGCTCAACGGACCAAGGGTCCCGGTGGGCGCCCAGGAGGCCGAGTCCGAGCCGGTCTCGACGTAGGTCCCACACCGGTGGCGGGCCCAGGGCAACGGCGCCCTGGGCCCTTCCGCCGGCTCACTCGATCAGCGACGCTCAGCGACAGGAGACAGCAGTGGCACATGTGGTGACGGCGATCATCAAGCCGTTCAAGCTCGAAGAAGTGAAAGAGGCCCTTCGTGGGGCCGGCATCCTCGGGCTCACGGTCAGCGAGGTGCAGGGCTACGGGCGGCAAGGCGGCAAGAGCGAGACGTTCCGCGGCACGGAGTACAAGGTCGACTTCGTGCCCAAGGTCAAGCTCGAAGTGGTGGTGGAGACGACGGACGTGGACAAGGTCATGGACTTGATCGCCGTGCACGCCCGTACCGGCAAGATCGGCGACGGCAAGGTCTGGGCCTTCGACCTCGACCGGCTGATGCGAGTCCGCACCGGTGAGGTCGGTGACGACGCCTTGTGAGCAATACCGTCACGGTGTGACCTTGGATCGCGGCCCGCTGCTGGCGGACCGCACGCACACCGGCGCCGCTTGGTGCGCACAACACACCCTCCTCCTGGACGAATGGCTCGCCGCGTTGTTCGAAGCGGCGAGCCCGTCCGCGTCGGGCATCGCGTTGGTTGCTGTCGGTGGCTACGGGCGGTCCGAGCTGTGCCCGGCCAGCGACATCGACTTGATGCTCGTCCACCACAAGCGCACGAACGTGCGAGAGGTCGCCGACCGCATCTGGTATCCGATCTGGGACGCTGGGCTGAAGCTCGGCCACAGCGTGTGCACGGTGCAGCAAGCCCTGCGTCTCGCGGCCGAGGACCTCGACACCGCCACCGCGTTGTTGAGCGCTCGCCGCATCGGCGGCGACGAGCGGCTCGTCGGCGAACTCGCCGACAAGGCGCGCAAGCAATGGCAGAGCGGTTCGCGACGGTGGCTTGATCAGTTGGCGCAGCGCGTGGACGAGCGGCACGCGACGGCCGGCGAAGTCGCCTTCCTGCTCGAACCCGACCTCAAGGAAGGTCGCGGCGGCATGCGCGATGTCCACGCGCTCAAGTGGGCCGAGTTGGCGCGCCGGGTGCTGTTCGTCAACGACGAGCCCGCGCTCGACAACGCGTACGCCGTGTTGCTCGACGCTCGTGTCGAGCTCCAGCGCTCGACGGGTCGCTCGTTGAACGTGCTGACGCTGCAGGACCGGCCGGCAGTCGCCGCCGCGCTCGGCGATCCATCACCAGAGGTGCTGATGGGTCGCATCGCCGAGGCGGCGCGGGCGATCGCGTGGATGAGCGATGACACGTGGCGGCGCGTCCGGTCAGGGCTCGAAGGCCCGAGCGGTCGGGGCGCGGGCAGGGTCCGGCCCATCGCCGATGGCGTGGCCGAACGCGACGGCGAAGTCTTCGTCGAGGAGGAGGCGTGGGATCGCGTCGATCCGTTGCTCGTGCTGCGCGTCGGGGCCGCGTCCGTGGGTCGTGACCTGCCGATCGCGCGCGACACGCTCGGTCGACTGCGCGACCAACCCGTCACGCTGCCGTCGCCATGGCCGTCCGCCGCACGGGAGCTGTTCCAGGACCTGCTCCTCGCCGGGCGTCCCACGATCGGCGTCGTGGAGGCGCTCGATCACCACGGTCTCTGGGAGCCGCTGGTTCCCGAGTGGACGTCGGTGCGCTCGAGGCCGCAACACAATCCGTATCACCGCTTCACCGTCGATCGGCATCTGCTCGAGACCATCGCGAACGCGAGCGCACTCGCCCCGTCGGTGGAACGGCCCGACCTGCTCGCGCTGTCCGCGCTGCTGCACGACCTCGGCAAGACGGGAGACGGCGACCACACCGTGGCCGGGGTCGAGCTCGTCTCCACCGTCGGCGCGCGCATCGGTTGTTCCGAGGCGGAGATCGACGTGTTGCGGGGGCTCGTACGCAACCACTTGCTGCTGAGCGACGTCGCCAGCCGCCGCGACCTCGACGACGAGGCCACCATCGAGCTCGTCGCTCGAGCGGTGGGATCGGTCGAGTCGCTGCATCTGCTCGCGGCACTCACCGAGGCTGATGCCAAGGCGACGGGACCGACCGCGTGGACGCCGTGGAAGGCCGAGCTCGTCGCCGTCCTCGTCGCGCGCGTCGACGCGCACCTACGCGGTGAGCCGCAACCGGTCTTGTCGAAGCCGTCGTTGCGCGACATCGAAGACATCGACCCGACCGCTCTCGGTCATCGCCGCATCATCGCCGAGAACGGCGTCGTCACGGTCGTGACCGACGATCGTCCCGGCGTGTTCAGCCGCGTTGCGGGCGTGCTCGCCCTGCGCGGCTTGGACGTGCTCGAAGCGGTGGCGAACTCGACTCTCGATGGCCAGGCGCTGTCGCGCTTTCGCGTGACCGATCAGCGCCGTGACGAGACGCCGTGGGCGGACATCATGTCGGACCTCGACCGCGCACTGCAGGGTCGCTTGGCGATTCAAGCCCGCCTCGCCGATCGGGCGCGTTCGCACGCGCGTCATCGGCGCCTGGTGACATCGGAGCGCACGACGGTCACGTTCGACAACGCCGCATCCGATGAGGCAACCGTCATCGACGTCGAGGCCCCCGACGGGATCGGTGTGCTGTACCGGATCACCAACGCACTGACCGACCTCGACCTCGACATCACGTCGGCCAAGGTCCAAACCCTCGGCGCGCACGTCATCGACGCCTTCTATGTCGTCGACCGGTCAGGTGCAAAGGTCCTCGACGCCGAGTTGATGGCCGAGATCGAACGCGCCGTCCTTCACGCCGTCCGGGAGGGTTAGTTGAGGCCGAGGACTCAGCCGAAGTCGCCGAGCGCGGCGGCGAGCTCTCGCCACGCCCCTTCGGGGACCGCGGTGAAATCGTCCTGCAGCACTTGTACAGCCACATGGGACGCGCCGGCGTCGAAGTGCGCGCGTACCCGACCGACGACGGCGTTCACGTCGCCGCACGCGACGATCGCGTCGACCAGGCGTTCACTGCCGCCGTGGGACACGTCGTCGTCCGTGAACCCGAGTCGCTTGAGGTTGTTCACGTAGTTCGGCGCGCGGAGGTACACCGCCATGCCTTTGCGGGCGATCTCGACGGCGCGGGCGCGGTCGGTCTCGAGGACGACCATCTGCTCGGGCGCGAGGATCGCATCCGGTCCGACGATCTCTCGCGCCTGCGCCGTGTGCTCGACGGGCACGAAATACGGATGCGCGCCGTCGGCGCGTTCGGCGGACAGCTTCAACATCTTCGGCCCGAGCGCGGCAAGCACGGTTGCGGGCCGCTCGCTCGGCCCGACGGCCATGAACAACGTGTTGTCCATCTCGTCGAGAAAGTCGACCATGCGGGAGTACGGCTTCGAGTACTCGTGGTGGCGGACGCGGTCGACCAGATGGTGATGGCTCACACCGAGACCGAGCAGGAACCGGCCGGGAAACGCTTCTTCGAGTGATCGTTGCGTGTTCGCCATCGTCAACGCGTCACGGGCATAGATGTTCGCGATGCCGGTGGCGACGTGGAGCTTCGAGGTCGCCGACAACAACAGCGTCGCGGTGACGAACGGATCGCGGCCGATCGTCTCGGGGATCCACAGCGTCACGAAGCCGAGCTCTTCGAGGCGAGCGGCGATGCGCTGCGCTTCCGCTGACGGGACAGCGTCGAGCACGCCGGTCCAGATGCCGACTTTGCCGAGGTCGAATCGACTGCGTCCCATCAATCGGGCGGCCGATCGCCGCCCATGGCCCACGTCGTCTGCGCGTAGCTCTCTTCGAGCGCACGGCTCGACAGTGCGACGTCACCGAGGCCGATGTGATCGCTCAGCATGCAGGCGGGCGTCGCCATGTCGGACGTGTCCGGCCAGCGATCAGGTTGCCAGATGCCGCCCCGACGCAACGCCTTGGCGCAGTGGATGAACGCGGTGTCGACCTCGACCACGATCGCCACGTTGGCCTGCATGCCGTCGACGGGACACGCGTCGAGCACTGCTCGGATCGACCGTGATCGTCGCTCGCCCGTTCACCCGCATGGTTTCGTCGGTGCCGGGGACCATGAACAGCAACGCGACCGCGCCGCCCGAGACGATGTTGCGCATCGAGTCGAGCCGGTTGTTTCCGGACATGTCGGGGATCGCGAGGCGGTGGTCGTCGAGCACGGCGACAAATCCGGCGGGGCCACCCTTCGGTGACACGTCGACCCGGCCGCCTGCGTCCGTCGAGGCGAGCACGACGAACGGTGCGTGCGCGATGAAGTCACGGCAGTGCCCGTCGAGGTGGTCGACCTCCTTGTCGAGCGATCGCTGCTTCGGCGATCGGTAGATCTCGCGGAGACCGGCCTCCGAGTCGATGCGCGTCTGCATGGCCATCGGATCATCTTGCCCAATCGACGACCGCGGCGCGCCACTCTTTCAGTGCCGGGTACTGCTCGGCGGTGGAATGTCCGAGCCGGACCGCGACGAGATCGAGTCCAGGGCAGATGAGGATGGCCTGACCCTCGTACCCGCTGGCACGGAACGAGCCCTGGTCGTCGTCCACGACCCACCAGTGCGCGCCGTAGCCGTTGCCTTCCTCGTCGACGGAGCGCAGCCGCCGGGCGTGGTCGACCCATCCCGCCGGCAGGATCCGCTGACCGTTCCACATGCCGTCCCGGAGATACAGCAGACCGAACCGCGTGAAGTCCCGTGCGGTTGCGTACACGTACGACGAGCCGATGAACGTGCCGGCGTCGTCGAGCCGCGGGTCGGCCGACGCCATTCCCACGGGGTCGAACACCCGCCGGCGGAGGAGGTCGACGAAGGCTGCTCCGCTGCCGGCGCAACGCCCCGCGATCGCGGCGACGACGTTCGACGTTCCCGACGAGTAGTTGAAGCGCGTGCCGGGCGTCGTACGCCAGCGAACGACCTTCGGCATACGCCGCCACATCGTCCTTGCCCGCGCCGAACAACATCTCGATGACGTCGGAGACGCCAGCGTCGACGTAGTCCTCGGTGAAGTCGAGACCGTCGCGCATGGTGAGGAGGTGCTCGAGTGTGATGGTGGCGCGGGGATCGCCCTCGTGTTGCGTGCCAGGACGGCACAGGCGCAGGCTCGTCGAGCTCGAGTTGTCCGTCGGCCACGAGGAGGCCGATGCCCGCGTGCAGGACCGACTTCGCCATCGACCACGACAGCAACGGCGTCGTCGGTGTGACCGGTTCAGGAGGACGATCGAAGTGGGGGAGCGCGCCGCCGTACCGTTCGAGGAGCAGGCGCCCTTCGCGAACGACGACCACGGCGTAGGTGGTGCCGTAGCGATCCTCGTCGTCGATCAGCTCGTCGACGAGCTTGTCGAGCGCGGGAGACGTGCTGCCCACCGGCCAGCCATCAGGGTCGGGCGCCGGCCACGGCACACCACGCGGCTGCGACGGCAACGGCACGAGGATGTCGTCGGCCATGAAGTGAGCATCCTTGCAGGCGGAGCAGCCACGAAGAAGAGGTAGGAGAATGCCGCATGGCTGACACCGTGCGGTACGAGCTCGACGGACACGTCGCGACCATCACGTACAACCGACCCGAGGCGCTGAACGCGATCAACCTCGATCTGCGGAACGACCTGAACGACGCGTTCGCTCGGTTCCGCGACGAGGAAGATGCATGGGTCGCGATCGTCACCGGCGAGGGCAAGGCGTTCTGCGTCGGGGCGGACATGCGCGGAGGCGGCGGCAATTCGGCCGGCGAGTTCGCCGGCACCTTCTGGGAGAAGCCGACGCAGAACTCGTTCGAGAGCGGCTGGGAGATCTTCAAGCCTGTCATCGCCGCCGTGAACGGCTACTGCCTCGGGTACGGCCTCACGCTCGTCACGTGGTGCGACTTCGTCATCGCCAGCGAGCGCGCGGAGTTCGGGTACCCGGAGGTGCGCATCGGCGTCCCCACCATCGTCGGCGCGATCCGTCTGCCCCAGCGGGTCAACTGGCAGTACGCCATGGAGCTTCTGCTCACCGGCGAGCGCGTCGACGCGATGAAGGCCAAGGAGATCGGCCTCGCCGGGTGGGTCGTGCCGCACGAAGTGCTGATGGACGAGGCACGTTCGCTCGCGGACCGGCTGCTCGCGGGCGCGCCACTCGCCGCCCGGGCCATCAAGGAGATGGCGGTCCGTAGCCGGAGCATGCCCTCGCTCGAGGCGATCCGGTTCGGCGAGACGATGCGGAAGGTGGCCGCCGCCACCGAAGACGCGGCGGAAGGGGTCCGTGCCGCCGCCGAGCGGCGGACTCCGGCTTGGAAGGGCCGCTGACGGCGGAGGTGCCGCGAAAACCGGCCAACTCACCCCGAAACCCGCGCTTGACTCGGACCGATCGCTCGCTATGGTCAAGATTCGCAATCAGATCGCCACAGATCGCTATAGATCGCCACAGATCGTGCCATTCGGGGACGCAAAGGGGAGATCGAGGAGGATGCCCCGTGAACGACGGACTTACCCCCGGCACTCGCGTCCAGGTGCGGAATCGCTTCGACGGCAGTTGGTCGTCGTCACCCTTCGAGGTGGCGGAGGCAATCGAGCCGACCCCGACCCGAACTGCCCCGGTACCGCGTGCGCCGCCTGTCCGACGGCGTCGTGCTCCCCGCCGACTTCGCCGGCGACGAGGTCCGCTCGGACAACGGCTAGCAGCCGGGCAAGCTCGGACGTTCTGACCCTCACGCCTGGGGGTCCTGTCATCGACAGGATGACCCGACGCCCAGACGTGGCCCGTTCGTGTCCCACCTGCGCGCACAGCGGGCGCTCAGCCACCTCTCAGCTTCCGGTGCGATGCTGGCCGGCGTGGCCGGAGAACGTCTGTTGCTCGTCGACGACGAGGAGAACCTGCGCTCGATGCTCGAAGCGGCGCTGCGCCATCTGGGCTTCGACGTGCAGAGCGCCGCGACCGGACGGGAGGCCCTCGCCGCGGCGGTCGCGGACCAGCCCGCGGTCATCGTCCTCGACGTCATGCTGCCCGACCTCGACGGGTTCGAGGTGTGCCGGCGGCTGCGGACCGAGGGCAGCCGCACGCCGGTCGCTCTTCCTGACCGCCCGTGACGGCACCGAGGACAAGGTCCGAGGACTGACGCTCGGCGGCGACGACTACCTGGTCAAGCCGTTCAGCCTCGAAGAGCTCGTGGCCCGCGTGCAGGCCGTACTTCGCCGGTCCGGCCTCGCGCAGCCCGACGTGCGCCTGCGCTGCGCCGACTTGGAGATGGACGACGACGCGGACCGTGTGCTGCGGGCCGGAACCGAGGTCCAACTCTCGCCGACCGAGTACAACCTGCTCCGCTACCTGCTCATCAACCAAGGCCGCGTCCTGTCGAAGCCGCAGATCCTCGATCACGTCTGGCAGTACGACTTCGGTGGCGACGGCGGCGTCGTCGAGACCTACATCGGCTATCTCCGTCGCAAGGTCGACAACGTCGAGCCGCACCTCATCCACACGATCCGAGGCGTCGGCTACACCCTGCGAGCGAGCTGACGGCCCACGATGTCCCTCCGGGCGCGGCTCCTCGTCGGCATGTCGGTCGTGGGGGTCGTTCTCGTGGTGGCCGCCGTCGTCATCACGCGGAGCACCGAGTCGTACCTGATCCAGCGCGTCGACGCGCAACTGGGCGCAGCCCAACAGACGGTCCAGGGCGGAGCGTTCGACCGCGGCGGCAGACCGCCTGGCGGCTCCGGTGCCGTGGGCGAGCGTCCCGCCGACCGAGAACACGTCGCTCTACGTCGGCAGCGGTCGAAGAACGACCAAGTGGTCTTCGACACGACGCCGTTCTACGCCGGCACCGACACGCCGCCTCCGGCCGTCGAGGTCGATCAAGTCGTCGACAGCGCCGGCAATCCCACGAAGGAACCGTTCACGGTCGGCACCGATCCGCCGTCGGACACCCGGTATCGAGTCCTCGCCAGCCGCGGTCGCGGCGGCGAGACGTACGTCGCAGCGCTCTCGCTCGCCGATGTCGACGCTTCGGTGAGCCGGCTCATCTGGGTCGAGGTGATCATCACGGGACTCGTGCTGGGCCTTCTCGGACTCGTCACGTGGTGGGTGATCCGTCTCGGCGTGCGGCCGGTGAAGCAGATGACCGCGACGGCGACGGCGATCGCCGCGGTGACCTTTCGCACCGTGTACCCGTCGGACACGAGGGCACGGAGGCAGGTGAGCTCGGCAACGCGCTCAACACGATGCTGACCCGCATCGAGGAAGCATTCGACGAGCGATCCGCCTCGGAGGCACGACTGCGTCAGTTCATCGCCGACGCCTCGCACGAGTTGCGCACGCCGGTCGCGACCATCCGCGGCTACGCGGAGCTGTACCGGCGCGGTGGTCTCGAGGAGCGAGAGGAGCTGCAGCAGGCGATGCGCCGTACCGAGGCCGAGACGCTGCGGATGGGCTCGTTGATCGACGACCTCCTCCTGCTCGCCCGCCTCGACCAGGGACGTCCACTCGGCCAGGCTCCGGTCGATCTCGGTGTGCTCGCGGTCGACGCCGCCGCCGATGCACGGGCGCGCGCACCTGAGCGCCGTGTCACCGCTTCGGTGTCGGAGGGCGTCCTGGTGAACGGCGACGAGCACCGTTTGCGGCAACTGGTCGCCAACCTCGTCGGCAACGCGCTGGTTCACACGCCGCCCGACGCGCCCATCGAGGCGCGGGTGCGGACCGACAACGGCAGCGCCGGTGCTCGAGGTCCACGACGACGGTCCGGGCATGTCGCCCGACGTCGCCGCCCGCGCGTTCGAGCGCTTCTACCGTGCCGACCCTTCGAGGTCACGCCACCACGGTGGCTCCGGCCTCGGACTCGCGATCGTGCGCGCCATCGTCGACGCGCACGGCGGCACCGTCACGCTCGACACGTCGCTCGGGAAGGGGACGACGGTGCGCGTCGAGCTGCCGAGGCTCGACGTGTCCACGTTCTGACTGTCGACCGTGTGGTCGAATGGCGACGTGGACCGGCCGCAGATGCGCATGTCGGGACCGGTGCTCGATGCGCCCGACGTCGCCGCGCTCACGCGTTTCTACGAGCGACTGCTCGGATGGGAGGTCGAGGAACTCGAGGGCCCGCGGCCGGGCCATCCTCCCGGCGACGGATGGGCGCGACTTCGCCCTGACTGATCGCAGCACGAAGATCGAGATCCAGTTCGAGGAGCACTACGCCCGTCCCGTGTGGCCGGGCGCTGCGGGCGCGCAAGGGATGCAGCTACACCTCGACATCTGGGTCGAGGACGTGCCCTCCGGGGTGGCGTGGGCGATCGCATGCGGGGCCACCGAGGCAGATCGTCAACCGGAGGATCGCGACCCGAACCGGTTGCGGATCATGCTCGACCCCGCCGGCCACCCGTTCTGCCTCTGGTCCTGACGTCGGTCGGGTCAGTCGCCTTCGCCTGCCGGCACGTGTCCGAGTCGTCCGGCCTGGTAGTCCTCGAACGCTTCCGACGAGCTCTTCGCGGGTGTTCATCACGAACGGTCCGTACGCCGCAACCGGCTCGCGGATCGGCTGGCCCCCGAGGACGAGCACGTCGAAGTTCGGCGTGTGGTTGTCCTGCGTCTGATCGGCCGCGATGCGGATCGCGTCTCCGGCGCCGAGCACCGCGAGCTGGCCCGCCGCCAATGGGACGTCGTCGGCGATCGAGCCTCGACCGCTGAGCGCGTACACGAGCGCGTTGAACGGCTGCGGCCACGGCAGCTCGAGCTGACCGGACGGCGCGACCGTGGCGTGGACGAGCGCGATCGGCGTGTGGGTGATGCCGGGTCCCGGATGACCGGCGACGTCGCCGGCGATGATGCGAACGAGCGCGCCGCCGTCGGGCGACGACAGCAGCGTGACCTTCTCGCTCCGGATGTCCTGGTAGCGCGGCGTCCACCATCTTGTCCTTCGACGGCAAGTTGACCCACAGCTGGATGCCGTGGAACAACCCGCCCGTCTCGACCATCGACTCGGGCGGACGCTCGATGTGGAGGATGCCGCCACCCGCGGTCATCCACTGCGTGTCGCCATTCGTGATCAGACCGCCGCCGCCGGTCGAGTCCTTGTGCTGGAACACGCCGTCGATCATGTACGTCACGGTCTCGAAGCCCCGATGCGGGTGCCAGGCGGTACCTCGAGGCTCACCCGGTCCGTAGTCGACCTCGCCCATCTGGTCCATGTGGATGAACGGATCGAGGTCGGCGAGGTTGACGCCGGCGAACGCACGGCGGACGGGAAAGCCCTCGCCTTCGAATCCGGCAGGCGCAGTCGTGATGCTGCGCACGGGACGGATGCGCGCGTCCGGGACCCACGTCGGGCAAAGCAGGAACGGTCGTGAGATCGTCGACAGAGACGGCTGGCATCGTGGGTCCTCCGAAGTGTTGTCGAGCGGATGAACACCGACCGGCCGGCGTACCTTCCCGACCGCTGCGCGGCGATGTCGACGCGAAGTTCGGCGGGGGGACGCCACACGTGATCCTCTAGAGTGTTCCGGCTACTCGGCCCCATCGTCTAGTGGCCTAGGACACCACCCTCTCAAGGTGGCGGCACGGGTTCGAATCCCGTTGGGGCTGCCA
>CAWGFA010000032.1:0-119142 GCA_963821725.1 uncultured Acidimicrobiia bacterium
TGCGGCGACCGGACGGGAGGCGCTCGCGGCGGTGGCCGCGGACCAGCCGGCAGTGATCGTCCTCGACGTCATGCTGCCCGATCTCGACGGGTTCGAGGTGTGCCGGCGGCTGCGGACGGAAGGCAGCCGCACCCCCGTGCTCTTCCTCACGGCCCGTGACGGCACCGAGGACAAGGTCCGAGGGCTGACCCTCGGCGGCGACGACTACCTGGTCAAGCCGTTCAGTCTCGAGGAGCTCGTGGCCCGCGGCAGGCGGTACTTCGTCGGTCGGGCCTCGGTGCAGCCGGACGTGCGCCTGCGCTGCGCCGACTTGGAGATGGACGACGACGCGTACCGTGTGCTGCGCGCCGGAACCGAGGTCCAACTCTCGCCGACCGAGTACAACCTGCTCCGCTACCTCCTCATCAACCAAGGCCGCGTGCTGTCGAAGCCGCAGATCCTCGATCACGTCTGGCAGTACGACTTCGGCGGCGACGGCGGCGTCGTCGAGACCTACATCGGCTATCTCCGTCGCAAGGTCGACAACGTCGAGCCGCGCCTCATCCACACGATCCGAGGGGTCGGCTACACCGGCGAGCGAGCTGACGCACACGATGTCCCTCCGGGCGCGGCTCCTCGTCGGCATGTCGGTCGTAGGGATCGTTCTCGTGGTCGCCGCCGTCGTCATCACGCGGGAGCACCGAGTCGTATCTGGTCCAGCGCGTCGACGCCAACTGGGCGCAGCCCAACAAACGGTCCAGGGCGGAGCGTTCGACCGTGGCGGCAGACCGCCAGGCGGCTCCGGTGCTGTGGGCGAGCGTCCCCCAACCGAGAACACGTCCCTCTACGTCGGCAGGGTCCAGAACGACCAGGTGGTCTTCGACACGACGCCGTTCTACGCCGGCACCGACACGCCGCCTCCGGCCGTCGAGGTCGATCAAGTCGTCGACAGCGCCGGCAATCCCACGAAGGAACCGTTCACGGTCGGCACCGATCCGCCATCGGACACCCGGTATCGAGTCCTCGCCAGCCGCGGTCGTGGCGGCGAGACGTACGTCGCGGCGCTCTCGCTCGCCGATGTCGACGCTTCGGTGAGCCGGCTCATCTGGGTCGAGGTGATCATCACGGGACTCGTGCTGGGCCTTCTCAACTCGTCGTGTGGTGGGTGATCCGTCTCGGCGTGCGGCCGGTGAAACAGATGACCGCGACGGCGACGGCAATCGCCGCGGGCGACCTTTTCGACCGTGTACCCGTCGGACACGAGGGCACGGAGGCAGGCGAGGTCGGCAACGCGGCGCAACACGATGCTGACCCGGATCGAGGAGGCATTCGACGAGCGATCCGCCTCGGAGGCACGCCTTCGACAGTTCATCGCCGACGCTTCGCACCAGTTGCGCACGCCCGTCGAGGACTATTCGTGGCTACGTGGAGCTCTACTGGCGCGGTGGTCTCGAAGAGCGGGAGGCGCTGCAGGAGCGACGCGCCGTACCGAGGCGGAGACGCTGCGCATGGGCTCGTTGATCGACGACCTCCTCCTGCTCGCCCGCCTCGACCAGGGACGTCCACTGGGCCAGGCTCCGGTCGATCTCGGTGTGCTCGCGGTCGACGCCGCCGCCGACGCGTGGGTGCGTACCTGAGCGGCGTGTCACCGCTTCAGTGTCCGAGGGCGTCCTGGTGAACGGCGACGAGCACCGTTTGCGGCAACTGGTTGCCAACCTCGTCGGCAACGCGCTGGTTCACACGCCGCCCACCGCGCCCATCGAGGCGTGGGTGCGGACCGACAACGGCAGCGCGTGCTCGAGGTCGACGACGACGGTCCGGGCATGTCGCCCGACGTCGCGGCCCGCGTGTTCGAGCGCTTCTACCGCGCCAATCCTTCGAGGTCACGCCACCACGGTGGCTCCGGCCTCGGTCTCTCGATCGTGCGCGCCATCGTCGACGCGGACGGCGGCACCGTCACCCTCGACACGTCGCTCGGGAAGGGGACGACGGTGCGCGGGCCCAGTTGCCGAGGCTCGACGTGTCCACGTTCTGACTTGTCGACCGTGTGGTCGAATGGCGACGTGGACCGGCCGCAGATGCGCATGTCGGGCACCGGGTGCCGACGCGCCGGACGTCGCCGCGGTCACGCATTTCTACGAGCGACTGCTCGGATGGGAGGTCGAGGAACTCGAGGGCCCGCGGCCGGGCCGTCCTGCCGGCGACGGATGGGCGTGACTTCGCCCTGCTGATCGCAGCACGAAGATCGAGATCCAGTTCGAGGAGCACTACGCCCGTCCCGTGTGGCCCGGCGCTGCAGGGGCGCAAGGGATGCAGCTACACCTCGACATCTGGGTCGAGGACGTGCCCTCCGGGGTGGCGTGGGCGATCGCAAGCGGGGCGACCGAGGCAGATCGTCAACCGGAGGATCGTGCCCCGTACCGGTTGCGGATCATGCTCGACCCCGCCGGCCACCCGTTCTGCCTCTGGTCCTACGTCGGTGGGTCAGTCGCCTTCGCCGGCCGGCACGTGTCCGAGTTGCTCGGCCTGGTAGTCCTCGAACGCTTCCGCGAGCTCTTCGTGGGTGTTCATGAACGGTCCGTACGCCGCTACCGGCTCGCGGATGGGCTGGCCCCCGAGGACGAGCACGTCGAAGTTCGGTGTGTGGTTGTCCTGCGTCTGATCGGCCGCGATGCGGATCGCGGTCCCCGGCGCCGAGCACCGCGAACTGGCCCGCCGCCAATGGGACGTCGTCGGCGATCGAGCCTCGGCCGCTGAGCGCGTACATGCAGCCGCGTTGAACGGCTGCGGCCAGGGCAGGTCGAGCCGACCTGAACGGCGCGACCGTGGCGTGGACGAGCGCGATCGGCGTGTGGGTCATGCCGGGGCCCGGATGACCGGCGACGTCGCCGGCGATGATGCGAACGAGCGCGCCGCCGTCGGGCGACGACAGCAGCGTGACCTTCTCGCTCCGGATGTCCTGGTAGCGCGGCGTCACCATCTTGTCCTTCGACGGCAAGTTGACCCACAGCTGGATGCCGTGGAACAACCCACCCGTGTCGACCATCGACTCGGGTGGACGCTCGATGTGGAGGATGCCGCCACCACGGGTCATCCACTGCGTGTCGCCATTCGTGATCGACAGACCGCCCCCGCCGGTCGAGTCCTTGTGCTGGAACACGCCGTCGATCATGTACGTCACGGTCTCGAAGCCCCGATGCGGGTGCCACGCGGTACCTCGAGGCTCACCCGGTCCGTAGTCGACCTCGCCCATCTGGTCCATGTGGATGAACGGATCGAGGTCGGCGAGGTTGACGCCGGCGAACGCTCGGCGGACGGGAAAGCCCTCGCCTTCGAATCCGGCAGGCGCAGTCGTGATGCTGCGCACGGGACGGATGCGTGCGGTCCGGGCCACGTTCGGGCAAGGCAGGAACGGTGGTGAATGGTCGACAGAGACGGCTGGCATCGTGAGTCCTCCGAAGCGTTGTCCGGGGTTGAACCCCGACCGGCCGACGTACCTTCCCGACCGCTGCGCAGCGATGTCGACGCGGAGTTCGGCGGGGGGACGCCACACGTGATCCTCTAGAGTGTTCCGGCTACTCGGCCCCATCGTCTAGTGGCCTAGGACACCACCCTCTCAAGGTGGCGGCACGGGTTCGAATCCCGTTGGGGCTGCCAAGAAACCGCAGGTCAGTGGCGGTTTCTGAGAGACCAGACACGACACGACCGAGACCCAGACAAGACATGACCCAGACGCCCAACAGGAAAGGAATCGAAAGGTGAACCACAGTCATGTCAGTCGAAGAACGGGTCAAGACCCTGGCCGGAGTGCCAGGCATCGCGAGCATGGTGTTCCAATGGCGCGGCGAACGTCTCGCTGAAACAACACTCGACACCTACCTCCGTCAACTCGGACGCATGGAAGCCCAGCTACCGGACGGACTCGTCCACGCCACCAAGGACCAACTAGCCGGTTACCTCGCTGTCGGTGTCACCGACCATCGCCGCATGGTGCCTGCGGGCCTACCGGCGATCGGTCCACCCCGCCGAGCTACCGGACGCGAGCGTCGGGTTGAAGAAGCCGAAGAACCGGGAGACACCGCAACCACCGTCACCGCCGCCGAGGTCGAAGCCGCGCTGGCGTCGTTCGACCCGAACGTGAAGGCGACCGGCGATCTGCCGTAGTTCAAGTTGCGTGCGGTCACTGTCGTCGTGGTGCTGTTCGCCAGCGGGATGGCGTACTCCGAGTTGCTGCGTATGCGCGTCGCGGACGTTGACCTCACCGAAGGTCTCGTCACCATCCCATCACGAAGGTCAAGAAGTCACGCGTGACGATTCTCGATGACCGCGCCGTTGTGTGGCTTACAATGTCCGGCATCAAGGCGACATCACGTTCCGACCGTGTGTTCCCCGTTTCGAAACGTTCGCTGCAACGCGACTGCCGCAAGGTGCTCGGCTACCCGCCGCACGCGTTCCCGCCGCGGTTGGGGCTTGTCGAATCGTTGCGCGCCGGTGTAAGCCAGGTGAGCGTGCAGGCGGTCGCGGACGGAGAAATGGCGCGATGTGTCAGCGGTACGTGAAGGCGTTGTCGCAGGAGTTGGCGGTTCACGAGTTCCGACGCGGTCGGGCGGCGTCGTGACCGCCCCGGTGTTGGTCGAAGTTGACGCCGAGATGTGGGAGCGGATGGCACGCGACCTTCGGTCGGCGTGCCGCCGTCTCGGCACGGTGGCCGAGGCGCTCGACCGGTCGGACCCGTTCCGCTGCTGCTACGCAGACACGGCGTTGCGGGAGCTACGGGAACACGTCCAACGCACGACGGAGTTCTTGTTGTATGCGGTGTGGCGTGCGGCGAGAGGGACGTTGGCCGACAGTTGGGACGACGACTCGTAGGGGGGTTGTGAGACCCGCGGCGGGGTTCGGGTCTCACGACCCGAACGGGGCGGAGCGCGAGACCCGTTGGGGGAGTCGCGACCGTGTGGCGTGGCCACCTACTGACATCTCAGGTGTAGATGTTGCGCCCGCAACCTTCGTACCTGAGGTACGAATCCGCACCCCGAGATGCGGACGTTGCGCCCGCAACCTTCGACCCCCGAGAGTCGAAGCGTGGCTCGGGCCACGCGCGCGTGTGTGGTGGGTGACATTCGGCTCTCAGAGCCGAATGTCTATTCGCAGCGCTGGCGATGCGATCTAGACCCGGATCTGCTCTCAGAGCCGAAAACTGTGCAATGGCGGCGGTTACGCACAGCCGTTACAGTCGGGGCGTGGACCGGTGCGGCTGGTGGCACTACGACGCGAAGCCGAAACGAGCAGCGCGGTCGCGGTCAGCCCGTCACCGGCGACGGACTCTGCGCTCGGCACAACGCCGTGTGGGAAACCCAGCACACCATGACGTGCCACCGGTGCGGCAAACGCCGCCTGCTGTGGAAGCGTCCCGCCTACAAGGACGCGTGGGTGTGCTCCGACGAACGCCGTTGCGCTGTCCGCGCCGAGCGGGCACGCGCCCGACGCGCAGACCGGCCTGCGCGACCGACCGGTCGTGCGAGTGGTGCGCGGTCGTGTTCACCCCGGTCCGGTCGGACGCACGGTTCTGTTCTGGCCGGTGCCGTGTGGCGGCACACCGTTCAGTCTGCGCGTAGGCCGATTGCCCGCGGGGCCAGGCCCCGCGCAACCGGCCGCGAGACCGCACAGGAACCGGCCATCCCGCCGCTGTGCCGTGGCGCACCGGCACGGGCAATCTGGTTCGCCGCGCCGGGGTGCTACTCGTCGTCCTCGCCGTGCTGGGCGGACTTTCTCCGCTCGAGCAGCCAGTGGATCTCGTGGGTGTCGGGGTGCCGCCACTCGCGCATCCGGTACTCGAAACCCGGCAGCAGCACGATCGGGATCGGATCAGGCGACGCCGGAGCGACCGCCCCCACCACGATCTTCGCGTCAGCGGGGATGAACGGGGACTGCGCCGGGATCGGTGCGGTGACGATCTCCACAGGGTCTCCATAGGGCCGCGCCATGCGACCGACAGTAGCACGCCGCGACGTCGCTAAATAGGTACGACGACCCTAGTGTGTCCCCATAGTCTCGCAATAGTATGCCGTTATGTCATCACAAGATGCCCCCGCACATGTCCCGCCGCTCACCGTCCCGCCGCCGCCTCCTGCCTACGGCCCTCCGGGTACTGCGCCTTACGCCGCAACACCAAAGGAAGCCAAGGCTCAGGCGAAGGCCGCGAAGGCCTACGCCAAGGCGCAGCGGCCGTTCTACAAGAAGAAGCGGTTCATCATCCCCTCGCTGCTGACTGTGTTCATCGTGTTCGTGGTGATCGTCAGCAACAGCAGCGGCACGAAGGCGACGACGGACGCGGCTGCGCCCGCGGCCGGTACGGCGTCGTCGGGCTACCCGTCTGTACCCGAACCGCACGGATGCCCAGGACAAGGATCACGAGGCTGCCATCGGTCAGGGCGCTGCGCTGCGAGGCCGTACGGCGACGGTTACGTCAGCCGCCTTCCAGCCGAACCTCAGTGAGTTCGAGAACGACGGCTACATCGTGGCGGATGTCACGATTCTCAACCGGAACAGCGACGCCCAGCCTTACAACCAGTTCGACTGGAAGATCCAGACGCCCAACGGCCAGGTGCTCGACCCCGCCTTCACGACAGTCCCGAATCAGCTTGCCTCCGGGGATCTGGTCGGCAACGGCACCGTCACTGGCAAGGTCGTCTTCAAGGTCGGCACCGCGCCGCAAGGTCAGTTCTTCCTGATCTACAAGCCGGACCCGTTCGCGGCTGACCGTGGCATCTGGGGAGTGACCACCCCGTAGCACCGGGAGCCGAAGCTCATCGGCCTAGGTGTCAGATCGGATCGGGAGTCGGCTCCGCGGGAGTCGGCTCCCTTTCCTATTCCGGCTCCGGTTCCGGCTCGGTCGGCACATCACTCATCACGGTCTCCTTCGCTCTTCACGATCCCGTCCGCAGGCAAAGCCACCCACCCCTCCCACGCCGCGCCGGCCGCGTTGCACAGCGGGCACGGGTACGGGTCACAGTTCCCCGGACCGGTACACGGGCCGACCGGCATGTGGGTCACTTCCCCGGTGCCGATGCACACAGAGCAGCAGCCCGCCGCGGCAGCAGCCTCCGGGGTGCCATCGAACGGTGGCGCGAGCCGGGCGACGGCGAGTTGCGCCGCTTGGCCCCGACTTGGTGAGCATGTCAGTTCGCTCAACACCAACGCCGAATCATCCGGCTCGTCAGGGCCAGAGAGCCTCGATCGGGTTGGTCGAGTTGGTGGTGGCGCCGTTTCCGAGCTGCCCGAAACTGTTCAAGCCCCAGCATTGGACGGTGCCGCCAGCGGTCAGCGCGCAGGTGTGATCGGCGCCGGCAGCGACAGCAGTGACAACTGGGACCCTGCTCGGGGTGACCGGGTTCGACTGCGCTGATGACGCGCTCTCGCTTCCCTGTGTGATGGCGGCGACAGTGAACGTGTACGCGGTCCCATCGGTGAGCCCGATGACAGTCTCGGTTGTGGCGGTCGAGTTGAACCGCACCCGGGTCTGCGCCACCTGCCCGACCCACGGAGTCACCACATACGCGGTCACGGGGAACGGCGCCGCGATGGCGTTGATCGGCGCCTGCCACGTCACCGTCGCGCGGCCATTGGCCGCAGTCGCGGTACCGATCAGCGGCGGCGGATCCGCCACACAACCCGTCAACACCATCGCCACGCCGGCAACAGCAGCCAGCACAGCCACACCACGCCACCATGACCGACGCACCGACACCGGTCGACACGCCCGAGCGCTCAGACCGCGGCAGTCCACCCCAGCGACCCAGCATTGGTCACCCCCCAGTCCCAGCCGCCCGCCCCCGGCCGGCCGACGCACGATCGCGCCGCACGAGCCGGCGCGGACAGCACCTCTCTCAACGAGCGAACTTCCCTGACGGACAGAAGGTGTGACCAGTCTGATCGCGACGGGCGTCACTCACGGGCGAGCTGTGGGCGGGATCACGAAGGCGCGCATGTGGCGGATGCGCCCGCCTTCGTGATCGAACCGAACAACTGCCGCCACGTGCCCGTGCACGTACGCGACGACGGCGGCGTCGCCCTCGACGGCGACCGGGACGAGCAGCGTCCCGGTACCGGGACCGAACATGCCGATGAGTCGTTGGGCGACCGCGGGGCGACCGGACAGTTCGACGACGGTACCGAAGCCGATGAGCTCGGCATGACCGTCGACGTCGGGATCGAGCACGACCATGAGCTCGGCGATGTCACCGCCTGCGCACGCCGCGATGAATCGCTCGACGACGGCCCGGTGTTGCATCGGCTCGACATCGGCTGATCCGGCGGTCGTTGCGTCGGTGCGGATCCTGCGACGCGCACGACTCGCCAGTTGACGGCATGCAGTCGGCGTGCGACCGACGATGGCGGCGATCGCATCGAACGGGAACCCGAACACGTCGTGCAGGACGAACGAGGTGCGTTCTGCGGGTGTCAACCGATCGAGCACGACTGCGAGTGCGAGCTGGACCTCGTCGTCGAGGGTGACGCGGTCGGCGGGGTCGACGTCGGCGATCTCGCTCGCGACGAAGCCTTCGACGAGACCTTCGTGTCGCGCGTACGCGGACCGAAGGCGGTTCAGGCACAACCGTCGCACGACGACCGAGAGCCATCCGCCCATGTCGTCGATCTCGTCGATCGGGACGTTGCTGAGTCGGCGGAATGCCTCTTGAACGACGTCTTCTGCAGCAGCGGAGTCGCGCAACGTGCGTGTCGCCTGCACGACCAGCCGAGCTTGATAGGTGCGCCAGGCGTCATCCAGCCGAGCGTCGAAGGCGGTTGCGTCGTTGCGTTGTTGCATCCTCGGGCACCTCGTCGAGACGGTAGCTACCTCCTCTCGACACCGGCGAGGCCCGGGATGTGACATCGGTCCTCGGGTGTCACAACTCGGGGCCTGGTGTTGTCGGGTTGGTCATGACTCACCGCGCACCACCAGAACCGCCCGCTGTGTACGTTCGCTCGCTGCGAAAGACGTGGCCCGGCGGCATCGAAGCCATACGTGGCATCGACTTCGACATCGCTCCCGGCGAAGTGTTCGGTCTGCTGGGGCCGAACGGAGCCGGCAAATCCACCACCATCGGCATCCTCACCACGACAGTTGTCCCGACGGCCGGGGTAGCTCGGCTGGCCGGGTTCGATGTCGCATCGGAGCCGATCGCGGCCCGCTCGATCAGTGGTGTCGTCTTTCAGGATGCAGTGGTCGACCTCGCACTCACCGGGCGGCGCAACCTCGAGACGCACGCTCGGTTGTGGGGCGTCGACGGGCCTGCGATGCGTGAACGCATCGACGAGCTCGCGGCTGCCTTCGGTCTGACCGATCTTCTGGGCCGCGCCGTGGCGACCTACAGCGGCGGGCAGCGCCGGCGCTTGGAGATCGCCCGCGCGCTTGTCACGCGGCCGCGTGCCCTCTTCCTCGACGAACCGACGGTCGGCCTCGACCCGCGGATCCGCCACGAGCTGCTCGATCTGATCGCCGGGTTGCGTCGAGCGCGACGAGATGACCGTGCTGCTGACCACGCACTACCTCGACGAGGCGGAGCGTCTGTGCGACCGCATCGGCATCATGCACGACGGTTCGATCGTGGCGCTCGGGACGCCCGCGGATCTGCTCGCCGCCGTCGGTGACGAAGTGGTCGAACTGCATGTGACGCCGGACGGCGACTCGGCGGCCGTGCTCGCGGTGCTGCGCACGAACGGGATCGCCGGCGATCGACGCGTTCGTCGTCGGCAACACCGTCACGATCCCGATCCGCGACCAGCGCAACGTCGCTGCCGCCATCTCCGCCTTGCAGCTCCCGACGAGCGCGACGACCACCCGCCCGCCGAACCTCGATGACGTCTATCTCCGCCTCACCGGCGATCGCATCGCCGCCTAGCCCGAACCAGCCACGAAGGAATCACGATGACTGACATAACCATCGCCCAACCGATCGATGCCCGGCCCCGGGTGGTGCCCGCCGTGCCCGCCCGAACCGTCCACTGCCGGCACGTCGATTCGCACCGCACTGTCCACACTCGTACGCCGCCGGGTCGCGTTGAGCATCCGCACACCGCGCGAGCTGTTCGTGCCGCTGATGACGCCCGTGCTGTTCGCACTCGTGATCGCGCCTGCGCTCGATTCGATCGGACCGAAGGTCGCCGGCCTCGACTACATGAGCTTCGCCGCCATCGGAACCGCCGTTCTGTTGATCCCTCTCAATTGCATGTTCGCGGGCGTCGGCGTGATCGTCGACCGCGAGACCGGCGCCCGCCGCGACCTGCTCGCCGCGCCCGTGCCACGAAGCGTCGTCGTGATCGCGAACCTGGTCGTGGCCGTCGCGGTCACTGCGCTTCAGGTCGTCGTGCTGTTGATCGCGGCCGTGTTGCGCGGCGCGGAGCTGCACACGTCCGCATCGGGCGTGGCGTGGTTCGCCGCGGCGGGGGCGTTGCTCGCGATTGCCATGTATGGAGTCGCCGAGACGGTCGCCAATCGCATCCCTTCCGTCGAGGAGTACGTCGGACTGGTGCCAGGGCTTGCGATCGTGCCGTTCTTCTTCGCCGGATCACTCTTCCCGATCACGGCGATGCCCGCGTTTCTCACCGCGTTCGCCAAGTTCCTGCCGATCACGCACGCGCTTGCCGTGATGCGCTACGGACTGCTCGGCGCCAAGAGCAGCGGCCTGCACGACATCTGGGGAATGACGAATGCAACGGTGATGGTGTCGCTCAGCCTCGCCGTCGTCGCGCTGTTCGCGACGACGCTCACCGTCGTGGCCATGCGCACCTTCAAGCGCTCGGCGGTCTCATAGCGTTGGGCGGCATCGCGAGCCGGCTCGGACGTGCCCACGGCGCGAGCCCTACGGCACGGTCGATTCCATGTTGTCGGCTGAGACCCAGAAGCGCTCGAGCAGGTCGTTGAACGGTTGGCCGAGGCGTGCGACGACGTGGCCGCGGCCGGTCATGACGAGTCGCTGCGTGTTCGGTCCGAGATGATCGGCGATCGCGTCGCTGCAGAGTTCGAGCGCGTCGCTGTGACCACCGGTGACGACGAGCTTCGGGAACGAGGCGGCGGCCAGTGAGGCCGACGGAACCAGCTCCCATGGCGGACGCTCGTTCATGAGAAGAAGCACTTGACGTTCGAGCTCTTCGGGTAGCGGGTTCGGGAGCTTGTCGACGGGAGCGCCGAGCATCTCGATGTGCGCTCGCATGTACTGATACGGATCGTCGATGGTCGACTTCCGCTCGTCACCCGCAGCGATCAACTCCTCGATCGCAGGCTCACCGCGAACCAGTGTCGTCGGAGGGGTCTCGACCAACGTGAGCGAGCGAATCGTTTCGGGAGCGCGTCCGGCGAGGTACAGCGCGACGATCGCGCCGTACGAGTGACCGACCAGGTGTGCGCCTCGGTCGAGCAGTGGCGCGATGTCGGCCGCGTCCTCCTCGAAGTCGGACCGGTCCGCGACAGCGTTCGGCGCGTAGCCGCGACGGTCGGGGATCACGAGTGTCCATCGTTCAGCGAGGGGCTCCTGCTTCTCCCACGACTGCCGGCTCGTCGTGAGCGAACCGTGCACGAACAGGACACGAGGTCCTGTCCCCATCACGCGGGTGTGCAGCTGCATGTCGTCAGCATGGCTCAGGCGCGAAATCTTGGAGCATCTAGCGATATATCGCGATATGCTCACGAACGTTCACAACAGGACGGATTCTGAAGGAGTCACCATGTACGAGACAGACGATCGAGCACAGCGAGGCCCACGCGGCCCCCGGCGGGGACGCGGCTGGTACGGCGAGCGCCCTGAAGGACCGTCGCGAGGCCGCGGCGATCGAATGCGCCGAGGTGACATCCGCACCGCGTTGCTCGTGGTGCTCGAAGACGGCCCGGGCCACGGCTACGACCTGATCCAGCGCCTCGAGGAGAAGAGCGAGGGCGCATGGCGGCCGAGTCCGGGGTCGGTCTACCCGACGTTGCAGATGCTCGAGGACGAAGGTCTCGTCCGCAGCACCGAGCGGGAGGGCAAGCGCACCTTCGAGCTGACGGAGGCAGGCACGGCCGAGGCGGCCGAGCGGGTGGCGGAGGCCGGCGGGACACCATGGGAGCTGGCCGGTCGCGGCGGGCGCATGCACGGTGAGTTGCGGGCGTCCATGGGCCAGCTGGCAATGGCCATCAAGCAGGTCGTGGTCGCGGGCTCGGATGATCAGCGCACCCGTGTCCTCGAGATTCTCAAGGACGCCCGCAAGCGCATCTACGCGATCCTCGCCGAAGACTGACCTGAATGCGGCCGGTCCTACGCCGCAGCAGATGTCGGGTTGCGCCGGCGGCTGATCGCTCCGGTCGCCGTGTTGGGTCCCGGCTCCCACCGGTAGCGTGCGCGAGACCACCAAGGGGGGACTGCCCATGGCCATCGACCCGTCGACCACTGCCGTGATCCTCATCGAGTACCAGAACGACTTCACTTCGGAAGGCGGCGTGCTCCACGGCGCCGTCGAGGAGGTCATGAACAAGACCGGCATGCTCGACAACACCAAGCGCGTCGTGGGCGCCGCCCGGGAGGCCGGCGCGAACGGTGATGCACGCGCCGATCACGTTCGCCGAGGGCTACAACGAGCTGAGCTCCCATCCGTACGGCATCCTCAAAGGCGTCGTCGACGGCAACGCCTTCGTCAAGAACAGCTGGGGTGCCGCCATCGTCGACGACCTCTCGCCCGAGTCGGGCGACATCGTGATCGAGGGCAAGCGCGGACTCGACACGTTCGCGAGCACGAACCTCGACTTCATCCTGCGCAGCAAGGGCATCCAGACGATCGTGCTCGGAGGGTTCCTGACCAACTGCTGTGTCGAGTCGACGATGCGCACGGGTTACGAGAACGGCTACAAGGTCATCACGCTGAACGACTGCCTCGCGGCGACGTCGATCGAGGAGCAGGACAATGCCCTCGCCTACGACTACCCGATGTTCTCCGAGCCGATGAGCTCCACCGAGTTCCTCGACCAACTCGGCTGACGGCCTCCGATTGGTTTCGGACGAACGGATCGTCGTAACCGACGTCCGAACGAAGGAGATCGACATGCCCACCGTCGTCGTCCGTTACCGAACGAAGCCCGATCGCGCCGATGAGAACCAGAGGCTCGTCGAGAAGGTGTTCGCCGCGCTCGACGAGATCGGCGACACCGGCTTTGCCTATGCGAGCCTGCGGCTCGAAGACGGTGTGTCGTTCGTGCACGTGGTGGTCGAGGACAGCGGCGGCGCCAACGTGTCGCTGGCGGAGGTGCCTGCCTTCCAGGAGTTCCAGGCCGGCATCTCGGACCGTTGCGACGAGCAGCCGGTCGCTCAGCGGAGCGTCGTTGGTGGGCGGCTCACCGCTTGTTCGGCCGCTGAGGCTCGAGCGACCGGTCACACGATCCGCTCGTCGAACGCCGCGCGGTCGTCCTCGTTGTCGAAGCCGACGACGGCCCACGCCTCGTGCCGCCCTCCTCGGCGGAGGCTCTCGAGACGGTGGTTGCCGTCCTCGAGTACGAGTTGCCCGTCGCGATAGGCGATGATCACCGGCGCCGGCTCCCAGTCGTCCCCCTCGATCCGCTCCGCCATGTCGTCGACACGGTCGTCCCAGTAGTCGTCGTCGACGGGACAGAGCACGGGGTCCTCGGGAGGACCGGCCAACCGCTGTATCCGGCTCAGAGGCAACTGCACCGGCCCCACCCAGTGCTCGACCCGCTCGCCGAGGCCCGCGGCCAGCGGCGCATTGTCACTACCGGGGCTGGCGAGAAATCTCGTCACCCACGCACCCAGCTCGCCCCGTTCGGCCGCCTCTCGTGCCGCCTCTACCGAATACTGCTCGCCATCGTTCATGGTCGTTCCATACCCACTCAGGCGTCCGCAGCCAGCCCCAGCAAGTGTGTGGCTTCGTTGAACGAGTGCAGCGTCCAGCGATCGAGCGCCGCATCGTGCTCCCATTCCGTCAAGCCAGTGTTCGACGGCCGCAACGGCGCACCTCTGCCCGGATCGTCGACGCCGAGGAGAATCCGGACCGACGCGATGATCACGCCTGCGTGGCACACCGCAACGACGGTCTGCCCTTCGTGTTCACGCGCCACCCGTCCCAGCATCCCGCGCACACGCTGGTGGAAGCTGTTCCAACTCTCGCCTCCCGGCGCAAAAGCGCGATCCGGTTCGGCCCCCATGTCGAACCATCCGTAGCGGGTGGCGTACTCGGTCCAGGCCAGACCATCCGCTTCTCCCGTGTGCACCTCGCACAGATCGCACATTTGGCCGAACGTCTCGAATCCGAGTCCCGGAGCGATGATGGACGCGGTCTCGATCGCGCAGCGGCAACTCGCTCGCGAGCAACACGTCGGCGCGGAGCCGGCCCGTCGACGCGAGATGGTCGCGCAGCGCTTCTGCCTGACGTCGTCCGAGATCGGTCAACCCCAGACAACCGGTCCGTCCCGAGATCACGCCGTCGAAACCGGCGTGAGCATCGCCGTGGCGCACGAGCACAAGCCGCATCACCACACGCTACGAGGACTCACTCACAGCGCGTCCGGGATCGTCGCGGCTGTCACATCAGGGAAGCGACAGCGGGCGACGCGCTGAAGGACTCCGCTAAGCCAGTGGCGCGGCCAGCACCGTCGTGTCGTGAGGATCGGTGATCCAGATCTTGACGGCCATGTCGCGAGGCAGAGCGGTGGTGGTGTCGATTGCGGCCTGTCCGTCTCGGCCGGCCACGAAGGTGCCGGCAGGGCTCCGCGTCCCCGAGGCGTCCGCGAGCCAGAGCGCGTACACGGTTCCCTCGTCGAGGCCGGCCACTTTGAGGTCGATCGCGATGCCGTACGGCTGCGGGCGGAGTGCAGCAGTCGCGGACGCCCCCGGGGCGGTGCCCTTGGCCGCGAGCGCCACCTGCTCGGGTCGGGTACCAGGACTCGAGTGGTTCAGCCCGGCGATGGCGACGATGGCGACGACGACCGCCGCAGCGAGGAGCGCCAGCGAGATCCGACGGGTGCGCCGGCGTCGGGGCTCCAGCCGCCGGACCGTCGAGTCCTCCGTACGGGCTTCTTCGATCGTCTGCGTGACACGGGCACCGAGGCCGGCGGGTGGCATGTCGAATCGCGCGACTGCGTCGAGGTCGACATCAGTCGCGCGTAGGCGTGACGCCACCGGGCCGAGCGCCCGGACCTCTTCCGCGCACCCGGCACACGACCGGGTGTGGGCTTCGAACTCGGTCTTGCGCTCGTCGGACAGATTGCCCGTGAGCGCGTCGACGATGTCGTCATGCCGATCGGCGCATGCCTCAGTCATCGCTCCAACCAATCGCCTGAAGAGACTTGCGCAGGCTGCGCAAGCCATAGAACACCCTGCTCTTGACGGTGCCGACCGGAACCCCGAGATCGGCGGCGACCGCATCCTGCGGGCGGTCGAGGATCACGACCTCGATGAGGACCTGCCGGTGCTCGGGACCCACCTGGCGCAGCGCCTCTTCGAGCGCCGCGGATTGCAACATCTTGTCGATGGCATCGACGCCGGCGCCCGTCTCCCGAGCGGCCGTGACGGTGCCATCGGCCAGTGCGGGACGGATCTTGCGGGCTCTGCTCATGTCGATGACCACGTTGCGGCAGATGGTGAACAACCACGCTTGGAGCGGGCCCCGGGCCTCGTCGTAGCGATCGCCCCGCCGCCAGGCGCGGACGAAGGTCTCCTGCACCGCTTCCTCGGCCAGGCCCCGGTCGCCCAACGACCGTGCCGCAAAACGAAACAAGGCGGCGCCGAAGTCTCGGTATGCCGCGTCGATCGATTCGGCGCTTCGCAGATCCGTCACGGGACCCTGCAGTTCAGCAACGACACTCAGCCGGCTTCCGAGTCGATCGAAGTGCCGGGCCGCTGTGGACCCGGCACTTCGGATGTTCCGCGAGGAGCAGTACAACGAGCGCGCACGACGTTGTAACACTCCATCGATTCGTCTGCCGTCCTAGTAACCGGTGCCGGAAGGCGAGGTCGGTTGGACCGCCGCCATGGTGATCGGCTTGCCGTCAACGCCTGCGACGTGCCAGATGCCCATGATGCCCTGGCCGTTCGTCTGTCCGGCAGCGCTGTCGCCGCTGAATGTGTAGAGCGGCCAGTTGTTGTACGTGAGCTGGCTCTGACCGTCGGTACGGACGATGTGGCCCAGCTTGGCGGCGTCCACTCCGGCCCCGACCATGCTGCCGTCCGAGGCAGGCACGATCGGCCACGCCTTGGCGCATTGGCCCGTGCACGACGATTGGGGCTTGATCGGCTTGTCGTTGTCGAAGAAGTACAGCGTCATGCCTTTTCCGTCAGTGAGGATGGTGCCGAACTCAGTGTTCGCTGCGGACGAAACAGCCGGAGCGGCGGAGCGCGTTGCGTTGGTCGGGGTCGCAGTCTTGGTGCTGCTGCTCCCACAGGCGGCGGCGAGGAACACGAGCCCCAGCAACAGGGCAACGCGTGACTTGGTAGCGAATCGGATGAACATGGGATCTTCCCTTCGGTGAGTTCCAACGGATCGGAACCACCACAGGTGCGGGCCGTTCCAGCAATGACTACGACGACGAGGTCGTATCCGTTCACCCGTGAACATGGAGAGCGGTTGTCGCTCGGGTGAACCTGCACGAGTCGTGGTGCGTAGTTGTCCACCGACAGCGCGTCCGCGTTGTCGAATTCTCAAAGGGAGAAGCTCATGACGAGAAATCGCGTTGTTCGAAGGGTTGCCCCAGCGTTTGCGGCCCTTGCCATCACATCATTCGCCTTCGTCGGTCTCACCGCGAACGGGTCGGAGGCCTCGTCCACGACTCGGTTCGACCTGGCTCGTTCCGCCGCCGCCGTCAACTCCGGCTGTCTTCCCGACGCCACGGCCCACGTGCGCGTCGAGCAGCGCAAGGAGAACGAACGGATGACCGTTTCCGTGTCCGGGCTTGCCGGCGAACACCGGCTTCGACTTGTTCATCACGCAGCTGCCGGACGCGCCCTTCGGTGTCGCCTGGTATCAGAGCGACCTGCAAACGAACAGCCACGGTCAAGGGGACGTGACCGTGCAAGGTCGTTTCAATCACGAGACGTTCTCGCTGTCGCAGAGCGGTCCGGCCAACGGCTCGGATCCCACACAGGGCCTGACAGGACCAGCGGTCAAGGACACGAACGTCAAGTTCCGGCCGACGAGCCAGTTCCACGTCGGACTCTGGTTCAACAGCGCCCAGGACGCGGCCAACGCGGGCTGCCCCGGCAACGTGACGCCGTTCAACGGTGAACAACACGCCGGGACCCAGATCCTCAGCACTCGCAACTTCCCGGCCGATCACGGCCCTCTGGAAGCAATCGGCTGACAAGCATCGATCTGTTGATCGATCCTGTACGACGTGGCGGCTCCCGGTGTTTCACCGGGAGCCGTCGCTTTCTCGTCCTCCCAGTCGAGCCCTCGGTCGTTCCGCGTCGACCGGACTGTGGAGCGGTGGCATTGTGACTCGGGGCGGCTTCGCTACGCGCCTCTTCGGGTTCGTCCGTCGTTGACGTGGAGGTCGTTGCGAATGCCCAGACTGGATCCCAATGTCGTGCACCATCCAGCGGTCATCGAGCAGTTCGAGAAACGAGCGGCAGATGCTCAGCTGCGCGTCGCGGACAAGATCACCGCGTTCGCGGGCTCCATGAACTTCGTCTATCTGCACATCCTTCTGTTCGCGTTGTGGATGCTCGTGTTCGAGCGGAGCCCATGGCCGACGCTGACGCTCATCGTGTCGCTCGAAGCGATCTTCCTCTCGACGTTCGTCATGATCGGACAAAATCGTCAAGCATCGTTCCAGCAGGTGAAGTCAGATCGCGACTACCAAGACGTCAACACGCTGCTCACGGAGAACACGACCCTCACGCGTGCCATCAACCAGATGACTGCTGAGCTTCACCATCACCTTCTGCGCGGTGACGGGTCGGCGCCCACCACGAAGTGACGCTCACGGCGCCACCTGCGCCACCGCCCGCCCCGCCTCGGACCACACGAGGTCCGTCGTCCTCACCCAGCCGTGCCCCGGCCGTTCAGAACCAGCGCCCAGACGAGGCAGCTGAACGCGGCTGTTGTGGCGACGGCGCGGACGGCGTTCCAGATCACCCAGCGGGTCTCATGGAAGGCAGAGCGCACTGCGGCCACGTTTTCCATCTGGTTCGGTGCGCCTGCCGACTTGATGGCGTCGTTCAACGGAACGTGCACGGCGATCGTGATCACGAACGCGGATAGGTAGAGAACGAATGCTGCCGCTGCCCACGGGACAACCTCCTTGGCGCCTCCGGAGCGGTGCGTCAGCGCCGCCACACCGCTGAGGACCAATGCTCCCAGGAAGGTCAGCATGAACAGCGGGTTGATGATTGCTCGATCGATGGACTGGAACGCACTGACGAAGGTCCGATCGTCGGTCTGCCCGAGGCCACGCATGATCGCGTTGGCGTAGATCCCGAACACGCCCGCCATCAAGCCCATCGTCACGGTCGCCCCGAGCAGTGTCGTCGCCTGCACTGCCCTCAGACTCACGTTCCGCTCCCGTCGGCAGCGAGCCCTGCTGAGACCGGAACGTCCCACACGCGGGTGGCGGCGGTGTCGCGGGCGTAGTCCGCGAAGTCCTTCGGTGCACGACCGAGCGCCCGCGTCACGCCGTCGGCCAGGTGCGCGTTGCGGCCGTCGAGTACCTCAGTGAAGAGGTAGGCGAGCGACTCGACGACATCAGGTGGGACACCTTGCCCGATGGCTGCGCTTGCGTAGTCCTCGATCGACACACGCGCGTAGCGGATGTCTCGCCCGGTCGCGGCGGAGATCTCGGCGACGGCGTCGGTGAACGTGAGCAGTCGCGGTCCAGTCAGCTCGTAGATCTCGCCGATGTGCCGGTCGTCGGTGAGCGCGACGACTGCGACGTCGGCGATGTCGTCCGCGTCGACGAACGGCTCCGGGATGTCCCCGGCGGGAAGGAAGACTTCGCCGCGCAGCACGTCGTCGAGCAGGAAGTCCTCGCTGAAGTTCTGCGCGAACCATGTCGATCGCAGGATGGTGAGCTCGGCACCTGCGTCGCGCACCGCTTGCTCGGCGAGCTCGGCCCCGGCTTCGCCGCGGCCGGAGAGGAGCACGAGTCGACAAACATCCCTGCTGACGGCCAGGCGTGCGAAGGCCCCGACAGTGTCGACCGCACGGGGACCCGCGAGGTCCGGGTAATACGCGACGTACACGGCGACGGCCCCGTCGAGCACGGGCGCCCAGGTATGCGGATCATCCCAATCGAAGGGCGGTTGGCCGGATCGGGAGCCGATCCGGGTGGGCTGGCCCAGCGCCGCAAGGCGCCGCGCCACCCGGCGACCGGTCTTGCCGTTGCCGCCGAGAACGAGTGTGGGTCGTTTGGCTGTGGTCATGTCTGCAGTGAACGGCAACTTTGAGAGACGGTCCATGGCCGAGAAGCTCCAATTGATACGCGTCCGTCTACGCTGACGGGATGGACGCCTTCGGAGGACTGCTGGAGGGTCCTCGGGCCAGAGGCGCGTTCACGCTGCGGACCGTCATGAACCCGCCGTGGTCCGTCAGGATCGAGGACCACGCTCCCTTGTCGCTCGTTGCTGTCGTTCGGAGCGACGCGTGGTTCGTCCCGGACGAGGGCGACCCGAGGCTGCTCGGTCCGGGTGACGTCGCGATCATGCGAGGACCGGATCCGTACACGTTCGCCGACGATCCGGCCACGGAACCTCGAGTCGTCATCCACGAGGGACAGCGGTGTACGACGCTCGCCGGTGAGGACGTGCAGCGGGGGATGGATCTCGGTGTTCGAAGTTGGGGTAACGATCCTGCCGGCGCCTCCGTCATGCTCGTGGGCACGTATGAGACGCACACGGAGGTGGGGCAACGGCTGCTCGCGGCGCTGCCCGCCGCCACCTTCCTTCAGCGGCCGGCGTGGGACACGCCGTTGATCTCTTTGCTTGCCGAAGAGATCACCAAGGACGACCCGGGCCAGGGTGTCGTGCTCGACCGGCTGTTGGATCTCCTGCTCGTCGCTGCGCTGCGGTCATGGTTCTCGCGGCCCGAGGCCTGCGCGCCGGCGTGGTACCGCGCGCAAGCCGACCCGTTGGTGGGCAGAGCGATGGCGATGATGCACCACAACCCGGAACAGCCGTGGACAGTGGCGTCACTCGCCGCGCAGCTCGACGTGTCGCGCGCACACCTCGCCCGACGCTTCTCCGAGCTCGTCGGCGAACCACCGATCACCTTCCTCACGGGTTGGCGCCTCGCACTCGCGGCGGATCTCCTTCGTCGAGCCGAACTCGACGATTGCTGCGGTCGCGCGCCGGGTCGGCTACGGCACGCCGTACGCGCTGAGCACCGCGTTCAAGCGGGCGTACGGAGTCAGCCCCAAACAGCACCGCCTCACCGCACGAGCGAGCTGACGGGGCGCTGCGTGAAGAACTTGCTGCTGCTGCGTCACGCCAAGTCGAGCTGGGACGAGTCGAGCGCTCGACGACCACGATCGGCCGCTGTCCCCACGAGGAGTGCGCGCGGCGCGGTGGATCGCGTTACATCTGCACGAGCGGCAACTGCGCCCGAAGCTCGTGTTGTGTTCGTCCGCTCGCCGTACCCGGCAGACTCTCGACGCAGTTCAATCGGTTCTCGACGACGCCGTCGACGTGCAGGTCGACGACGAGCTCTACGGCGCGAGCGCGTACGAGCTCGTCCAACGACTGCGGATCGTCGACGCGTCGATTGCATCGGTGATGGTCATCGGACACAACCCCGGACTCGAGGACTTGGCCGTCGACCTCGCGGGCGATGGTGACCCGACCGCTCTGAACCAGTTGCACACCAAGTTTCCGACTGCTGCCCTCGCGGTCCTCGATCTCGGCCAGAGCGAATGGGCTCGTCTCGACACCGGCCACGGCTATCTGCGCGAGATCGTCCTGCCTCGTCCGTGAAGGCCGGCATGCTCGGGGCGCGTCGCGGCGGTGTGAGTCCCTGCTGTCACCCTGGTCACGCGTGTTCCTCATGCTGGAACGGAGTCGGACCGTGCGCGACGAGGACGGGCCGCTTCGATGCTCGCAGAACACCGCGCGACACGCTCCCGAGAAGGGCGCTCGCGATGGCCCCGCGTCCGCGGGAGCCGACCACGATCATGTCGACGTCACAGGAGTCGGCATACGCCACGATCTCCGCCGCGGTCGAGTCACCGGGGACTGCGGCCGAGCCGTCGAGGAGGGCGGTCGTCGCCGTGACACCCTTCGACCTCGCGTACGTTGCCGCCTCCTCGAGCACGACGTGATCGTGTTCGGTCGCCGGCTGCACCGTCGCCCCGATGCCGTCCTCGAGCTCGAGCTCGGGATCGACCGCAACGCCCGGCACGACATGGACGAACACGATCTCGGACTGTTGCTCCAGAGCCAGCTCGACGCCGAACGCGACGGCGTCGGCAGAAGGGGGCGAGCCATCGGTCGCAACGAGGATCCTCTGCATGACCCGGACTGTCGCGCGAAACGCGGCCGCCGCTCCCAGCAACCACCCAGCCTCCGTCATGGACCAGAGTGACGATCTGGAACCTCCCCAGTGGCACGAGCGACGTGTCGGGGCGACGATTGGGGCGAGGAGGTACGCGATGCGTTGCAGGCAGCGAGCAATCGGGGAAGCGGACGGCCGGGACGATGCGGGACCGATGACGTGAGCGAGCTTCCGATCGCGGACCACGCTCTGCTGTCCGACTGCCGTTCGGCAGCCCTCGTGACCCGTGACGGCTCGATCGACTGGCTCTGCTTTCCGCGCTTCGACAGTCCGTCGGTTTTCGGGCGCATCCTCGACGACGCCGCGGGACATTGGTCGATCTGCCCTTCAGGCGGTGTCGCCTTCGACGCGACCCGCAGGTACGTCGACGACACACTGCTCCTCGAGACGACGTTCAGATCGTCCGGGGGTGTCGTGACAGTCACGGACGCGCTGGCCGTCGGGCGCAACGAACGAGGCCACGACCTCGGGGCCGCCGCGGTCCATGCTGTCGTTCGTCGCGTGGCGGGGATCTCGGGCGAACTGGAGCTCGACATGACGTATGCGCCGCGGCCGCAATACGGTCTCGTCTCGCCTTCGCTGGAAGAGGTGGACGGCGGCGTCATCGCTCGATTCGACAACAGTGTGCTGGCGTTGTCGTCCCCCGTGCCGTCGGAGGTGGACAGGTCGAGTGCCCAGGCTCGGTTCACGGTGGGAGCAGGCGACACGCTCGGGTTCGCGATGGTCCACAGCTCGACGTCGGAGGCGAGTGCGCACCTGTGGACGCAGGCCGAGATCGCCGATCGCCTGGACGACACCGCCGAGGCATGGCGCACCTGGTCGAGCCTCCACCAGAACTACGCCGGACCATGGGCTGATCTCGTGCGCACCAGCGGCCGCGTGCTGTACGGGCTCACCTACTTCCCGACCGGTGCGATCGTGGCCGCACCGACGACATCTCTTCCAGAATCGCCGAGCGGCTCACGCAACTGGGACTACCGGTACGCGTGGATGCGAGACGCCTCGTTCACACTGCAGGCACTGTGGGTCGCGGCGTGCCCGCACGAGGCCAACAAGTTCTTCGATTTCACCTGTGAGGCAGCGGCGTCGTCGATCGAGGGAGAGGACCTCCCGATCATGTTCGGCATCGGGGGCGAACGCGAACTGGCCGAGCGCGAGCTCGCCCATCTCTCCGGCTGGCGGAACAGCGCACCCGTGCGCGTCGGCAACGGAGCGTGGACCCAGCGTCAGCTCGACGTCTACGGAGAGCTGCTCGACGCGGCCCACCGGCTGCCCGACCAGCTCGAACGCCTCGGCCCCGTCACCCGGACCTTCCTCGCCGACCTCGCCGACATCGCCGCTTCTCGGTGGCAGAAGGAGGACCGGGGCATCTGGGAGACGCGGGGCGAGCCGTGCCACTTCCTGTACAGCAAGCTGATGTGCTGGGTCGCAGTGGATCGTGCGATCGCCCTGGCCGACCGCCTCGGCGCAGCAGACCGCGTCGACCGCTGGAAGGTGACTCGAGACGAGATCGCAGAGGCGATCATGACCCGCGGCTGGAGCGACGACGTCGGCGCGTTCACCCAGTCGTTCGGCGGCGATGCGCTCGACGCCTCGTGCCTGATGATGGCCATCGTCGGGTTCCTCCCCGCCGACCATCCTCGGATGCGGGCCACGATCGACGCAGTTGCCGCGGGGCTCACCGACGAGCGCGGGCTGGTCTACCGATACCGCGCCGCGGATGGCCTCGAGGGCGACGAGGGAACGTTCCTGCTCTGCTCGTTCTGGCTCGCGCAGACGCTGGCGCTCGCCGGAGACGTCGACCGCGCTCGGGCAACGTTCGAGGCCGCCGTCATGTACGTCAACGACATAGGGCTGCTCTCGGAGGAGGTCGACTCACGCACCGGTGAGCTCCTCGGGAACTTTCCGCAGGCACTCAGCCACATCGGCCTGGTCAACGCGGCGTGGGCCATCGCCGAGGCCGAGGAGGCGAGTTGACATGCCGTGGTTCCCCGACTTTGCCGCTGCGGCCGAACTGGCGCGGCGCGAGACCCGCGAGACCGGCCATGCCGATCCCGTCGCGGAGTACTTCGCCGCGCTCGACAAAGGCGACACCCGCGCGTTGGAGAAGGTGTGGCCCGGGGAAGTCCTGATCCACGACCCGCGTGCCGGCGTCATCCGTGGGCACAAGCAGTTGAAGCAGTTCGTCGAACAGAACCGGGACTTCTGGGCGACGCGGCTCTCGCATGTCGAGGCCGTCGCCTCGACGTACGACGGCGGGAGAGCCGTCGTCGAGGTGATGGTGCACCTCGTCCTCGACGGTGCGGAGATGCCTTGGCCGATCGCGGTGGTCGCCGAGTCACCGGACGATCGATCAGTGGTGTTCCGTACCTATTGCAGCCAGGTCCCGGTCACTGGACGGCACGAGGTGAGACCGCCCGTGCTCGACGCAGGGATCGGCGGACTCGACGGAGCGGTGGGCCGCTACCAGGCCGCGGTCGAGGCGGGCGACGTCGACGAGGTCGTCAAGACATTCGCTCCCGACGGATACGTCCGCGAACCGATCGGTCCGCACGCCGCGCACAGGGGCACTCGTGAGCTACGCGGCATTCTTCACGAAGTGCTTCAGCGTCGGCGGAGGCATCGGGTTTCGGAACTGCGCCGTGACCGACGACGGCCTGCAATGTGCAGTCGAGTACAACTGCGTCCGCTGGGGGAGCTACGACCTGCCACCACAGGCGGGCATGGCGGTGTTCGAGCGCGGTTCAGACGGGTTGCTGGCGGCGACTCGCGTCTATGACGACGTGGAAGCGCCGGTAGCCCGCCCGACCAAGGGCTGAGGGCCGAGCGTCATCTCGTCGTTCGCCTTCGCGGACCAGTTCACGCATTGAGGAGTTGCTGGCCGCCGTCGATGTCGTACGTCGCGCCCGTGATCGCAGTGTTCGTCATCAGGTGGACGGCGACCGCGGCGATGTCGGCAGGACCGACGACGCGACCGATCGGCAACGTGTCGCGCAACTGCTCGCGCCGCTGCTCGAGATCGTCACCGAGCAACGAGGCGGACAACGGGGTGTCGACGAAACCGGCCGCGATCACGTTGACCCGGATGGGCGCGAGCTCGACTGCGAGGCTCTTCGCCATTGCCGGAGTCGCGGCCGTGAGCGCGGAGATGAGCGCGAAGCCCGACCCCGGGCGGCGGCCACCGGTGCCACCGATGAAGAGGAGGGTCCCGCCAGGGCGGACGCGGCCGACGGCGTTGCGCGCGACGTGCATCGGCAGCCAGAGATGCGCGTCGACGTCGCGGCGGCCCTCGTCGAAGTCGAAGTCCGCCAGCGGCGCGTAGTACGGGCCGGGACCTGTGACCATCACGTGGTCGACCGGTGTCGGCAGCTCGTCGAAGAAACGACCCAGGCGCTCGAAGTCGAGAGCATCGAAGGCCGCGACGCTCGCCCCGAGCTCGAGGCCGACGCGATGGAGGCGGTCGGCACTTCGCGCCGTGAGGGTCAACTCGGCCCCTTCGGCCCGCGCCCGTCGTGCTGTCTCGAGGCCGATCCCCGAGCTGCCGCCGATGATGACGACCCTTTGCCCCGCGAGCTCCGACTCGTGACTCATTGCGGCCTCCCGGGTTTCGGTCCGGCCGAGATCGCGGCACGGAGACGGTGGAGTGCGTCGACGTAGATCTCCGAGAACGTGGGGAACGGCTGGATCGTGTCGCGCAGCACGTCGAGCGGGACGCGGGCACGGATGGCGAGCGTCGCTTGTTGCAGCCATTCCCCGGCCTCTGGGCCGAGCGCGGTACGCGCCCGTGAGGCGCTGACCATCGCTGTGCAAGGTGAGGAATCCGTTCGAATCGGCGTACGCGCGCGTGTAGGTCTCCGTCTTCGCGATCTCCGCCAGCGCCGCGGTCGCGGTGAACGTCCCTTCGCTCGAGCCGACAGACGCCGCTTGGGGATCGGTGAACACGACGCGCGGCACCGCCTCGTAGTGCGCTTCGCGCTGGCTCGCCGAGGATGTTCGAGGCGACGACCTCGCCTTGGTACTTCCCGACGTGGGTCAGCTGCCAGATGCCATTCACGTCGCCGATCGCCCACAGCCGCTCGCCCGCGCGCGGCAAAGAGGCGTCGACCGCGATCCCGTGTGGATCCGCTCGGACACCGACCGTCTCGAGGCCGAGGTCGTGAACGCGCGGCCGTCGCCCGGTCGCCGCCAGGATTCGGTCGGCCCGTAGCTCGCGACCGTCGTCGAGTCGAACCACGTAGTCGTCGCCGTCCCGCCGCGCGTGAAGTCGCCTCGGCGCCGAGCGCCAGCTGGATGCCTTCTCGACGGAGCACCTCGGCGAGCGCCTCGCCGAGCGGGCGCGGCTCACGCGCCAACAGGTGCGCTGCGTGCTCGACAATCGTCACCGCGCCCCGAAACGACGCACGGCCTGCGCCATCTCGACGCCGACCGGCCCACCGCCGAGCACCAGCAGCCGCCCCGGAACGACTTTCATTCCGGTCACCTCGCGGTTCGTCCACACGCCGTCGAGCTCGCGTAGGCCGGGAACGGGTGGGACGAACGGGTCGGCGCCGTTGGCGAGCACGACATGGTCGGCCGTGTACGACGTCCCGTCGACCTCGACCACGCCAGTTCCCGCAAGCCGGCCATGTCCCCGTACGAGGTCGATGTTGTGGTCGGCCAGCCAGCGCTCCTGCCCCGCGTCGGAGTACTCGGAGACCATGAAATCGCGCCACGCCAGCGCGGCCTCGACGTCCACCGTCGCCGGCGCGGCCGCATCGTTCGCGGCGTGCGCGGCTTCGCCCGGACGCAGCAGCGTCTTGGAGGGGACACACGCCCAGTACGAGCACTCACCTCCGACGAGCTCGCGCTCGACGACCGCGACCCGCAGGCCACCTTCGGCGAGCGCGCCGACGCAATGCTCGCCAGGCGAGCCGCCGCCGACGACGATGACGTCGTAGTCGCTCACGTCGGCAGCTCCGCGCCCGCCTGCTCCGCAACGATGTACGCGGCATACCAGTCGGCCCAGTTGTCGTCACGTTGCCCGGTGCGCTTCTCGTGCTCGCCGTGCGCGGCCGCCGCCCGCCGCAGGGCGCTCGCCAGATCATTGACCGAGGCGAACGCGGTATCGGCATCGACGTCGCCCTGGAAGCCTGGTCGTGATCTCTTGCAGCAACCACCCGTTGCCGTCCGGGTCACTGAACGAGGCGAACGAACCATAGGTCTGGTTGTCGGGGGCAGGGCCGGTGACGCGCCCCTCCTTGTGGAACCGCCCGCCAAGCGCCGCTTCGTGGAACAGCTCGCTGACCTCGACACCACGGGCGACGAGCTCGTCGCGCGCCGACGCGATGTCCGACACGATCAGGTACAGGCTCTCTGCCGATCCGGGCGAGGCCGACGACACGTTCGTGCCGAACTGAACGGAGCAGCCCGAGCCCGGCGGATTGAACTGGACGATCCGGAACTCGTCACCGACGGTGGCGTCGGCATCGAGACGCCACCCGAGCTTCTCGTAGAACTCCTTCGCGCGGTCGACGTCCGACACCGGGATCACGACCACCTCGAGCTTCATGTCGACCGTGCCCGCGCCTTCGCTCCGGGCGTCCCTCGAGCTCATGGCTTCCTCCTTGAAGTTCTCCCGGGAACGACCCCGCGCTTCGACGGGCTGCATGGCACCACAGCACCTCCCGGGTGCCGACCGGTTTGTCGGCGCATGAGTCGACCACAGATGAGCCCTTGTCGGCTCGTTCTGTCAGTCCTCCTCGAAGAGCTCCTCGCCGCGACGAAGACGAGTGGCGATGCGCACGACCTGGGGGAGCTCGCGCCGCGTGGGGGTGTGGGCCGCGAGGAACCTGGCAGTGCCGGCGAGGAGCAGCGCCCCCTCCTCCGAGCCGGGCGGCCAGCTCTGGAACTGGCGGACAGCGGCCTCGACTGTCTGGATCCAGTGGAACTCGGCGTCCTCGGCGAGCAGCGCGTGGCCCAGGGCGGCGATGAGCTCGGCAGGGTCGCCACCAGTCGTGAGGTGGCCGTACGCGATCTCGCCCGCGCGGTCGACGTGGCCCTGGTTGTCCCAGCACGTCTCCAACTCGTCGATCGCTCGCGGAGACGCCTGGGGCAGCCGGGCCGCGGGAATGTTGAGGAATCGATCGAGGTAGACGCGCAGCGCGCCCGCGACGACGCCGCGCAGGAGCTCGGGTGCGGGATGGGCGGCGAGTCGCTGGTGCAGCGCGTTGGCGTGGGTGAAGGCGTGGTGCACGACGTTCCAGTCGGCGTGGTCGTTCTGGATGTGGAAGCGAGTGATGCGCAGCCCCGCCGCGAGTGCCACGGCGCGCCCCAACTGCTCGGCGGACGCGCCGCCGGTCGCAGCCTCGACGAGCGCGGCCACCACGTGCTCGGGCTCGTCGCCCAAGCAGCGCCCACGCCAGCGCGGCGGTGGCGTCGTCGTCGAAACCGTCGGCGGGCGCCTCGCGGTAGTCGAGCGTGGTCTGCGCGAGCAGGCTCACGAGGTCATGAGGGTGGCGCCAGAGACCGTCCTCTTCATGGCGGTGGGCCGCGGCGGTCTGGGCCACGAGCGTCGGCAACACCCCCGCGGCCGCTGGCCAGCCGAGCAGCCCCACTGCCTCGAACGCCTTGTTGGTGAAGTCGAGCGTGTGGCCCTCGTCGAGGAAGACGTGGTCGGTGGCCGCCGCCGTCATCATGTCGTGGACATCGGCCTCGGGGACTCCCGCAACGATGGCGGTCGCCAGCGTTCGCTCCGCCGCGTCGGCCGATCGGGTGTCGATGAACCGGCGGTACCAGCTGGCCAGACGGTCGCCGGGTGGCGCCTCGCGCTCGCTGTCTCCACCGAGCGGGGCCAGCGGGAATCGCGGCGGTCGATTGCGGGTGTCGCGCGATACGAACGACAAGCCGTGCACCAACGCCAGAGCATGGTCGTCGACCGCCAAGTGGGGCAGCAGGTTGGCCATGGCGACGAGCACCGTCAGCCCGGCGCCCCACCCCTGCGCGCGGTAGGCGGTGCCGTAGTCGACGCCCGAGCGAACGATGTCGGCCGAGGGCACTCCCGCCTCGAGCAGGCCGAGCACCGCTTTCGCGGTGACCAGCGTCAGGCCTTGTTCGAGCCCTTCGGCCAGACGGTGGTGCAGATGGGCGACGCGATCGGGCTCGGGCTCGACGACGAGGAACACGTCGTCGCCCTCGATCTCCACGGGGTAGGCGCGCACGTCATCGGCGAACGGGTCGAGGGTGTCGCCCGTTGCGAGATCGAATCGGGCGTTGTGCCAGTGGCACGTGAGCAACCCGTGCTCGACGGTACCCCGGTGGAGCGGGAAGCCCATGTGGGGGCAACGGTCGTCGACCGCGTACGCGCAACCCTCGTGCCAGAAGACGCAGACGCCGTGAGCGCCAGCCTTGGTCAGCAGTTGCCCATCGGCCTGCAGCTTCGACAGTGAACCGACCGGCGTTCGTGCGTCACTCACCGGTTCACCATAAACCTGAGCAGCGTCGGTTTGACGAGAACAAACTGTCGAAACTGTGTTTTTCGCGGTTCGCAGTCGCCGTGCGACCTCGCGTCGAGGAGGCGGCATGCTCGGGGGATGGCCATGACCTATGGGATCCATCTGCCGCAGTACGGACGCGTGGCGAGCGGCGAGGCGGTTGCCCGGGCAGCGCGGCACGCGGAGGAGCTCGGGTTCAGCGATGTGTGGGTGAGCGATCATGTGGTGCACCCGGCCGAGCAGAGCTATCCGTCGCCCTTCTTGCTCGATCCGTTCGCGACGCTGTCGTGGGCGGCCGCCGTGACGGCGCGGGTGCGGCTCGGAACGAGCGTTGTCGTCGTGCCGCAACACAACCCGGTCTGGCTCGCCAATCATCTCGCCTCGCTCGATGCCATGAGCGAAGGGCGCCTCGTCGTCGGCGCCGGCGTGGGGTGGAGCCGACGCGAGTACGAGGCGCTGGGCCAGTCGTTCGGAGACCGGGGCAAGCGCTTGGACGAGATCCTCGAGCTGTTGCGAGTGGCGTGGCGCGACGACCCCGCCACGTTCAACGGCGAGTTCTACGAGTTCAGCGACATCCGGTTCCTGCCGAAGCCCGCCCACGACATCCCGATCTGGATCGGCGGCGGCGTGGAGGCGGCGTTCAGGCGAGCGGTCGACCACGGCGACGGCTTCCATTTCGTCGGACTCAAGCCGTCTGCGGTCGCGCCCATCGTCGAACGCCTGCGACGTGATCGCCCGGAGGAGTCGTTCACCATCTCGGCGCGAACGGGTTGGGATCCGCAGGGCATGGATCCCGGCCTCATCCGCGAGGAGAACGCCGAGTTCGAAGACGCCGGCATCCAGCACATGGTTGCCGCGCCATGGCAGAAGGACCTCGACGGCTGGCTGAAGTCGATGGACCTCCTGGCCGAGATCGTCGCGCTTCAGTGATGTTCGCCGTGAGGTCAGGCGGCTCCTCTGACTGTTTCGAGGAAGCCGACCACTGCGTCGTTGAACAAGTCGTTGCGATCGCCGGCGACCATGTGACCTGCACCGGCGACGTCGACGTACTGCGCGTGCGGTACGAGTTCGAGCAGTTCTCGTGCGCCTGCTTCGCTCAGTAGATCGCTCGATCTGCCGCGGACGAGTAGCACCGGAACGGTGATGGCGCGGGCTGCCGCCCGCAGACGTTCGGGATCGATGAGCGAGGCCCGGGTCTCGTCCTCGCTTCCGTAGCGGCCACTGATGAACGCGGGATCCCAGTGCCAGTACCACCTGCCGTTGTCACGTTGCCGAAGGTTCTTCTTCAGCCCGGTGAGATCCGACGGCCGCGGCCGGTGCGGGTTGTACTGGTGGATGGCGTCGGCGACCTCGTCGAGTGACGCGAAGCCATCGGCCATGTGCTCCGCCATGAACGCGCCGATCCGGTCCCTGCCCTCCGCCTCGATCCGCGGGGCCACGTCGACCAGTACGAGCGCCGAACCCACGTGTCGTTGCGGATGCTCGGCGATCGCGACGAGCGACGTCAGACCGCCGAGTGACGCACCGACGAGCGCCGGCGGTTGTGGGAGCGACGTTGCGACGGCGACTGTGTCGCCAGCGAACGCGTCGAGCGTGTAGTCGCCGTCCTCGGCCCAGTCGCTGTCTCCGTGCCCGCGTAGGTCGACCGAGTACGCGCGCCAGCCCTTGCTCGCCAGGACGCCCATCGTCGTTCCCCACGAATGGCGAGTCTGCCCTCCTCCGTGGAACAGCATGACGGGTGGATCGTCGGGGTCTCCGGCGACATCGGCTGCCAGGCGGTTACCGTCGCGTCCCGTCAACATCGAGATCCCGTCAGCGGTCGGCACGACAGCGATCGTACGCACGCACAGGCGCGTCGGCGTCATCTCGAGGCGATGATGCATCGCATTCGGATATGTTTCCCAAGGGGACCAGCAGGGGGTAGGAACGTGGAACGTCGTGCGACGAAGTCGCGACAGCGGTTCGTCCGCGCCGCCGTGATGCTCGCCGGCGTGGCCGGCGTGATCCTGATCGCAAGCGGCGTGGCAAGTGCGGACGTCGCGATCACGGTCACACCCAACAACGCACTCGTCGACGGTCAGACGGTCACTGTCAACGGCAGCGGTTGGCAGCCAGGCGCAGAGATCGGCGTCTGCGAGGCGTTCGTTGTCGGCACGCCGGACCCGTCCGACTGCGACCTTCACACGACTGTCCAGGCTCCGTCCGCCGACGCGAACGGGAACTTCACGGCCTCGGTTCCGATCGTGCGATTCGCAAACACCGCGAGCCACCAACACCAACTCGTCGACTGTGCCGACCCGGCGACGCGCTGTGTCGTCGGTGCTCAGGTCGAGGTCAGCGGCGGTGCTACGGCAACGGTGACGCTGAACTTCGCGCCGGCGGCACCGTCGGCGCCGGTGATCAGTGGCGCGGTGCCAGGTGACGGCTCGGCGACGTTGTCGTGGACCGCGCCTGCCTTCGATGGAGGCTCGCAGATCACCGGGTACGTCGTGACGCCGTTCATCGGGTACAAGGCGCAGCCAGCGGTGCCGTTCAATTCGGCGGCGACGACGCAAGTGGTCAGCGGGCTGTCGAACGGGACGGCGTACCACTTCATGGTGGCGGCCGAGAACGCAAACGGCACCGGTCCGCGGAGTGCCAAGGCCAGCGATCGCGTGGTGCCCGGCGGGCCCAGTGCGCCGACGATCGGCACGGCAGTCGCGGGGAACGGTCAGGCGACGCTGTCGTGGACGGCGCCCACCATCGACGGCACTTCGTCGGTGACCGGCTATGTGGTGACGCCGTTCATCGGGTACGAGGCGCAGCCAGCCGTGCCGTTCAATTCGACAGCGACGACGCAGGCGGTGACCGGGCTGACGAACGGAGCGACGTACCACTTCAAGGTGGCAGCCACGAACGCGGTGGGCACAGGTCCGTCCTCGAAAGCGTCGAACGGAGTCGTGCCGACCACCTGACGCGAGCTGCGGTCATCAGCCGACGTTGACGCGCGCCACGTCGGCCATGACGGCTCGGGCACGTCCCAGTCACGGCCGTCGGCGTGCTCCTACGTCGTGACCTCGGCGGTGGCCCACTCGGCCCACTGGTTCGGTCGAGGGCTCACTTCACGTCCCCGATCGCGACATCGGACGCGACATCGGACGCGACGACGACATCGGACGCGCCGACATCGGACGCGCACGAGCGTTCCCGCGGCGACGTCCTGTAAGGCGCGACGGCGACGGCCGATGACGATCCCGACCAGTCCCAGCCCGAGAATGAAGGCTGAACGGGAAGACGACGACTCGGATCGCTGCGTCGCGCGCTCGCATCCGACCACCGTCGGCGCGCACGACCCGAATGCCGACGACAGCCATGCCGACGGTGCGTTGCGTCAGGTACCACGCGAGGAAGAAATAGACGCCGGCCCAGGCCGTCCCTGCCAAGAGCCACCAGATGCTGTTGCTCCGAGTCGGATCGACGTTGCGCTGCGTGAAGAGCGAGGCGAGATAGCCGGCGATGGCCACCCCGATGCTGAACGACGCCGAGATGACGACCGTGTCGAGGAGCCACGCGCTCGAGCCGCGCGACCGGTCCCGCGAGGCCGGGCGGCACGGCTCGATCGGGGTCACGATCGCGTCCCGCAGCGCGGTCGATCGGTCGCTGCACAACGCCGTCGAGGCGAGCAACGGCTCTGCGCGCGCTCTCGAGCGAACGACTCGAGATCTGCGTCGCCGTGTCCGCCACGACACCACCGACACGAACCCGCCGCACGATGTTGTCGATGTCGACTCGTTGCAGGATGGCATCGACGTCGACGCGCTGGACCACCGCGTTCACGTCGACCCGTCGCACGATGGCATCGACGTCGACGCGTTCGAGGAGCGCGTCCAGATCGATGCGTGTGACGAGCTGGTCGATGTCGACCCGCCTGAGAGCGGCATCGATGTCGACTCGTGCCACCAGGTCGTTCAGATCGACGCGGTCCAGCAGCGCGTCCGGGTCGACGGCATCGACGACAGGCGATACGAGTCGGCCCAGCAGCTTCTGCGGCCGCGGAACTGGACTCACCGCACAATCATGGTCCCGGCCGGCTTCGCTCACACGGACCAGTCGCCTCGGCGGGATGATGTCGCTCGAATGACGGAACCGAACCGAGCGCCGAGTGAGTCCGATCTCGTGTTCGCAGTCGACGATCCGCGCGGACGACGTTCGTCAACTGTTGGAAGTCCACCTCGCGTACTCATACGAGTTCAGCCCGCCCGAGCATGTCCACGCGCTGGACGTCGAGGGACTGCTCGACCCGGACGTCACGTTCTTCAGTGCCCGCCGCGGGGGAGTACTGCTCGCCGTGGGAGCGCTCAAGCACCTCGACGAGTCGCACGGCGAGATCAAGTCGATGCACACCAGCGAGGCGGCGCGGCGACAGGGGATCGGTCGGGCGATGGTGAGGCATCTGCTCGCAGTGGCCGCACAGCGCGGCTACCGGCGAGTCAGCCTCGAGACCGGGACGATGGACGCGTACCGCGCTGCCCGGGCGATGTACGTGGACGCCGGCTTCACGACATGCGCACCGTTCGGCCGCTACACGGACAACCCGTACAGCACCTGCATGACGCGCGACCTCGATCCGTAGCCGGCGGGGCGACGTCGACGGGTGAGTCTGGCCGCGACGGGGTAGGTGCCTGGCATGGCTGAGAGCACAACCCCTGACGTCAGTGCAACCGAGCTACTGCGCGAGCAGCACGACAACGTGAAGCAGATGCTCTCGCAGTTCGGTCCGTCGAAGGGCAACGAGCGACGCGAGCTGTTCGACTGCCTCCGCGCCGCCTTGGCCGTACACGAAACCGCCGAGGAGATGGTCGTCCATCCCGCGCTGCGGAGCGTCAGCGACGAAGGGCGTCGCATCGCGGACGCACGCATCGAGGAGGAGAAACGAGCGAAGCGCGCGCTGGCCGATCTCGAGAAGCTGGGCGTCGACGGATCGGGCTTCGACGCCCTCTTCGAGGAGTTCCGCACGAGTGTGCTGCAGCATGCCGAGGCCGAGGAATCGCAGGCGTTCCCGATGCTCGAAGCCGGGGTCCCCGCCGACAAGCTGCGCCAGATGGCGAAGGCAATCCGAGCCGCCGAGAAGCTCGCGCCCACCCATCCGCATCCCCACGGGCCCAGCGGCGCGATCGGAACCACGCTCGTCGGACCCGTCGTCGGCCTCGTCGACAAGGTGCGCGATGCGTTGAGCGACCGCACGGAGAAATCGGAGCGAAAGGCGGGCTGAGTCCCCGTTGGAGGGGGCCCGGCCGCAGGTCGTACTCTCGGTCCGAGTCGTCGAGCATCGGTGGATCGCGGTTGGATTTCGATCCGTGGTTGGCACTCGCGGGGGCCCTCGTTGGCTTCACCGTAGGCCTGACAGGGATGGGTGGAGGCGCGCTCATGACGCCGATCCTCGTCCTCGTCTTCGGGGTCGATCCCGGCACGGCGGTGTCCAGCGACCTGCTCGCGTCGCTGGTGATGAAGCCGGTCGGCGCGACCGTTCACTTTCGCCGTGGGACCGTGAACTGGTCATTGGCCCGTTGGCTGGTCGTCGGCTCGGTTCCCGCTGCCTTCACGGGCGTGTTCGTGCTCAACGACCTCGGCAGCGGACCGGACGTCGCCAACAACGTCAAGACGCTGCTCGGTTGGGCGCTGATCGTCGCCGCGGTGTCGATGGTGATCAGAGCATTCCTCAGCGCCCGCACCTACGCCCGCATACGGGATGGCGCGATCGTGCCGCCGCCGGACGACGAACCGGTGGTGGTGAAGCGCGCTGGCCACTGTTCTCATCGGCCTGGCGGGCGGTTTCATCGTCGGGATGACGTCAGTGGGGTCGGGCTCGCTGATGATGGTGATGTTGCTGCTCCTGTACCCGCGCATGACGGCGAAACAGCTCGTCGGCACGGATCTGGTCCAGGCGATCCCACTCGTCGGCGCGGCCACGATCAGCCACATGTTGTTCGGTCATGTCGACTTCGCGCTGACCGGCTCGCTGCTGATCGGCAGCCTCCCTGGGGTGTATGTCGGCGCGAAGGTGTCGTCGCGTGCTCCGGACTCGGTCATCCGGCCGGCGCTCATCGTGATCCTGCTCGCGTCGGCCCTCAAGCTGCTCGACGTCAGCAACAGCGCACTCGGCGCCACGCTGCTGCTCGTCGTGTTGACCGGCGCGCCGCTGTGGGGAGCCACGGATGCGTCGCTGCGCCCGCTCGGTGAATGGGAAGCCTCCGGCTTCCGGCGGACGACCTGGGTCACGGCGCAGGCCGTGGCGGCGCCGTTCCTCGTCGGTTTTCCCATCGCCGTCTGCTACGCGTTGTTCGTCCGCCCGCAACTCGGGCGACGGCGGACTGCGGCAGCCGTGCACTGATTCACGTGCGCCCTCGGTCTTGGGGAGGGCGAAACGGACTTCGACCTCACGGGCGATACACTGGCGGTTTCGGCGTCCCGCTGGCGACGGCGGTGAGTGGGTTCGCATTCCGGACCACTTGGCGATGCCACCGCGGGACAACTCGGCGTCATACCGACGTATGAGTCCGGTGCCAGGAGCGCCTGAGACTGAACCAGACCTACGAGACCGATGCGATCGAGGCTGCACTTTGGGCTGCCGCGGAGGAGCGCGCCACCGCGGCCGACCTCGAGCTGATCGACGCCGATCCCGTGGTGTCCGGCCGGGTCCTCGATGGTCTGTTCGCGGACGCGCAAGAACGGCTGGAAGCCGTTCACGGGCTGACCGGTCCGGAGCGGGCGCAGGTCATCGCCGACTTCGCGGACGAGCTCGACGGGCTCCGCCGTGTCTACGACCGGTTGCACGGCGACGACGGCTCCGACGACGACGAAGAATTCGAGGACGACGACGTCGAGGAGGAGGGCAGCCCGCTCCAGGCGTCGTGGGCGAACGGCGAGGTCGTGGTCTGGGCCGCGGGCCCGAGGAGCGAGCCGGCGACGAACGAGGAGCTCGCCGACCGCCTCGAGGCGCTCGGAGGTCCGGCGCTCGGCTGGCGCGTCCACCGGGACGTGGAGCTGCCGAGCGGCGCCCGAGCCGAGGCCGTATCGATCCCGGTGGCCGACGCGCTCGGCTGGCTCGCCGCGGTCGGCGGCGGGCTCGACGGCGAAGGCGTCGGCGCGAGCGTCCGCTGGCTCGGCCACGTCGCCCTCGTCGCGGTGCGTCAAGTCGCAACCGGAGCAGTGATCCCGACGTTGCGGACGGTCAAGCGTGTCGACCGATCCGCGGAGATGGCCGTGAAGTGGCAGGCCGCGCTGCTGGACGACGCCACGCTCGACCGGCTCGCCGCGATCATGCCGGGCCCGGTGCGGGTGATGGCTCCGTCGTCCGTCGCGTCGCGCGCCGTCGTGGTCGAGTTCATCGGCGCGGTGGTCGACGCGGTCGTGACCCAGGCCGCCGGGATGCTCGAGCTTCCGGCGCCGCCGCCGAGGGTGCGAACCGCGGCGGACGTCGGAGAGTCCGTCATCACCCGTCTCGACGGTTCGACGTTCACCGCTCCTTCAGGCCCCGGATCCGACGTCGCCGATCGGCTGCAGCGGTGGTCGAAGTCCGCGACCAGCTCCTCGCGGCCGCGGCTCGTCGTGCAGCTCGATCCTCCCGACCGCAACGGTGCGTGGTTCCTGTCGGTGCTCGGGCCGGGGCCGCTGCGAGCCCTCGTCGACGTCGAGGTGGCGCTGTCGGCGACGAAGTCCACTCGCCCGGTGGCCGACGAGCTGGCGCGCCTCGAGCGACTCCTCCCCGAGTTGCAGCGTGCGGGTGCGCTGCGTCGAGGACAGGTCTACCTGAGCACCGAAGAGGCGTGGGACCTCATGACCCGCACGGGCGAGTCATTGGAAGCGGCGGGCTTCGAGGTTCGTGTGCCGTCGCTCTCGCGGCGCAAGCCGAAGCCGGGGTTGCGCCTGTTCGTCGAGCCCTCGGGCGACACGATGGTCGGCGCTCGCCAACTGAGCAACGTGCAGTGGTCGGCGGTGTTCGACGACGTCGAGCTGAGTGCAGAGGAAGTGACGCGCCTGGCGGCGGAAGCGCGTCCGCTCGTGCAGTCGCACGGACGTTGGGTCGAGCTCGACAAGGTCGACCTGAAGGAAGCCGCAGCCGCGCTGGCCGAGCGCGCGACGACGACGCAGCTCACCGGCGCAGAGATCCTCCGGCACGCGGTCGGCCTCGAAGGCACCGCGCTGGGCGACCGTCTGCTCGTCGAAGGCGAAGGCTGGGCCGCGGACCTGCTCGACAAGTCCGGGTCGGTCTCGCGCGAAGCCGTCATCGAGCCCGACGGCTTCGTCGGAAAGCTGCGCACGTATCAGGCCGAGGCCCTTGGCTGGCTGCGGTTCCTCGACGCCGTGGATCTCGGCGGGTGCCTCGCCCTCGACATGGGCCTGGGCAAGACGCCCACGGTGCTCGCCCACCTCTCCAGCACCGACCCGTTCCGGTCCGGCGCTGGTCATCGCGCCGCCCGCGGTCGTCGGCAACTGGGCTGCGGAAGCGGCGAGATTCACGCCGGGTCTTCGGGTCGTGATCCACCACGGTGCGACTCGTGCTTCGGCCGGCGAGCTTGCTGCGGAGGTCGAAGACGCCGACGTCGTCATCACCACGTACGGCACCGCGGTGCGCGACGTGGACGCTTTGGCGGAGTTGCCGTGGCAGCGAGTCATCCTCGACGAGGCGCAGGCGATCAAGAACTCGTCGAACGAGACCAGCCAGCAGCTGCGTCGCATTCCCGCGGACAGCAAGCTCGCGCTCACGGGCACACCCATCGAGAACGGGCTGGGTGATCTTTGGTCGATCCTCGACTTCTGCAATCCCGGACTCGTCGGAACCCGGCCCCGGTTCATGGCGCAGCTCACAGGCGACGGCGAAGCCGCGCTGCGAGCGCTGAACGGCATCCTCGTGTTCCGCCGCACGAAGGCCGAGCCCGACGTGGCGGCCGAGTTGCCCGACCGCATCGACGAGCTCGACCACTGCACGATGACGCTCGAGCAGATCGGGCTCTACCAAGCGGTCCTCGATTCGCTGCTGGCGAACGCGTCCGATCCCGAGCAGGAACCACAGAAGGGCGCGGTGCTGGCGGCGATCACCGCGCTCAAGCAGATCTGCAACCATCCCGCGGCCTACCAACGCGACGACGGGCCGCTCGCCGGGCGCTCGGGCAAGCTCGCTCGGCTCGAGGAGCTGGTCGAGGCGGTGTTCGCCGCCGGCGAGCGGATGCTGATCTTCACCCACTTCGCCGAGTGGGGGAAGCGGCTGGCCGACCATCTCACCGAGCTCACCGGCGTCCCGATCTCCTGCTACCACGGCGGTCTCGCCCGCGGCGCCCGCGATCGTCTCGTCGCCGAGTTCCAGACGGGCGAAGGCGCCGGTGCGCTCGTGCTGTCGTTGACCGCCGGCGGCACCGGTCTCAATCTCACCGCTGCGAATCACGTCGTGCTGTACGACCGCTGGTGGAACCCGGCGAAGGAAGACCAGGCACGTGACCGGGCGTGGCGCATCGGCCAGACCCGCACCGTGGTCTCGCACCGGCTCGTGTGTCCCGGCACGATCGACGAACGAGTGGAGGACGTGGTGGCGGGGAAGCGACAGATCGCCGATCTCGTGCTGCCGAGGTCCAGCTCGCTCGACGATCTCGGCGCCGAGCAACTGCGCGTCGCGCTCGGTCTCGACGCCGGGAAGGTGCTCACGGAGGAGGACGACATGACCGCCACTCGGCGCTCGCGCCGCGGTTCGCGCGGACGCAACCCGCGGAACCCCGTGAAGAGCTTGTGGCAGTCCGTGCCCCGGCCCGAGCCGATCGAGCCGATCAAGCCTGCATCCGCTCCGACGGCGCTGCTCGAATCGCTCGGGTCCCCGCCGCTGCGCGGGCACGCGTCCGCCGCCGATCACTACATCGGCGCCGTGATCGAGCGAGCCGCCGTCGTCGCGACCGCGCTGGCCGCATCCGCCGGCGTCCTCGCCGACTCCGACAACAGCTGACCGGTTCGCGCCCTCGCCCTCGCCTCGCCCTCGCGCGCACATTGTCGGCTGACCCACCGATTCCGGTGGCTGAGTCGACCCAGACAGCACAGCTATCGCGTCTGTGTCTCCTGAGCCTCCACTTCGGTGGCTGAGTCGACACAGACGCCGAGGCGCGTCTCTGTGTCTGTGAGCCACCACTTCGGTGGCTGAGTCGACACAGACGCCACGGCTCGACGCTCTGTGTCTGTTGGGCCACCTGTTTCAGTGGCTGAGTCGACAATGTGCGCGCAGGAGGGGCCCCACGGTGTGGGCGCCCTGAGCCGGCGCGGTCGCGGTCGTGGGCGGCGGAAAGCCTGAGCCGGTTCACAACTTCGTCTCAGGCGGTTCACAGGTTCGTGCGGCCTGATGAGGGTGGTGAACCTCTTCGGCGACGGTGACGTGCCGGTCAACGTCCTCGTGGTGGACGACGAGGACTACATCACCGATGTCCTGACGACCGGACTGCGCTTCCTCGGCTTCGAGGTTTCCATCGCCCGCAACGGGCTCGAGGCGATCGCGAAGGTCGTCGACCTGCGCCCGGACATCATGTTGCTCGACGTCGCCATGTCGGGGTGCGACGGCTTCGAGGTGTGCCGGCGACTCCGCAGCGACGGGGTGCAGGTGCCCATCATCTTTCTCACCGCACGGGACGCGTCGGAGGACAAGGTCAGCGGCCTGCGCCTCGGCGGCGACGACTACGTCACCAAGCCGTTCGGGCTCGAGGAGATCGTTGCTCGCATCGAGGCCGTCCTCCGTCGCAGCAGCGGCACGCCACGACGCGTCACCCGCCTCCTGGTCGCCGACCTCGTCCTCGACGACGAGGCGCACGAGGTCCGGCGGGGCGACGAGCACGTCGATCTCTCGGCGACGGAGTACCGCGTCCTTCGTTACCTGATGTTGAACGCGGGACGGGTGCTGTCGAAGTCACAGATCCTCGAGCACGTGTGGCAGTACGACTTCGACGGCGAGTCGACGGTCGTCGAGACGTACATCTCGTACTTGCGAAAGAAGGTCGACCATCGCGAGCCGGCCCTGATCCACACCGTGCGGGGCTTCGGCTACGTGCTGCGGGCGGACGGGGACACGTGAGCGCGTGAGCCGAACGCCGATGAGGTGCGGGGGCCCAGCCCCCGAAGAGACGTGAGCCTTCGGGTTCGACTCGTTCTCGTCGTCCTCGTCCTCACCGGTGTCGGACTCGTCGTATCGGGTGTCGCCACGAGTTCGGCGCTTCGCTCGTATCTCCTGCAACGCGTCGACGACCGGCTGACCTGCGGTCGAGCCCTTTGCGTTGCGTCGACTCGCCGAACCGTTCGCCAACCCGGGCCCCGTCTTCAACCAAGGGACCCCAGCGGGTGCGGCGGTCCTCCCACAAGGAGCGAGCGGCGACGTCCTGGCGGCTCGCTACGACGCTTCTGGACATGTCGTGCGACAGTTCGTCCCGCCGTTCGCCAACGCTGCCGTGGTGTCGGCGGTTCCGCCGTCGCTGTTGCAGCCGGCACGCGACGGCCGGACGAACTGGTCGGAGGACACGATCGCGGGCGTCCGGTATCGCACCGTGGTCGAGCCGATCGAGAACTCTTCGGACGTCGCGGTCATCCTCGCTCCGCTGGGTGACGTCGACGCGACGCTCGATCGGCTGCACTGGCTCGAGGTCGGCGTCGGGGTGAGCCTGCTCGTCGCCGCGGCCGGCGTCGGCCTCTGGCTCGTGGGGCTCGGACTGAAGCCGTTGAGTGACATGGCCGCGACTGCCGATGCCATCGCGGGTGGTGAGCTGGACCGGCGCGTTCCTGTGCGCGGCGGGCGCGAGGTGGAGCACCTCGCGAACGCGTTGAACAACGCGTTCGACGCACGACAGGCGTCCGAGGACAAACTTCGTCGTTTCGTGACCGACGCGTCGCACGAACTACGAACGCCACTCACGTCCATACGCGGCTACTCGGAGCTGCTGCGCAGGGGCGCGCTCGCCGATCCCGCGCAGGGCGCGCGCGCCGTGGCTCGGATCGAGGACGAAGCGGCGCGCATGGGCGTGCTGGTCGACGACTTACTGCTGCTGGCGCGGCTCGATCAGGGCCGGCCGCTCGAGCGGGCGCCGGTCGACCTCACTGTCATCGCGTCGGACGCGGTCAGCGACGCGCACGCCGTCGATCCCGACCGTTCCGTCGTGTTGCGCAGCAACGGCCCGGTGATGGTCGAAGGCGACAACGCCCGGCTCCGGCAGGTTCTCGCCAACCTGCTCGCGAACACCCGCGAACACACACCGACGGCCACGCCGGTCGAGGTGGCGGTGTCGTCGAGCAACGGCGAGGGGCTGATCGAGGTGACCGACGACGGCCCGGGTCTCACCGACGACGAGGCCGCGAAGGTGTTCGACCGGTTCTGGCGTGCCGACGCGGCGCGTGCACACCGGCACGGCTCCGGCGGCGGGAGCGGTCTCGGTCTCGCCATCGTCGAGGCCATCGTGATCGCCCACGGCGGGCGCGCGACCGCCGGCAACGCGCCCGGACACGGCGCTCGCTTCGCGATCCAGCTGCCGCTGCAATCCGTCGCCGCCCATCGGTGAGAGCGCGCGTGGGCGTGCCGATGTCGTTCGAGCAGGACTCACAATCAACTCCAAAGTGTTCCGCAGCATCGTCCCAGGCGGTGTTGGTCGACTCCTAGCGATGTCTCGTTCGTCGAAGCACATCGTCGGGTATGCGGCGCGGTCGCGGCTCGAGCAGCGGCGCTCGCTCGAACAGTGCGCACGGTTCCCGTCCAGGTCGGGAGCGTGAGCCAGACCGTGTCGGCGACGGGGAACTTGCAACCTGCCAGTCAGGTGAACGCGAACTTCCAGACCAGCGGCACCATCACCGAGATCGACGTCGCGGACATCACCGCCGGTCAGAACATCGTCGTGCGTCAGGTGACGAACAGCAACGGGACGACGACCCAGGACGTGATCGTCGGCAACGGCGGCTTCGGTGGCGCCGGCGGCTTCTTCGGAGGCGGCGGCCCAGCACCCGACTCGTCGTCGAGCGGCAACTGACGGAGCAGTCCGGACTCACAGACAACGTGGATCGTCTTCTCACCAACGGTTCAGGTCCGGACCCGATCGTGCTGACATGAGCATCGCCCAACTCGCGGTTCTGCCCGAGCCGTTACCGGCCGTCCCGCCCGTCGTGGACATCGTCGTACCCGTCTACAACGAAGCCGCCGCCCTCGAGCAGTCGATCGACCGGCTGCATCGGTATCTCGCGAGCCGGTTCCCGATGTCGTGGGCGATCACGATCGCCGAGAACGGCAGCACCGACGAGACGTGGACGATCGCGCGCCGGCTCAGCCACACCCTCGATCGCGTCGAGGCGCTCCATCTCGAGACGAAGGGGCGCGGGCTCGCGCTGCGTGCTGCGTGGTCGGCGTCGACGTCGTCCGTCGTCGCGTACATGGACGCGGATCTCTCGACCGATCTCAACGCGCTGCTGCCGCTCGTCGCTCCACTGATCTCCGGCCACAGCGACCTGGCCATCGGGACGAGGCTCGCACGCGGCTCGAGAGTCGTGCGCGCTCCGAAGCGCGAGGTGATCTCGCGGGGCTACAACCTGCTGCTCAAGGCGACGTTGCACAACGGGTTCTCCGACGCGCAGTGCGGCTTCAAGGCGCTGCGCGCCGACGTCGCTCGTCGCTTGCTGCCGCTCGTCGAGGACAACGACTGGTTCTTCGACACCGAGTTGCTCGTGACGGCGGAGCGCTGCGGCCTTCGCATCCACGAGGTCCCTGTGGACTGGATCGACGATCCCGACTCGCGGGTCGACGTCGTACGAACGGCCGCGCGGTGATCTGCGGGGCGTGGCGCGCATGATGCGCAGCCGGTCGAGGTGGTCGAGGCGGTCGAGGTGGTCGAGGCGGCCGCTGGAACGTCCGTCGTGAGCGTCGTCACGCTGGCGCCGCCGGAGCCCGAGCCGACCGACGAGATCGCCGAGGTCCGGCCCGGTCGACCCGATCGCGACTGGTCACGAGTTCGGCTTGGTCGCGCTGCTCGCCGGCACGGCCGTGCTGTACCTGTGGGGCCTCAGCGGGTCGGGATGGGCCAACAGCTTCTACACGGCGGCGGTGCAGGCGGGCACGAAGAGCTGGAAGGCGTTCTTCTTCGGATCGTCCGACTCGGCGAACTTCATCACCGTCGACAAGCCGCCGGCCGCCTTGTGGGTCATGGGGATCAGCGCCCGCCTGTTCGGGGTCAACTCCTGGAGCATCCTCGTCCCCCAAGCGCTCGAGGGCGTCGCCGCCGTCGCGGTGTTGTACGCGACCGTCCGCCGGTGGTTCGGTGCCAGCGCAGGTCTGATCGCCGGCGCGGTGCTCGCACTGACGCCCGCTGCCGCGCTGATGTTCCGATTCAACAACCCCGACGCGTTGCTGACGCTGTTGCTCATGTGCGCCGCCTACGCGACGACGCGCGCCCTCGAGCGGGGCAGCACGACGTGGCTCGTCGCGGCGGGTACGTGCATCGGGTTCGGCTTCCTGACGAAGATGCTGCAGGCCTGGGTCATCGTGCCGGGGTTCACGCTCGTGTACCTGGTCGCGGCCAACACGACGCTGCGCCGGCGCATCTGGCAGCTCGCGCTCGCCGCGCTCGCAGTCCTCGTGTCGTCGCTCTGGTGGGTGGTCGTCGTGATGGCGATCCCGGCGTCGAGCCGTCCCTACATCGGCGGGTCGCAGACCAACAGCCTGTGGGATCTCATCTTCGGATACAACGGGTTCGGTCGCCTCACCGGCAACGAGACCGGAAGCGTGGGCGGCGGCGGGCAGCCCGGATCGATGTGGGGACCCACCGGTTGGACGCGGATGTTCAACGACGCGTTCGGCGGACAGATCGCGTGGCTGTTGCCCGCTGCGCTCGTGTTCCTCGTCGCGCTCGTCGCATTCACGTGGCGCGCGCCTCGGACCGACCGCACCCGCAGCGCGGTGCTGCTGTGGGGTAGCTGGCTCGTCGTCACCGGGGCTCTGTTCAGCCTCAGCCAAGGGATCATCCACCCGTACTACACAGTGGCGCTCGCGCCCGCGATCGGCGCGCTCGTGGGTATCGGCGCGACGTTCCTGTGGCGCAGGCGACACCACCCCGCGTGCCGAGCCGTGCTCGCCGTGGCGATGGGCGCGACCGCGGTGTGTGCGTTCGAGCTGCTGCAACGGACGCCGGACTGGCAGCCGTGGCTCGCACCGACGATCCTCGTCGGCGCGCTGGTGATCTCCACCGCACTGCTCGTGCGACCTTGGTTGACGGGTCGAAGCGGCCGTGTGATCGCAGCGCTCGGTGTCGTGATCGCGCTCGCGGGCACGAGCAGCTACGCGTTCGCGACCGCGACGACCGATCACAGCGGCGCCATCCCTTCCGCCGGTCCTGCGTCGACGGCGGGGTTCGGCCGCTTCGGTCCGTTCGCCCGGCTCGGTGCTCCGCGGGCGCGGGCCGGCGGCCTCGGTGGGGTCGGGAGCCTACTGACCGGCAGCACGCCGACGGCCGAGCTCACCCAGGTGTTGCAGGCCGACGCGGGTTCGTACACGTGGGTCGCGGCGACGATCGGCTCGAACTCCGCGTCCGGCTACCAGCTCGCGACCGGCGATCCGGTCATGTCGATCGGCGGGTTCAACGGCACCGACCCCGCGCCGACGCTGGCGCAGTTCCAGTCCGACGTGGCGTCGGGTCAGATCCACTACTTCATCGCCGCCGGCGGCCGGGGCCGCGGCTTCCGGGGTGGCTCGACGTCGGGTCAGATCGAGTCGTGGGTGACCCGCACCTTCCCGGCGAAGACGGTCGGCGGGATCACGATCTACGACCTGTCAGCCTGACCGCCCACCCTCCTTCCACCTTCCCCACCCTCCTTCCAACTTCGGGTCGATTGTGGGGCCAGGGCCCCACAATCGCACCAACATTCGCTCCCGCGTCTCGGGTCGGTACGGCGAAGAGCCCACCTCCGTGTGGGGGTGGGAGGTGGGCTCTCCAATGGTGGCTTCCTGTTGCACCTGCGGGTTCGATCAGACGCCGAACGAACTGGGCGTGCTCGAGGACGAGCCGGAGTTCGATCCCGAGCTGGGACCCATGTTCGGGCAGTTGGCCGAACTGCCCCCGTGGGAGTGGGGGGCGGGAGCCGGAGTCGAACCCGATGAATCGGATCCGGACGAGTTGGGCGCCGTGGTCGACGGACCGCTGCTCGAGGAGCTGTCGGTCTGTGCGTACGCGACCGCCGCTCCACTTCCGAGCATGATCCCGGCGAGAGCAAATCCGGCCACTGCATGTTTGAGTCGAATGGTGATGTCGTTCACCTCCCTTCCTCGTGTCTCGCGGACGAGCATGACCGACGAACCTGAGACGACGCTGTGAGTCGTCGCACAATCACTGGCCGATTCGGAAGATCGTCCCGGACGACCAGTCGCCTGCGTAGAGAGCGGCGTCCGGGCCGACGACGAGGCCGAACGGGTTCGTCATGCCCGTGAGACATGTCGTCGGCGCCTCCCCGGCGGGCGAACCGTCGGCGTGCAGGGCGACCCGCTGGACCTTCCCGGTCTGCCACTCCGCGACGAGTGCGGCGGTGCCGATCGTGGTGCCGAGCTGTCCGGTGACGATGGCGACGCCGCTGACTGCGGCGTGCTGGTCGAGCTCCGCGACAGGCCCGGGCTTGCCGGCGCACGCGCTGCCGCCCTGGCCGTAGCAATCGGGGAAGCCCCAGGACTGACCCGGCTGCACGATCGAGAGCCAGTCGCCCGGTGTCCGGTCGCCGAGGTCGTCGCGCTGGTTCATGGTCACGTACAGCTCGCTCGTCCCCGGGAAGTACGCGAGACCGATCGGTGCTCGGATGTCGGTGGCGTCGGCGTGCAGGTCGGTCCCGTCGGGGAGGAACGACACGACCGCGCCGGACAGCTCGGACGGCGGCGTGCAGTGATCGCACGGGGCCGAGATGCCGAGTTGGATCCGCCCGTCCGGCGCGAGCGCGAGCCCGTTCACCTCGCCCACGCCCGCAGGGAACGTGACCACTGTGCGGTGGGAGGCGAACGCCGTGCCGTCGAACCCGGTGTACGCGTCGACGCGCTCCTTCGAGGCCACGTACAGCGTGTCGCCGATCCACAACAGGCCGAGCGGGGTGTGCAGGTCGTTCACCACCGCAGTGGGCGGTGCTCCCACGCTCGGCACCACATACAGCGCGTCGTGGCCGGAGTCGCTGTAGTCGGCCGTCGTCACCCAGAGCCGTCCTTGCGAATCGAACGCCATCGCCGTCGCGTGGACGAGTCCCGTCGCATAGGTCGTGGCGTGCAGACCGCTTGGTCCTTTGAGTCCTCCGCCGATGTCGACCGACGAGGTGCTCCTCGGGCCGGACGCGGCACAACCGGCGAGGGCCATGGCCCCCACCACCACGGACGCGAGCGCTCGAACAGGTCGCATGAGCCTTGGGCAGCATGCACGCGGATCCTGAGAGCCCGCTGTGAGGCGCCGCAGAGTCTCCTCGTGCGACGCTACGGGGATGGGGGTCGCAGGGCTATTGCTGGCCGCAGAGCGTGCTGCCGGGCGAGCCGGTCGCGTTGCATGCGTCGGGAGACGGGTCTTCGGTCGAGATCGACGTCGAGGTCGTGCGCGACAGCGGCGAGCCCGAGATCGTGTGGACGGCGGCGAGCATCCCGATCGACGCGCGACCCCTGTCGCCCACGGCGGACGAGGACGGCTGCGACTGGCCGGTGACGCTGACCATCCCGACCGATCGCTCGTGGCGCAGCGGCCTGTACCTCGTCCGCTTTCGTCGAGGGGCCTCCCCGGACATCGATCCGGTCACTGCGTTCTTCGTCGTCCGCGCGGAGCGCGGCGCATCGTCGGGTTGTCTCCTCGTGCTCGCCACGAATACGTGGAACGCGTACAACGACTTCGGCGGACGCAACCTGTACACCGGCGCGATCACGCCGTCGTTCGAGCGGCCTCTCTCGGCGGGCATGCTCGCCAAACCGGAGGGACACGGCGAGCGACTCGTCGACGGCGGCCGCGCCTATCCTCGCGTACACCGACGAGCACGGCTTCGGAACGTGGCACGGCATGGCCGGATGGGCCGGACAAGAGCGTCGCTTCGCAGCATGGGCCGCGCGCGCCGGCATCGACCTCGACTTCGCGACGAACGCGGACGTCGAGCAGCACACCGACCTGCTCGACGGCTGTCGCCTGTATCTCAGCGTCGGTCACGACGAGTACTGGAGCTGGGCGATCCGCGACGCGCTCGATCGCTTCGTCGATGGCGGCGGCAACGTCGCGTTCCTGTCAGGCAACACCTGTTACTGGCAGGTTCGCATCGAGGGCCGCCGCATGGTCTGTTACAAGCACCGGTACACCGAGGACCCGATGTACGGCTCGGAGCAGCAACATCTGACCACGACGATGTGGGCTGATCCGCTCGTGGGCCGACCCGAAGCATCACTCACCGGCCTCTCGTTCACACGCGGCGGGTACCACCGCATCGCCCGGAGTGTGCGACGGGGGAGCGGCGGCCACGAGATCCACCGGCCGGACCACTGGCTGCTCGAAGGGACCGGTCTCGCGCGCGGTGACCAACTCGGCGCGGCATCGACGACGGTCGGCTACGAGTGCGACGGTTGCGAGTTGACGCTGCGCGACGGCGTGCCGGTCGCGACCGGTGCCGGCGGTACACCGACTGACTTCGAAGTGGTCGGGACGGCGCCGGCGACACCGTTCGACGAGGACACCACGCCGTTGCCGCTCGCGCCCGGTGGCGCGTACGAGCTCGAGTTCCACGCCGCTCGACTGTTCGGCGACGACTCGCCGTCCAACCTCGCGAAACTCCGCAACGGTCACGCCGTGCTGGGAACGTTCCGGCGAGGCGGCACCGTCGTGAACGCGGGAACGACGGAGTGGGCGTACGGGCTCGGGGAGACCGCGGTCGACCGAGTGACCCGCAACATCATCGAGCGGCTCGCTACGGTCACGGACCCATGGAGCCGCTCCTGCTGACGAGTCCGGTTGCCGACGGTGTGGTCACCCTCACGCTGAACCGGCCGGAGAAGCGAAATGCACTGTCGATCGCGCTGCGCGACGAGATCTCCGATGCGCTCGACGGTTTGGCGGCCGACGAGGCGGTCAAGGTGGTCGTCGTGACGGGAGCGGGTGACGTCTTCTGCGCCGGCTTCGACCTGGGCGAGTTCCGGCGCATGGACGAGCCCGAGATCGGCGAGCGGCTGTGGCCCTCGAGCGATCGCTACCACCGCACGTGCCTCGACTTCCCGTTGCCGCTCATCGCGGCCGTGAACGGTCCTGCATTGGCGGGCGGGTTCGATCTCGCGGTCATGTGCGACATACGCGTTGCGGCGGAGGAGGCGGCGTTCGCTCATCCCGAGATCACCTTCGGCGACGTGGTGTACGGACCTCTGCACGACCTCGTCGGTGGCGCGGTCGCACGCGAGTTGTGCCTCACCGGTCGCCGCATCGACGCGACCGAAGCTCTCGCGATGCACCTCGTGGCGTCGGTTGTGCCGAGGGCCGACCTTGTGACCGAAGCGATGCGCTACGCGTCCATGGTCACACAGGCGCCGCGCGACATCCTGCTGCGCACGAAGGCGAAGGCAACCCGCCGAGCGAACGTCGTGCAGAGCGCGACCCTCGAGCTCTGACCCGGAAGGGGAGCGCCATGTCCGGATCGAGTCCACGATTCGTCAACCTCGACGATGTGCCCGAGCAGGAGGTTCGCCGCCAGCGCCATGGCGCGCACACGGCGTCGGTGTACGAACGGTGGCTCGACCTGAACGACCGGTTCCTCTCGCTCTATGCACGATGGGACCCGGGCATGCTCGTGCAACCGCACGGTCACAACAGCGACCATGTCGTGTTCGTGCTCGAAGGCGAGATGACGTGCGGTGACGTCCGCTGCGTTCCCGGCACGCACATCTCGCTCGACCAGGGCGACACGTTCGGTCCGTTCGTCGCCGGGCCCGAGGGTGTCGTGCTCTTCGAAGTGATGATGGGTGATCCTCGGTCGTTCCCCGCCGACCAGGACAGTTGGCAACAGCTGTTGAGCGAGAAGGGTGTGGAGTTGCTGCCGAACCCGCCGATCGACCTTCCGGAATGGCTGCCCGACCAACGCAACTGAGGGCATGATGCCGCCGTGAGCCATCATCGGGCGGGCGGCGAGGACGACATCAAGGCCCTTGTCGAACAGGTCGTCGACCTCGGGGCCACCGAGGACGACATCGAGCGCGCGGCGCGGGTGTCGGGACTCGGACCGCTGGCACTCGATCTCGCCATGCGTCCGCCGGGGCCTTCGGTGCCGTTCGAGACGTTCCTGGACGAGACCCACATGGACCCTGGCCAGGTCCGTCGACTGTGGTCAGCCCTCGGTCTTCCCGAGTCGCCACCGATGCCGTTCCCCGTCACACCGGACATCGCGCAGGCGCTCGAGGCGCTCTCGTTCCTGACGATGCACCTCGGCGAGGAAGCCGTCCTCGGGCTGGCGCGAGTCATCGGGTCGTCCGTCGCCCGCGTCGCAGACGCGCTCTCGAGCGCGACACGTGTCGGCGTCGAAGTCCCGCAGATCGACACCGGGGTGCCGTACTCGGAAGTGGCGCGCAACTACAGCACGGTCGCACGTGAGCTCTTGCCGGTGCTGTGGGACGCGATCGGCGCGATCTTCCGACGCCACCTCGTACTGGTGTCGTACCAGCGATGGTCCACGGACGACGAGCGGATCGCGGTCACCGTCGAGCGCACGATCGGCTTCGTCGATCTCGTCGGGAGCACCGAGGTGTTGCGCACGCTGACCGTCGGCGAGGTCGCGGCGGCCGTGAACCGGTTCGAGCAGTTGGTGTGGGATCAAGTGAACGTGGCAGGCGGACGGGTCGTGAAGCTGATCGGCGACGAGGCGATGTTCATGGTGGAGGATCCGCTGGCCGCGTGTGCGCTGGCATCCGCCATGGTCGAGCGCTCCCCCCATCCCGTGCGCGTCGGACTCGCGTGCGGACCTGCGGTCGCTCTCCACGGCGACTACTACGGTCCGACCGTCAACCTCGCCGCCCGGCTCGTCACCGCAGCATCGCCGTCGACGGTCGTCGTGTCGGGCGACGTGAAGGATGCGGTAGGAGCCCGAGTTCGTCTTCGAGGAAGTCGCGACGGGCGCGTTGCGAGGGTTCCCGGACGTCACGTCCGCCTTTCGGCTGACCGGCCCGACCTCCCTACCGTCCAGTAGGTAGCCTGCTTTCGTCCCCGTCCCCTCCATCCCTCCGAGGACTCGTGCGACCGAGAAACCCAGTCAGCTGGCGCACGTCTGCGCCCTTCATCCTCGCCCACTTCGTGCCGCTGATCGGCCTGTTCACCGGGTTCGCGCCGGTCGATCTCGTGCTGCTCGTGGTGCTGTACGCGGTTCGGATGTTCTTCGTCACGGCGGGGTACCACCGCTACTTCGCCCACCGGTCCTTCCGGACCGGGCGGGCCATGCAGTTCGTCTTCGCCTTCGGCGGGCTCACCGCCGCGCAGAAGGGACCGCTCTGGTGGGCGTCGCACCATCGGGACCATCACCGGTACACGGACACCGAACGCGATCCGCACACGCCGCTTCGAGGGTTCTGGTGGAGCCATGTCGGCTGGCTGCTGTCCGGCCAGTACGGCGCCACCGAGTACGGGGCCATCGAGGACTTCGCGAAGTATCCCGAGCTCAGGTTCCTGAACCGCCACGACTGGATCGGCCCGTGGAGCCTCGGGTTGGCCTCGTTCCTGATCGGCGGATGGAGCGGTTTGTTCATCGGCTTCTTCGGCTCGACCGTCCTCCTTTGGCACGCGACGTTCTCGGTGAACTCGTTCGCTCACGTCTTCGGCCGCCGCCGCTACGAGACCAACGACACGAGCCGCAACTCGCTCGGTGTGGCGCTGCTCACCGGCGGCGAGGGCTGGCACAACAACCACCACCACTACCCGAAGTCCGCACGCCAAGGATTCATGTGGTGGGAGATCGATGTCACGTATGGGGTGCTGCGGGTGCTGGCGGCGCTCGGTCTCGTGCACGACCTGCGCCAGCCGACTGCCGCGTCTCTGGACGCACGGCGGGTGACAATGAAGGTATGAACCGGGCGCGCGACCGCGTGCTCCTTGCTGCGCTGGTCGGGCTGATCGTCTTCGCGCTCGTGTTGACGTTCGCAGCCCTGGGAAGTCGCGGTGTTGAGCGCCTGGAACGCGGCAGCCGTCACGTTGATCGTCTGGACCCTGGTCGTGGTCTGGCGGAAGAACGGCGAGGAGACGGCGCGCATCGCAACGCGAGAGGACGACTCGCGCACGACGGCGGACCTGCTGCTCGTCTCGGCCAGCGTCGCCAGCCTCGCGGGCATCGGCTTCGGTCTCGTGAAGGCCGCCCGAGAGGGCGGTCCGCTTCAGGGAACGCTCACCGGCTTCGCCGTCTTGAGTGTGATCTTGTCGTGGCTGATGGTGCAGGTGGTCTACATGCTGCGCTACGCGCGCCTGTTCTACGGCGAGGGTGGTGGCGTGGACTTCAACGAGCAGAAGGACCCCGACTACCGGGACTTCGCGTACCTGGCGTTCACCATCGGGATGACGTACCAGGTGTCGGACACGAACCTCACCTCCACGTCCATCCGCAGGACCGCGTTGCACCACGCGCTGCTCTCGTTCGTCTTCGGGACCTCGATCATCGCGATGATGATCAATGTCGTCGCCGGCTTGCTGAACCGGTAGCGGCGATCTGCCCAGTGGTGTCGCGAAGCCTCCGGCCATGTCTGTGCACTTCGTCGATCGGACGAGCAGACGGCTGCGCGTTCTGCGGCGCATCGACGCCGGCGCTTGAACGAAGTGCCCTAGCAGTTGCAGGCTGGCGGGGTGCAGCCGGGTCGCGAGGACGTCCAACTGCCCGAGGACCATCCCGGGTTCAGTGACCGGGCCTACCGGGCCCGCCGGGGACGGATCGCCGCCGTCGCCGACACCTACGAGCCCGGATCGACCATCCCCGACGTGCCGTACACCGACGTCGAGAACGACGTGTGGGCGACGGTGTCGCGCGAGCTGGCCGCCAAGCACGCACGAGTCGCCTGTCGTGCCTACCGCGAGGCCGCCGAGCGCATGCAGCTGCCGCAGGACCGGGTGCCGCAGCTGCAGGAGGTCAACGAACGGCTCGCCGAGCTGACCGGGTTCTGCGTGCGGCCGGTGGCCGGACTCGTACCGGCCCGCGACTTCTACGGTGCGCTGGCCGATCGAACGTTCTTCGCGACGCAATACGTGCGCCATCACTCGGTGCCCTTCTACACACCCGAGCCGGATGTCATCCACGAGCTGATCGGGCATGTGAGCATGCTCGGCTCCGACGCATTCGCGGATCTGTACGAGCTCGCCGGCGCGGCGTCGCGGCGCACGACGTCCGACGAGGCACTCGAGTTCTTCTCTCGGGTGTTCTGGTTCACCATCGAGTTCGGTGTCGTGTGGGAGGACGACGAACTGCGGGCATACGGCGCCGGCCTGCTGTCGTCCTATGGCGAGCTCGACGTGTTCCACCGGGCTGAGGTGCGCGGATGGGACGTCGACGCCATGGGCACCACCGAGTACGACATCACGAAGTACCAGCCCTTGATCTTCGCCGCGGCGTCCGACGCCGAGCTTGGTGCGTGATCTCAGTGCGTTCTTCCGGTCTTACGGCGAGGACGCCTACCAGTCAGAGGTACGTGGCGCGCACGGTCGACAGCAGCATGTTGCCGTGCGCCCGTGACCCGTCCGCGAGCAGCACCGCGATCTCGAACCCGCGGTAACGCTCGCGGAACCGGATCATGATCCAGTCCGCCACGGTCCGCTCGTCAGGAAGCTTGCGCTCGAACTCGTAGCTGGCGACGTCGTGCATGTCGCCGCGCACGTCACGGCCGTCGTGATGCAGGAATGCGACGCGAAATCCCTCGGTCCGCTCGATCTGCTTCTCGACCGACCGCAACAAGGGCACGGCTCAGGATACTGCGAGGCCCTTTCGTCGAGACCCGGTAGCGTCCGACGGATGGAGATCTCCGGAGCATCAGCGATCGTCACGGGTGGAGCGTCGGGCCTCGGCGAGGCGACCGCTCGGCTGCTGGCCGAGCGCGGCGCGAAAGTCGTCGTGGCGGATCTGCAGGACGACAAAGGCGAAGGCGTCGCGAAGGAAGTCGACGGCTCGTTCGTCCACACGGACGTCACCGCCGAACAAGACGTCATCGCTGCGGTCGAAGCGGCCAAGGGCCTCGGTCCGTTTCGCGTGCTCGATCAACTGCGCGGGTATCGGCTGGCCCCAGCGCACGATCGGCAAGGACGGCGAGTACTCGTCGGCTCACTCGCTCGACATCTTCACGAAGGTCGTCACGATCAACCTCATCGGCACCTTCAACTGCATCCGCCTCGCGGCGACTGCGATGAGCCAGACGGAGCCGCTCGACGAGGACGGCGAGCGAGGCGCCATCGTCAACACTGCGTCGGTCGCCGCGTTCGACGGGCAGATCGGGCAGGCGGCGTACTCCGCGTCGAAGGGTGGCGTGGTCGGGATGACGCTGCCGATCGCGCGTGACCTGTCCGCCGTCGGCATCCGGGTCAACACGATCGCTCCCGGACTCATCGACACGCCGATCTACGGCCAAGGAGAGGGCGCCGACCAGTTCAAGGAGCGGCTCAAGGTCGGCGTCCTGTTCCCTCGCCGCCTCGGCACGTCAGAAGAGTTCGCCACGCTCGCCGTGGAACTCGTCGACGAACAGCTACATGAACGCGGAGACCATTCGCGTCGACGGCGGCATCCGGATGCAGCCGAAGTAGGAGATCACGCGACGGCCGCGGCCAGGGCCGACTTCACGTCGGGGTGAAGGAAGCTGAAGCCGCGAGCGACGAGCACCGCGGGCTCGACGCGCTCGACTCGAGAACAGGAGTTGATCGCCGAGTTCGCGTCCGAGCAGCGCGTGCGGCCCGAACCGGGGAACCGTCAGCGCGGTTGGTCGGTGCAGTACGTCGCCCGAGCGCGTGGTGAACGCCGCGTTGGTGAGCGGTTCCGGCGCGGTCAAGTTCACGGGGCCACTGATCTCGTGGTCGAGCACGAAGCGAATGGCGCCGATCTCGTCCTCCATCGAGATCCAGCTCCACCACTGTCGACCTGCCCCGAAACGCCCGCCGAGACCGAGCCGGAACAACGGGAGCATCTTGGCGAGCGCACCGCCGTGGCCGAGGACCAGGCCCGTCCGGACATGCGCGACGCGGATGCCGGCGTCGCTCGCAGCCGCGGTCGCCGCTTCCCACGCTTGACACACATCGGCGAGGAAATCGTGCCCGGGCCGGGAGTCCTCACACAACAGCTCGTCGCCGCGATCGCCGTAGTAGCCCACAGCCGACCCGGACACGAGTACCCGCGGTCGACGGTCCATCGCAGCAAGCGTCGTGGCGAGTGTCGTCGTCGTGCTGACGCGGCTGTCGAAGATCCGCTGCTTCTGCTCGGCTGTCCATCGACGCGCCGCGATCGGCTCGCCTGCGAGGTTCACGACCGCACTCCGCGCCGTCGAGGACGTCGGCGCAGATCGCGGCGTGCGCGACCCGGACCACATCGTGGTCGTCGTGCTCGAGCGACTCGACGAGCGCGGAGCCGATGAAGCCATGGGAGCCGGTGACGGCGACGCGGCACGCCGGGACCCTAGGGAAGAATGCGGGCATGCGCTATGTGGAGGTGGGAGGCGAGCGTCTCTCGGTGATCGGTGTCGGTGCCTGGCAGTTCGGGTCGAGGGACTGGGGCTACGGCGACGAGTACGCGAGCTCGACCGCGATCGAGATCGTCCATCGCGCCCTCGACCTCGGCGTGAACCTCCTCGACACCGCCGAGATCTACGGCTTCGGCAACTCGGAACGAATCGTCGGCCGCGCGATCGCCGATCGGCGCGACCGCGGCGTTCGTGGCGTCGAAGCTGCTGCCCATCGTGCCGCCGGTCGGACCGGGGTTCATCGAAGAGCCGAGGGCGCAAGTCGTTGCGCAGACTCGGCATCGACGTCATCGACCTGTACCAGGTCCACTGGCCGAACCCCGCGCTCCCGAAGACGAACACTGGCGGACGGGTTGCGCCGCCTGCGCGAGACCGGTCTGATTCGCCACGTCGGTGTCAGCAACTACGGGCGCAGCCGGTTGGGAGGCGCTCGAAGCACGAGCTCGGCTCGACGATCCTGTCGAACCAGGTGCAGTACAGCCTGGCGACGCGCAAGCCCGATCGCGAACTGGTGCCGTTCGCTCAACAGAACGACCGGCTCGTCATCGCGTACAGCCCGCTGGCCCAGGGTCTGCTCGGCTGCAAGTACGACGCCGGCAACGTGCCGCACGACGTGCGGCGCAACAACTCGCTGTTCCTGCCCGAGAACCTGGAGCGAGCGGCGCCGCTGCTCGAGGCGCTGAAGGATGTCGCCAAGACGCACGACGCCACGCCCGCGCAGGTGGCGCTGGCGTGGGTCGTGCGCCGTCCGAACGTCGTCGCCATCCCCGGCGCGTCGAGCGTCGAGCAGCTCGAGGCGAACGTGGCCGCGGCCGACCTCGACGCTCACCGACGAAGATGACGCCCGTCTGACCGAGGCATCCGACCACTTCGACCCGATCCGCGGCGCGGCAGCGGTCCCGAAACTGGTCGCGAATCGGTTCAAGCAATAGCCGACAATGCGTCCGCGGTTGTTTTCGTCGCCGAGGGGCGCGTCGGTACGATGCCGCGAGTGCCCGCCCCCCTAGGGCACGGGAGGTGGGTTCGTTGCACATCGTTGTGGTCGGGTGTGGTCGGGTCGGATCCGGCCTCGCCGAAGCCGCCGAGGCGGCTGGTCACACGGTTGGGATCATCGATCGGCGCGAGCAGGCGTTTCGTCGACTCTCGCCGGCCTTCTCCGGCACGAAGTTCGTCGGCGTCGGGTTCGACCGAGACCGCCTCGAAGAGGCCGGGATCAAGGATGCCTTCGCGGTCGCGGCCGTGACCAACGGCGACAACTCGAACATCATGATCGCCCGCGTCGCGAAGGAGACGTACGGGATCGACCGCGTCGTCGCGCGGATCTACGACCCGCGGCGAGCCGCCATCTACGAGCGCCTCGGGATCCCGACCGTCGCCACCGTGCAGTGGACGATCGAGCGCGTGCTGCGCCGCATCCTCCCGGAGTCGCACGCAGTGGAGTGGATCGACCCGAGCGCGAAGGTGTGCCTGCTCGAACGGCAGGTTCCACCCACGTGGGCGGGGCGCGACATCACCGAGCTGGAGATCGACGGGTGAGGCCAAGGTCGTCGCCGTGTCCCGTCTCGGCGTGTCGCAGCTCGTTCGCGCCGCATCTCGTCATCCAGGACGGCGACCTCGTGTACGCCGCGGTGAGCGGCGACAAGATCGGCGCGTTCGACGACCGCTTGAGCGGTAGCGCGACCGCGGGAGCGCACTGATGCGAGTCGTGATCGCCGGCGGCGGAAAGGTGGGGACGTTCATCGCCAGTGAGCTGCACGCCGCGGGTCACGAGGTGCTGCTCGTCGAAGTCGATCCGGACCGCGTCCGTCAGGCGGAGTCGTTGAACGAGCCCCCCGGTGTGCCCTGGCTCGTCGCCGACGCGTGCGAGGTCAGCGAGTTCGCGCGTGCCGATCCCGAGAAGGCCGACGTCGTCGCCGCGGTCACCGGTGACGACGAGGACAACCTCGTCATCTCGCTGCTCGCCAAGCAGGAGTTCGCGGTGCCGCGCGTCGTGGCTCGCGTCAACAACCCGAAGAACGAGTGGATGTTCAACGAGATGTGGGGCGTCGACGTCTCGGTGTCCACGCCCCATCTGCTGACCGCGCTCGTCGAGGAGGCGGTCTCGGTCGGAAGCCTCGTCCGGCTGCTCAGCTTCGAAGGCGGCCGGGCAGGATTGGTCGAGGTGACTCTGGCGCCGGGCTCACCTGCGGTCGACCAGGAGATCGTCGAGCTCGGGTTCCCGCGCGACTCCACGGTCGTCGCCATCCTCCGCCAGGACCACGTCGTGGTCCCCAGAGGTGATACGCCCTCTGCTCGAGGGTGACGAGGTGCTCGTGCTCGTGACGCCCGACAGCGAGGAAGCAGTGCGCCAGCTCCTGATCGGATCGTGATGCACGCGAAGCGGTCGATGGCTTCGATAGTCAAGCGGGTCCTCGTCGGCCGGCCGCTGGCGTCGGCCGAGGAGGCGCATCAGCGGCTGCCGAAGATCGGTGGCGCTCCCGGTGTTCGCGTCCGACGCGATCTCCTCCACCGCGTACGCGACGGAAGAGATCCTGCTGGTCCTCATCCCCGCGGCCGGGCTGACGGTCGCGCTGTCGAAGCTCGTACCCATCGCGATCGTCGTCGTGATCCTTCTCGCGATCGTGGTCACGTCGTACCGGCAGACCGTGTTCGCTTACCCGAGCGGCGGCGGCTCGTACATCGTGTCGAGGGAGAACCTCGGCGAGTTGCCTTCGCTCGTCGCCGGCGCCTCGTTGCTCGTCGACTACATCCTCACCGTTGCCGTGTCGATCTCGGCCGGCGTCGCCGCCATCCTGTCGGCCGCGCAGAACGACACCTTGTTCAAGCTGCGCGTCCCGATCTGCCTCGTGTGCGTCCTCTTCATGATGGTCGCGAACCTGCGCGGCCTGAAGGAGTCGGGAACGTTGTTCGCCGGGCCGACCTACGTCTACATCTTCGCCTTGGCGTGCCTGCTGATCTCGGGCCTCTACCGGGTGTTCTTCGGCAACCTGCACGCGCATCCCGCACACCAAGCTCGCTCGACGAATTGACCAGCGGAACGTGACGTCGGGCTCACGTCTTCTGATCCTGTTGCGCGCCTTCTCGTCGGGTGCCATCGCGCTGTCCGGCGTCGAGGCGATCTCCAACGGCGTGCCCGCGTTCCGCAAGCCCGAGTCGAGGAACGCGGCGAGGACCCTCACGATCATGGGCACGATCCTCGGCACGTACTTCTTCGGCATCGCGGTGCTGGCCCACCACCTCGAGCCGGTGCCGACCGAGAACGAGACGTTGCTGTCGGTCATGGGTCGTGCCGTGTTCGGCAGGCGGTACGCCGATGTACCTGATCCTGCAGATCTCCACGTTCGCGATCTTGGTGCTCGCCGCCAACACGGCGTACGCGGACTTCCCGCGGCTGTCGTCGATCATCGCCCGGGACGGCTACCTGCCGCGCCAGCTGTCGAACCGCGGCGACCGTCTGGTGTTCTCGAACGGCATCCTCGTCCTGTCGGGCGCTGCGGCAGTGCTCATCGTGGCGTTCGGCGGCAAGACCAACCTGCTGATCCAGCTCTACGCCGTCGGCGTGTTCACCGGGTTCACCCTGTCGCAGGCAGGGATGGTGGTGCACCACTGGCGACTACGCGAGCCCCGCTGGAGGGTGGGTCTCGCGATCAACGCCACCGGCGCGGTCGCCACGGCGGTGGTCATGGTCATCGTCCTCGTGTCGAAGTTCACCAAGGGCGCGTGGATCCCGGCGGTGCTCATTCCGTTGATCGTGCTGTTCTTCAAGTCGATCAAGAGCCACTACACGCGGGTCGAAGAGGCACTCGAGGTCAGCACCGAGTACCGAACGCCGCGGCACACGCACACGATCGTCGTGCTGGTCGGTCGGGTCCATCGCGCCACGCTCGCCGCGATCGCGTACGCGCGGTCGCTCGCGCCCGACCGTCTCGTCGCCATGTCGGTGGTGACGGGTCCCGAAGAGGCCGAGGCGATCCAGAAGCAGTGGGCGGAACACCAGCTGGACATCCCGCTCGAGATCAAGCTGTCGCCGTACCGCGACCTCACCGGGATCGGTCATCGAGTTCATCGACGAGCTCGACCAGGCCTACGAGAACGACATCGTCACCGTGATCCTGCCCGAGTTCGTGCTCACCAGGTGGTGGGAGCAGCTGCTGCACAACCAGAGCGCGCTCATGCTCAAGGCTCGACTGTTGTTCCGCCGCAACACCGTCGTCGTGTCGGTGCCGTACCACATCGAACACGGCAAGGCCGAGGTGCTCGGCGACCCCGAGCCCGAAGCCGGGAGCCGAGTCCGGCCGTTCGCCACCGTCGAGCGACGAGCAAGACTGCCCTAGCAGCAGGACGAATGTTGGTTCGATTGTGGGGCTCTGGCCCCACAATCGAACCCGAAGTTCGGCGGGGTCGCCGGGGTTAGTCCGGTAGGAGTGTGTAGGCCGGGTTCAGCAGGATGGTGCGGTTGCCCTCCTTGCGGGCGACTCCCTCGAGGACGACGCCGCGACCGGGATCGAGCCCTGCGAGCCGCTTGCGGCCCAGGAAGACGGCGACGGCGCGTCCGGTGCCGTCGGACACCGTGACTTCGAGTGACGGGCTGCCTGCTCGGGGAACGACTCGCAGGCCCTGCACCTCGCCGACGATGCGGCATGGTTCGCGCAGCGGCGCCTCGGAGACTCGGCCGATGCCGAGCCCGCAGTAGCGATCTTGCAGAGCGCATCTTGTCGAACTCGGCAACGGGAGTTCCGAGCTTGGGTTGGCGCGATCCGAATGCCCATCCGCAGGAGGATACGACCTCTGGGCCGCGCCCGCTCAGTTCAGTGAACGGCGACCTGCTCCAGTTCGTACACCGGGTTCAGTATGGCGAGGCGGCGCTGGTGCGCGCCGACCATGCCTTCGGCCCTCATGACGGTTCCGGGCCGCACGCCCGCCAGTTGACGCCGAGCCAGAAAGACGAGCGTCAAGCCCGCCGGTGTCGTCGACGAGCACGACTTCCAAGGTCGGGTTGTCGCCCCACGGCCGCACACGCAATGAACGCACGCGGCCTCGAATGTTCGCCCGCTCCCGGTAGCGAGCGTCGCCGATGGGAATCGAGGTCTCGTGTCATGCGGGTACGTGCTCCTTCTCGTCGGAGTGCTCGAGCTTCGCTGCCGAGCTGGTATGGCACGATCGTCACGTTGGCGTGCGGCACGCGTGCGAGCGCTTTGGCGATCGCGTCACTGGTGCGGTCGTGCAAGAGCCGGTGCCAGAAGCGGCGGTACTGCCGGCGGGGGATGAGCACCGTCACCTCGGTCCGGCCGTCGGCCATCGCCTCGCACACGACCTCGACGACGCCGCGCACGATGCGACGGTCGGGACAGTCGACGAGCTCGAGCGGGAACTGCGTCAGTCCCGAGACGGAGCCACTCGTTCATCAAGTGCTCGGCCTTCTGGAGGTCGATGGCGACGTGCACGGCGCGGACCTCGTCCGGCGACAGGCTGCGGGCGTACTGGATGCCCTTCGCCGCGGACTTGTCCAGCTCGTCCACCAGCAGCAGGACGGTGTGGCGGTGGAACACCGGTGCTTCGGCGGCGGCGCGCACGTCGGCGGCAAGCTCCTTGGCCTCGGACTGGTACTGCTGGTTCAGCCGCGTCAACCCGTACACCATCACGGGCACGATCACCAGGATCACCCACGCCCCGAGCGGCTGACCCGGCCGGCTTGAACTTGGTGACGATGATCACGACGTCGACGACGAAGGAGAGAACCGCTCCGGTCGCGTTGATGAACAGTCCCTTGCGCCAGCCCGGTTCCTTCTTGCGGATGTGATGGCGGGCCATGCCGGCCTGGCTCATCGTGAAGCTGGTGAACACGCCGACCGCGTACAGCGGAATGAGGTGATCGACCCGAGCGCCTGTGATGACGATCAGCACCGCGGCGGTGCACGCCAACGTGAGGATGCCGTTGGAGAACACGAGCCGATGGCCGCGCTTGGTCAGCTGCTTCGGCATGAAGGCGTCGCCCGCATGGAAACTCGCAAGTCGCGGGAAGTCCGCGAAGCTCGTGTTGGCGGCGAGGACGAGGATGAGCATCGTCCCTGCTTGCAGAGCCGAAGAACAGGAGGTGGCCGAGTGGACCGCCACCGAAGACCGCTTTGCCGACCTGCGAGATGACGGTCGGCGTTCCTTCGGTGTACGGGATCGGATGCACCTTGGTCGCCAGCGCGGAGAGACCGAAGAACAGCGTGCCCAGCGTCGCTCCCATGATCACGAGCGTGCGACGAGCGTTCAGCCATTCGGGCTTGCGGAAGGCAGTGACGCCGTTCGAGATCGCTTCGACGCCGGTGACGGCCGCGCCTCCGGAGGCGAACGCCTTGAGCACGATCCAGAGCCCGGCGCCGAAGAACAGTCCTGCTACCGAGGGTGTCGTGCGCGAACGAGATCTGTCCAGCGCTCGTGAGTGCCGCGGGATGCAGCGTTGCCGGTCATCGCCTTGAACGCACCGCAGACGCGAGCATGACGAGCATGATCCCGATGAAGAAGTACGTGGGGAACGCGAACAGCTTCCCCGACTCCTTGACGCCGCGGAGGTTCCCGAAAGCGATGATCGCGACGAAGCCGAGCGCGAGAAACACGTTGTACGGCGCGAGGACCGGGATGGCGGACGTCGAGCGCGTCGGTTCCCGCCGCAGTCGAGACCGCCACGGTGAGGATGTAGTCGGTGAGCAGTGACACGCCCGCGACCTGCGCGGGCAGCAGGCCGAAGTTGTCGCGCGTCACCATGTACGCGCCGCCGGCGGTCGGGTACTCCTTGATCGTCTCCCGGTAGGAGAGGATCAGGAAGAACAGCACCACCAGGAGCGCCGACGTGATCGGCAGCACCAAGCTGAACGCGAAGACCCCCACCACCGGCAAGAGCACCCGCAGGATCTCCTCGGTGGCGTACGCAGACGACGAGATGCAGTCCGACGAGAACACCGCCAGGGCGGTCGGGATGCCCAGGCGTTCGTGCTCGAGCTCGTGCGTGTGGAGGGGCGGGCCGAGGAGCCGGTTCTTGATCCGGTACGACCGTGTCTCGGGAAGTTCGACGTCCGGCGCCGGTGGGAGCGGACGCGGGACGTCGCGGGGAACGAGGGCGCGGCGCCGTCCGGGTCTCCGGTTCGAGATCGAGATCCGGTTCGAGCGTCTGGGTCACACCAGGCAGGAGACAGGGCCCGGCGTCAAGAACGCGTCAAGCGTTTGAGGCGCGCCGCAAAGAACGCGTCAAAATCCCAGCGTGAGCATCTCTGGGCGGCCGCTCGGCCGCGTCGGCGCCACGCTGGTGGGCGTCGGACTCGTCGCCGGCACCGCCGCGCTGCTCATTCCCTTCAGGGCACGCAACAGCACCGCCAGCGCCGCACTCGCGCTCGTGGTGCCGGTCGTCGTCGCGGCGTGGGCGGGCGGACGCACGGCCGCGGTGATCACTGCGGGCGTGGCCGCGGGCACGCTCGAAGTGTTCTTCCTGCCGCCGTACAACACGTTCAAGCTCGACCTCGTCGAGGATGCGGTTGCGCTCGGTGTGTTCACCGCGGTGGCGCTCGCGGTCGGCACGCTCGTCGCCTCCGCAGGGAGAGCGCCGGCTCGTGGCCGAGGAACGCGCCGCCGAGATCGCCCGCCTCTACGAACAGCAGGCGAAGCTGCTCGACGCTCAAGCGCGGTTGACCGAGGAAGCAGAGACATCTGCAGCGGCTCGGCGACGATCGGTCCGCGCTGCTGCGGTCGGTCTCGCACGACCTCCGCACGCCACTCGTCACGATCAAGGCGGTCACCTCGGACCTGCGCGACGGTCCTGCGTACGACGACAAGGTGCGTGACGAGCTCCTCGACCTCGTCGGTGACGAAGCCGAGCGACTCGATCGGCTCGTGGCCAACCTCTTGAGCCTGAGCCGGGTCGAGAGCGGTTCGCTCGAGCCCGAGCCGCAGGCGTTGCCGCTCGACGAGCTGCTCACGACTCGTGTGCGCAAGCTGAATCGGGTGCTCCGCAACGTGCGCGTCCAGGTGGACGTCCCGTTCACGTTGCCCTTGGCCGAGGGGGACTACACGCTCGTGGACCAGGTCGTCACGAACCTGCTCGAGAACGCGGCGCGCCATTCGCCGGACGGAGGCAGCGTCCGGGTGCGCGCCCGCGAGCGGGAGGGGTGGATCGAGGTCTCGGTGTCGGATCAAGGACCGGGCGTCGACCCCGACGACCGCGAGCGGATCTTCGAGCCGTTCTCCCGAGGCAAGGGCTCGACCTCGAGCGGTGTGGGTCTGGCGATCTGCAAGGCGATCGTCGAAGCGCACGGTGGATCGATCGCGGTGCAGGGAAGCGACGAGTCGGGTCGTACGGGCGCGACGTTCGTCTTCACGTTGCCGGTGCATCGACAGTGAGCGCTGCGGTGGCACAGACGATCCTCGTGATCGAGGACACGCCCGCGATCGGGCGGGCGCTGCGTGCCGCACTCGAGGCTCGCGGCTACCGCGCCGTCGTCGCGACGACCGGACACCACGGCATCGACGCGGCGGCGACCAACGATCCCGCGGCGATCATTCTCGACCTCGGGTTGCCCGACATGGATGGCGCCGAGGTGTGTGCGCGCATCCGGAGTTGGTCCGACGTGCCGATCATCGTCCTGACGGTCGACGACAGCGAACACCGCAAGGTGGAGACCTGGACGTCGGCGCCGACGACTACGTGACGAAGCCGTTCTCCACGCCCGAGTTGCTGGCGCGGCTGCGAGTCGCGCTGCGGCGCCGGCGGGCGGTCGACGGCGAGCCCTCCGACCCGATCCTCGAGGTCGGCGATGTCGTCGTCGACGTGCCGCACCATCGCGTTCGAGTAGCGGGCGAGGAGGTCGAGCTCACGCCGAAGGAGTTCAGCTTCCTCGCGCTGCTCGCTCGCCATCCCGGCCGTGTGCTCACGCATCGAGCGATCCTCCAAGAGGTTTGGGGTCCCGAGTACGGGAGCGAGACGCAGTACTTGCGGGTGTACGCGAGTCAGCTGCGCAAGAAGCTCGGCGAGGACCCGAGCGCGCCTCGGCTCATCACCGAGCCCGGGCGTCGGCTACCGCCTCGTCGACCGCAGCGCGATCCCCGAGCCCTGAGCGACCGCGCCGTACGATTCGTCCGTGGCCCATCGCGACGCCGTCGAACCGCACGGGCGCAGGCTGCATCCCGCGCTGATCGGTGCTGCCGTCTTCGCACTGGTGGTCGTCGTGTTCGTGCTGCAGAACACGCATCGCGTTCCGGTCCACTTCTTGTGGTTCGAGTGGGACGCACAGCTCTGGCTCATGCTGCTGCTCACGAGCGCGAGCGCCATTGCGGCGGCCGAGCTGTTCACGGTGTACTTGCGCCACCGCCGCGACGACACCTGACGCTCGACGACCGACGTATGGGCGATCCGTCATCGAGCCGATGACGGGACGCCCAAACGTCGCTCCTGGTGGACCGCCGCGACGACGGCTCAGAGGATGTGCAGCCGGCGAGCGAGGTCGCTGCAGAGCACGGCGTCGGGGTCGACGGTGCTGCGGATCTCGCGCCATTCGTCGAGCCGGGGGTACATCGCCGGAAGGAGCTCGGGTCGGAGGCGGCTGTCCTTGGCGAGGTAGACGCGGCCGCTGGCGTCGACCACCTCCTGGTCGAGGTCGTCGAGAAGGACGGCGAGCTCGGGGCCGTGCGCAACCGGGAGATCGAGCGCGAGGGTCCAACCGGGAAGCGGAAACGACAGCGGGCCGGGGTTGGCGGCGCCGAAACGCTTGAGCACCGCCAGGAACGATGGCAGGCCCTGACTGCTCAGGGCCTCGACCACCCGGCGCAGCGTCGCTTCGTGGCCGAACGGAATGACCGACTGCCATTGCAGGAATCCGTGTGGTCCGTAGAGGCGGTTCCAGCCATCGACGATGTCGAGCGGATGGAAGAACTGCGGGACCGACTGCAGTTCTGCGACACGATGCCGCGGCGCGCGCCGGTACCAGAACTCGTTGAACGCTCGGACGGTTGCCTTGTTGAGCAGACCGGGCGGCACCGGCGGCGCCGGGATCACGCGACGCGGGGGTCGTGCGTAGCGGATCACCTCGGAGTCCGGGGGGAAGCGCAGCGAGCGGCGCGAAGTCGCCGCGGGTCAGAACCGAGCGGCCCATCGAACGTCCGGTCGCCATGAGATCGATCCACGCCACGGAGTAGTGGTACTGGTCGTCGCCGCTTTCCATCAGCCCCATCACGGTGTCGAGGTCGGGCACTCGATCGGTGTCGACCAGCACGCGACTGCTCTCGATCGGGAGCAGGGACACGGTGGCCTCGAGGATGACACCCGTGAGTCCCATGCCGCCGGCGGTTGCCCAGAACAGCTCGGGTTGCTGGTCTTCCCCCGGCCCGATGTCGAGCACCTTGCCGCTCGGGATCGCGAGACGAAGCGATCGGACGTGATTCGCGAACGAGCCGTCGATGTGGTGGTTCTTGCCGTGGACATCGGCTGCGATCGCACCGCCGACGGTGACGAACCTTGTCCCCGGGCTCACGGGGACGAAGTAGCCCTGCGGGATGACCTGTGCGATCAGCGTGTCGAGGCTGGTGCCGGCCGGCACGGTGACGGTGCCGTCGATGACGCGGATCGGGCCCGTGGCGCCACTGCCGGTCGTATCGAGCACGACGCCGCCGGCGTTCTGCGCGGCGTCGCCGTATGCCCGGCCGAGGCCGCGGGCGATGACGCCTCGCTCGCCCGCGTCGGCGACGCCCGCGGCGAGCTCGTCCACGTGACCGGGAACGCGCACCTCCGCAGCCGACGGCATGGCCCGTCCCCACCCCGTGAGCAGCTTCCGATCGTGCGGGCTTCGCTCGCTGCGCTCCCTCACCCCGTGTGCACCCCTAACCCGAAGACGACGAGCCACACGAGGCCGATGAGCTGCAGTGGTCGGTCGGACAGGACGATCTCTTCGGGCGCCTCGCCCTTGCCCTGGTCGACGAGGAGCGCATACCGGAGCAGACCGAGGACGAACGGCAGGATGGACAGCTGGTACCACGGCATGCTCGCGCTCGTCTCGTGCGCCTTCTCGAACGCCCACAGGCAATATGCCGACGAGCACGGTTCCCGACGACACGGCGCGGAGATACGCCAGGTAGCTGTCGGAGTACTCCGCGAGCGTGGCCCGCACGGTGTGCGCGTCCGGTCCCATCTTGGCGAGCTCGGCGTGCCGCTTGCCCGTGACCATGAACAGCGAGCCGAACGAGGCAACGATGAAGAACCAGTCGGAGATCGGCACGCCTGTTGCCGTTGCGCCGCCGATCGCCCGCAGCACGAAGCCAGACGCGATCGCGACGATGTCGAACACGGCGACGTGCTTCAACCACACCGAGTACAAGGTCGTGATCGCGACGTACGCAGCGACGGTCACCGCGAGTTGCCACCGCGTCGTGAACGACAGTCCGATGCCCGCAACGACGAGGACGACGCCCGCGATTCGAGCCGTCGTCACGCTCAAGGCCCCGGAGGCGACGGGCCGCAGACGCTTGCGGGGGTGAAGACGGTCCGCCTCGACGTCTGCCGCGTCGTTCAGGAAGTAGGTGCCGCTGGCGGCGAGGCAGAAGCAGACGAACGCGATGAGGGTCCGCACGAGTGGCGTCGCTTCGGTGAGGACCCCTGCCGCAGCGGGCGCCGCGAACACCAGGACGTTCTTCGCCCACTGGCGCGGGCGAGCCGTGCGGACCAGCGCGCTCAGCGTGGAGCTTCGGGGTTCGTCAGGACCGAGATCGCGCAGTTCGACCTCTTCCCGCACCATCGCTCCAGAGTAGGTCGGGGCCGCTGACCGGACAGGCTCAACTGGCGCTATCGGGACGCCGACACCCGCCGCCAGACCCCCCTCGGCATGTGCCGGAAGGCGGTCATGAGCCACCGCAGCACCGGCGGAACCCACACGACCTCCTTGCCCGATGCCAGGCCGTCGACGATCGCATCGGCGACGGTCTCCGGATCGGTGGCGAACGGAGCCTCCTCCATGCCAGCGGTCATCTTCGTGTGCACGAAACCGGGCCGCACGATCATGACGCGCACGCCCGATCCCGCGAGGCTGTCGCCGAGACCCTGCGCGAAGGCGTCCGCTGCTGCCTTGGTCGAGCCGTAGACGAAGTTCGACTTGCGCACGCGCTCGCCCGCGACAGAGGACATCACGACGATGGTCCCGTGCCCTTGGTTGCGCATGGCGTGTGCCGCGGCCAGTCCGCTGGACACGACGCCGACGTAGTTGGTGCGGGCCAGTTCGGCCGCCGCCTCGGGGTCGCCGTCGAACACGGCCTGCTCGCCGAGCACGCCGAAGGCGATGATCACCAGGTCGAGGTCGGCGGCCGCGAAGCAGGAGTCGACGACCGCGGCGTGAGACGCGGTGTCGAGCGCGTCGAACGCCACCGTGGTCACTGTCGTGGCTCCGGCTTCTTTCAGTGCATCGACGTCGTCGGCGAGCTGGTCAGGGCGCCGAGCGGCCAGCACCACCGTGCGGCAGCCCTGCGGCACGAGGCGGCGCAGGGTCGCCTGCGCGATGTCCGACGCGCCTCCGAGCACGAGGGCGGACTGCACGGCACCGAGAGCGTTCTTCATCGAGCCGTGAAGACTTGCACAGTGAAGGCAACGAGGATGGCCAGTCCGCACAGAAGCGCGGCGATGATGAGGCGTCTCGTGCTCGTGCTTGGGACGTTACCCCTGCGTCTGCCGCCTACGGTTACCCGATCATGAGCGATGCATGGACGTGTCTGGTCACGGGCGGCGCCGGGTTCATCGGCTCGAGCCTCGTCGATGCACTGATCGAGCAGGGCCACGAAGTGAACGTGCTCGACGATCTGTCGACGGGGTACGCCGTGCAGCTCAATCCCGAAGCGAGGCTCATCATCGGATCGGTCGACGACCTCGCGATCGTGCGTACTGCGGTCGACGGCTGCGACGTCGTGTTCCATCAAGCCGCGCACAGGGCCGTGCTCCGATCGGTCGAGCACCCGCTCGCCACGGACAGCGCCAACACGCACGGCACGCTCACCGTGCTCGACGCGGCTCGCCACGCGGGAGTCCGTCGGGTCGTGTACGCGTCGTCGTCGAGCGTGTACGGGGGAGCTGAGGTCAGGCCGACGCCGGAGTCGGCACCGCTGGAGCCGAAGTCGCCGTACGCGGTGTCGAAGCTCGCCGCTGAGCACTACTGCCGTGTGTTCACGGAGCTGTACGGGATCGAGACCTTCGCGCTGCGCTACTTCAACGTGTACGGGCCGCGCCAGCGGCCCGGACTCGCAGTACGCCGCAGTGATCCCGCTCTTCATCGACGCCTTGCGGACGGGACGGTCGCCGATCGTGCACGGCGACGGTAGGCAGAGCCGCGACTTCACGTTCATCAGCGACGTCGTGGCCGCCAATCTGGCCGCGGCCAACGCGCCGAGCGACGCAGCCGGTCGCGCCTACAACATCGCGGGAGGCGACGAGCACTCCTTGCTCGATCTGCTCGAGATTCTCGGAACCGTGCTCGGCGTCGAAGCAGAGCCCGAGCACATCGATCCGCGTCCTGGGGACGTGCGGCACACGTGCGCTGAGGTCTCGGCCGCGGAGCGCGATCTCGACTGGCGGGCCGAGGTGTCGTTCGAGGACGGCCTGAAGCGGACCACCGAGTGGTTCACACAGGACGACCGTTAGAGTCGGCAACAATGACCGAAAAGCACCATGACGTCGTGATCATCGGTGGCGGTCCAGGTGGTTACGCGGCCGCCTTGTACGGCGCATCCGCCGGGCTCGACATCGGGATGATCGAGAACAACAAGGTCGGCGGTACCTGCCTGCACGTCGGTTGCATCCCGGCCAAGGAGCTGCTCGAGACGGCGTCGACGTACCGGCACGTCGCGAATGCCAAGGAGTTCGGCGTCCTCGCCGACCAGCCAGGGCTCGACTGGTCGGTGACCATGGCCCGCAAGCAGAAGGTCGTCGATCAGCTCTTCAAGGGGTTGGTCGGATTGCTCAAGCGACGCAAGGTCACCACGTACCTGGGGACCGGCACGCTGCAGCCGGGCAAGACGGTCTCGGTCTCGGGCGGCGAGTCCGGTGACGTCGAGCTCAGCGCAGACGCGATCATCCTCGCCTCCGGTTCGGTCCCGCGAACGATTCCAGGATTCGACATCGACCGGAGGCTCGTCGTCACGAGCGACGAGCTCTTGTCGATCGATCGGCTGCCCGGCACCGCCGTCGTGATCGGTGGCGGTGCGATCGGTTGCGAGTTCGCGTCGATGATGAGCGACCTCGGCACGAAGGTGACGATCCTCGAGGCGCTTCCCGAAGATCCTTCCGGGTTGCGACAACGACGTGACACAAGTGGTGCTCAAGTCGTTCAAGCAGCGCGGCATCGACGTCCGCACCGGCGTCACGGTCACGGGTCATCAGCCCAACGACGGTGACAACGGAACGACGGTCCAGTTCGGCGACGGCGAGTCGATCGAGGTCGACCTCGTCGTCATGTCGGTCGGCCGGCGGCCGTACTCCGAATCGCTCGGACTCGACGGTGCGGACACCAAGGTCGTGGTCGACAACCGGGGTTTCGTCGAGGTCGACGAGTACTGCCGCACCGCCGAAGACGGCATCTGGGCGGTCGGCGACGTGATCGCGACGCCCCAGCTCGCGCACGTCGGGTTCGCCGAAGGGATCTGTGTGATCACCGACATCCTGGGCGAGGACGCGGTACCGGTCGATTACGACAAGGTCCCGTGGTGCATCTACTGCCATCCGGAGGTGGCGTTCGCCGGCTACTCCGAGGAGGCGGCCAAGGACAAGGGCTTCGACGTCGTCACCTCGAAGCACCGCTACATCGGCAACGGCCGCGCGCTCATCATCGGCGAGCCCGACGGCATGGTGAAGATCATCGCCGAGCGCGACCCGACCACCGGCAAGGCGGGGCGGATCCTCGGCGTGCACATGGTCGGCCCGTGGGTCACCGAGCAACTCGGGATGGGATATCTGTCGGTGAACTGGGAGGCCACCGTCGACGACGTCGCGCACTTCATCCAACCCCATCCGTCCCTGAGCGAGCTCTACGGCGAGTCGGTTCTCGCGATGACGGGAAGGAGCCTGCATGCCTGACGTGACGATGCCGCAACTCGGTGAGACCGTGACCGAGGGAACGATCACCAAGTGGTTCAAGCAGGTCGGCGATCAGGTCACCGAGGACGAGGTGCTCTTCGAGGTGTCGACCGACAAGGTCGACTCGGAGGTGCCGTCGCCGGCCGGTGGCTACGTCACCGAGATCAGGGTGCCCGAGGGCGACACCGTGGACGTCGGCGCAGTGCTCGCGGTGATCGCGGACGCGCCTCCCGGTGACGGCGCCGCCCCCGCCGCAGAACCGGAGGCGCAGGAGGAACAGCCTGCGCCCGAGCCGGAACCCGAACCCGAGCCCCAACCCGAGCCGGAACCGGAACCTGCGGCGGCCGAGCCGCAGCCGCAGCCCCAGCCCGACACGCAGCCGCGGGCGCCGGCCGCCGAAGCATCGGCACCAGCGCCCAGCGGCGACGGTGGTGGCGCCGGCAAGGTCCTGTCGCCGGTCGTGCGCCGGCTGCTGACGGAGAACGATCTCGACGCCTCGCAGATCACGGGCACCGGCTCGGGTGGACGCATCACCCGCAACGACGTCCTCGCCGTGGTCGAGGCGCGGCCGCAGGCGCACGCCGCGCCCACGACGGCTGCGCCGACGGCTCGCGCAGCGCGGCCGCGCGCCCGGCCGCGGCACCGGCGCCCCGAGCCGCGCCCGCCGCCCCCGTGGCACCCGGTCAGCGCGACACGCCGGTCCCGTTCTCGAACATTCGCAGGCGCACGGCCGAGCACATGATCCGGTCGAAGCAGACATCGGCGCACGTGTACGCCGCCATCGAAGTCGACTACGAAGCCGTCGAACAAGTGCGCAACGCGGAGCGCGACACGTGGAAGGCGGAGGAGGGCTTCGGCCTCACGTACCTGCCCTTCATCTCGCGTGCCGTCATCGACGCCATCCGGGAGTTCCCCGAAGTCAACTCGACCATGGGCGACAACGAGTTGATCGTGCACAACTACGTCAACCTCGGCATCGCGGTCGACCTCGACTTCAAAGGTCTGATGGTGCCGGTGATCCACGACGCGGATGCGAAGCGCATGCGCGCCGATCGCGCGTGAGATCAGCGACCTGGCCGTTCGAGCGCGATCGAAGAAGCTCAGCCCGGACGAGATCGTCAACAGCACGTTCACGATCACGAACCCGGGCCCGTTCGGCACGCTGCTGACCTTGCCGATCATCAACCAGCCGCAGGTCGCGATCCTGTCGACCGACGCTGTGCGGCGCCGACCCGTTGTCGTCGACCTCCCCGACGGCAGCGAGGCCATCGCCATCCACTCCATCGGCAACATCGCGCTCGCGTGGGACCACCGCGCCTTCGACGGCGCCTACGCGGCCGCGTTCCTCCACGACGTGAAGACACGGCTCGAGACCCACGACTGGTCGCAGGAGCTCTAGCAACAGTGCTGCGCGTCCGGTGGCTCGGTCGTGTTCACTACCGCGACGCTCTCGCGGTGCAGCACGCGCTGTTCGAGCACTCGCCCGACGACCATCTGCTGCTGCTCGAGCACCCGCACGTGTTCACGCTCGGTGTGCGCGCTGATCCGGCCCATGTGCTCGTAGCGCCCGAGGACGTCGGCGCGGAGCTCGTCCGTGCCGACCGCGGTGGCGACGTCACGTACCACGGCCCCGGTCAGCTCGTCGGCTATCCGATCCTCACCGTTCCCGGCAAGCGCGGTGGAGGCATGGGCGACACCGTGGCGTACGTCCGCGACGTCGAGCAGTTGCTGATCGACTCCCTCGCCGACCTCGGCTTGCGCGGTGCGACGCGGCTCGACGGCTATCCCGGCGTCTGGATCGAGGACCGGAAGATCGCGGCCATCGGCGTGCGCCTGAGTCGTGGTCGCACCATGCACGGCTTCGCGCTCAACGTCGATCCCGATCTCGCCTACTTCGGCCACATCGTTCCGTGCGGGATCCGCGACAAGCGCGTGACGTCGCTCGCGGCCGAGGGCATCGCCGTCGACATGCGGACCGTGGTCGATGCCGTGACCGCTCGCGCCACCGGCGCGTGGGGCGCGACCGGTGTCGAACGCCAGGACGTCGTGTGGCGCGACCGTCGCGACGAACCCTTGCGACTGTCGGGCCGCCTCGCCGAGGCGGGTGTCGTCGACGGCCTGTCCATCAGCGCGCGCAAGCCGGACTTCGTGAAGGCCCGGTTGCGCATCACCGATGACTATGTGCGCCTCAAGCGCACGATGCGCGATCTGTCGCTCGTCACGGTGTGCGAAGAGGCCGGTTGCCCGAACATCTTCGAGTGCTGGTCATCGGGGACGGCGACGTTCATGATCAACGGCGAGCGGTGCACGCGGGCCTGCGGGTTCTGCCTCGTCGACACCCGGCATCCGTTGCCGCTCGACGAGGACGAGCCGGAGCGAGTGGCGGAGGCGGTCGAACGAATGGGTCTGCGCTTCGCGGTCCTCACCGCGGTCGCGCGCGACGACCTCGACGACGGCGGCGCCGCGGCCTTCGCCCACGCCATCTCGGCCATTCGCCGGCGCACGCCCCACGTTCGCGTCGAGGTGCTCATCCCCGACTGCAAGGGCGATCCCGATTCGCTCGAGACCATCTTCCGCGCCGCACCGGACGTCGTGAACCACAACATCGAGACCGTGCCCCGATTGCAGCGCGTGGTGCGCCCGAGCGCGTCGTATGCGCGCAGCCTTGCCGTGCTCGCCCGCGCCAAGGCGGCGGGACACACGACGAAGTCCGGCATCATCCTCGGCCTCGGTGAGAACGAGGACGAGGTGATCGGGGCGATGGCCGACCTCCGCTCGGTGGGTGTCGAGATCGTGACCCTCGGCCAGTATCTGCGACCGACCGCCCGGCACCTGCCGGTGGTGCGGTGGTGGACGCCGGAGGAGTTCACTCGCCTCAAGGAGGCAGGCGAGGCGATCGGGCTCACCCACGTCGAAGCCTCGCCGCTGACGAGATCCAGCTACCACGCGGCCGAGGCCGCCTCCGTATCGCTGGGGACGCTCGTCGCCCCGTAACCTTTTCGACGTGCTGCACGAACGGATGAGCCGGGCGCGCGCCCGCATGGGCGAGCTCGGCGTCGACGTCCTGCTGCTGTCGGTCGGTCCCGACCTGCCGTACCTGACCGGCTACGAGGCCATGCCGCTCGAGCGGTTGACGATGCTCGTCCTGCCCCGAGAGGGCGATGCGTCCCTGGTCGTGCCGCGACTCGAGGCGCCGCGAGTCGAGGAGCATCCCGATCTGTTCGGTCTCGTGCCGTGGGAGGAGACCGACGATCCCGTCGAGCTCGTGGCCGGCCTCGCCGGTTCGCCGGCGACGGCCGCCATCGGCGACCGCACGTGGGCCCGGTTCGTGCTCGAGCTCCAGGCTCGTCTGCCGAGCACGCGGTTCCACAAGGCCGGCGACGTCATCGGCCCACTGCGCGCGGTGAAGGACGCCGCCGAGATCGACACGTTGCGGCGCGCCGGCGCGGCCGCGGACCGAGTGGCTGCGCAGCTGCAGGCGGGCGACATCTCGCTCGTGGGCCGCACCGAGGCAGAGGTGTCGAAGGACATCGCCCGCCGTCTGGTCGCCGAAGGCCATCATCACGTCAACTTCGCCATCGTCGGGTCGGGACCGAACGCGGCGAGCCCGCATCACGACGCCACTGACCGAGTGATCAAGCCGGGTGAAGTCGTGCTGTGCGACTTCGGCGGCACGATGCGCGGTTCGGGAACAGCCGGCGCGAGCGTCGGCTATTGCTCCGACATCACTCGATGCGTGTGGACGGGCGGTGAGGAGCCGCCGAGCGAGTTCCGCGATCTCTACGCCGTGCTGTTCGAAGCGCAGCAAGCAGCCGTCGCGGCTGCGACGGTGGGCACGCCGTGCGAGGACGTCGACGGCGTCGCTCGCCGCGTGATCACCGAAGGTGGGTACGGTCCGTACTTCATCCATCGCACGGGCCACGGCATCGGCATCGAGGAGCACGAGGATCCGTACATCGTGGGCGGCAACTGCGAAGCGCTCACGCCGGGACACGCCTTCTCGGTCGAGCCTGGCATCTACTTCCCCGGGCAGTGGGGCGCGCGCCTCGAAGACATCGTCGTCGCATCCGATTCGGGCCCGGACACGCTCAACAACGTCGATCACGCCCTCGTCGTCGTCGATGTCTGACCGCTGAATGATCAAACTCGACGCGGCGACGTTCCTGCTGCAGTGGGCGACCGGCGGACTGTTCTTTCTCTGGATCACCACGAGGCGGCGAGAGGTCGGCATCGGCTACGGCTGGCTGCTGCGCGCCACGTATCTGTTGCTCGCAGCCGCGGCGGCGATCATCGGCGTACGCGTCGAGGCAGTACCCGTGCGTGACGCGTGTGCGGCACTGGTCGCACTCGCGGCGGCGGTCGCGCTCGGTGTCTCGATCGTTCGGCGCCGCGCCGGTGTCGCGCTCGAGCGCGAACGCGTCGCGTCGCGTTCGGCGCGCGTCGCTGCGATGACCGGGATCGACCGGGCGGCGGACGGTCCTCTGGAAGGCGTCCCCGAGTTTCCGCCCGTCCTCGATCTCATCGCGCCCGCCATCGGTCTCGTCGGTCTGGTCGCTGCGGGCCTCCATGCCGGAGATCCGGCCGCACTCTCGGTCGCCCGCACCGTGGTCGGAGCCGCCTTCCTCGGCAGCGTCACCGACGCCATGCTGCTCGGCCACTGGTATCTCGTGCAGCCCGGTCTGGCGCGTGGTCCCCTGCTCGAGCTCGTGCGGTGGGTCGAGATCGTGTGGCCGTTCGAGATCCTCGTGATGCTGTGGCCGACGGGCATGGTGTCCGTGCTCGACGGGACGATCGACGACGGCTATGCGGGCCTACTCGGATGGTTCTGGGTCGCGTGCGCGGTCACCACCATCGTGCTGGTGGTCGTCACCCGGGCCGCGCTCCGCGAGCGTGCCTACTCCGCCGTCATGGCTGCCACCGGTCTGCTCTACCTCGCCATCCTCACCGCGTTCGGCACCGACCTCGTCGCTCGTGCCGTTCTCGCGCCGTGAGCGCGACGGCCGGACGAGGAGCGCGACACCGAGCCCGATCAGCAGGATCGGCCACAGCCAGCGCAGGCTGTCGGCCAGATGGCTCGGTGTGACGGCGATGCCGTAGACGCCGATGCCCAGGAAGAGCAAGCCGGCGACGAGCGCGGTCCAGTTCGCCTCATGACGCCGCATCTCGCACCTCCACCTGTCCGAGACCGACTTCGGCGTCGAGGTTGAGCCGCGCCGTGCCGGCACCCGTATGCAGTTGCGCGTCGCGATCCACGCGCACACCTCCTTGTCCGTCGTCGCCGGGGAAGCGCACGTCCCCGGCTCCGGCATGCGCGTGCACGTCGACTTCGGCGCCACGGGGCACGATCACCACGAGATGGCCTGCGCCGACGGTCGCTTCGACGTCGGTCGTCGACTCCAGAGGGAACGACACACCGCCGAGGTCGACAGTCAGCTCGCCGGCAGCGAGGTGGTATTCCGGCTTCACTTCAGCCGCATTGGCGGGACGCTCGGTCCGCTGGCCGACCCCGCCCTTGAACGGCACGTCGATGAGCGCGCTCACCGAGAGCAGCCCGACCAGCAGCACTCCGACCGCGATCGAGCGCGCCCCCGCGGCCGAACCAGGTCGTGACGACGAGCGCCGCGCCGACGACGACGAGCGCGCCGGCGAACACGCGGGTCGGTTCGATGCCGTCGCTCGTCGCGAAGATCAGCCCGATGACGCCGGCCCCGACGAGCAGGATCCCGAACGTCATCGCCGTGACCCCACTGCGCTCACGCCGCTCGCGCCGGTCACGCCGCTCACCCCGCCGCCGCTGCCGCTCGGACGGCGCAACACGCGGCGGCAGCGGAGGCGGCGGAGGGGGCGGGGGCGGGGCCCACGTTGCCGTCGGAGGAGGTGGCAACGGAGGAGGAGCGGGGTCCTCTGCCGCCGTGGGCGGCGGAGGAGAAGGCTCTCCGGCGTACGTGGGTGTGGTCGTCGGTGAGCCACCGTCGCGGCGTGACAGCAGGTACACGCCGAGCAGGATCAGCGCGACCGCGGTGACCACGTTGCCGCCGAGCCACCACAGCGGCCGAAGCAGCACCGAAGCGGCAATGGCGATGAGGACGAAGCCGGCGATGCGGGCCCAGTGGTGGTTGCGCAGCGCTTCTTCGCCGACGCTCGTGTTCTCGCCCTCTTCGGGGATCAGCAGCCAGCCCGCGACGTAGGCGATGGCGCCGGCGCCGCCGACGAACGTGAGCACCACGAACGCGATGCGTACGAACACCGGGTCGATGGCGAAGTAGTCGGCGACGCCTCCCGCGACACCCGCCAGGTAGCGGTCGTCGCCACGGCGCACCAACCGTCGCGTCGCCGTCGATTGCGGTTCCATGGCGCCATCATCGGGTCGAGGCCCGCTGCCGGCAATCGGGGATGACCCCGACCGGGTCAGGGTCGTGCCCGATGGTCCGGCGCGGACCCCTGTGGGATCATGCCGAGGCGATGGCCCCGCGCGATCGACTCCGTCTGGGCGCGATGCATCGCGGCGAAGACCGGCTGATCGCGGGCGTGTGCAGCGGCATCGCGGAGTCGTTGGGCGTCGATCCGATCATCGTCCGGACCGCGTTCATCATCCTGACGATCGCCGGCGGCTTCGGCATCCCGATCTACCTCGCGCTCTGGTTCCTGATGCGCGAGCCGGACGGAACCCGCGGCATCAACCTCCGTCGGGTCGATGTCACGCGTGGCGACCTTCGCCAGTTGGTGGCCGTGTGCCTCCTGGTCGCGGGAACCCTCCTGCTGCTCCGCGTCGCTCGGGCTGTGGTTCAGCGACGCGCTCGTGTGGCCGCTCACCCTTGCGGGGCTCGGCGTGGCGCTGCTGTGGGCTCGGACCGGCGAGGAAGAGCGGGCTCGACTCGCGCACGCTGCGAACCGGATTCCCGGACGACCGTTCGAATCGTTCGTCGGCGGCTGGCAGTCCGCGCTGCGCCTCGGTCTCGGGGCCGTCCTCGTGCTCGCCGGACTGGGCGCGTTCCTGGCGGCGAACGACGCGCTGGCCGCGGCGCGGCAGGTCGCGATCGCCGTCGCGGTGGCCGTCGCGGGCCTGGCGTTGATCCTCGCACCGTGGATCAGGCGGATGACCACTGATCTGGCGGAGGAGCGCCGGGAGCGCATCCGGTCCGAAGAACGTGCGGAGATGGCCGCGCACCTGCACGACTCGGTGCTGCAGACGTTGGCCCTGATCCAGCGCAAGGCCGACCAGCCGCGCGAGCTCGTCGCACTCGCGAGGCGCCAGGAGCGCGAGCTGCGCGCGTGGCTGTACGGCGGAACCGATCGCGTCGCCGGGCACGCTGTCGGGCGCGATCGAGACGATGGCAGCCGAGGTCGAGGACGTGCACGGCGTCGAGGTCGACGTCGTGTCCGTGGGTGACACGTCGCGTCGAACCAGCGGTGGACGCGCTCGTGCAAGCGGCCCGTGAAGCCGTCGTCAATGCCGCCAAACACTCCGGCGCAGTGTCGGTGTCCGTCTATGTCGAAGCCGACGGTGATCACGTCACGGCCTTCGTCCGCGATCGCGGCCACGGGTTCGATCCCGACGACGTGCCCGCGGACCGGCGGGGGATCGCGTCGTCGATCCGAGACCGCATGGCCCGTCACGGTGGCCGCGCGACGATCACGTCCTCGCCCGCAGACGGCACCGAGGTGATGCTGGAGGTCGGCCGTCGAGTGAGCGTCGCAGCGAGCGCAGTGACCCGACGGGTGTTCCTCGTCGACGACCACGGTCTGTTCTTGTCGGGCGTGCGCGCCGAGCTCGACGGCGTCGTCGATGTGACAGGCACGTCCACCAGCGTCACGTGATGCCATCGACAGGATTCGAGCGACGAAACCCGATGTCGTCCTCGTCGACGTGCACATGCCGGGCGGGGGAGGCAAGGCCGTCATCGAAGCGGTCGTGCGCACCGACCCGGGCGTGCGGTTCCTCGCGTTGTCGGTGTCGGATGCCGCCGAGGACGTCATCGCCGTGATCCGGGCAGGCGCGCGCGGCTACGTCACGAAGACCATCGGCGCGCCGGAGCTCGCAGACGCCATTCGTCGCGTTCACGACGGTGACGCGGTGTTCTCGCCGCGGCTCGCCGGCTTCGTGCTCGACGCGTTCGCCGGCGAACCGGCGAGGGTGACCGCGCCACAAGACCCGGAGCTCGACAAGCTGACTGCCCGCGAGGCGGAAGTGCTCCGTCTCATCGCACGCGGCTACACGTACAAGGAGATCGCCCGACGGCTCGAGATCTCGGTGAAGACGGTCGAGACCCACGTGTCGGCGGTCCTGCGCAAGCTGCAGCTGTCGACGCGCCACGAGCTCACGCGGTGGGCGAGCGACCGCGGGGTCGTGTGAGTTGCAGATGGCGCTACCCGTCCTACTCCGTTCGCCGACCGTCGACGACGTCGCCGCGATCGCCGCGATCCTCGCCGAGCCGGCGGTCGCACCGTGGTGGCCGCGCTACGACCGAGACCGGGTCGAGCGCGAGTTCGTCACCGATGTCGACGACGACACCACCGTCTACGTCATCGAGGTCGACGGCGGTGTCGCGGGCGTGATCCAGAGTTGGGAGGAACCCGACGAGGAGTACCGCCACGCCGGCATGGACATCGCCGTCAGCACGGCCTGGCACGGCAAGGACGTCGCGATCGCGGCGTTGCGAGGTCTCGCCCGGCACCTGATCGAAGACCTGGGCCACCATCACCTCACCATCGATCCGGCGGCGGCGAACACGCGAGCCATTCGCTGCTACGAGAAGCTCGGGTACCGCCCGGTCGGGGTGCTCCGCCAGAACGAGCTCGGCGCCGACGGCGTGTTCCGCGACACGCTGCTGATGGATCTCGTCGTCGACGATCTGGTGCTCGACGGCCCTACGGCTGTCATCCGGCCCTGATCACGGCGCAGGTGTCGACGGCGAACGGCTCACGAGCACGCCATCTGCTTCCAGGCGCTCGAGCTCGTCGTCGTTCAGGCCGAGCACCTCGTGGAGCACCTCGCGGTTGTGCTGACCTTGCCACCCGGGCCTTCCTGTCGTGCCCGCGGTGGCCGCGGAGAAGCGGAACGGCGACCGAGGCAAGCTGGAGCGGTCCGCCGTTCTCGTCGCCGACATCGACCAGCGCGTCGCGCTCGCGCGCCCACGCTGCGCTGTGCACGTCGGTGAGCGGCTTCACCTCGCCCACCGCGAGGCGACCCTTGCTGAGCGCGGCTTCGAACTCGTCGAAGCGCTCGAACGTGGACGCGAACTCCTGAAGGACGGCCAGCATCTCCGATCGGTTCGCATGACGCGCCTCGCGGGTGGCGAACCGTTCGTCGGCGACGAGATCGGATCGCTCCATCGCGACGCACCACGCGGGAAAGCTCGACACCGGATCGCCCGGGATGTGGACGACCGTGCCGTCGCCGAGCTCGAGCACGGGCGCGTTGAAGCTGCCGAAGATGTGGAGGAGATCGCCTGTGCCCCCGGCCAGCTCGACAGCCGTCCATTCCGTTGCCTGCAACATCACCTCGGCCATCGCGACGTCGATGTGCTGGCCGAGGCCGGTTGCATCGCGTTGGACGAGCGCGGCGAGGATCCCGACCGTCGCCTGGAGACCCGAGTACAGATCCGCGTGCGAGACCGCCTCGGCCCGCGGCGTCCGTCGCGAACCGCCGGGCGGCGAACTCCATGAAACCGAGCTCCGCGTGCATCACCGGCGCATACGCCCGTCGTCGCGCCATCGGACCGTCCTGTCCGTAGCCCGTGATCGAGCAGTACACGACCTTCGGGATTGTGAGCCTGCACCGCGGCGTAGCCGAGGCCGAGGCGGTCGAGGACCCCGGGTCGGAAGTTCTCGAGCACCACGTCGGATGCCGACGCCAGCGCGGCGACGAGGTCGCGGCCCGCTTCGAGTCGCAGGTCGACCGACACGCATCGCTTGCCGCAGTTCTGTTGCGCGAAGTACGCGGGCAGCCCGCCCACCCGCGGCTGCGCCGTTCGCGTGAGGTCGCCCTCGGGCGGTTCGACCTTGATCACGTCCGCACCGAGATCGGCCAGCGCCTTGCCGCAGGACGGGCCGGACAGCACTCGGGACAGGTCGAGCACCCGGATGCCGTCGAGCGGCCGCCTCGACGTCGGGACATTTGGCGACGTCTCGGTCACGGCCGGAAGGTACTCTTCGAACCATGGCTCTCGACGACCTGACGCTGCGCGTGCGGTCGTGGAGAGCGCGCACGAACCCTCAGTGCGGCTAGATCGCCGCTTCCTCATCTGGCGTCAGAGGAAGCGGCGGGGCACAGGACGCGGGCACCTGCACCAAGGCAACGACGCAGGTGTCGCGCGCCGCTCCGCCATCGAACGAGGAGCGGTTCCCATGCCCATGCCCCATCGAACGCAGGCGCAAGTCATCCGCCGGAGATTGCGAGGAAAGGACGGCACCGCGCGCCTGCGCGAGCTGCACCGCATCCTTGGCGATCTCCCCGACTACAAGAACGGCCCGTACGCCGACCTACGCAAGTGGGTCAACGAGGAGATCAACAGGACGCGCGTCCGCTCGAAGGCGGTTCACCGCGACAGCATCGCGGTGCGCCGTCAGGGGGCCGCGCAGATCTGCTTCGTCGGCGCACCGAACGCCGGCAAGTCGTCGCTGCTGCAAGCGTTGAGCAATGTGCAGATCAAGACGGGCGACTACGCGTTCACGACGACGCGTCCGGTCCCCGCCACCACGCGAATCGGCGGTGTGCTCGTGCAACTCGTCGAGATCCCCGGGCTCATCGACGGAGCGAACGAAGACCGGGGTGGAGGGCGGGCGCTGCTCGGCGTGCTGCGCGGCGCCGACGGCATCGTGTTCTGCCAGCCGGTCGACGCGCCCGTGTCGGCATTGCAGGTCGTGCGTCGCGAGGTGGCCCTCGCCGGCATCGAGCGTCCGGCTCTGGTGGCGGCCACCAAGGTGGACGAGGCTTCGTCCGCTCGTCTCTACGACGACGTTCGGCGAGTCGCCGGTGACCTCGAGGTCGTTCCCGTCTCGATCCTCGACGACGATTCGCTGGCGATGCTTCGGGAGCGGATCTGGACGTTGACGCGGCTGGTCCGAATCCGGCTCCGACATGGCGACGAGGTCACCCCCGATCCCGTCGCCTTGCGACCACCGGTCACGGTCGCGGACGTCGCGGACACGATCCACCGCGACATGCGCGAGCGCTGCACCGGGGCTCGCGTCTGGGGGCCATCGGCGAAATTCGCGGGACAGCACGTCGGTCGCGACCATGTTCTCCACGACGGTGACGAGGTCACGATCGAGACCTGAGGTGTGTGCCCGAACCGACGCTCAGCGTCGGTTGGCGCACAGACCCCACACAACCGGGCAAACTGGTCTCATGCCACGAGCGATCTGGAGTGGGTCGATCAGCTTCGGGCTGGTCAACATCCCCGTGAAGCTCTACAACGCTGTGTCCCGCAAGTCGGTGTCGTTCAACCAGATCGACCGCCGCACGGGCGCTCGCATCCGCTATCGCAAGGTGTCCGCCGCGGACGAGGCCGAGGTCTCGAACGAGGACATCGTGAAGGGCTACGAGCTGCCGTCCGGCGAGTACGTCCTGATCGACGACGACGAGCTCGCCACCCTCGATCCCGAGGCGGTGCGCACGATCGACATCGAGGAGTTCGTCGATCTCGCCGACATCGATCCGATCTTCTACGACGCCGCGTACTTCCTCGCACCCGACAAGGCGACGACCAAGCCGTACGCGCTGCCTCGCCGAAGCGATGGAGCGTTCACAGAAGGTCGGCATCGCCCGGTTCGTGATGCGGTCGAAGCAGTACCTGGCCGCGGTGCGACCGAAGGACGGCAAGCTGCTCCTGTCCACGATGGTCTATGCCGACGAGGTCAACGACGCCGAGGACATCACCGAGCTCGATGGCATCGAAGGCGTCGAGGTCAGCGACCGCGAGGTCGGGATGGCGGAGCAGCTGATCGCGTCGCTGTCGGCGCCGTTCGAGCCCGACAAGTTCCAGGACACGTATCGCAACCGGGTCCTCGAGCTGATCGAACGCAAGGCGGCGGGTGAGACCGAGTTGGTCGCGGCGCCGGAGCCCGTCTCGGCGGACAAGGTCGTCGACCTCATGGCGGCGCTCGAGGCGAGCGTCAGCGCCGCCAAGGAGGCCAGGAAACGCCACCCGACAGGGCGGCCCGCCGACGACAAGCCGGCTGACGGCGAGGCCGAGGAAGCAGCGAAGCCGGTGCGAGCACACAAGGCGGCCGCGAAGAAGGCCGCGCCGAGGAAGCGCAAGAGCGCGTAGTCGGCTCGTCCCGTCGCGGGGTAGACCTTTCCGGTGCCCGAGTCGAAGCCCACCACGGTCACCGTCGACGGTCGCGAGCTGAAGCTGTCGAACCTCGACAAGGTGCTGTACCCGAACGTCCGGCTTCACGAAGGGTGAGGTCATCGACTACTACGCGCGCATCGCGCCGCGTGCTGCTCACGCACCTCGGCGACCGAGGCATCACGATGCGCCGGTTCCCGAACGGAGTCGATGCCGGCTCGTTCTTCGAGAAGCGGTGTCCCGAGCCACCGACCGCAATGGGTGCAGGTCTCGCCCGGACCCGGCGACCGCGGCGGCGCCATCGACTACTGCCGGCTGGCCGACGAAGCGTCGATCGTGTGGGCAGCCAACTTGGCGGCGCTCGAGCTGCACGCGCCGATGGCGCGCGGCGTCGACATCGAGACGCCGACGATGGTCGTGTTCGACCTCGACCCGGGTGCGCCGGCCGACATCAACGATTGCGCCGAGGTCGGCCTGTGGATCCGCGACGTGCTCGACGGGCTCGGCCTGCAGTGCTTCGCGAAGACGTCGGGCTCGAAGGGCCTCCAGGTGTACGTGCCGGTGAACCGACCGCCGCTCACCCACGAGCAGGCGTCGGGTTTCGCGCTCGCGGTCGCGCAAGCGATGGAGAAGCACCACGGCGACCGGGTGCTGTCGAACATGCGCAAGGAGCTGCGCAAGGGCAAGGTCTTCATCGACTGGAGCCAGAACTCGCGCCACAAGACCACGATCTGCGCGTACTCGCTGCGCGCCCGGCCGCGAGCCGACCGTCTCGACGCCGGTCACGTGGGACGAAGTCGATGCGGCGGCCGGCGGCGCACCCTTGTCGTTCGAGGCGCCGGACGTGCTCGACCGCGTCGACGAGGACGGTGACCTCTGGGAGCCGACGGCCACCTTGCAGCAGGACCTTCCCCTGCCCGCCGGCTGACGGTAGCGACGAACGCACCTGGAACCGGCCTGCCCTCGCGCACATTGTCGACCAGGCCACCGAAGTGCGTCGCTCAGTCGACACAGAGTTCGGAGCTGCCAGGTCTGAGTCGACTGGGCCACCGAAACCGTGGGCGTGTCGACACAGACGTGACGGCCCGACGGTCGAGTCGTCAACCGACGCGTCGCGATGGACCAGACCGTGTTCGAAGCGTCGCAGCGGCTGCTGGACCGACCGACGCCGACCGCTCACGATCACGTTCGGTGATCAGGTAGGGGACGCGGCAGACGAGGTCGCCTCGGTCGCGTTTGGCAAGGATCACATCGGTGACGGCGTCCAGGCCGAGTGGCGGGTCGACGAGCACGTGACGATCCGCGATGGACGCGCTGGCGAACTCGTGATGCATCTTGCGCGTGGCGCCCTCGTCGGAGAACGAGTGGTTGTCGCGAGTGCGGACCCTTTGGAGACAGCGCTCGACCGGCGGCAGCAGCATCACGTAGTCGACTGACGTGAGTCTGCACGCTCGAGCGAAAGTGGGCAGGAACCACGGGCCCACGACTCCGTCGTACAGCGTTGCGTAGTCGCGCGCGAACCGGCCCGCGCAGGCCGCCGCGGCTTCCGTCACGATCTCGTTCTGCGCATCAGACTCCGGAAGCCACGGCTGGATCGCGCCACTGGCAAGGAAGCCGAAGAACGCGTCCCCTTCCACCAGCACGCTCGGATCGAACGAGTCCGCCAGTCTGCGCGACACCGTCGACTTTCCCGCACCGGGGGGACCGCTCACGATGAGGAGGAAACCCATCAGCGCTTACGTCCCTCCGTATCCCGCTGTCAACCCCGCACCTCCCTCGGCTCGTCATTCTGGCGTCAACCAGTGCGGATATTCGCACTCCCTGACGCCAGAACGGTGGGCGGGTTACCGAGCGACGAAGTACTTCGCCTTCGGGTGGTGGCAGATGATGGCGGACGTGGTCTGTTCGGGGTGGTACTGATAGCCCGTGCCCTCGGAGCACTCGAGCCCGATGCGGCCACCATCGAGCAGTTCGAGCACCTTCACGTTGTCCTCGAGGTCCGGGCAGGCGGGATAGCCCCAGGAGTAGCGCCCGCCGCGGTACTGCTGGCGGAAGAGACCCGCGAGCGACGGGCCGTCCTCGTCTGCGAAGCCCCACTCCTCACGGATGCGGCGATGCCAGTACTCCGCGAGCGCCTCCGCCATCTCGACGCCGAGGCCGTGCAGGTGCAGGTACTCCTGGTACCGATCGTCGGCGAAGAGCTTCGCGGTCGCCTCCGACACGGCCGGGCCCATGGTCACGATGTGGAAGGCGACGTAGTCGACCTCGCTCGTCTCGATCGGGCGCACCATGTCCGCGATGCACAGGTAGGGCGGCTTGGTCTGGCGAGGGAACCCGAACCGCGTGATCTCGCGGTCGCGCGACTCGTCTTCCCAGATGACGACGTCGTCACCGTCGCCTGACGCGGGGAAGTAGCCGTACACGACCGCGGGCTGCAGCAGGTCGTCCGCCTTCGCCTTCGCCAGTTCGTCACGGAGTATCGGACGGACACGCGCCTTGAACGCCTCGTCGTCCTCGCCGTTCGTCGGCCGGTACTGCCACTGGTTGCGGAACAGCGCGGTCTCGTTGAGGAAGCCGGCGATGTCGTCGATCGGCAGTCCCTTCACGATGCGCGGCCCGGTGAACGGCGGCACGAAGATGTAGTTGGTCTCCTCGACCTCAGGCGATCGGGCCGGCACCGTGGTCGGATCGACCGGCTCACGTTCGGCGAGGCCGACCGACGACCGCGACGGGACCCGCGACTCGGACGGCACGCGGCCCCACGAGGGATCGTCGTCTTCGTCGCCCCGCCTGACCGCGCCCAGGCGATCCATCACCCGCAGTCCCTCGAACGCGTCCTTGCCGTAGAAGAGCCGGCCGTCGTAGACGTCACGCAGATCGCGCTCGACGTAGGAGCGAGTGAGCGCGGCGCCACCCAGCAACACCGGGATGTCGGACAGGTTGCGGCCGTTGAGCTCCTCGAGGTTGTCGCGCATGATGAGCGTCGACTTCACGAGCAGGCCGCTCATGCCGATCGCGTCGGCCTTCACCTCGAGCGCCTTCTCGATCATCTCCGTGACCGAGACCTTGATGCCGAGGTTGTGGACCTCGTAGCCGTTGTTGGTGAGGATGATGTCGACGAGGTTCTTGCCGATGTCGTGGACGTCGCCCTTCACGGTGGCGAGCACGATTCGTCCCTTCGTGTTGCCGCCTTCGACCTTCTCCATGTGCGGTTCGAGGTACGCGACCGCGGTCTTCATCGTCTCGGCCGACTGCAGCACGAACGGCAGCTGCATCTGTCCGGACCCGAACAGCTCGCCGACGATCTTCATGCCTTCGAGCAGGACGTCGTTGATGATCTCGAGCGCCGTCGATCCGGACGCCAGCGCCTCGTCGAGGTCGTCGGTGAGCCCGTCGCGGTCGCCGTCGATGATGCGCTGCGACAGGCGCTTGTCGAGGGACCAGCCGGACCGGTCCTCCTTGACCGTCGCGGTGGCCTCGACATCGGCGAACAGCTCGAGCAGCTTCTGCAGTGGGTCGTACCCGGTCGAGGCGTCACGCCGGTCGTAGATCAGGTCGAGGCAGACCTCGACCTGCTCGTCGGCCATGCGGTTGAGCGGCACGATCCGCGCCGCGTGGACGATGGCGGCGTCGAGCCCCGCGTCGCGGCACTCGTGCAGGAACACGGAGTTGAGCGCGTGCCGGGCCGCGGGCTTCAGCCCGAACGACACGTTGGACAGTCCCAGCACCGTGTGCGCTCCCGGGAGCTCGGCCTTGATGCGGCGGATGGCCTCGATCGTCGCCATCGCGTCACCACGCAGGTCTTCGCCGCCGGTGGACAGCGGGAACGTCAACGCATCGAAGATCAGATCGCCCGACTCGAGCCCGTAACGGTTGACCGCGATGTCATGGATGCGATGGGCGACGCGCAGCTTCCACTCGACGTCGCGGGCCTGACCTTCCTCGTCGATCAACAGGCAGATGACGGCCGCGCCGTAGTCGCGCGCCAGCGAGAACACTCGGTCGAGCCGCGACCCTGGTGCCTCGCCGTCCTCCAAGTTGGCGGAGTTGAGGATGGACCGACCTCCGAGCCACTGCAGGGCGGCCTCCATCACCTGCGGCTCGGTGGAGTCGAGGACGAGCGGAACGGTCGCCTGGGTCGCGAACCGGCGGGCGATCTCGTCCATGTCCACGGTGCCGTCGCGGCCGACATAGTCGACGCACACGTCGAGGACGTGCGCGCCTTCCTTCTCCTGCTCACGCGCCATCTGCACGCACGAGTCCCAGTCGGCGGCCAGCATCGAGTCGCGGAACTTCTTGGACCCGTTGGCGTTCGTGCGCTCACCGATGGTCAGGTACGTGATGTCCTGGTCGAACGGCGTGAACGAGTAGATCGACGCCGCGCCTGGTTCGTGCGCTGGTTGCCGCGGGGCCGGCGTGAGGTCGCGGCACCTCTCGACAACGGCGCGAAGGTGCTCGGGCGTGGTGCCGCAACAGCCGCCCACGACCTGGACGCCGAGGTCGGTGATGAACCGCGCGTGGTAGTCGGCGAGCTGATCGGGCGTTAGGTCGTAGTGCATCGCTCCGTCGACCACCGACGGCAAGCCGGCGTTCGGGATGCACGAGATCGGGATGCGCGAGTGGTGCGACAGGTGACGAAGGTGCTCGGTCATCTCGGCGGGACCGGTCGCGCAGTTCAACCCGATCACGTCGACCCTGAGCGCGTCGATGGCGCACAGTGCGGCCGCGATCTCGGTCCCCGGAAGCATGCGCCCGGTCAGCTCGACGGTGACCTGGGTCTGCAGCGGCACCTCGCGGCCGACGGCGGCCATCGCCGCGACGGGCACCGACGACGGCAGCTTTGAGACCCAACAGGTCGAACTGCGTCTCGATCAACAGCAGGTCGACGCCGCCTTCGAGCAGACCTCGGCTCTCGATCTCGTACGCGTCGCGGAGGTCGGCGAAGCTGATCTGGCCGAGGGACGCGAACTTCGTGCCCGGCCCGATCGAACCCGCGACGAAGCCGTCGTGGCCGCTCGCGACCTCACGCGCGATCCGGGCCGCATCGAGGTTGATCTCGTAGGTCTTGTCGGCGATGCCGTACTCGGCGAGCGGGACCGCGAACGCACCGAACGTCGCCGTCTCCACCACGTCCACCCCGACCTGGAAGAACGCTTCGTGCATCTGTGCGACGAGGTCGGGCCTCGTCAGCACGAGCATCTCGTTGCATCCTTCGAGCTCGGGGCCACCGAAGTCGTCACTCGTGAGGCCCTGCTGCTGCATGTACGTCCCGAAGGCGCCGTCGTAGATCACGACGCGCTCGTCGATCGCCTCGAGATATCGGCTACGGGCCATTCGGACGATTGTACGGGTCACCCCCAACCGGGCCGAAGCCCATTCGTCCACAGCGTCGGGTCATAGGCTCGGCCGCCGTGAAGATCTACACGCGGAAGGGCGACGACGGTACGACCGGGTTGCTCTTCGGCGGGCGAGTGCGCAAGGACGGTCCGGCGCCGACGGCGTACGGCGCCGTCGACGAGGCGCAGGCCGCCCTCGGCGTGGCGCGGGCCGAATGCGAGCGGGGAAGCGAGCTCGACGCGATGCTCGTCGGACTCGAGCGCGACCTGTGGGTCCTGATGGCGGAATTGGCGACGGATCCGGTCAACCGGTCGAAGCTGACGGCAGGACAGAACCTCGTCACGAACGAGATGGTGACCGCGCTGGAAGCGTCGATCGATGCATTGTCGGGGCGGTTCGATCCGCCGACCGAGTTCGTGGTGCCGGGCGAGACCCGCGTCGCCGCCCTGCTCGACGTGGCGCGCACGGTCGTTCGCCGCGCCGAACGCCACGCGCTCGTCTTGTCCGGCGACGACTCATCGGTCGTGCCGTACCTCAACCGCCTGTCCGACCTGCTGTGGACGATGGCCCGCTGGCAGGAGGGAACGTCGTTGCCATCTCGGGAGGACCAGTGATCTCGTTCGATCTCGTTCGCGACGTCCCCGACGACGTCGACCTCGTCGTGGAAGGCGTCACCGTCGGTTCCGAGCCCGACGATCCCGTGGTCCGCGCCGCCGGATTCGAGGCGAAGGTCGGCAGGACGGTCCTGCTCCCGGGCCGGCTGCTCGTCGGGCTCGGCGACAACGGCTCGAACGGACCCGACGATCGAGCGCTTCGACGGGCGGCGGGTGCCGCGGCGCGGGCTGCGGCGCAGTGCCGGCGCATCGCGACGACCCTGCCCGCCGCGCCAGGCGGTGGCGGAAGGGTTCTCGCTCGGCGCGTATCGCTTCACGAAGTACCGCTCGGACCCGAAGCCGAACCGGATCGAATCCGTCGCCGTCGTCGGCAGCGGGGGAGCGCGCGGGCGCGCCGCGCTCGATCGCGGCGCCCGCATCGCCGATGCGGTCGCCGTCGCCCGTGATCTCGTCAACGAACCTGGCGGATCCCTGACGGCGCCGGCGTTCGCGGAGGAGTTGCGCGCGCTCGCCAAGCGTTCGGGCCTCGGCGTCAAGGTGCTGACGGAGAACGCGATCGCCAAGGCCGGCTACGCCGGCCTGCTCGCGGTGAACCGAGGATCGACGATCCCGCCGCGGTGGGTCGAGTTGACCTACGAACCCGAGACCGCGACGCGCACGACGATCGCGCTGGTCGGCAAGGGCATCACGTTCGACTCGGGTGGGCTTTCGATCAAGCCGACGGACGGCATGGTGGGCATGAAGGGCGACATGGGCGGCGCCGCGGCGGTTGCAGCGGCCGTCTCCGTGGCCCGCGACGTCGGGGTGAAGGTGCGCGTCCGCGCCTTTCTGCCGTTGACGGACAACATGCTCGGCGGCGACGCGCAGCGGATCGGTGACGTCATCCGCTATCGGAACGGGACGACGGTCGAGGTGCTCAACACCGACGCCGAAGGCAGGTTGATCCTGGCCGACGGACTGGTGGCGGCGAGTGAGGAGAACCCTGCTGCCATCGTCGACGTCGCCACCCTGACCGGCGCGGCCGTGGTCGCGCTCGGCAGCAAGGTCGCCGCTGTGCTCGGCAACAACGAGTCGTTCACCGCGCAGGTGCAAGCTGCAGCAGAAGCCGCAGGCGAGCCCATGTGGCCACTGCCGTTGTACGGCGAGTATGCGCGAGACCTCGAGTCCAAGATCGCGGATCTCAAGAACGTCGGCGGGCGTCCCGCAGGCACGATCGTCGCCGCGCTGTTCCTGCGGCGGTTCGTCGGCGAAGGCATCCCGTGGGCCCACCTCGACATCGCCGGTCCCGCGTTTGGGGACAACGACGACGGTGAACTCTCAGCCGGGGGAACCGGCTACGGCGTCCGCACACTCGTCGAGTTGCTCCGCACGTTCAGGCGGCCCTGAGAACATCGTCCGCAACAGACAAGGGGAACCTCGATGCACATCGGACGCGGCCCGTGGCGAACGATCGCCACGGCCTTGCTGGTCGTCGGCTTCGGCACAAGCGTGCTGAGCGTGTGCACGAAGAACGGCGGGTCGCTGACTCGTCCCGATGACCCTGTCGTGCTGCAAGGGTCGGCGCTGCCGAAGCTGCTCGGTTCCGACCCGATGCACGTCGTGGGCTTCGCATGGAACGGCTCCGCGTGGGTGCAGCTTCCGGTCCAGGTCGACCAGCGCGACCAGGTCAACCCCGGCGAGATCTTGAACCGACCGGTCGCGAGCTACGCGACGCACCCGGACGGTTCGCCGTTCACGATTCTCGTCTACACGAACCCGCGGTCGGCGAGCCCGGGCTACTCGTGGACGCCCACGTACACGGGCGTGGCTTCCCACGCCGGGCTCGGCAGCGTCGACGAGGTGTCGTTCCTCGAGAACGACACCGGGCAGGTGGCGCCCGATTCCGCGGGCGCGCCGGCCGGTGTGACGGCGTCGACCCGAGAGCAGGTGCGTGTCACCGACCCGTTGCAAGCGGGCCAAGCCGGCACCGTGTACCTGTTCCACTCCGACACGTTGACCGGCGGCGGCGCAGGGACCACCGGCGTGCAGTACACGTTCGACCTCACGTCCGGGAACTACATGGCCACCTACAAGATGGGAACCGCGTCACAGCCCCCCAACAATGTGGCCGGCCCCAATCCGGAGTCGTCGACGGTCGTGGCGCCCGCGTACACGCAGCACTTCAGTGACCGTTGGCTCAACGACGGCCTCACGATCGAGCGCGGGAACTCCACTGCCCAGAACATCCTCGAGCGGTCGCGGGTCCAAGTCACGAGCGCGGGATGCAGCCGAACCGAGGACACCTTCGACGACGTCGTGCCGTCGAGTCCGTACGAAGGCGCTTTCATCGTGAACATCAGCGGCCCCGTGCGCGCCATTCGCTCGCACATCGGGACCAACAGCGGCACCTACACGACCGCGACCGACACCTTCTACCCGAGCCGTGAGGACTCGTCGACCGAGCTGCGAGTCCATCCGATTCCCGGCGTCTCCGTCTTCGAGGACCTTGCGACATCGGCGACAGGGATGACGTACCTCGACGACCAGAACACCGGCGGCGTCGCGGTCGACGGTGTGCCGGACGTGTTGACGATGAACCACGCGGCGACATGGCAGATGGTGACGGGTGCACAAGGGTCGCTCATCACGACCGGAGCGCTGCAGACCGACATCGCCGGGCTCACGATGTCGACGTACTACCTCGACCAGAACCCCGCGAATCCGCATCCGTGCACCGGCGATGCCGCGGCATGGGGACAGCACGGCACCACGGTGGTCGGTCCCGGAGGGACGCTGCCGTGCACCGACCCGACCATCTGCGCGACCGCGAACACTCTCGACAGCACCCGGACCCGGTACTTCCGCAAGCCGATGCTGTCCACCGACGTCGCCGCCAACCTGGCATCACAGACTGCCAATCCACTGCAGACGACCGTCACGGGTTGACCTCCCCCGCGTTCTGGCGTCATGGAGAGCGGATAGCCGCACTCGTTGACGCCAGAACGGGTTTGGGGGGTGGGGGGAACTGGAGAACCGGAGAACTACGCCGCGGGGTCGGTGCCCGGTGGGAGGCCGTCGGCCGCGGCCCGGGCCTCGGCATGACGGCGCCACGCCCACGCGGTCGCGTCGCGCGCGACCGCGGGTGGGAACCTCCAACGCAACAGCTGTGACTCAGCCGTCTCGACGCCTTCGCCGAGCTCGAACAGGCTGAGCGCGAGCCGCCGGCCGCGGACCCGCTGGCGGGCATCGGCCTGCGCAGGGTTTGCCTGCCAGTCCTGGTGCTGCCGTTGCAGGTGCTCGGGAAGCTTGGCCACCTGACCACGCGTCAACGGCGGCAGCTTGCGGCGCGCCAGGATCGTCGCCGAGCTCTCGTCGAAGTGCACGAGACGGAACTGCGCGCAACGCGCGACCGTGCGGAGGAAGGGCGAGTTGCGCCCGCCCCGTGTCCCGAGCCCCAGCGTGCGCGCTGTCTCCTCGAGCGGCAGGCTGAACCCCGACGGACTCGACTCGAGCTCCGCCGCGAGCCGGCGCAGCAACACGACCGAGCTCGGGCCGAGAACGCCGAGCCAGAAGCGCTCGACGTAGGCGGAGCGAGGATCGTGACCGACTTCGTCGATCACGGAGTCGGGCCAGGGACGAACAGCGAACTCGGTGGGCGTGCCTTCGGCGACGGCGACGAGCATGTGCTTCCTCCACGGAAGAGCGAGAGCGACAGTCCGAGGGGAAGACATCCAGGGGAGGATCTCGTGCTATTTCATGTGATGCCGCGCTCCGTGTCAAGGGGGTTGGCCGATAGCGTCGTCGAGCCGTGCCGGAGGCTGCGGGCGACGACATCGAGACCGTGAGGACGTGGATCGACGAGGCCGATCGCATCGTCGTGCTCACGGGCGCTGGCATCTCGACGGACAGCGGCATCCCCGACTTCCGCGGCCCGAACGGGGTGTGGACGAAGAACCCGGCGGCGGAGAAGGCCGCGACGCTGCAGAACTACGTCACCGACCTCGACGCCCGCCGCGCCGCGTGGCGCTCGCGGGTCGAGAACGTCGACAAGGTCGTCGAGCCGAATGCCGGCCACCGGGCGCTCGTCGATCTCGAGCGCAGGGGGAAGTTGCTCGCGCTGATCACACAGAACGTCGACGGCCTCCACTTCAAGGCGGGCACCGACCCCTCGCGCCTGATCGAGGTACACGGCCACACTCGCGAAGTCGTGTGCCTGTCGTGTGGTAGAGCGCGCGCCGATGGAACGTGCATTGGCTCGAGTGCGCGCCGGCGAGGAGGATCCGCCGTGCCGGACGTGCGGCGGCATCCTCAAGGCGGCGACGATCTCGTTCGGCCAGTCGCTCGTCGAAGACGACCTCGTCCGCGCGGACGTCGCGGCGCGGGCGTGCGATCTCCTGCTCGCAATCGGCACCACGCTCGGCGTCTACCCGGTGGCCAACGTCGTACCGCTCGCCAAGCGCCACGGCGCCCGCATCGTCATCGTCAACGCCGAGCGCACGGAGATGGACGACCTGGCCGACGTCGTCCTCCGCGGTTCGATCGGCGAGCTGCTGCCCGCCCTGGTGGGAATGTCGACCCGTTGAGTAGGGTTTTACCGAGCGCATCGACGAGCTGACCTGATGAGAGGTATCCGATGGCGAGCTTCCGAGAGTTGCTCCAGCAGGCCAAACAGGGCATCCGCGAGGTAGACACCGCCACGGCCGACGAGATGCGGTCGCGTCCCGGCGCGGTGGTGCTCGACGTGCGTGAGCCCGACGAGTACGAACAGGGCGCCATCCCCGGAGCCGTGCACATCCCGCGCGGGCAGCTCGAGTCCAACGTCGAGGCCCGTCTGCCGGATCGCAGCACGCCGCTGATCGTCCACTGCGCGGGAGGCACCCGATCGGCCTTCGCGGCCAAGACCCTCCAGGAGCTCGGCTACGACGACGTCGTCTCGGTGGCTGGTGGCTTCAACCGGTGGAAGGACGAAGGTCGCGACTGGCGGGTTCCTCGGGCGCTCACACCGGAACAGCGAAACCGCTATCAGCGCCACATCCTTCTACCTGAAGTGGACATCGAGGGTCAGCTCAAGCTTCTCGACGCGAAGGTCCTCCTGCTCGGCGCCGGCGGCCTCGGCTCACCGGCCGCGCTGTACCTCGCGGCGGCAGGCGTCGGCACGATCGGCATCATCGACATGGACGTCGTCGACGACTCGAACCTGCAGCGCCAGATCCTCCACAACATCGAGCGCATCGGCGACCGCAAGGTCGACTCGGCCAAGAAGACGCTGACGCTGCTCAATCCCGACGTCAACGTGGTGACCTACGACGTTCGGCTCGGCGCCGACAATGTCCTCGACATCATCGAGGGGTACGACGTCATCGTCGACGGCACCGACAACTTCCCGACCCGGTTCCTGGTCAACGACGCCTCGGTCAAGCTCGGCATCCCGGTCGTGCACGGGTCCATCTTCCGGTTCGAGGGCATGGTCACCGTGTTCGATCCGAAGCGCGGGCCCACCTATCGCGACATGGTCCCCGAACCGCCGCCGGCCGAGATGGCGCCGTCGTGCGCCGAGGCAGGCGTGCTCGGCGTGCTGCCCGGCATCGTGGGGTCGTTGCAGGCCGTCGAGACCATCAAGCTCATCCTCGACCTGGGCGATCCGCTCATCGGCCGGCTGCTCGCGTACGACTCCCTCGAGCAGAGCTTTCGGGAGTACAAGATCCGTAAGGACCCGGCGAACGAGATCACGTGGGACAACCGTGATCGCATCGTCGTCGCCGAGCTCGACGAGCTCTGCATGCCCCACCCGCTCCAGGCGCCGCGCTAGCTGGGGGGCTGCGCCCCCCTCGGCGCCTTCGGCGCCTGCCCCATTGCCGCCCGGCTCGCTGGCGCTCGCTCGGTCGGCCTCTGCTCGGTCCGAAGTTGCTGCCGAAGGTCGTGCCTCCCCGGGACCGAGCAGAGCTGCTAGCTGGGGGCTGCGCCCCCTCGGCGCCTTCGCACCGATCGAGCTCGCGTGGCCGGACGACGCCGACCGTGTCCCTCCTGGGCGTACCGCCATCCCAGTCGCCGACGATCGGGACGTCGGTGGCATTGCCGAACCCGAACGCATTGTTCGCGACACCGGTCGCGTTCTGGTCGGTCAGGAACAACGTGCCGTTGCGCCACACCCCGACCGAGTCCCTGCCGTCGCCGTTCCAGTCACCCGCCAGCGGCTGATCGAGCGGATCGCCGTAGCCGAAGGCGATGTCCGCGACACCGGTCGTGTTCGAGTTGCGCAGGTAGAAGCGGTTGAGCCGCTTGACGCCGAGCGTCGTCGTGCCGTCGCCGTTCCAGTCGCCGACGACCGGGTAGTCGGTGTTGTTTCCGAACTGCACGCTCACATCGGCGACGCCGCTCGAGTTGCTGTTTCGTAGGAAGAACCGGCCGTTGCGCCAGACACCGACAGTGTCGGTTCCGTTGCCGTCCCAGTCCCCGCACAACGGGATGTCGCCCGGCGAACCGAACATGAAGGACGCAGTGCTGCCCGGTGGGTTCTGGTTCGTGATGAACCACACGCCGTCTCGGAAGATGCCAGCCGTGCTGACGTGGTCGCCGTTCCAGTCGCATGCCAGCACGCGGTCGTAGCCGTTCCCCCAGAGGAACTGTGTGTTCGCCACGCCGGTCGTCAAGGTGTTGCGCAGGAACCAGATCGGTGTGGGCGGAGGCGGCGGCGGCGGACCGAGCATGAAGTCGAGCGTGACCCAGATCGTGCCGTTGCCGTCCCGGACGACACCGATGCCGACCTGGTTGAAGTTCCCGAGCACGTTGGCGCGGTGCCCTGGTGAGTTCATGAACGCGGCCTGGAGGTTGCCGATCGACCCGCCGAAGCCGACGTTCTCCCCGAGCCGTTGCCAGTTCGGGGTGATCCAGGCGCCGACTTCGCCGACGAGCGTCGGATTGTGCGCGAGCGCCTGCGATGACGCCATCGAGCCGGACCACACACGGGCGATGTTGGCCAGACCCTCGCTCCAGGCCAGCGGGCCGAGACCGCTCTGCGCCCGTGCTGCGTTCGTGAGGTCGAAGAAGGCCTGCTCGTCCGAGCCGGATGATGCGGCGGCGGGCGCGGTGCCGGTCACCGACACGAACGCGGCCATCATCAGCGTGATGACCGTGATCGCGACAGACCGGACGACCAGCGAGGGAGCGGGCCTGGCGGGGCGCGCGCCGGATGGTGGCCCGGCCGCGTCCGTGCCACACTCCGTGCCGCGATGAAGGGTCTCATCCTCGCCGGCGGGGCCGGCACGCGGCTGCGGCCGATCACGCACACCAGCGCCAAGCAGCTCGTGCCGGTCGGCGAACAAGCCGATCCTGTTCTACGGGCTCGAGCACATGGTCGAGGCCGGCATCCGAGAGTTCGGCATCGTCGTCGGCGACACGAGCGCCGAGATCATGGCCGCGGTCGGCGACGGATCGCGCTGGGGCGTCGAGGTCACGTACATCCAGCAGGATTCGCCACTCGGCCTCGGCCATTGCGTGCTGATCTCTCGTGACTTCCTCGGAGACGACGACTTCATCGTGTACCTCGGCGACAACATGATCCAGCAGGGCGTTGCGAAGTTCCTCGAGCACTTCGAGGAGCAGCGCCGTTCCGTCGCAATGCCTGACCTTCGACGGCGAGCAGCCGGCCACCCGAGGCGCAGATCCTCCTGTGTCCGGTGCCCGATCCGCAGCGATTCGGCGTCGCGGAGGTCGACGGCGACGGGCACGTCGTTCGCTTGATCGAGAAGCCGGCCGACCCGCCGTCGAACCTCGCGCTGGCCGGCGTCTACCTGTTCACGCCCGTCATCCACGAAGCGGTGCGGTCGATCGAGCCGTCCGCTCGTGGCGAGCTCGAGATCACCGACGCCATCCAGTGGCTGATCGACCACGACCATCGCGTGGTGCACGAGGTGCTCGTCGGCTGGTGGCTCGACACCGGCAAGAAGGACCCGCTGCTCGAGAGCAACCGCCGCGTGCTCGAGACGATCGAGCCGCGCCTCGACGGCAAGGTCGACGACGAGTCTCACGTCGACGGACGGGTCGTGATCGAGGAAGGCGCGGAGCTCATCTCGTCGAACGTCCGCGGCCCCGCCGTCATCGGCGCCCGGACGCGGCTGGTCAACTCGTACGTGGGCCCGTTCACCGCGGTCGCGAACGACTGCGAGATCGTCGACTCCGAGGTCGAGCACTCGGTCGTCCTCGAGCACAGCACGATCATCGGCGTGCCGCGGCTGACCGACTCCCTCATCGGACGCTACGTCGAGATCACGCGCTCGGGCCAGCGACCGGCGGCCACGCGGGTCATGGTCGGCGACCACTGCTCGATCGACCTCGAGTGACGCATGAAGCAGTTCGTCACCGGCGGCGCCGGGTTCATCGGCTCGAACTACGTCCGCCACGTGCTCGCCAACACCGACGACGACGTGACCGTCTACGACGCGCTGACGTACGCAGGCAACCTGTCGACCCTGCGGGACGTCGACGACGACCCACGGTTCGCGTTCGTCAAGGGGAACATCTGCGATCCCGGCACGCTCGAGGACGCGATGGCCGGACACGACGCGGTCGTCCACTTCGCCGCCGAGAGCCACGTCGACCGTTCGATCGCCGGCCCGGACGACTTCATCAACACGAACTGCTTCGGCACGAACATCGTGATGGACACGGCGCGGCGGCTCGAGATCGCAGCGGGTGATCCACATCGGAACCGACGAGGTGTACGGCTCGGTCGAAGTCGGGTCGTCGACAGAGACCGACCCGCTCGAGCCGCGCTCGCCCGTACTCGGCGTCGAAGGCCGGGTCAGACCTGATCGCGCTGTCGTATCACCACACGTACGGACTCCCCGTGACCGTCACGCGGTGCACGAACAACTTCGGGCCGTACCAGTACCCCGAGAAGGCGATCCCGCTCTTCGCGACGAATCTCATCGAGGGCAAGCCCATCCCGCTGTACGGCGACGGGCTCAACCAGCGCGACTGGTTGTACGTCGACGACCACTGCGCCGGGGTGCTGCTCGTGCTTCGCACTGGAGCGGTCGGGCGAGATCTACAACATCGGTGCCGGGAACGAGACCCCCAACCGTGTGCTCGTCGACAAGCTGCTCGCGTTGCTCGGTGCGAACGAGGAGATGGTCGAGTACGTGGAGGACCGACTCGGCCACGATCGGCGTTACTCCGTCGACATCGCCAAGATCACGGCGTTGGGTTGGCGCAAGCAGCGCACGCTCGACGAGGCGCTCGAGGAGACCGTCGACTGGTACCGCGCCAACGAGTGGTGGTGGCGGCCGCTCAAGCAGCCCATGAGGATCCTGGTCACGGGCGCCGGTGGCCAGGTCGGCCGGGAGCTGGTCGAGCTGTGTGAGCGATCGGGCGACGACGTGATCGCCGCGGATCATGGAGGCCTCGACGTGGTCGACCGCGACCTCGGTCCTGCAGATGTTCGGCGCGACCGCCCCGATGTCGTCGTCCATGCGGGCGCGTGGACCGCGGTCGACGCGTGCGAGAGCGATCCCGACCGCGCCATGGCGGTGAACGCGATCGGCAGCCGTCACGTCGCCGAGGCGGCTCGGCGCGTCGGCGCCCATCTGGTGTACGTGTCGACCGACTACGTCTTCGACGGAACGAAGCCGGCGCCGTACGACGAGTGGGACGTGCCGAACCCGCGTCGGTCTACGGGACGGTCGAAGCGGGCAGGCGAAGAGGAGATCCTGTCGCACGCCGCGGGCGGCGCGGCTGTCGTCCGCATCTCGTGGGTGTGCGGCCGGTACGGCAACAACATGGTGAAGACCTTGCTCCGTTTGGCGGCGAACGACGCGCGACGCCGAAGTTCGTGACCGACCAGATCGGCCATCCGACGATCGTCGGCGACCTCGTGCCCGTCCTGCGCCGGCTGGCGAGCGAGCGCCGGCCCGGCGTGTTCCACGTCACGAACCAGGGCGTCGTCTCGTGGTTCGACTTCGCACGCGCCACGTTCGCTGCGGCCGGCGCAGACCCCGAGCGCGTCCATCCGATCACGACCGCCCAGCTCGACCCACCGCGACCGGCACCGAGACCCGCGAACTCGGTGCTCGACAACGCCGCGCTCCGGTTCGCCGGCCTTCCGGAGCTGCCGCACTTCGACGAGTCGCTCTCGAGACTGACGGCAACACTGCTCGCGAGCTGATGTCGATCGAGCGCGTTCGGGCCGTGGTCGTCGATCACAACGGCGGCGCACTCACGACCCGGTGCGTCGACTCGCTGCGCGCTACGACGTGGCCCGGCGACCTCGAGATCGTCGTCGTCGACAACGCGTCGACGAAGCCGCTGTCGGACGACGATTGGTCGGGCGCAGGGGTACGCATCGTGCGGTCCGATCGCAACCGGGGATTCGCAGGCGGAGCCAACCTCGGCATGGGCGATCCGTCGACCACCGACGCGGTCGCGCTCGTGAACAACGATGCCGTCGTCGAACCGGGATGGCTGGACCCTTTGGTGAAGGCGCTCGACGCTGATCCGAGGCGGGGTTCCGCCTCGCCGAAGATCCGCTTCACCGGCTCGTACACGACCATCGAGATCCGGTCCTCTGCTACCCCCCGCCAGCGGCTCGATCGCCGCCTGCTCGGCGTGCGGCTCCACGACGTGCGGACACCCCAGCAGTCATTCGAGCTCGTCGACGGGTTCTGGGGTCCGGAGATCGACGAGCGGGGACGTCCGTTCGAGTGGACCAACGGTTGCGGACGTGTCCACGTCCGGGTCGACGGCGCCGTCGGCACGGACGTCGAGTTGCTGTTGAGCGCGCCGTTCGCCACGTCCGTGGCTGTCGGCGAACGCGACAACCCGGTCGAGATCGTCGTGGATGCAGTCGCTCGGTGGTTCTCGGTCGGTCTCACGGGAACCCCGTTCCGAGTGGTGAACAACGTCGGGACCGTCCTGAACCGCGACTGGTACGGCGCCGATCGCGGCTACCTCGAGCCGGACCGCGGTCAGTTCGATCACGCCGACGAGATCGAGCTGTGGTCTGGCGGGGCGGTGCTGCTTCGATCCGATTACCTGCAATCGGTGGGCACCTTCGACGAACGGCTGTACCTCTACTACGAGGACGTCGAGCTCGCGCTCCGCGGCCGTCGAGCCGGTTGGCGATACGTGCTTGCGCCGGAGAGCGTCGTCGATCACGAGCACTCCGCAACCGCGGTCAGCGGTTCGGATCTTGCCGAGTTCTACAAAGAGCGCAACCGGCTCGTCGTCATGGCCGCGTACGCGCCGCCCACGACGGCGGCCGTGCAGGTGATCCGATTCGTGCTCGCCACCCTCTCGTATGCGTGGCGCGACCTCGTCGTCGCGGTCGCCGACGGTCGCCGTCCCTCGCTGTCCGTCGTGTGGCGACGGCTCCGGTCGTTCGCGTCCTTCCTGCGGCTGTCCCGCACGAATGTTGGTGCAGTTTCGGGGCCATAGCCCCACAATCGCACCAACATTCGGCGGAGGGGGTTAGCGGAGAACGCCGATCCCGTCGCCGCCCACGCCGTCGAAGTTGCCCGCGACGGCGAGGTCACCGATGTTGCCGAACGCCGAGGAGATGTCGCTGAATCCGGAGGTGTCGGAGTTGCGCAGGAAGAAGGTGAACCCCCGACGGACGCCGACTGTGTCCGTCCCGTTGCCGTCCCAATCGCCGACGATCGGCTGGTCGAATGGGTTGCCGTAGACGGCAGCGGTATCGGCGACGCCAGACGTCAACGAGTTGCGCAGGAAGAACATGTTGCCGCGGCGAACACCGACTCCTTCCGAGCCTCCGGTCCAGTGTCCGACGACGGGAATGTCGCCTGGATTGCCGAAGACCACCGGCGGAACGTCGGCCACGCCTGTGCTGTTCGAGTTGCGCAAGAAGAAGGTGTTGCCGCGCCGGACGCCGACGGTGTCGGTGCCGTTGCCGTTCCAGTCTCCGCACACGGGAACGTCGCCCACGTCTCCGAACGTGAACACCGCCTCGGGCGGCGAGGAGTCGTTGGCGTTGTTCAAGAACCACGTGTTGCCGCGATGGACTCCGATGGTGTCGGTGCCGTTGCCGTCCCAGTCGCAGAACAGGACGTCATCGCCCCGAATGCCGTACTGCATCGCGACGTTGGCGCCACCGCCGATCGGGCTGTTGCGAAGGAACACCTGCCATGGTGCCGTCGGAGGAGCGATGCGCCCGACGGAGCCACTGTGCGACAGGTACCACAGCGCACCGTCGGGACCGGTGTGGACGTCGACCGGCGCGCTTATGTTCGATGCCAGTTGGGCGACGCTCCCGTCGGGACGGCGGTAGCGGATCCAGCCGCCACAGAGGTCCGCGAAGAAGTAGTCGCCGACGAAGCCTTGTCCGAGGAGCGGGTTCGCAGGTCGGTAGAAGGTCCCGCCTGCGATCGCGCACGGGTTCGACGGATCCGTGTGCGGATAGCTGTAGATCGGCGGCGTCAAGAACGCATTGGTGCACTGCGGCGTGATGGGCGGACCTTCGACGATCGGCCACCCGTAGTTGGCCGCCGGCGCGCCGAGGTTGATCTCCTCCCAGGTACCGCTTCCGCAGGCACCGGTGCCCCCGGATCCGACGTCGTTGATGAAGAGCGCTCCGCTCGTGTCGAATGCGAACGTGAAGGGGTTCCGCAGACCCCATGCCCATACACGGCCATCGTGCGCCGTGCCGCCGAAGGTCGGGTTGCCCGGCGAGGGCGCGCCGTCTCCCGTGACACGGAGGATCTTGCCGAGCGGTGTCGTCAGGTTCTGTGAGTTGGCGCCGTTCGCATTCTCGCCGACGGCGATGTAGAGCTGGCCGTCGGATGGGCTGAAGTGGATTCCGCCCCCGTTGTGGTTGGTGGCGCCGCTGAGGTTGGGCAGCGTCACCACGATGTTCGGACCAGTCGACGCGGTGTTGCCGTTGGCGCCACCGAACCAGGCGACGACGTTGTGCGGCGACGGCGTCGGCTGCGTGAAATACACATAGACGCGGTGTGAGGACGCGAAGTCGGGCGGAAAGGCGACGCCCAACAGCCCGCGGCTCGCCGGACGAGTCGACTGGGAGCGTCGCGAACGGCGCAGGAAGCAGCACGCCGTTCTGCACGACGCGCAGCGCGCCTGTCTGCTCGGTGATGAACAGGCGACCGTCGGGAGCGAACGCCATCGCCGTCGGCACGTTCAATCCGCCGATGACGGACTCGGTCAATCCCGGTGGCAGTGTCGCCGCACCCGCGGCGGGCGCGGATGCCGTCGCCGTCACGACGAGCCCTGCAATCGTCGCGACGAGCATCGCGACCAGCCGCCAACGAAATCGCATCATGTGGTCACCTTCCGTTCGACGGCGCGCCAGTACGCGCGCACGATGCGGTTGAACTTCGGCCACCAACTCGGCGCTTCGTAGTTGCCTGGAAGGAGGTCGTCGCTGAACAGGTACACGAGGTCGGCGTCTGCGACGACTCGTGCCGCCTGCAGCCTGCTCCGACGGGCCCGCACCTCGCGCCGATGTCGAAGCAACCATCCCCAACCCCCCAATTTCTGACGCCACCAACCTTCACGTACGGCCAGGACGAGAAAACCGATTTCCATCGAGGCGAGAAGCGGGGCCAGATACCACAACGTCCGCTGCTCGTAGCACCCGAGCACCATCAACAGACGGTTCCTCTCCAGGAGGAAGAACTTCTCGGGCCGCCGCCCGAATTCGTACCGATGGAGGACGACGGCGTCGGGGACGTAGACGACGCGGAGGCCTCGCTGCCACGCCCGCATGCTCAGATCGGCGTCTTCGTAGTACGCGAAGAAGACCTCGTCGAACCCTCCGAGCTCGTTCCATGTCGATCGCCGCATGGCCATGCCGGCGCCACTCGCTGCGAAGGCTTCGCGTTCCTCGTCGTGATCGACGGCCTTTTCGCCGAAGCCACCCGACCAGCTGACACCCGTGCAATGGATGTCGTTACCGGCCGAGTTGATGATGTCGGGTCGATCGGCGAGTCGAATACTCGCTGTTGCGATACCGACGCCGCTGCGCCCGGCGACGCGCACGAGTGCGTCGAGCGCATCGGGCTCGACGATGGCGTCGGCGTTCACGAGTGCGACGTAATCACCCGTGGCTCGACTCACGCCGAAGTTGCACCGCCGGCGAACCCGGTGTTGCGTCCGGGCTCCGCAACGGTCACGCCGTCGAGTGGCCGTACGAGCTCGACACCTCCGTCGGTGCAACCGTTGTCCACGACGACGACGTCGGCGACCACGCCGGTGGATGCCAGCGCGGACTTGACGCTCTGCTCGAGCCATGGCTCGTCGCCGTAGCCGATGATGATCGCCGTGACGGTCGGGAGGGCGGCCGCCGAGTCCATCGGCCGATTGTTCCAGACCCCGCTGGATGCTCCTGCGCAGGTTCCCCGGCATGCGTAGTGCCGACGGTTATCCTCGCTTGTGCTCTTGGGAGTAGTGGACCCTGGCTGACCGCAAGCGACTCGTCGTCGTACCCGCCTTGAACGAAGAGGCGACCGTCGGCGACGTCGTGCGCAGTGCCAAGCAGACGCTCGACTGCGACGTCCTGGTCGTCGATGACGGGTCCTCCGACACCACCGCGTCGATCGCTCGCGCCGGGGTGCTCATGTGCTGCAGCATCCGTTCAATCTCGGCGTGGGCGCGGCGTTGCGGAGTGGCTTCCGAGTCGCAAGCGACCGCGGCTACGAGACCGTGGTCCAACTCGACGGCGACGGCCAGCACGACGCGGACGACGCGTTGAAGCTGCTCGAGCGTCTGGAGACGGCTGCCGTCGACATCGTCATCGGCTCCCGCTTCGCAGCGGGCTATGAGGCGGGCCGCGTCCGCCGAGCCTCCATGAGGTTCCTCTCACGCATCATCAGTCGCAGGCTCGGCGTCAGCATCACCGACACGACGAGCGGATTCCGAGCGTTCGGCAAGCGAGCGATTCAGACAATTCGCGCACGTGTACCCGACCGCCTATCTGTCCGACACGGTCGAAGCCTTGTTGCTCGCGGCGGACTGGAACTTCACGGTCGAGGAACTGCCCATTCACATGCACGTGCGACAAGGAGGTCGCCCGTCCGCGACCAACAGCCGCAGTGCATTTCACTTCCTTCGCCTGGCGTTGGTGTTGCTGTTGCATCGCGTCCGGCGCCCGATGACCCAGCGAGGTGAACTCCGCGATGTCGAAGCTTGAGCTGCTACTGCTCGTCGTCACTGTGGCCAATGTCGCGATCGTGCTCGAGTTCGTTCGTCGACGGAAGCTGCTCGAGACCTTCGCCCTCCTCTGGCTCGGCGTCGGGGTCGGTCTCGTCGTGCTCGCGCTCGGCCGTCCTCTCGTCAACCGGATTGCAGACGCGCTCGGCGTCACCGGGCCGTCGATCGTCCTCTCGCTCGGGATCTTCTTCCTGCTCTTCGTGGCCATGAGCTTGTCGCTGCACGTGTCCAAGCTCGAAGATCGGGTCGAGGTTCTCGCCGAGGAAGTCGCCTTCCTACGAGGAGTGCGCTCGCCCGCGGAGTGAGCGGCCGACCTTCCGCGCGGTCGCCCGTGCCCCCTCGTGGACGATGTTCCGCAGCAACCTTCTGGTTGCGTAGCGCAGCTGCGCCTCCGTCGCCCGCGCGGCGTGCTCCAACCTTCCGTCACCCGGACCGTACGGTTCGAGCATCTTCGGCGCCGGCTGCTCGTCGACGACAACCGGCTCCCAGCCGGCCGGTCGATGCGCGCCCTGCGACGAACCGCGTTCGACAGCCCGCTCGAGAATCGCGAGGTAGCGGCGGCCCTGCATCGTCGGTCCCCACGCGAGGAGCGCGTCGCGTTCGGCCATGCGCCCCATGCGGGCGCGGGCGTCGTCGTCGGCGAGCAGTTGCTCGATGGCGCGCATCCAATCATCACGGTCTCTCGCGAGCAGACCGGTGATCCCGTCGCGGATCGCGTCGGCGAACGGCTCGGTCGGGCTTGCCACCGTCGGCGTGTCCACCAGCGCGGCTTCGAGCCACTTGATGGGGCTCTTTGCTTCGTTGAAGCGGCTGCCGAGCTCCATCGGGGCGAGGTTGACATCGACGTCGCGAAGCAAGCCGGGCATCGCCTGCCACGGGACCGTCGGAAGGCGGCGCACTCGCTCGCCGAAACCCTCCAGCGCGGGTGTCGGTCCGAGCTTGCCGCCGAGCCAGAGCTCCAAGGAAGGGTTGCGCGCGAGCACCTCGATCACGGCCGGCTCGATCGACGCCCAATCCCGATCATGGGTGTCGGTACCGGAGAAGTAGCCGATGCGCCGCGGCCCCGCCGTCCGTGGCCGCCGTCTCGCGACTTCGGCAAGGCGCGCCATCACGATGCCGACCCCGTTGTCGAACCGCTCGACCGGCAGCCCCGTCACCGTCTGCGCGTGGCGTGCGAGCGGAGCGGTGCTGGCGACGAACGCGTCGCACGCCTCCATCGTCGTGCGGTAGCGCTGCACACCTTCGAGCCACAGCGCGGCATCGGGGGGCGAGAGGATGGTGAGCGCGGGGATCTCGTCGGCGACGTCCGGGTCGAAGATGAGATCGTCGGCATCGAAGAGCAACGGCACGCGCCACAGGCGCATGCGCCGGGCGAGATCGAGAACGGATGGCGTAGCGGGCACCCGGTAGAGCACGACGACATCAGCTCGTTCGGCGAGGCGTGGCAGCTGGGGATCGAGGTAATGACGGACGTCGGAGTGGACGCCGTTCAACGCCAGCGCCTCCGCGGGAAGCCGCGCCCGATAGCGCAGCGGCGCACCTTCGATCCCGCAGACGAACAGCACCCTGCGGATGTCGGGACGTTGTCTCGCATCGTCGCGTTCGACCCGCTCGAGCCCGAGCATCTCGTATCTGCGTTCGAGGCCGTCGAGTTGATCGTCGAGGGAACGCACGGCGGTGATCCCAGGCGTCGGTCGCAGCCGATCGAGCAGCCCGTCTTCGGTGATGATCCGTCGCAAGGCACCGGCCAGGGCGTCTGCGTCGGCGGGTGGTACGAGCAGACCGTTCGAACCGTGGACCACGACCTCTTCGGGCCCGATCGTCTCGGTGCACACGACCGGCATGCCGCGCAGCAGTGCCTCGCGAGTGACGAGGGAGTGTGACTCTCGCATCACCGATGGAACGACGAGCACATCGGCGCCGGAGAAGACGGCGTCGAGCTGTCCGGGGTCGTAGGGCGGCGGAGACTCCACCGGCAGCCCGGTCGTGACGAAGCCCGTGTGCGTCAACCACTGCCCGGCGCCGTGGGCGGTCAGGCGCCAACCGGGCACGTCTGCGAGCAGACGGGCGGCGGCGAACAACACCTGCACGCCCTTCATGGGATCGGAGCCTCCGGTGTACAGCAGCCGAACGTGTTCAGCGGGAGCACGGGGTGTTCGGCTCACGTCGTCGGCGGGGAACCCGTTCTCGTCCACTGCGAGCACCGCAGGATCGACGCCGTTCGCCCGCAGGACCGCGACGGCGCCAGCAGATGGCGCGAGGACCGCATCGGCGTCGGCGAGAGCAGCCGACAGTCGTCGATTCCGGCGCAACAGCCAATCGTGCGTCTGCTCGCAACAACAACACCCGGCTGTGACGACGAGCGGGCACGGACGGTACGAGCGATCGACCAGGAACTGCCGCCCGCAGCACCACCAGAAGTCGTGCGCGGTGACCACAACCGTCGCACCCGACCGCTTCGCCGCGGTGACGAGTCCGGCACCCAGTGACTGAAGTGAATGGAGATGCACGACATCGGGTCTGAAGTCGTCGAGATAGCACGCGAAATCGTCGGTGACATCGACGTTGTCGAAGTTCCGCGGATCGCTCCACTCCGTCCACGGCGTCGTGACGATCCAACGAACGGGTAGTCCGGTCTCGTCCGTGTCCGTCCACGTCTCGAGTGGCGGGCGCGTGTCATCGAGATGGCCTGCGTACACGGCGACCTCATGTCCGCGTGCTCGCAGCCCGCGGGCGATGCGCTGTGGGACGGTCGTGCCGCCGCTGACGAAGTTCGGAGGGAAGTGCGCCGACACCACGAGGATGCGCATCGCGTCGCGAACCTACTGATTCCACCTGAAGCGGGCGCGGAGTCCCATTCAGTGAACCGTCAGGTCGCGCCTCGTACGACGCCCAACACGTCCGAGCCGCGGCCCGTCCAATCGCCGACGACGGGCGCGTCACCAGGGTTGCCGTAGGCGAAGACGTAGTCGGCGTTTCCGCCGTCGTTCGAGTTGCGAAGGAACAACGCACCGTTGCGCCAGATCCCGACGGTCGTCACGCGGTCGCCGTTCCAGTCGCCCGCCACGGGACGGTCGCCCGGATCGCCGTACGGGAACGCGCGGTCCGCGACACCGGTGCTGTTGGTGTCACGCAGGTAGAACCAGCCGCCACGGGATATGCCGACCGTCGTGACGCCGTCGCCGTTCCAGTCGCCGACGACGGGCACGTCGAAGGGATCGCCGAACTGCACGGAGACGTCGGCGACGCCGGTGCTGTTGCTGTTTCGGAGATAGAACCAGCCGTTCCGATAGACCCCGATGGTGTCGTAGCTGTCTCCGTTCCAGTCGCCGCAGACCGGGATGTCGCCCGTCGACCCGAACTGGATCGTCGTCACCACCGCCGAAGGAGAGTTCTGGTTGACGATCCTCCACCAACCGTCGCGGAACGTCGCGGCCGTGTCCACACCGTCGCCGTCCCAGTCGCAGGCGAGCACGTTGTCGCCCTTCGACCCGTAGCCGAACGAACTGTCCGCGGCACCGGTGGTGAGCGTGTTGCGGAGGTACCACGTGGGCGGGAGCGCTCGACCGAGCGGATCGTGCAACCACGCCGTGGGCGAGTAGGCACCGAAGCCGATCACGTTCCAGTTCGACACGTAGAGCGAGCGCCAACCGTCGGCCGTGTCGTTCTGAGAGATCAGCGTCAGGACGCCGTTGCCCTGCGTGTCGACGTCGCTGGCAGTGACGATCGCGACGTGCCCGACGCCGCCCGGGTTGCTGAACGACATGACGTCGCCGGGTGTCGAGCGCGCGGCCGATGGTGCCGTTGGTGACCGTCTCGAGTCCGCCTCCGTACGACGTGCGGTAGTTGGCAACCACGCTGTCGCCGTTCGCGCCGTAGGCGGTGACGCCGTACATCTGCGCCATGAACCGGAACGCGAGCTCGGTGCACTCCCATTCGAAGTGACCCCATCCCGGACGCAGCCACTGCACGTCGGGTGCACCGTCGCCCGATCGGTCGCGGACCGCACACCGGCACTCCTGCGAAGGAGGCGCCCAGGCGGTGTGCACCGGCGCCGCGCCAGCCGAGCTCAGCCGCAGCCGTGTTCCAGTGGTTGGCATCGCAGTCGCCGGCCCACCACGAAGGCGCGCCGACGTCGGCCGAGGCAGGCGGGCTTTTCGTGGCTGCGTTCGCCACGAAGAGCAGCGGCACCGCGAGAACGAGAACAGCGAACAGACGCGCGACGTGGCGGGCCATCTCGCGAGAGGTCACCTTCCGCGAGGTCGAGCCCTTCCTGTCCCGAGCCGCGACGCGCGTTGCTGAGAGAATGGACGCAAGTGGAACCACGCGGCCAACATTACGAGGCGCGTCCTCGGGGCGCAGCCTCGATCATGCCCCCCACGACTGCGTCATGAGCTCCGTTCGCGAGATCGCCTCCGCGCGTGAACTGTTCCTGAACCTCACGCTCCGTGAGCTGCGCAGCAAGTACAAGCGCTCGGTCCTCGGCTGGACATGGTCGTTGCTCAATCCGCTGGCGACGATGGCGATCTTCACGATCGTGTTCTCGAAGCTGCTGAAGATCACACCCGACCCGGGCAATCCGAGCGGTCTCGATGTGTTCGCGCTGTTCCTGCTGTGCGGGTTGCTGCCGTGGAACTACCTGTCGAACTGCATGAGTGGTGGTGCGACCGCGTTGGTGGCGAACGCGAATCTCGTCAAGAAGGTGTACTTCCCTCGCGAGACGCTCGTCGCGGCGAACACCGCGTCGTGGCTCTTCTCGTTGTTCATCGAGATGGGTGTGCTGTGCGTCGCGCTGCTGCTCGTCGGGAACATGGTGCTGCCGTGGCTTCCGATGCTGATCGTGTTGATCGTCGTGCAGACGATGTTCGTTCTCGGCATCGCGTTGTTGCTGGCCTCGCTCAACGTGTACTTCCGCGACACCCAACACCTGCTGGGCATCCTCCTCCAGCTGTGGTTCTACGCCACGCCGATCGTGTATCCGCTCAAGCAGGTGCAGGAGCATGTCAGTCCGGCGGTGCTGCGGCTGTACCAGCTCAATCCGATGGTGGAGTTCGTCGGCGCCTATCGCAACGTGCTGTACGACCTGCGCATGCCGAGCGCCGCCACGATGGCGTATCTCGTGTTCGCGTCCGTGGTGAGCCTCGTGGTGGGCCACCTCGTGTTCAACCGGTTGGAGCCGAAGCTGGCGGAGGAGCTGTGACCGGCGACCTCGCCATATTCGTCGACGACGTCCACAAGAAGTTCCGGCTGTACGACGAGCGAAACCAGAGCCTCAAGGCGGCGTTCATGCGCGGTCGGCGCGCCCGTTACCGCGAGTTCGTGGCGCTCAGCGGCGTCTCACTCGAGGTGCCGAAGGGTGCGACGCTCGGCCTCATCGGTCACAACGGCTCGGGCAAGAGCACGCTGCTCAAGTGCATCGCGCGCATCCTGCGTCCTGACCGCGGCTCCATCGAGGTGGAGGGCAAGGTGTCCGCACTCCTCGAGCTCGGCGCCGGCTTCCATCCCGAGCTCTCCGGACGCGAGAACATCTATCTCAACGGCGCCATTCTCGGGATGTCGCGTAGCGAGCTCGACGGCGCCTTCGACGAGATCGTCGAGTTCTCCGGCATCGAGGAAGACTTCATCGACGCGCCCGTCAAGAACTACTCCTCGGGCATGTACGTGCGGCTGGGCTTCTCGGTCGCGATCAACGTCGATCCGGATGTGCTGCTCGTCGACGAGGTGCTGGCCGTCGGCGACGAAGGCTTCCAGCAGAGATGCAACGAGAAGTTCGCCGACTTCCGCGACAGCGGCAAGACGATCGTCGTCGTCTCGCACGCGCTCGGCAATGTCCGCCATCTGTGCGACGTGGTCGCGTGGCTCGATCACGGCCGGCTCAAGGCTCTCGGTCCGGCGGGCGAAGTGATCGATGCGTACGTCAGCGAATCGCATGCCGGCCGGGTCGGCGAGTCGGGCATGGGCCATCAATGGGGCTCCGGCGAGGCGACGATCGAACGGGTCGAGCTGCTCGACGCCGAGGGACACCCGACGACCAAGACCAGCACGGGCGACGAGCTGACCATTCGGTTGCACGTGCGCAGCAACCAGGCGCTGGCCAAACCGGTGTTCACCCTGTCGATCCATACGCTCAGCGGTGTTCTGATCTCGTGGCCGAACAGTCGTGAGGCGGGTGTCGTTCCCGACGAGCTGGCCGGCGACGCAGTCGTCGATCTCAAGATCGGGCCCGTCACGCTGCTGCCGGGCACGTACGACCTGTCGGCGTCGATCCACGACTACTCGATGGCTCATGTCTTCGACTTCGCGCGACCACTGCCTGCGCTTCGACGTCGATCCCGGCACACCGCCCGAGACGTCGGGCGGCATCGTGACGCTGGGGGGCAGCTGGGACATCAATCCGTCGGATGACTGAGGCGGTCACGCGTCGCCGCGTGCTCATCGCGACAGGCGACACCCTCGGTGCCGCGATGGCGGGACCTGGGATCCGAGCCGTCGCGATTGCTTCGGCGCTCTCGGCCGAGCACGACGTCCACCTCGTGTCCACCCACCGAGCGGACCTGAAGCGTCCGGAGTTCGCCATATCTGCCGTCGACGATGCCGCGCTCGAGCGGCTCGTGGGTTGGTGTGACATCGTCATCGTCCAGGGCTGGGTGCTGGCCGGACGTCCACACGTGCGCCGAGCGGCGGAGACCAAGGTCGTCGTGGTCGACCTGTACGACCCGATGCACCTCGAGCAACTCGAGCAGGCCCGCGACGAAGGTGCTGACGGCTGGCGCGCCGCGGTCATCAACACCACCGCGGTGCTGAACGAGCAGCTCCTCCGTGGCGACTGGTTCATGTGCGCGAGCGAGCGCCAGCGCGACTTCTGGCTCGGTCACCTCGCCGCGCTCGGGCGAGTGAATCCCGTGACGTACGAGGCCGATCGGGCGTTCCGTCAGCTGATCGACGTCGTTCCCTTCGGCGTCGCGGACGAGCCGCCCGTTCGCACCGCAGCCGGATGGCGCGGTGTGCTCGACGGTGTCGAAGCGAACGACAAGGTGATTGTCTGGGGCGGCGGCATCTGGAATTGGTTCGACCCGCTCACCCTGCTCCACGCCATCGACGCGCTGCGCAACGACGTCGACGAGGTCCGCCTGGTGTTCATGGGACTCGCGCATCCGAATCCGGAGATCCCACAGATGCAGATGGCGGTCGCGGCGAGGACGTTGTCGGACGAGCTCGGTTTGACGGGACGACATGTGTTCTTCAACGACGGATGGGTGCCGTACGACGCCCGACAGAACGCGTTGCTCGACAGCGACATCGGGGTGAGCACGCACTTCGACCACATCGAGTCCGAGTTCTCCTACCGCACACGCGTGCTCGACTACTTCTGGGCGGGCCTGCCGGTCGTCGTCACCGAAGGCGATGCGATCGCCGACACCGTCGCGCGAGACGGGCTCGGACTCGTCGTCCCGCCGGCCGACCCCGACGCAGTGCGCGCCGCGCTGTATCAACTGTTGACCGACCGAGCATTCGCGGACGAGTGCAGGCACAACGTCGAGCTTGCGTCGCGCGCGATGCGATGGTCGGTGGTCCTCGCACCGCTGCTCGAGTTCTGCCGGCATCCCCGCCGCGCGCCGGATCTGGTCGACCAGGCCCAGGCCGCGACGCTGCGACGGGTCCACGTCGGCGTTGCGCCGCGGAGCGGCCCCATCGCGTTTGCTCGGCGACTCGCCGCCGCGGCCCGGCGTCCGGGCCGTGGTCGCACGCTCCGTCGAGCGGTCGCGCGTAAGCTGCCGCCTTGGCGGGGCGGTACTTGATCTGTCATGCGTGTCACTCAGATTCGGTCTCCCCACGCTCGATCTGCGACCGTCCTCGGTCGGCTCGTCATCGTCGCGGCCTTCACGGTCGTGCTCACGGGCGTCGTCGGAGTACCAGACCGCGGGACGCCGGCACATCTCAGCGCGACGGAGCACACGCTCGCGGCGTCGGCGTATCGATTGGGCCAGGTTGCTCACGTCGATCTGCAGAACCGCTCCGAGATGGTGGGCTTCACGTGGCACGGCAGCCCCGATGCGACGTTCCAGTACCGCGCGCTCACCGGCACCACATGGAGCCCGTGGACCGACACGCAAGGCGACGCCGACGAGGGACCGGACGCGTCGTCACCCGAAGCACGCAGCACGCGATCGGTGGGGCCCATGTGGCTCGGCGACAACGCAACCACAGTCGAGGTCCGGGTCAAGAGCGGTGACGTCAACGACCTGAAGGTCACGGGGATCGACACGGAGTCGGCGAAGCCGAGCGGGTCCGCGCTCGCCACGCCGGTCGCCGACGCGCGAGTTCCACCACCCTTCATCGCGCCCCGCTCGGCGTGGGGCGCGGACGAGAGCTTCCGGTTCCTCGGTAATCCCGGATGCACGGGCACACCGTCCTACGCACCGAACGTCCGCAACGCCATCGTCCATCACACCGTCAACTCCAACAACTACTCACCGGGCGACGTCCCCACGCTCATCCGCGGCATCTACTACTTCCACACCCACGACAACGGCTGGTGCGACATCGGCTACAACTTCCTCATCGACCGCTTCGGCGGGATCTGGGAAGGCCGCTACGGCGGCATCTTCTCGTCCGTGATCGGTGCTCACACCAGCGGCTTCAACACGGGCAGCACCGGCGTCTCCCTCATCGGCAACTTCGACGTTGCCGGTGTGCCTGGCGCGGCGTACAGCGCGCTTCGTTCGTTGCTGGCGTTCAAGCTCTCCTATCACGGCGTCGATCCTGCGGGGCAGTCCGTCGTCACGGTGCTCGAGAACACTGGCGCGTACTGGCCGGCAGGCACGGTCGTGGTCATCAACAACATCAGCGGGCATCGCGACGAGAACCAGACGGCGTGCCCCGGCCGGTTCCTGGAGGCCCTGCTGCCGCAGTTGCGGATCGAGGTCGCCGCGCTCGTCGGTATCTGGCGGGATCACCCGGTGATCTGTAACTGGCAAGGAAACGGAGTGGACTCCCCGGGGACCTTCCTCAACGGACAGTGGTACATCCGCTTCAGCGAGACGACAGGAGTCGCCGACATGACGTTCCCGTACGGGAATCCGGGTGACATCCCGGTGTGCGGCGACTGGGACGGCAACGGCACCGAGACGCCGGGGGTGTTCCGCAACGGCGTCTGGTACTTGCGCAACTCGTTGTCGGCCGGCGTCGCCGACGTCGTGGTCGGATACGGCAACGCGGGCGACCAGCCAGTGGTTGGCGATTGGAACGGCGATCACCGCACGGACCTCGGCGTGTACCGAGGTGACACCTGGTACCTCCGGAGCCAGCCGTCATCCGGGCAGTCCGTGGTCGCGGACAATGTGTTCCGGTTCGGCAACACGTGGGACCAACCGGTGAGCGGCGACTGGAACGGCGTGGGGTCCGACCAGCCCGGCGTCGTGCGCAACGGCACGTGGTACCTCCGCAACAGCAAGAGCGGGGGTGTGGCCGACGTCGCGTTCCTGTTCGGAAACCCCGGAGACACCGCGCTCACCGGCGATTGGAACCGGGACGGCCGGGACTCGCCGGGGGTGAACCGGGGGGCGTTCTGGTACGTGCGCAACACCAACACATCCGGGACGGCGGATGGCTTCTTCGGGTTCTGACCGGCGCGGCGCGCTGCATCGCGCCGGCGCTGGTCCTGACGATGCTGGCCACGTTCGTCGTGATGGCGGGCGCGATCGCGACTGCGCCGCCGGCCGCGGCTGCGTCCGATGTGCTGCCGGTGAGCGGCCACGGCTTCGGGCACGGGCGAGGCATGAGCCAGTACGGCGCGTACGGCTACGTCCACGACCTCGGCGTCGATCCTGCGACGGTCCTGAACCACTACTACAGCAACACGACGCCGAGTCAGTTGCCCAACGGTCTCACCATCGGTGTCCGCTTGATGGCCCACGACGGTGGGCCGCTCGAGGTGACCTCCGGTGCCAACTTCACCATCGGCAACATCTTCGTGCCGGCGGGATGGGCGTCGACGCTGTTCTGGAACGGCTCCGGTTGGACGATCACCACCGAGCCCGGCTGCGGCGCCGCGGTGAGCGGAACGACGACAGTGGCGGATCCCACCTTCCGCTCGACCGTCGATCCCGGCGACGACGTCACGAAGATGCTCGCCGTCTGCGAAGCTGGGCGGACCCCGCGCGTACCGCGGCTACCTGTTCGGCGCGTGGGACGGCGCGCAGCACGCAGTGAACGTCGCGTGGATCGAGGACTACGTCCGCGCTGTCGTGCCCCGAGAGATGCCCGCGAGCTGGCCGGTCGCCGGTGCTCCAGGTCCAAGCCATCGCGGCGCGGTCGTACGGGTGGGCTCAGAACCGCGCCTTCTACGCGAAGACGTGCGACACGACGAGCTGTCAGGTGTACGGAGGCGCGGGGAAGAACGGTGCACGGCTCGAAGCGCCGAACAGCGACACGGCAACGTTCGGGACATTCGGCGCCGTGCGGATCTTCGGCAACGGGGTCGTCGCCAGCACGGAGTTCTCGTCGTCCAGCGGGGGTTTCACGGCCGGCGGCATCGTTCCCTGCCGTGCCCGATGACGGAGACGCCACGTCCATCAATCCGAACCACACGTGGAACACGACGCTGTCGACCTCCGCCATCGCCAACTTCTACGGCGTCGGCGGGTTCGTCTCCATCTCGGTTCCCGCGCGCAACGGCCTGGGTGACGGAGGTGGTCGAGCGTTGACCGTCTCGATCAACGGGACGGCGAGGACGGTGTCGGTCGCGGGCAGCACGTTCGCGTCCACCTGGGGACTGAAGTCGGACTGGTTCTTCTTCCCCGCGCCCCCACCCCAGTTCTTCTTGCGCAACTCGAACAGCACCGGTGGGGCCGACGGCGTCTTCACGTACGGCAGCGCGGGGGACATCCCGATGCTGTGCGACTGGAACGGCGACGGCTTCTCGACCATGGGCGTGTTCCGCAACGGTGTGTTCTACCTGCGGAACTCGAACAGCACCGGTGGCGCGGACGTCGTCTTCCCGTACGGCAGCCCGGGTGACGTGCCGGTGTGCGGCCATTGGAACGGCGGCGCGGCGGACACGGTGGGCATCTACCGGGCCGGTGTCTTCTACCTGCGCCTGAGCAACACGGCCGGCGTGGCCGACCTCGTCGTGCCGTTCGGCAATGCGGGGGACAAGCCGGTGGTCGGCGATTGGGGTGCGACGGGCAAGACGACCGTCGGCGTGTTCCGAGGCGGGACCTGGTACGTGCAGTTCACGAACCGCGGCGGGGCCGCGGATGCCGTGTTCGGGTTCGGGAACAACACCGACGTGCCGGTCGCCGGCGACTGGAACAACGCCGGCCGCGCCCGTCCCGGAGTGGTCAGGGCCGGAACCTGGTATCTGGGCGGATCGTGGCCGCCGTCGGGCGTCGCCGATCTCGCGACGTTCGGGTACGGCGACCCCAGCGACATCCCGCTGACCGGCGACTACGACGGCAACGGCACCGACACGCCCGGCATCGCCCGCGGCTATCGCTGACGAGGTCGCCTCCCACCGCCCCCTTCCTACGAACTTCGGGTCGTCGTGGTAGCTAGAGCAGCCACGGCGCACCAACATTCGGGGGAAGGGTGCCCCGCCCGTATGGTCGATCCCTGCGCGCCGGCTGCCTACAGTCGTTCCCGACGTGACCACCGAAGCGACTGAATCCCGCCCAGCCGCGTCGCCGGCCGACCGCCGGCTGCAGCCCGCCGTGCTCGCCCTCGAGGACGGCGCCGTCGACGTGGTCTCGTTCGACGTGTTCGACACGCTGCTGTGGCGAACCGTGCCCGAGCCGGTCGACGTGTTCGAGATGATCGGACGTCGTCTGCACGACAACGGCACGATCGCGTCGGAGATCGGTCCGGAATCGTTCGCGCGCCTGCGCCAGCGTGCGGAGCTTCGTTGCCGTCACCGGTTCATGGCTCGCAACGAGATCCCCGAGGTCAGCCTTCGCGAGATCTATTCGACGTTGCCGACGTGGATCTTCGGCGGGGTCGACGCCGCCGACGCCGTCGATGTCGAGGTCGACGTCGAATGCGACGTGACGGTGGTCGACCTCGAGGTGGCTGCGCTCGCAACCCTCGCGCAGAAACACGGTGCGCGGCTCGTCTGCGTGTCGGACACCTACTTCTCGGAGTCCGATCTTCGACGCCTGCTCGATCGCACGCCGCTCCACGATGTCGAGTTCGAGCGGATGTTCGTGTCGAGTCAGTACCGCGTCGGAAAGGGCAGTGGGATCTGGAAGTCGGTGATCGCGGCGCTGGACGTCGAGCCGTCACGGATCGTGCACATCGGCGACAACGACGAGGTCGACGTCAAGGCACCAGCCGAGCACGGCATCCGGACGGTGCACCACGCGCAACGCACGCCGCAGCTCACCACCATCCTTCAGCGGGAGGGAGTGCTCGGACAGCGCAATCCACTCGAGCCGAAGCCGTGGCTGGATCCGAAGGGTGGCGATTTCGGTTTGACCGCGTTGCGCTCGAAGACGGTGGAGGTCGCCGGTCCGGGCGTCGACAACCCGTTCTGGAGGTTCGGTGCGAGCGTGCTCGGGCCGGTCTTCACCGGGTTCGCAGAGTGGGTGATCCAGCAGGCGGAGGCGAATCGCCAGGACACCGTGTACTGCGTGATGCGCGAGGGCGAGTTCATGTCGCGTCTGATCGACGGCGCGGCGATTGCGTCCGGGTCGCCTGTTCAGACGAAGACGCTTTGGCTCTCGCGGCACGTGTGTGCGCGCGCCGCGCTCGTCGACGGCAGCGAGCACGAATTGCGCAGCTTCCTCGCCAGGCGTGCCGCGCCCACGGTGGCCAAGCTGGTCGCGGGTCTTGGTCTCGAGATCGGACAGTTCCCCGAGATCGCGGGCGTCTCCTTCGCCCGGATGGACGATCCGTTGACGCGCGAACGTGCTGATCTCGTTCCTCAGCAGCGACGAACGTGCTCCGCGCGCAACTGGTCGCGAGCGCCGCGGCTCTGCGGTCGCGGCTCGCGTCCTATGTCCTCGGCGTGACCGGTGACTCGTCGCCCATCCACCTGGTGGACCTGGGGTGGGGCGGCACGATCCAAGAACGGCTCGACACCGCGCTCGCGGCGGCAGGTCCCGCACCCGACACGGTGGGGCTGTACCTGCTGACGAACGAGGCGGCGCTGGACCGTACGCTCGACGGCCTGCGCGCCCGCGGGTTCCTCGCGGAGTTCGGTTTGCCGGCAAAGGTCTCGCGCTGGGTCATCCGCAGCCCGGAGATCCTCGAGCAGGTCTGCATGTGCGACGAAGGCTCGATGGTCGACATCGACGCCGGCGGCAATCCGGTGCTCGGTGACCCGCCGAGCAACGGTGGCCAGTCGCTGCAGCGGGTGGCGCTGCAGCAGGGCATCCTCGCGTTCCAACGCGAACGCAGCCGTTACGTCGACCAGCTGCCGCCATCGGCGCGCTCACTCAGCGACGGCGCCCGCCCGCAGCTCCGGGAGATCGTGACTCGCTTCATCGTGCGTCCGACGGAAGAGGAAGCGGCGATCTTCGGTGGGTGGCTCCACGACGAGAACTTCGGCTCCGCCGGCGAGGAGCTGATCGTGCGGCCGGACATCGGTCCCGCACTCGCGTACATGACGCCGCAAAAGCTGCTCGAGCTGCCGATGACGTCGCTGTACTGGCCCTTCGGTGCAGCGACGACGTACAACCCGCCGCTGGCGCTCGCGGCCGCGGCGGTGGTCGACGGACTGGTGCCCGACGAGGCCTTCGCCGCGGGGGATCCGATCGACGTGAACCTGCTCGTCGACGCCGGCGGGTGGGGCGACGCCGGACCGACTCGCATCACTCCTGGCGCTGTCCGGTCGCTATCTCCTGCACCGGGCGGTTCCCGAACAGCACCGGCTTCGGCACGTCGCGTTCCGGTTCGGGGACGAGCCCGGGGTGTTGCGGCTCGACTGGGTCAAGCTCGTGTTCATCCGCCGTGACGGCGACCCGGTCGGTGTCCATCTCGACACCCCAGAGGGGCTCGGCGAGTTGCGATATCGCGACTGCATGCAACTGGCGCCGAACATCGTGCTGGCGCCTCGCCACGGTCCGACGGTGGTCTACCGGCTTCCGAAGGAATGGGCGGAGCACACGCACGCCGCGGACGTCGAGATCGCCTTCGCGTGGCTGCCGACGGGGCCCGTCGGGGGCGCACCGCCGACGAGTGTCGAGGCGGCCGTCCACCTCGCGCGCCGGGCGAAGGGCAAGGCCCGCAACGTCTGGCTCAACGCACGGCAGGAGGCGTATGGACGACTACGCCGATCATGACGGCGAGACCGGCGACGACGTCGCTGACACCGGCGACGGCGGCGATCACTATCGAGCGCCGCTCCTGTTGCATTCGCTGGCCGAGTTCCGCGAGCTCATCTTCCGGTGCCTCGATCTCGCCGGCGTCACGTCGGTCGCGGAGGTCGGCGCGGAGGACGGGCACTTCACCTCCGAGCTCCTGCGCTGGTCGGACGGCCGAGACATCCGAGTGGTCGCCATCGATCCGGCGCCGTCCCCGTTCTTGGTCGAGCTCGCGAACTCGAACCCGCGCCTCGACCTGATCGCCGCGACGAGCCTCGCTGCGTTCGAACACCTGGGACCGGTCGACGCATATCTGATCGACGGCGACCACAACTACTACACGGTCTCGAACGAGCTCCGCATGATCGAGCAACGGGTGGAAGGCGAGTTCCCCATCGTCTTCATGCACGACGTCGCGTGGCCCTGCGGACGGCGCGATCAGTACCTACGCGCCGGACCAGATCCCTGAAGCCGCACGCCACGACTACACCTACGACAGCGGCGTCGTCCCCTCGAGCACCGGTGTGGTTCCGGGAGGCTTCAGAGGAGAAGGCGAGTTCGCGGTCGCGCTCGTCGAAGGCGGCGCGCGCAACGGGGTGCAGACAGCGATCGACGACTTCCTCGCCCGGCGGACCGACCTCGACTACGGCACCGTGCCGTGCGTGTTCGGCCTCGGAGTGCTCTACCCGCGAGCGGCGTCCTATGCCGCCGCCATGACCGAGATCATGCGAGGGTACGAGGCCGAGCCGCTCTTCGACCGTCTCGAGCGAAACCGACTCGCCCTCTATCTCGCACTCCTGCGCAGTGGGGACGCGCGAAGCGCCGATGCCGGTCAGTTCCACCAGGCTCTGGACGAGGTACACCTCGCGCTGGAGCAGGCCAAGCTCCACATCCGCGACCTCGAGACCGAGAACAAGGCGTTGTGGGCGCGACAGCACGAGCTCATCGATCGCGCGGATCGCGCGGAGGCCGATCGAGCGAGCACGCGTGCCGCGACAGACCGGTTGACCGTCTTGGTGCGGAAGTTGCTCGCCTCGAATCCGTACCGCGCTGCCGATTTCGTTGCTCGCCGAAGGTCCGGTGCGCCGTCGCGCGTCGACGTGGAAGCGATCCTCGCAGAGCTCGACCGTTACGTGTAGTAACGCTCTGAGAGTGCTCTGACCAACACGACACGGTGTATCTCGTCTGGGTCGTGAGCCAAGTCAGTTCGAGCCGTACTTCTCCGCGTGGTGCGCGTTCGCATCGGGTGCGTGGGTACCTTCAGGGAGAGGCGCCTGGAGGCTCACAAGTTCGCCCGTCAGGATCTCGGATGAGCGCCTCGACGACGCCCCAGTGCTCGGGCGTGAACGGCCGCGCAAAGTCGGCTGGCCGATCGGGTCGGAACGCTGTCGAATCAGCGACACGCAGGATCGGGTGTGTCCCGAGCTCCGACTCGAGCTGCTCATTGATGAAGACGTACGGACCCCCAGCCGGGTGTTCCCATTGGCCCGAGCCGTGGTCGGTCTCGAACACGTTCTTGAAGCCCATCGATGCCCAGAACGCAGCGGTCGCTCCGTAGTTCCGCGTCTCGACGTAGAAGCCTTCGAATCCTTCAGTCGCCATGTTGGCGTCCCCTTCCTCGTTTGGAGACGCGGTCGAGATACTCCGACAGCGCCAACTCGACGATCGTTGACAGCGATTGCTCGGTGTCCACCGCGTGGTGCTTATCATGC
>CAWGFA010000033.1:0-60682 GCA_963821725.1 uncultured Acidimicrobiia bacterium
TTCTGCGGTCTGTGCTGCCGAACGGATCGCGTCTATGGGCGCCGCCGCGTCGGACAGGCTCGGTTCGTCTTACATGCCGACAGCGTGGCGGCCTTGTTCGAGCCACGTACGAAGCGTCGGGTCGAGCGTGGCGGCCGCCTTGTCGTACATCGCCAGATCGTCGTCGGTCAGCGCGTCGCGCCAGCGGCCTTGTTCGCCTTTGAAGAAGAACCGAGCGGCACCACCTTCAAATGTCATCGACATGGGATCATCCGTGCCGCGCGCTTCGTCTCGCATCGCATCGAGCCCGACTGTGCGCAGCAACGCCGGCCATAGATCCTCATCGATGCTGATATCGCAGAACGCAGCGACGCGCCGGATCTCGGCGTCGGGATCGGACTTCAGGTCGCGGTAGTGCACGAACAGGATGTTGGAAAGGTCGCGCACTTCCCACCACGTCGCCAGGTGATGGTGATGCGACCACAGCGGCCAACCGTCGGGCTCCCACTCGAACCAGCCCTCGCTGATCCACCGCGGCCACAGCTCGCGTAGATCGGCCGGACAGCGCGGGAACTCTGGACCGGGCCGATCCGCATCGTTGAACAACGCGTACATGAGGTCGGTGTAGCCCGAATAGTGGTTGAAGAATGACATGAACACGTCGCGCGTGTCTCGCCCGACGACGATGTACTTGGCCTGGGGAAAGAACCGCAAACCGTCGGCCGCCAGATGACTCTTGATGAACCGGCGGTGCCGTTGCGCTTCGACACCCGCGAGGATCGGCTCGATCGGCCCCCAGAACCGCGCGTCGATCCACGGCGAGACTTCTCGGAGCGTGGCGTGGAGCGGACCGGGACCGAGGATCAGCGCGGCAAGGATCCGCTGCATCCAAGTCGTGCCGGCCTTGTAGGCGGTCGTGACGAAGATGTCGTCGTCGCGCGCCGCGAACCCGTCCCAGCGTGTGCTGTCGAGGTGGTGATTGCGATACTCACGCGTCCGTCGAGGCTCTCCCGGCACGACTGCATGTTGCCCGTTCCGCGCTCACCGGTCGAGCTTGTTGATTCTCCGCGACCTAACCCACCGCGACCCGCGCAGAGCTCCTCGACTGTGGTAGCCGTTTCGAACACGTCAACGTCGTCCAGCCCCGCCGAATGCAGCGACAGGGCCAGCGACAGTCCACCTATACCACCGCCAACGACGAGGATCTTCACACCCTTGGCCCCCGGGACACGCATACAAGACCGATACTGCGACAGCCCGATACTTGCAGCCCGTGAAGCCGTGCAGATTGCCCGGTGGGGAATGCCATCGCACAGCGGTGGGAATGGCACCCCTCTGTCAAGCAGTGGCGCGTTGAGGCATAGGTTTTGAGCGGGGCCCGGGTTGTGGCTTCACCGAAGAGCAGGCCGTCGGGGTTGGGTCGGTCACGCTGGTCTTTGTAGTCGTCCCCGTTTGCCTCCCGGACCCTGCTTGAGGAACTCGACGCTCGACGTCACTGGTGGGTCCACCAGTGGGCGAAGTGGAGACCGAGCGACGACTGGCATGCGCCGTCACTGCCATTCGTTTGGCAGGGCACAAGCGAGTAGCGATCAGCCGGCGTTCAGGGGCGTTGTCGGGACCCGGTGAGGTCGAGTGAGAGCACGGGTTCGATGCCCGAGAACGAGCCGGTCCGGCGGAACCCGGCTGACAGGTAGAGCGACAGAGCGATCTCGTTGTCCGGGTGGGCCGTCACGATCACCGATCGGCACATCGGCTGACTGACGCTGATCGCAGCGACCACGGTGTCCAGGAGCATCCGTCCCAGTCCCTGTCCCTGCCGCCGGTGGTCGATCGCGAAGTGTCGGAGATGCGCGTGGTCGTCCTCCGACGCGACGGCAACGACGCCCACAGGCTCGTCGTCGTCGAGAGCAAGGTAGGGGGTCCACGTCTGACCGTGGGGACGCACGTAGCACTTCGAGAGGATGACGAGAGCCACCGGCTGGTGGGCGGCGACGAAGCGGACCTGATCGGTCCGAACCTCGACCGCAAGCGCCCGCCGCCAGTTCGACGCATCGATCTCGACCAGCTCGAACACGAAGCAGTTTCTATCGCTCATTCGATCACGAACTACTCAACCGACCTGTGCCGAGGGAACCGATGAAAGCGGCGTTCGTCATAGCATCGGAAGTGCAGACCCCGTCGTAATAGCGGGGGTGTAGACCCAACCAGTGGAGGTGCCAGATGGCCGAGTTCTCACCGCCCCCGGAGGGGATTGTGCTGGCCCACTTCATTGTTTCGGACGACGTCGAGCGCTCTCGGCGCTTCTACACCGAAGTACTCGGCGGCAGGTTGGTGTTCTCCGGAGAGGTGACCTATGTCGCATTGGCCAACAGCTTTATCATCATCAATGTCGGCGGGGGCCCGACCGACGACAAGCCAGAGGTCACCTTGGAGACGCCACGCGACCCCGATCGGGTCAGCAGCTTCCTCAATATCCGGGTCAAAGACATCCAGGCCGTGTACGCCGAATGGAGCTCCCGGGGTGCTCAGTTCCTGACGCCGCCGAAGCAGCACCAGTACGAGATTCGTTGCTACATCCGCGATCCCGACGGTCATCTGATTGAGGTGGGGCAAACCACAGACCCGGAGGGCGACTGGTCGGCGTGGTTGTCGTCTGGCTCGGTGTCATGAGCACGATGACGGCAGTACGAGCACGCGAGTGTGGAGGGCCCGAAGTTCTCCGCTACGAGGACGCCCCGTGGCAGTGCAACGCGCGCCGCATAATCGCGCACGTCAACGTGCGGCGCGAGCGCGAATGGTGCGCGGGATTGCCGGTTCCGGAGCGGCGGGAACGGCACTACTGCGCAGCTGTGATCTCATGGCAGGTAGCTCGGTTCGGATAGCGATTGAGACCGTCCTTGCCGTGGTGTTGGGCTTGGTTCGTGTGCGGGGTCGTGATGACGCTTGGGCTGTGGCGGCGTCGCCCCGCGATGGGAGCGCCGTAGAAGCGCTTCACGCAGTCCACGATGTCGTCCGCTCATGGCGTCGACTCGTCGCTGCCGCGATTGGTTCGCGTGCGAACGCGGCGCTCTGTCAACTGGCAGCGTTGGCTAGCTGGGGGGCGGTGTGCCCTGCCAGACGTACGCGAGCATGATGCCCATCACTGCCGTATACGGCTGGGAGTTGTCGTAGCACGCGGTCATCGTGTACTGCCGACCCCCGAAGATGTAGTCGTGAATCTTGCACGCCGAGATCGACGACGGGAAGTCCATCGGCTCGGGTTCGTCGTAGTGAGCGACGTCCGTGCAGCCAACGATCGCGGCGAGGTCATCCTTGATGCTGATGTCGATTCCTCCAGCGTGGAGGTGCCCGCCGATCGAGACGGCAACACCGGTCCACGGCGCCGTAAACGTGCGAGACTTCGCGTAGACGCTGCCCGGGCCGCCGTTGCCTGGCACGTTGAACTCGGCGTTCGTGCCGCAGCCTGTCACATCGAGGAAGAAGGGGGTGACCTGTCGCGATGCCGACGGGTCGCTCGTGGGGACGTAACCGACGCTGTACTGGATGTAGACCGTCATGGGACTGTCGGTCATGTTCATGATGTGCCACAGTGCATCCCAACGGTCGGTCGAGTTCGTGACGTAGGCATACGAGCCCCAGAGTGACATCGGTGTGCGCTCTGCGCCCGAACCCGCGAAGCGCTGTTCTTCACCCGGACAGATGGGGGAGGTGCGCGCCGCGTTCATCAGCAGCACGTGATGGAGATGCGCGTCCATGCGGGGTATCGGATTGCCGTTGGCGTCGACGAGGTCGAAGGTCATGGATTTGATGCCGACCGTTCCGGGTGGACGAGGCACATTGGTCTGCACTGCGTTGCTCTCCCAGCCGGGCTGGTCCATCGGCGCGAGGTTGACCGGTCCGATCCGATAGGTGCCGGTCGTGATGGTCGGCGTGCCGGTGTACACGCCGGTTAGCGAAGCGCACGATGATGCGATCAACATGACGAGACTGATCAACGCGAGCCACCGGAAGCGACGCAGTGTTCTGGTCATGACTTCACCCCCGATGTCACCAGCCGTAGCGTGCGGACATACTGTCGCGTGTCGGCGCACGCGTCACGCAGGAGAAGCGCCGCACAGGGTTCGTGTGCCCCGGTCGAGCGCAGAACGTCACATACGCGCTTACCTGTAGTGAGGACCCCCGGTCAAGGGGTTGTTGAGCGGTGCGGGGTCGTTGTTGTCGTGTCGAGCGCGCGGACGTGGTCACCCGATGGTGATTCCGTCGGGTGTCGGTGATGGATGATCTGCGCGCGGCGGACGGCCAGGCTTCTCTCGGTGCTCGGGTTGCGAGGCCCGGCGACGTGATGAGTCGTCGGTCGTTCCCGCTGCGATGGGTGTGGCCGCTCGTTCTAGTGGAGGTCGTCCGGAACGTTGGTCCGGCAAGCAAGCGCGTAAGGGAGCTGGCCGCGAACATCGGGCGAGGTCGATGCCGGCGAGATGAACGCGGATCAGACGCTGACCGGTTCGATGGCACCCTCATCGAGGGCGTAGAGCAGGTGGTTGCGCCGCAGGATGCGACGCCCTACAGAGAGCCGGGCTCGTTTCTTGCCGAGCCGATTGGTGGTGGCCAGGTAGTAGTCGTGATCCGGTGACGGCACCGGCGCTCGCCACGCCGCGCCCGTGGCGGAGTACACCGCCCACCGCAACACGGGTGCGCCTTGGCGAGACAGGCGACCGTGTCGGCGTTTGCCGTCGGCCTCTTTGATGGTGACATCGATGCCAGCAAACCGTCCCGACGCGGCTGCCTTGGATCAGGTAACCGGCGATCCGCGCGGCTCCGACGTTTTGGAGACTCTGGATCAACCGTGACGTGGGCCAACGCGGGAGCCGCAACCAGAACCAGCATCGCGGCTGCAGTGACCGCACCGACGACAAGATGCCGCGTCTTGGGCATGCACGACTCCCTTGTGCTTCCCGCGTCTGGGTGATAGCCGTCTCACCGGGCCATCCGGTTCCCGCGCTCCGAGACCGAACTCCGTGAGGGGTCAGCGTCACTCACGCACACTGCTCACGGCCCCGAGCTACACGGCATCTCCATCTGCATCGCATTGTCAAAGCACAGCGACCCGGGTTGCTTGCTTGGCGCGGAGTTCTTGCCGGGCTGTACGACCAGGAGCACGACAATGGACAGAACCACGATCACGCTGGCCGCTATCGCCAGCGAGAGCACGACGATGGTTCGTCGCGTCCATGGATCCGGATCCCAGTCATCGGAGGACAGCTCTGCACCAAGTTCAGTCACCACGGGGCATTATCGGTCGGCCACGGTCTCGGTGAACAGCGCGGTTGCCGGATTCAGGGCGGCACGTTCGCAACGCTCGGGGTCGCTTCTCGCGGCCTGACGTGCCCAAGCGCACCAACTGAGCCGCGTCGTTCTCGGTTCGGCTCAACTCTCGTGCGGCATCCACTTCGAAGCAATCTGGCCGCGCCGGTCGTTGGCCAGCGCGCAGCTACTTGACCGTGAACGACACGGACGCCTTCGGCTGGTTCGCGAACGGGAGATGGTCGGACGCCACGAACACACCCTCAACGACGTGAGGCCCGGGTGGGACGTCGAAGAGAGGCACCTCGAGCGAATCCACGACCTCAAGCTGCCTGTCATCGAGGGAGAGATGAATGTACCCTTCGTCGGGTTTCACGTTCTTCGTCGTCTGTGCTGCGAATTTCGCACCGGTCAGCTTGAACACGATCTTTGGGTTGGCGTCTGTCACCTGGTTCGGCGTGGGTTGGACGATCTCGACTTGAGCGGCCGTGGTGGGTCGGACCCCAGCACTGGAGCTGATCGGACCCGACGTACTCGCCGAACCCGAGCTTGGACCACTCGCGCCCGAACCACTGCTACAGGCGGTCAGCACCAGGACCGAGGCGAGCAGGAGGGCCAAGCCGAGGCGAGAAAGTCGCTGGGTTCGCGTCATGGAACGACATTCTCGCTTTCACGCACTAGAGGAATCCCGGCCGGGACGGGGCCGGTCAGATTACACAGCCCACGCTAGTTGAGGGTAGTGGTCGACGGCTCCGTCGTTTGGTCGGCTCGAGGCCGTTCGAAGGGCGGCCGCACGCCGCGCAGGAGGTGGCGTACCGTTGCGGCATGGCCGAGCGAGAGGATCCCGCCGTGACATTCGCATCCGACCCACCCGATCCCGGCGGTAACGACCAGGAGCTCGATCCCGCGCCCTCGCGACGGGAGCTGCCATCGGTGGAGATGCTGAGGATCGCCGCAATCGCCTCGATTGCCGCCGGCATCATCAACACCGGAGCGATCGCCGCCCACAGCGATCACCGTGCGGCCGTGTGGACCTTCCTCGCCGTGGCGGTCGTGCAGGTCGGTTGGGGTGCATACGCGCTCGCCCGCCCGCTCCGGTGGGTCGCCCTCGTCGGCGCTGCGCTCGGACTCGCGGCGTTCGCCGGATGGGTCATCGCCACGACGAACAGCAGCGGCATCTGGTTCATCAGCGGGCTCAACACGAAGGTGCCGATCCAGTTCGCCGACGGGCTGTGCGCAGGCTTGGCGCTGATCACGTTGCTTGCCGCATCTGCGTCGTTGACCGTCCGACCTCGCTACCTGCCGCGCGGACTCGCCTTCGCGGTTGCCGTCGTGATGCTCATCGTCACAGGACCCGGCACCGTCTCAGCCGTCAACCTCTCGCAGAATCAGGGAACCGCGGTGTCGACCGCGGCCGCGCCCGTCGTATCAGCGCCGGCCGTCGCAACGCATCCGTTCAACCCGTTGCTGCCGATCGACTTGAGTGGCGTCCCCGGCGTCACGCCGGAGGAGCAAGCGCGCGCCCAGAACCTGCTTGCCGCGACGGTCGATCTCCTGCCGCAGTGGTCGGACCCCGCGTACGACCAAGCGCACGGATTCTTCTCGATCGGCGACGGTGTCACCGGTACGGAGCACTACCTCAACATGCAGTTCATGCAGGACAACGCGATGCTCGACCCCGACCGGCCCGAGTCGCTGGTCTTCGACACGACCGTCCGTCCCAAGAAGCTCGTCGCCGCGATGTACATGGGTACGCCAGGCATGACCCTGCAGACGGTTCCGGACATCGGCGGACCACTGACGCAGTGGCACATCCACGACAACCTCTGCTTCAATGCGGCCGGAAAGGTCGCCGGGCTCACCCAACCCGACGGAAGCTGCGCTGCGCCCCTGACGAAGGGTGCTCTGATACCGATGATCCACGTGTGGATCGTGCCGCACAAGTGCGGACCGTTCGCGGCGCTCGAGGGAGTCGGCGGTGGCCAGGTCGCGCCTGGACAAACAGTCGCATGCGACGAATTGCACGCCGGCTGACATCGCGACGAGCCAGGTGGCGTGCGTCGCCGCTTCTGTCGTGCGAGCTGCATCCGATGCTCGGACCAGGCTCGTTTGGCCACCCCGGCTCGGCCGGCTCGCTCGCATTCGCCGACCGACCCACCGGTATCGCCTTCGCCTACGTCACGGGGACCTGGCAGACACTCGTCCCAGGACCCGAGGCGCGCCAGTTGCACCTCATCGAGGCCGTGCGAGCGGCGCTCAGATGAGGAGACCGGTACGGCATATGAACGCGGGCTTGACGGCCCAGCACGCCGCGCCGATTCCCTCGGGAGGATGTGCCCGCAACGCCGGTTTCGGGGAGCGCAGAGGAGGAGCATCGATACCGACGTAGTTGGTGAGACCACTGGGGTTGTCGCGGTCGTCGGCAATCGTGTCGGTTTGGTGGTGGGAGACTTCGGGTGGTGGAGGATGGCGGCTACGTCGATTCGCACGGGTACCACTTGGCATACCGGATTCGTGCTGGTGCGCCAGGTCGAGACGTCGTCGTGTTCACGCCGGGCGGCACGGTCCCGATTGTTCATCTCGACCGCGATCGGAATGGCGCTCGTCTGCTCGAGGGTCTTGCCGCTCTGGGTCGTGTGGTCCTGTTCGACCGGCGGGGCATTGGGATGTCGGATCCGATCACGGATTGGTCGCGTCCCCTGGTGGAACAGTGGGCCGACGATCTCGCTGTCATCGCTGGGGAGGTGTGCGAGACCCCGCCCGTCGTGGTGAGTCTGGGCGATTACTGGGGTCCCGCACGGTTGTTCGCGGCCGATCATCCGGCAAGCCTGACGATGCTTGTGCTCTACGAGCCGACCGGCCCGATGTGGGCGGTCGATCTGAGGTCCTCCGTGCGCACGATCGCACCGGTGCCCGAGTTGGACAGCGAGGATCTGATCGCGGCGCGTCTGCCCGAGTCGAGCCGAGGATCGTTCGTTCCGGGAGTGGTTCGACCTTGCAGGCCAGACGGGTGCGAGTCCTGGCGTTGCGGCGCGGCTGTACGACCAGCCTGAGGAGCCCTGTATTCGTCGGTTGGCTGAGGCACAGGCCCACATTCGAGCGCCCACGCTCGTGCTGCGGCGGCCGGGCAACCTTGTGGGTTCACCAGCGGCACCGGATCCGGTTGCGACGGCGATCCCGTTGGGCGAGCGTGTGGACCTTCCGGGACGCGACTACCACTGGCTCGGTGACGAGATCGATCCGCTCATTGCGGAGATCTCGCGGTTCGTGACCGGCGAACGGCTCTCGCCGTCACCGGTCCGAGAGCTCCGCGTGGTCATGTTCACTGATCTGGTTGGCTCCACCGATCGGCTCTCGTCGGTGGGTGACGCGCGTTGGCGAACAACCTTGGATCGCCACGATGAACAAGTAGCTGCCGAGGTCGCGCGTCAGGGCGGTGTCGTCGTGAAGACAACGGGTGACGGCATCCTCGCGACGTTTTCGTCGATCGATCACGCGTTGCGGGCTGCCGAGGCGGTTTGCGCTCGCCTCGACTCCGAGGAGTTGGCTGTTCGGATCGGAGTACACGTCGGCGACGTCGAGTGGCGCGGATCCGACCTCGCCGGCGTCGCGGTTCACATCGCCGCCCGTGTGATGGCACTCGCTGGACCGAACGAGATTCTGACCACCGCGTCGGCCCAACTCGCAGCAGCCGGTTCCGAACCACGTTTTCGAGCCGAGGGGCGAGCAAAGCCTCAAGGGGCTCGCAGGGACATGGATGCTCTACCTCGACACGACCGTTTCAAGCCAGACGCGGCCCCGCGAACCGCGAACCGAGTAGCGCATACCGACGACGGCGGGATCATGTGGTTCGCGTGCCGCGATGAGTTCCGCGTCCCGCCGTCGTCGGAACACTCATGATCGATCTTGGAACCTCGGCCGGCCGGGTTGTCGACCTCCTCGCCGGCGTCGACGACAACCAACTCGCCAGTCCCACGCCGTGCCCCGACACAACCGTCGGTGATCTCATCGACCACATCGGCACGCTGGCCTCGGGCTTCGCGGCGACAGCGGACAAGACGCGTGACGTCTCGGCCGGCCCACCGCCGCGCCCGAATGCGGCGAACCTCGAGCCAGGCTGGCGAGACCGCATCGCCCGCGACCTCGACGAGTTGGCTGCCGCGTGGCGACAGCCGGAAGCGTGGGTCGGCGTCACGACAGCCGGCGGACGTGAACTTCCTGCCGAAGTCGCCGGCGTCGTCGCCCTTGACGAGCTCGTCGTGCACGGCTGGGACCTTGCAGTGGCGACCGGTCAGCCCTACGGCGCAACCCCTGAGGAGGTCGCGGCGGCAACGGATTTCGTGTCGAACTTCCCCGCTCCGCGGGACGGGTCGCTGTTTGGGCCGGTCGTGCAAGTCGGGGATGACGCGCCCGCGCTCGATCGACTCATCGGCCTTGCCGGTCGTGATCCCGCTTGGCGCCCGTGACCGCATCCTGATCGCACGCGGTCGGGCTCGCCGACGGGGGCGAGCCTCGGAGGCCGATCGGTACTCTCCGATGGTGGCGAGTACCGGCTTCCTGACACCGCCAGTGGACGGGGTCGACGTTCCCGTACGGCACTGGATCGCGCTCCAAGCCGAGTTGTTCGCTGCTGCCGTCGCCCGGGGTGAGCCCGCGGCTGTCGAGGTGCTGCGTACGAGGGTGGCGGCCGAGGGGCAGGGCGGTCTGCTCGATCTCGACACGGCTCGGCTGGCGGTCGCCAGGGATCATTGGTACGCGGATTTGGCGGACGCGCTCACCCACGGGGACGACACGGTTGACACGCGATTCGAGGCGGCCGCGGACGCGGTCCACGCGGGAGACCTCGACACGCTTCGGCAGCTGCTCGACGAGGAGCCGGCCCTGGTGCGGATGCACTCGCCGTTCCCGCACCGCCAGACGTTGCTGCATCACGTGGCGGCGAACGGGAACGAGGTCGAACGCCAGTTGAACTCACCCGCCAACGCGGTCGACGTCCTGCGGTTACTGATCGAACGGGGCGCCGACCCGGACGCCACCTGCGACAGCTATGGAGGCGGGAACGGCGCGACGACCATGGGCCTGCTGGTCTCGTCCGTTCATCCCTACCTGGCGGGCGTTCAGGTCGGCCTCGTCGAGGAGCTCTGCCACAGCGGAGCTCGGGTCAACGGGATCGACGACGACAGCGGGCCACTGTGGACTGCCGTCTCGTTCGTGTACACCGACGCGGCGGAGGCGCTCGCCCGCTGCGGCGCCCGGGTGGACAACCTCTGCCTCGCAGCGGCGCTCGGCGATCTCGACGCAGTCCGCGCCTACTTCGACGCAGACGGCAGCCTGCGAGCCGGCGTTGCGCCGGTCGAGCGCATCGGCGCCCACGGGTCCTTGCTGTCGCCGGAGCTGGTCGTCGAGTACGCGCTCATCTGGGCGGCCGGTCACGGTCGCCGGCAGGTGGTCGAGTTCCTCCTCACGAAGGACCCGGACCTCCGGGTCAGAGAGCCTCTCTTCCACTCCACCGCCCTCGGCATGGCGCGCCACAAGGAGAGAGACGACATCGTCGCCGTCCTCGAACCGCTCGGGCGGAGAACCTGACAGCCATGTCCGCTGACGACCCTGCGAGATCCGCGAGTCGACGAGTACATCAATCGATTACCGGCGTGGCAGCGAGACCTATGCCAGAGGCTTCGGCAGGTGATTCACGCCGCCGATCCAGACGTCGAGGAAACCATCAAGCGCAGCGTTCAGCCCTACTTCGTCGTGAACGGCAACGTGTGCGCGCTGCTTGCCGCCAAGGACCACGTGAATCTGTTTCTGTACGACGGAGCGATCGTGCCCGACCCGGAAGGCATCATCACCGCGGGTCACACCAACTCGACGGCGCGAACGATCTCCTACCGTGAGGGAGATCGCATCGAGGTCCGCCCGCTGAAGACCATGCTCGAGCAGATCATCGCGAACAACCGGGCCGGAGGTTGGCGGAAGCTCAAGAGGGGATAGCGACGCACGCGGACGGCGTACGCAGCTGTCTTGGAGCATGCGAGCATCGATCCCGGCCCATCGGCCTCGGCTCAAGCGTCGGCGGAGTTCGTCGCTAGCCTGCTCGAATGCCGCCTCGACATCTCGAGCCCGGGGAGACCCTGATCGGCGAAGGCGACGAGATCGTCAGCCTGTACGAGCTGCGATCGGGAACGGTCGAGATCGTTCGAGGCGGCGCCACGGTCGCGACCGTTGCCGAGCCCGGTGCGATGTTCGGCGAGATGTCGCTCCTGCTCGACCGGCCCGCATCGGCATCGGTTCGGGCGCGCACCGAGACGGTCGTCGTCGAGGTCGACGATGCCCGCAGCCGATTGGCAACCGACCCCGACTTCGCCGTCGTGCTGGCGCGGTTGCTCGCTCGTCGTGTCGACACCATGACCGGGTACCTCGCGGATCTTCGCCGGCAATACGCCGACCACGAGGGTGGTCTCGGCATGATCGACGAGGTGTTGGCATCCCTGTCGCACAGCGCCCCGATCGACGTCGAGCCCGGCTCGGAGCGCGAGCCGGACGCGCCCTACTGTCCCTACTGATCGAGCGACAACTCGGCTGACTCGCCGCCGCCGAACCAGGATGCGAGCCGGCTGTCCAGGTCCAGGGCCACGTGATTCGGGCACGGGCCCCATCGGAAGCCGTCCGGCGTTGAACGTCCACGTGTTGCCGACGTGTTCGAACCATGATCCGCCGCTGACGAACGGAGCTTCGTGCACGTGGCCGGTGAGGACGAGGTCCGGACGGAGATCGCTGATCCACGACCGCAGCTCCTGATCGCCGTACTCGCGACGTGTTCCGAGCGCGGTCGGCGAGCCGGAAGGCGGCGGGTGGTACACCCACACCCAGAACGGAGCGCGGTCGTCGGCCTGCTCTCGCAGTTGCGCGTCGACGTCGTCGCGCGTCGACGGACCGTCCCACCAGGGACACACCGTCACGCGCACGCCGTCGATGTCGACGGAGTCGCCGTCGACCAGTGCTCCGACGTGCCGACCTTCGAGCAGCCAACTCGCGGTCTTCTCGCCGTGACTGTTGCGGGCAGTGAGGTCATGGTTGCCGGAGGAAGCGATCACTGTCGTGCGCTCGGCGAGTCGGGCCAGGTAGCGGAGCACGACGACCGACTGCGACTCGAGCGCGACCGGCGACGAGATGTCGAGGTGATCGCCCGCGACAACGACGACGTCGAACTGATCCGCTTGGGTCACCAACCAGTCAAGGTGACGCAAGTTGTAGTGGAGGTCCGACGTCAGCAACATCTGCACGAGTCGGAAGGTCTAGCCGAGCGCCATCATGCGCGTTCGCCGACCGTTACCGAGATACACACAATGAGGGCTGTGGGACACCGAACGCAGGCACGCAGAGCACGATTTCCGGTGCCGCTGTTTCGAGGCATCGCGCCCGTCGACCGCTCGCGCGTGCCCGCCGACATCGTCGCGGGCATCACCCTCGCGGCTCTCGGCATACCCGAGGTCATGGGCTACACGAAGATCGCCGGGATGCCGGTCGTCACTGGCCTCTACACGATCCTGGTTCCGATCGCGGTGTTCGCTGTGCTCGGGTCGTCTCGGCATCTCGTCGTCGGCGCTGACTCGGCGACAGCCGCAATCATGGCGGCGGGTCTCGCAGGCATCGCTCCGCTGGCGTCGCCGCAGTACGTCGCGCTGGCCGGTGGGCTCGCCATCATCACCGGCGTCCTCCTCGTGCTCGCGCGGCTGCTCCGTCTGGGCTTCCTCGCGAACTTCCTGAGCCGAAGCGTGCTCGTCGGCTTCCTGACCGGTGTCGGGATCCAGGTGGCCATGGGTCAGGTGGGCGGCATGCTCGGTGTGCAGAGCGGTTCGGGCGGCACGATTCGCAAGTTCTTCGGGACGCTCGGACACGTCGGCGACACGAGCATGACCACGGTCGCAGTGTCGCTGTCCGTGATCGCAGTCATCGTCGGCGGGCGCCTCATCTCGAAGAAGATCCCAGGCGCCCTCGTCGCGGTGATCGGTTCGATATTCGTGAGCTGGAACTGGAACCTGGTCGCCCACGGCGTCACGACGCTGGGCCCCGTGCCTGGCGGTCTGCCGGGCTTCGGCATCCCGGACGTGGCCAGGAACCAGGTGTGGCCGCTGGTCACAACGGCGCTCGCCTTGTTCGTCGTGATCCTGGCCCAGAGCGCCGCGACATCACGGGCGTACGCGGCCAGATATCAGGAGCCGTTCGACGAGGACGTCGACCTGGTCGGACTGAGCGTCGCCAACGCGACAGCCGGACTGTCCGGGACCTTCGTCGTGAACGGAAGCCCCACCAAGACGCAGATGGTGGACAGCGCCGGAGGGCGGAGTCAGCTGTCGATGCTCTCCACGGCCCTGATCGTCCTGGTGGTGCTTCTCTTCCTGACGAAGCCGCTCGAGTACCTCCCGAATGCGGTGCTCGCGTCGGTGGTGTTCGTCATCGGTGTCGAGCTCGTCGACGTCGGGGGCATGCGGCAGATCTTCATCATGCGTCGAATCGAATTCGTGGTCGCGTTGCTCACAGCGGTCATTGTCATCACCGTCGGCGTGGAACAGGGTGTGGTCCTGGCGATCGTGGCATCGATCGTCGTCCACCTTCGTCGCGGGTACTCACCGAAGGACTCGGTACTCGTCCCGACCAGTGGCGAGGGCATCCGCTTGGTTCCACCGTCGCCTGACGCCCGCACGCTCGAGGGTCTCGTCGTCTACCACTTCGCAGCCAGCTTGTACTTCGCCAACTCGACACGGCTCGCCGAGGAGATCCTCACTTTGACCGGTGAGGACGACGAGCCGGTGCGGTGGCTGTGTCTCGACGCCTCCGCCATCGCCGACGTGGATTACAGCGGCGGTCAGACGCTCAACGAGCTCGCGGTGGAGCTTCGTGATCGGCGGACGCATCTCGTACTTGCCGAGGTGGAGCCCGACGTCCGCAAGGAACTCGACCGTTATGGATTCACGGATCTCATCGGTGCCGACGCGTACTTCGAGACCGTGCACGAGGCGATCGAGGCCTTTCGCAACTCCGATCCTGCCGAATCCGGATGACCGACCCAGATTTTCGGGCGGCAACTACCGTGGGACGCGGCATGGCGAGAATCGGCGCACTCGAGCCGGCACACCTCGAAGCCGCCGAGTTGCTGCTCGACGACGAGCTGGGCGGGCGGCGGCAAGCGCGGCTCGGCGAGGTGCACGACGTCCTCGCACTACCCGGCGTGGGCGCGTGGGAGGCGGAACAGCTCGTCGGCGTCGCGACGTACGACGTCCAGGACGCGGCCGCGGAGCTCGCGGCGATCGCGGTGTCGGATGATCATCGGCTACGTGGCATCGGGACACAGCTGATCGCCGCGGTCGTCGCCGAGGTGCGAGCCACGGGCGTTCGCGACCTGTGGCTGGTCACGACCAACGACAACGTCGACGCGTTGCGGCTGTACCAGCGACGAGACTTCCGGCTGAGCGAGCTGCACGCGGGTGCGATTGATCGGGCCCGGGCGCTCAAACCCGCGATCCCGCAAGAAGGCTGCTATGGCATCCCGATCCGCGACGAGCTCGTACTCACGCTGAACGTGATCAACTGACGGCGGGTGCGACCTCGGTCCAGAACAGTTCGAGCGTGTCCTTCGCGCGCGGCGGCTTGCCCATCGTCCAGTCGGGAACGATGAGCTCGTCGACGCCGGCGTCTCGGTAGGCGGCGACCTGCTCGACGACCTCCGCGGGCGTGCCGACGATGACCGGGCGTACGGGGTCACGATCACGGAAGCGGGCCAACCAGCTCTCGTCGGTGCTGAGGTACATGAGCGCCTGCGTCGAGCGGTGGATCGAAGACGGATCGCGATCGAGATCGTCGCAGTGCCGCTCGAGCACGTCGATCTTCTGACGGAACTCGTCCGGTGTCGTCCACGCGTTCCATTCGTCCGCGTACCGCGCCGCGATGCGCATCGTGCGCCGCTCCCCCTTGCCGCCGACGAGTAGCGGCAGCGGCGACTGAACCGGCTTCGGATCGCACGGCGCGTTCGTGATGCGGTACACGTCGGCCTCCAACGTCGTGCGTTGCTCACGCAGCAAGGACGTGATGACCGCGCACGCGGCTTCGAACCGGTCGAGCCGAGCCTTCGTGTCGAGCAGATCGATGCCGTACGCCTGGTGTTCGTTGACCTGCCATCCGGCGCCGACGCCGAGCACGAATCGTCCGCCGCTGATGTGATCCACCGTCGAGGCCGCGTTCGCGACGACCGCCGGATGGCGGTACAGGTTGCCGCACACGAGGCTCCCGATCCGCAGTTGCTCCGTCGCCGCGGCCAGACCCGCCATCACGCTCCAGCACTCGAGCACGGGACCGTCGAGCGGTTCGCCACCGAGGTCGTTCGGCATGAAGTGATCGGCGAAGTACACGCCGTACCACCCGGCTCGATCGCACGCCCGCACGATCTCGAGCACATCAACCCACGGGCGTTCGGGGCTCGGCCACACACTGAATCGCATGGCGCCGACCCTACGAGAAGGTCACTCGCGCGTGCGCAACACCTCGTCGCGCAGCGCCGGGAACACGCGACCCACCTTGGTGACCACGTACTCGCCGTAGGTGCCGGCCCAGGCGTGGACGTCTGCGCCGTCCCATCGCTCGCCCCGGTCCCGCGAGACAGTGTCGTCGGCCAGGGGCACGGGGAGTACCTCCGCGTTCCAACCGGGATCGAGGAACAAGGGGAACGAGAGGCGATCGAGCCCGCTGGCATTGCGCACGCGGTGCGGGGTCGACCGGTAGCGCCCGCCGGTCATGCGCTCGAGCATGTCGCCCAGGTTCACGACGAACGCGTCGTCGACCGGTGGTGCCGCGAGCCAACCACCCGGCCCGCGGACCTCGAGACCACCCGAGGCGTCCTGCGCCAGGATCGTGATGAGCCCGTAGTCCGTGTGCTCACCGACGCTCCACCGGTCGTCGACACGATCGAGTGGCGGGTAGTGGAAGATGCGGAAGAGCACCAGCGGCTCGGCCGTGAGGTGCTCGTCGAACCAGGACTCCTCGAGCCCGAGACCGATCGACATGCCGCGCAGCAGCGTGTGCCCCAGTTCGGTGACGGCGTCGATGTACTCGAGCACCGCGGCGCGCAAGCCTTCGGGGTGGATGGGGAACAGATTCGGCCCGTGCAGTGGCAGACCGGCTCGCACGCGGGGGTCGTCGTCGCCGAGCTCCTGCCCGAAGTAGATGCCCTCCTTCATGTCGGGTCTTCCTGAGGTCAATTCGCCGCCGACGGGGAACCATCCACGCCACGCGCTGGCCGCCGTGGCGCATCGCGATCGCCGACTTCTCGTCGTCGCCCAACGTGAAGAACTCGCGGGCCAGCCGGTCGAGCCGGGCCACGAGCTCGGGCGAGACGCCGTGGCCCACGACGTAGAAGAAGCCCGTGTCGCGGCACGCAGCATCGATCTCCAGCCGCCACGCGCTCGGCGCCGCCGCCGTTGCGCAGCGGCGAGAGGTCGATGACCGGAAGGCCGTCCACCCGAAGAGTGTGGCGCACCAGCCGAAACCGGCAGAGCAGCGCGACGTGGTTCGATGGAGGGCGAATGGACGAACCGACCCAGCCGTTCGCCGTCCCGCCCGGAGGAGCGAACCAACCCGACCCGCCGGAGCCGCCGCTGCCGCCGCGCCCGCAACCGCCATCGGTGCCGACGCAGCCGGCGCCGACTCCGCCCTTCGAGCCCAGCCCGGTCGCACAGAGCCCGTCCTTCGGCCGTGCAGGGGCTGCCATGCCTCCGCTCGGCCCGCCGTACGCCGCGCCCGCCGCTTCCGCCGCCCCCCACCTTTCCGCCTGCGCCGCCTGAGGAGTGGCCCTCGACCCCGCCGCTGCTGCCGCCGGCCGGCTCTGGTCCACCCCCCGTCGGGGGCGGTGGACGCCGTCGCGAGCCAGGTGACCCTCGGCGCCGGCGCGTTGTTGATCGCCGCCATCGGCGCCGCGGCGATCGTCATCGTCGGCGTCCTCGCATGGGGACAGTCCAACGACAACTCGAACAGCCGCTTCATCGCGGGCGCGCCCACGACCACCGCGCCGACCGACACCGAGTTCGCAGAGCTCCGGCACCGACAGTTCGAGCTCGAGCACGGATTCGGGGAGCTCCGACAGTTCCGCGAGCTCGAGCGCCGAACCCGATCTTCCGACGGCCGTGCGCGACATCGAGGCGTTCGTCGAACGCGAGCGCGGACTGACGTTCAAGACGGCGGTCGACGTGCAACTCGTGACCGACGACCAGCTCGTCACAGATGCTGGACCAGCAACTCGTGAAGGAGCGTCCTTCGGTGCTCGAGCAGCAGGAGGTGCTGCGCGCGCTCGGGTTGATCCCGCCGACGTTCGACCTGACCGCTGCACAAAAGGATCTGCTCGAGAACACCGTGCTCGGCTTCTACGACCCCGAGACGAAGAAGCTGGTGGTGCGCGGAACACAGGTCACGCCCCTTGTGCGCGACACGCTGGCACACGAGCTCACCCATGCACTCGACGACCAGTGGTTCGATCTCAACCGTCCGCAGCTCGACAACGCCGACGACGAGACCGGCTTCGGCTTCGACGCTCTGACCGAGGGTGACGCGCATCGCGTCGAAGCTGCCTATCTCTCGTCCCTTTCTCCGGGCGAACAGGCCGAGGTCAAGCAGGAGGAGCTGGCCCTTGTCGCTGGACACCCCGAACTCCTCACGGTGCCGCCAGTGCTGCAGGACATCGTTCAGGAGCCGTACATCGACGGCGAGGCTCTGGTGCAGGCCATCCTCGACGCAGGGAATCGCGAACGCCTCGACGCGGCGTTCCAGCAGCCACCGACGACGAGCGAGCAGGTGATCGATCCCGCCAAATTCCTCGACGGCGAGCAGGCCGTCCCGGTCGCCGTCCCCGCCGCGGACGGCACGGTTCTGAACAAGGGAGTCCTCGGCGCGTTCATGTTCGAGGAGACCCTGCTCGGGTCGATGCGAACCAGCGACGTCGACACCGCCGTCGCCGGATGGGGTGGCGATCAGTACGTGACGTGGCTCGACGCAAGCGGCAACACGTGTCTGCGTGACACGTTCGTCGGCGACACACCCGACGACACGCAGAAATTGGCCGACGCACTGAATCAGTGGGCGCCGGATGTGAAAGCCACGGTGATCGCACCCGCGGGTCAACCGGGCACCTTCACCGTCTGCTCGTGACGCGGTTACTGCTCCTCGGTCGACAGCGCGACGGCGACGGCCTCCTCGGGAGACGAGGCGCGGTGCGCCGCGATGCCCGACGCCATGGGCCAGTCGCCCACGACGACGATCGAACGTCCGGTGTGGAGCGCGAACCCGAGCTCGATGAGGGTTCCGTACGCGCCGGGAAACGCGATCACTGCGTCCGCGTCCATCACGACGAGCGCGTTGCGCAGCTCACCGAGACCCGTCGGCACCGCCACGTGGACCCACGGGTTCGCCTCGGCGCGGTCGCGGCTGGGCAGGATGCCGACGGTGAGACCGCCGGCCTCCGACGCTCCCCGGCTGGCGGCCGCGGCAATGCCTTCCCGTCCGCCCGTCACGACCACGACTCCGGCCTTCGCCAACAAGGCTCCGACACGTTCAGCGGCTGCGTCGACCTCCGCATCGGTCACCGTGGCTCCGATCACGGCGACATAACGCGGCACGGTCGCTCTGGCTATCACTTCGACGCCCCGTTTGCCTCGTCCCTCGACGGGCACACCAGGGGCGTCCAACGACGCCTGATCTGTTCCTCATCCTGTCCTCACGTGCGGTCGTCAGGCTCGTCGCGTGGCTGACGCGAAGCGGGAGGCGGTCGCGTGGCTTCACCGGCGCGCCGGTTGGGGCCTCGCGCCCGGCGAGCTCGACGCACGCGCGGCCGACGGCGTCGCCGCGACCATCGACCGCCTCGTCGATCCCGACGGCCACGGCGTACCGACCTCGCCCGACCCGTGGGCCGACGTCGACCTCACGCTTCCAGCAGTCGGTCCCCACACCTCGCAGGCCGACCGCGCGCAGCTCCGGGCTCGCGCTCGCGAGCAGACGGAGCAGTCCATCGAGGCCTGGCTCGACCATCTCGTTGCCACACCGCGGCCGCTCATGGAATGGATGGCCTGGTTCTGGCACGGGCACTTCGTGTCCGGTATCGACAAGGTGAACTATCCCGTCGCTCATGGTGCAACAGCTGCGGACGTACCGTTCGCTCGCGCTCGCGCCGTTCCCGAAGCTCGTGCGCGCCGCGACCGTCGACGCCGCGATGCTCCTGTACCTCGACGGGGCCACGAGCACGGGCGACAGCCCGAACGAGAACTACGGCCGCGAGCTGCTCGAGCTGTTCACGCTCGGGATCGGCAACTACACCGAGAACGACGTCCAAGCCGGCGCCAGAGCACTCACGGGATGGACGGTGCGGCGACGAGACGGCCGGTCGCAGTTCGAGCGTGGTCGTCACACCGACGAGCAACAGACCTACCTCGGCGTCAACGGTGTGCACGACGTCGACACCGTGGTTGCAGCTGTCACCGGTCATCCTCAGTGCGCGCAGTTCATCGCGGGCAAGCTCGCCGCGGCCATCCTCGGCGAGGGCGTCGATCCGGGGCTGGTCGAGCAGCTGGCGACACGCTTCGCAGCGAGCGGCCTCGACACTCGCGTCCTCGTCCGCGGGATCCTCGAAGCGGGCGCCATCGGCAAAGGTGGCGAGTCGGTCAACGAACCGGTGCCGTGGCTGGTGGCGGCGCAGCGCGCGACAGGCGCGGCAGGTCTCCGCGCGGTCGCCGGTTGCAGGGCCTCCGCGCCGCGGGGCAGTTGCCGTTCCATCCACCCAACGTCGCGGGGTGGCCCGTCGGTACGACGTGGTTCGGGGCGTCGACCGTCGTCGCCCGGTACGACTTGGCTGCCGCCCTCGCGCAGGGTGTCTCGAACGACACCCCGGCGTTCGTCGCGGCGCGTAGCTTCGATCTCGACGCGCTGGCAGACGCGCTCGGGCGCCCGAGCGGGTTCACCGCTTCGACGAAGGCCGCGCTGGCGCAGGTCAAAGGCGACCGCCGCGAGCGTGCTGGCGTTGGCCCTCGCTTCTCCCGACTTGGCTGTCACATGAAGGACCGTCGCTGATGCTGACCCGGCGCCAGTTCCTCGGCCTCAGCGGAGGTGCCGCGACTCACCGGTGCAGCCGCGTGGGCGGGGGTCCTGAGCAAGCACGGATCGTCCGACGGGGCGGCACGGTTGGCCGACACCTCGCCGCGCGTGCTGGTCGTGGTGCAGCTGAGCGGCGGAAACGACGCGCTCAACACCGTCGTGCCGCACGACGGTCACTACCACGATCTGCGACCACACCTTGCGATCGCAGACGACAAGCTCCTGTCGTTGAGTGGCGCAACGGATGTCGGCTTGCACCCTGCGTTGCAACCCCTCGTGCAGATGTGGGATGCCCGCCAGCTCGCAGTCCTGCCGTGCGTCGGCTTCTCGACGGACAGCCGGTCGCACTTCGAGTCGCAGGACGTCTGGTGGACGGCCAGCCCGGACCACAAGCTGAAGACCGGCTGGATCGGTCGCTGGCTGGATGCCACGGGCGCGGCAGTCGACAACCCACTCGTAGCCGTCTCCCTCGGCGGCGGCGCGGTGCCCGCGCTCGCGTCCGAGCGGTCGCAGGCGACGGCGGTGAACGACCTCAACGACTTCCGACTGATGGCGCCGCCGGGAAGCGATGCCGACCAACTGGCGCGCGCCTTCGCGGCGACGGCATCGCCGGCGTCGACCGATCCGCTCGCCGCGCAGGCGCAGACCTCGGTCACCGCCGCCCTCCGGGCCGTCGACGTCCTCTCGAAGGCCGGAGCGAACACCGCGGTCGAAGGTGACGACCCGGATGCGGGACCGACGGGACCGCTCGCGTCCGGTCTCGAGCGCGGCAGCCAACATCATCGATCTCGATCTGGGGACGCGCGTGTTGCTCGTGAGCGCGTCGGGATTCGACACGCACGCCGGTCAGCTCGATCACCACCAACAACTGCTGGACGATCTCGCGAAAGGGGTGTCCGGCTTCTTCTCGACCTTGCAGCAGAAGGGTCACGCCGACCGCGTGCTCCTGATCACGACGAGCGAGTTCGGCCGGCGCGCCGCGGAGAACGGCAGCGCGGGCACCGACCATGGTCTCGGGGGTGTGCAGTTCCTCGCCGGGCCCTCGGTCCAGGGCGGGCTCCACGGCACGGTCGACATCGGCCACCTCACCGACGGCGATCTGCCGGTCCAGACCGACACGCGCTCGCTGTACGCGGCTGCCCTCGACTGGCTCGGCGGACCGAGCTCCGAACTGCTCGACGGCTACAAGGACGACCTCCACCTCGTCAACGCCTGAACCCTTCGGCCGAATGGAATGTTGGTGCGCCGTGGGCGCTAGAGCGGCCACCGTGACCCGAAGTTCGACGAGGTCAGGTGATGCTGAGCGTGTCGAGGATGCTGTTGACGACCGGGATCGTGCGGACCCGCCGGGCGAACGAGCCGAACACGACGTACAGACAGAACGCGCGCCCCGCCACGGTGAAGAATCGCTGCACCCCGCCCTGACCTTCGAGCAGACGTTGCAGCTGCATGGTGCTGACGTCGGTGGCGGCGAGGCGGGGGATCGACGTGGCTGCGAACAGTGGGGTGTTGGCGCTCTGAGGTCCGTGCTCGAACAGCACGACCAAGAGGTCCTTGCCGGTCATGAGCTCGACGGCCCCGCCGCCGTAGTCACCGGTCTCGGGCGGCAACGGGAAGCTCGCGACGTGCAGCACCGCGGCGGTCGTCTCGGCCGGAGCGAACGCCTGCCGACGGCCGGCGTCCGCCTGGTTCGGGCGTGCGCGTGTAGATGCGGCCGTCCCACCCGGTGGGCACGTCGACGGCGAGGCCGGAGCCTGTGAGCTGGCTCATGCGTACCCCACGAGTGCGATCACGGCGAGCACGCCGATGAGCGCTTGCGATCACGACACCGAGGCGAGCACCGTCTGCGGCTCGCGCGTCGAGGCGACGGTGGAACGCTCGCAACGCGCTCGGGCGAATCGACGTCCTTCACCAACAGCAACGACAGGCCGCGGAGCGCCCCGAAGGTGAGGCCGATGGCTGCGCCCGCGGCGACGGACCCGGTGAGTACGGCGAGGACGAACGCGACGTAGGTTGCCGCACTCGTCACGACGGTGACCACGCCGAAGCCCAGTTGCGCGCCGAAGCCGAGGCCGTACACCCAGCCGCGGTAGCGGGTGAGCCAGTCCTCGTTGACTTGTCGCTTGATGGTCGGAACGCCCGTCGCATCGAGCACTGCACCTGCGACGGCGAGCGCGACGACCAACAGCGCGTCGACCGCGCTCGATCGATCGGGCAACCACGAGCCGAGCCATCCACACAGCGCGCCCAAGGTCGTGCCGCCCGCGAGCGCGCCCACGACGAAGGCGGTGGCGGTGACGCCGAATCGGTTGTGCCGTCCCCGCTCACCGAGCGGAGTGATGCTCGAGAGCATCGACGCTCCTCACGGTGACCACGTCGACCGTATGGCGCCGACGACCGCCGACGCGATCCCCGCCCACAGTACGAGTGGGCTCACTCGCCACGGTCCGGGTACAGGCTCGGATGACCAGGCTCGATCCCGGCGGCGCGCAACTCGGTGTTCACCCGAGCGGGCCGGTCCTGCGCCCGGCCCATCGGTGGGCGATCGTCGGGATGCTCGTCAGCGTCTGCCAGTGATTGCGCCATGAGGTCGCGGACCTGGTCCCACGTCGACGCGGCGCCTTCGCCGATGATGTCGCCGCTCGAGCCGTCGACCAGCACGAAGTACGGCGCGGCGGGAATGCGGTAGTCCGCCCACGCCGCACTCGACAGGACGGTGTGCACGCTCGACGGCGCGAGCTTGCGGATCGTCGCGGGGCTCTCGGCGTCCGAGCCCTTGGCCACGATCAGCAATCTGGCCCGTCCGGGAACGGACAGCCGGCGGTCGGCGAACGCTTCCCAGAAGCCGCGGCACGTGAGGCATGTGCTCGACAGGAAGGCGAGAAGGGTTCGATGCTCGACGCCCGCGACTGCGAACGTCACCGGCGCGCCGGCCGGGTCGACGCCGGCGATGTCGATCGCGGGTGCACCCTCGACGCGTTGCGGCGACGTCAGACCGGTCGGGCTGTGCGGTTCGGACGCGCTCGGATCGAGGCTGACGCCGAGCGACTGCAGCGCACGCAGGATCTCTGCGTGACTGCGCAGCAGTCCGGCAACGAGCAGGGTCAGCAGGCCGACCGCGACGGCGAGGATCGAAACGAGCGCAACCATCAGCGCGCCGATCCGGGCCCTTCCGCGGGACTCCCGCCTCCGGCCCAACGGCCGACCACGTGCAAGTCGTTCGGGTCGCCGTACTGGAACACGACATCGGCCACGCCGGCCGTGTTGCTGTTACGCGGGTAGAAGGTGTTGCCGCGGATGACGCATGGCGTGTCGACACCGTCGCCGTCCCAGTCGCCGACGACGACCTTGTCGCCGACGTCGCCGTAGGGAAAGACGATGTCCGCGACCCCGGCGCTGTTGCTGTTGCGCAGGTAGAAGGTGTTGCCGCGCACGACGCCGACGGTGTCGGCCGTTGCGCCGGCGGTCCACCTGCCGACGATGACCGTGTCGCCGGGTTCACCGTACGGAAAGACGATGTCGGCCACGCCGGCGGTGTTGCTGTTGCGCAGGTAGAACGTGTTGCCGCGCCTGACGCCGATGGTGTCGCGTCCGTCTCCGTTCCAGTCGCCGACGATCACCTCGTCACCGGGGTCGCCATACGGGAAGACGATGTCGGCCACGCCGGCGCTGTTGCTGTTGCGGAGGTAGAAGGTGTTGCCGCGGATGACACCTGGAGTCGCGACGCCATCGCCGTCCCAGTCGCCGACGATCGGCCGGTCGAACGGCTGGCCGTACGGGAACGTGATGTCAGCGGTGCCGCTGGATGCGCTGCCTCGCAGGTACCACATCGCGGTGACGAGCCCCGTGGGCGGTGGTGGGGGTGGCGGTACGTCGATCACGTGCAGGCATGGCGCGTCGTGGAAGGCGGTCGTCTGATCGGTCGCACTCACCGTGGTGCACGTCGGATCGACGAGCCATGGGGGTGTACACGTGATCACACGGCACACGATCGGACCGACCTGTGCGATCTCCTGATGGCACTGGCCGTAACGGAAGAAGTTGCAACAGCTGACGCGGTTGCCGCACGATCCGTTCGCGCACGTGCAGCCACACGGGTACGTGATCTGGTTGCAGTCCATGTAGTACCGAGGGCCGCCGCAGAACGGCGTTCCGTCGGCTTTCCACCAGCCTGCGGTCACGGTCCCGGCCGGGCAGCGGTTGTGGCCGGTGATCGTGCAGCAGAACTCGGTGTAGCCGTCGCAGCACGGCGAGCCGCACGCGCACGGCTGACCGCGACACTGGCACGCAGCCGCGAACGCGGTCATGGGTCGCAGGATGTAGTCGACCGGGTTCGTCGCGAGCGCAGAGCCGACCACCGCGCTACGAACCAACATGCCGCGGCGGTTCGTGCGCGACGCGAGGACGGACGTCATCTTGTCGGCCAACCAGCGGCTCATCGAGGACGCGCCGGAGTCAGCACCGCAGGCAGCGCCGTGAGCACCAGGTAGCTCAGTTCGAGCGAGATCAACACGAGCAACACGAACGGGGCGGCGTGCCATGGCTGATCAGCGAGTACGTCGGCGGGCTTCGGCAGATCTCCGGCCGCCGCGACGAGCAGGACAACGGCCGCAGTCAGGTTGGCGGCGAGATGTACGACGCTCGGCGGCGTGTCGCGCTGGCCGAAGCAGCCGCACGACTGCAACGGTGAGCCCGACAGCAGCGCAGCAGCTACGAAGGCCGCGAACGCGAGGTAGGCCGCTGCAGTGAGCGCCAGCAGCGGCCGCGCCCCCGTCGCCAGCGCGGCAGTGCCGAGCGTGAGCTCGACTGCGCCGAGGACGCGCACCAGCGCGAGGCGGCTGGGCATGCGCATGGCTTGCAGCGCGCCGACCGTCGGTGCGGGACGGCGGAGCTTGAACGCACCAGCCAGAGCAAGGAGCGCTGTCAGGACGAGGACCGGGCCGGACAGCACCTCCACCCGGAACACCCTAGGAGACGTTCGAAGCGGTCAGGACACGGGTGCGGGCTGCGCGATCCATCGACCGTCGGTCGACGGCCTGACGGATCCGAGCTCGTGGAAGCGCTCGAGAACGTCGGCGCGCCCGGGACCGTCGCCGACAGCTCGTTCGACCTCGGCGAGCGTGATTCGCATCGTCTCGGTCCGCCGCGTGCCCAACGAGTCGGCGAGCGCGCGATCCCAGATGCGGCTGATCATGTCCGTTCCGTCGTAGGTGCGGCCTGATGCACCGACGAACGTCCGGTCGCGCATCTCGGACAGCACGGTGCGGAGATACTCCACGTGCGGCGTCTCGTCCGACCGGATGAACGACACGAGCCGGGCCGCCTCGCCGTCTCCCGCCACCAACTCGTCGTCCGCCAGCAGCGTCTCGGCCCACGCGAACAAGTGGAAGGCCGAGATCTCGATCAACAGCAGGCGCGTCATGCGCTCGATCAGTGACTCGAGGTCGAAGTCGATGTCGTCCGGCAACACGCGGTTGGCCATCGCGGCGGCGCGCAGCGCGGCCAGATCGGGCTGCCCGCCCGCGGGTCCCGCGACGCCCATGCGCACGAGCATCCGTTGCGTCTCGTCCGCGGTCACCGGGTTCTCGAACGCGACGTCACGCGCCGCGAACCACATCTCGTTGTGGCCGGCCTCGTCGCCGTAGCCGGCCTCGTCGCGCGCATGCGCCTCGTACAGGCCGCGCTGGAGGTGAGCCATCGCGGTGCCGTTGACGTCCTCGTCGAAGGCGCGCTGCAGGTCGGGCACGACCGAGTTGCGGATGACGGACCCGAAGCCCTCGACGGTGCCGATGCGCGTGAGCGTGGCGATGATCGGATGCGGAACGCCCTCCTCGATCAGGTGGCGCGACTGGGCCACATTCGGATACGGCTCCGGCCACGTGTCGAGCGGCAGCCCCAGCAACTCGGTGCCGAACTGTTCGCCGTGCTGCTGCTGCCACGCGGCGATGGCCGGAACCCGGCCCTTCGTGCGAGGTGAGACGTAGGTGCCGTCCTCGACGAAGCCGCCGTGGCAGCGCCGGCCGCCCGCGAAGAGCGGCTCGGCGTAGTCGTGGGAGGCGAGCAGCTCGTCGGGCGTGTACTCGGTCTGCAGCGTCATGTCCCCAGGCTAACTCTTTGCACCACTACTGCAAAGAGTTTGTCGCCATCGAACCGCGTTGCAGATCGAGAACGGCGTCCGCCAGGGTCTCGAGCTCGGTGTCCCAGTCCGCCGGCTCGGCGAGCGGAATGGCGACGAACTTGGAGGTTCCGGCGGCGATGAACTGCTCGATCCTGGTTCGGAGTCCCTCGTGGCCCGAGGCGATCACGGCCGTCGGGTCGGCGAGGTCGGGGCGGCGGGCGGCGATCGCGGCGGTCACGATCTCGGGCACCTCGCCGTCGGTGTAGGCGATCAGGGCGCCCCAGTGCTCGTCGTCAAAGGTTCGGCCGTGCGTTGCCGCGGCCTCTTCGATGACGGGTCGCGACCGCTCGACGTCGTCCGGCGTGCAGAACGACGGCAACCAACCGTCACCGAGACGGCCCACCCGCCTGAGCTCGGACGGGGCGATGCCGCCCAGCCAGACGTCAGGCGGTTGTTGCACGGGCTTCGGGCGCACCGAGACGTTCTCGTAGTGGAACCGGGTGCCGTCGTGATCGACCGAGTCCTCCGTCCAGAGCCGGCGGATCAGGGGAAGGGCCTCGTCGAACCACTTCGCCCGGTCACCTCGTTCGACACCGAACGCCTGTTGTTCCCGCGGGTCGGCGACTCCGAGGCCGAATGCGGGCAGCGTACGACCGCTCGAGAGCCGGTCGAGGCTGGCCCACTCCTTGGCGAGGAGCACCGGGTTCCGACCCGGGAGCACTTGGACGCTCGTGCCGAGCTTCAGCTTCTGCGTGCGTCCGGCCGCGACCGCGAGGCCGATGAGTGGATCGGGACATTCGCCGGTCAATCGCTCCGACAGCCACAGCGAGTCGAAGCCATGGGCCTCGAGTGCGTCGACGAACGCCGTGAAGCGCGCGGCGTCGTTGGTGAGCGAACGGGTGCCGAGTCCGTAACCGATGCGGACCTTCATGAGCGGGCGAGGTCGACGAGCAGTTCGGCGACCAGATCAGGGCGGTTGAGGAACGGCGAATGGGCCGTGGGCCATTCGAGAGACTCCGTGCACCGTTTCGCCATGACCCGTTGCAACTCCGGGTGGACGGCCCGATCTTCCGAGCACACCACGTAGGTCGAAGGTGTGTCGCGCCACGCGGGCCGGCCGACTGGCGTCGTCAGGCATTGCAGCTGCATCGGTCGCAGCCGTGCGACCGCGGCCTCGATGTCTTCAGGCGTGCAGTCGTGGAAGAAGCTCGCGGGCGCGGTCGTCTCGTCGAGGCGGATCGTGGCGCCGTCGTCGCTGATGACGAGCGCGCGATCGAGGTCCGTGGTGGGCGCCTCGGCGTCAGGTGCGGTGTTCGCCGGGCTCTCGCCTTCGTCGCACGCGAAGGCCGCGAGATACACGAGCCGCTGCACGTTCGATTGTCCGCCGGCCTCGGTGATGACCGCGCCGCCGTAGGAGTGGCCGCAGAGAACGACCGCGCCGTCGGCGCCGTCGATGACAGCCCGAGTCGAGGCGATGTCGTCCTCGAACGAGGTGAGCGGGAGGTCGACGGCCAGCCATGGAACACCGGCTTCGTCGAGCCGCGGAGTCACCTTCTCCCAGCACCACGCGCCGTGCCACGCGCCGTGAACCAGTACGACCGTTGCTGTCTCATCCACGTCACGAGCCTCGCACCTCTTGCAGGCGCTGTGCGAGGAAGGCGCGCTCGGGGAGGTTGGTCGTGAGCTCGATCGAGCGCTCGTACGCGGCGGCGCTCTCCGTGTTCCGGCCGAGGCGGCTCAGGAGGTCTGCACGGGCGGCGTGGTAGAGGTGCATGCCGTCGAGGGCGCTCGTGTCGAGGGAATCGACGAGGTCGAGCCCTTGCTCGGGACCGCACGCCATCGCGACCGCAACTGCATGGTTGAGGGCGACGACCGGTGTCGGTTCGAGACCGAGCAACACGTCGTAGAGCGCCACGATCTCGCGCCAGTCGGTGTCGGCGGTGTCCGTCGCCTCGCAGTGCACCGCCGCGATCGCCGCTTGGACCTGGTACGGACCGGGCCCTCCGGCGGCCTGGCTCCGCCGCAGCGCACGTTCCACGAGCTCGACACCTTCGGTGATCTGCGCTCGATCCCACCGCGAGCGGTCCTGGTCGCCGAGCAACACGAGTGCACCCTGTTCGTCGACGCGGCTGACGCGGCGAGCGTCGTGGAGCAGGAGCAACGCAAGCAGCCCGAGCGCTTCGGGTTCGTCCGGCATGAGCTCGACGAGCAACCTCGCCAGCCGCACCGCCTCTGCGCAGAGCTCACGACGGATCAGCGACTCTCCCGTGGTGGCCGTATAGCCCTCGTTGAAGATCAGGTACACGACGGCGAGGACACCGTCGAGCCGGTCGGGTAGCTCGTGGTCGTCGGGCACCCGGTACGGGATGCCTGCGATCTTGATCTTGCGCTTCGCGCGGACCAGTCGTTGTCCCATCGTCGCCGACGGCACGAGAAACGCACGGGCGATCTCGTCGGTCGTGAGGCCGCCGAGCGTTCGCAGCGTGAGCGCGGTTTGCGCGTCGATGTCGAGCGAAGGGTGGCAGCACGTGAAGATGAGCCGGAGTCGATCGTCGGAGATCGTGGTCACGTCAGCCTCGTCGTTCCGTCCGAGAAGGAGCTGTGCGCTCGACTGCTTCTCGTCGCGCTGTCCCTCCCGGCGAAAGCGGTCGATGGCCTTCCGGCGAGCGGTCGTGAGCAGCCACGCCCCCGGACGCTCGGGAATGCCGTCGTGCGGCCAGCGCTCGAGCGCGACCACGGTCGCTTCTTGCAGCGCCTCCTCGGCCTCGTCGAAGTCGCCGAGCGAGCGGATCAGCGACGCGAGCACCTGTCCCGACTCACGCCGGAACAGGTGCTCGAGGTCCGCTCGATCAATCACCGAGCTCCATGATCGGACGCACTTCGATGGTGCCGTGGCGCGCCCCGGGGATCTTGCCGGCGAGCTCGATGGCGCGGTCGAGATCCTTCACGTCGACGTAGTAGTAGCCACCGAGGACTTCCTTCGTCTCCGCGAACGGACCGTCGGTCGTGCTGCGCTTGCCGTCCCGCACCCGCACGCTGGTGGCGGTGTCGACGGCCTGGAGCGCGTCGCCGCCGAGCATCTCCCCGCTCTCGAGGATGTCCTGCGTGAACTGGCCGTACTCGCGGTGCGTGTCCGGGTCCGGCGCGGCGTCGGCGGTCTGTGGGCCGTAGATGAGCAGCATGTACTTCATGGGTCCTCCTTGGTCGGTTCCTACGACTACGACGATCGGAGCAGCCCGATTTCGACACCTATCTTCGTCGGATGAACGATGACGTGCTGTCCTCCTTCCGTCTCGACGGCCGCGTCGCCGTCGTCACGGGGGCATCGAGCGGGCTCGGCGATCGGTTCGCGCAGATGCTGCACGGCGCGGGAGCCTCGGTGCTCGCGACCGCCCGTCGCTCGGACCGGCTCGATTCGCTCGCCGCATCCGTCGGGGACGCGGCGCGGTTGGCGACGGTCGTCGCCGACGTGTCGGTCGACGACGACTGCAACCGCATCATCGACACGGCGGTCGACACGCTTCGGCGGGGTCGACATCCTCGTGAACAACGCCGGGACGAGTGCACCGATGGCAGCAGAGGTCGAACCTCCCGACGTGTTCCGGCAGTTGATCGACGTGAACCTCAACGGGCTGTTCGTCCTCTCGCAGCTCGCCGGTCGTCACATGATCGCGAGCGGCGGCGGGTGTGATCGTGAACGTGGCGTCGATCCTCGGTCTGGTCGCGTCGGCGCCGATCAAGCAGGCGTCGTACTGCGCGTCCAAAGGGCGCGATCGTCAACCTCACGCGCGAGCTCGCCACGCAGTGGGCGCGGAAGGGCGTGCGGGTCAACGCGCTGGCACCGGGATGGTTCCCGAGCGAGATGACCGCAGAGATGTTCGCCGACGAGCTCGTCGATGGCGTACGTGCAACGCAACTGTCCGATGGCCCGCACGGGCGAGCCGCACGAGCTCGACGGCGCGCTCCTGTTCCTGTGCTCCGACGCGTCGAGCTACTGCACCGGCCAGGTCCTCACCGTCGACGGCGGCTGGACCGCCCGCTGAGCCCCCCTGCGGCATTCTGGCGTCAACCGGTGCTCATATCCGCACTGGTTGACGCCAGAACGATCAGAGAAGCGAGCGGAGGACGTCGCGGGTGCGGGAGCGTTCGGAGTCGGTCGCGCCGAACTCGGCGGCGAGGAAGTCGGTGACGCCCGCCTCCTCCAGTCGCGCGAAGCCCGAGCGCACGGCCGCCTCGTCGCCGACGAGCGCGACATCCGCCGGACCTTCCGCCCCTTCCCGATCGAGCATGGCGCGGTAGCTCGGCAACTGGCCGTAGATGGCGAACATCTCCGCCGCGCGCTCGCGTGCCGCGGCCTCGTCGTCCGTCACGCACACCGGCAACCCGGCGACGCACGCGCACGGCTTCGGGACGTCCGGCCGCGGCGGCGGCCGATCGCAACGTCGGCACCGTGTGCTCCGCCAAGGTCGACGGACCGGTCATCCACGTGATCGTGCCGTCGGCGAGCCGGCCGGTGACGTTCAACATCTGCGTCCCGAGCGCCGCGACGAGGATCGGCGGGGCGCCGTACGGGTTCTCGAGCGTGAGCGAGCCGATGGTCGAGAACGACTCCCCTTGGAACGAGACGGCCTCGCCGGACAGCAGCGGCCGCAGGATCGACAGGTACTCCCGCATGTGGCGCACCGGCTTGTCGAACGACAGTCCCCACATCGATTCGACCACGATCTGGTGCGAGAGTCCGATCCCGAGCGCGAGCCGTCCGCTGGTCGCCTTCTGTGTCGTCGCCGCTTGGCCGGCCAGCATCATCGGGTGGCGGGGATAGGTCGGGATGACTGCGGTCCCGAGCTCGATGTCGGGCACCTCCCGTCCTGCGACGGCGAGCGCGGTCAGGGCGTCGAGACCGAAGATCTGCGCCATCCAGTAGCTCGCGAACCCTTGGTCGGCGACCTCCTTCACCGCCTTCACCAACTCGTCCATCCCGCCCGCGCCCTGGCCGGTCTCACCACCGAAGATGCCGATCTGCATGGGGCGGCACGCTAGTGCCACGTCCCGTCGCGACGGCAGGCCGCGAGCCACGGGAGTAGAACGACGCCATGCGCGTACCGCTGACAATCGCCGACCAGATCGAGCGAGCGGAGCTGATCTATCCCGATCGCGTCGGCATCGTCGACGAGCCGGATGGCGCCACGCCCGGTGCGTGCCAGGAGAGCCTCGGCACGCTCACCTACCGCCGCATCGCCGAGCTCGCACGCGCGCAGGCAGCGGCGCTCGACGAGCGCGGCATCGGTGAAGGGGAGCGGGTCGCCGTCGTCAGCCAGAACAGCGCCCGCCTGTTCATCAGCTACTTCGGCGTGAGCGCGTTCGGTCGCGTGCTGGTGCCGGTCAACTTCCGCCTGAACCACGAGGAGATCTCGTACATCGTCGATCACTGCGGCGCGTCGATGCTGCTGTACGACCCCGAGCTCGAAGACACCATCAACGGGATCGAGTGCAAGCACAAGCTGCGACTCGGCGCGGCGACGGACGGGGAGCTCTACCTCGAGGGCCGCGAGCCGCAGCCGTGGGCGAACCCCACCGAGGACGCCACCGGCACCATCAACTACACGAGCGGGACCACGGCACGGCCGAAAGGCGTGCAGCTGACGCATCGCACCCTGTGGGTCAACTCGACCACGTTCGGCTGGCACACGACCGTGTCCGACCGAGACTCGTACCTCCACACGTTGCCGATGTTCCACTGCAACGGTTGGGGCATGCCCTACGCGCTCACTGCCATGGGTGCGAAGCAGGTCGTGCTCCGGAAGGTCGACGGAACCGACATCCTCCGGCGCATCGACGAGCACGACGTGACGTTGCTGTGCGGCGCGCCCGCGGTGGTCGCGTCGGTGCTCGACGCCGCGTCGCAGTGGGACGGACCGATTCCCGGCCACGGCCGCACGCGCATCGTCGTCGCGGGAGCGCCGCCGCCCACGCGCACCGTCGAGCGAGTCGAGACCGAGCTCGGTTGGGAGTTCATCCAGATCTACGGACTCACCGAGACCGCCCCACTGCTGACGATCAACCGCTCACGCGCCGAGTGGGACGACCTCTCGCCGGGGGACCGTGCCGCGAAGCTCGGGCGAGCCGGGTCGCCGGCGCTCGGCGTGCGGCTCGAGGTCGACGACGAAGGCGAGGTGCTCGCCCGCAGCAACGTGGTGCTCGAGGGGTACTGGGAGCAGCCCGAAGCGACGGCCGACGCCATCGTCGACGGTTGGTTCCACACGGGAGACGGGGGCCAGATCGACGACGAGGGCTACTTGTCGATCAGCGACCGCAAGAAGGACGTCATCATCAGCGGCGGCGAGAACGTGAGCTCGATCGAAGTCGAAGACGTCCTGTTCTCACATCCCGCAGTTGCCGAGGTCGCGGTCATCGGCGTCCCGGACGAGAAGTGGGGCGAGACCGTGAAGGCCTTGGTCGTGCTCGCGCCCGGCACCGAGGCGAGCGAGAAGGAGCTCATCGAGCACTGTCGCGGCCGTCTGTCGCATTTCAAGTGCCCGACGTCGATCGAGTTCCGCGATGTCCTCGCCCGCACCGCGACCGGCAAGCTCCAGAAGTTCAAGCTGCGCGCCGACTACTGGCAGGGCCGCGATCGCCAGGTGAACTGAACTCGTTCCGCTCCGGGGCGGCAGGCCTGGGAGCATGGGCGGATGTTGCAGGTTCGCGGCCTCGCGGTCGAAGTCGCCGGGCGTCTCCTCGTCGAGGACGTCGGCTTCACCGTCCGCGCCCGCGACAAGATCGGTCTCGTCGGCCGCAACGGCGCCGGGAAGACGAGCCTGCTGCGCGTCCTGGGCGGCGCCGCGGCGCCCCACGCGGGCGTGGTGCACCACACCGGCTCCCTCGGGTACCTGTCACAGGACCCGAGGCTCGACGCGGTCGCCGACGACGTCACGGGCCTGACTCACGTCCTTTCCGGGCGCGGTCTCGACGACGCGATCACCCGGTTGGAGAAGCTCCGACTGCGGCTCGAAGAAGACGCGTCCGACGCGAACGTCACGCGGTACTCACGCGCCCACGACCAGTTCGAGCATGCGGGTGGCTACGCCGCGGAGTCCGAGGTGCGCAGCCTCACGGCCGGTCTCGGCCTCGGGCGCGATCGACTCGATCTGCCGATCGGTGTCCTGTCGGGCGGCGAGCGCCGCCGTGTCGAGCTCGCTCGCATCCTGTTCGCCGGCAGCGAGCTGCTCCTGCTCGACGAGCCGACGAACCACCTCGACAACGACGCCCGCGACTGGCTGCTCGGGTTCCTCGCGAAGTACCGCGGCGCGCTCGTCGTCGTCAGCCACGACCTCGACCTCCTCGACGCCGCGATCACGCGCGTCCTGCACCTCGATCGCGGTGGCGACGACGACGTCGGAACCCTCATCGAGTACAGGGGGACCTACTCGCAATACCTTTCGGCGCGACGCAAGGACGAAGAGCGACTCGCCAAGATGGCCGTCCGCCAGCAGGCCGAGGTGGATCGCCTGCAGCGGCTCGTCGACCGGTTCGGTGCCAAGGCCACGAAGGCGGCGATGGCGCACAGCCTCGAGAAGCGAATCGACCGCATCCAGCGCGACGTGGTCACCGCGCCCAAGGCGAGTCGGGCCCTGCGCGTCAAGTTCCCGCCCCCACCGCAACCGGGGCGGACCGTCGTCGAGGTCGACGGCCTCGCGAAGTCCTATGGCTCGTTGCACGTCTTCCACAACGTCACCTTCGACGTCGGCCGGGGCGAACGGCTGCTCGTCCTCGGTCTCAACGGTGCCGGCAAGACCAGCCTGCTGCGCATCCTCGCGGGTGAGTCGACGTCCGACACAGGCTCCGTGCGCTTCGGCCACAACGTCTCCGTCGGGTACTACGCACAGGAGCACGAAGGGATCACCGCCGGACGGTCATTGCTCGAGCACATGCGCGCCCAAGTCGATCCGACGGTCTCCGACGAAGACCTGCGCCGGCTGCTCGGGATGTTCGCGCTCACCGGTGAGAAGGCCCACCAGGACGCCTCCACGCTTTCGGGGGGCGAGAAGACCAAGCTCGCTCTCGCGCAGCTCGTCGCCGGACGTCAGAACGTGCTGTTGCTCGACGAACCGACCAACAACCTCGATCCGGGCGCGCGGGCCGCGACCGCGGCCGCACTCGCGGCGTGGCCGGGGACGATGATCATCGTGAGTCACGACGCCGCGTTCGTTCGCGAGCTCGCGCCCGATCGCGTGCTGTTGATGCCCGACGCGGACCTCGACTACTGGCGCGACGACCTCATCGACCTCGTCGAGCTCGCGTGAGCCCTACGTGGCCGGTTGGCCGCATTCCTTGAAGCCGTACGCCGCGAACTTCGCCGCCTCGCGGTCGAACGGGTTGGTGGTGAGGAGGAACGCCGGATCGCCCGGGATCATGGCCTTGTAGTACAGGAGGTCGGTGTCGAGGCGGCTCACGATCGTGTTCCACGCGGGACTGTCCTTCGTGGGCTCCCCGATGCGATGGAAGTCGCCGAGGCCCTGCTCGCAGGCGCGGGGTCAGCGTGCTGACGACGAATTCGCGGGCTTCGTCCGTCGTGGCCTGCGGATGCGTGTTCTTGAAGTCGGTGCTCAGGCGCTTCAGGTCGGCCACCAAGGCCGTGCAGACGCCGTCGCCGGCGGCAATTGCAGCGCTCTTCTCGACATAACGAGGAGGCGGGAGGCTGGCGGCGTTGCTGCTACTGCAAGCAGCTGCTGCCAGCAGGGCGACGGTGCAGGCGAGAAGGGGGAGGGTGCGGCGCGTCACGCTTACGCCCATCGGCACGAGCCGGTCCGATCATGAGGGCTGGCCGAGCAGGTTGTGGTCTGAGCCTTCGCTCAGGTGATGGCCACCGGCGTCGAGACCTGCTCGAAGAAGTCGTTGCCCTTGTCGTCCACCACCACGAAGGCGGGGAAGTCGACGACCTCGATCCGCCAGACCGCCTCCATGCCCAGTTCGGGGTATTCGAGCACCTCGACCTTTGTGATGCATTCCTGCGCCAGGCGAGCGGCGGGGCCGCCGATGGACCCCAGGTAGAAGCCCCCGTGGGCCTTGCACGCGTCGGTCACCTGCCGACTCCGGTTCCCCTTCGCCAGCATGACGTGGCTGCCACCGGCTGCTTGGAACTGGTCGACGTACGAGTCCATCCGGCCCGCCGTCGTCGGGCCGAACGAACCGGATGCGTACCCGTCAGGCGTCTTCGCCGGTCCCGCGTAGTACACGCAGTGGTCGCGGAGGTAGGGAGGCATCGCCTCACCGGCATCGAGCCGGTCCTTGATCTTGGCGTGGGCGATGTCGCGCGCCACGACCATCGGGCCGCTCAACATCACGCGGGTCTTCACCGGGAGGGTCGACAACGTCGCGCGGATCTCGGGCATCGGCCGGTTGAGGTCGATGCGCACGACGTCGGCCGACAGGTCGTCGTCCGTCGCCTCGGGCAGGTATCTGGCGGGATCGCGCTCGAGCACTTCGAGAAACACACCGTCGGCCGTGATCTTGCCGAGCGCTTGTCGGTCTGCGGAGCACGAGACGGCGATGCCGACGGGACACGATGCGCCGTGACGGGGTAGGCGGATCACTCGCACGTCGTGGCAGAAGTACTTGCCGCCGAACTGTGCACCGATGCCGAACTGTCCCGTCAGCTTCAAGATCTCCTGCTCGAGTTCCACGTCTCGGAAGCCGCGACCGAGTGCGTTGCCGCTCGACGGCAACGTGTCGAGGTAGTGGGTGCTCGCGTACTTCGCGACCTTCAGCGTGTACTCCGCGCTCGTCCCCCCGATCACGACCGCGAGGTGGTACGGCGGGCAGGCAGCGGTGCCCAGCGTGCGGAGCTTGTCGTCGAGGAACCGCATGAGACTCGTCGGGTTGAGCACCGCCTTGGTCTCTTGGAAGAGATAGCTCTTGTTGGCGGAGCCGCCGCCCTTCGCGATGAACAGGAACTTGTAGGCATCGCCCGTGGTGGCGTACAGCTCGATCTGCGCAGGCAAGTTGTTGTCGGTGTTCTGCTCGTCCCACACGGTGAGGGGAGCCATCTGCGAGTAGCGCAAGTGCGACGTGAGGTACGTGTCGTACACGCCCCGCGAGATGGCGACTTCGTCGTCGCCCGTCGTCAGGACGTACTGACCCTTCTTGCCCATCACGATCGCAGTACCGGTGTCCTGGCACATGGGAAGGACGCCACCGGCGGCGATGCAGGCGTTCTTCAGGAGATCGAGCGCGACGAACTGGTCGTTGGCCGAGGCCTCGGGGTCGTCGAGGATGTTGCGAAGCTGCTGCAGGTGCGCGGGCCGAAGGAAGTGCGCGATGTCCCGCATCGCCTCGGAGGTGAGCGCGGTCAGCGCGTCCGCTTCGACGTGCACGAAGGTGTGCCCGGCCGCTTCGATCGTCGAGACGCCATCGGTCGTGACCAGCCGGTACTCCGTGGTGTCCGGACCGAGGGGCAGCATGTCCTGGTACTCGAAGTCGGGCACACGCCGACGGTAGCTACATCACCGGCGCCCGTCGAAGCGGGCGATGCCACTGGCGCCCGTCGAGGCGGGCGATGCCACTGGCGCCCGTCGAGGCGGGCGACGCCACTGGGTAGCGTCCATCACATGCGCATCGAGCACGACAGCATGGGCGAGGTCGAGGTTCCCGACGATGCTCGGTGGGGCGCGCAGACGCAACGGGCGCTCGACAACTTCCCGATCTCGGGAGAACCACTCGATCGTCGCCTCATCGCGGCGCTCGCCGCGATCAAGGGGGCGAGCGCCACCGTCAACGGCAGGCTCGGCGTGGTCGACAAGACCATGGCCAAGGCGATACACGACGCGGCCGTCGAGGTGAGCCGCGGCGACCACGACGAGCACTTCCCGATCGATGTCTTCCAGACCGGCTCCGGCACGTCGTCGAACATGAACATGAACGAGGTGCTCGCATCGCTGGCATCGGAGCGCCTCGGCTCGCCCGGCAGCGTGCATCCGAACGACGACGTCAACGCGTCGCAGTCCTCGAACGACGTGTTCCCGTCCGCGATCCACCTCGCGGCCGTCCGCACGACGGTGGTCGACCTGCTGCCGTCGCTCGATCGTCTGATCGCGGCGTTGCGCAAGAAGTCGCGTGAGTTCGCAACGATCGTGAAGTCGGGTCGAACCCACTTGATGGACGCCACCCCCGTCACGCTCGGCCAGGAGTTCGGCGGCTACGCGACGCAGGTCAAGGACGCTCGCGATCGCATCGAAGCGGCACTCCCTTCGGTCGGCGTGCTCCCGCTCGGCGGCACTGCGGTGGGGACGGGCATCAACGCGCCGAAGACATTCGCCCGGTCGGTGATCAAGCGACTCGCCGACGACATGGGATTGCCGCTCGTCGAGGCGAAGGACCACTTCGCAGCACAGGGCGCACGCGACGCGCTGGTCGGTTTGAGCGGCGATCTGCGGGTGCTCACCGTCGCGCTCGTCAAGATCGCCAACGACATCCGATGGATGGGCTCCGGGCCGCGTGCCGGCCTCGCCGAGATCCGCATCCCGGACCTGCAGCCGGGCTCGTCGATCATGCCGGGCAAGGTCAATCCCGTCGTGTGCGAGGCGGTGACGCAGGTGTGCGCGCAAGTCTTGGGAAACGACGCCGCCGTCGCGTTCGCCGGGTCGCAGGGCAACTTCGAGCTCAACGTGTACCTCCCCGTGATCGCCCGCAACTTGCTGGAGTCGATCCGCCTGCTCGCCAGCGTCACGCGCCTGTTCGCCGACCGGTGCGTGTCGGGCATCGAGGCGAACGTCGACCGGCTGCAGTACTACGCCGAGTCGAGCCCGTCGATCGGCACCGCGCTCAACCCGTACATCGGCTACGAGAAGGCGGCCGAGTTGGTGAAGAAGTCGATCGGCACCGGCCGGTCGATCCGTGAGTTGGTGCTCGAAGAGGGCCTCATGTCCGATGCCGAGCTCGACCGCGCCCTCGACGTCCTCGGCATGACGAAGGGCGGCGTCCCCGGCAAGTGACGACCCTTCTGCGTTCTGGCGTCAACCAGTGCGCATATGCGCACCGATTGACGCAAGAACGAAGAAGCGGCGGCCGGTCAGCCGCCCGCCGGGGAACCGGCGTAGGGCGCGGGGGCTCTCGGGCCGGGAATGACCGGTTGCGTCCAATCGAGGACCCGCGACAGGTTGGCTGCCACCTTGCGCCACGCGGCGGGATCCCAGCCCTCGGCCACGGCCTCCGCCTGGCTCGCCATGTTGATGTGCACGAACGCCGGCAACGACGTGAGCCCGAGTCCTTTGACGAACGCCCTGTCCGGATCGGCGAACGTGAGCAGCTCGTCCGCCCACGGACCGAGGAACTGCTTCGTCTCCTCCGGGCTCGCCGTGACCACCCATCCGACCCGAACGTCCGCCGCGGTGTAGTCCGTCAGGATCCGGCCGGCCTCGTCGAGCAGCCACGCGCTCTCGTACGTGTACGGGTCGAGGACGACGACGGCGAGGTTGAACAGGGTCACCCAAGCCGAGACTGTCCGGGGCTCACCCGTCAGCGCGGCGAGCTCGAGGTCGGGTGGGGGGTCCGTCGCCATGTCGGGCGTGGAACCTAGCGCGAGCGATTCTGGCCCTCCCAACTGTCCCATGGCGTCGGTAACGTCGTCTCGGCATGCATCCCATCGAGCGGCTCCGCTACGTGGCTCGCTCATCGGGCGCGCCCGCCGAGCTACTCGTGAAGGAGACCGCGGGCGCGCTCGCCGGCCTCGGGTTCGATCCGCCGGGCCTCGTCACCGCCTGTCGACGGATTCTCGACCGCCATCCGGTGTCGGGGCCGCTGTGGTGGCTGTCGGCCCGAGTGCTCACGTCCAACGACCCGAACATCGAGGCGTGGAACGCAGCCGACGACATCACCGCCGATCCCACGGCGGATCTACTGGCGTACGCGTTGCCCGAGGACGCGACCGTGTGCGTGCTCGGATGGCCCGATCGCGTCGGCGAGGCGTTGCCGCGCCGAGGCGATCTCGACGTCCTCGTGGTCGACACGCTCGGCGAGGGCAGCGGGTTCGTGCGCCGGCTGCTGCATGCGGACATGGACGTGGTCGACGTCCCGATGGCCGGTCTCGGCGCGGCCGTGGCCGACGCCGACCTCGTGCTGCTCGAGGCGTCCGCGGTCGGACCGGACGGCTTCGTCGCCGTCGCCGGCTCCCGCGCGGCCGCGTCGGTCGCCGCCCACGACGAGACCCCCGTCTGGCTGGTGAGCGGCGTCGGGCGCGTGTTGCCGAGGCGAATGTGGGACGCGCTCGTGTCCCGGCTCGAGACGATGGGCGATCCGTGGGATCTCGACGACGAGGTCGTTCCGCTCGACTTGGTCGACCTGGTCGCCGGACCGTTCGGCAACGCATCGGTCGAGGAAGCGGCGAAGCACGTCGACTGTCCGATCGCTCCCGAGCTGTTCAAATCCGTCGACCGCCTGTAGACCTGCGCGCATGTCTCCGAAGCGACGTGACTTGATCCGCATGACCGACGACGAGATCGACGAGTTCCTGCACGGCCGGCGGACGATGAACGCGGCGACGTTCAACCACGACGGCACGATCCATCTCGTGGCGATGTGGTACGGGTTCTACCAAGGCAAGCCGGCGTTCGAGACGTTCGCGAAGTCGCAGAAGGTCCTGAACCTGACTCGCGACAATCGCATCACGGTGCTGGTCGAGGACGGAGACCAGTACGAGGAGCTGCGCGGTCTCGAGCTCGTCGGTACGGCGCGGGTGGTCGATGATCCTGCAGTCGTCATGGACATCGCGCGCGACGTCGTGCGGCGCTACATCGGTGTCGAGAAGCCGGAGGAGGTCGATGCGATCGCAGCGGCGATGGCCAACAAGCGCTCAGCGATCATCATCGACGCCGACCGGATCGTGAGCTGGGATCACAGCAAGCTCAGCGGCGCCTACTGACGTGAGGCGCGGCCTGGCTCGGTCAGCTCGAGCAGGTTCCCGGACGGGTCCTTCAGGAATGCTTGGCGGCCGTCGCCGACAGGTGACGGGTCGCTGACCCGGAGGCCCTTGCCGCGCAGGTCGGCGACCGAGGCCTCGATGTCGCCGACGCACAGGGCGACATGGTTGAGGATGTGGGGCGCGGGATCGTCCGCCACGACGAGGTGGATCTGCGCGTCGCCCGCCTTCAACCACGCGCCCGGGAAACCGAAGTCCGGACGAGGGATCGAATCGAATCCCAGCAACGCGTAGAAGTCCAACGCGGCGTCGAGATCGTCGACGGTCAGCGCGGCGTGCTCGAGAGCCTTGACGTCCACGGCGACACGCTAGCGACCGGTAGCGTCCGAGGTCTGATGCCGGAGACGAACGTGGTCGAGCGTTACCTCGAGCTCGGGCTTCGGCTCGGTCGTCTGCTCGACGGCCTCGTCGACGCGTACTACGGGCCGGCCGAGCTGGCGCGTCGCGTCGAGGCCGAGCCGGCGCCCGATCCGGCGAAGCTCGCGGCTGACGCGCAGGCGCCTGATCGCTGACCTCGACAGCGGTGCAGGCGGTGACGACATCGATGCGCACCGCCGGCGTTGGATCCGTGGCCAGGTACGTGGGCTGTCGGTGACGGCGCGGAGGTTCGCGGGCGAGTCGATCGGGTTCGTCGACGAGGTCGAGCAGTGCTACGGCGTGCGCCCGACGCGCGTCGACGACGACGAGATCGCCGACGCGCAACACCGCATCGACGCGGTGTTGCCGGGAACCGGCCCGCTCGGCGAGCGTCTCATCGCGTGGCGCGAGGCGCAGACCGTTCCGCCGGACAAGCTCCAGGCTGCGGTCGACTCGCTGGCCGATGACTTCCGCGAGCGCACGGATCGGATGTTCGGGCTTCCCGACGGCGAGCACATCGACTTCGAGCTCGTGACGAACGAACCGTGGTCGGGCTTCAACTACTACCTCGGTGAGTTGCGCAGCCGGGTCGCCATCAACACCGATCTGCCGGTGCTGTCGACATCGCTCGGGCACCTGGTTGCGCACGAGGCGTATCCGGGACACCACACGGAACACACGCGGAAGGAAGCCGGCCTCGTGCGCCGGCGGGGCCAGCTCGAAGAGACGATCTTTCTCGTGGGCACGCCGCAGTGCCTGCTGGCCGAGGGCTTGGCCGACCTCGGCATCGAAGTGATCGTGCCCGACCGGCGTCACGAGACGGTCGCTGAGCACCTGCGTCCACTGGGGATCCCGTACGACGCCGAGGTCGCCACCGCGGTGGCCGAAGCGGGCGAGCTGCTCGGCAACGCCGTGCGGGGCAACGTCGCGATCGCGTTGCACGAGGACGGCATGTCGCCCGACGACGCGGTCGCGTACGTCGAGCGATTCGGGCTGCTGCCGCACAACCGTGCCCAGAAGGTCGTCGAGTTCCAGACGGACCCGACGTGGCGGGCGTACATCTTCTGCTACATCGACGGCCTCCGCCTCTGCCGCCGTTACGTCGACGGCCGTCCCGACCGGTTCGCCCGCCTCGTCACCGAGTCCCTCCTCCCCGAAGACCTCGCCGCCGCCTGACGGCCTCCTCCACGAATGTTGGTGCGATTGTGGGGCCATAGCCCCGCAATCGACCCGGAGTTCGCAGGGGTGGACGCGGTCACGGCGACCGGAAGAAGGGGTTCCAGACGTCGGCGCGGGACTCCTCGATGTCGGTGACCGACGGGAGCCCCTGCTGGCCCATGGCCAGCGCGCCGACCGTGGCTTCGAAGTTGTTGGTGAACACGGCCTCCGCGTCGTCGGCCGCCGGATCGACCCACACCGCGGCGATGAGGACGTCGTCCGTGTCGAACACGATGCTGTTCGCGACCGCGTCGGCCACACCGCCCGCGACGCCCGCTTGTGCCGGACCCCATGTCATCCGTGCATGCGTGTCCGATTCGATGCGGGCCTTGTTCACGAGCAGCGTGAACGGCTTGACCGGCAGGCCGGGACGCAGCACGACGACGAACGGCGCGTGACCCGCGGTCGGCGTCGCCAGCGAATTCGCCCACGCCGCTCCCACGGGACCGTCGCGCGGCCCGAGCACCGTGTTCACGTGCGCCGCGTTCGGGCCGGAACCGACGAACGACTCACCCAGTTGCATGCAGCGGTTCCGAGCGCCCGTAGCGAACGAGCTTCAGCAACTCGGACGACATCGTGTCCGGCTTGGTGTCGTAGCCGAACAGCCCGACATAGCGAGGCCGCTCGCCTTCGATCGGTGTGACCTGATGCAACGAGTAGCGGCCCTCGAACAGCATCAACGTGCCGGGCTCCATCGGCTCCACGACGACACGCTCGCGGTCGTCGCCGCGCAAGATGCGCGCCACCTCGTCGTACCGCTCGTCGTCGGCCGACCGGAGCCGCGCCACGTTCTCGAAGTCACCCCCTCGCACGCTCGATTGCACGGCGAGTGACACGACGAAGTCCGTCTGGTCGTAGTGCCAGCCGAGCTCGTCGCCGTCGATCATGACCGCGAGGTTCAACGCGCCGATCGGGTCGGCATAGCGGAACAGCGGCTCGCGTCCGAGAATGCGCCCGACGAACACGAGGAGGTCGTCCCACTCGTACAGCCGCCGCATCGCCGACGAAGCCGGGAACTGGTCGTACCCGATCGTGTGGACGGCGGAACGGGCCCAGGTCACGCGCGGATGGTCCGCGGGCCAGCCGTCCGAGGGCAGCTCGAGGTAGGGCGTTCCCTGCGTGTCCTGGTGGTGCGATCGAGCGGCGAGCGCGTCACACTCCTCGACCATCGTCGCGATCGCCTCCGGGCACACGAAGCCCGGCAGCACGCTCACGCCACGCTCACGAAGCTGTTCGGCGTGGCACGGCGATCACCTCGCGGGCCTCCGGCGAGTCGACATCGGCGACCGGGTAGCGGTCGATGTCGACGAGCTCGTCGGTCATCCCAGAACACGCTAGGCGAGTCGCGACGAGCTGCGCCTTGGCGGCTCCGCCGGACGCCCTCGTAGCATTGCCGGCCATGTCTGCACGATCCCGCGACCTGCCTCGTCGCTCCTGCCTGTCGGTGCCCGGTTCGAGCGAGAAGATGCTCGCGAAGGGACCGACCATCCCCGCCGACATGACCTTCCTCGATCTCGAGGACGCGGTGTCGCCGCTCGAGAAGGAGGCGGCCCGTCCGAAGGTCGTCGAGGCCATACGCAGCTTCGACTGGGGCGACCGGGTGCTGTGCGTTCGGGTCAACGCCTGGGACACCGAATGGACGGCGTATGACGTCATCGAGGTCGTGAGCGAGGCAGGCGAGCGGCTCGACGAGATCATGCTCCCGAAGGTCCAGTCGGCCGCCGAGGTCGTCGCGGCGGACCTGCTGCTCACGCAGGTCGAGAAGAACGCCGGACTCCCGGTCGGCCACATCGGCATCGAGGCGCAGATCGAGACCGCTCGAGGGCTCATCAACGTCGAGGAGATCTGCGCAGCCTCGCCGCGGCTCGAGACGATCATCCTCGGTCCGGTCGACATGTCGGCCTCGATGGAGATGCCGTCGCTCGCCGGCGGACTGCAGATCCCCGAGTACCCCGGCGACTACTTCCACTACGTCTTCGTCAAGATCCTCATGGCCGGCCGCGCCAACGGCCTGCAAGTGATCGACGGTCCGTACGTCAAGGTGCGCGACTCGGAGGGCTTCCGCGACTTCTGCCGGCGCACACAGATCCTGGGCTACGACGGCAAGTGGGCGCTGCACCCCGACCAGGTCACGATCCTCAACGAGGTGTTCTCGCCGAGCCAGGAGCAGTTCGACAAGGCATGGGACGTCCTCGACGCCTACGAGAAGGCCACGACCGAAGGCGAGCGGAAGGGCGCGGTCATGTTCGGCGACGAGATGATCGACGAAGCGTCGCGCAAGGTCGCCGTCAAGCTCGTGAAGAAGGGCGAACGCAACGGTATGACGCGCTCGAAGGGGTAGCCCTTCGTGGTGGTCATCGATTGCATCATCCCGGCGCGCGACGAGGAGAGGACCGTCGCCGACAACGTCGTCGCCGCGCTGGGATGCCGCAACGTGCGCGAGGTCATCGTCGTCGATGACGGCTCGACGGACGGCACCGCCGACGTGGCCCGCGATGGCGGGCGCGAAGGTCATCGTCCGGGACGACTCTGTCGGATCGAAGGCGCACGCGATGGACGACGGGGTCGCCGCGTCCGACGCGGAGGCGATCCTCTTCGTCGACGCCGACTGCACCGGCCTGACGTCGGCCCATCTCGACGCGATCTGCAGGCCGTTCGTCGAAGGAGGCGCGGTCATGTCGCTCGGCGCGTTCGACTACGGACGTTTCTGGAACCCGCTGGTGCTGCGGTGGCCGCCGCTCACCGGCGAACGCATCGTGCCGAGATGGGTGTGGGAGGCGATCCCGCCGCAGAAGCTCGACGGCTACACGATCGAGATGCGGATCAACGAGGTGGTCGCGGCACGCCGGCTACCGACAGTCGCTCGCACGATGCACGGCGTGAATCACCGGACCAAGCGCGACAAGCACGGTCGCTGGGAGGGTGTCGTGCGCACCTTGAACATGTATCGCGACCTGATCGCGATGGTGTGGCCCTTCGGTGACATCCGCGCCCGCACGTACTGGTTCTACCTCCGCGCGCTGACGGTGGAGCGCTGAGCCCGCAACCGCATTCTGGCGTCAAACGGTGCGGATATGCGCACTGGTTGACGCCAGAACGAGGGGGGTTGGGCTCTCAGAGGCCGATCACGTTCGGGCGGCCGTGGCCGAGCTGCTCGCACATCGCCACGTAGAACTCCGCGATCAGCGCCGGCGTCGATCACCGACGTGACGTTGTCGTCGTCGTCGAGATTGAGGTTCGCACCGCGAATGGCGAACCACACGTCGGTCTGATCCTCGACGTCCTCCGGGACCGTCAGCGTGTGGATCGACCCGGCCGGCTCGAACAGGTACGAACCGGCCGTGTTCACCTCGGGGTACTCGAGGTACTTCCACCGTCCGGAGATCGTGAACGCGAACACCTCACCGGTGTGCTTGTGGCGGGCGATGGTCACACCGGGGTCGAACTTCGTGCGCACCACCCACAGGCCGCCCTCGATGTCGACTTGCAGCAACTGGATGTGGGTGCCGTCCCCGACGGTCACGAACGGCAGGTCGGACTCGCCCCGATGCAGGGCCCGCGGAATGTCCAGGACACTCATGACCCGAAGGTCACACCATCAGAGCGCCGGCAGCAAGCCGGAGCCGGCAGGAACGCCGGAGATCGCGGCGAACACGGCGGCGCGTACGCCGCAGCGGCAGCGACCGCCGCGACGAGCACGACGATCTTCGTCTTCACACCCCTGACCTCCTCGGTCGGCTGCCTACGCTCCTACTCCGATGCCCGACGTCGTCATCCTCGGGGCCGGCGCGATGGGCTCCGCGACGGCGTGGTGGCTGGCGCGGCGAGGGCGCGAGGTCGTGTTGCTCGAGCAGTTCGAACAGGGGCACGCGAAGGGGTCGAGCCACGGCGGCTCCAGGATCTTCCGGCTCGCCTACGACGAGCCGGCCTACGTGCGCATGGCGCAGGAGTCGTTGCCGCTGTGGCGCGAGCTCGAGGCGGACACCGGCCGAATCGTTGCTCGACACGACCGGAGCGGTCGATCACGGCGATCCCCGGTCGGTGGACGCGGTGGCCGCAGCACTGCAGACCTGCGGCGCGGCCCACGAGGTGATTCCACGCCGCCGAGGCGCGTGAACGGTGGCCCGGCATGCGGTTCGACAGCGATGTCGTGTTCCATCCGGACGGTGGTCGATGTCGCGCCGACGACGCGGTCCGCGCGCTGCAGGACCGCGCCGCGGCTCTCGGCGCCGACGTTCGCTTCGGACCGGGACGAGCCGCGCTGCGCACGACATCGAACGGTGTCGAAGTCGACGCCGCCGGCGAGACGATCAGCCGCGCCGGTCGCGGTCGTGACTGCGGGCGCGTGGGTCCGCGAGGTGGTCGACGACGAGCTGGCGCCCGACGTGAAGGTGACGCAGGAGCAGATCCAGCACTTCGCGCCTCGGGTCGAGGGCGAGTGGCCGAGCTTCATCCATCATCGACGGCCATGGGTCTACGGACTGCTGACGCCCGGCGAGGGTGTCAAGGTCGCCGAGCACCACGTCGGCCCGGTGGTCGACCCTGATCGGCGGCCGCCCCGCGACGTCGCCGCCGAGGCAACCGTCGTCCGGTACGTCGAGGACTGGTTCCCCGGACTCGACCCCGACCCGGTGAACGTGGCCGAGTGTCTCTACACGACGACGCCGGACGAGTCGTTCGTGATCGAACGCCGGGGACCCGTCGTCATCGGCTCACCGTGCAGCGGCCACGGCTTCAAGTTCACGCCGCTGATCGGCCGCCGCCTCGCCGACCTCGCCTCGCTGACCGCATCGCCGTAGCGAATGTTGGTGCGTTGTGGTGGCTATAGCGGCCACGTCGACCCGAAGTTCGGAAGGGGAGGGGCGGCCTCAGGCAGACTCGAGGAGGCGGCGGGCGATGACCTTCAGGCAGAGGGTCTCGTCGGCGCCTTCGAAGATCGACAGCACGCGGGCGTCGACGAAGTAGCGCGACACCGGATACTCCTCGGCGTAGCCGTAGCCGCCGTGGATCTGCATCGCCTCTCGCGTCACCCACTCCGCCGCCTTGCACACGTACGCCTTGACCATGGCGGCTTCGAGCGTGCCCTCGCCCTTCGCCATGAGCCGAGCGACGGCGTACATGAACTGGCGCGCCGCTTGGATCGTGGTGGACATCCGGGCGAGCTTCACCTTGGTCAACTGGTAGTCGGCGATGGGTTGCCCGAATACCGACCGGTCGAGCGCGTACTGCCTGCGCCTCTTCGTAGGCGGCCTGCATGACACCGACCGCGCGAGCCGCCGTCTGCAGTCGGCCGTTCTCGAAGCCCGCCATCTGCAGGTAGAAGCCTCGCCCGAGTCCGTCTTCGCCGCCGACGAGGTTCTCCGACGAGACGAACCAGTCGTCGAACGCGATCTCGTAGGAGTGCATGCCGCGGTAGCCGATCGTGTCGATGGCGCGGCCTTCCATCTTCCCGCCGCGTTCGTCGGTGAACTCGAAGCCGTGACCCTCGCCGCGCGGCTTCGGAACGACGAACAAGGACAGGCCGCGGTGCGACTTGGTGCGATCAGGGTCGGTGCGCGCGAGCAGCATCAGCACGTCGGCGCGGGCGCCGAACGTGCACCACGTCTTGACTCCGTTGATCAACCACCCGTCGTCGTCGGCGTGCGCGTCGCCGTCACCTTGATCGCCGGCGACATCGGATCCGAAGTCGGGTTCGGTCACGGCGACCGCCGCCATCACTTCGGCCGACGCCAGCTTCGGCAGCCACTCCTGCTTCTGCGCTTCGGTTCCACCTTTGACGAGCGCACGTGTGAGGATCTCCGGCCTCGTGATCAGCGAGCCGCCTGCGCCGAGCGATCCCCGCGACAGTTCCTCCGTCGCGATCACCATGCCGAGGTAGTCCGACTCGCCGCCGGCCGCGAAGCCCCCGTACTCCTCCGGCACCGACAGACCGAAGCCACCCATCTCGGCGAGTCCGCTGATGACGTCTTCGGGGATGTCGGCGTTGTCGCGGTGGATGTGCTCCGCGACCGGCTTCAGCTTGTCGTCGGCGAACCGTCGGAACGTGTCCTGGACGAGTTCGAAGTCCTGGTCGAGATGCCGGGGGCCCTCGACGTCAGCCAAGCCGACGAGGAAGGTCGGATCGCGGTACGTCTCGACGAATGGCCGGGCCGCGTCGAGCGCATGTGCATCGACGCCCCATGCGGACTCGCGCCCGTACAACTTCGCCGCGAGCTCGCCGACCGCATCCGCCACGAACGCGCACGCGATCCGCCCCTCGAGATCGCCCTTCGCGCCGTAGTCGAGCAGCGTCCGCGCCGTCTCGACGGCCGCCGCGGCATGGGCGAGGTCGTACGCGATGACTTGGTTGTCATCGATCGGTCCGGCGGCAGCCAGCCCCCGCACGCATGCGTCGACCACGCTTTGCGCCGCTTCGACAGCCGACGCCGCAGCGGTCAGGTCGGGAGAAGTCATCGCGCCGACGTTACCGACGGGTAATCGTGACGCTCAACGGCGCCGCCTACGATCCGTTCATGACTGCGTTCCCCGGCCACGCAGGCCGCGTGATCCGCTCCTCCGCTGGCGCTCCGTCGCTCGCAGGAACTAGAGGTTTCGCCGTGACTGTGTACGACCGCCCGTTCGGCCGGTACTACGAAGACTTCGAGCCCGGCGACATCTACAAGCACTGGCCGGGCAAGACGATCACCGAGTACGACGACCACCTGTTCTGCATGATCACGATGAACCACCATCCGGTGCACACCAACGCGTGGTTCGCCGAACACGAGAGCCCGCACGGCAAGAACCTCGTCGTCGGCAACCTCGTCTACTCGCTCGTCCTCGGTATGAGCGTGCCCGACGTCAGCGGATCGGCGATCGCCAACCTCGAAGTCGAGACGCTGCAGCACGCGAAGCCCACGTTCCACGGCGACACCATCTACGCGGAGACGCGGGTGCTCGAGAAGCGACTCACGTCCAAGGGCGACCGCGGCATCGTGACCGTCGAGACGAAGGGCATCAACCAGAAGGGCGATGAGGTCTGTTACTTCCGACGCAAGGTGATGGTGTGGACGCGTGAGGCCGCGCCACCCCGCGGCCGCCCATACGACGAGTCGATCTGGCAGACCCAAGAGGCATGACGGAAACATGAGCGAGCACAGCGAGCCCACGGCGGCCGTGCGACCGCCAGGGAGCCGGACGCAGATGGGGTCCGGGGGCGCAGCCCCCGCGGAAACATGAGCGATCAGCGGATCGATCCTGCAGCGCGTGCGTTCGGCTCCGCCGCCGGCGACTACGAGGCGGCCCGTCCCTCCTATCCGAGCGAAGCGATCGGCGTGCTGCGCGAACACGCCGGGCTCGCGCCCGGCCGTCGTGTCTGTGATCTCGCTGCGGGCACGGGCAAGCTCACGCGCCTTCTGGCTGGCGCCGGCGCCGACGTGATCGCGATCGAACCCGTACCGGGCATGCGCGAAGAGTTGCATGCTGCTGTGCCGGGCGCCGACGTCCGCGACGGCGTTGCCGAAGACATCCCGCTCGACGACGGCTCGGTCGACTTGGTGACGGTCGCGCAGGCGTTCCACTGGTTCCGCTACGAAGAAGCAGTGGCGGAGATCCACCGCGTGCTCGTGCCCGGCGGGTCCGTCGCCATCCTCTTCAACGAGCGCGACGAGCGCGCGCCATGGGTCAAGACATGGAACGACGTCATCGACTGGCACTCGCGGCGCATCGCGCACTATCAGGACACCGACTGGACGAGCGTGCTCGGCAAGGGCGGGTTCGAACACGCTGCCTATCACCGCGTGGAATGGCAACAGCCGATGACCCGCGAGCTGGTCGCTTCAAGCGTGAGGTCGGTGAGCTACGTCGCCGAGCTCGATGAAGCCGGGACAGCAGGAGTTCGTCGACCGTGTGCTCCCGCTCGTCGCCGATTTCGAGGAGCCGTTCGACCTGCCCTACATCACGCACGTGTGGACCGCATCAAGAAGCTGACCGCGCTCCAGCGCGACCTGCTGGCATGGGGCGAAGTCGCGCGCCGCGACCTGCCGTGGCGCCGCACTCGCGACCCGTGGGCCGTACTCGTGTCCGAGTTGATGCTGCAGCAGACGCAGGTACCGAGGGTGGTCGCGCGGTACGAGACGTTCCTCGCGCAGTTCCCGACTGCCGCCTCGTGTCGCGCGCCGCCGGTCGGCGATGTCGTCGCCGCTTGGTCCGGGCTCGGCTACAACCGCCGCGCCGTCAACCTTCACCGCTGCGCGGTCGCGGTGTGCGAGCGCCACGGCGGACAACTGCCCGACGATCTTCCGTCGTTGCTCGCGCTTCCCGGCATCGGCCCTTACACCGCGCGCGCCGTGCTCGTGTTCGCCTACGAGCACGACATCGGTCTGGTCGACACCAACGCCGGACGCTTCGTCGCCCGTGCGCTGGCCGGGCGCCGGTGGCACGCCGCGAGGCGCAAGCGATGGCGGACGAAGCGGTGCCGAAGGACACGGATGGAACTGGGGGCAGGCGGTGTTCGACCTCGGCGCGCTGGTCTGCACGAAGCGCGACCCGTCGTGCGACCGGTGTCCGATCTCGCGCCATTGCGCGTGGCAGCGAGCGGACGCCGAGACCCGATCCCATCTCCGGTTCGGCGGGCATCAGCGCTCCACAGTCGACGTTCGACGGATCGTTCCGCCAGGGTCGTGGACGACTACTTGCTCGACTGATCGGGGTCCTGTCGGCGCCGAGCGCGCTCGCCGAGGCGTCGGGATGGCCGGACGATCCCGACCGAGCCGTTGCAGCGGCGGACACGCTGGTCGCCGACGGTCTCGCCGACGAGCGCCCACCTGCGCCCAGCACGGACGGGACGCTGGCGCTGCCGTGACGTCAGTTCCCGTCTCGTGACGGCAGCGACGATCTCGTCGAAGGCCGCGTCGGCGAGTGCGCGCATCTCGTCGTCGGTGCGGTCCTGGATGGGGTGCGCGTGAACACCCGGGCCACTGGGGAAGCCGAGCGAGGCCGCCTGGGCCTCGGCGGCCTGCACGAACTCAGTCGACGCGACGAACATCGACGGGACGCCCCGGCTCTCGAGATCGACGATGTCGTGCACACTGCACGACGTGCACGACTGCCTCAATCGGCGAGCGCCTCGATCACCAGGTCGCACTTCGTGGCGATCTCGTGGCGCAGGTCGACCGGGGCCGGCTTCGTGAACGTCGGCTTCGCGTAGCGCAGCACCTCGAGTGCGCGCCCGCAGTCGCTTCTCGAGCCGGTCGAGGAACACGTTGCCGCGGGGCTTGCGTGATGTCGAGCAGGCCGATGGTCTGACCGTCGAGCGACGCCGGCCGGGGGAGCCGCTGCGCGTCGGTGACGGCGCGCTCGCCGGTCGGATCGAGCAGGACCTGGTTCATGGACGCGATCTCCCTCGTGACCGGTTGACTGCCGGTCTCCCCGTTGGCCCACCCGGCGATGATCATCGAGAACAGTCCGGCACCGCCGCCCGCGTGGACGAGGAGGAGGCCGCCGGGGCGGAACTTCGGGAGCTGCGCGTCGCGCACCGACTCGGGCACGCCCTCGGCGATGCCGCCGGCACCGTGGACGATCTCCTCGCCGCCGGGCAGCTGCAGCTCGTGCAGCGCGTCGAGCAGCTGCTCTCGTCCAGCCGGCCTCCGCGAACACGCGGCGCGTGCTCGGGACCGACGATCAGGATGGCGTCGAAGCCGAGCGGCAACTTCGGGTGCTGCACCGTGCGCAGGCACGCGGCGAACGACTGCGCCAGCGACTCCGGGTCGCGCGAGTTCTGATCGACGACGCACGCGGCCCCTCGCCGGGGAAGAGCGTGACCGTGTTCGGCCCGCCGCGACGCCGCGCTCGACGGCAGCGACTCCCACGGCGAACGCTCTTCGTTCTCGGGGAAGCAGAACGACAGCTTGCCCGGGTTGCCGTGCGTGGCGCGGTCGACGCCGCCGGGCACGGCCGCCGCCGACGTTGCGGACGACGAGCTGCAGCGCCCGGCCGATGGTCAGGTTCGCCCGGTTGCCCTGGCCGAGCACGTTCACGCCGGCGTTCATGCCGATGCGGTGCCGATCGGTCCGTTGCACGATGATCACCGGCCCGACCGGCATCGTCGTGGCCAGCACGCCGTGGATGTTGAACTCGTCGGTGCAGGCCGCCTCGACGGTGGCGAGCACCACCGGCAGGTACTCGGGCTTGCACCCGGCCATCACCGCGTTGATCGCGATCTTCTCGACGGTGACCTCGACGAGGTCGGGCGGCGACGACGGCGACGACCTCGTCCGGCGCCCGGTCGGTGCCCTCGAGCATGCGCAGCACACGCGCTTCGGTCGGCGGGACCACCGGCAGCCCGTCGGTCCAGCCGCGGTCGAACAGCGCCTCCATCTCGTCTTCCAGGTCGGCCAGCTCGACGCGCCGGGCGTGGAGCACGTCGCCGGCGAAGCGGACCCGCAGCCCGTCGGCGACCGTGGGGTCGACCGACAGGGAGCCGCAGCCCGGGCGCAGTCGGCAGGTCCGGGCCGAGTCCGCGTACGCCGGTGATCCGCTGCCAGTCCTCGCGGCTGCCAGCCGACGGTGCGCTCCACCTCGACACCGTCCTCGACGCGCATCAGCGTCGGCACGGTCTCGATGTCGTGGTGCCACGACACGGCGAGGTCGGCGTCGTGGACGACCTTGCCGACGCCGGCGGGGAACGCCGGATCGTCCTGGGTGTAGACGGTCAGCGTGACGCCCGGCTCGCGGCGAGCTGTGCGAGCACCGGCGCGACCATCCGGCACGTCTCGCACTCCTGCTTGACGACGACGACGAGGCCGTCGGGCAACACGGGCGGCACCGGTCCATCCCCCACGGCCCTCCATTCTGGCGTCGACGCGGTGCGCGATGCGCAGTGGTCGACGCCAGAACGGTCCGACGAGTGAGGTCAGGACGACAGGAACTCGATGATCTCGTCGTTGACCACATCGGGCGCTCGACTTGCAGGAAGTGGCCGGTCCCGTCGATGATACCGCACGCGATCCGGGCACGCGGCATGACGTCCTCGGCGGCTGCGCGCCACCTCGGCGCCGATGCAGCCGTCGTCGGCCCGTGCAGGTACAGCGTGCGGCTGCGGCGGCGTCTGGCGGGACCGCATCCTCGTATGGCTGAGCTCCGGCTCCTGTACCACGCCGCCGATCGTCGCCCGGTAGTAGCCGAGCGCGGCGGCAGGTCGGTCGGGTCGCGCAGCGCGTCCTTCACGTGTGCGACGTCCTCGGCCGCCGCGTAGCCGGGTGACCAGTCGGCCCACAGCAGGTCGATGAACGCCAGGTCGTTCATCGGCACCGACGACGTCGGAGAGCGGATGCTGGAAGAAGAACATGTACCAGCTGCGCTTGATCTGGTCGAGGTGAGGAACGCCTGCGCGAGCGCGTCGCCGGCGGCACCGCCATCGTCACGCACCTCGACCACCGCTCCGGGTCGTACGCCGCCGCGCCGTCGTCGCACGGGCGCCCCAGTCGTGCCCGATGATCACCGCGTCGCCGTCACCGCCGAGCGCCTCGTGCAGCGCGAGGCGTCCATCGACCGCAGCCCGTTCTGGTAGCGACCGTCCGGGTCAGGGCCGTGGGCGCGTAGCCGCGCAGGAACGGCGCCACGGCGCGATAGCCGGCGTCGGCCAGAGCGCGGCAGGAGGTAGCGCCAGGTGTACGCCGAGTCGGGGAAGCCGTGCAGGCAGAGCGCCAGGGGTCCCGTCGTCGCCGCAGGCGAGGTAGGCGAACTCGACGCCGTTGGCCGAGATGCGATGTTCAGTGAGCTCCACGAGCGGGGACAGTAAGCGAGGAAGGTCCCGCCGCGGACCGGAGGATGGTTTCGTGACATGCGTCACCCCCAGCATTCGTCAGAACGTGCCGAAGTACTCTTCAGAAACCCAGTAAGCCGGTACCGACATCGAGGGGGAGTCACGCTCACCGTCACCTTCTACGGGGTTCGAGGATCAACCCCCTGCCCGTGTGAGGCGAACCTCCGGTATGGAGGCAACACGGCGTGCGTGGCGCTCGAAGCGCCAGGCTGTGAGCCGATCGTCCTCGATCTGGGAACTGGACTGCGTTACTGGGGCGACACGCTTCCGAAGGACGGCAGCTTCCGCGGGTCAGCGCTCATCACGCACCTCCATTGGGATCACGTGCAGGGGCTGCCGTTCTTCGTACCGATCGACCGTCCCGGCGCACGGCTCGACATCTACGGTCCGCCACAGAACGACTGCACGCTCGAGCAGGCGTTCGAGGACTTCATGCGACCGCCGTACTTCCCGGTGCGATTCACCGACCTTCGCGGCGACATCCGCTTCCACGACGTCACCGACACCGATGTCGCGATCGGTGATGCGAAGGTCAAGGTCCGTGCGTCCCGCACGTCGGGCTCACCAACGGTTATCGCATCGAGATGGGTGGCGCCGTCGTCGCGTACATCAGCGACCACCAGCAGCCGATGGATGGTGGCATGGACATCGCGGGACACGTTCGAGAGTTGTGCGAAGGCGCCGACGTCCTGATCCAGACGCGCAGTACACGCCCGACGAATTCGAAGAGAAGCGACACTGGGGTCACTGCACGGTCGAATACGCCGTCGAGATCGCGAGCGCTGTGCAGCGTGAAGACGCTGTGTCTCTTCCATCACGATCCTTCGCACGGTGACGACGCCATCGACTCCATGGTCGATCGCGCGATAGCTGCTCGGAACGGCGTCGGCGTGCCGTCGGAGATCGTTGCCGCCGCGGAAGGCCTTGCCATCTCGTTGGGGTCCTGAGCGCGCCAGGTCGAACCAGTACTGTCCCGCCGAGTGACGAACGAGGAAGAACCGCATCACCTCTCGTCGTTCGACGAGGCCAAGTTCCGTCAGGTCCTCGGACACTTCCCAACCGGTGTCGTGGTGGTCACCACGGTGAACGACGGTGAGCCTGCAGGACTTGCTGTCGGATCATTCGCTGTCCGTGTCCCTCGATCCGCCGCTCATCGGCTTCTTCCCTGGCCGTTCGTCGACCAGCTGGCCGCAGATCGCACAAGCCGGCTACTTCTGCGTCAACATCCTCGGTGAACATCAAGAGGACATCTGTCGCATCTTCGCCAGCCGCGGAACCGACAAGTTGCGCGACGATCGGATGGAAGCGAGGCCGGACGGGTGCGCCGATTCTCAACGACGTCGTCGGATGGATCGAGTGCGCCATCGAACGGGTGGACGAAGCAGGCGACCACTTCTTCGTGCTCGGCCGGGTAATCGACCTCGACGTGGAACACGAGGGTGGCCCCCTTATCTTCTTCCGTGGTGGGTACGGTCGCTACGAGGTGTAGCGAGCCCAGCGGCTCGGAGTAGTGGCTCCGGCCACACTCCGTGGTTATCCGTGGCGGAGGGAGGGCAGCGTGGACGATCTCGAAGGACTGCAAAAAGTGAGCTTCTCCGTGGCAGTCAGATCGATGTGGCGTCGGCGCGTGAGCGTGCTCGCGGCTCCGCCGCGTGGGGCGCCTCGCGCTCGTGCTGTGGCTCGTCTTCGGATGGATGTCACTGCGGCTCTTCTGGGGGATGTCTCTCTTCCCCCACCTGAACATCCCCCAGCAGCTCATCCCGAGCCTGCTCATCGTCCTGATGCTCGGCTCGGTGCTTCTGATTCCGATGCTGGCAGCGGGCCGCTCGCCGCACGTGCTGTACCGGCCGCCGAGATCGACGTCGGCCTCGACGACGTCGTCGGCGTCGACATCGTTCGTCGAAGAGGTCGTCCGCTCGCTCAACCTGTTCCTCGCCCACAGTTCGCGCGACCAGATGGGCGGCACGCCGCGTCGCGGCCTCCTGTTCGAAGGGCCTCCCGGGCACGGGCAAGACGCACATGGCGAAGGCCATGGCGCGCGAAGCCGGCGTTCCGTTCCTCTTCGTCTCGTCGTCGTCGTTCCAGTCGATGTACTACGGCGAGACGAACCGCAAGATCCGTTCGTACTTCAAGGCGCTGCGCAGGCCGCGCGCGCCGAGGGCGGCGCCATCGGGTTCATCGAGGAGATCGACGCCATCGGCGCCGACCCGGCTCGGGCATGTCGTCGACGGGCCGCGAGGGCACCGGCGGCGTCGTCAACGAGCTGCTGGTGCAGATGCAGTCGTTCGACGAGCCGACCACCGGCGACGCGTCAAGGGGTGGTTCGTCGAGCGCGCTCGAACGGTGCTGCCCAGCGACCTAGCGATCCGCAAGCCGCAAGACCGACGCCGCCAACGTGCTCGTCGATCGCCGCCACCAACCGCGCCGACGACCTCGATCCGGCGCTGCTGCGCCCCGGACGCTTCGACCGCCGATCAACTTCGACCTGCCCGAGCGCGACGGACGCCGCGCGCTCGTCGACCACTTCCTGCTCCAAGGCCCACGTGCCGAGCTCGACACGACGCGGGCGCGACCCTCTGGCCGCCGCGACGTTCGGCTGGTCACCGGTCATGATCGAGCACCTGCTCGACGAGGCGCTCGTGAACGCGCTGCGCCGGGGCGCCGACCGATGACTGAGCGCGACGTGGAACAGGCGCCGGCTCACCGGGGAGGTCGGACTCGGTCAGCCGGTCGCCTACACCGACACGAGGAACGACGTCGGATCGCGACGCACGAGGCCGGACACGCGACGATCGCGTAGCTGTCGGCGCACGGCACGAGCCGTCGGCTCGAGGTGCTCTCGATCATCAAGCGTCGTGAGGCCCTCGGCATGCTCGGCCACGGCGACGACGACGAGCTCTTCACCCGCACCCGGAGCGAGCTGCTCGCACTGATCCAGATCTCGTTCGGCGGGCAGGTGGCCGAGGAGATCTTCTTCGGCGAGTCTCGACCGGTCCGTCGGGCGACCTCGCCGACGCGACGCAGGTGGCCGCCCAGATGGTCGGCGCGTTCGGCATGGCGGGTTCGTTCTTGTCGTTCGAAGCGGCGCACGTTCCCGGGGGCGACGACCTCGTGGCCAAGGTCCTCAGCGACGAGCGAGTCGCGATGCGACGGAGAAGATCCTCGTCGACGCCAAGGCCGATGCGGAACGGCTCCTCGTCGGCCACCGCCCAATCCACACCGCGCTCCGCGACGCACTCCTCGAACGCGGCGAGCTCGTCGGTGAGGAGATCCTCGACGTGATTCGGCGCCGCCATCCTCCGCGGCAACTCACCGAGATCGACCTCCGCGAACAACACGTCGACTGATCCGCGGCGCTGGCCGAGTCGGCCAACATCAAGGAAGTGGGGTCGGGGGTGCGTCGAGGGCGTCGATGACGAACGCGAGCACGAGGGCTTCGTCGCGCCACGAGTTGTATCGCCCAGACGCACCGCCGTGGCCGGCGCCCATCTCGGTCTTGAGCAGGATCGGACGTCGTCGGCTTCGTGGCGGAGGCGGGCGACCCATTTCGCCGGCTCGCAGAATCCGACCCTCGGGTCGTTGAGTCCGGCCGTCGCCGAGCATGGCGGGGTAGTTCCCTCGCATCGACGTTGTCGTACGGCGAGTACGACTTCATGTAGGCGTACACGTCGGCGTCCTCGATCGGGTTGCCCCACTCCTCGCACTCCATGACCGTGAGCGGCAGCGTCGGATCGAGGATGGTGGTCAGCGCGTCGACGAACGGCACCTCGGCGACGACCGCCGCGAACAGATCGGGCGCCAGGTTGAGCGACCGCGCCCATGAGCAATCCACCGGCCGACCCGCCGTCGCGCGACGAGCGCTCGACCGCGTGTATCGCTCGTCGACGAGGTGCCGCGCGCACGCGATGAAGTCGGTGAAGGTGTTGCGCTTGTGCAGCAGCTTGCCGTCCTCGTACCACTGCCGGCCCAGTTCGCCGCCGCCGCGCACGTGCGCGATCGCGAAGACGAAGCCGCGGTCGAGCAAGGGGAGCCGCAGCACGGAGAACCCGGGTCCGATGCTCGATCTCGTACGACCCGTAGCCGTAGAGGAGGCACGGCGCGGAACCGTCCTTCGGGACACCGTTCCGGCGCACCGAGCGAGATCGGGATGCGCGTGCCGTCGTCCGGCCGTCGCCCACTCTCGCTCTGACTCGTAGTCCGAAGGGTCGTAGCCGCCGAGCACGGGCAGTTGCTTGCGCAGACGAGCAGAGCGGCTCGCGATCTCGTAGTCGTAGACGGTCGGCGGCGTGACGAGCGACTCGTAGGTCAACCGGAGCTCGCCCGTGGTGTACTCGGCGTTCTCACCCGGCGACACCGAGAACACGGACTCGGGAAAGTCGATCTCCCACGCCTCGCCCTCGTTCGGGACCATTCGGATGCCGGTCAACGCGTTGCGCCGCAGATGCACGACGATGTGATCGGCAAACGCGTCGACGTCCATCAGGCGCGTCCCGGGCGTGTGCGCGATGACAGGTCGCCAGTGATCGTGTCCTGGTGTTGCGACTGGCGCCTCGGCCAACTCGAAGTCGAGGGCGCCGTCGTTGTGCAGGATGAGGAACCGGTCACCTTGATGATCGACGGAGTATTCGACGCCCTGGCGTCGCGGCGCGAGACGACGGTGAACGCAGCTTCGGGATCAGCCGCGTGAGAGAACGCGGACCTCGTTCGTGATCGTGCTGCTCGACGACACGATGATGAACTGCTGGCTGCGACTGAGCCCGATCGAGACGAAATACCGCTGGTCCGTCTCTTCGTAGACGATCACGTCGCCCGTGCTGTCGGTTCCGAGGCGATGTCGCCACACTCGGTACGGCCGGTGGGCTTCATCGATCGTCGTGTAGAAGAACGACGCGTTGTCGGTCGCCCACGCCGAGCCGTAGTAGGTCCCTCGATCGCATCGGACAGGAGCTCGCCTGATTCGAGATCCTTGAACCGGACGGTGAACGTCTCGCTGCCGTCGTAGTCCGTGGAGTACGCCACGAGCCGGTGGTCAGGACTCACGTCGACGACACCGAACGAGAAGTACGGCGAGTCGCCGGCGAGCTCGTTGCCGTCGAGCAGGACCCGCCGCCTTCTTCGTCATCACGGTTGGGACGGCGGCACAGCTTCGGGTACTGCATGCCTTCTTCCGTGCGGGTCACGTACCACCAAGGCCCCCGCCGCACGGGGACGGATAGATCGGTCTGCTGCACTCGGGCCTTGATCTCTTCGAAGAGCCGTTCGCGCAGCGGTGCAAGGTGTGCGGTGCCGGCCTTCGTGAACGCGTTCTCCGCCTCGAGGTACGCGACCGCGTGTCGGGGTCCTCTCGGTCGAGGAGCCAGTACCACTCGTCCACCGTCTCGTCCCCGTGCACCCGGCGGACATGCGGCACCCGCTTCGCCACGGGTGCTGTGACATCTGACATGACCTCGAACCTACGCGGCGAATCCGCTTGGGCCTCGCCCCCGAGGCACCGGTACATTCTTGACCCGTGGGTCAAGGTGAGGAGGACGGGGCAACCACCCCAGTGCAGTCGGACACTCGTGCGGGATGGCGGCTCATGGCCGACGTACTGCGCCGCAATGGTTCCCGGTCCTCGTCGGCGTGTTGGTGGGCCTGGTGTGGACCGCCGCGAAGGTCTCGGTTCCCCTTCTCGTCCGGGCTGCGATCGACAACGGCATCGTGACGGACGACAGCCACGCACTGCGGCAGTGGGCCATCGTCATCGGCATCGTCGGCATCGTGCAGGGTGCCTTCACCGGTCTGCGGCGGTGGTGGGCCTTCCGAGTCGCGAGATGGTCGGAGACGACGCTGCGCGACCGGCTGTTCGCGCACTTGCAGCGGCTGCCGCACTTCGCCTATCACGACCAGGCGCAGACCGGGAACCTCATGAGCCGCGCCAACATCGATCTCAACCAGATCCAGCAGTTCCTGGTGATGATTCCGCTCACACTCTCGAACGCCGTCACTGTGCGGCCGTCACGGTCATCCTCCTGGTCGATCGACCCGGTGCTCACCCTGCTCGCGCTCGGCAGCCTGCCGTTGCTCAATGTGTTCGCCAAGCGCTTCGGCGTCCGGCTCATCCCTCCGTGATGGGAATCCAACGCGAGTCGGGTGACGTCGCCGCGGTGTCGCGAGACCGTGTCGGGTGTCCGCGTCGTGAAGGGATTCGGTGCCGAGCGGGTGCAGCAGGCGAGGTTTCGCACCGAGGTCGACCAGCTGTTCGACGAGTCGATCGAAGCGACGCGAGTGCGGTCGGTGTTCCTGCCCACGCTCGAGATGTTGCCGAACATCGGTTTGATCCTCGTGCTCGCCTACGGGGGTCACCAGGTGATCAACGGCAGCTTGAGCCTCGGCTCGCTCGTCGCGTTCAACGTCTACGTCGTGATGTTCATCTGGCCGTTGCGGATGCTCGGCATGATCCTCGCTCAGGCGCAGCGGGCGGTCGCCTCGAGCCAGCGGGTGCACGAGGTGCTGGTTGCGGAGCCGCAGGTGATCGACGCGCCGCACGCCGCGAAGTTGCCGAAGACCGTGCCAGATCGTCCGACCGGTGAGTTGCGGTTCGAAACGGTCACGTTCCGCTATCCCGGCGGGTCCGGACCGGCCCGTCCTCGACGGGCTCGATCTTCAGGTGCAGGCCGGCGAGTCGGTCGCACTCGTCGGGCCCACCGGCAGCGGCAAGAGCAGGACGATCGCCCGGTTGATCCCACGGTTCTATGACGTCGACGCCGGACACATCGTGCTCGACGGCGTCGACGTGAGCGACGTCTCGTTGTACGTGCTTCCGGCCGGA
>CAWGFA010000034.1:0-20374 GCA_963821725.1 uncultured Acidimicrobiia bacterium
CGGTGACAGCACCGGGACGCGCACCACGACCCTCGGTCGTAGATCGGCGACGTCGGCATAGAGCTGCATCATCTCCTCGTACGTGACGACGTCGGGACCGCCGATCTCCAGCACCTTGCCGCACACGTCGGCGTTCCCGAGCACGCCGACGAGGTAGGCGAGCACGTCGCGGATCGCGATCGGTTGGCAGCACGTCCGCACCCAGCGCGGCGTCACCATGAACGGGAGCACATCGGTGAGGTGGCGCAGCATCTCGAAGCTCGCGCTGCCCGACCCGATGATCACCGCGGCCCGCAACTCGGTCACCGGGACCGGCCCCTCGGCGAGCACCGCACCCACGTCGTGACGGCTGCTCAAGTGCTCCGACAGCGCGGCGTCGTCACGCCCGAGCCCACCCAGGTACACGAGCTGGGCGACGCCGGCACTCGCCGCCGCGTCCCGGAATGTCGCGGCCCCGGCCCGGTCACGTTCTGCGAACTCCGCGGTCGCGCCCATCGAGTGCACGAGGTAGTACGCCGCGTCCACGTCGCGCATCGCCTCCAGGACCGCCGCCCGATCCGCGACGTCACCCGCCACCACCTCGACGCGGTCGCTCCACGAACGGCCCTCCAGCTTCGCCGGCGACCGCGCCAGACATCGCACCTCGTAGCCCGCCCCGAGGAGTTCGGGCACCAGCCGGCCGCCGACGTAGCCGCTCGCGCCCGTCACCAGGACCCGCCGCACCCCGGCCGAGTCGTCGGTCACCGGCATCGCTCCTCCCCTTCTCCCGCTCCCGCCACGTGTGTTCCACGAGGTTCCTTCCCAACGGGAGGGGTTCGAAGCCACCCAGTGCCGCCGGCGCAGAATGCTCAGAGGGTCACGGCGCCCCGCTGTCACTGCGACATCCGGGATGCGACCATTGGTCGGGCGTGGAGGCGTAGAGAGGTCGTCGACGTTCGGCGGGAGGAGGCGTGGTGGCGGCTCCGGCACGGAGCGGGGCGATGCGGAGTGTGGAGGACGGGCCACTGCTCCGCGGCGCCGGCCGGTACCTGTCGGACCTGCCGGGTGAGAAGCTCCACGCCGCCTTCGTGCGCGCTGACGTCGCGCACGGCCACATCGTCCGCCTCGACCCGTCGGCGGCGCGGGCGGCGAGGGGTGTCGTGGCGGTGCTGACGGGCGACGACCTCGGGCTGGCGCCCTTGCGAGGGCATCCGATGCTCGACGCGCGCTTCACGCGCCCGCCGCTGGCCCGGGACACGGTCCGCTTCGTCGGCGAACCGGTCGCGGTCGTCGTCGCCGACACGGCTGCCCACGCCGTCGACGCCGTCGAGCTCGTGGTCGTCGAGGTCGAGCCGCTCCCGGTCACGAGCTCCGTCGATGACGCGTCCGCCTCGGTGGTGTGGGAGCTCGCGACGGCGGACGAGCAGTCCGTCCTCGGTGACGCGGACGTCGTCGTGAGGGGTCGTTTCGTGAACCAGCGGATCGCGGCGGCGCCGATGGAGCCCGACGGCGCGTTCGCGCTTCCGGACGGCGACGGCGTGGTGCTGTGGGCCTCGACGCAGCGTGTCCACACCGTCCGCGATGCGGTCGCCGAGAGCCTCGGGCTCGACCCGGCGCTCGTACGCGTCCGTGCGCCGCAGGTCGGTGGCGGGTTCGGCGGCAAGTTCGAAGCGACGCCCGAGGCGGTGGTCGTCGCCGCCACCGCGCGCCGTCTCGCCCGGCCGGTCCAGTGGGTGCAGACGCGTCGGGAGAACCTCATGGGCATGCCCCACGGGCGCGGCCAGGTGCAGCACGGCGCGCTCGCGCTGGACGCCGACGGCAGGTTCCGTGGGATCTGGGCCGACCTGCTCGGTGACGCCGGCGCGTACCCGTTGGTCGGCGCGCTCATGCCGAACGCGACCCTGACCGTGCTGGCCGGGACGTACAACTTCGAACGCGCGGGCGGCCGCGCCCGTTCCGTCACGACCAACACGACACCGACGGGCGCGTACCGAGGTGCAGGCCGGCCCGAAGCGGCTGCGCTGCTCGAGCGGCTCGTCGACCTCGCCGCGAGCGAGCTCGCGGTCGACCCGGTGGAGCTGAGGCGCCGCAACCTCGTCGACGAGTTCCCGCATCGCAGCCCCACCGGCGTCACCTACGACGCCGCTGACTACCGGGCGTGCCTCGAGGGCGCGGTCGCGCGGGTCGAGTACGACGCCGTGCGAGCGGAGCAGGCGGTCCGTCGCGCCCGGGGCGACGTGCGGGCGCTCGGTGTCGGCGTCGCGATGTGGCTCGACTGCACCCCGATGAACCGGCCCACCGAGTGGGCCTCGCTCACCCTCACGGCCGATGGGGAGGCCCTGCGCCTCGTCGTCCGCGACGGCGCCAACGACCAGGGCCAGGGGCACGCGGCGACGTGGGGGTTGCTGCTCGCCGAACGGCTGCGGTTGCCCGTCGAGTCCGTCGTGCTCGAGCTCGGCGACACGGCCCGCGTCCCGCACGGCGAAGGCACGGGGTCCGCTCGCTCGACCATGCTGGCCGGCGGCGCCGTCGCGGGCGCGGCCGAGGACCTCCTGCAGCAGGCGAAGCTCGCGGCCGCCGGCTTGCTCGAAGCGTCGCCGTCCGACGTCGTCCTCACGGAGTCCGGCCGGTTCGCGGTCGTGGGTGTCCCCGCGGTGACCGTCTCCTGGCTCGACGTCGCCCGCGCCGAAGCGCTCGTGGCCGAGCACGACTACACCCAGGACGGGCCGACGTTCCCGGCCGGGTGCCACGCCGCGGTCGTCGAGGTCGACACGGAGACCGGGGCCGCTCGGCTGCTGCGGTTCGTCGCCGTCGACGACTGTGGCACGGTCGTGAACCCGGTCGTCGTCGCCGGACAGCAGCAGGGCGGCATCGTGCAGGGCGTCGCGCAGGCCCTGTGGGAGGAGATCATCTACGACGCCGCGGGCAACCTCCTGACGTCGACGTTCGCCGACTACGGCATCCCGTCGGCCGCCGAGCTCCCGTACATCGAGGTGGCGACGGTGGACGGCGCATCGCCGGTGAATGCCCTCGGTGCGAAGGGCATCGGACAGGCCGGCGCCATCGGATCGACGGTCGCGGTGCAGAACGCGGTCGTCGACGCGCTGTCGCACCTCGGTGTCCGCCACATCGACCTGCCATGCACGCCCGAGCGCATCTGGCGCGCGATCTTGGAAGCATGAAGCGGTTCGACGACGGCAATGTCGCCCTCGCGTACGACGACGTCGGGCACGGCGATGCGCCGGTGCTCCTCGTCCACGGGATGTCGTGCAACCGCACGCACTGGAAGGCGCAGGTCGACTTCTTGGCGCAGCATCACCGCGTCGTCGCGTACGACCAGCGCGGGCACGGGGAGAGCTCCCTCGCGGCCGACGGCGAGTACGGCGTCCCGAGCTTCGTCTCCGACGCGCGCCGGCTGTGCGCGCACCTCGGCCTCGAGCAGCCGATCGTCATGGGTCACAGCCTGGGCGGCGTGACGGCGATCATGCTGGCGGCCCAACCAGGCTTCGCGTCCGCGCTGGTCCTCGTGGACTCGACGGTCGAGCTTCCCGCGGACGCGGCCGCCGGGCTCACCGCGTACTTCGACTCCCTGCGTGCCGCGTCGGACGAGGACTACGACCGGCAGGTCCGCGAGTTCATCACTGGTCGCATGTTCGACCCGGGTGACGACCCGGAACGTGCCGCGGCCATCACCGACGAGTTGGCGGCGGTGCCCCGCGAGGTCTTCATCGCGGGTGCGAGCAGCGTGCTCGACGTCGACGTGGCGGCCGCCGCGCTCGCGGTGCGCGTGCCGACGCTCTTCGTCGCGTCGGCTCGACCCTGGCTCGACCTCAACCGGGTGCACGAGCTCCGCCCCGACTGGTTCCTCGGCCGGACCGTCGGCGCCGGCCACTTCCACCAGGTCCTCGTACCGGACCAGGTCAACGCGATGATCGCCCGCTTCCTCGACTGCGTCGGGAGCGGAGTGACGACGGCCGCCGAATCCGAGTTCTGACCGCTCCTGGAATCGTCGCCCACCCTCCTCGGGCGGGTGCAGAATTGGAACCATGAGCGTGGCGGCTCGAATGGGCGTCGCATGGCAGCGCAAGCAGCTGTCATCGACGAACGACGTGCAGAGATGTGTGTGTTCTCGATGTGTCCCCGCTCTCCCGATCCGCATCCAGTGGGTCTTGCAGTCCGTACACAGTTGCGTCTCTGGGAAGAGAAAGGCGTCGGAGCTGAAGACGCGTGATCTGTCTACCGACGTCTCGGCGACGAGTGCAGAGATCCAGTTCCGCTTCGGGTACGGCGTGGAGCGCGGGTACAGGATGCCGTGCGGGGTGAGTAGGACAAGCTCCACGGCGACGATCACGACAACGATGGACGCAGCTCGACGCGGTGTGAGGAAGACAATTGTGGCGCCGACTAGCGCCGCAACCACGAGGGCGAGCGGCCACCCGCCGAGGAACGACACGGCTTGGCCGAACGCGAGCGATCGGTCCGTCACGAGCGCGCAGAGAGCGAGCGTGAGGGCAAGGCCACCGAGTGCGTAGACGAAAGGCGCGGCGGTGGAGCGAACCGTCGAGCAAGGTCTGCACGCCAATGCCGGCGAGTAGGGCGATCGCGAACGCGACGATGGGTGTGGCGAACTCGCTCCAGTTCGCCACGGACCAGAGTGGAAGGAACCGGACCCAGTCAACGAGTACGCCGCCGTAGACCTGCAGGGCGACGACCGCACCAAACGCCACGATGGGCCAACCCAGGTATCGCCGCATCGACCGGCGGCTCGTGACCCCGGCGAGCGCCAACATGGCGGCGCCGAGACCTACCCAGTTGGTCGTCCCTGCGTAGGAGACGGTCTTGGTCGGAGAGATCTTCGGCATCAGCCAGTTGAGGAGCTCACCCGGCGACAACGTGGCCGGCGTGTGCGACCCCAGCGCGGCGGAGTGGTAGTTGAACGAGCGAGGGACGTATTCGGCGAACGGAAGCAAAGCCGGCGCGGCCAGGGCGGCTCCGAGAGTCCCTCCGGCCGCGAGGAGAACGAGCGCGAGCGGGCGCGTGTGAACGCGCGGTCCCACAACCAGGCGACCACCCACGTACACCGCGACCGCGACGCCAGTGATGAACGTCAGCTCCGGCATCCCGACGAGGACCGCACCGGCCACCGTGACGGCAAGGGCTGCTATCGGAAGGTTGCGGCGGGATCGCAGTACCCACTCAACGCAGGCGAGAAGCAGCGGTATCGACGATCTCGGGTGACGGCGAGGAGTGCGACCGCGCCCACCATGCTGCGATCGACGTTTCGCGCGCAGGTCCCGCGGTGACTACCTCTCCTGGTCGCCTTCGGTCGGGGTGCGGTCAGGCAGCGTCTCGAGAGGCGGCGTTGTCGCCGTATTCATCGGATCGGGCTGTTTCCACCACACGGCACGCCACACACTGGGCACGCGGCGGTCGAGCGTCCGGGTGCCACCGATCAGCACGACGTTCCGTTGCCGATCGAGCGTCTCGACGCGATCGATCTTGTACACGCCGTTGTTTCCGTCGCTCGATTGTGTTCGGTCGAACGCGTTCTCGCGCGCAATGATCTCCGCTTTGACCGTGCCCGAGAGGTTCCACCAGAGGGCCTCGAATCTGCGTTCGTCAGCTCGGGCTGTCCAATGGCCGTGCCAATCCTGTTCGAACTCGTAGAGGAACGAAGTGGCGAAGCCCTTGCTCGCATCGAGCACGACATCAGAGGACGGCTCCGAGTGCGGTTCCGTGCGTCCACGGACGCGAGCTCCGAATGACACGGCGTCGTCGGTGGGACTCCGGAGAAAGGTGGTGTCCTCGAGATACGCGCCGATCAGGATCGTCCGATCGAGGATGCAGTCCTCGAAGTGCGCAGCTCGAAGGTTGGAGTAGTGCAACAACGCGGACGTGAAATTGCACTTGGTGAAGCGCACCGTGGGTGCCCACAGTTCCGGGTAGAAGGTATCGGTGAAGTCGATGTCACTCACCGTCTGGTCCTGGATGAGGCGTGAAACGATTGCTTGGTTGGACGAGAGCTTCTCGAGCTCGGCGGCGATCGATTGCCGATCGCCTTGTCCTCCGGCGAGGACCCGGGCGAACAGATCCAACATGCCCTGCCACAAGTGCCGATTCAGGTGAACGAGTTCGGCCGTCGCTTCCCGCTGTTGTCCTGAATCCTTGATCTGGTCAACCGCGAGTTCGACGACGAGTGGCTCCGTCTCGTAGTGGAGCGCGTTGAGCGCGATCCGCCGCGCCGAGGCAGACGTCGCCGAGTGATTCAAGTGTTCGACGACGGCCGCCATTGCCAGTGCGCGTTTGGGAGCGCTCGGGCTGCTCAGTCGCTTCGACGCGTCGTGGAGCGCGAGAGACTTGCGCTCGCGATCACTGTCCCGACGGGAGAGTTGGTTGAACACCGCGGTCACTGCGAGACCAACGACCGCGACCGAAGCGGTGACGAGCGCGGCTATGGCGGGAGCATCGCTGGCGAGCATCATGCTGCGGCTCAGGTTGCCTTCAAGGGGGTCCCGTCCTGTTCACCCGCGCACACGCGCGAGCAAGACTCCGACCTGCCGCGTCATCGGTACCACGAAAACCCCGTACGTGCCAGCGGACGGTCTTCCACCGCTGCGTCCCGCCGAGCATGCTCAGCCCGGTGGGTAGCGGGTGCTGTCGACCGGACGCCCGTCGACGAAGACGTCGGCGAGATCGCCGGCCACGGTCTCGATGAGCGCGCGACCCTCGAGCTGGCCGAGCAGGTCGGCGGGCAGCGCGTCGACGCCGTGGAGCGCGCCGAGGAGGTTGCCGGCGATCGAGCCGGTGCTGTCGCTGTCGCCACTGTGGTTGACCGCGAGCTCGAGGCCGCTGCGGACGTCCGGCGCGACGAGCGCGCAGCAGAGCCCGATCGCCAGCGCCTCCTCGCCCACCCATCCGCCGCCGAGCGTCTCGATCCGTTCGGCGTCGACGTCCCCCGACGCCGCCAGCGCGACCGCGGCGTCGATCGACCGCATGGTCTCGTCGTGGTCGGGCCACTGCGCCAGCTCGACGCGCGCCGAAGCGATGGCGTCGGGCAGGGTCCGCTCCACGGAGCAGCTCACCGACGACGTGCGCGAACGCCCCGGACGACAGGTACCCGCTCGGGTGGCCGTGGGTGAGGGCGGCCGCGCCTGGCCGCGGTGGCGAAGCGGTGCTCGGTGACGAGCCCGATCGGCGCGACCCGCATGACGCCGCCGCAGCCCTTGCTGTCGTTGAGCGGCTTCACGGGGGTGCCGCGGCCGCCTTCGTACAGCGCCGAGAGGCAGGTGGTGCCGGGCGCACGCCGGTGGTGGAGCACGTCCTGGTCGACGAGCCAGCCGCCTCCCGTTCCTTCGGCACGCACCGAGGCGTCCTGCGTGCGCAGCCACCGGAGGTAGGCGCCGCGGATGGCGGCGACGTCGTCGGCGCGGTCGCTGCGTTCGCGCGTCGCCTGGGCGCGCAGCAGACCCTCGGCGGTGAACAGCGTCATCTGGGTGTCGTCGGTGATCGCGCCGACGAGGCCGTAGGCGGGCAGGTACCCGGTGACGCCGGCATCGCCGAGGCGCGCCCGGATGTCGACCAGGCGGTCGAACTCGATCGGTGCGCCCAGGGCATCACCGATCGCGCCACCCAGGAGGCATCCGAGCACGCGCTCACGTCCGGTCGGCATCGTCACCAGTCTTCACGTTCCGAGGAGCGAGAGGTTCGAGAGCTCGCCGTACACGTCGGTGCGGGCCGGCGTCGGGAGGTCGTTGAACGACGTGATCTCGACCGCGGCCTGGCCACCGGCGGGGACGAAGTCGACGAAGGTGCGTCTGACGCTCTCTATCGATGTCCGAACCTTGACTTTGCAGACCTCGCGCCCCACGTTCGCCACGCTGCTCGAAGAGCTCGGCGGCTCGAAGAGCTCGGCCAACGTAGCGGGCGTGGCCGGCGCTCGGACCGCAGCGACCGACCCAGTTGCGGCTTCGTCGGGCGTGAACTCGGTGAACTGCACTGGGGCCAGGCACCCGCACGGAACAGTTCCGGGCGCCTTGGTGCCCAAGTTATGGGTGCGACGCGTGAACTCGATCAGGTGGTCGACGAAGTAGTCACCACCTCCACGTGACCTCCGGAAAGCGTCGTCGATTCCTCGGAAGCATTGGCCCGGCCGCTTTCGACACGCGATGCGCAAGCTCTCTTGACGGAACGTAGTCGTACTGTCACGCTACGTGAACAAAAGGGGTCCCATTGACCCACTTCGCGCGCCAACTGGGTCCACGCCTCGAAACCAGCAGAGCGAGGAACTTCTACAGCCGCGTCACTGATGGGGGCTGCGATGATTCTCTTCGAGACAGACAAGAAGCCGCTCACGTTTCTTCTGGACCAGATCGACCAACGGGAGCTCTCGCTTCCGGATTTCCAGCGGAGCTTTGTGTGGGACCCCAATGCGACACGGGAGTTGGTTGTCTCCGTCGTGCAGAGCTTCCCCGCTGGCACCTTGTTGTTCATGCGGGGTGGTGCACATGTGTTTGCGCCGCGCGCCGTTGAGGAGTCGCCCGAATTACAAGAGAAGACACCTTCGTACCTCGTCCTCGATGGTCAGCAGCGGCTGACCTCGCTCTACCAAGCTTTTCGTGGTCGCGGCACTCACCGCTTCTTTCTGAACCTCAAAGAACTCATCGACGGTGAAGATGTAGACGAGGCGACGGAGGTGTATCCCGTCAAGCGCGCGAGACGCTGGAACACACTTGATGGTCAGGCGGCCGATCTAATGCTTCCGCTCGCGCACGTGTTCAAGTTCGCTGATTGGAGAGACGACGTCCTGGAACTACGCGCTGAGACTGGCGATGACCGCAAGAAGCTGCGCGGCGCAGCTGAACGAACTAGAAGCCCAGTTCGTAAAGCCAGTTGAAGCCTACGTGTTCCCCGTGACGACTCTGGCTGAGGACACGCCAGTCGAAGCCGTCTGCACGATCTTCGAAACGCTCAACCGTACCGGCGTCAAGTTGTCCGCGTTTGAGCTACTCACGGCCCGAGCTTTCGCCGATGAAATCCGACTCCGAGACATGTGGTCCTTGGCGCTGCATGAGCACCCAATTCTGAGCGACTTTTCAGTCGACCCGTATTACGTGTTGCAAGCCATCTCCGTGCGCGCGCACGGTTCAGCGAAACGATCCGCTGTCCTCAACCTCAATGTCGCCGAGATTGTCAAGGAATGGAACGCGGTCGTAGACGGCATGGCAGAAGGCATTCGGCTACTACGCGACGAGTGCGGCGTCTTGGTCGAGCGTTGGCTCCCATACAAGACGATGCTGGTCACGCTGGGTGCGACATGGCCCACGGTCGCAGCAGCAAAGGGACCCAAGCTCGGCGAACGCCGAGCAAAGATGCGCCGCTGGTTCTGGTGCTCAGCGTTTAGCGGCAGTTACGACAACGCGTCAAACAGCACCGCGGAATCAGACTCCGTCTCGCTTCGAACCTGGCTCGAGGAAGGCGAAGCGCCACCCGTCGTCGCCGACTTTTCCTTCGACAGCGAGCAGCTACGCGAAGTGACGCCACGGCAACGCGCGCTCTACCAAACGACGATGGCGCTCCTTATGCGCGGTACCCCACAGGACTTCCATGACGGATCGCCGCTCACGCCCACAGTCATTGAAGGCCGTTCCGTAGATGACCATCACGTGTTCCCTCGCGGTGGCTCACTAGCGCGCACCTCGCGAACCGACCCGACACAATCCTGAACCACACCCTGATCGGCAAGCTCACCAACATCATGATCGGCGGTCGAGCTCCATCCACGTATCTCTCCGAGATGGGCGAGGCGTTGAAAGATGAACTTGGACCGATCCTCGAGAGTCACCTCTTGCCACCCGAACCCGATGGACCACTGAGGACAGATGACTACGACGTGTTTCTCGACTGGCGCCTCGCGCGCGTGTCAGCAGAACTCCAACTCGCCACGGGAAGCACGCCGCCAGCGACGACTGTCATGGACGTGCTGCCGTTAGGGGCGGAGGAAGAGTCCGACGCGGAAGCCGGAACTGCGAACCGTGCGTACACGCCGCCTGCGACCACTGTCATGGACGTGCAGCCGTTAGAAGCGGAGCAAGAGTCCGACGCGGGAAGGCGGAACAACGAACCGTGCGTACTGGATTGCGCGCAGGGGCACCGGTCCATTCCGGGTCATCGATGCGATCTTCGAGATCGTGCGCAAGGCAGACCCGACTCTCTCGCTCCACTACATGAAACGCCATGTGGGTCTCGCGAGGAACGGCACTGCAGACAATATGGTCGTCTTCCTGCCGCAAAAGCAGCAGCTCCTTGTGGGCTTCAAAATTCAGCGCGACGAAGAACTGGAGTCGCGGATAGAGGCCGCGGGACTCGAGATCGTGGGATATAACCCCAAACGCGGGCGCTACCGGATCAGACTCTCCGACGAAGTCGTGACCAACCAGCGCGACATCATCCAAGAACTCGTGACCCGAGCACTCAACCGAGGTTGAGTCCACGAGCGCATAACTGCCAACGGCCGGCCTGCGAGCGGATAGGGCAGCACGAGCACCCGCAGCGCGGCGTGTCCGAGGTGGCCCGCCAATTGATGGGCGAGGTGCTCGAACTCGCTCGTGACGACGACGACCGCGGGCTTCGCACGTTGTTCCACGATCACGGAGTCGTGGACACTCCACGACGTGCACGAGCCTCAATTGCCGAGCCCGATGACGCCGATGTCGATCAACCGCGACCAGTCTTCGACGTCGTCACGGGTGCGTTGGGAGTCCGGTCCGACCCGTTCGCCGGTCACGAGCACGTGCACTGATGCGCCGTCGCGGCTCGAACAGGCTCGACCAGGTGGCGACGACCGTCTCGTAGGACCGCCACGCGAGGTCGAGTCGGAGGCCGACCCGCACGTCCCGGAGCGATCGACTGAGATTGTCGAACTCGATCGGTGCGCCCAGGGCATCACCGATCGCGCCCACCCAGGAGGCATCCGAGCACGCGTCACGTCCGGTCGGCATCGTCACCAGTCTTCACGTTCCGAGGAGCGAGAGGTTCGAGAGCTCGCCGTACACGTCGGTGCGGGCCGGCGTCGGGAGGTCGTTGAACGACGTGATCTCGACCGCGGCCTGGCCACCGGCGGGCACGAAGTCGACGAAGGTGCGGTCACCGCCGATGATGGCGCCGTTGCCGTCGTAGTAGATCGCCACGGCGACCACGTCCTTCAGGTCCTTGGCGAAGGTCGACGACAACGTGGCGTTGGTCTGGAGACCGCCGTAGCTCTGCGGCTCCGTGGTCACGCCCGACGGCGGTGAACGCACCGGTCGTCGTCGTGGTCGGTTCCCACGAGCCGACCAGCACCTGCACCTCCATGCGGGTCGCGCCCGCCGACCTGGGTGCTCGTCGCCGTAGGCCGCGGACTGGCCGGGGAGGATCACGTCGATGGTCGGGTTGTCCGCCTTCACCACGACGCCGGCGTCGTTGTAGAACGCGACGTTCAGCGACACCCGCTCGGCGATGTCGTCCGACGGGTTCTCGACGACCACGCCGTACGACAGCGTACGAGTTGCCGATGCTGTCGGGCGGCAGCTGCGTGAAGCCGTTGCCGGTGATCTTCACCTCGTGCGTGGTCGCGGCCGTCGTGGGCGCCGGTGCGACCGTCGAGTGGTTGCTCACGACGCTCGGTGTGGGTCTCACCCGAGGCGCGCTGCGGCCGTCTCGCTGGTGTCCGAGCCGCCGCTCGCGCCGGCGACGATGGCCACGATGGCGACCACGATCACGCCGACCACGACCCACGTCCGGCGACGGCGGCGCGGCTTGGCCGGCGCGTCACCGTGCACGGGCAGCGTCGTGTCCGGATCCGCCGGCGACGCCTCGGTCGTGATCGGCGGCGGCGCCAACGGCGCACCACAGTCTCCGCAGAAGCGCTGACTCTCCAGATTCTCGTGTCCGTTCGGGCACTGCATGTCGGTCCTCCCGTTGTCGATGCCGACGGCGGGAGAACCTACGAACGGGGTGGGACACGGCCCGCGTACGCGGTGGTGCTACAGATACTGGCCCGGTGCGCGGTCGTCGCCGAAGTTCGTGACCACGTGCCCGACGTCGCCACGCTGCTCGAACAGCTCGGCCAACGTCGCGGGCGTGGCCGGCGCTCGCACCGCAGGACCGAGCCAGGTTGCGGCTTCGTCGGGCGCGAACTCGGTGAACTGCACCGCGGCCAGGCAGCGGCCGGGGCGGACGAGCGCAGGATGGAGTCGTCCGATCTCCTCGTTGGTGGTGAGCAGCACGATGACGTCGAAGCCCTGACCCAATACGCCGTCGGTCACGTTCAGCAACCGGCCCAGGCTGGCGCCGGCATCGCGACGTGCCGACGCGCGCAGGAACTCGTCGCTGTCCTCGGCGACGACGAGCCGGAAGCGTGGCCCTGCGTCGTTGGCGTGCGCGACGAATGGGGTCACGTCGTCGCTCCACGCGGTGACCGACTGGGTCAGCACGCGGAGGATGTACTCGGGCCGGTCGAACAGCGCCTCCGGGTCGGCGACGTAGTGGGCGTTGCACCACGGGGCCCACGAGCGGAACAGAGAGCGGAGCGCGGTGGTCTTGCCGGTCCCCGGCGGACCGTGCCAGAGGACGAGCTTGCCCGAGCCGCGCGGGCGGACCAGGCGGTGCAGCTCGCCGAGCGGCGCACGGGTCGCCGCCGGGTAGTTGTGCTCGATCGAGTCCCAGGTCGGCGCCGCGATCGGGCGGACCTGGCTCATGGGGCCGTGACTGCCCGTGTACCAGGTGCGCAGCGCCGTCGTGTCGCTCGGCTTGGTGGCCGGCGCCCGGCTCTGGATCTCCGCCGCCACCGCGCGGCCCGCTCGCGGCTGGGCGCGCTCGACCGAGACGCTGACCTGCCCGATGGTGCAGGCCAGCACGCTGTAGCCGACGCCGCGGGCGAAGAGGATGACGTCACCGTCGTCGTCGATGACCGAGCGCAGGAGCTCGGCGTCACCCGGGAGGAGCGACTCGACGTCCACCGAAGCGTCGAAGCCGAGCTCCACCACGTGCGGTTCGTGCCCGTCGAGCTGCGCAGCACGGTACGCCGAACGCACCACGGCGAAAGCGGAGTCGCCACCGTCGAAGACGGTCCGGGGCGCGACGATCGGATCGGCGGCGCCGACGGTCTCGGGCTCGGTGATGTCGTCGAAGGTCGTGCTCATGGCCAGCTTCTGGTCGCAATTGCAAAGCCGACGACTGTACGCCGTGGGTGGGACATCACGGCGGGGAATTTCGGGGCGTCGCGCCGTTCACGCGGTTGACGGGTCTCAACTCGTCGGCTTCGAGAACCTCGGCAGCGGCCGTCGGCGCGCGGCGTGTCCCATCCCCTTGGCACGGTGGGGACCTGTCAACCAACCAGGAGCTGCCATGAGTCTCGCCCTGCTCGATCGGGCATCCGTCGGCCGGCCGATCACCCGGGTCGGTGTCTCGTTGTTCCCGCTGTATGTGCACCAGGCACCGGGCGCAGAGATCGTGACCGGCCCTGACGCGCCCGTGGTCATCGAAGAGCTACCCGAAGCCGACGTGCCGACGCTGCTCGTCACGTCAACGTCACCTGCGCCGGTGCTACTGGTCGATGGTGAGACGGTCAAAGGCGGTCAACAGCAGCGCACGCTCAACGTCAGTGTGCTCGTACCTGCCCACGGCACGGTGCACATCCCGGTGTCCTGCGTCGAAGCCGGGCGGTGGAGTGGCGAGCGCACGTTCTCACGCGGGCGATCGTTCGTTCCTCGTCGGGTGCGTCGGGTCAAGCAGGTGACCGTGGCCGACGCCCTCGCGGACGACGGTTCCCGGTACTCCGACCAGGGGCAGGTGTGGGACACGGTCGCGGCCGAGCTACTGCACCACGAGGCGTACAGCGCGACGAGCGCGCTTGACGCCGCAGAATCGGTGCTCGAGCGGTCGCCGCGCTTCGATGGGTCGGTCCGCGATCTCACTGAGCGTGGCCCGCTCCCGGGTCAGTGTGGTGTCGTGCTCGCGCACGGTTCACGGGTCGTCGGCGCGGAGGTGTTCGGCGCACCCGACCTCCTCGCCGCGCACTGGGAGGCGATCGTGCGTGCGGCCCTGCTCGATGCGCCCACCCAAGTCCACGGGAAGCCATCGGCCGGGCGCGCGTTGCGATTCGTGCATCGGATCGGGACATGCGCCGCCGTCGACGAGCCCGGAGTCGGTCTCGGTCGCGAGCACCACGTGCGCACGGAACGCTACGTCGCTCAAGGTCTCAGTCTCGACGATCGACTCGTCCACGGCTCGGCCTTCGCGCTCGCCGCATGACCGCCCGCACTACCCAGGGCAACACTACGAATCCGGTCAGCCTTCGTACGCGCGCGCAGCAGCGTGGCCGCGTGCTCGCGCTGTCGGAGTTGCGCATTGGGCGGGGCGACGATCTCGACGTCGGAGTCGAGGCTCACGAGGAGATTGTCGAGGCGGCGCTCACCGGTGACGACGACCCGTGCTTCGACGCGGCCGTCGGCCAGCGGCGTCTCCGACTCGACTCGGCTCGCGCGCGGAAGCGCGCTGAGCTGGTCCTCGGTCATCCGCAGGATCACCTCGAGTTCGTACTCGCTGAGATCGAACCAGTCGGGGATCTCCGCGTCGGGCGGTGGATCGAAGTCGACGTCACCGAGGGCGGCGTCGTGCATGCGGTCGATGCGGAACACCTTGGGTTCGGTCTCGTCGAGCTCGCGGCCCTGGAAGTACCAGTGCCCCCACTTGCAGTACACGCGGTACGGCACGGCCTCGCGGTCGCTGGCGACGTCATCGTTGTCGCGCACATAGCGGAAGCGCAGTGACCGGCCGTCCCTCCACGATGCTCGCGCCGCGGCGAGCGCGGCCGGCGCCGGCACGGAGACCTCGAGGTGCGTGTCGACCACGCCGCGCAGCTTGTCGACGGCATCGTCGAGGTCGGGTGTCGCGGTCGTGGCCATGCTCTGCATCGCGACGCCGGCGACGAGCAGGCGGAGCGCCGCATCGACCGACGGAGGCGACGCCGCCAGGTCCCGCAACCAATGACGCTCGTCGACCACGAGCTCGCCGTCCTCGGTGAGCAGGAAGCTGCGTGACTCCTCGATGAGGTCCCCGAGTTCGGTGCGGAAGGCGAGGTAGAGCACGGGGTCGAGGAGCGCGCGCGAGCTGTTCGGGCCCGACGCCGACGGTTGCCGCGGCGTCGTCGATCGACACCGAGTGCCGTTCCTCGGCCATCGCCAGCACCTGGCGGAGGATCTCGAAGTGCTTCTGCTTCCCGAGCCCGGGCATCAGCGTTCGACCGAGAGCGCGGCGAGGTGATCGCGGACGACGGCGACCAGCTCAGGAGGTTCCAACACGACGGCACGACCGCGAAATGCCAGCAACCGTGTGCGGAACGACGCGTACTGCCGAACGTCGAGTGCGACGACCACATCGTCGTCGGACCGGTCCATGACCTCGCCACCGAGGTCGCTGACGAACGCGTCCACGTGGTCGATGCCGACGCGCACTCGACCGTGCAGAACCGGATCGGTGCCCCACGAGTTCGGATCGAGGTCGAACGCTGCATCGGGGTCGAAGTCGTCGGGGATGACGTACGCTGTTGAGCGGGCCGACCGCGGCGATGGTCGGTTCGCCCGGATCGACGCGATCGAGCCGAAAGCGCCGGACGGAACCTCGATCGGTGTCGAACCCGGCGAGGTACCAGCGGTTGCGCCACATGCCCAGCGCGTACGGCTGCACGTGTCGCGGCGCGCCGTTCAGCCCGAAGCTGACCGTCTGCCGGTTGGCGATCGCATCACGGAGCAAGGCCACGAGATCGTGGAGGCGAAGGACCACGACGGCGCGGCTGTCGTCCATCGCCGCGCCGAGGTCGCCGGGTTGCCGGTCGGGCGCGCCTTCGACGGCGACGGTCGCGACCGCCGCCAGGAGCGCACGTCGTTCCTCGGGCGTGAAGAATGGCGGCTCGAGCCGGTATGAGTGGGTGGCGTCGTCGTAGTCGAGGTGGATGCCCCAGTGCGTGCGCAGATCGGCGAGGTCACGCGAGACCATCTTGCGGACGGCCTCCCATTCCGAGGTGCCGGTGGTGATCTCGCCGCCGCCGTCGCGGGGCGCGTCGGTCGGGTAGCCCACCCCGTCGACGATGTCGGTGAGCGTGATCGGTGCGCCGTCCGCGCATCGGTCGGCGGCGAACGCGGCGAGCTGCAGGATGCGCTCCGCCGGAGCATCGCCGTCGCCGTCATGGGCGAGTCAGCCGCGGCGACGTGGAAGCCACGCGCCGGTCAGTCGACGGGACGGTCGTCGACGCCGGCGTCGCTCCGTTTCCTCTCTCGTCTCAGTTCGCCGCGAACGATCTACGACCCGGAACCTGTGCGCACCGGCTCGTCAGGCTTCGAATCCAAGGCCTGCCCGGGCACGCTGTAGAGCGCCCACAGGCCGGCCGCTTCCTGCGGCGTTCGCGGGATCGGGTCGGCGATGAGATCGGCCAGCGCCGAGCGAGCCCGGCTGTCGTCGAGGCCGGAAGCGGCGGCGAAACGCCGCAGGCGCTCATCGATCTGAGCTGCGCGCACCTCGTTGTCGCGCTCCTTCGGGAACTCCCCGAACCACCAGTCCCGCCAGTTCCCGGACTCCATCGTGAGCGTGCGCAACTCGTCGTCGAGGTCGTCGGCTCTGCCGATCCAGACCCCCGGACCGAGCCCTCCCAGGTCCTCGGCCAGCCGCAATCGCGCGAAGCGGAGATCGGGGTCGTCGGCGACGCGGTACCGGCCGTCGAACGCGTACGCGGCGTCCGAGTCGTCGCCGGTCTCGAACTGCGTGTACTCGTCGCCACGGCGCAGGACGTTCATGGTCATCGAGCCCGCGGTCATGACCGCGAAGTCGGAGCTGTCCCATCCGCCGATCTCCTCGGTCTCTCCCAACTCGCTCAGGAGCTCGTCCGGATCGACGTCCTCGATGAGCGACGAGACGACGTACTCCACGTCGTCGCGTGTCTCCGCCTCGTGCAGCTCTTCGAGATCGCTCTCCGACAGGGTGACGGACCACGGCAGGAACAGGACCGACTCCAGCTCCTCGGTGTCGAGCGGCTGCCCGGCGGCTTCGATCGCGGCCCACACCGCGTCGGTGATGGCGTCGGTGAACAGCGTCGACACGGTTCCCGTACCGAAGTCGTCCTCCATGCGGCGGTCGTACGCGTCCTGCGCGAGCTGCGCACGGACGTCGGGATCGTCGGTCACGACGTGCACCACGGAAGGCTCCTCGCTTGGTCGTTCGTCGTCGATCGCGAGTGTCGGCAACACCGTGGGCTCGCCTGAGCGATCAGCGAGAACCACCTGCGACACGTGATGACGCTCCCAGGTCTGATCGGGGTACTCGACGGTGAAGATCACACCGATCGGACGGCGCGACCAGATGTAGAGGATGTTGCCGACGCGGCCGCCGTTGCGGAGTCGCACGGCGTCACCGACCCGGTAGTCGCGCCATTCGTCAGCGACCCACTGCCAGCCGGGGATCCGCTCCGGGCGAGGTGGTCGGCTCGGTCCTGACGGCTGCGAGGGTTTGGGTGTGCGCTCGGCGCGCCGCGCGGGACGCTCGTGCGTCCCGTCGTCGCAGGCATCCCCGAAGAACCAGTGCACCGAGAAGTCGCCGGACTCGATGGCATCGGCGTTCTGGCGGGTGAGCCGATCCACTAGCTCGACGGCCGCGGGTCCGAGCACGAGCTCGCCGCAGGTCGGGCAGATCAGCAGGCAGTCGGCGCACAGCGGGAGGAAGCCTTCGATCGTGTCGCCGAACCCGCTCTGGGCGATCGCTCCGTCGGGGAATTCATCCGGGTAGCTCACGACCCGTAGGTCACGGGCGCAGCGCGTCATCGCCAGGCATGCCGCGCACCGCACGTCGTCGAACGCCGTCATCGTGTCCCTCCCGGTCGGTGGTCCTAGCCGAGAGGGGTGCGTCACCTTGGAGAACGACGGCATCCGCCGTGGTGAACTCCAGACACTTGGTTGACCGGCGATCTCGTCGGCCCGCATCCCTGTCGAGCAGGAGGCACCTTGGGTGTCGTCCCAGGTTGCCGGGCTCGGAGCTCCGAGCCACTCGTCATGCAGCCATCACGCTACCGAGCGGATTCCCGCGGATGCCGGCGAATATCGGCCCCGGCGGAATGACACCGATGTAACTGTCACACCCCCTCGTCAAGCTCGTCCCAGTCCATCGAACCGGGGGCGACGATGATGACCACTTCCTCGATCACTTCACGGCGCAGCCTGCACCTCGTCGACCTCGAGAACCTCGTGGGTGACCCGCGGGCGGAGGCGCGACCGGCGCTCGACACGTTGGGCGCGTACCTCGACGCGGCCCGTTGGCGGCCCGGCGATCACGTCGTGCTCGCCACCAACCCGTGGCTGATGGCTCGCATCGCGTTCGACCTTCCCGTGACGGCGAACCTTCACGCGGTGCACGGTCGCGACGGTGCCGACACCATGCTGCTCGCGCAGGCACCGCCCGAGCTCGTCGCCAAGCGCTACGGACGACTCGTCGTCGGCAGCGGCGACGGCATCTTCACGCAGCGAGCGCGGACGGTCGAGGACCTCGGCATCCCGGTCGAAGTGGTAGCCCGTGCGGACGGCTGCTCGATGCGGCTGAAGCGGTTCGGGTGTACGTTCCTCCAGCCCTCCGCGACCGATGTCGTACTGGCGGCCTGAATGACGGTCATCGATCAATTCCAGAGCGTGCTCGAGCGTTCGTCGGCGGAGCTCTTCGCCGACAACCCCGACCGGATGTCCACCGGAGCGCTGATCCCGACGCCGAACGTCATCGACGACTCCGACGTCGAGCTCTTCTTCGCTGCACTGGATGCAGGACTGATCGAGCTCCATCGCGGTGGCCGCTTCAACACCTTCGACCGACCCAAGCCGGGCGGGCGGTGGTCGTTGCTGTCGCGGTCCGCGCAAGGCGGCTGGTACAACGCCGAGTACCTGCCCCAGCTCGCTGCGTACTCGGACGCGATCCTGCGGCTGGGCTACCCGAAGGAACGTGTCCTCTTCGAGCTTCCCGCGACGGCGCTGCAGCTCGACCTTGCCATTCTCGACGATCGCGGCCGCGTCGTCGTCCTCGGCGAAGCGAAGCGAGAGGTCGGCATGCTCGGGAAGTTGGCGGGAGCTGTCATCCAGCGCTTCGGAAACGTTGCTCCCGACGACAGCTCGAAGAGGCGCGGTGACGAGGCACGACAACTTGCCTGGCGCTTGTGGACAGTGAGGCCTGCTTACGCATGGCTCATCGCCCCCGGAGAGCGCCCGGCGTTCGCATGCCAGTTCAGTCCGTTGCGGCTCGTCAATACGTCGGCGCTTCCCAGCGCGGCCGATCTGGACCTCGATCACGCGCCACCGGGGCTGCTTCCGCCTCCGTCCCTGAACGCGAAGTAGGAGGCATTCCGATCGCAAAGTTCAAGCGACCTCCGAAGCCTGTCTGTGCGCTCTGCGGCATCGACGATGACGTGTCGACGGTGCACCTCGGCGATGGCGTCTGGCAACACGTGTGCGTCGGGGACGGGCATGCTGACGCGAGAATCTGGGAGGAGGTGATCGGCGGCGGTCTCGACGATCTGGCCCTCGAAGGTCTGGCGTACGAGTGGGGCCTGTACGACGACCTGCCGAAGTGCTTGGTTGCCGGCGAACCCCTCGTGGAGTACGGCGTTGTCGAGTATCGGTACAGGAATCTGAACCCGGGTCGCTATGCCGCGCTCGTTGACCGTTACTCGCACACGAGCCTCGGTCCCAGCCATTACACGGCGACCTCGTTCATCGCTGGTTCCCTCGGACGGCTGTCGAAGCGCGGCGACCTCGTGGCGACGTTCTCGACCGCGACGGGCTACTGGTCGTACAACGGCATCGTGTCGTACTGGGGGCTGCCCGGGACCGACGTGAACACGTTCATGACGTGGGATGAGTTCGCAAGGTCGTTGGGTCTCGATCCGGGCACGTGGCGGTTGCGCTGACGGGTGAGGGATGGGTCGGCGGATTGGATGTCCCACCCCGACGTCACGCTGTGTGAGTGAAAGCAGAGCCTGCAAGCTTCGGCGGAAGTCCTGCCCGTACGGCGGCGCTCGTGACACGAGCCGCATTCTGTAGGGTCCTCGCCGTCCCGGTCCCGGACCGGCCCCTCCGGGACCACGTCGTGCTCGGCGGGTGCTGCATCGAACCCGGGTGGCCGGATCGTCAGTGCAACGACTGCGGTCGCCGCTACGACTTCCGCGACCCATGGGTGCTCGAGGAGCACGACGGTGAGGTGGCAGATCGATCTCTTCCGGGTCCGGACCGGTCAGGACCCTGCAAGGTGCGCGACGTCCAGTACGGCAACACGACCGCTACGGTGTCGCCGGCAACAGCGCCGAGAACCGACCAGTGGATCCGGCTCGTCGTCG
>CAWGFA010000035.1:0-135427 GCA_963821725.1 uncultured Acidimicrobiia bacterium
TTGAGTGCTCGCGTTTGGTGGTGGGGTGAATAGACTGTGGGGATGCGAGGCAACCCGGATCCGCAGTTGGCGATGTTGACCTCGGTGTCGACCGAGGATCTGATCCCGGCCGGATCATCCGATCCGCAGGATCCGGGTCGTGGTCGACGCGGTGCTGGCCGAGCTCGACGACGACGTTCGACGCGATGTACGCGGCCGGTGGCCGGCGCAGCGTCCCGCCGGAGGTGCTGTTGAAGTCGACGGTGTTGATGGCGATGTACTCGATCCGCTCGGAGCGGGCGTTCTGCGAGCGACTGAACTACGACCTGTTGTTCAAGTGGTTCTTGGACATGCGCATCGACCAGCCGGCGTTCGACGCGACGACGTTCACCAAGAACCGCAAGCGCCTGCTGGAGCACGAGGTCGCCGACGAGTTCTTCGCCGCGGTGGTCCGCCAGGCCAAGCTGCGCCGCTACATCTCGAGCGAGCACTTCACCGTCGACGGGACGCTGTTGAAGGCGTGGGCGTCGCACAAGAGCTTCAAGCCCAAGGACGGACCGCCGTCGGAGCCGCCGGCGGGCCGCAACGCCGAGGTCAGCTGGCACGGCGAGAAGCGCTCGAACGAGACCCACGCGTCGACGACCGACCCCGAGGCCCGGCTGTACCGCAAGTGCAACAACACCGCGGCGACGCTGTGCTTCTCCGGGCACCTGCTGATGGAGAACCGCAACGCGCTGATCGTCGACGCCGAACTGACCACCGCCGACGGCTACGCCGAACGGGCCACCGCGCTCGAGATGCTCGCCCGGCTCCCCAAGACCGCCCGACGCCGGACCGTGGCCGGCGACAAGGGCTACGACACCAGAGGGCTTCGTCGCCGAGCGTCCGCGAGCTCGGGTTCACCCCGCACGTCGCCCAGAACACCAGCCGGCAACGCTCCGCGATCGACGGGCGCACCACCCGCCACCCCGGCCACGCGGTCAGCATGCGGATCCGCAAACGGATCGAGGAACCCTTCGGCTGGATCAAGACCATCGCCGGCGGCCGACAAGCTCCGCTACCGCGGCCGACAACGCAACCGGGCCTGGTTCAAGATCACCACCGCCGTCTACAACCTCATCCGCATCACCGCCCTCGACACCGCAACCGCCTGAACCGCCCGCCGACCGCAGCCGACGCCCGGCAACCCCAAGCGAACGCCACCGATGACACCACAACGAGCCCCAACACACCCCCACGCAAAGACCCCAACAACCAGAACGCCCACCACGACCCGGCCCAAACTCCGGTTTTCAGCACCCTGCTAGCGCTTCCCTCGCCGTGTCCTCGCTCGGCTCGGGCGTCGCTTCGCTCCTGCCTCCGCCGAGTGCGGCTCGTCGCTAGCGCTTCCCTCGCCGCTGTCCTCGCTCGGCTCCGGGCGTCGCTTCGCTCCTGCCTCCGCCGAGTGCGGCTCGTCGCTAGCGCTTCCCTCGCCGCTGTCCTCGCTCGGCTCCGGGACGTCCGGCGACTCCTCAAGCAGCGGTGGCGGCGGCTGATCGCAACGCCCGCAGCAAGAGGCCCTGGTCGCCGAGGCGATCGCGCAAGGTCCGCTCGAGCCCCGCGATCGGATACAGGTTCTGCGGCGCCCGGTTGTCCTTGTGCACAGCAGAAGCGAAGCGAGGCAACGAACACGCTGAGCGATCGGCGAGGTCGATCGCGCTCGACCTGGGCAGATCGGTCGCCGGCCTCGCACCGAACCACACCGGCCAGGGGATGTACGAGCGGGCCCGGCAGACGCACATACCACGACCAGCGGGCCACGCTCTCGCCGACCATGAACACAGGCGTGCGCTCACCGGCCTCGAGGATCGAGGCCACGCGCAGCACGTCGGGCGGCCCGTACCCGCGCTGCAGCGTCTTCACGTAGCCGAGCGCCCCCCCGAGATGCCGATGTTGGCTCAACGGACCGTCGACGACGAGCTGCTCCCCGCCGGCGGCGATTCGCGTCGCCAACGACGCTTCTGCCTCCGCGCGGGTGCGCGCCACTGCCCTTTCCAGCACCTCGATCTCCTCGTCCGCAACACTCGTGTGGCGCCAGGTGCCGTGCCTGGTGACGAGATGATCGGCACCCTCCGCGGGCGTGGCGAGGATGCGATCGACGAGAACGTCGAGCACCTCTGCGACCCCGTCGCATCGCACTGCGCCCGCCGCAACGCTCGCGCAGAGTCCTTGTCGAGTACGGCCGTCGTCGCCCGTGACCCAAGCCCTGGCGTCGATGCGTTGCACGCCATCGAGGAAGATGACGGCATCCCAGGCGGCACCGCTCGGACGCCTCGGCCTCCAATCGCGCAGTGGGACCTCGACATCGGTGTCGGTCGGGACATCACTCGGCACGAGCGCGGTCGGATCGGCCGCTCCCGTCCCGTACCCCGGATCCCAGGCGTCGATGGCGATGCGATTCGGGATGCGCCCGTTCATCGGTCGACCCGCTGGATCGTCGAGGCATTGCCCGTGCGGGACACTTCGAACCGGGTCGGAAGCCGCTCTGCGAGATCGGCCACGTGACTGACGACACCGACCAGCCGCCCTGAGGCGCCGAGCTCTTCGATGGCGGACGCCACCACGTCGAGCGTGTCGGCGTCGAGCGTGCCGAAACCTTCGTCGAGGAAGATCGATTCGAGGCGCGCGACACCGTGCGCCGCAAGGACCGCGATGCGATCGGCGAGAGCCAATGCGAGCGCGAGCGACGCGAGGAAGGTCTCGCCCCCGGAGAGCGTGCGGGCGGTCCGAAGCTCGCCGGCGTTGCGGTGATCGACGACGGAGAAACCACCGCTCTTTGCGTCGACACGCAGCGCGTACTGTCCGCCCGAAAGGGTGCTCAACACCTCGGTCGCGCCCTCGGCCAGCGCCGTCAGCGCCTCGTCGAGGATCCACTTCTCGAAGTGTCTGGCGTCGAGGTGCGTCGCCAACGAGCGAGCCACCTCGCGGCGGGACTCGATCGTCGCCAACTGGGCACGCAGGTTGTCGGCGGCGGCGGCTTGCTCGCGCAGCTGGCCGTGATCGGCTGACGCTTGCCCGAGTGCCTGCCGCGCCGCACCGCCCGGCTCGGCGCCCCGAGGAACATCGACCCCTTCCGCCCGACAGCGGGTGGCCAGCTCGGCGACACGTTCACCGACGCGCCGCGCGGCAGACGCGGCCTTGTCGGTCAGCTGGTCAGCCGCCGCTCGCCGTGTGTCTGCCTCCTCGCCGGCCCAGCCGACCAGCGAGTGCCATTCATCGAGCAGCGACGCATCTCGACCGAGGCGCGCAGGTGGGCCGAGCGCAGCCACGAGGTCACGGGCTGCGTCGTACTGATGGCGCGCCTCACGCTCCTCGCGGGCGAGCATCTCGCTCGCGCTGGTCGCGTCGCGCAGCGAGCGCCGCGCCGCGTCGGCTGCTTGCGATGTCTTGTCGCGCTCGCGGCCCGCGGCCTCCACCAGCTCGAGAGATGCAACGACGTCCTCACGCGCTCGGCCGTCGTCGAGTTTTCCTTCGACGTCCTCGAGCTCGGTCGCGACCTGCGTCACCGTTGTGACTGCTGCGGTCACGGCCTGCTGCGCCGCCGAGTGTGCCTTGAGCGCGCCGAGGTGCTGTCGCTCGGCCTTCTCTCGGCGCTGCTTCGTGGCGCCGAGCGCCGGTGCGGCCGCCGTCTCGGGCAGGGTCGTGACCTCGCGAAGACAGACCGGGCATGGTTCGCCCACGACGAGGTCGGCGCGAACGGCGTGCGCCGCGATGAGCCGCAGCAGCAGCTTCCTCCGCCTGTCTCGCCTCGCTGAGACCACGCTCGGCCGTTGCGAGTGCGTCGCCCGTCGCAGCCTCGTCGGACCGGCGCTCGGCGAGGACCACCTCTTCTTTCGCACGCCGTTCGAGCAGCGTCGCGCGCCGATCGTGGGCCTCGCGCAGCAAGATCAAGTCTGCTCGATCCGGGAGGGCGAGGACTGCAGCCTGCGCCGAGGCAACTGCCGCTTCGGCCCGGTGCACTTCGCCATCGGCGTCAGCCACTCGAGCGGCGGCCGCCGTCAGTCGGTCGTGCAGCTCGTCGAGTCCGTCGGGGACGCGGATCCCGCCGACTGCAGTCGCGTCGGCTGCCAGCTGTTGGGCGGCGCCAGTCGCCTCGGCGACCTCGATGTTCAACTCGTCGAGCTCCGGCACGGCGGCATCGAGCTCGGCCACGAGCGCGGTGAGACGCTTGACGCGTGCTGCAGCCGTGGCGATCGCCTCAGGGGTCGCGGCGGCGAGATCGCCGAGCCGGCCTTCGAGAACGGCGGCCCGAGCCTTGGCGTCGGTGAACCGACGATTCGACAGCTCCGCCATGCGGCCGTAGACGCCGAGGTCGAGGAGTGAGACCAGCAGATCCTGACGGTCTCTCGGCTTGTCGTGGAGAAAACGAGCGAACTCGCCCTGCGGGAGCACGACGCACTTGGTGAAGTGCTCGTAGCTGAGGCCCAGCAACTGGCCGACCTTTGCGGTGACCTCCTCGGCGTTGCCGGACAACACTTCGCCGGCGGCTTCGAGCCGAGCCTCCGCAGTGTTGGCGCCGCCCGATCTGGTCCGGCGCACGACGCGCGTTGCGGTGTACTCGTCGACCCCGACGGTGAAGTCGAGCCGGACGCGGGCCTCGGCCATGCCCTGGGCGATGATCGGTGCGACCGCACGCTGATCGGCAAGCCGGGGGATCGTGCCGTAGAGCGCGAACACGATCGCGTCGAGCACCGACGTCTTTCCACTACCCGTCGGACCCGTCAGAGCGAACAAGTCGGCGCCGTCGAAGTCGACCGTCGTCGGCGCCCGGAAGGCCGTGAAGCCCTCGAACTCGAGCCGCACCGGTCTCATGAGATTGCTTCCTCGTGCAGCTCATCGAACAACGCGGTGAGGGCGTCGTCGTCGACGCCGACGCTCGCGAGATACGCGTCGAACAGCTCGCGCGGTGTCCGCCCGACCCGCGTCTCGATCCCATCGGGCGACCGGCCGGCGGCCGAGCTGTCGAGAACGACGTCGACGGCGTTGGGGAACAGCTCGCGGACCTCGTCGCCCAGACCGACACGGACCTTCTCGTGCACGTGCACTCGCACGTAGGCGTCCGGATCCACGGCTTGCGACTCAGCGCGGCTCCGCAGCTCGGAGAGCGTCCCCTCCACGATCGACAGCGAACGACCAGCGGTCAGGGGGACCTCGGTGACCCGAGCCGGCGACCCCGCTGACGCCTCCACGACGAGCGCCACCTTGCCCTGCCCCGCCTCGCCGAAGTCGAGTTGGAGCGGCGACCCGCAGTACCGGATCGGGCACGGGCCCGGGATCTGCTGCGGCCGGTGGAGATGACCGAGCGCCACGTAGTGCGCGGCCGCGGGAAACACCGTGGCAGGGACGCCGTAGGCCGCGCTCAGGTGCGCGGCCCGCTCGGACCCGGACGGATCCGAGCCGTGCACGAACGCGTGGGCGGCAACGACGTTGACCGTGTCGGACCGGAAGCGCGCGCACAGCCAGTCGCACAGCTTCCGGTAACGCTGCTCGTACAGCTGAACCGACTCGGCCGCCTCGCCGCCCATCAGTTGCGCCGCTCTGACCACCCAACGCTGCGACAGGAAGGGCAGCGCGGCGACCAGCATGAGCTCGCGTCCGTCCTTGCTCGGCACCTCGACAACAGACGTGTCGGGCTCCGCGAACACCGGGCGTGTGATGACGGCACCGAGCTCGAGCAACGGCTGAACGGCCTGCCACCGCCGGTCGCTGTCGTGGTTGCCGGCAACGACGACGACTCCGGTTCCGGCCGACGCGAGATCGAGCAGCGCCCGGTAGACGATGCGCTCCGACTCCGGGCTGGGTGCAGCGGTGTCGAACACGTCGCCGGCCACGATCACCGCGTCGACCTCGTGGTCTCGCGCGATCGACGCGATCTCTGCGAGAACCGCCTCGTGCTCCTCGGCGCGCGATCGGCCGCGGATCGTCCGGCCGACGTGCCAGTCCGCGGTGTGGAGGAACTTCACTGCGGCAGTCCCTCCAGCGGATCGGCGGGCACCGACCGCTCGACTTCGTACGGATTCACGCCTGCTTCCGACGATCGCGTCGCCCATGCCGGGAAGGGGAACTCGACCACGATCGGAACCGGCAACATCGGCTGGCTCACGATCATCGTGCCGGGCTTGACGATCGTGGCCCGCTGCCGCTGCACCGGCGGCAGGAAGCCGTACTCGCCTCGGCCTGCCTCTGCCGGATCGAGCCGGCCGACCACCCGCACCGCGGAGTTGGCGACGACGCGGCGCTCGACCTCGCTCGCGGTCTGCTGGCATCCGATGAGCACGATCCCGAGCGAGCGTCCCCGCTCTGCGACGTCGAGCAGGATCTCCTTGATCGGGCTCGATCCGTCGCGAGGCGCGTACTTGTTGAGCTCGTCGAGCACGATCAGCTGCAACGGACGTGCGGTGCCCGCCCGCTCCTTGGCGTCGAACGCGCGACGCAACAGCACGCCGACCACGAACCGTTGGGCGCGGTCGTTGAGGTTGTGGATGTCGACGACGGTGACCTGATGATCGAACGCGACCGCGTGCTGATCGGGACGGGCCACATCGGCTCGAACGAGGTGGCGAAGATGTCGAGTCGCGCCGTGTAGACGGCGGAGGAACGCGTTGGCCGTCCCGCCAGTGATGGCGCGCCCGGCCCACGGTCCGAGGTCGCCGTCCTGTGTGAGCACACGATCGCTGATGACGTCGACGAGTTGGTCGAACGAGCGCACGACCGTGCCGTCGAACGCGACCGTGCCGTTCACCGGGTCGCCGTCGTCGCGCGCCGCCCTTTGCAACTCTGCGGCGACGTTGTGGACGACCATCGTGTACTGCTGGCGGTCGTCCTCGGCGTCCGCGAACAGGAACGGCAGCAGGCCCTGCTCGCAGAAGTCGTGGATGGTCCAGAAGAAGCTGCGAACGCCGAGGCTGCGGAGGGCGACATCGGGCGCGGCGACGCCGTCACCCACTCCGTCACGGCGTGGAGGCGCCCACACCGCCACGCTCGCGAAGGGCTCGGCCGGCAGGCCGACCGCGCGATAGCGCTCGGCCTGCTCTGGCGCGAGTGCAGAGTTCGGATGGTCGAGGAAGAGCAGGTCTTCGCCCTTCACGTTGAACACGAGCGCCTTCGTGTTCACGGCTTCGGCTCCGAGCACGCCCGAGTGGAACAGCCCGTACAACAGGAACGTGGCATAGGTCGTCTTCGTGGCCACACCCGAGACACCGGAGATGTTGACGTGCGCGCCCTTCGTGCCGTCGAGGAAGTCGACGTCGATGTACACGGGCTCGCCGTCGCGCGAGACGCCCGCGGGTAGGCGGCGCGCGACGTCGTCGAAGCCGAGTGCACGATCGCGTTCGGCGCCCGTGGCGCGCTGCACGATGTCACCCGGACGGGGCGGCACGAACACCTCGGGCTCGAATCGAGTCGACTGGACCTGCGCGGACTCGCTCACGTCGGCGGGCAGCACCCCGTCTGCCACGAGGAACACGTCGCTGTCGAACCGCAGCCCGTCGTGGCGGGCCCGCACCTGCGACACGACGCCGTACACCCGCACGATCTCCCCGTCGGGAAGGACACGATCGAGCGCCACGACGTCGTCGAGCTGCAGGTACGAGCCTTCCTGCACGCCGACCCAGAACTCGAGCGGCGTGGCGTCCTCGGTCCCGATGACACGGCCAACCGGCGTACCTGCCTCCATCGGTTGGATGGTACGGCGGGGGTGTGACAGCGTCGGGGACGTGGACTTCCTGCGCACTCCCGACGACCGGTTCGCCGACCTGCCCGGCTTCTCCTTCGAGCCCAACTACGTGGACGTGACCGCCGGCGACGGCAGTGGCGACACCTTGCGGATCCACTACGTGGACGAGGGCGACCGGACGAGCGGCGAGACCGTCCTGCTCATGCACGGCGAACCGTCGTGGAGCTACCTGTACCGCACGATGATCCCGATCCTCGTCGACGCCGGCTATCGGTGCATCGCCCCAGATCTCGTCGGCTTCGGCCGCTCCGACAAGCCGACGCCGCGCGGCGAGTACACGTACGCGCGCCACGTCGATTGGATGCGTGAAGCTCTGTTCGACAAGCTCTTTCTCAGCGGGCTCACGCTCGTCGGTCAGGACTGGGGCGGGCTGATCGGGCTGCGGCTCGTGGCCGAGAACACCGACCGCTTCTCGCGCGTGGTCGCCGCCAACACGTTCCTGCCGACGGGCGACCGCAATCCGGGCAAGGCGTTCCTCGCGTGGCAGCAGTACAGCCAGGAGACCCCGGACTTCCACGTCGGTGGCATCATCAAGGGCGGTTGCCGGACCGACCTCGACGACGCCACGATCGCTGCGTACGACGCACCCTTCCCCGACGACACCTACAAGGAAGGCGCGCGGCAGTTCCCGTTGCTGGTGCCGACGTCACCGGAAGACCCGGCGGCGCCGGCCAACCGCAAGGCGTGGGAGACGCTGCAAGGATTCGACAAGCCCTTCCTGTGCGCCTTCAGTGACCAGGACCCGATCACGGGCGGCGCTGACCGGGTTTTGAAGGAGTTGATCCCCGGGACACAAGGCCAACCTCACACCACGATCGAAGGGGGTGGCCACTTTCTTCAGGAGGACCGGGGCCCAGAGCTCGCACGGGTCGTCGCGGCGTTCATCGCGAACACATCCGGCTGAGTCTGCGCCGAAGCGGCGTCTCGTCGCGGGGCGTCGGGGCGGCGCCGCGGTGCTGCCGACGTGCTGCGCGACGCGGGTGTCTGTGTCGACTCAGCCACGGAAACGGTGGCCCAGCAGGCACAGACGTGACCGTCCGATCCTCTGTGTCGACTCAGCCACGCGGATCGGTGGCTGAGTCGACAATGTGCGTGTCGGGGGGCACGGAGGGCGGCGCGGGGGACGGCGGGGACGGCGGGGACGCGGGGACGGAGGTGGCGAGCGGGGTGTGGCGCGCCGCCAGGGTGTAGGCGAAGGCCCGGTCGGGAAATCCGACCCGAAGCATCCGGATGAGGGTCGGTTTTCGTAACACGGAGGTAGTTTCGCCGGACAACCCAGTCGGACATCCGCCGCGCCGCCCGCCCCCGGGCGGCCTGACCGAGGGAGGCCGTAATGACGAGCACCACGAGAGTGGGCGGCAGCGACTATCTGTGGCTGGCACCCGTCCGCAACCTCAGTTGGGTGGCGGCACACTTCGGGCATCGATAGTCCGTCGTGCCGTCGCCTTCGCGGTGCCTGACCGCGGGCGACGCTCTGACCTTCGTCCGTGATCGGGCCGTCCATCCGCCCGCCGACCGTCCTCGGATCGGGCTCGAGCTGGAATGGCTCACCTACCACCGACACGACCGCTGTCGTCGCGTCACTCCGTCTGACCTCGCGCCCGTGCTTCACGAGATCGGCGACTTGCCGTGTGGCGGCCGCATCACGCTCGAACCGGGTGGCCAGGTGGAGCTCAGCTCGACGCCGCAGTACTCGGTCGCCGATGCGCTCGACGCGACTCGTACCGACATGCGCGTGTTGCGTGCGGCGCTCGCCGAAGCGGACATCACGCTCGAAGGCGCGGGACTCGATCGCCATCGACGACCCGAACGCGTCGTCGATGCCGGTCGCTACCGCGCCATGGAGACGTACTTCAACTCGTTCGGACCTCACGGACGCACGATGATGTGCAACTCCGCATCGATGCAGATCAACATCGACGTGGACGGCGACCCGTCGGACGCGTGGCGTGCGGCCTCGCTCGCCGCTCCCCTGCTGGCGCAGTTCTTCAACGCACCTTCACCGAACCGCATGGATGTGTGGTCCGGCATCGACGTGACACGCGCGGCACCGGTCTCGGGGGCTGACGCGTCGAGCGCCTGGGCGGCCTACACGCTCGAGGCGCGCGTCATGTTCATCCGACGCGACCACGACGACTGCGTCCCCGTTCTCGACGGCATGACGTTCGCCGATTGGTTGCAGCGCGGTCATCGGCTGGGCTGGCCGACGCAGGAGGATCTCGCCGAGCACCTGACGACGCTGTTCCCGCCCGTGCGTCCCCGTGGTTGGTTCGAGATCCGTACCATCGACGCGCTCGGTGACGAGTGCTGGCCGCGCGCCGTCGAGCTGTGCGCGGCACTGCTTTTCGACGGTCAGGATCGGCGCCGTCTGCTGTCGAGCGGTGAGGTGCCGGCGTGGACCTGACCGTCGACATGACGTCGGCGCTCGAAGCGGGACGCCGACGCACGCTCGACCTGCTCGCGCCGCTCGACGACGACTTCCTCTGCGCGCAGCACTCGACGCTGATGTCGCCACTCGTGTGGGACCTCGCCCACGTGGGCAACTACGAGGAGCTCTGGCTCGTTCGCTCGCTGGGAGGTGACGCGCTGCGAAGTGACCTCGACGACTTGTACGACGCGTTCCGTCATCCCCGGGCCGGTCGACCTTCACTGCCGTTGCTCTCACCTGACGAAGCGCGTTCGTACATCGCCGCCGTGCGTGAGCTCGCGCTCGAACGCGTCGACGAGGGCTCGTTCGTCCACCGGATGGTCGTGCAGCACGAGCATCAACACGACGAGACGATGCTGGCCACGATCCAACTGTCCGGCGTGATCTACGAGGAACGTCGGCCAGCGGGCGACATCGTCGGTGGGCGGCGCCATCGATCTCGAGCGTCGGCCCGGTCGTCATCGGGACCGATGACGACCCGTGGGCGTACGACAACGAGCGGCCCGCGCACGAGGTCACCCTCGCACCGGTGCGCATCGATCGCTCGCCGGTGCGCAACCACGACTACATCGAGTTCATCGCGGCGGGGAGCTACGACGACCCGCGCCTGTGGACCGTCGAAGGGTGGAAGTGGCGACAGGAGGAGCACGCTGTCGCTCCGCTGTTCTGGCGGAACGAAGGCGGCAACGACTGGTCCGTGCTCCGTTTCGGTCGTCAGCTGCCGGTGCACTTGGACGAGCCGGTGGAGCACGTGAGCTGGTACGAAGCCGACGCGTATGCGCGGTGGGCCGGCCGGCGGCTGCCGACCGAGCACGAGTGGGAGGCCGCGCATCGCGGCGGCGTGCTGGACGGGGTGGGCCACGTGTGGGAGTGGACACGATCGGACTTCTCGCCGTGGCCCGGTTTCACCGCCCACCCGTACCGTGAGTACTCCGAGGTCTTCTTCGGGCCCGAGTACAAGGTGTTGCGCGGCGGGTCATGGGCGACGCACGAAAGCGTGCTGCGCCCCACGTTCCGCAACTGGGACTACCCCATCCGCCGGCAGATCTTCAGCGGCTTCCGCTGCGCGCGACGGACACTCTGAGATGTGTCGCTTCGTCGCCTACCTCGGGCCGCCGATGACGCTCGAGTCGCTCTTGCTGAGCCCGCCGCACGCGCTCGTGACCCAGGCGTACGCGCCGCGTCACCAGCGGCACGGCCGCATCAACGCCGACGGCTTCGGCGTCGGGTGGTACGCGCCCGACGTGCGCGCCGAACCGGCTCGTTACCGCACGACGACACCGATGTGGGCCGACGTCAGCTTCGCCAGCATGGCCGGAGTCGTCAGCAGCGGCGCGATCGTCGCGTCGGTCCGCAACGCGTCACCTGGCCTGCCGGTCGACGAGTCGTGCACGGCGCCGTACACGCACGAGCGTTGGCTGTTCGCGCACAACGGACGCGTCCAAGGCTTCCCAGGCTCGGTCGCGGTGCGGCTCCGGCGTCAGATGAGCGACGAACGAACCGCGCAACTCCAAGGCGTGACCGATAGCGAGGTGCTGTTCGGACTCGTGCTCGACCGCATCGATGCCGGCGCGTGCGCGCCCGACGCGATCAAGGCCGTCGTCGCGGACGTGCTGTGTGTCGCGCCGGAGTCACGCCTCAATGTCTGCCTGAGTGACGGCGACACGATCGTGGCAACCGCGTGTGGAGACTCACTGTTCACGTCGTCCGACCCGGAGCGTGGCGCGGTCGTGGTCGCGTCCGAGCCGTACGACGACGACCCCGGATGGACCGAAGTTGCCGGCGGCTCACTCGTCGTCGCGACGCGGTCGACCCTCGAGACCGGAGTGTTGCCATGACCGGAACGATCACGATCGATGTTCACCTCGACCAGGCGGACATGGATCGCGCGCTACGCAACGACGTGCGCGACGGACTGACGGCGTCGCCGAAGACGCTTCCGCCGAAGTGGTTCTACGACGAGGTCGGCTCACAGCTCTTCGACGACATCACGCGGCTGCCGGAGTACTACCCGACCCGGCGCGAGCGCGAGATCCTCGAAGCCCGCTCCGGCGACATCGCGCGAGCGAGCGGTGCCACAGCGCTCGTCGAGCTCGGGAGCGGCACCTCGACCAAGACCCGCTTGCTGCTCGATGCGCTTCGCGACGCAGGCACGTTGCAGACCTTTGCGCCGTTCGACTGCAGTGAGTCCACACTGCGGGATGCGGGCGAGAGCATCGCGTCGAGCGTATCCGGGCATCAGGATCCACGGCGTCGTCGGCGACTTCGAGCGCCATCTGGCATTGCTGCCGGACGATCACACCGGCTCGCGTCTCGTCGCGTTCCTCGGCGGCACCATCGGCAACCTCGCACCTGCAGAGCGGGCCAAGTTCCTCAACGATCTCGCGGGCGCACTGGCCGAAGGCGAGCACCTGCTGCTCGGGACCGATCTCGTCAAGGACCGCGGGCGCCTCGTCGCCGCGTATGACGATTCCGCGGGCGTCACGTCCGCGTTCAATCGCAACGTGCTGGCAGTCATCAACCGGTCGCTCGACGCTGACTTCGACGTCGAGCGGTTCGAGCACGTCGCCGTGTGGAACGAGGACGAAGAGTGGATCGAGATGCGTCTGCGGGCCGATCGTGCGCACCTCGTTCACATCAACGATCTCGGCCTCGCCGTGTCGTTCGCGAACGGCGAAGAGATGCGCACAGAGATCAGCGCGAAGTTCCGGCGCGAAGGAGTCGAGGCCGAGCTCGGCGCCGCCGGATTCGAGTTGCAACGGTGGTGGACAGATCGTGGTGGCGACTTCGCGTTGTCGCTGGCCGTCCGCCGGTAGTCAGCTCCTCGTCGCGCTTCTGCGTAGCTCACCTTCAGCAAGCCATCTCCGATCTCGACGATCGGTTCGTCCCGGTTGTCGAACTCCGTACGCAATGCCTTGCTCATCACCGCGTGCATGTCGTACAGCGCGGTGATGTACGTCAGATAGAGGATCTGTTCGTCGCTGAGCTCCGCTTTCAGCGCGTCGAACACCGCGTCGGGTACGCGTCCGCCGTCGTACACGAGACAATCGGTGTACGCGAGCACGGCCCGTTCGATCGGTGACCAGCACGCCGCACCAGCGCCGAAGGGGATGGCCTGCACCTGCTCTTCGGAGAACCCCGCCGAGCGCATCGCCTTGCAGTGCTGCGAGAAGACGAACTGGCTGCCTCTCGCCCATCCGGCGCGACACTGCCCGAGCTCGCGCAGCTTGGGATCGAGGACACCCTCGGAGCCGCGGTACACGACGAGCCCGGCCAGCGCGTGGTCGAACACCTCCGGCACGAGCGCGAACACCGTCCACCAGTCGCCCGGTGTTCCGCTCGAGGTACCCGGCTCCGCGACCGGGTCACGGTCCGGACCGAAGAGGAACTCGTACATCGCTTCCACCGACGGCGTCGCCTCGGTCCGGGGAACCTGTCGCAGTCGTGGCATGCGGCGTTCTTAGTTCACCCGCCGGAACTCCGGGACGCCGTGGCCGCTACGGCGGCCCTGGTCCACCGACACTCGCATCCGACGAGCCGTTCCACTGGTCCACGAGTTGGGCTCGGGCCCGCGCGACACGGCGAACGGATCGTGCCGACGGGGACACCGACGACGTCTGCCGCGTCCTGGTACTCGAGTCCGAGGAGCTGCGTGAGGACGAAGGCGGTGCGGCGGTCGCGGATCGAGCGTCGAAACGAGCAGGTCGACGTCGACGACGCCGTCGAGCGCCGGGGCGACCGCGGACGGCCGACGGTCGTGCAGCGCGCCGAGCAGCCGTCGGCGGCGTTGCACCCTGCGTATGTGGTCGGCGCACGCCCGATGCGCGATCGACAGCAACCACGTACGAGCCGATGAGTCCCCCCGGAACGATCGCAACGAACCGAGCGCCCTCGTGTACGCGTCCTGCGTGACGTCGTCGGCCGCATCACGATCCGTCAGGTGGGCGCACAACCGCCACACCTCCGCCTGACTGGTCCGCACGAACGCCGCGAGCGCCACGCGGTCGCCGTCGCCGGCTGCGAGGGCGAGCGCGGTGAGATCGTCGACAGCGCCCGGCACGCCGCCATGTTTACCCGCCTCGGGGCACCGTGGGTGTCGGGAACTCTCGATGCTCTCCGACGACTACCAGTACATGCAGTGTGACGAAATCAGGGACGCGATTTCGGCGGCCGCGGACGGCGAGGTCACGCCGCTCGAGCGTTCGGTGATCGACACTCACATCGCGCGCTGTGCCGGATGCGCCGCGTTCGCCGGCGCGGTCGAGCAGCTCGACCGTCGCCTCCGCATCCGACCGGCGGAGGCGGTGCCCGATCTCTCGAGACCGATCCTCGCGGCCGCCACCCGCAAGCCTGCTCGCGACTGGCCCCGCTACGTCCTGCTCTGGGTCGCCCTCACCGAACTCGTTCTCGCGATCCCGAGTCTGTTGGGCGCCGGCCGAAACACGAGCATTCACACCGCACACGAGCTCGGCTCGTGGGAAGCGGCGCTCGCCGTGGGCCTCCTGGTGGCGGCGTGGCAGCCGAGGCGGGCGGCAGGACTCCTGCCGTTCGCCTTGGCCCTGGCCGGCGCGATGGTGGCCACCGCGGCCTTCGACATCGTCACCGGTCACGTGCCCGCGGCCGGCGAAGCGCAGCACATCCTCGACGTCGTGGGGGTCGGCGCCTTGTGGCTGCTGACTCGATCCGCTGTCCCATCGTCGGGCCCACGCATGCAACGCGGCCTGCGCGCCGCACAAGCCCGCTAACTTCACGAGCAATGCGAATTGCGCGCCTGCTCGTTCGCAGCGCGTTCCTCGCGCTGCTCGCACTCGTCGTCCTCGCCAACCCCGCGCATGCCGATCCGGCGAAGCCGGGGGATTACACGTCGACGGTCACGAGCGTCAACCCGCAGACCGACGCCATCAGCCTCAAGGTGGTCGGCGGCGACGGATTCCTTTCGCTCAAGGTGCAACCCGGCCATGAGGTCGTCGTCAACGGGTACGCCGGCGGCCCGTGGTTGCGTGTGCGATCCGACGGCGTCGTCGAGGAGAACCAGCTGTCACCCGCGACATATCTCGACAAGAACCGCTATGGCACCACGCCTGCGCCGTCGAACGTCACGAACGACACAGAGCTCCACAGTCCCCCGCAGTGGAAGCAGGTCGCGACCGGCGGCGAGTTCGCATGGCACGACCACCGCATCCATTGGATGTCACCGGACAGTCCGCCGGGCGCCACTCGCGGCGCGGTCCTCCCGCAGTACAACCCGTGGCGAGTGGCCCTCACCGTCGACAACAAACCGGTCGAGGTCGACGGGCAACTCGTGTGGCAGAAGCAGGAGAGCCCGATCCCGTGGATCGCGATGGGCCTCCTGGCGTGCGCGGTCACCATCTTCCTCGGCAAGGGACGCTCGACGTTCGTCGCCGCGATCGCGGTGCTCCTCGCGTCGGTTGCCGCGCTGCAAACAGGAATCGTCGCGTACCGCAGCATCCCGAGGGTGGCCGGACCGAACCCGCTCGAGATCGTCCTTCCGTCGTTCGCGGTGCTCGCGGCGCTCGTCGGACTGTTGTGGCATCGCAAACCGCTCGGCGTGATCGCGATCCTCGCGTCGCTCGCCGCACTCGCGGGATGGGCGATCATGCGGATCGCCGGGCTGGTGCACCCGGTGCTTCCGACCGACGCTCCGTTCTGGCTCGATCGCACCTCGACCGCGATCGCAGTCGGCATCGCGGTCGCGGCCGCCGTGCTCGCCGTGCGGTCCGGCGCGCTCGTCTTGCGCCTACCTGAACTCGACTTCGCCGACGAGCCCGAGACGCGGCAAGATGCGGGCCATGGGGCGGTGGGTGCGAAGACCGACGTCATCTGACGCGACAGCGGCGAAGTCGTCCTGCCCCGCTCGATCCTTTCCCCAGGAAATTCACAGCGTTCACCCACTGGTTGCCCACAGGCCTTCCTTCGTACGCTCAGCGTTGCACCGTGTCGGTGTTCCTGCATCCCTGTCTGCGGTGTCAGGAGATGACCTATTGACGATCCACACGAGCACGATGGAGGCCGAGACCGTGCGCCTGCGGGCGACGCTGCGGCCGACCTGCTCGCGCCTCACCGAGGCCGTCGACCTCCTCCGTGATTCGAGTACCGACGACGCCATCCTCGAGGGACGATGGCTACTCGAGGAAGTACACGACGCCCTCGGCCGCCTCGCTTCGGACCAACTGGTTCCCGGCCTCGCCGCGCGTCTCGGCCGCATCCGGGACTCGCTGGCCGGGCATCTCGCTGCGGCGCTCGACTGCTCGATCGCCCGTGTCCGTCCCGAGGTGATCGCCGGCATGCTGTGCCGCGGCGCTGCGATGGTCAGCGCTGACCTCGAAGCCATCGCCTGACACTCGCGGTCCGGTACGAGCGACGGAGCGCCAGCGGAGGAGCGGCCAGGTCCGGCCTGCGTGGCCGGGGAACGCCGGAGGAACGATAGGGCTTCAGTCGACGGTGGGGTGCTCGTGGAAGTGCCCGGTCACCATGAAGTCCACCCGTTCACCGACGTTGACGGCGTGGTCCGCGACCCGCTCGAAGTACCGGCCGACGAGAGCGAGCTGAACCGCCCGCTGGATGGCCTCTTCGTGATCGGCGTTCATGGCGAAGATCGTGCGGAACAGCTCGCGGGTGAGATCGTCCATCACGTCGTCCATGGCCGGCAGACCGGCGACCTGTGAAGGGTCACGCTGGGCGAACGCATCGATCGCGAGCTCGAGTTGCGCCGTCGCCTGGTTGCGCATCTGGTCCAGGTTGCCGAGGATCCGGGGATCGAGCGGCTCGGGCTGCAGCCGGCGGGTTGCCTTGGCGACGTTGACCATGTAGTCGCCGATGCGCTCGAGCTCGTGGCCGACCCGCAGCATCGTGACCATCGTCCGCAGATCGGTCGCGACGGGTGCCTGCGTCGCGAGCACGAGGTAGATCCGCGCCTCGATCGAGTCGCTCAGCTGGTCGAGCTGTGTGTCGTGGGCCACGGTCGCGTCGACCAATCCGAGGTCGTAGGTCAGGAGCGCCTCGCTGCCGCGGTGGATGGCCTCGAGCGCGAGCACGCCGAGATGGACGACGTCCAAGTGCAGCCGTTCGAGCTCCTCGGAGAACGCCCGCCTGACCTCCGGCACGGATTCCTCCCTTCTCTGCCGCTTGCGCTCGTCGTCTGGAGAACGTGCGCAACGAAGGATCGCACGCCAGACCCGAGCCGCGCGCCACGCCTGCTCGCCTGCCGTCAAGCCGAAGTTCGCCGGGAGTTCGTCCTCCGTTCATCTTCGGGGTGCTCGTCGTCAACTTCGGGTTCGTAGCTTGCCGCGCGACATGAACGACTCGAAGGAGACATCCACGTTGCTCACGCGCAAGCGGTCCGCCTGGTTCGTAGCCCTGCCGTTGGTCTTCGCGCTCGTCGGTGCGGCGTGCAGCAGCGACAACAAGTCGAGCACGACTGCTTCGTCGTCGTCATCGTCGCCGGCGCCCCAAGGGGCCAACATCGACTACAAGTCGCTCTCCGGCAAACTCAACGGCTCCGGATCGACCTTCCAGGACGCGTTCAACCAGAAGGGGATCACCCAGTTCAAGACGACCGCGCCGAACGTCACGGTGACGTACACGAAGAGCGGCTCCGGCGCCGGCAAGACTGACCTCCAGAACAAGGTCGTGCAGTACGCGGGCACGGACAGCACGATCGCCGACGCCGACAAGCCGAAGTACCAGGGCGGCACTGTCTTGTACTTCCCGACCGCCGCCGCGCCGATCACCGTGTCGTACAACCTGAACGGTGTGGACAAGCTCCAGCTCAGCGGTGAGACGCTCGGTGGCATCTTCTCCACCGCGATCAAGACGTGGAACGACCCCAAGATCGCGGCGGACAACCCCGGCGTCACGCTGCCGAACACGCCGATCGTGGTCGCTCACCGGTCCGAGGGCTCCGGCACGACGTCCAACTTCACCAAGTTCCTCACGAAGGCGGGCGGAAGCGCCTGGACCATCGGAACGGGCGACACCGTGAACTGGCCTTCGTCGACGCAGGGCGCGCAGGCGAACAGCGGGGTTGCTTCGCTCGTCAAGAGCACGCCGGGAGCCGTCGGCTACGTCGACCTCGCCGACGCGGTGAATGCAGACCTGACGTTTGCCTCGATCAAGAACAGCTCGGGCAACTTCATCGCCCCGACCCTCGCCGGAGCGAATGCGGCGGTGGCCGGTGCCACGGTGAAGGACGACCTGACGTATGACCCGATCAACGCCAGCGGCGCGGATGCCTACCCGATCACGTCGCCGACGTGGATCATCACCTACCAGAAGCAGCCAGATGCGATCACCGCGAACGCGATGAAGGGCTGGCTCAACTTCCTGCTCACGGACGGCCAGACACTTCGCGCAATCGGTCGGCTACGCCAAGCTCCCAGCGGATCTCGCGCAGAAGGCCATCACACAACTGGATCAGCTCACGACCTGATGACGGCTGCCCCGACCACGGCTCCGCCGAGCGAGGTACTCACGCCCGCCCCCCTCACCGGGGGCGGGCGCCGCGCGCGGGCCGATCGTGGATTTCGCTGGTTGTCGCTCCTGGCCGGAGTTCTGGTGCTCGCGATCCTGGTCGGGATCGTCGTGTCGATGACCGTACGAGCGTGGCCCGTGTTCTCCAAGGAGGGACTCAGCTACTTCACCAACGACAAGTTCGATCAGGTCAACAACGTCTACGGCGCCAAGGCCTATATCTACGGAACCGTGGTGGTGTCGCTCATCGCCATCGTCTTCGCCGTTCCGTTGAGCATCGGCATCGCACTGTTCGCCACCGAGGTCGCCCCACCGCGGCTCCGGTGGTGGATCACCACGTCGATGGATCTGCTGGCCTCGGTCCCATCCGTCGTCTTCGGTCTCTGGGGGTTCATCGTCCTCCGTCCGTATCTCAACGACATGTACAACTGGATCCACGACCACGTGAGCAGCGTCCCCGTCCTCAAGTCCATCTTCGGACCGAGCGGAGGCGGGAGCAGCTTCATGACCGCCGGGTTGATCGTCGCGTTGATGATCACGCCGATCATCACGTCGATCACCCGCGAGGTCTTCCTCACCGTGCCCCGCAACGACAAAGACGGCGCGTTGGCCCTCGGCGCCAGCCGATGGGAGATGATCCGCGGCGTCGTGCTGTCGCACTCGAGCGGTGGCATCGTCGGTGCGATACTGCTCGGCCTTGGACGGGCCATGGGTGAGACGATCGCCATCGCGCTGGTCATCGGAGCCAACCCGCAGATCGTCTCCAACCTGTTCGCCGCCGGCGAGGCCATGCCTGCAGTGATCGCTCGCAACCTGCCGGAGTCATCCGGAGACTTCCAGGCCGCGCTCATCGGTCTCGGGGTCGTGCTCGTGCGCGTTGACGATGCTCGTCAACGTCGGCGCCAGGGTGCTCGTGGCCCGCATCGAGCGTTCGAAGGGCGCGCAGTGACAGTCATCGAGCGCGAGCCCACACCGATGCCGCCCCTCGACTTGCGGGGCTCGACCATGTCGGCCGGACGCCGATGGAGGAACCGGCTGGCGACGGCATTCATGATCGGCGCCTTCCTCACTGCAGCCGTCCCGCTCGTGTTCGTCCTCGTCACCGTCATCAGCAAGGGACTCTCCGTCATCAGCTTCGACTGGTTCACGAAGGACATTCCCGACGTGGCCTCGAGCGCGCTGGCGAGCAAGTTCGGCGCGACCGACGTCGAACCGGTGGTCTACGGCATGGCGCCCGCCATCGTCGGCACGCTCATCACGACGGGATTGGCCACGCTTCTGGCGGTGCCGCTCGGCATCCTCGGCGCCGTGTACCTCAACGAGTACGGCGGGTCGAGGCCTTTCGCCCGCGTGCTGCGGTTCACCACGGACGTGATGATCGGCGTGCCGTCCGTGATCATGGGCATCTTCCTGTACGCCGTGTGGGTCGTCCCGCGAGGCACCTCGGGTCGATCGGCGGTCGCGGGCGCACTGGCGCTCGCGTGCATCATGCTGCCCATCGTGGTCCGCTCGACCGAAGAGATGCTCAAACTCGTGCCGGAGAGCCTCCGAGAGGCGAGCCTTGCACTCGGTGGCAGCACCTCACGGACAACGCTCACCGTGGTGCTGCCGGCCGCGCTGGCCGGGATCACCAGCGGCTGCATGCTGGCCATCGCTCGAGCGGCCGGCGAGACCGCGCCGCTGCTGCTCACGATCGGCTCGACCCGGTTCCTCAACGCTCATCTGTCCGGTGTGAACACGGCCTTGTCGACGCAGATCTACTCGAATGTCACACAACCAGGCGGCGAACCGCTGGCGTGGGGTGCCGCCCTCACCCTCATCGTCCTCGTGCTGGTGTTCACCGTACTGGCGCGGTTCGTGACGTCCAGATTCGCTCTCGCTCCGTCGTGATGCCCGAAGAGGTTGGTCCAATGCCTGACACAGCTGCCGACGCCAAGCCCGACCTCACGATCGATCTGGGCTCCATCGCCGAAGAGGACGCTGCCGCAAGCGCCCTCGAGAACCGCTCCGTCGTGTTCGACGTCGACGACCTCATGGTCCACTACGGCGACAACCGCGCGGTGCACGACGTGACGATGCAGATCCGCAGCCAACAGGTCACCGCGTTGATCGGGCCGTCGGGCTGCGGCAAGACGACGGTGCTGCGCTGCTTCAACCGGATGAACGACCTCATTCGTAGCGCGCGGGTCAGCGGCAAGATCCAATTCCAGGGCGTCGACCTGTACAACGACGCGGTCGATGTCACCGAGGTGCGACGCCGCATCGGCATGGTCTTCCAGAAGCCGAACCCGTTCCCGAAGTCGATTTTCGACAACGTGGCCTACGGACCCAAGATCGCCGGCGTTGCGAAACGAGATATGAGCGCGATCGTCGAAAAGGCCCTGCGCAACTCGGCCCTCTGGGACGAGGTGAAAGACCGTCTCCACAAGTCGGCACTCGGCCTGTCGGGTGGCCAGCAGCAGCGGCTGTGCATCGCCCGTGCGATCGCGGTCGAGCCCGAAGTCATCCTCATGGACGAGCCCTGCTCCTCCTTGGATCCTGTGTCGACGGCTCGCATCGAGGATTTAATGGCAGAGCTCAAGAGTCAGTACACGATCGTGATCGTCACTCACAACATGCAGCAGGCAGCCCGGGCATCGGACATGACCGCCTTCTTCACCGCGGAAGCCGACGAGGTCGGCGGACACCGTTCTGGCGTGCTCGTCGAGTACGACCAGACGCAGCAGATCTTCTCGAATCCTTCGGACAGCAGGACCGAGAGCTACGTGACGGGCCGATTCGGATGACAGACGGCCCGGTTCGGACGGCCTTCACTGCCGAACTGGATCAGCTCCGTCTCCAGGCGGAGCTGATGGGAGTGCGCGTCGACCAGAACCTCGAGCGCATGCGCGACGCACTGTGCAACGGCGACGTTGGTGTCGTGGCTCAGGCCCTCGTGGCCGACGACGAGATCGACGCGATGAACGTGTCGCTCACCGAGCGTTGTTACGACTTGCTGCGACGAGAAGCACCCGTCGCGTCCGACCTTCGTGTCGTCGTCTCGGTGCTGCGCGTGCTGTCCGAGTTCGAACGCATCGGCGACCTCGCCCTGCGCGTCCTCAAGCTCGCGCCCGACCATCAGTGGCTTGCCGCGTGTGAGCCGACCTTCGACATCCTGATCACGATGGCTGATCGCGCCATCGAGCGGTACCGCGAGGCGTTGGGTGCGTGGGCCGCCATGGATCTCGCGCGCGCGACCGAGTTGGCCGCGTCGTCGCGGCCGATGGATCTCTACTTCGATCGGTTGATGGCAGAGGTGCTCCGATTGGACGGACCCGACGCGGTGCGTATCGCGGTCACGACCTGTCACGCGGGGCGTTCGCTCGAACGAATCGGTGACCACGCCGCCATCATCGGCGCGCGGCTGCGGTACCTCCTGACCGGTGACCCGAACCACCTCGTGGCCGAGGTGCGCTGAGCCCCGACCATGGCCACGCTCGCTCTCGTCGTGGCGGGCGCCGCCGCCGTTCTCGCGGTGCTGTGGTGGAGGATGCGTCGCCGTCTCGAGGAACAGCTCCGGATCGTTGTCCGGGAACGTGACGAGGCAATCGCCCAACGTGACATGGCGATACTCGCCGGCGAACGCATGCGGCGCGTCGGCCGACTCGCTCGGCCTCGGCGTGCTCGTCTTCGACGGACGAGGACTCGGTCGTCTACGAGAACGATGCCGCCAGCCTCTACACCAGTGGCCGGCGTACCGAGGCGATGGCCACCGCGACCATCGAAGAGCTGACGACGCGGAGCGCTCAAGGGTGGTTCCGACCGTCGCACGCTCGAGCAGTACGGCCCGCCGCAGCGCTCGGTGGTCCTCTCGGCGTGGCCGCTCGACGGCAACGATCCGTCGATCGGCGCGGTCGTGCTCATCGACGACGTGTCCGAGCGTCGCCGGCTCGAGGCCGTCCGCCGCGACTTCGTGGCCAACATCAGCCACGAGCTCAAGACACCGGTTGGCGCGTTGAGCCTGCTCGCCGAGACGCTGCTCGACGAGGACGACGCCGACGTCGTCGGTCGGCTCGCGGAGCGCATCCTCTCCGAAGCGCTGCGCGTCGGCCGCACGATCGACGACCTGCTCGAACTGTCGCGCATCGAGATCGACGAGACCTTCGAGCACGAGGTCGTCCACGTCGACGACGTCGTGGCCGAAGCGTTGCAGCGCATCCGTCCGGGCGCGGAGCAGCACGGCATCGCGCTCGAAGCGCAAGACGTCGGCCGCGACGTCACGATCATCGGCGATCGCCGTCAGCTCGTGTCGGCTTTGTTCAACCTGTTGGACAACGCAGTGAAGTACAGCGAGTCGGGATCGCCGGTCGAGGTCGGCGGTCGCGGCGAGCGACAGCGAGGTCGAGATCGCAGTCCGCGACCAGCGGCATCGGGATCCCCCCGCGAGACATCGACCGCATCTTCGAGCGCTTCTACCGTGTCGACCGGGCGCGCAGCCGCGAGACCGGAGGCACCGGTCTCGGCCTCGCCATCGTCCGCCACGTCGCGGTCAACCACGACGGAGACGTCCGGGTCGAGTCCCGCCAGGGCGAAGGCTCCACGTTCACGCTCACACTGCCGAGACATCAAAGCGTCGACGGCACATCGTCCCCTGCGACCCCCGAACCTGCCGTAGAGAGGTTGGCCCGTCAATGACTTCGCCCAATGCGACGATCCTGGTCGTCGAGGATGAAGACTCCTTCGTCGACGCGCTTGACCGTCGGACTCAAGCGCGAAGGTTTCCGACGTGCACGTCGCCCGCGACGGTGCCGAGGCGCTGCCTCTGTTCGACGCAGTCCGGCCGGACCTCGTGCTGCTCGACGTGATGCTGCCGAAGCTCTCGGGCATCGACGTGTGCCGTGAGTTGCGCTCGAGGAGCAAGGTGCCGGTGATCATGGTCACCGCGAAGGGATCCGAGCTCGACACCGTCGTCGGACTCGAGGTCGGTGCCGACGACTACGTGACCAAGCCGTACCGGTTGCGCGAGCTCGTCGCCCGCATTCGAGCGGTCCTGCGGCGCACCCCGATCGGAGGAGGCGGCCGAGGTGTCGGGCGAGGCGCTCGAGGTGGGCGACGTGCTCCTCGACCCGCAACGCCACGAGGTGTCGATCCGGGGCCAGTCGGTGTCACTGCCGCTCAAGGAGTTCGAGCTGCTCGAGCTGCTTCTGCAGAACGCCGGCCGTGTGCTCACCCGCGACACGCTCATCGACCGCGTGTGGGGCGCCGACTACGTCGGCGACACGAAGACGCTCGACGTCCACATCAAGCGTCTGCGCGCGAAGGTCGAGCCCGAGCCGTCGAAGCCGGCCCACATCGTCACCATCCGCGGCCTCGGGCTACAAGTACGAACTGACCCGCGCTGACTCCGGTTCGGCTCGAATGTTGGTGCGATTGTGGGGCCATGGCCCCACAATCGACCCGAAGTTCGGAGGACGTAACAGGGGCACTGAGCACGGTCGGTGGCGGCAGCGGGGGCAGCCGGCGGCGTAGCGGCCGGCGGCGTCGTCGAGGGAGAGACCGAGCTGCTCGGCGAGGGAGGCGAGCCACGCGAGGACGTCGCCGAGCTCGTGCAGCTGCGCATCCCGATCGCCCTTGCGGACGGCCTGGGCCAGCTCGCCGAGCTCCTCGGTGAGCCACGCGACGGTGGACGGGACGCCGCGGGCACGGTCGCGTTCGCCGTAGGTGTCGACCATCAAGTGCTGCAGCTCGCGGAGATCCACGACAGGGATTGTGTCCCGTACGCTCACGCAGCCGTGCCGGACGACGAGACCGAATACACGCAGCGACCGTTCACACCGCCTCCCGGCGCGTCGCAACTGCTGCTCGTGCGCCACGGCGCGTCGGCCCCGTTCCGCGTCGGCGAAGAGTTCGCATTGGTGGACGGGCACGGCGACCCGCCCCTCGACCCGATCGGTCACCAACAGGCCGAGCGGGTCGCCGAGCGACTCGCGGGCGAGAACATCGCGGCGATCTACGTCACGTCCCTGCAGCGCACGGTCCAGACGGCCGCACCGCTCGACGACCCGACTCGGCATCGAACCGATCGTCGAGCCGGACCTCCGCGAGGTGTTGCTCGGCGAGTGGGAAGGCGGCATGTTCCGCAAGTACGTCGCCGAAGGACATCCGATCGCGATCCGGATGATGACGGAGCAACGGTGGGACGTCATTCCCGGTGCAGAGTCGAGCGACGTGTTCGACGCGCGCATCGTCGGGGCGGTCGAGCGCATCGCCGCGCGGCACGTCGACGAGTTCGTCGTCGTGTTCACGCACGGTGCGGTCATCGCGCAACTGCTCGCGCACGCGACCGGCGCACGGCGGTTCTCGTTCATCTCCGACAACGCGTCGATCTCGCACCTCGTCGTGCACGAGGGACGTTGGATGGTCCGTCGCTACAACGACACCACCCACCTGCACGCCGCGTTCACGACGGCGCCCGAACCGATGACCTGAGCATGATCGTCACGCGGTCACCGTCCGACGCGCTGCTCCGCTTCGTGGTGGGCGTCGTGTCGATGCTCGTCCTGCTGCTCGTCGAGTGGCTGTTCGGCAACACGCTCGTCACGTTCGCGTCGCGACCTCCTCCGCGGCTTCCAAGCCATCCCGAGGTGGATCGTCGACGTGCTCGCCGTCGCGGGACGCATCATCGGGATCGCGTTCTTGGTCTTCGGGCTGGCGCTGACGATTCTTCGCAGCGGTTGGCGGATGCTCGTCACCGTGGTCGCGGCTGCGGCGCTCGGCGCCGTGCTCGTCGTGCTGCTCGACGGGATCGTCGACGTCGCCGACGGCGACCTCGTCACGAAGCTCAGCACCGGACTCGGCCCCGCCACCGATCCACGGTTTCCGTCCGTCGTGGGCATCGGCATGGCACGACCGCCGTCGTGACCGCGGCAGCACCCTGGTTGAGCCGAGGTTGGCGACGGTGGGCGTGGGTCCTCGTCTTCGGTCTCGTGCTCACCCGATTCGTCACGTCGCCGCTGAGCTTCGACTCGTTGCAGGCGCTGCTCGATCGGCTGGGCTTGCCGGCGCGGCGGTCCTCGTCCTGCTCGGTGCACCGATGAGGCGGCCGACACCGGAGCGCCATCGCCGAAGGCCTCGACCGCAGCGGCCTCCCGATGGCGACGCTCGAGCCGGCGAGCGTCGACGCCCGGGGCTCGACGCCGTACTTCGGCGTCGGCGCCGACGGATCGCGCGTACTTCGTGAAGGCGCTCGGTCAGGACGAGCGCAGCGCCGACCTGCTGTTCCGGTTGTTCCGGTACGTGCAGCGGCGCGACCTCGGCGACGAGCGTCCGTTCTCGTCGCTGCGCCGCGCGGTCGAGCACGAGGCGTTCCTCGCGCTCGCGGCGCGTGACGTCGGCATCCGAACGCCGCGATTGCGGACGGTCGCGACCGCAGAGCCGAACGCGATGGTGCTCGCGTATGACGCGGTCGACGGCAAGTCGATCGACGGACTCGAACCGAGCGCGCTGACCGACGACATCCTCGAGCGCGATCTGGCAGCAGATCGCGGCGTTGCACAAGCATCGAATCGCGCATCGCGATCTCCGGCTCGCGAACATCTTCCTCGCCAGCGACGGGGAGGTCTGGATGATCGACTTCGGTTTCAGCGAGCTCGCTGCCTCCGACCTGCTCATCGCCAACGATGTCGCCGAGCTCGTCGCGTCCTCGAGCGTCGTGGTCGGACCGGAGCGCGCCACCGCGCATGCAGCCGCCGTCGTCGATCCCGACACGCTGGCGTTCGCCATCCAGCGACTGCAGCCGTGGGCGTTGAGCGGCGCCACCCGCACCGCCCTCAAGGCGGAGCCCGGTCTGCTCGACGACCTGCGCAGACGACTCGCACCGGCGTGAGCCGGTCGACCTGAACCGGTGAATCTCGTCTGGCTGGCCGTTGCCGGGGGCGGGTTGGCGATCCTCTCCGGGTCCATCGCAGCCGCGGTGCAGCCCGAGATCCCCGACTGGGAGCAGCGCGTGTTCCACGCCGTCAACGGGCTGCCGCACTGGCTGCTCCCGGTCCTGTGGCTGCCCATGCAACTCGGCAACCTCCTCGTCGGCACCGCCGTCGGCTTGGCGATCGCGCTCGCCGCCGGCGACGTGTCGATCGCGGTCGGTGTGCTGCTCGCGGCGGCGTTGAAGCTCGTCGCGGAACGCCTGGTGCGCAAGCAGTTGCAGTCGAAGCTCGAAGCGCGGGTGCGACCGGGGACGAGTCAGACCGACGCGGTGCTGCGCGGTGCCGACGTCCCTCCGGCGGGACCGAGCTTCCCGTCCGGGCACGTGATCCTCGTCGCCGCCATCAGCTGCGTCGTCGACCCGCTGCTTCCGCTCGGCTTGCTGTGGGTTCCGTTCCTCCTCACCGCGCTCGTCATGGTCGGGCGCGTGTACGTCGGAGCGCACAATCCCTTGGATGCGACCGCCGGCCTCGGCGCCGGACTCCTGCTCGGCGGGCTCGTCGCGGCGATCGTCCACTGACGCTCGTTCGAGCGGACTCGAGGCCACAGAATGACGAGCATGAGCGAACGGACCTACGTCGTCACCGGGAGCGCGTCGGGCATCGGCGCCGCGACCGCAGCGCGGTTGCAGGCCAGCGGGCACCGGGTCGTCGGCGTCGACCTGCGCGACGCCGACGTGATCGCGGACCTCGCGACGAAGAAGGGACGCCGGACACTCGTCGACCAGGTGCGCGCCGCCGACCGGCGGACGTGTCGACGGCGTCATCGCCTGCGCCGGCATCTCGTCCGGAGATCCCGTCACCGTCAGCATCAACTTCTTCGGTTCGGTCGCCACGTTGCTCGGCCTGCGACCGTTCCTCGCGGCAGAGCGAAGCTCCGCGCGCCACCACGATCTGTTCCGTTGCCCTCCTGCAATCGGTCGACGACGACATCGTCGACGCCTGCCTGCGCGACGACGAAGCCGCTGCCTGTGCCGCCGCCGAAGGCAAGGGCGTGTTCGTGTACTCGTCGACGAAACGGGCGTTGGCGCGCTGGATCCGGCGCACGGCCCCGACGGCGCCATGGGCCGGAGCGGGCATTCCGCTCAACGCAGTCGCACCCGGGGTCGTCACGACTCCGATGACCGCTCCGCTGCTGGACGATCCCACCTGGCACGAGATCGTCGACGACGCTGTGCCCATGCCCCTCGGCGGCTACGCACGGGCGGACGAGATCGCCCCGCTACTCGACTGGCTGACCGGTCCGGACAACACGAAGGTCACCGGTCAGGTGCTGTTCGTCGACGGCGGCGCCGACGCCGTCCTCCGCGAGGACGACATCTGGTCGACGTAGCCGTCCCGACCGACCACCCGCTACCCCTCCACGCCGCGCGGTGAGCGGGCGCGCCCGGTTCTGCGTCAGCCGGCCTGGTTCGCCGCGTCGAGCGACGTGATCAGACGGCTCACTCGCCGGGCGACGTTGACGGCGTGGTCGCCGAGGCGCTCGTAGAAGCGAGCGACGAGACCCATTTCGATGGCCACCGGGACGGACGTGCCGCTTGCCGCCAGCTCCACCGACAGCTGCACGTGAAGGTCGTCGAGCTCGTCGTCTCGCTGGCGGAGCGCATCGGCGGCGGTGCCGTCACGGTCGGCGTACGCCGCCGCCGCGGCGTGCCACATCTCCGCGCCGATGCGGCCCATCTGACCGATCAGTGCGCGGGCGAGGGGTGAGATCTCGGCCGCGAGGCCCTGTTGGGTCCGCAACGCGATGTGCTCGACCAAGTCGCCGCTGCGCTCGAGCTCGGGCACGATCAGGAGCGCGGCGACGAGCGAACGCACCTCTTGGTCGTTGTGGCCGAGCGCGCGATCGAGCTCGGCGTACAGCAGCTCTTCTGTGACGTCCTGGAGCGAGTCGATCGACTGGTCGCCGGCGATCAGCGCGCGCGCCATGGCGCGGTCGCCTTCGAGGAACGCGGTGGTGGCAGCGGTCAGCCCTGCGGCGACCATGTCGAACAGCCGAAGGACGTGCTCGTCGATGTCTGCAACTGCTATCCGCGTCACGACGCCCCCTCTGTTGCCCGGTGTTGTCCCGCCGGTGGTCGCTGCCAGATCACTCGTGACCCTACGAACCGCAGCCTGTGCCTAACCAGTGGTGCAACCCTGTGGATATCGCGCGCGCTCACTCTGTGGCCTTCCGAATGGCCGACCAGAGATCCTCGTAGCAGCGCGCGGCGCGACTCGAGGGCGCGAACTCGGCGACCGGCGCTCGGTGCGTGCCCATCTGCTCGACCTCGGTCGCGGACGGAACAGCCGCCTCGAGCACGTCCGGTCGCGCCGACAGTGCCTCCATCACGTCTCGATGCAGTCGCTTGCGACGATCGGCCAGCGAGAAGAACGTCAACACGCGGCGGGGACGGCTTCGCCTTGGTAGCGCCGTTGCCGAGGAAGTCACCCAGCTGCTCGAGCGTCCGCACCGACAGCGTGGTCGGAATCGTCGGCACGAGCAGGACGTCGGCCGCACCGAAGATGCTCTCGGAGACGAGCGACATGCTCGGCGCGCAGTCGAGGAACACGTAGCTGTACTCGTCGGCCAGCGGCCGGAGGATGTCGGCGAGCTGCTCGGTCGGCTTCTTCGTGCGGTCGAGCGCGAGGTCGAGATGCCGGTACGAGAGGTCCGCGGGCACGAGATCGAAGTTGGCGAAGTCGGTGGACTTGATGGACGAGTCCACAGGCCGCTTGCGCCGAACGATCGCCCGAGCGCCCCCCTTGACCTTCGGACGCACTCGCAGCAGAAAGGTGGCCGCGCCTTGCGGGTCGAGGTCCCACAGCAGCGAAGGCTCACCGTCCCGGGCGGCGAGGTAGGCAAGGTTCACCGCCGCCGCTGTCTTTCCCACGCCTCCCTTGATGCTGTACATGGCCAGGACCTTCATGCGCGGGCGAACTCTCGCAGCGCCTTGACGAGATCACCGCGCGCCTCTTCCTGGCGCTCGACGCAGGTCGTGCATCATCAGCTCACCGGCCGCCAGCGCATGGCTCGACGGCTCGCCCAGGGATCGGTCGTCGAGGAGATCACGGATCAGGTGGAGCTGGACCTCGGAGTCCTGGAACTGCCCCAGATCGTCCTGCAATCGCTTCATGTGCGACACGACGGACTTCACCTTCTCCGCCGACAGCGCACCTCCGAGCATCTCGGCCGCGTACCGCAGCCGCTTCGCTCGTTTCCTGGCAGCGTGGATGTCCGAGGCGGGTGCGTCGTCGTCGATCTTCTTCGCCGCCTTCAGCAGATGCCTGGTCGCCGCCTTCAGCGTCTCGCGCGCCAGTTGCGCAGCCGTGATGTCGGAGTCCTCGCCGCTCGAACGCAGATCGTCGATGCTCGCTCGCCAGCCGCGCTTCAACGTCGCGTAGCGATCGCTGTCGAGGGCTTCGAGCACCTTCGCCTGCTCGGTGGCCCGCCGTGCGCGTACACGTCGCCGCGAGCTCGTGCGACGCCGGGGTCAGCGGACGCGGTGATGGTCGGGCGCTCGAGCTGGAGCTCCAAGAGGAGCACGTCGAGATCGCGAGGCGGACCCGTGACGCCTGCGAGCCACTTCCACTCGGGCTCCCACAGGCGACTCGTCTCGGGTGACAGATGGCGACGCGCCAGCCGCTCGATCGACCTTGTGCGGCGCGTCGCCACGCGAAAATCGTGCAGCAGCTCAGGGTCGAGCTGCTGGCGGACACCTTCCTCGTTGAGCTCCATCGTGACGAGGAGGTGCTCGAACACCTCGGCCAGCGCGGTGCGTCCGTCGTCTCCCGCGTGGAGGTCGAGGTCGGGCGGTTCGGGGACCTCGCCCGGCTCGCGTCCGCCGGCCCGGGTCGCTGCCACCATCGGGTCGACGCCGCGGACGAGATCGGCCTGGCTGTCCAGCATCGAGGCGAGACGGTCTGCGATCTTCTCGTAGCCGCGCACCGGCCGAAGGGTGACGCGCACGATGTTCGGCGCTCGCTCCACGTCGATGTATGCGACGGTCTTGTCGTCCTCGTCGAGCAGCTTGAGCGGCCACACTTCGACGCGCTCGTGTGCGACGTCGAGCAGGGTTCGTGGTGCGAGCTTCGGCCCCAACCGCCGCTGGAGCGCAACGGGTAGCTCGGCCGGCTGCCGGGGCCGGCCCGTACACGGCACCCGCAGCTCGGCCTGCTCACCGGCGCGGTTCTGCAGGACGAGCGCCCGCTGATCGCCTTGCGACTTCTCCTCCACCAATGCATCGCCACGGCGGAACAGCCGCCAATCGAACGTGTCGAGGTAGATGCGATCGACCGCGACGGACGAGGCGCCGGTGAGGCCGAGGCTCGCGGTGAGGCGCGATGCCAAGCGACGGGGGCTCGCCTTCGTCGGTCCATGCCACCACTGGCGGGCTGCGGTCATCGACCGATGCTCGCGCGCTCGAGGGTCACGTCATCGATTCTGCCGCGCCCCGGAACCGGCACGGGCGAAAAGCTGCTGCCTACGAGGCGGCCTTGAACACCAGATGGGCCTCGGGACCGTCGAGGTGCACCGCGCTCGGCTGGTTCTTCACCGCGAGACCCAGTGCGGGTCGGTTCTCCGCCAGCACCGTGGCCGTCAGCGTGTCGATCCCATGGCGGTGGGCGTCGCCGGCGAGGGCGCGGATCAGCACTCGCCCGAGCCCTCGTCGCTGCCAGCGGTCGGCGATCGTGATGGCGATCTCGGCCTGGTCCGGGCAACAGCCGGCTCGGTCCCACTGCGCGATGCCGACGATCTCGCCGTCCTCGAGCACCACGAGGGCCTCGTGATCGCGATGGTCGATCATCGAGAACTGCCGCTCGACCAGCGGCGCCGGATCGGGCGTGAGCGTGAAGAAGCGCCGATACATGCTCTGCCGTGACAGGCCTCGGTACGCCGCGATGACGGCGTCGAGGTCGGACGCGTCGACCACTCTCAGTACGAGGTCTGGAAACGGCTGTCGCCCATTCATCGGTCACCTCCGGCTGAGTTCTGAATATGAACCTATGACGGTTCGGATTCTGAACGCAATAGGACTAGGGTCACACGCGTGCGTTGGAGTGAGATCGGCGAGCAGGACTGCTCGGTCGCTCGCACCCTCTCCGTCATCGGCGATCGTTGGACGATGCTCGTGTTGCGCGAGGCGTTCATGCGCACTCGTCGGTTCGACGACTTCCAGCGCAAGACAGGTGCGCCGCGGCCGATCCTCGCCGACCGGCTACGCGTGCTCGTCGACCACGGCGTACTGGCCCGCCGCCCCTACGGCAACCATCCCGACCGCTTCGAGTACCGCCTGACCGACAAGGGACTCGACCTGTATCCGGTGATCGTGACCCTCCTGACCTGGGGAGATCGGTGGATGGCCGACGACGACGGTCCGCCGGTCGAGTTGCGCCACAAGGACTGCGGCCAGGCGATTCATCCTGAGCTCGCGTGCCCGGAGTGCGGCGAGTGGGTAGACGCTCATGACATCGCCGCTGCATCGAGAGGAGACGAACATGGCTGACGTCGCCGAGACAGCTGTCACCGTACGGACCGAACCATGGCCGCGCCGCGTACGCGGCTACGTCGAGCAACAGCTCGTGGTCGACTCGAAGCGGGCACTGATGCTGTTCGAGGACGGCCATCTGCCGGTCTGGTACTTCCCACGCGACGACGTCCGCGCCGATGTCCTCGAACCGTCCGACAAGCACACGCAGTGTCCGTACAAGGGCACTGCCTCGTACTGGGACGTGCGCGTGGGAGACCACGTCGTCAAAGACGCGGTGTGGAGCTACCCCGATCCGATCGCCGGCCGCGAAGACATCGCCGGCTACCTGGCGTTCTACTTCGACAAGCTCGACACGTGGTACGAGGAGGACGACGAGGTCTTCGTCCATCCCCGCAGCCCGTATCACCGCGTCGACGTGCTCAACAGCTCTCGTCACGTACGCATAGAGGTCGACGGCGAAACCGTCGCAGACACTTCGCGTCCTCGGCTCCTGTTCGAGACCGGGCTCCCGATGCGGTGCTACATCCCGCGCGCCGACGTGCGGATGGAGCTCCTCGAGCCGTCCGACAACCACACACAGTGTCCGTACAAGGGCATCGCCTCGTACTTGTCGGTTCGGGTCGGCGATCGACTGCATGAGGACCTCGTGTGGACGTATCCGTTCCCGATCCCCGAGTGCCCGAAGATCGAAGGACTGCTGGCGTTCTGGGACGAGCGGGTCGACGTCTTCGTCGACGGTGAGCTCCGACCGCGACCGGAGTCGCCGTGGGCGCGGCGCCGGCGGACGAGCTAGCTGCTCGCCCGCTCGGCTCGTCGTCTCAGGCGCCGCGCTTGGAGCGAACCGGCCGGGTGATCCCTTCGAGCAGGGTGGCGATCGACCAGCCGGCGCGATCGGGCCCGTCGAGGACGGTCGGGAGGTTCAGCGCCGACGTCAGCTCGACCACGTTCACCGGCTCGGCGAGACCACGCAGGCGCACCTCCACCGGATCTGACGCCTCGACCCAGTCGGGCAGGTCGATGCCGTCGGCCGCGGCGAGCACCTGTCCGTGGCCGGCGGTGTCGCACAAGCGCGCCGCGGTGTTGACGGCGCGGCCGATGTAGTCGTCGCCGTCCACCAGCAGTACGAAGCCACTCGCGATGCCGCCCCGCACCGGCAACCGGCATGCCGCCAGCGGCGCGCTGTTCGATGGCGACGACGGCACCGACGAGCCGCTCGCTCTCGACTCCCACCATCATCACGCCGTCGCCGAGCCACTTCTCGACGCGGACGCCGAACAGCGGCGAGACCTCGCGCACGACCTGCCGCAGGCAGCGTGCCTCTTCGACCGCTGCTTCGTCGCCTTCGGAGTCAGCGAAGTCGGTGAACCCGCAGAGGTCGAGGAAGCTGAAGCTGCGCTCGACGCGGCTCGAGTACGCAATGGCGTGTAGCTGTCCGGTATCCACGGTCCTCACCGCCCGATCGACTGATGACAGTCCTACTCGGAATCGACCCAGTCCAACTGTCGGTTTCAGCGTGACGATCGTCACGGTTGCCCCTTGCGGATGGTCATCGTCTCTCTTCCTCAGCGACAGCCGGCCACGGTGCCGGCCTGTGTGAGGCGAGTACGTCCATCAGTGACGTTTCGGTTCGCGGATGTGACGAACGTCAGGCGGCGTGCAGCTGGCCGACGAGCACCGTCTGGCCCGATGACGCCTGATTGTTGTCCGCCGCTTCGACCGTCACGCAGATGATCGGGAACGCGTCGGGTGATGCGCCCGCCCACAGCGTCACGTAGTCCTGACTCGAGCTGAACGTGCCGATGGGAACGCTCAGCGCCTTGCGCGTTCTTGAGCCACGCCTCGTAGTAGTGGCCCGGTGGAAGCGGCGCGAGCTCGTGCGACGTCGAGCACGACACGAAACCCTGCCGCGCTGTGCATGACGCCCGCCGACGCGTGCGCGCCGGGCGCCAGAGCAGTCGCCGACAGTTGCGCGTCATAGTCGATGTGCGCCTCGCGTGTGGCGCAGGAACGCCCCCGCGACCAAGGCGATCATGACCACCGCCGCTGCTGCGGCGCCGCCGATGATGGCGACGCGGTGATGCCACCGAGTGATCGGTGCGGGTTGTGGTTCCGGCGCGATGTGGAGGCCGGGACCGGCGTCCACGACGGCACGGACGACGTCGTCCTCGAGGCTGGTGCGCGGCTCCGCCCACGTCGACGGATCAGCGAGAAGATCGGCGAGCAGAGCGATCTCGGTGGCTTCGCTCGGCACCAGCGGACGGGTTCGGCCTCCGGTGATCAGCGCCCAGCGTTCCACTTTCGATACGCGCTTCGTCATGAGGCCGGCTCCCGCAGGTGACCGAGCAGCGCCGCGAGCTTCGTGTGGGCGCGGTGCGATCTCGACTTGACCGTGCCCACGGCGATGCCGAGCTTGGCAGCGATCTCGGTGTGAGTGATTCCGTGCAGATGTTGCAAACGAACGATGGCGGCCTCGTCGGGTGTCAACGCCTCGATGGCCCGGCGCACCTGCCAGACCGAGTCCAGCGTGTCGAGGTCGGGAGGCAAGGTGACGATCGCAGGATGATCGGCGGCAACGTCGTCGAACGCGTTGGTCGTGCGTCGCGCTTCGCGTCGGTGGATGTCGAGCGCGGCTCGCTTGGCGATCGTCGCCAGCCACGGCCCGGGGTCGCGGTAGGGATCGAGACGATCGGCCGCTTGCCACGCGCGCGACGAACGTCTGCTGCGTGGCTTCTTCGGCGAGATCGGGACGGCCGAGCACACGATGTGCGACCGCGTACACGAGGCCGCCGTACGCGCGGTAGACCGCACGAACCGCCGCGGGGTCGCGTCGGGAGAAGTCTTCGAGCGCGGCCGTGTCCACCGCGTCGACCGCGGCGTTGGCACGCCCCGCCCGACGTCGTTGGCGGACGGGACGTGCCTCTTGGATGCGTGACTGCGACGAAGTCATGAGTTGCAAGTTGGGACGCCTTCTCGACCTCGGAGTCGGAACAAGTCCGTCCGGGGGCCGTTGTCGACCCTCGGTACAGAAGGTCGTGCTTGTGTACGTCGACCACGCGTGAACGGTTCGCGATCGCCGTGTGAAAGTGCGTGTGACGTTCGTCGCTCGTAACTCGTTGCTCGTGTGGCTCTTACCTGGTGCCCCAGGCGAGACGGCGGACCAGCCGGCGCACTCGCGTCGGCTCGACCGTGGGCTCCCGGCTCGACTCGGGGTTCGTCCGGGAGTCGGCGGTCCGACGCTCCTGGCGGGCCGAACGGACCAGGCGATGATCGACGGCCTGGCTCAGCAGCGCGTCGCGACGCTGCTGGCGTATCGCTTCGGCGGCGTGGCTGTTGATCATGCGTACTCCCTGGTCCGTCCGGCGCAGGGGAGTACGCCGCCTGTGCCCTCCGCGGTTCTGCCGGTTCGGGTTGAACTGGATTTTCGCGACGACATGCGAATGTCGGGGCTGCCGGGGCTGGTCAGGGGGTGGATGACCAGTTTGTGCACCGACGGCGTACAATGATTTGCTCTCGCCAGTTCGAGTCGTCCAGAGCCGAGGAGGAGTCAGTGGCAGCGCGTGGCACAACCTTCGCCAAACAAGAGCGAGACCGGGCCAAGAAGGCCAAGGCCGCGCTCAAGCGCGAGCGACGTGAAGCACGCGATTCGGCCGCCGACTCACCACCTCCGGTTCCCACGGTTGCGGGCGAAGGCGACGTGTCGCCCGAGGAGTTGCTCCGGCTCGTCAAGGAGCTCCACGACGCCTACGCCGACGAGCGCATCAGCCTCGACGAGTTCGAAGAGCGCAAGCAAGAGCTGGCGAGCTGGCCGCATAACCGTCTGACCCAGCCGACCCGGCGCGGGCTTCGCCGTCGGTCTCCCGATCGGAGCGGCAACGCCGAGATCGGGTGAGAATGTGCCCATCCTGGTGGGGCTCGAACGATCGCAAGCAGCGGCCGCGCTCGGCATCAGCGCGGCCGGAGGTCTCGGACTGTGGCTGATCCTGGTGGCGGTCGTCGCGCTCGCTACCCGTACCAAGGATCCCGAGCCGCAGCCGGCCGCGCTCGAGCTCGGGGGTGACGAGCCGCCGGCCGATCGTCAACATGCTCGCCAGCGGATGGAAGGTGCGAGGCGAGGCGATGTCGTCGACGCTCGTCGACCTCGCCGCACGCCGCATCATCGACTTCGAGCGCGAAACCGACGGCCGCCTGCTGGTGCGGCTTCGAAAGGACGCCGCTGACCTGACGCCGTACGAGGGCCAGGTCCTCGATCTGGTGCGCCGCGCAGCGCGCAACGGCGTCGTGCCGGCCGACGCGTTGACCGCGGGCACCGACGAACAGGCGAAGTCGTTCCACAAGTCGTTCGCCAAGGCAGTGACCGCCGATGCGCGGCAGTCGCGGCTTGTCGCGGAGCCGCTGGAGTCCTGCGATGACTGCACTCGTCGGTGTGGTCGCCTTGCTGCCCGCGCTGCTCGCAGCGGGTGCGCTCGTCGCGCTACCTGATGCGCACAGCTCGTCCAGTTCGAGCGACGACAACCCCGTCGGCGCGTTCATCGGCGTCGCATTGATCGTGTGGGGCGCGTTGATGGCGTTCTTCCGTTGGTTGCGCGCCGAACGGGACACCCCCGAAGGACTGCGCGCCGCCGCTCGATGGCTCGGCCTACGCGAGAACCTCGAAGCAGACGGTACGTTCCCGTCGCTTCCGCCGACGGCGGTCGCGATCTGGGACCGGTACCTCTCGTACGCAGTGGCGCTCGGTGTCGCGGTGACGACGGAGCGGTCGATCCCACTCGGTGCCGAATCGGACACCGAAGCGTGGAGCTCCCTCGGCGGTCGCTGGCGAATCGTGCGCGTCCGCTACCCACGGCGGATCCCGCCGGGATGGGGCCGCGCGCCATGGAGGAACGTGTTCGCCGGCCTGTTCAGCGCCGGCCTCGCGGGCGCGATCGGCTGGTTCCTGCTCCCTGCGGTCTACGACGCGCAAGCGGACGTCTTGAAGGACGCCACGGCGCAGGATCACCGCATCGCGCTCGGTGTCAGCATCGGCATCGCCGTCATCGGCTTCGTGCTCGCAGTCATCGTCTTGCGAGGAATGTGGCTGATCGTCGGCGGCGTCGCGGACCTCGGCCGCAGCCGGGCCGTCGAAGGTCACGTCCTGCGCGGTACGAACGCGCAATCAGCACACCTATGTCGCGGTCGACGACGGGACGAAGGACCACCTCGCGGCGTGGGTCACGACGAAGGGCGCACGCCAAGGGACGGACGTGCGCGTCGACGTGGCCGCACACGTCGGGTACGTGCGGCACATCGAGGAGATCGGCGCCGACGCCGTCCTCACGACCGAAACGCCGCTCGCCGATCTGTTCGTCGGACCAGCAGCGGCGACGGCGACGCCACTGACGCTCGATCCTGCGTGGGTCTCCTCACTGGTCGGCATCCCGGTGCATCCTGCCTCCGGCACCTTGCTGCAGGGGCCCGGTGGATTGGCCGTCGGAGCCGTCACGATGCCGACAGGTGCCGTCGCCGCCTTCGGGATGATCAACAAGCTGCCGTTCGTCGAGCGCGAGCCCGTTCCAGGAGTGGGCGACGAAGCGGCGCGGATCGACCAGATCAGCGCGGTGGCGGCGCGGTCCGGAGACCGCGGGGTCCTCGTGTTCGTACGAGGTGGCTCGTTGCCAGACGGTCACCGGTATCAGGCGGCGTCCGAGATCGCGAAGTGGGCGCTCAGCGGTTCGATCGCGACAACCGGATCATCCTGATCGCGGCTGCCCCGTCTCGTCTCGCAACTCGGTGGCCACGATCTCGGCCACGTGGCATCCCTGTTTCGCCGACTCGTCCACCAGCGCGAGCGCGGCCGCGCGCTCACCGAGTCGGTCGAGTGCTTCGGCGCGGAACACCGCGAGCCCGCAATCGTCCGGGAGCAGGGTCACGACGACGTCGGCGTCGACTTCGATGTGCACTGCGGGTCCGGCCCCGACGGGGCCGGCGTCCAGAATCGACAGGCACGCCTTCGGATCACCGGAGAGCAGCGCGTGAGTAGCCCGCATCCATCCCGTCGCCTGCTCCGTCTTCGTCGGCGCGCGCGTGTGCACGGGCTTCGGTTTGTCGAGCGAGGTGCGGTAGTACACGCCGGTTCCGGGGACACCGGCGCGGAGATACCGGCCTCGAGGTCCCGAGCCGATGTGCAGGCCCGGGACCCCGAGCGACAGGCCGAGGCCGCTCTTCGAGAAGTTGAGCCGGAGCGGTCCGGCCAGCTTCATCGATCGTCGAAAGCCCCATGGCATCGACCGATCGTACGAGCGGGTCTCGTCACATGCCGTCCTCGATGCCGGCAACGCTGAAGTCGGCGTTGACCTTCACGGTGACGCGGCTCCCGTCCGCCTTCACCATGTGCGCTTCGTAGGTAGCTCCTTCGGCGTCGTTCTCGACCCGCTGGATCGTGCCGTCAGGTACGGCCCCCTGCGCGGCCGCGCTCACCTTCGTGGCGGTGTCTCCTGTCAGCACGGTCTCGGTGATGCCGTTGGCGGTGTGCCCTCCCTTCGACGGATCGGGTTGTTGCGCCGGTGTGCCCGGCGCTGTCGCGGGGGCTGAGCTCGACGAGGTGCTGCCGCTGGTCTGCGCGTTCGCGACGCTGCTGAACATCGACGCGCCGAGCGCGCCTCCGGTCAGGGTCGCGCCCATGAGAAGCGCGCCGACTGCGGCCTTGCGGTGGGGTTTCATGCTGTGCTCCTTCGAGTGGTGAGTCCCGAGCTCTTCGGGACGATCGCATCCTCCAACGCCACCATCCGAGGACTCCTGGGTGGCGCCTGTGAGCATCCGTTGAATACAGACGGTTCCTGTGAAGCGTCGCAACGCTGGGACTCGCGCGAACGTTCGGTGGCGACGATGTCGCGGCCGTGACCGAGTCTTCAGACTCTCTCCACGTCGTCTCCAAGCGCGGGGCCGGCACTTCCCGGATGGTGTCCGCATGGATGAGTACGACGTCGTCGTCGTCGGCGCCCGTTGCGCCGGTGCGGCCACTGCGAGGCTGCTCGCTCAGTCCGGCGTGAACGTGCTCGTCGTCGATCGCGCCGAGTTCCCGAGCGACACGCTGTCGACCCACGCCATCGCCAGAGGTGGTGTCGTGCAACTGGCACGCTGGGGTCTGCTCGAGCGGGTCGTCGCGAGTGGTGCGCCACCGATTCGCACGGTTTCGTTCTCGTTCCCCGGCGAGCGAGCTCGTCGAGGAACGTGAAGGACAGCTCCGGCGTCGACCACCTCGTCGCTCCACGCCGTCATGTGCTGGACATGATCCTGCTCGATGCGGCCCGCGAGTCCGGGGCGACGATGCGTACGGGCGTCTCCGTCACGAACACGCTGACCGACGCTGCGGGCCGTGTCACCGGCCTCGTGCTTCGCGATCGCCACGGAACGTCTCGACCCGTCGGCGCCCGCTTCGTCATCGGCGCCGACGGCGTCCGCTCGCGGATCGCGAGGTCGGTCAACGCGTCACGTGCTGCAACGTCGAGCTGACAGCGGCACGATCCAGTACGTCTACGTCGCGGGCTTGGGAGTCGGACGGATTCGAGTTCCACATCGCCGACCGATCGCTCGCCGGCGTCTTCCCGACGCACGGTTACGAAGCCAACGTCTGGATCTGCACCCCACGTGACAGCGGCTGCCTCGTTCATCGATGTGCTCGACCACTGTGCACCGTCGCTGGCCGGGCGCGTACGCGCCGCCGCAGTCGTGTCACCGGTGCGGAGGGCAATCGGATCTCCCGAACCAGGTCGTTCAGGCCACGGGCCCAGGATGGGCGCTCGTCGGCGACGCCGGGTACCACCGCGACCCGATCACCGGGCACGGGATCACCGATGCGTTCCGCGACGCCGAGTTGCTCGCTCGCTCGATCGCGGCCACCGTCCTCGACGGCATTCCCGAGAACGACGCGATGGCTGCGTACCAGCACACACGTGACAACGCACTTGCCGACATCTTCGAAGTCACGTGCCGGCTCTCGCAGTTCCCGCCCGATCGACGAGTTCGTCGCTCTGCAGAAGGAGCTGAGCGCGCTCGTCGACGCTGAAGCGGCGTGGCTCGCTGCATTGCCACCGCTCAGCGTGCGCTGCTCGGTTGCGGCCTGACCAACGTCCGAAACACACAACCCCACAATGAAAAGGAACACAAAGATGACCATCACCGATGACAGCACTCGCAACGGCGTCGACACGGCCACGTTGTTCGCCACCCTCGACGCGGTCAAGGCCGCGCCCGAGGCAGCGAAGTTCCAGTTCCGAGCGTCGAACCGCTGGGTGTCCGGCACGCACAGCCAAGGCACCATGTACGGCTTCTTCGGCGTCGGCGAGGAGCGGACGCACGAGCAGCAGTTCACCTACGACGTCGACCACCCCAAGGTGCTCGTCGGCGGCGACAACGGCCCGACACCGGTCGAGTACGCGCTGCACGCGCTCGCCGCGTGCCTCACTGCCGGACTGGCGAACATCGCGGCTGCCCGCGGCGTGGAGCTCACCGAGGTCACCTCCACCGTGGAGGGCGACATCGACCTCAACGGCATCCTCGGCCTCGACCCCGCCGTCCGCAACGGCTTCCAGCAGATCAAGGTGTCCTTCGACGTGAAAGGAAATGCTCCTTCGGAGAAGTTGCGTGCATTCGTCGAGCAGTCACGGGCGCGGTCCGCAGTGTTCGACATCATCACCAATGCGGTCCCGGTGTCGATCGAGGTCAACGCCGGCTGACGTCTGGCCGACGCGCCCGCTCATCGACCGGGCGCGTCGGCCAGAAACGCATCGAGCTCCGCGAGGAAGACGGGCCACGCCGGATCACGCGCGGGGAGCAGGTGGTTGCAGCTGTCGAGAGACACCAGTCGACTACCCGGAATCAGAGCGGCGAGCCGGCGTGATTGCTCGTAGACGTCTCCGGGTTCGCGGCGTGCGCATGTGATCAGCGTCGGTGCCGTGACCTTGGGCGCGAGGTCGGTCACGTCGATGTCGCAGAACTCGTTGAGGAACCTCCACGCGTTCTCGGCCGACGTCGAGTGACGCTGGAGCTCGTCGAACGCCCGCCACTCCTCCTGTGTGCCTTCAGGTAGGAACCTCGCCGCGAACATCTGGCGGAACTGTGGGTCGGGATGGCCCCAGCCGAGCCGGGTCAGCTCGATGTACGCCTCGACCAGCTCCAACTCCCCCGAACTGGGCGCCCGCTTCCGCCGTCCCTGTACGAACGAGCCCAGCAGCACCAAGTGGGTCACCCGCTCGGGGTTGCGCACCGCGTACACGATGGCGACCGGGCCGCCCTGCGAGATCCCGAGAAGCGGGAACCGGTCCAGTCCGGAAGCCTCGACGATCGATTCGAGGTCGCGCACCCATGCGTCGAAGGAGAACTCGGGCACGTCCCAGTCCGACAGCCCGCAGCCGCGTTCGTCGTAGCGCACGAGGTGATACCGGCGCGACAGGTCGGCGAGCCAGTGCCGCCAGATCACGGTCTCGCGGTCGTAGTCGAGATGATTGAGCCAGTTCGCGACCTTCACCAGCGCCGGTCCGTCGCCCATCGTGGCGTAGGCGAGACGCACGCCATCGCCAGTGGTGCAGAACCTGACTTCTTGCGGAGGAAGATCTGGGAGCGCACTCGGATCGGCCTCGCCGCCCGGACGTTCGTGCACATCCGCGATGAACTGGTAGCCGCGCCCGTGCACGGTGCGCACGACCTCTTGCGTCTTGCCCGTGTCGCCGACCGCCCGGCGCAACGCCTTGATACGGCTCGTCAGAGCTGACTCGCTCACGAAGCGGTCGCCCCACACCGTGTCGAGGATCTCTTCCTTCGTCACGACCCGTCCACGTTCGCGCACCAACAGGGCGAGCACGTCGAACACCTGCGGCTCCACCTTGCAGATCTCGCCGTCGCGTCGCAGCTCGAACCTGCCGAGGTCGAGCTCACAATCGCCGAAGGCGTAGATCACCCCAAGAGCATGCCAGGGGGTGTTGCGCGGACGACGTGGAACGGGCCACGGCGGCGCGGCCCGCAAGATCGACGTCGCGCGCCGGCAGCGGCGCCCGCCGTGGCATCGTGAAGGCCGGCCCCGGTAGCTCAGTCGGATAGAGCGACCGCCTCCTAAGCGGTAGGCCACAGGTTCGATTCCTGTCCGGGGCGCCGAGTTCGGCTCGCGCCCATCGTCGACTCGGACGCGACCCCCATGCCGTAGGGTCGCCATGTGGCCGAGTCCGAGGTAGCTCGGATCAAAGCAGTGGCGTCGCAGCTCTCGCCCCGTGTCCGCCACCACAACCTCACCCTGGTTGCAGCGGGTGTCGCGTTCTACGCCTTCCTGGCGTTCGTGCCGGCGCTCGTCGCGCTCATCTCGATCTATGGACTGGTGGCCGATCCGAACGACGTCACCCGACAGGTGCAGGACATCGCGTCGGCACTACCGAAGGAAGTCCAGGACTTCCTGGTGTTCCAGCTGTCGTCGATCGTCAACGCCAACCGGGCGGGCGTGTCGGTCACGCTGGTCATCGCGATCGCGCTCGCACTCTGGAGCGCCTCGGGAGGGATGGTCGCGCTCATCACCGGCATTCACGTGGCACATGAACGCGAGCAACCGAAGAGCTTCATCAGGAAGCGCGGCAAGGCGTTGTTGCTCACGTTCGGCGCGATGGTCTTCCTCGTCATCGTCATCTTCGTGATCGCCGTACTCCCACCGTTGCTGTCCAACGCTGGACTCGGCACGGTTGGCCGCGTCGTCTTCGGCATCCTGCGGTGGCCGCTTCTCGCGGCCCTGATGGTCGTCGGCGTCGGATTGCTCTACAAGTTCTCGCTGAAGGACAAGCCGACCGCTTGGCTGGGCATCGTCACGCCGGGGTCGATCGTCGCCACGATCGGCTGGCTGATCGTCTCCACGCTGTTCGCGGTGTACACCGGGAACTTCTCGAGGTACAGCAAGACGTACGGCGCCCTCGCATCGATCGTCGTCGTGCTGCTCTGGCTGTGGCTGAGCTCGCTGTTCGTGCTCGTCGGCGCCGAGGTCGACGGGGCGCGAGAGCCCTGACAGGCCCGCCAGATCCAACGCTCGCCCGTTTGGGCGGCTCCAACGTGTTGGTGGATCCGCACTGGAGCTGAACCAGCCACGTCCGCAGAGGAGCTTCGTTACATTGCCTGTGCCGACGACAGGGGGTCTGCACGTGGAGCCAGATTCGTTCGAGGGAGTCGCAGGCCGAACGCTGGCCGAGTCGACAGCTTGGTGGCCGCCGATTCCGTCTGCACCGGAAGGCGCCCCGAACGTCGTCATGGTCCTTCTCGACGACGTCGGCTACGCGCAGTTCGGTTGCTACGGCTCTGACATCGCGACGCCGACCTTCGACCGCCTCGCGGCCGGTGGCCTGCGTTACAGCAACTTCCACACGACGGCGTTGTGCTCGCCCACCCGCGCCTGCCTCCTCACGGGACGCAACCATCACACGAGCGGCATGGGCCGCATCGTCGAGTTCTCGTCCGGCTTCCCTGGCTACGACGCGACGATGCCGAAGACCAACGGGTTCCTGTCCGAGATCCTCGGTGAGCACGGGTTCGCGTGCTTCGCCGTCGGCAAGTGGCACCTCGCGCCCGCCAACGAGATGGCAACGGGAGCGAGCCACCGCGGTGGCCGCTCGGCCGAGGGTTCGACCGCTTCTACGGATTCATGGGCGGCGAGACCGACCAGTACCACCCTGACCTCGTGCACGACAACCACCAGATCGATCCCCCGCGCACGCCGGACGAGGGTTATCACCTCACCGAGGATCTGGCCGACCACGCGATCAGCTACATCACGGATCTTCGGGCTGCATCGCCCGACCGTCCGTTCTTCCTGTACTTCACGCCGGGTGCGTGCCACGCGCCGCACCAGGTGCCGAAGGAGTACCGCGAGCGCTACCGGGGACGGTTCGATCTCGGCTGGGACCGCTGGCGTGAGGAGATCTTCGCCCGGCAGAACGAGTCCGGACTGCTCCCACCCCGAACACAGCTGAGCGAACGTCCGCCCTGGATCCAGGCGTGGGACGACTTGAGCGACGACGAACGCCGTCTCTACGCGCGGATGATGGAGGTGTACGCCGGCTTCCTCGAGCACACCGACGCACAGGTCGGACGGGTCGTCGACTTCATCGAGAGTCTCGGCGAGCTCGACAACACGATCGTGCTGGTCATGAGCGACAACGGCGCGAGCGCGGAGGGTGGGCCGCGTGGATCGTTCAACGAGAACTACTTCTTCAACCTCGTGCCCGAGAGCCTCGAGGAGAACCTGCGGCGCATCGACGACCTCGGCGGACCCGACGCGCACAACCACTATCCCTGGGGATGGGCGTGGGCAGGCAACACGCCGCTCAAGCGATGGAAGCGAGAGACGCACGAAGGTGGCGTCACCGATCCGTTGATCGTGTGGTGGCCGGACGGCATCGGGCGGCCCGGCCAGGTGCGCCCGCAGTACGTGCACGCGATCGACGTTATGCCCACGCTGCTCGACGTCATCGGCATCGACGCGCCAGGCTCGCTCGCGGGTGTGCCGCAGCGTTCGCTCGACGGTGCGAGCTTCAAGGACACGTTCGAGGACGTCGCTGCGTCCGCACCGCGCGACACGCAGTACTACGAGATGCTCGGTTGCCGCGCCATCTACCACGACGGATGGAAGGCGGTCACGTTCCATCCGATGGTCGGCTTCGCGTACGACGGCAGCGACCCGCGCAAGCCGTTCGACGAGGACAACTGGGAGCTGTACCACGTCGCCGAGGACTTCTCCGAGACCGTCGATCTCGCCGACCAGGAGCCCGAGCGACTGCGTGAGCTCGTCGACCTGTGGTGGTCGGAGGCCGAGCGCAACCAGGTGTTCCCGCTCACCAACCAACCCGGACGCCACGGCGACCGCCGCTTCCGCCGCGAGCGCTACGAGTACCGCCCTGGCATCGGCGTGCTTCCGCCCACGCTCGCGCCCAACCTGCGCAACCGCGGCTACCGGATGACCGCCGCGCTCGACGTGCCTGCTGCCGGCGCGGACGGCGTGATCGTCACCCACGGCGCCCACTCCGGCGGCTACTCGCTCTACCTACAGGACGGACGCATCCACTGGACCTACAACTTCCTCGGCGCGCAGATCACGACCATCTCGAGCGATGATCGCGCTCCCGCCCGGACCGTGCACGGTCACGCTGGCGTTCACACCGACCGGACGCTTCCAGGGCGACATCGTCATCGCGCGCGACGACGCGCCGATTGCGAAGGGTCACATCGCGCAGACGACACCCGTGACGTACGGGATCATCGGCGGCTTCACCGTCGGCTACCAACGTGGCACCTCGGTCTCACCGACGTACAAACCACCGTTCGCGCTGCCGGCGGGCGTGTTGAGGGGAGTTGTGATCGAGCCTGACGGCTTGGAGCACCGCGACCCGCCCGCTGAGCAGCGGGCGGGCGTCGCGATGCAGTAGTCCGACTCAGCTCAGACGCTGGCGCACTGACCGGTCGTCGAGCCGGTCACCTGGTTGGGCTCGCCTTCCGAGTCGCCGACCTGCGCGGCGGGCGAGTTGCCGGCGCAGTTGAGGCTGCCGTGGATCACGTTGGTGACGTACTCGTTGCCGTCCGGATCCATGAGCACGTTGTTGTTCAGGTTGACCGAGCCGTTCACCTGGTTACGGATGAAGCCCATCCAGAACCCGGTGTAGCCGTCGATGGTCACGCTGCCGTGGATGTGGCTGTCCTCGATGGTGTTCCAGGTGATGTCGAAGGGGCCGCCGAACGGTCCGGAACCGCCATGGATGTCCACGCCGCCGTTGATGGTGGTGAAGTGGATCTGGACTGACGCCGCATCCGTCGCGTGGACGCCGCCTGAGATCGTCCCCGTGTCAACAGGGTTGTCCTCGCTGCCGAGCACGAACGTGGCGCCTGCGCCGACGAACAGCCCTCCGCGAATGGTGACCGGACCATCGCTGAGGCACGCAGCGCCGTCGGGCACGACGACCGTCTGGTACGTACCGGCCGCCAACGGGCCGGTGCAGGTGGTGGACGGGCTCGCGCCGGCGGGCCCCGCCGCCCCGACGAGCAGCGCGGCGCCGAGCGCGCCCGCGGCGAGTACACCGACAAGATTCTTCAAAGGGTCTCCTTGTGTCGTGCCACTCGACCCCGTCGAGAATAGAGGGTCGCAACGGCCGCCCGAGACGGTGGCTACGGCGAGGAGGTTCGCCGGGCGATCGAAACGCTGTACGCACCCGGGCGGGCGAGCAGGATCGGGTCGTCGGTGAGACTGATCCCGTCGGTCACACGGGTCGGATCGAACACGAGGATGTCGCCGCCGTGCTCTCTGTCGCTTGCCAGCCCGCCGAGCTCGAGCCGTCCGAGATCTCGTTGCTCGCGACCGTCGGGCCAGACCGCAGTGGGGTCGTCGATCGGATCGCCGTCTTCCGCAAGTTCGACCCGCAGTTGGAACGCAGCGGGTGACCGCGCCAGTCGCTGTGCGAGCTCGTCCGTCAGGAAGTCGGACGGTTCGGCGCGCCGCCTCGTCATCGCCGAGGCTGTGCTCGCCGGCTTCCGGCACGAGGTGGTAGCGGCCGTAGCGCACGGTGCTGTCGGGTGCTTCGAATCCGTAGGCGTGGAGACTGTGGTAAGCGAGCGTGGCGTAACTCGCGGGGATCGGATGCGTGATGGCCGCGTTCACCGCGGTCATGGCCTCGGGGTGCTCGCCGAGATACGCCCCGACTCGCTCGAGGTCCGGCTGTCCGGTCGTGGGGTCGGGCCGGCGAGCCTGGTTGAACGCGAGTAGCTCCTCGGGCGTCGCGCGCGAAGAACGCCGGCAGCGAGATGCCCACGACATCCGTCGTGCTTCCATCGGGCAGGTAGAACTTGACGCCGATCCCGCGCGCGTCACGGGCCGCATCGGGCGCGGTCGGGTCGCCGCTGCCGTTCGAGAACCGGACGTGGGCGCGCACGGGACCCGTCAGGTGGCCCGCACGGCAGAAGTCCGCCGCCCCGCTCGTCGGCGCGAACGTCGCCGCACACAACACACCCTTCGCATGCGCAGCCCGATGACCGGGGTGCACGCCGTACGTCGCGTTGAGCGAGTCGACCAGCTGTTCAGAGAGATCGCCGCTCCCCATGGTCCTGGAGCCTAGATGGGCGCCACGGCTGCACACGGTGAGTCGCGCCACCGTGTGCGTCGCGGGACCTCGTGATGCATGCTTGGTCCTGACTCGGGGGGAGGCGTTGTGACCGACGTGCTTGATCGGCTTGACGTTGTCGAGGTTCCGGCGCTGGATCGGGAGCCGCCACCGCAATCGAGGAAGCGGACAGGAACGTCCGCACTCGATCCTTCACTGCTTCGCGTCGCGGCGTCGCTGTCGACGGCGGCCGGCGTCATCCACTTGGTGATGGTGCCGCCGCACGCCGGCGAGTCGTTGTCCGAAGGGCTCGGGTTCGCGCTGGCCGGGTGGTTCCAGATCGTCACGGCCTGGCTGCTCCTGACTCGCAAGCAGCGATCGCTGCTCATGCCGGTCGCCGTCGCGAACGCGGCGTTCATCGGCGCCTGGGTGTGGTCGCGGACGGCAGGTCTGCCGTTCGGCGCGCACAAGGGGATCAAGGAGCCGATGGGCTTCGTCGATCTCACGTGCGTTGCCTTCGAGGTGGCGCTGCTCGTCGCCTGCGCGCTCCTCGCACGTCGTCCCACGAACGCAAAGACATCGGCGGGCAAGATCGGCGTGCGGTCCGCGCTCGCCGTCATCATCGGCGTGTTCGCACTCACGACCGCCGCAGTGGCATCACCCAGCGCGCGCAACCATGGCGCACACACGCACGACGACGCCGCGGCGGCCGCAGCCGGGCACGACCACGGCACCGCAGCGGCACCCGCTGACGACAAGGGTCTGTCCGCGCTCAGCAACGGTCACCACCATGCGATCGGTCCGGAACAGCCGCTCGACGCTGCGACGCGCGCGCAACTCACCCATCAGATCGCGGTCACCCAGGACGTGGCCAAGATGTACCCGACGGTCGCGGCGGCGGAAGCGGTTGGCTACGAGCGCGCCGGCCCGTACTCACCAGGACTCGGGGCGCACTACATCCGGCCAAATGCTCAGGGCCTCAATTTCGACGGCGTCATGGATGACAGCGACCTCCTGTCGCCGCTGGCCATCATCTACGCCGGCACGAACCCCGACTCCCCGATCGCGGGGTTCATGTACTACTCGATGAGCAAGGACGTGCCGCTCGGGTTCGCCGGACCGAACGATCAATGGCACTACCACACCAACACCTGCATCAAGTACAACGCCGATCGAACGATCGACGCTCCGTTCGGCGCCGACAGCGACGTGCCGGCCGACCTTTGCGTCAAGGCGGGCGGACAGGATCTCGTGCAGACGCAGTGGATGGTGCACGTGTGGTCGGTCCCCGGGTGGGAGTCCCAGCAGGGCCTGTTCGGCGAGGTCAATCCCGCGCTCACGTGCCCCGACGGGACCTACTACCAGTATCCGAAGGAGCAGTGGTTGGACCATCCGCTCAACTCGTGTCTCAGCTGAACCGGCTGCCGGTCTGGCTGAGTACCCAGTGGGCGACGATGTCCGCGCCTGGTCCCTCGTAGTGGAGGCCGTCGGGTCGTAGCTGTTGAGGTCGATGGCGGCGGCGCGGACATGCACCCAGCACCGTCACTGCGCTAGGAACGACTGAACCGGACAGGGGGATCGGATGGAATCGTTCGAAGGGCTGATTGCTGTCGTGACGGGCGGCGGCTCAGGGATGGGCCGAGAGCTGGTCGTCCAACTCGCGACCGAGGGTTGCTCGGTCGCGACCTGTGACGTCAACGACGAAGGGCTGGCCATCACCAAGGAACGAGCCGAGCACGGCGCGCCGGCCGGCACCCGGGTGACCACCCACACCTGCGACGTGGCCGACGAGTCGGCCATGAACCGGTTCCGCGACGAGGCGCTCGAGCAGCACGACACCGACCACGTCAACCTCGTGTTCAACAACGCGGGCATCGGTGGCGGCGGCAGCTTCGTGAGCGGACCACGCAGACCAGTGGGACAAGACGTTCGCCGTGTGTTGGGGCGGCGTCTACAACGGCTGCCGCGCGTTCGTCCCGCTGCTGATGGCCAGCAACGACGGCTACCTGGTCAACACGAGCAGCGTGAACGGCTTCTGGGCGTCGCTCGGTCCCGGGATCCCGCACACGGCGTACAGCTCGGCCAAGTTCGCGGTGAAGGGTTTGTCGGAGGCGCTGCTCGAGGACTTCCGCGTCAACGCGCCGCACGTCAAGGTCGCGGTCGTCATGCCCGGTCACATCGGTACCGACATCGTGAACAACAGCCGGCGCATCCTCGGCGGTCCCGAACCCGAGGACATGACACACGACGAGCTCGACCAGGTCCGCAACGACATGTCCAGGCGCGGGCTCGAACTCGACGGCGTGGAGGACGACGACCTACGCAAGCTCGTCGGCGGGATGGGCAACATGTTCCGCGACATGGCGCCACTCACCGCCGCAGACGCGGCCAAGATCATCCTCGACGGCGTGCGGGCGGGAAAGTGGCGCATCCTCGTCGGCGAGGACGCCAAGAAGCTCGATGAGATGGTCCGCGCCGACCCCGAATCGGCCTACGGGCTCGACGGTCTGTCCCTCGGCAGCGTGTTCGGCGCGCCGAGTGAGCCCGCCGACTGACCACGACGCCCCGCCCATGCGACGGGCGTTCCACCACACCACGTGTGGTCAGACGCCCGGGCGTTGCACCACGAGATCGGGGGTGAGGTCGGCGAGCGAGGCCGCGCCGATCAGGACCAGCGTCCGTTCGACCCCTGCTCGGAGGTTGTCGAGCAGCCACGTCACGCCCGTCTCGCCGGCCGCGCCGAGCGCGTAGAGGTACGCGCGGCCGATCATGCAGGCGTCGGCCCCGGACGCGAGGGCCTTCACGATGTCGCTACCCCGGCGCACACCGCCGTCGCAGATGATCACCACGTCGTCGCCCACTGCGTCCTTCACCGGCCGAACCAGTTCGATCGGCGGTGGCGCGCCGTCGAGTTGACGGCCACCGTGGTTGGACAGCGCGATCGCCATCGACACCGTGTGAGACAGCCAACCGCGCGTCGTCGACGGTCTGGACGCCCTTGATCACGACGTGACCGTTCCAGTTGGCGCGGAACCATTCGATGTCGGCCCACGACAACGACGGATCGAACTGTGAGGTCACGTAACCGGACAGCGAGACGGCGTCTCCGCCGTGGCGTGGCGACGTTGGCGAACGTGATCGGATCGGAGCGAGCGAACGCCCATGTCCACGCCGGATGCAGCGCGCCGTCGATCAACGTGCCCGGACCGAGTTGCGGAGGCAACGTGAAGCCGGCGCGCACGTCACGCTCGCGCCGACCGAGCACCGCGGTGTCGACGGTGATCATGATCCCCTCGTAGCCGGACGCCTCGGCGCGCTGCAGCATGTCCTTCACCAAGACCGCGGTCGCGCCACACGTAGACCTGGAACCACTTCGGTCCGTCCGACACCGCCGCCACCTCTTCGATGGAGCGGGTGCTCATCGTCGACAGCGTGTACGGAAGAGCGGCCGCGGCGGCAGCCTGGCGACGGCGAGCTCGCCGTCCGGAGCGACGATGCGGGTGAACCCGGTCGGCGCCAGGATCAATGGCAACGGCAACGAGCGACCGAAGAGCGAACGACGACGTGTCGATGGTTGCCGACATCACGGAGCACCCGCGGCCGGAACTCCAACGAAGCAAACCCGGCGACGTTGCGGGTCAGGCGTGAGCTCGTCCTCCGCGCCGCCGTCCACATAGTCGAACACCCCGCGCGGCAAACGGCGACGAGCGATACGCCGCAAGTCGTCGACCGACGCGACGTACTCGAGCCGCCGCTTGGCCGCGGTCGCGCTCGATCGCCTTGAACCGCAGGACCGAGCGAAGGGCGCCGCCGCGAGGCATCGCCGAGCCCCGGCGCCTACCGCCGGCGCCGCGCGACGGCGTACGGCTCGGTGTCGATCTCGTCGAGCTCGACCTCGCCGGCGAGCACGCGCGCCTTCCACTCCTGGTGGACCTCGATCGCGTTCGTGGAACTCGGGCATCACCTCGCGCGCGAACAGCTCGAGCGACGAGCAGATGTCCTCGTGGCGGTTCTTGCCGGCCTGGTTCAGCAGGATGATCTGGTCGACGTTCGACGTCTCGAACCTGCGCAGCCGCTCCGCGATCGTCGCCGGCGAGCCGATCAGTCCACCGAACCGGGCCTGCTGGCCCTCGGGCGTCTCCCTGTACGCCAGGTACTCCTCCCACAGGTTGACCTCACCGGGCACCACCGGGGTCGGGAGTTGTAGAAGAGCAGCGCGAACTGGAAGAACGACGAGCCCTCGGCCTTCGCCATCGCCTCCTCGTCGGTCGGGGCGCACATGAACGGCGACACGACTGCGATGTTCGGGTTGGTCTCGTAGTCGCACAGCTTGTCGAGCCGCTTCGTGTACGCGTTGTAGTACGCGTGCACCCACGCCTGTGCCGCCTCGGCCGACACGAACTGGAAGCCGAGCGCGCCCATGCCTCGTCGTCCGGCCATGCGGATCGTGTCCAGCTGGGAGCAGGCCACCCACAGCGGCGGATGCGGCTTCTGGCGCGGCTTCGGGATCACGTTGCGCAACGGGAAGTCGAAGTACTCGCCGTGGTACTCCCACGCGTCGTTCCAGAACATCGGAAGACAGGCGCGCACCGCGTCCTCCCACACCCCGCGCTTGTCGCGGAAGCGGCGGTCGAACGGGTGCAGCTCGGTGGTCGTCGCGGACTCGCCGATCCCCAGCTCGACGCGCCCGTGGGACAGCAGGTCGAGCGTCGTGACCCGCTCGGCCACGCGCGCCGGATGGTTGGTCGTGAGCTGGATGATGCCGTGGCCGAGCCGGATGTTCTTGGTGCGCTGGCTGGCCGCGCCCAGGAACACCTCGGGCGCGCTCGAATGGGAGTACTCCTCGAGGAAGTGGTGCTCCACCTCCCACGCGTAGTCGTACCCGAGACGGTCGGCCAGCTCGATCTCCTCGAGGCTGTGGTGGAGGAGTCGATACTCGCCGTCCTCGTCCCACGGGCGCGGCAGCTGGTGCTCGTAGAAGATGCCGAACTTCATGGAGCCCAAGCGTTGCAGATGTCAGTCAGCTTGCCGGCACCTCGGTCTTGCCCTCGAACGTCTTGTTGAGGGGGCCGACGTCCGTGTACGTCTTCGACGAAGCCTTGTACTGAACGATCTGCTGCTCCTCGTTCAGGTAGGGATCCTGCTCCCCGTTCATGACGAACTGCACCCCGTCCCGAGCCAGCGTCGGGTGATAGTTGAAGTTCCGCGCCGCGTCGATGATCGAGGCCCGCGTGAGGCCGTCCGGAGATGTGGCCGCCTGCTTCAGGATCTGAGCCGTGAGCTCACCGACGGCCCACCCCGCCGCAGCAGTCGGGTAGTCGCCATCGGACTTGAAGCCGTAGTCCGTCATGGCCTGCTTGAACGTCTGGACCTGAGGATCGTTGGCGTTCTTCGGATCCGAGACATCCTTGCCCGACACGACCGTGAAGATCCCGTCCGCCGCCGAACCGGCCAGCCCGAGCAACAGGCTGCTGGCACACGTCGACGTGAGGTAGATCCGCGGCGACCAGCCGGGGTTCGCGGCCTTGGCGTTCGCCACTTCCTTCAGGAACGCCGGGCACTGGGCACCGAGTGGCACGGCGAGGATCACATCGGGCTTGTGCGACGCGATGCTCGTGACCTGTGACGTCGGCGGGCTCGAGTCCGTGCTCTCGATCGTCTGCTTGTCGACGATGTTGATCTTTGCGTCACCGGCGAGCTTCTCGAACGTGCCGAGATAGTCCTCGCCGAAGTCGTTGTTGACGTTGAACACCGCGGCCGTGGTTCCCGTCGGGAACTGCTGCTTGATGTCGTCGACGTAGATCGCGGTCTCCGTGTTGTACGGCACGAGCGCGCCGGTCGTCCACGGGAACTGCTTGACCTGGCCCCAACGAGGGTCGCCGCTGTTCGCGAGCAGCTGTGGGATGCAGTCGGAGTTCAGTGAATCGCGCACCGCGAGGTTGTTCGGGGTGCCGATCATGCCGGCGAACAGGTTGACGCCGGTCTGGTCACGCAGCTTCTCGACCGCAGGTGTGGTGAGCGTCGGGTTGTACTGGTCGTCCTCGATGCTGAGCGCGAGCTGGTAACCGGGCACCACGTTGTTCTTGTTGGCGTACTGGACATACGCCTTCAAGCCATCGGCGACGGGCGCGAACGCGGCGGCCGCGGCACCGCCGGACAGCGGCAGCGTCGTGCCGATCTTGATCGTGCCCGTGATCTTGTCGTTGACCTCCGGCGGGCAGTTCGAGGTATCGACCTTGTACGCGCCGCCTTGCGCGGTGCCTCCGCTACCGCTGCTTGCCCCGCTTCCGGTGCTTGTCTTGTTGTCGCTGCTGCACGCCGCCGCGGTGATCGTCAACGCGGCGAGGAGCACAATCAGACGCGCTGGTCTACTCCGGGTCATCAAGGTCCCCCTTGGGTTGGAAGTGCTGAGGCTGCTGTCTCCAGTGGTGTGGCCGGGATTGCTTCAACTGCTTCCGCAGCAATCCCCGATTGCTGGCCGCCGCCGCTCCCGGGTGGGCGCGGCACGAGCACGACGAGGCGCCGTCCGATGCGTTTGGCGAGGCCCACGATGCCGAACGGCGCGACGAACATCAACAAGATCAACAGGGCCGAGAACACGACCGTAGCCAGGTTCGGACGGTCTCGCAGGAAGTCCTTCACCGTCCCCGGCAGCCAGTCCTTGGTCGGCAGGTCGCGAGTGAACTCGTCCACTCGGTAGTACACGAAGGCGCCCACGATCGGCCCGAGCAGGCTCGCGGTGCCGCCGATCACCATGATGACGAGAAAGATGATCGCGCCGAGAATCGTGTAATAGATGTTGTCGGGGTTCGCCTGCGTCTGGCGGAGCACGAACATGCTGCCCGCGAGCCCGGCGAGCGCAGCAGAGATGCCGAACGTCACCGTCTTGACGACCGCGACGTTCACACCCATCACCGCGGCCGCCGTCGTGTTGTCGCGCACTGCGACCATCGCTCGCCCGACTCGGCTCTTCACGAGATTCCGCACGACCACGTACCCGATGACCATGAACGTCAGCGTCACCGCGTAGAGCCAGATGCTTCGGTCGAGCGTGGAGTGCGACAGACCGGTCCACGACGGCGGGTCGTAGCGAAGGTTCTGGATGCCGCGTGAGCCGCCGGTGAGATTGTCGAATTTCCGCACCAGGGCGGGGAACAGCTGCGCGAGCGCGAGCGTGACAAGCGACAAATAGATGCCGGTGAGTCGAAGGGCAGGAATTCCGACCAGCACGCCGACGACGAAGCAGAGGAGCACCGCCATCGGGAACGTCCACTGCGGATCCCAGTTGTAGTTGTGCATGAGGATCGCGGTCGTGTACGCGCCGAGACCGAAGAAGGCCGATTGGCCGATCGAGATCTGGCCGGTGAAGCCGATGAGCAGGTTCAACGACGTCGCCGCGAGCGCCAGGATGAGGATGTCGGTCAACTGGCCGTACTCGTTCGCCTTCAGGTTGCGGAAGAACGGCGACAGCGCGAGATAGACGATGACGCCGAAGCCCAGGATGCGCAGCACCCAGTGCGCCCGACTGCCGTACGGAACGCGAACGGGTTTCAGGCCTTCGTCCCGACGTGTCCGTCGCACTTCAGACGCGCTCCACGCGCCGTGTGCCGAACAGCCCGGACGGCCGGAAGAGCAGGACGACCAGGATGACGAGGAGGCTGACCGAGCCCTTGAGCTCCTGGCCGATGATGTCGGGCAGATAGCCGGCCACCATGTTCTCGAGGACGCCGAGCGCGAGCCCGGCGACGACCGCGCCGACGAGGCTGTCGAAGCCGCCGAGCATCGCCGCCGCGGTGGCGGAGAAGAAGATGGCCAGCATCATCGACGGGTCGACGTTGCCGCGCAGTCGACGCGACGATCCCGCCGCCGACCGCGCCCACGGAGGCGGCGAGCCCCCACGAGATCATGAGCACGCGGCCCTTCTTGATGCCGGCGAGGGGGGCGGAGTCGGAGTTGCTCGCCACTGCGCGCATCGCGAGCCCGAGCTTGGTCTTCTGGAACAGAAGGAACAGGAGACCGGCGACGACGAGCAAACAGATCAGTACGCCGATGTTCTCGTAGCGCCACGTCGCACCGCCGATGCGAGCGAAGTCGGTGTCCTTCTTCGGAAAGAGCGACTCGAACGCTTCGGGCACGGTCACTTTCCAAGCGAACGGCGCGAGCGCGTTGAGTCCCAGTAACAATCCGATCGCGGCGACGCCGACAGCGAACTGCGATCGTTCACCGATCGGCCTGATGATCAATCCTTCGGTGATGGCCCCCAATCCGAAAGCGAAGATCATGCTGATGCCGACGGCCACCCAGATCGGCACCCAGTTGGAACTGAGCCACCAGGCCATGAATGCCGAGATCATCGCCATCTCACCTTGCGCAAAGTTCAGATGACCGGTGCCGCGGTACACGATGACGAGACCGAGCGCGATGAGCGCGTAGACCGCACCGCTCGACAAGCCATCGAACAGGTACTGGAGAAATCGCTGCATCGTCTTCTCCTAATAACCCAGGTAGGCCTTGCGGACGGCGTCGTCGTGACGCATCGACTCGGCGTCACCCGACGCCACGATCGAACCGGTTTCGAGCAGGTAGACCCGATGGGAGATCTCCATGGCGAGATTGGCGTTCTGCTCGACGAGCAGGATCGCTGTGCCGCTCTCGTGATTCAGGTCCGCCAACGTGCGGAACATCTCCTGCACCAGGATCGGCGCGAGACCGAGACTCGGCTCGTCGCAGAGCAAGAGACGCGGCCGGCTCATCAGCGCGCGCGCGATCGCGAGCATCTGCTGCTCGCCGCCGGAGAGACTCCCCGCCTTCTGCGCCCGCCGGTCCTTCAGCCGCGGGAAGACGTCGAGCCATCGGGTGATGTCGTCGGATGGGTCGTCGTCGCGGACGTACGCGCCGACCCGCAGGTTGTCCTCCACGCTGAGATCCGTGAACGTGCCACGACCCTGCGGAACGTGGGCGACGCCGGCGCGCACGATCGCATCGGTTGATGCCTCGGCGATGTCGTCGCCCGCGAGCCGCACCACACCCTTGCGGGGGATCATGCCCGAGACCGCTCGCATGGTCGTGGTCTTGCCCGCTCCGTTGGCGCCGAGGACGACGACGATCTCACCGTCGCCGACGGTCAGGTCGATCCCATGCAACACCTCGACGGGGCCGTACCCGGCGTGCAGGCGCTCCACCTCGAGGAGGCCGGCGCCATTCGATTCGGCGGCGTCCAATTACGCCGCCGTACCGAGATAGGCCTCGATGACGCGCGGGTCGTTGCGCACCTCGTCGGGGGTTCCCTCGGTCAGTTTCGCTCCGAGATCCATGGCCACCACCTTGTCGGAGATGCCCATCACCATTGCCATGTGGTGCTCGACGAGAAGCACGGTCAACTCGAACTCGTCCCGGATGCGCTTCACCGTCTCGCCGAGCTCGTCCACCTCGCCGTGCGTCAAACCCGAGGCCGGCTCGTCCATCAACAGGAACTTCGGACGAGCGGCAAGCGCGCGGGCGAGCTCCAACCTTTTCAGCGTCCCGAACGGCAGGCCGGCAGCAGGAACGAACGCCAGGGGCGCGAGGTCCAGACGCTCGAGCAAGTGGTACGCCGTCTCGCGGGTCTCCCGTTCTTCGCGCCACGGTGCCAACCGCAGCGTCGCCCGGACGAAACCGACGGTGCCGCGGCTGTACGCGCCGACCATCACGTTCTCGAGCAGCGTCATCGACGGAAACAACGCCAGGTTCTGGAACGTCCGCGCGATGCCGAGCTTCGCAATTGCGTGGGCGGGACGGTGGAGGATGTCGACGCCGTTGAAGATCACGCGGCCGGAGGTCGGCTGGTAGATGCGGCTGACGACGTTGAACATGGTCGTCTTGCCTGCCCCGTTCGGTCCGATCAGGCCGCAGATCTGGCCCTGTTCGATGTCGAAGGTGAGGTGATCGAGCGCGACGATCCCTCCGAACCGTACGGTGACGTCCCTGACATCGAGTAGCGCCAATGCTCACCCCCGTCGGCGACCATAGTCATTTCCGTTCGAGGCGTCTTGTAGTCGCGGTCAGTGGTGCAAGCTCTGCTCGTGTCGAGCCAGATCATGCAGGCGGCGGACGGAGCGAGGTCCGCAGGCGTCCGCGCAGGCCACGACGAAATCGCGTACCGGGTACAGGCAAGACTCACGCCGTGATCTCTCGCACACCGCCCGTTCCTCTGCGGCGGACGATCGTCATGAACAGAGCCCTCGTGTTGCTGTGCATCGCAGCGCTCGTTGCCGCCTGCAGTAGCGACAAGAAGCAGCCGGTGACGGCGCCCGCGTCGAGCCCGTCCTCGTCGAGCGCATCGTCGTCCCCGCCGAGCAGTTCGTCGTCATCGTCCTCGTCGTCGGGACCAGGGGTCACCGGTGCGGCCTGGCTCACCTGGGGCGGCGACCCGACGCGTTCCGGCGTCACCGACGACGGCCCCAACGCCAACGGCCTGCGCCGCATCTGGACATCGGCGAAGCTCGACGGCGACGTCTACGGCGAGCCGCTCGTGGTCGGTGACACCGTGATCGTCGCCACGACTGGCAACTCCGTGTACGCGTTCGACGCCGCGACCGGGATGACGAAGTGGCAGCAGCTGCAACTCGGACCACCGGTGGACGGAACGACGCTCCCGTGTGGCAACGTCAACCCGGTCGGCATCACGAGCACGCCTGTCGCCGACCCAGCCAACAACCGGCTCTACGTGGTCGGGATGATGCAACCGAACCAACACCAGCTCGTGGCACTCGATCTCCGCACAGGGACGGTCCTGTTCCGCATGCCGCGTCGACGCGGGCGGAGCGGACCCCAACGTGCACAACCAACGCGGTGCACTCGCGTTCGCCAACGGACGCGTGTACATCCCGTACGGCGGACGGTTCGGTGACTGCGGCGACTACAAGGGCCGCATCGTGTCAGTGGCGGCGGACGGGTCCGGACCGCAGGCGGACTATGCCGTGCGCGCGAACCGCGAGGGCGGCTTCTGGGGCCCGACGGGTCCGGTCGTCGCCCCTGACGGTTCGCTGTACGTCACGAGCGGCAACAGCGACTCGCGCCGCGACTTCGACGACGGCAACGCTGTCATTCACCTCAGCCCGACCCTGCAGCCGACCGACGAGTTCGCTCCGTCCAACTGGGCTCAGCTCAACGCTGGCGACGTCGATCTCGGCACCGTCATGCCCGCGTTGCTCGACGGCAACCGCATCTTCCAGACCGGGAAGTCCGGGGTGGGGTACGTGCTGAACGCCACACAGTTGGGTGGCGTCGGTGGTGAGTTGCACCAGGAGAAGGTGTGCGATCAGGTCTTCGGTGGCCTCGCGCACCAAGGAATGACGGTGATCGTGCCGTGCTCGAACCGGCTGCGATCGCTCACCGTCGGCGACAGCAGCCTGACCGACAACTGGTCTGTCGACTTCTCGTCGCCAGGGCCGCCGATCATCGCCAACGGACTCGTCTGGGTTCTGGATGTCGGCTCGGGCACGCTCCACGCACTCGACGGTGCGACCGGCAAGGACGTCTTCAACACCGACGTCGGCGACGTGACCCACTTCAGCGCGCCGTCCGCCGGCAACCACACGGTGTATGTCGAGGGCGGCAAGACCGTCCAGGCGTTCACCTCGGCATCGAGCCAGACGCCCGTGCCGTAGCTGGCCGGTCCGAGCAACTGTTGAACGTGCGTTTGTCACCCATACGCGGCGCGGGCAACGAACGCCGACACAGGCAGCTATGGTCCGAGCGGTGGAGGACGAGGGCCAGCTCGTCGTCGAGTCGTCGATCGACGATGAGGCACACACGGCGCGCGTGAAACTCGAGGGCGAGCTCGACCTCAACGGTGTCGACGCGGTGACGCACGAGTTCGACGGGCTCGGCGAACGAGACGTCGACACCGTCCTCGTCGACGCGAGCGGTCTGACGTTCCTGGATTCGTCCGGGCTCCGGGCGCTCCTGACAGGCCGCGAGACGCTGCGGGCGAAGGGCGTTCAGCTGCGAGTCGTCGACCCCAGTCCGGCCATCGCGCGATTGCTCGACATGACCGGCACACGCTCGATGCTCGAAGGATGACTCAGGACCCGGACTGATCGCCCGCCGCTCGTTGCAACGCGGCGAGGCTGCCGCGCAGCAACCGCGACACGTGCACTTGGCTGACTCCCACCCGTTCTGCGATCTCGCTCTGACTCAGGCCTGCGTAGAAGCGCAGTTCGACGATCGTTCGCTCGCGCTCGGGCAACGTCGACAGAAGCTGTCGTACGAGGATCCGGTCGTCGGCGCCGGCCAGCACCATGTCCTCGTCGCGTAGCGCGGTGCCTTCTCGCTCGCCGGAGTCGTCGTCCGACGGCGCTGTGAGCGGCGCGGCGCGGTACGCGCCTCCGGCCTCCAGCGCTTCGAGAACGTCCTCGACGCGGATCCCGAGATGGTCCGCCAGGTCCGCTGGTGTGGGTGGCCGTCCCCGCTCGCTCGACAGGAAGTCGACCGCGCTGCCCAGATCGACGTGAAGGTCCTTCACGCGTCGCGGGACCTTCAATGCCCACGTCGCGTCTCGGAAATGACGACGGAGCTCACCCATCACCGTTGGGATCGCGTAGCTCGGGAACGAGACACCGACCTCGGGATCGAAGCGCTCGACTGCTTTCAACAGCCCGAGTTGGCCGACCTGGATGAGGTCGTCGAGCGGCTCACCGCGGTTCGAGAACCGTCGTGCACAGTGGATGGCGACCCAGCGATGCTCTTCGATCAGTTCGTTGCGAAGCTCGCGATCGCCGGTCGCCCGCCACTGACGGAATCGCTGGCCGACCGACTCATCTCGTTCTCTCCGTGCCTCCCGCTCTGACGGAGCGTCAGACATCGCCGTTCAGGTCGGCCCTTCGCTTGTGCAGACGCACACTGATCTGTCCGTGATCGGTGTGCAGGTCGTGGTCGTCGACGACGACCGCCAGGATCTGGCGGCTCAGCGCGAGGCGCTCGGGCTCGAACGCCGCGACGCCGGTGGCCGACGTGGTTCCGATGATCGACACCTCGCCTTCCCCCAGGTCGAAACCGAGGAGCAACGCGCCACCGTCGCCACCTTCGACCAACGCCGTGCACAGTTCGTCGACCGCGATGCGTAGGTCTTCCACTTCTTCGACGTCGAATCCGGCAGTGGTCGCCACGCCGCTGGCGACGAGACGCGCAACGCGGACCAGCCGCTTGTCGGCCGGCAGCACGAGCTCGATGCGTTCCTCGTTGTGCTCCTGGTCCACTGCGACGTCCTTCTCCGAGAGGGCGGGCCGCGGCGACGTTAGCGGGTCCCGATGTTTGCGAACGTACCCCGATGGGAACTCTTGAACCCACGCGCAACACACGAGAGGAGACCCCAGTGGGGAGCAACTTCGACGAGACGAAGGGGCGGGCGAAGGAAGCCGCGGGTGACCTGACCGACAAGGACGATCTCAAGCGGGAAGGCAAGCAGGACCGGGCCGGCGCCAAGGTCAAGGAGTTCGCAGAGGATGCGAAGGAGAAGGTCGAAGACGCCGTTGACACCGTTAAGGACAAGATGTCCCGCCGCTGAGACAGGGCGTCAGGGCGTCAAACTCGAGGCGCCTCCCGCCCGGGCGCCTCTTGCAGGGCCGGTCCTTCGGGACCGGCCCTGCGCTATCTGTCCATTGATGTGCCTTTCGAGGAGTGCCGCGGCGACGAGGCGGCCGACGTCGGTCGGGCGGCGTGGTGAACTGAGGAGGTGTCCCGTCCTCTCGTGGCCGTCATCGGTCGGCATCTGAAGCCCGGTCGAGTCTCGTCGTGGGTGGCCGGAGCGGTCGCGCTACCGCGTGGCTACACCGACGCGCTCGAGCGGGCGGGCGCGCAGCCGGTCGTCCTTCCTCCAACCGGATTGGACGACGACGGCGACGCTGCCCATGTCCTTGCGCCGTTCGCCGGGGTCGTGTTGACCGGCGGTGCCGACGTCGATCCCATCCGCTATGGACAAGATCCGCATCCGTCGGTCTACGGGATCGATCACGTCGCCGACCGCTTCGAGTTCGCGCTCGTCGATGCCGCGCTGGACCGCGACATGCCGGTACTCGCGATCTGTCGCGGCCACCAGTTGTTGAACGTCGCGCTCGGCGGCACGCTCGATCAGCACATCACGGATCGCCCTGGACTCCTCGTGCACGGCGATCCCGCGAGCGGACCCGATGGAGGCAGCGACCACCAGGTCTCCATCGAGCCGGAAACGAGGCTGGCTGCGGCGCTCGGCACGACGAGATGCACCGTTCGGTCGCATCATCATCAGGCCGTCGACGAACTCGCGCCGAAGGCGATCGTGACGGCGCGGTCCGACGACGGGGTGGTCGAAGGCTTCGAGATCGCGGACGGGTGGATCGTCGCGGTGCAGTGGCATCCGGAAGCAACCGCGGGTGAGGACCCGATTCAGCAGCGTTTGTTCGACGCCTTCATTCGCGCCTGCTGAGTTCGTCCGTAGCCTCGAATCGATGCCGGCTGACAACCACTCGACCACCGCGGTGGTCGCCGCGTTCCTCGCCAACCTCGGCATCGCCATCATGAAGTTCGTCGGCTTCGCGTTCACCGGGTCGGGCGCGATGCTCGCGGAGGCGGTTCACTCGGTGGCCGACACGGGCAACGAGGGCCTGCTGCTCCTCGGTGGCCACAAGTCGCGGCGCATGGCCGACGTCGAGCACCCGTTCGGCTACGGCCGCGAGCGCTACTTCTGGGCCTTCGTGGTATCGGTGTTGCTGTTCTCGCTCGGCGGCCTGTTCTCGATCTTCGACGGCATCGAGAAGCTGCTGAACCCCCACGAGCTCGAATCGATCGGCTGGGCCGTCGGCATCCTGCTCGGCGCGATGGTGCTCGAGCTCTTCTCGTTCCGGACCGCGATCCGCTCCACACGGCACGTGAAGGGGTCCGTCGGGTGGTGGCGGTTCATTCGCACCGCGAAGACCCCCGAGCTGCCGATCGTCCTACTCGAGGATTTCGCGGCGCTCATCGGTCTGAGCATCGCGCTCGTAGCCGTGATCGCCGCTGACGTCACCGGCGACACGGCGTACGACGCGATCGGCAGTCTCGCCATCGGGGCTCTGCTGGTCGTCGTCGCCGCCATCCTCGCCGTCGAGATGCGCAGCCTGTTGCTGGGCGAGGCTGCATCGCCCGATGTCGAGCGTCGCATTGTGGAGGCGATGGAGAGCGGGGACAATGTGTGCCGCGTGATCCACATTCGCACCGAGCATCTGGGGCCGGAGGATCTCCTCGTCGCCGCCAAGCTCGAGTTCGACGGTGACTTGTCGACACGCGAGCTGGCCGACGTCATCAACGAGGTCGAAGCATCGGTCCGCAACGAGGTGCCAGAAGCGCGCGTCATCTATCTCGAGCCCGACGTCATGCGGAGCGGTTGATGGCCACGCTCGACGAGAGTGCGCGGCTGCAGCTCAAGGCGCTCGGCGACTTCATCCGTCATCAGCGCCAGATGGCAGAGCTGTCGTTGCGTGACGTTGCCGCTCGAACGAACGTGTCGAACCCGTATCTCAGCCAGATCGAGCGCGGGCTGCACGAGCCGTCGGTACGCGTGCTCAAGGCGATCGCGACAGCGCTCAACGTGTCCGCCGAGTCATTGCTCACGCAGGCGGGTCTGCTCGAACACGAGGCGACGGCCGCGACCGGCGGACAGACCGCGACCGTCATCGAGACGGACCCGCGCCTGAAGCCCGAGCAACGGTCTGCGTTGCTGGCCGTCTACCAGTCGTATCTCGAAGCCAATGAGGCCGAAGGCGACGCCGACACCGCTGGCGCCGGCGCGACGAAGCCCCGGACCAAGGCCCGGGGCTCCGTGAAGAAATCGTCCTGACGGTCGGGCCGTCGGTCAGGCGGCCTTCTTGGCCGACGCCGGCTTCGAGGCCTTGACCGGGGCCGGCTTCGACGCCGAAGCGGCGTCGAGGATCGCGGTCGCGAAGGCGTGACGCTTGTCGAGCAGCTTCTGCGAGAAGCCGAAGTAGAACTCGACGAGCTCCTTGGGCTCGGGCAGCGAGTCGGCGAACGGAACGCTCGGACGGTTCTCGGGCAGGATGCCCTCGACCTTCTCGGCCACGGTGCGGACGGCGTCCACGACGGGCGCTTGGATCTTGTCGACGGCTTCGAGGATCTGATCCTGGCTGGCCGTGAGCTTGTCGGTGATGGGAGACATCGGTGGTGTGAACTCCTGAGGTGTGAACGGGGGGTTTGCGTAGTAAATCAAGCGCTGCATGATTTGTCAAGCGGTGTGACGCTCGCCACAGCGAACTCCAGGGAGAAACGGGCGCCGTGGCCGGCGGGTCAGGGGAGGCCGGCGGCGAGGCGGAATGCGTTGTCCCAGCCGGACTCGCTGACGCCCATCGCTGCGAGGGCGATGCCGGCGCGGTGCAGTTCGTCGTCGGCGCCGGCACGGCCGAAGGCGGCTGCGGCGCGGGCTTCGGCGATTCGAACCACGGCGCCGAGGAGCTGGTCCTCCGTGCCCTCGGCCAGCTCGCGAGCCGTCCGCAGCCACGCGTCGGCGACCTCGTGGTCACCGATGCGGGCCTGCCCGAGTCCACCACCGAGCATGGCCATGATGCGGTCGGAGTACGTGGAGGACTCGAGCCCGGCCACCTTCGAGCGCGAGCGTCCGAGCACCGTCCGCGTCGCCGTCGGCTGCACGGGCCAGCGTGAGCACGCTGGCGGCGTAGCAGTTCGGCTCCTCGCCGACGACGAGATGTTCGAGTCGCTCGCGCGCCTGCGCCACCGATCCCCGCTGCAGGTCGGTCAGGCCGGTGGCCACATGCCAGTCGAGCCAGCCGATCTCGTGCACGGGCTGGTCTCCGACCGGAGGCGCCGGCACCGACCGGTCCGCCATACCTGCTTGGGCGGCGGCGCACGTCAGCTGCGCCTCCGCGACCTGCAGCGCCTGGTTGAGCGGCAACTCGGATGCACGCCGGACGCTCTGGTCGAGCACCGCGAAGCCGTCGTCGATGCGTCCGACGGCCAGCAACGCGCGACCGAGCACGCCGGCCGAGATCATCTCGCCGTACCAGTCGCGCATCTCCATGAACAGCTTGTACGCGGCTTCGCCGTGCGGCACCGACTCTGCGGCGCGGCCACCCCACAAGCCGAGCATGGCGAGCAGGGTTCGCATCATGCCTTCTGCCCACCGGTCGCCGCGCTGGCTGGCCTCGACGTACATCCGTTGCGCCATCGCCTCGGCCTCTCCGTGCCGGCCCTGGTGATAGCGGACGAACGCGAGCAGTCCGGTGGCCCATCCGAGTCCGCCCGAGTCGCGGATCTCGGTGAACGCCTGCACGGACTCGTTCAGCCAGACCTCGGCCTTGCCTGCGTCGCCGTTGGTGTACACGACCCACGCGAGGTTCTGCAGCGCCCACGCCTCGCCGCGGCGGTCGCCGTGCGAACGATACAAGTCGAGCGCCTCGGTGAACGAGGACGAGGCGCCCTCGCTGTCGTTCGCGAACATGCGCGTCAGGCCATAGGTCCGCAACGACTCCGCGAGGCCTTCGTCGTCGCCGACGGCGCGGTACAGCGCGACCGCGTCTTCGAGCGTCGTCAACGAGCGCTCGAGGTCACCGACCTTCTGCTCGAGATCGCCTCGCGCCGCGAGCGCCGCGGCACGAGCCGGATCGTCGTGCGCCGCCGTCGCGGAGTTCAGTGCGGCGTCGACATCGACACCGGCTCGGTCGAGATCACGGAGGTTGATGCGCGCCTTCGCGCGCGCCAGCAAGAAGCGCTCGCGCTGCTCTCGAGATGGGCGTCGAAGTTGCAGCGCGTGCGTGCACAGCTTCTCGACGACCGGATGCATCTCCCCCGCTTCGGCCTGCGACACAGCGCGGTCGAGCCACGTCAGCGCTTTGTCTTGGATCTCGTCGGGCAGGCCGGGCACGCTGCCGAGCTCGTCGACGAGCGCGGCTGCCGTTGCGTAGTGATGCGCGATGCGGTCGACGTCCGCCTGCGTGGTGGCGTTGCCGTGGCTCTCCATCCACTTGGCCACCCCGAAATGCCGGCGGGCGCGATCGGCTTTCGTCAACATGCCGTAGGCGACTTCGCGCACGAGGTCGGAACGGAACGACCACCGGCCCTCCTCGACGACGATCAGGTCCTTCGCTTCCAGTCCGGACACCGCGGCCGAGACGGCAGCCGACGAGGTGCTGTGCGCCTCCTCGCCCATGATGTGCAGCGCCATCACCTGGCCGCGCCGGCCGAGTACGGCCGCGTCTTCGAGCGCGCACCGTTCGTCGACCGTGAGACCGTCGAGTCGCGCCGCGACGAGGCCGCGCAAGGTGTGCGGCAACTCGCGCCCGCCGCCCATCGCGGGAAGGGGCGCGTCGTCGTCCCGGACTTGCGTCTCGGCCAGGAGCGACACGAGCTCTTCGAGGAAGAAGGGGTTGCCCCCACTGCGATCGAGCAATGCGATGCGCAGGTCGTCGGGCACCGGCCCTTCGGCGATCGCCTCGAGCAGCGACGCGGTCGATTCGCGTGACAGCGGATCGAGGTTCAGCACGAGCTGGTTGTGACGACCGACGGACGGCTTCCACCGGTCGAACAGATCGGTGCGGGCGGTGCCGATGAGCACAACCGGCAACGAAGCGAGCCCTTCGAGCAGCTGGTCGACGAGATCGAGCACGAGGTCGTCCGCCCAGTGGAGGTCCGAGAGCACGACGACGAAGGGATGCTGTCGGGCGAAGCCGTCGATGAAGGTCAGCAACGAGCGCCGCACTTCCTCGCGGGCTCGTGCAGGATCGATCCCGCCGAGCGGGCCGTCGTAGCCCATGAGGTGCAGGAGGCCGTCGGTCACGCGCTCGATCTCGGCCGCGCTCTCCATCGGCAATCCCGCTTTGGCGCGCGCCTCGACCAGCGGCTGCGCCACCTCGAGGGGATCGGCGACGTTGACCGCACAGGAGGACCGCAGCGCCTCGGCCACCGGCCACCACACGTTCGCCTCGCCGTACGGGACGCAGCGCCCTTCGAGCACGGTCACACCGTGGTCGCACTCCGCGGCGCAGGCGACCTCCTCGGCGAGGCGGGTCTTGCCCATGCCCGCCTCGGCCACGACGAGCAGGAGCTGGGCGCGACGACGGCGCACCGCGGTGTCGACGGCGCGCGTCAGCAGGCCGAGCTCTTCCTCGCGACCGATCATCGGCGCCACGCCGCGCCCCGGGCGAGCACCCGGAGGCAACAACGCCTCTTCCGCTATCCAGGCGTAGATCGGTTCGTCTCGGCCGCGGGCATTCACGGGACCGAGATCTGTGTAGCGGACGACATGGCGCGTCGCCGCGTGCGTCGAGTTGCCGACCACGATCTGGCCAGGTTGCGCCGTCGTCTGCAACCGCTGCGCGCTGTTCACCACGTCGCCCATGGCCGTGTAGTCGCCGCCGACCCGAAGCGCTCCCACGAGCACCTCACCGGTGTTGATGCCGATGCGCAGCCGTAGCCCACTGACGCCGGCGGCGGCGTCGCAGTCGGCGATGGTGCGCTGCATGGCGAGCGCGGCGCGAACGGCACGCTCAGCGTCGTCCTCGTGGGCCACGGGCGCACCGAACAACGCGAGGATCGCGTCGCCGACGATCTTGTCGACCTGTCCTCCGTACGCCGCGATGTCGGCAACGAGACGCTCGAACGAGTCGTCGACGATGTTCTTCACGTGCTCGGGATCGCGCGTCTCCGACATGCTCGTGAAGCCGACCAGGTCGGCGAAGAGCACCGTCACCACACGGCGCTCGTCCGACCGCCGCTGCACGGGGTTACCACAGGACGCGCAGAAGCGGGCTCCTTCCACCAGCGGGGCCCCACACACCGGGCATGTCACAGACCGATTCTACGGGGCCCTGCGGTTGTGACCTCCTACTCACGCTGCGCGACATCCGGGCCCGAGTCTCGTTTCGATCGGGACCCGAGTCTCGGGATCGGGGATGACCCTGACGACGTCGGGGTCATTCCCCGTTGTACGGCTTCGTCCGCGTTCGTAACTTGTCGCGCATGACTACCGCGGACACCCAGCCCCCGTCGGTGACGACCGTCACGCCGGCGGCGCGGACGATCGACGCCGTCAAGGTCTATGGATCCGGCGACACCGCTGTGCGCGCGCTCGACGGCGTCAGTGTCACGTTCGCCGCGGGACACTTCACAGCGATCATGGGTCCGTCGGGTTCGGGCAAGTCGACGCTCATGCACTGCGTCGCCGGCCTCGATTCGCTGACGTCGGGGCAGGTGTTCATCGGCGACATCGAGCTGTCGACGTTGTCCGACAAGGAGCTCACCCTGCTTCGGCGCGAGCGCGTCGGCTTCGTGTTCCAGACGTTCAACCTCATCCCGACGCTGACCGCGCTCGAGAACATCACGCTTCCCATGGACCTCGCCGGCAAGGACCCCGACCAATCGTGGCTCGACACCGTCATCGGCACCGTCGGGCTCGGTGACCGGCTCAAGCACCGTCCCTCGGAGCTGTCGGGCGGCCAGCAGCAGCGGGTCGCAGTCGGCCGCGCGCTCGCGTCGCAGCCGCAGATCATCTTCGCCGACGAACCGACCGGAAACCTCGACTCGCGTGCCGGCGCGGAGATCCTCAACTTCATGCGCAAAGCGGTCGACGAGCTCGAGCAGACCATCGTCATGGTGACGCACGATCCGGTGGCCGCCAGCTACGCGGACAGAGCGCTGTTCCTCGTCGACGGCCGCATCGTCGACTCGATAGACGAACCGACCGCTCAGAAGGTCCTCGACCGGCTGAAGGCCCTCGGGGACGAGTAGAGACGAGCAGGGACGAGTAGCCGATGTTCAAGTTGACCTGGAAGAACCTTCTCGCGCACAAGCGCCGTCTCGCCGCGACGTTTGTTGCCGTCGTGCTCGGCGTGGCGTTCCTGTCCGGCAACCTCGTTCTCACCGACACGATCACGCAAACCTTCAACGATCTGTTCGCCAACGTGAACCGCGGGACCGATGCGGTGGTGCGCAGCTCGGTCAAGATCGAAGGCGACTTCGGCAACGACGTCCGCGGACGCATCCCGGTCACGCTCCTGGACTCGGTACAGTCGGTCGACGGCGTGAAAGCGGCGGAGCCGCAGGTGCTCGGCTACGGGCAGATCGTCGGCAAGGACGGCAAGACGCTGGGCAACCCGGGTATGGGCGCGCCGACGTTCGCCGGCAACTGGAACACGGTTCCTCAGCTGAATCCGTTCCACATCGTGGACGGCCGGGCGCCTCAGCAGACCAACGAGATCGTCATCGACAAGGCGTCGGCGAACAACGGTGATCTGCACGTCGGCGACCGCACGTCGGTCATCACGCAGCAGGGCCCGAACTCGTTCACGGTCGTCGGGATCGCGAAGTTCGGTACCGCTGACAGTCCCGGCGGGGCGTCGTTCGCATTGCTGACGCTTCAGGCCGCCGAGCAGTACGTGTCCAAGCCCGGCGAGGTCGACTCGATCTCGGTCGTCTCCAACCCCGGGATCTCACAGCAGCAGATCGTCCAGCGCATTCAACCCGTGCTGCCACCCGACACAGAAGCGATCACGGGCGCGCAGATCACGAAGGAGAACCAGGACAACATCCAGCAGGGCATTTCGATGTTCTTCAACTTCCTGATCCGCCCCTTCGCGGTCATTGCCGTCCTTGTTGCAATCTTCAGCATCTACAACACGTTCTCGATCATCGTGGCGCAACGCACGCGTGAGATGGCGCTGCTGCGCGCGCTCGGCGCGGCCCGCCGGCAAGTGCTGCTTTCCGTTGTCGGCGAAGCCTTCCTTGTCGGCGTCGTGGCTTCTGTCGTCGGGTTGTTCGTCGGTCTCGGTGTCGCTGTCCTGCTGAAGGGGTTGCTGGGACTCATTGGGTTCGGTGCACCATCCTCCGGCCTGGTGCTCAGAGCGAGCACCGTGTACTGGGCCTTTCTCGTCGGCATCGGCGTCAGCGTGTTGACATCGATCATCCCGGCGCTGAAGGCGTCGCGCGTACCGCCTCTTGCCGCGATGCGCGACGTCGCCGTCGAGCGCACGCATCCCAGCATCGTGCGCATCGTCATCGGCGCCATCGCGGCTGCGATCGGGATCCTCAGCATTGGCAGCGGTGTCGCTGCGAAGGGATCAGACGGGTTGGCGCGCGTCGGTATCGGCTCGCTCCTGATGATCGTGTCCTTTGTCGTCCTCGGTCCTGCGGTAGCTGCTCCGGTGAGCCGCCTGATCGGCGCCCCGCTCGCACGTCTTCGAGGTGTCACCGGCAAGATGGCGCGCGAGAACGCGCAGCGGAACCCGCGGCGGACGAGCGGTGCCGCCGCGGCATTGATGATCGGCGTCGCGGTTGTCGCGTTGTTCACCGTCTTCGCGGCCTCGATCAAGTCCTCGATCGACAACCAGGTGAAGAAGTCCTTCGCCGGCGATCTCGTGATCAATTCCCAGACGCAAGGGTTCGGCGGTTTCAACCCGCTGCTCGCGCAGGACGTCGGCCAGCTGAAGGAAGTGAAGGCCGCATCGGGCATCCGCACGGGCGCGGCGAAGGTCAACGACTCGGATCGGCAGTTCGTGGTCGTCGACCCGAAGACGATCGAGAGCGTGCTCGATCTCGGCATCGAGCAGGGCTCGCTGGACCAGCTCGGGGTCGGGACCACCGCGGTCTCGACTCGTTATGCCGACGACCACAACCTGAAGGTGGGCGACTCGGTGCCCGTGAGCTATGCCGACGGCAGTTCGGGGCAACTCCGGATCGTGGCCACGTTCGCCAACCGCGACGTGGTCGGCAGCGACTTCGCGATGAGCACGGACGAGTGGACGCCGCACGCCAACGAGAACTTGGACTCGTTGGTGGTCGTGAAGTTGAACTCCGGCGTGTCGCTCTCACAGGGACGGCAGGCAGTCGAAACGGTCGCTGCTGCCTACCCGAACGCCAAGGTGCAAGATCGTCAGCAGTTCACCGACCAGGCCTTCGGCCAGGTCAACCGGGTCCTCGCCCTCGTCTACGTGATGCTGGCACTGGCCATCATCATCGCCTTGATGGGCATCGCCAACACGCTGTCGCTTTCGATCTACGAACGTACGCACGAGCTCGGCTTGCTGCGCGCCGTCGGCGAAACTCGCCCGCAGCTGCGGTCGATGGTTCGTTGGGAGTCGGTGATCGTCGCGTTGTTCGGGACGATCGGCGGCGTGGGTCTCGGCGTCCTGTGTGGCTGGGCACTCGTCACCGCCGCGAGTGAGTCGGGCTTCGCCAGGTTCGCCTTGCCGGTCTTCTCGTTGATCGTCTTGGTGGTGCTCGGTGCGCTCGCAGGGATCCTGGCGGGGATCCGTCCGGCGCGGCGGGCCGCCAAGCTCGACGTGCTGCAGGCGATCGCGACGCAGTAGGTCCGCCGTGCCGGCCGGCTACAGCGGGACGCCGCTCGCGAAGAAACTCGGGATCAAGGACGGTCATGTCCTCGCGTTGCTCGGCGCCCCCGAAGCATTCGTCGACGAGCTCGAAGGGCTTCCCGGACGGCGTGACCGTTCGCAGCCGTGCCAGTGGCACCGCCGACGTCGTCGTGTCCTTCCACACCGAACGCGCCGATCTCGAGCGACGAGTGCCGAAGCTGCTCGACGTGCTCGATGTCGACGGTGGCCTGTGGATCGCGTGGCCGAAGAAGGCGAGCAAGGTCCCGACCGACATGACCGAAGACACGGTGCGCGAGGTGTTCCTCCCCCTCGGACTCGTCGACAACAAGGTCTGCGCCATCGACGACGTGTGGTCCGGCTTGCGGGTCGTGTGGCGCAAGGAGCGGCGCGCACGGAGTTCGTGACCGGATGGTCAGCTGTCCGGACGTTCCGATCGGCGCGACCGCAACAGGACCTCTTGGCTGATGCTCGCGAGGTGCGTGCCGGCTCGATCGAAGACGTGGCCGACCGACAGACCGCGTGAGCTGATCAGCCCGTGGCACGTGAACTCCTGCAGGTGCCATTCGTCGGCGCGCACTGGACGGTGGAACCAGATGGCGTGGTCGAGCGACGCGCTCCACAGCGACTGATCGGCCCACTGGCCATCGAAGCGGGGGTACTGCACCGCGACGACCGCATCTGTCGGCAGATCGTCGCTCATGTACGCCAGCGCGCATGCGTGGAGTGCCGCATCTTCACCGACAGGGTCGGCCATGCGCAGCCATCCGAGCGTCCGGCCCCGTTCGGCGGTGGGCACGAGCCGACGCTCGAACATCCCGAACGAACTCACGCCCCGGAGCTCGTCCGGTGGCGTGGCCTCCGGCATCTCGACCGTCTGCGCGTCCGGGCCGGGCTCGTCGACCTGGAAGCTGGCCGACATGTTGAGGATCGCGCCCACCGCCTGACGAGCGACGACCAAGCGAGTGGTGAAGGACCGGCCGTTGCGAATGCGATCGACTTCGAACCGGATCGGTTCTTCGTGGTCGCCTCGCCGGATGAAGTACGCGTGCAACGAGTGCACGCGATGACTGGCCCCGACGGTCGCGGCCGCGGCTCGCAGCGCCTGAGCGACGATCTGTCCGCCGTACAACCCGCCCCACGGGTACTTCGGCCCGATGCCGACGTACGTGTCCGGACCGTGCGGTTCGAGCGTCATCATCGTGGCGAAGTCCATCGTCCGCAGTCTCCGGGAGCCCGAGCCCGGAGGCAAACTCGCAGGGTGCTGTTCGCCGACCTCGTCGCGACGTCCGCCGCGGTCACGTCGACGTCGGCGCGTTCGGCGAAGATCGCCGCGCTTGCCGACCTCCTCTCGCGTCTCGACGACGACGAGGTCCACATCGCGGTCGCCATGCTCACGGGAACGCCACGGCAGGGGCGCATCGGCGTCGGGTGGCGAACCGTGTTCAACCTCGATGTTCCGGCGGCTGCGACGCCGTCGCTCACCATCCGGGACATCGACGCGCTCGTCGAGCGGTTGGCGACCACGTCCGGCACAGGCTCGGGTGCAGCCCGTGCTGCGCTGCTCGCTGACGTGTTCGGGCGCGCCACCGCAGAGGAAGCGGACTTCCTTCGACGCATGTTCACGGGCGAGTTGCGACAGGGAGCGCTGGCGGGCGTCATGACCGAGGCTGTGGCCCGGGCCGCCGACGTTCCCGCGGCAACGGTCCGGCGCGCGGCAATGCTGGGTGGCGACCTCAACCAAGCGGCCGTCGTCGCGTTGACCGAGGGCATGACCGGACTCGAGCGCATCAGCCTGCGGCCGTTGCAGCCGGTGCTACCGATGCTCGCGGCGACGTCTGCCTCCGTCGCCGAGGCCATCGAAGCGTGCGGCATGTCGTCGGTCGAGTGGAAGCTCGACGGCATCCGTCTCCAGTTGCACCGCGTGCTCGACGAGGTTCGGATCTACACCCGCAACCTGAATGACGTGACCGAACGCGTGCCCGGCCTGGTCGCGCTGGCGCGTTCGCTACCGGCTGATGCTGTCGTGCTCGACGGTGAAGCGGTCGGGCTCGGCGACGACGAACGCCCCGAGCTGTTCCAGGACACCATGAGCCGGTTCGACCTCGAGTCCGGAAGCACGCTCACGATCCGCTTCTTCGACTGTCTTCATCTCGACGGCGACGACCTCGTCGATCGTCCGCTGGTCGAGAGGCACGAAGCACTCGGCCGCGTGGCCGGACCATGGCGCATCCCCGGCATCATCACCGACGACCCCGTCGCAGCCGAGGCCTTCCTGGCCGAGTCGCTGGCTTCCGGGCACGAAGGCGTGATGGTCAAGGACATCCGTTCGCCGTACGAAGCGGGCCGGCGGGGATCGGCGTGGCGCAAGGTCAAGCCCGTCCGCACACTGGACTTGGTCGTGCTCGCCGCCGAGTGGGGCCACGGCCGGCGACGCGGCTGGTTGTCGAACATCCATCTCGGTGCCCGTGATCCGGACGGCGGCTTCGTGATGGTCGGCAAGACGTTCAAGGGCATGACCGACGAGATGCTCCGGTGGCAGACCGAGCTGTTCCAATCGCTGCAGACGTCGGACGACGGCCACGTGGTCCACATGCGCCCGGAACTCGTCGTCGAGATCGCACTCGACGGTGTGCAGGTGTCGACCCGCTACGCGGGCGGTGTCGCGCTGCGCTTCGCGCGCGTGCGCCGCTACCGCGAGGACAAGTCGCCCGACGAAGCCGACACCATCGACGCGGTCAGGGCGCTGCTCCCGGCTCGCCCGGCTCGTGGGGCTCGCGGTCGGGACTCAGGATGAGACGAGGACCGCGATCCCACGTCACGTAGTTCCACGCCCAGTTGAGGAACACCGACAGGCGGTTGCGGAACCCGACGAGCGTGACGAGGTGAAGGCCGAGCCACGCCAGCCACGCCGGTGTACCGGACAGCCGGATGCGCAGCGGCAACTCGGCGACCGCGGCGCGACGCCCGATCGTGGCCATGGTGCCCTTGTCCCGATAGTGGAACGGACGCGCGCGACCGCCGTACCTGGCGCGGATGATCTCGTTGGCCGCGTGGCGGCCGGACTGCATGGCGACGGGAGCGAGCGCGGGGAGGATGCCGCCGTGGCCGTCGGGGATGGCGGCGACGTCACCGACGGCGAACGCTTCGCGATGGCCCTCGATGCGCAGGTCGCGGCCGACTTCGATGCGGCCACCGCGTCCGGTCGGCACGCCGAGCGTGGCGGCCAGCGGACTCGCCTGCACACCGGCGGCCCACACGAGCGTGTGCGCCGCGAGGTCCTCACCTGAAGCGAGCACGACGCGGGTCGGCGTGACACGCGTGACCGCCTCGTCCGTTCGGACGTCGACGCCCATGTCTTCCAGCCGTTCGCGGGCGTGACGCTGTGATTCGACGGAGAACGGCTGCAGCAGGACATCGGCCATCTCGAGCAGGATCACTCGCACCTTGCCGATGTCGAGCGAGCGGAAGTCCTTGCGCATCACCCTCGCGAACAGCTCCGACATCGCACCCGAGACCTCGACGCCCGTCGCGCCACCGCCGACGACCACGAACGTCAACGCGCCGTCGTCGATCAACGAAGGATCGGCGTCGACCGCCTCGAACCGCTCGAGGATGTGATTGCGCAGCCGGATCGCGTCCGCGAGCGCATAGAGCGGAAACGCGTACTCGGCGGCTCCCTGGATACCGAAGTACGCCGTGGTCGATCCTGCCGCCACGACGAGGTTGTCGAACTCGAGCGGCTGCTGCGCGCCGCCGTCGAGCTCGAGTGTGTGCCTCGTCCAGTCCACACCCGTGACGGTCGCGTTCCGGAACGTGACGTTGGGTTGACGATGGAAGATGCCGCGAACGGCGTACGCGATGTCGGCGGCGTTGAGTCCCGCGGTCGCGACTTCGTACAGCAGCGGTTGGAACGTGTGGAAGTTGTGGCGATCGACGATGGTGACGTCGACACCGGCCTTGGCCAGGCGCTTGGTGGCCGCGAGGCCACCGAACCCGGCGCCGATCACGATCACCTGGTCCCGCTCGCTCACGAACGTGTGCTCGACGCGCTGCCGTCACGTCGGTACCGGGTGCGGTTGGCAACTTGGACACCAGTACGTCGTGCGCGCTTGGGCACCTTGCCGTCGCGCTTCGACCGGCGTCCCGCAGCGGTGGCAGGGCTGGCGAGCACGGCCGTAGACGGCGAGGCCTTCGCGCACCGTGGCCCGAGGCCCGCCGACGTTCGTGTTGAGCCGGAGGAGCCGCGACGCAGTGGCGAGGAGCCGGCGCCTGGTGTCGACATCGACGTTGCCCACGGGCGTGAACGGGTTCATGCCGCATGCGAACAGTGACTCGCTCTTGTAGATGTTGCCGACGCCGCACGCGACGCGTTGGTCGAGCATGACGTTGCCGATCTCTTCACGAGGATCGAGGAGCGTTCTCATGCGGTCGGCCGCGGCTGCGATGTCTTCGTCGGAGACGCCGGCGCGGGTCAGGTCCGGACCGAGGTGCGAGAGCTTCGCCGCCGCGGTGGTTCCGTCGGTGAGCTCGACGACGGGCGCGGCGAAGCACACTGCAGTCCACCCGTCGACCTCGACGACCGCGCGCGCCAACTCCGGGCGGTTCCGCCACCGCTCACCGGATCGGTAGAGGTGCCACGAGCCCGTCATGCGCATGTGCGTGCGCAGGGTCGTGCCTCGCTCGAACCGGACGAGCAGGTGCTTGCCCACCGCCTCGACGGCCTCGATCCTTTCGCCGGCCTGGGGCCGCCGTCCTCCACCGCTGGCATGGTGCAGCGTGAGCCGCACCAGCGGCCGGCCGACGAGCGCAGGCCGCAGCCGGTTGGCGGTGCGATGGAGCGTGTCGCCCTCGGGCACGGTCGGACGCTATCGGCGCTCTCGACCGCCCCTGTAGACAAGTCCTCGATAGCCCTCGACGAAGCCGGCAGCCCGCAGCTCGTCGGCGATCGCCTGCACGCTTCCGTCACGGACCGGGACGCCGTCGACCTTGCGGATCTCGAGTGACCGGTAGCGGCCTCCGTCGACCAGGTCTCGCAGCACCGGTGCCCACCCTTCGACGTCGAAGGTGACCAGGCTGTGACCACCCCGCTCGAGGTGAGCGGCCAGCGCGCCGTCGACGAGCACGACGTGCGCGCCGGCGGTCCGCGCAGGGCGTCCGCCTTGGCTGTGCTCGGGCCACGGCAATGACGCGCCATACGGCTGCGCCGGGTCGGTGGCGGCGAGGACGACGGTCGCGGAGGCAGCGGCGCCATCGGGCGGTGGGTCGCGGAACGAGCGCAGGCGGTCGACCGCGCCCGGCAGCGCGAACTGCGCGGCGCCCAGCCCGGCGACGAAGTACCCGCGCCGCACCGCGCCTCGCTCTTCGAGTGCCTTCAAGACCGGATAGACACCCGCGAACCCGCCCTCGATCCCTTCGGCCAACGCCGCCTCGCGGGTGAGGACGCCGTACCGCTCGAGCAACTGCATGGCGCGCCCGTGCGATGTCTCCGTGGGTGACGGGGCAGGCTCGAGCAGCGGCGCCACGAGCGACCAACGTCCCGCCGCCGCGGGTGGGCCGAGGCGCGCCAGCCGGCCCGGACGCGGACGACCTCGCGACCTTCCCGGCGCGCGTCGGGCGGACCGACCTGCGACCATCGCCCGCACGGGCGCCAGTGAGTCGTTCGTGACGTGGCCGGCCCACACGAGATCCCAGAGGGCCGCGAGCACTTCGCCTTCTTCGTACCGAAGGCCCGCCGCCGCGACCGCCTGCAACAGCTCGGGCCAGAACGACGCGCCTCTGTTGTCGAGATGGTCCAACAGCGCCTGGTGTGTCGGCGACGCCCCGATGTCGGCCGGCGGTGGCACGAGCATCGGCGCCTGGTCGCGGAAGACGAGCCGGATGCGACCGTCGTTGGCCCCCAGCCCTCCTGCACCGATCCAGACGACGTCGCCCGACGTGCACAGCGCGTCGAGATCAGCGGGGCGGTACTCCACGACGCGTGCAGGCAGCACGTCGGTCTCGACCACCGACGCGGCGATGGCCGCACCCGACAACATCCCGAGCACGTCGACGACACCTTCGACGCCCCGGCGCTTCGAGCCGACCGATTGCCATGCAGGTAGGAAGCGTGCGAGCGCACCTGCGTCGACGGGTTCGACCTCCTTGCGGAGCGCGGCGAGCGATCGCCGCCGCAGCTGGCGCAACACGTCGTCGTCGCACCACTCGCGTTCGACACCGTCGGGACGGAACTCGCCGCGGACGACGCGTCCGTCGCGCTCGAGCGCCTCGAGTGAGGGCAGCACCCGCGGCACGCCGACGCCGAGGTGCTTCGCGACGTGCGCGGTGAGAAACGGTCCGTGCGTGCGGGCATAACGGGCGACGAGATCGCGCATGGGATCGTCGACCGGATCGGTGAACGCGGCCGGAAGACCGACCGGCAGCGCGACGCCGAGCGCATCGCGAAGTCTCGCCGCATCTTCGGCCGCCGCGAAGCGCGGTTCGCCGGCAACGGACACCGCGATGGCTCTTCGCTGTTGCACGAGAAGCTCGAGCCACGCTGCCGGATCTCCGGTTGCTCGCGCATCGAGGTCGGTGCGCGTCATCGGCCCGAGCAGGCGCAGCAGGTCGTGCAGCTCGTCCGCATCGCGCGCTCGACGCCCGTCGACGAGATGTTGCAGCTCGAGCTCGAGGTCGGCGAGCACGCCGGGATCGAGGAGCTCGCGCAGCTCCTCCGCACCGAGCAGGTCGCGCAGGAGGTCGCGGTCGAGCGCGAGCGCGGCGGCGCGCCGTTCGGCGAGCGGCGTGTCGCCCTCGTACATGTAGACGGAGATCCACGAGAACAACAGGGACTGCGCGAACGGCGACGCCCGCGGCGTGTCGACGGGAACGACGCGGATCGCGCGTGCCCGCAACTCGGTCAGCACCTCACGCAACGCCGGCAGATCGAACACGTCGTTCACGCATTCGCGGGTGGTCTCGAGCAGGATCGGGAACGTCGGGTGGCGCGCCGCGACCGTCAACAGGTCAGCGGCCTTCTGGCGTTGCTGCCACAGCGGCGTGCGTCGATCGGGTCGTCGCCGCGGCAACAACAACGCCCGCGCCGCGCACTCCCGGAAACGAGATGCGAACAGCGCCGAGTTCGGTAGTTGCGAGATGACGAGCTCGTCGATGTCGTCGGGGTCGATCAGCAGGTCGTCGACCGGTACTTCCTCGATCGCCTCGGGTAGGCGGAGCACGATGCCGTCGTCGCTCCACAGCAACTCGACGTCGATGCCCCACCGGTCCGAGAGCCGTGCCTGCAGCGCCATCGCCCACGGCGCGTGGACCTGCGCGCCGAAGGGTGACAGCACGCAGACGCGCCAGTCGCCGATCTCGTCGCGGAACCGCTCGACCACGATCGTGCGATCGTCGGGAACCACGCCCGTCGCCTCGGCCTGGTCGTCGAGATACTGCACCAGGTTGCCCGCCGCGAGCTCGTCGAGCCCGTAGCCCTCACGCAGTCGTCGTGCACCACCTTCGCCCCAGGAGCGGACGTCGCGCACGAAAGAGCCGACCGCGCGCCCGAGTTCGAGCGGCCGGCCAGGGCCGTCGCCGTGCCAGAACGGCATCTTGCCCGGCAACCCGGGCGCCGGAGTGACGACGACGCGCTCGAAGGTGATGTCTTCGATGCGCCAGGTCGATGCGCCCAGCAGGAACGTCTCGCCGGGCCGCGACTCGTACACCATCTCTTCGTCGAGCTCGCCGACCCGGGTGCCGTCGGGAAGGAAGACACCGAACAGGCCGCGGTCGGGGATCGTGCCGCCGCTCGTGACCGCGAGCCGTTGCGCGCCGGCCCGGCCGCGCACGATGCCGTTCACGCGGTCCCACACGATGCGAGGGCGCAACTCGGCGAACTCGTCGCTCGGGTAACGGCCGGCCAGGAGATCGAGCACGGAGGTGAAGACCTCGTCGGACAGCTCGTTGAAGTTGGCGGCACGGCGAACGAGCGCGGCGAGCTCGTCGACCTTCCACTCGTCGAGTGCGCACATGGCGACGATCTGCTGCGCGAGGACGTCGAGCGGATTGCGCGGGTAGCGAGTGTGCTCGATCAACCCGTCTTGCATGCGGCGGACGACGACGGATGCCTCGACGAGGTCGGCGCGGTGCTTCGGGAAGAGCTTGCCCGTGCTGGGCTCACCGACCTGATGGCCGGCGCGACCGATGCGCTGCAGGCCGGCCGCGACGGAACGGGGCGATTCGACTTGGATGACGAGATCGACGGCTCCCATGTCGATGCCGAGCTCGAGGGTGGACGTGCACACCAGGCCGCGCAAGCGCCCCGACTTGAGCTCGTCTTCCAGTTGCAGCCGTCGCTCACGCGACAGCGAGCCGTGGTGGGCCTTGACCAGTTCGACGTCGACGGGCGGCGCGCCGACCTGCTCGGCCGCCGTGTTCGTCGGGCTGTCGCGTTCGGCCGCCAGTTCGTTGAGGCGGGTGGCCAAGCGCTCGGCCAGCCGTCGGGCGTTCACGAAGATCAAGGTCGACCGGTGCGACTCGACGAGCTCGAGCAGCCGTGGGTGCATCGACGGCCAGATGCTGCGCCGCATCGGTCCGGCGGCTGCGGGGCCGGAGACGGGCTCGTCGATGACCTCGCCGAGCGCGCCCATGTCGTCGACCGGGACGATCACCTCGACCTCGAGCGGCTTGCGCACACCTGCGTCGACGATCGTCACGTCGCGCGGATGGTCGTTGTTGTCGCGTCCCCCGAGGAAGCGCGCGATCTCGTCGAGAGGGCGTTGTGTCGCCGACAGGCCGATGCGCTGCGGCGCTCGATCGCACAGCGCGTCGAGGCGTTCGAGCGTCACCGCCAGGTGGGCACCCCGTTTGGTGGCGGCCACGGAGTGGATCTCGTCGACGATGACCGCCTCGACGTTGCGCAAGGTCTCGCGCGCCTGCGACGTGAGCATGAGGTAGAGCGACTCGGGGGTCGTGATGAGGATGTCGGCCGGATGGCGAACGAGACGGCGACGTTCGTCCGCACTCGTGTCGCCGGTGCGCATGCCCACCGTCGGCTCGTGGACCTCGATGCCGAGGCGCTCCGCCGCCAGCCGGATGCCGGCCAACGGCGCGCGGAGGTTCTTCTCGACGTCCACCGCCAGCGCCCGCAAGGGCGAGACGTAGAGCAGGCGGGTGCGCTGCTCCCTCCCAGGAGGCGGCTCGCTCATCAACCGGTCGATGCCCCACAGGAACGCGGCGAGGGTCTTGCCCGAGCCGGTGGGCGCGAGCACGAGTGTGTGGTCGCCCGCCGCGATCGCCGGCCAGCCCTGCCGCTGTGCCTCCGTCGGTGCGGGGAACGTCGTGTCGAACCACGCCTGCACCGGCGGCGAGAACGAGAACTCGGACGAGACCTCGGACGGGAACTCCGCACCCCTCACGGTGAAAACCATAAAGGGGGGGTGTGACAATGAGACTCCTAGACTGCCGGCCGTGACCGAGTACCAGTCGCCCGAATGGCATCCTGCCTTCGAGGAGTACTGCGAGGCGGTCTTCGAACTCCGTGAGGACGACGTCAACGTCATCCAGGCGCGCATCGCCGAGCGGCTCGGTGTGTCTCGTCCGGCGGTGTCCGAGATGATCAAGCGGATGGAGGCAGCCGAGCTGGTCGAGCTGTCCGGCAGTTCCATCGGCCTCACGGCTGCGGGCATGCGGCTGGCAGAACGGGTCGTGCGCCGTCACCGTCTCGCCGAGCGCTTCCTCACCGACATGCTGGGGCTGTCGTGGGCGGAGGCCCACAAAGAGGCCGGAAAGTGGGAGCACGTCATCTCCGACCGCGTCGATGCCGCCATCTCGCGGGTACTCGACAACCCGACGACGTGCCCCCACGGCAACCCGATCCCCGGGACGGGCTACGCGCCGCCTGACGCGGTGCCATTGGCAGACATCAGGGTCGGCCACGACTTCACGGTGTCCCGCATCCCGGAGGAGCTGGAGTTCGCGCCGGGCATCCTCGAGTTCCTCGAGGAAGCGGACGTCCTGCCCGGTCGCCACGGCACGATCACGGCGACGTCCCCGGACGGGACGACGACCGTCGTGATCGACGGCCGCGCCGTGGGCATCGGCGCATTCGCCAGCGCCCGCATCCTCGTGACGATCTGACCGGGCCGGTCGATTCTGGCGTCATCGAGTGCCGATATGCGCACTGGTTGACGCCAGAACGCAACTGACGGACCGGGGCGACGGGGCCGCGCTACTCGAGCAGGTAGTCGGGCAGCGGGCGGGCGTGGACCACGGCGAGGCGCTTCGTGGCGCGGGTGAGTGCGACGTAGAGGGCGCGCAGGCCTTGCGCCTCCTGCTCCACGATCTCCGCCGGTTCCACGACGACGCTCGCGTCGAGCTCGAGTCCCTTCGCCAACCCGATCGGGACGACGGTGATGCGCTCGTCGAGACCGTTCCTCGTCGCGCTGCCGAACACGACGCCTGCACGTTCGAGCCCACTGGTCACCGTGTCGACCATCGACGAGGCGACGAGCACGCCGAGGTTGCCGGTGCCGACCGCTTCGAGCTCCGCGACGACGACATCGGCCACCGCGCTGCCGAAATCGTCCTCTGCTGCGACCGTCACGAAGCGAGGAGGCGAGCCGTCCTCACGGATCGAACGCGGCGGTGCGAGGTCGGGCGCTGCGACCCGCAACACGCGCGACGCCAGCTCCATGCTCGGCGCCGGGATGCGGTAGCCGATGGTCAGCTCGGCACGCCGCGCCGGCTTTCGATCGGGCAGCCGGGCGACGATGTCGTCCCAGTCCGCATGAGCCCACGCCCCGGTCGCCTGGGCGATGTCGCCGACGACGGTCATCGAGCCGTTGAGCGATCGACGTCCGAGCATCCGCAGTTGCATCGGGGAAAGGTCTTGGGCTTCGTCGACGACGATGTGGCCATAGGTCCGGACCTCGTCGTCGTCCGCCGCGCCGCGGCGGCGCCGAGGGCGGGGCCCGAGCAGCGCGCGCGCTTCGTCGAGCAAGGGGACGTCGTCGTTGGTGAAGACGACGTCATCGCTCGACTCGGAACGCTCGCGGTACAGCGCGTCGCGCTCTGCGTCGTTCAAGTCGTTGCCGGTCGCGGATCGCAGCAACGCCTTCGAGCCGAACAAGTCGTGCAACAGCTGCGCCGGCGTCAGCACGGGCCACATCCATTCGAGCGCGGCGCGCACACCCTCGGTGCGACGGACACGGTCGCGCACGTCCGCGGCCGAGACGTCGTCGCGAAGGCTCGAGCGCGCGAGCGCGTCGAACACACCCTGCTCGACGAAGCGCCGGCCGGCGTTGTGCGTGCGCGCTCGTCGTCGCGCGTCCGAGATGATCGTCGCGCTCTGGTTCGTCGTCAGGCGCAATGACTCGACACCGAAGCCGACCCGCAAGTCATCACGCAACGGACGCCGGCGATCCCTCACCGCATTCGCGAGCACCTTGGCCATGCGCACGTCGCCCTTGATGCGTCCGGTCACCGGAACGTCCGAGCCGCGTACGCCGACTCGTTCGGTCAACAGGTCGGCGAGCACGACGAGCTCGACGCCCGCTTCGCCGAGCGACGGGAGCACTTGCTCGATGTAGCCGAGAAAGAGCCGGTTGGGACCGACGACGAGCACGCCCTGGCCTTCGAGCGGGAACCGGTAGGTGTAGAGGAGATACGCGGCTCGGTGCAGGGCCACCACGGTCTTGCCGGTTCCGGGGCCGCCCTGGACGACGAGCACGCCGGCGAGCTCGGACCTGATGATCTCGTCCTGCTCGCCCTGGATGGTCGCGACGATGTCGGTGAGGCGTCCGGTGCGAGCCGACTCGATGGCGCTGAGCAACGCGCCGCGCCCCGTGATCTCGGATGCCTGACCGTTGCCGTCGCCGTCACCGTCACCGTCGCCTCGCGCATCACCGTCACCGTCGAGCCGCAACGCGTCGCCGAACAGCTCGTCTTCGATCCCGAGCAGCGTGCGCCCCTTGGTGGCGAAATGACGGCGCCGGGCGAGTCCCATCGGCGCGCGTCCGGTCGGCGCGGTAGAAGGGCTCGGCAACCGGCGCCCGCCAATCCACGACCACCGGCTCCTGGCCCTCGTCGGACACCGCCAGGCGCCCGATGTAGAAGGTCTCACCTGCGTCGCCGTTGTTCTGCGCTCGATCGATGCGGCCGAACACGAGGCTGGCATCGCCGAGCTCGAGCTCACGGAGCCGATTGACGATGGTGTCCCAGATCACGTCGCGCTCGAAACGGGCCTGTTCGGTGCCGCCGCGGCCGACCTCGACCATGGAACCCAGACCCGCCGCCCGGCGTCGGGCGGCTTCGAGACACTCGTAGGCGTATTCGAGGTACGCCTGCTCGGCTTCGAGATCGGGATGGAGGGCCAAGCTCCGCGGTCCTTGTCCGGGGAACAGACCATGCTACCGGGTACGAAGGGGGGGTCAGATGACACGGATCGAAACCCGACTGCGGGTCATGAGCTGGAACCTGTGGTGGCAGTTCGGGCCCTGGCAGGAACGGCTCCGGCGCGATCGCGGCGACGCTGGCGGCCGCCGACGCCGACGTCTTCGCGCTGCAGGAGGTGTGGCAGGACGGCGACCGGAACCAGGCCGCCGAGCTGGCGGCGGGGCTGGGGTACGAGCACGTGTACGCCAGCCGGCTGGACCTCGACGGGGTCCTGATGGGGAATGCGGTGCTGTCACGCTGGCCGATCTCGAGCCACGAGTCCCGAGAACTGCCGGCGCCGCCGGATGCGGACGAGCTGCGGACCGTCGTGCGCGCCGACATCGAGGGGCCTCGTGGCAGGTTGCAGGTCTTCTCGACCCATCTCAACTGGCGGTTCGACCAGAGCCACGTCCGCCAGCAGCAGGTGGCGGCCGTCGCCAGGTTCGTGCACGAGTCGCCGTTGCGGATCTATCCACCGGTGCTGTGCGGCGACTTCAACGCCGTTCCGGACTCGGACGAGATCCGGATGCTCACCGGCCGCACCCGCCTACCGGTGCCGAAGCTCGTGTTCCACGACTCGTGGGAGGCGGCGATCGAGCGGGAGGGCGGACCCGGCTTCACCTGGTCGAACGACAATCCGTTCGCCAAGGAGGACCTCGAACCGAACCGACGGATCGACTACGTGTTCGTCGGCTGGCCCAAGTCCGAAGGAGCGGGGCACGTGTTGCGCCACGAAGTCGTCGCCACTGAAGCGGTGGACGGCTGCCAGCCGAGCGACCACTACGCCGTCATGGCCGAGCTCCGGTACTGAGGTCCCGCCAGCTCCGAACTTCGGGTCGCTGTCGGGCGCTATGGCGACCACGGCGCACCAACATTCGCGCGAGATCGGGTCGATTTCGCTGTCGGCGCACCCGCCCGCGAGCATTGCGGGATGGCATCGGTCGGGCTCGTCCTCGGCGCGGGTGGCGTCGTCGGCGGCGCCTACCACGCCGGCGCGCTCGCCGCGCTGTCCGAGACTGCGGGATGGGACGCACGAGAGGCCGACGTGATCGTCGGCACGTCCGCCGGTTCCATCGCGGCGGCGGCATTGCGCGCCGGCCTGTCGGGACCGGACCAGCACGCGCGCTCCACGAGCGCACCGTTGTCGCCTGAAGGTCAGCTGCTCGTCGGTCATCTCGCGCCGGTGCTCGAGCTACCGACGCGTCCGCCGTTCCCGCGCGGCTTGCCGCTGCCGGCATCACCGCAACTCGCGGCGACGGCGCTGCTTCCGCCCTGGAGCGCACGGCCTTTCGCTGCGCTCGCGGGGCTCCTGCCGGCGGGCAAGACCGCCACCGCGCCGATCGGCGACCGCATCCGTCAGATGATGGACGGCAAGTGGCCCGAACGTCCCCTGTGGATCTGCGCGCTGCGTCTGCGCGACGGCGCGCGTGTGGTGTTCGGGCGCGACGAGCTCGACGCAACGGACGTCGGAACCGCCGTCGAGGCGTCGTCCGCCATCCCCGGCTACCTGCAGCCGGTCGAGATCGGCGGCGAGACGTACGTCGACGGCGGCGCGCACTCGCCGAGCAACGCGGACGTCGTGTCCGGCCTCGGCCTCGATCTCGTCGTTGTCGTGTCGCCCATGTCGGCGCCGTGGACCGCGCTGCGACCCACGCCCAACATCGGGAGCCGCGCGCTCGCGGCATGGGTGCTCGAACGTGAGGTCCGCAGCATCCGCGCCAGCGGCACGCCCGTGCTCGTGCTCGAGCCAACTGCCGAGGATCTCGAGGTGATGGGCAACAACGCCATGAACTCGGCGCGGCGAGCGGCCGTGGCCGAACAGGCGCGGCTCACCACGATCCAGCGTTTGACCCACCCGGCGGCGGCGGACCTCGTCGCCCGCCTCGCCGCTTGAACAACTTCCTCGCCGCCTGCCGCTCCGAGCCGCACGACCGCGTGCCCGTCTGGTTCATGCGGCAGGCCGGACGCTCGCTGCCCGAGTACCGCGCCCTTCGAGGCGACGGCAGCATCCTCGACGCCATCCGTCGTCCCGATCTGGCGGCAGAGCTGACGTTGCAACCCGTCCACCGGTACGGCGTCGATGCCGCCATCCTCTACTCGGACATCGTCGTGCCGGTCGCCGCCATCGGTTTCGGTGTCGACATCGCGCCGGGGACGGGACCGGTCGTGGCGGAACCGTTCCGATCACCGCGCCGATCTCGATCGCCTGCGTCCCCTCGACGCAGAACGCGACACGCCGTACGTGCTCGAGACCGTTGCGAAGGTGAGCGCGGAGTTGCCGGACGACGTCCCGCTCATCGGCTTCGCGGGCGCGCCGTTCACGGTCGCTTCCTATCTCGTCGAGGGTGGGCCGTCGCGCACCTACACCAAGACAAAGGAACTCATGCACGGCGATCCCGCACTGTGGGATGCGTTGCTCGACCGTCTCGCCGACCTCTCGATCGCGTCGTTGCGCTCGCAGGTCGAGCACGGCGCACGCGCCGTCCAGCTGTTCGACAGTTGGGCCGGTGCGCTCGAGCGCGTCGCACTACGAGCGGTTCGTGCTGCCCGCTTCCTCGAAGGTGTTCGCCGCGCTCGAGGACCTCGACGTGCCGGGCATCCACTTCGGTGTCGACACCGGTGAGCTGCTCGCACTGTTCGCGTCCGCGGGCGCGGATGTCGTGGGCGTCGACTGGCGAACGCCGCTGTCGGCGGCGAGGGCGCGCACCGGCGCCAGTCGAGCGCTGCAAGGGAACCTCGACCCCGCAGTGTGCTTCGCGCCGTGGGACGTCGTCGCTGCGGAAGTGCGCGCTGTGCTCGCCGACAACGACGGCCACCCCGGCCACATCTTCAACCTCGGCCACGGCGTCTTGCCCGACACCGACCCGTCGATCCTCGAGCGCATCGTCGATCTCGTGCACCGCGAAGGGATCGTGCGCGAGACGTGAGCATCGGCGTTGTGGTGATGGCGTACGGCACGCCCGCCTCGGCCGAGGATCTCGCCGCCTACTACACGCACATCCGCCGAGGCCGGCCACCGTCCGACGAGCAGTTGGCGGAGCTGCGTGGCCGGTACGACGCCATCGGCGGCATGTCACCGCTGCGGCGCATCACAGAGGCGCAGCGCGATCGCATCGCGACGGCGCTGGGCGACGGCTTCGAGGTCGCGCTCGGCTACAAGCACGCGTCGCCGTTCATCGAGGATGCAGTCGTCGGCCTCGAGAACGACGACGTGACCGAGATCGTCGGCGTGGTGCTCGCGCCGCACGACAGCCGGGGCTCGATCGGCGAGTACGTCGAGCGGCTCGGCTCGGACGCGAAGGCCGTTCGATCGTGGCACCACCTACCGGCGTGGCGCACGTTCCAAGCGAACGCGATCGGGCCGACGCTCAGCGTCGATGCCGTCGCGGACGCACGTCGTCTTCACCGCGCACTCGTTGCCCGAGCGCGTGCTCGAGGGCGACGTGTACGCCGACGAACTGCATGCCTCCGCCGACGGCATCGCAACGCTGAGCAGGACTCGAAGACGACGGATGGTCGATCGGTTGGCAGTCGGCGGGGAGGACGCCGGAACCGTGGCGGGGCCCCGACATCGGCGAGGTGTCTCGAGACGCTGGCCTCCGACGGGGGTCGTCGACGGCGTGCTCGTGTGTCCGCAAGGGTTCACGGCGGACCATCTCGAAGTGCTCTACGACCTCGACGTCGTCGCCCGCCGGCAAGCGGAGAAGCGGTGGGTCTGCGCTTCGGGCGAACCGCGATGGTCAACGACGACGCCGAGGTGCTCGCCGCGCTGGCTGGCGAAGTGCGAGCGTTGGCGGCATGAAACGGGTCGCCGTCGTGGGCGGAGGCATCGCCGGCCTCGCGGCCGCCTACGAGCTGCGGCGCCGTCTGCGCCGACGCGTCGATCTCCCGTCCACGAGGCGTCCGACCGGTTCGGCGGCAAGGTCGCGACGTCGACCGTTCGCCGGCCGGCCGGTCGACGAGGGCGCCGACGCGTTCCTCGCCCGTGTGCCCTGGGGTATCGACCTGTGCCGCGAGCTCGGCATCGACACCGCACTGGTCTCGCCTGCAGCGTCGTCGGCCTACGTGTGGTGGGACAGCGCGCTCCGCCGGCTGCCGGCCGGGCTCGTGCTCGGCGTGCCGACCGACCTCGACGCGGTTCGGGCGTCGGGCATCGTCACCGACGGGCTGGAGGTTCATTCGGCGGCGCTGCCCCTCGGCGCGGACGAGGACATCTCGGTCGGCGCGCTCGTGCGGCCCCAACTGGGAGACGCGGTGTTCGAGCGGCTGGTCGACCCGCTTGCTCGGCGGCATCAACGCCGGCGACGGCGACCGTCTCAGCGTGCGCGCCGCCGCACCGCAACTCGCGGCCGCGGCGGAGCGCGACCGCGACCTCGTGACGGGGCTGCGGACTGCGCCGCCGGCCGGCGAGGGGCCGGTGTTCTACGCGCCGGTCGGCGGAATGGGGATGTTGGTCGACGCGCTCGTCGACTGGCTTCGTTCGCACGATGTCGAGCTGCGCCTCGAGTCCCCGATTCACGTCGAGGACGCAGACGCCGACGGAGTCGTCGTGGCAGTGCCGGCCCACGACGCAAGCGAGTGCCTTCGTCGCCGTCGCGCCCGCGGCAGCCGCCGACCTCGACCGGATCGAGTACTCGTCGGTCGCGCTCGTGACCATGGCCTTCGATCGTCCATCGGTACAGCGTCCACTCGACGGCAGCGGGTATCTCGTCCCGCGCTCGACCGGACTGCTGATGAGCGCGTGCTCGTGGGCCTCGAGCAAGTGGGCACACCTCGGACGACGGCGAGGATGTGATCGTGCGCCTGTCGACCGGGCGGCTCGGCGACGAACGGTTCGCCGCGCTCGACGACGATGTGCTCGTCGCCCGCTTGCTCGACGAGTTGGCGGAGACCAGCGACATCCGACGGCACACCCCGCGAGATCCGTGTCAACCGTTGGATGCGGTCGTTCCCGCAGTACGAGCCCGGACATCTCGACCTGGTCGACCACATCGAACGCAAGCTCGCCGAGGAGGCACCGAACGTCCTCGTCACCGGTGCGGCGTTCCGCGGCCTCGGCGTGCCGGCGTGCATCCGCCAAGGTCGCGAGGCGGCGATCGAGTTGATCGCAGCGCGCCGGAGCGTGATGAGCCGAGCCTCACTCCAAACGTTCCTCCGTGCAGTTGGTGCGGGCTTGCTCCTCGCCGCTTCGCTGCCGCCGTGGGGTTGGTGGCCGTTGGCGTTCGTCGGCTTGGTGATGCTCGATCGCCTCATCGCCGACCAACCGGTGTGGTCCCGCTTCCGCCGGGGGTGGTTGGTCGCGGCGGCGCTGCTGTTCCCGACGCTCAGCTGGCTCATCACGTTCACGGCCCCCGGCTACGCCATCGCCGCCGCGTACTACTCCAGCCGTGTTCGCGCTGGCGTGCATGGCGTGTCCACCGAATGCTCCTGCCCGATGGATCGCGCTGCCCGGCGCCTGGATGCTGGCAGAGGCCTTCCGAGGTCGCTGGCCGTTCGGCGGCGTGCCGGTCTCGCGGCTGGCAATGGGACAGGTCGACAGTCCACTCGTCCACGTGGTTCGCATCGGCGGAACGTTGTCGCTGGACCTCGTCGTCGTGGTGGTCGGCGTGGCGCTCGCCGCCGCGTTCGCCCGCCACTGGCGGTTCGCGGCCGTCACGCTGGTGCTTGTCGCCGGGGTGGTCGTGTGGGGTGCGATGGCGCCGACCGGCCACGACATCGGGTCGCTGCGCGTCGCGCTGGTGCAGGGCGGCGGACCGCAGGGCACGAGGTTCTTCGAGACCGATCCGTCGATCGTGTTCGAGCGCCACGTGGCCGCGACAGACGACGTCCAGGGGCCAGTCGATGTCGTGCTGTGGCCGGAGGATGTCGTCAACATCGAGGGCCCGATCGCGGACAGCCCCGAGGGTCAGGTCCTGTCCGGCATCGCTCGCCGGCTGCACACGAACCTGCTCGTCGGCGTGGTCGAAGGGGACGGCAACCGGTTCCACAACTCGCAGGTGGCCATCGACCCCGAAGGCAACTTCGTCGATCGGTACGAGAAGGTCCGGCGAGTGCCGTTCGGCGAGTACGTGCCGTTGCGCGGACTGCTCAAGCCCTTCGCCGGCAGTTCGCTGATCGAGCGGGACGCGCTGATGGGCACCGGGCCCGCGATCCTGCAGACGCCGGCGGGGACATTCGGTGTTGCGGAGTCGTGGGAGGTCTTCTTCCCCGATCGGACGCGCGCCGCGATCCGGTCCGGCGGTGAGGTCCTGCTGAACCCGACCAACGGCGCGTCCTTCCACGGCTCGATCGTGCAGACACAACAACTTGCGTCGTCGCGGCTGGCCGCGATCGCCGGCGGCCGGTGGACGTTGCAAGCGGCACCGACGGGGTTCACCGCGATCATCGGTCCCGATGGCACGGTCGAGCAGCGCACGGGCATCAGCGAGCGCCGCGTCCTCGAGGGGACCATTCAACGGCGGACGGGCGACACCATCGCGACCCGCGTCGGCGACTGGCCCGCGCTGATCCTCGCGTTCGGCCTCGTGGCCGTCGGTTGGATCGTGCAAGTCCGCTCGTCACGTTTCGAGGAGGATCGTGACCGGACCGTCGTTGACGAGCGCGACGAGCATCTCGGCGCGGAACCGTCCGGTCGCGACGCGGGCGCCGAGGTCTCGCAGACGAGCGACCAGGGCGTCGACGAGGGGCTCGGCCTGCTCGGGCCGGGCCGCGGCGATCCACGAGGGTCGCCTGCCTCGTGACGTGTCGCCGTACAGCGTGAACTGACTGACGACGAGCACCTCGCCCGACGTGTCGGCGACGGAGCGGTTCATCACACCGTCCTCGTCGTCCATGATCCGCAGGTTCCAGATCTTGTCGGCGAGGGCGGCGGCGTTCCGTTCATCGTCGAGGTGTGTGACCCCGACGAGGACACACAACCCTGATCCGATCGTGCCGACGACCTCGTCGTCGACCGTGACTCGGGCTTCGCTCACCCGCTGCACCACTGCGCGCACGGACGCGGCAGCCTACGGCCGTCCGCCCGCCGTCCTTGGCCGCCACGAGGGCCGGGCCCCTCGGGCCCACGGCTGCGCCGAGGTGCAGCCGCTTCGGTCGTAGGGTCGAGGGGTGGTCGAGCTCAAGGCTGGCAAGGCGAGCGTCGCCGTGGATCCCGATGACGGCGGCCGGGTGGATCGCCTGCAGGTCGGTGACGTCGATCTCCTGCTCACGCACGCCGACGACTCCAGCGGCGCGGACCGCTTCGGTTCGTTCGTGATGGCCCCATGGGCGGGCCGGACCCGCCACGGCCGGTTCACGTTCCGCGGCCGCGAGCACGAGCTGCCGCAGAACGCGGGCGACCACGCCATCCACGGCACGGTGCGCGACCGGCCGTGGGCGGTCGAGGGCGCCGGCAAGCACCGGGTCCACATGTCCTGCGACCTCGGCCCCCACTGGCCGTTCGCGGGCTGGGTCGAACAGCGGCTCGTCCTGCACGAGGACCGCCTCGATCTCGAGCTGTCCGTGCACGCCGGCGACGACGCCATGCCGGCTTCGTGCGGGTGGCATCCGTGGTGGCGCCGCACGTTGCCGAATGGCGCCGACGGCGAGCTCGAGCTGCACGCGGCCGCGATGTACCACCGCGACGAGGAAGGCATCACCGTGCCCGAGCTGTTGCGCCCGCCTCCCGCCGGACCGTGGGACGACTGCTTCACGGACCTCGAGGCGCCGTCCGCGCTGCACTGGGGCGACACGGTCACGGTCACGATCGAGACGGACTGTCCGGATCTCGTGGTGTTCGACGAACTCGACGAGACGATCTGCATCGAGCCGCAGACGGCTCCGCCCGACGCGCTCAACCACGACCCGTTCGTCGTCGAGCCCGATCGCCCGCTCCGAGCCACGACGAGCTGGCGGTGGCAGTGATCGACGCCGCGAACGACGCGGTTGTCGGTGGACTGTGGCGGTATCCGGTCAAGTCGCTGCAAGGAGCGCCGGTCCACCGGATCGATCTGCGACCCACCGGGGTCGAGGGCGACCGGCAGTGGGGCATCGTCGACGCGGCGACCGGCAAGGTGCTGACGGCGAAGCGATGGCCTGCCCTGCTCGAGGCGTCGGCGGCACTCGACGGTGACGGTGAAGGCGTGCAGCGTCACCCTTCCGGACGGCTCCGTGTGGCGCTCCGACGACCCCGCCACCAACGCGGCGTTGTCGGCCTGGCTCGACCACGAGGTGCGGCTCTGCCGCGCCGACGCCGCGGGCGGGACGCCGTACGAGCTGACGATGGACCCAGCCGACGACGAATCGGAGCCATGGGACTTCGCGACGCCGGCGGGTTCGTTCGTCGACCTCGCCGCCGTTCACCTGCTGACCACGGCGAGCCTCGCAGCGATCCGCGACGGCCATCAGGACGGCCAGTGGGACGTGCACCGCTTCCGGCCGACGTGCCTGGTCGACACCGCCTCGGCCAGTGGATTCGTCGAGGACAGCTGGATCGGCGGTCAGGTGCGCCTGGGCGACGCCGCCGTCGACGTCTTCATGGCCACCCCGCGTTGCGCCATGCCGGGCCGGGCCCAGCCGTCCCAGGGGCTGGTCAGGGACCTCTCGATCATCAGGACGGTGCGGGACCACCACGGCAACAACCTCGGGGTCTACGCCGCGGTCACGGTCCCCGGCGCGGTCGCGGTGGGTGACCCGGTGGGGCGCACTTGACCGGACGGTCAACGGCCCGGAAGGCTTGCCGCCCATGTACCCGGCGGACGACCAGCCCCTGCGCATCGCGTTCCTCGCCTACAGGGGCAAACCGCACGTCGGCGGCCAGGGCGTCTACACCAGGCATCTGACCAAGGCGCTGGTCGACCTCGGCCATCACGTCGAAGTGCTGGGTGGTCAGCCCTTCCCGCTGCTCGACGAGCGCGTCCCGCTGATCGAGCTTCCCAGCCTGGACATCTACAACGACTACTTCCCGATGCGGATGCCGGGCATCTGGGAGCTGAAGCACTGGCCCGACTTCGTCGAAGTCACGTCATTCTCGACCGGGACGTTCCCCGAGCCGTTGGCCTTCTCGCTGCGTGCGTGGGACCACCTGCGCAAGCGCAAGCGCGACTTCGACCTCGTCCACGACAACCAGAGCTTGGGCTACGGGCTCCTGCCGATCCAGCGCGAGCTTCCCGTTGCTGGGGACGATCCATCACCCGATCACGGTCGACCGCCGGCTCGAGATGTCGCACGCACGCACGAGGTACCAGCGCGTCACACTGAGTCGCTGGTACGCGTTCACTCGCATGCAGACCCGGGTGGCGCGCCGGCTCGAGCGCATCGTCACCGTGTCCGAGTCGAGCCGGCACGACATCGTGAAGGATCACGGCGTCGACGCCCGCCGCTTGCAAGTCGTCCCTGTCGGCGTCGACCCGGACCTGTTCCGCCCGATCCCGGGGATCGAGCGCGTCGCCGGCCGACTCGTCACCACCGCATCGGCCGATGTGACGATGAAGGGCCTGCGGTATCTCCTCGAGGCCGTCGCCAAGTTGCGCACCGAACGCGACGTCAGCTTGGTCGTGATCGGCAGGCCCAAGGAAGGAGGCCGCTCGGCCGAGACCATCGAACGGCTCGGACTCACGGACATCGTCTCGTTCGTGACCGGCGTCAGCGACCAACGGATCTACGAGCTGTACTCCGAAGCCGAGCTGGCGATCGTCCCGTCCCTCTACGAAGGCTTCTCGCTGCCGGCCATCGAAGCGATGTCGTGCGGCGTCCCGCTCGTGTCGACCACCGGTGGCGCGCTGCCCGAGGTCGTGGGTGCCGACGGTGACACCGCGCTGCTCGTCGCGCCGGGCGACAGCGAAGCGCTCGCCGCCAAGATCCGACTGGCATTGGACGATCCCGAGCTGAGAGCCGCGGTCGGTGCGCGAGGACCGCGAGCGGGTCATCGACAACTGGAGCTGGCGCCACACCGCCGAGCGCACGCTCGAGCAGTACCGGGCCCTGCTCGCGGCGACGCCGCCGCGACCGCTGCCCGGACGCGAGGCGTGGAGGACGCGTCGCTGATGCTGACGGTCCGCTACGACTGGCTCGGACTCGAGGCCGGCGATCTGGTCCTCGATCTCGGATGCGGGGCCGGACGGCACGCGTTCGAGGCCTTCCGACGCGGCGCCCGAGTGGTGGCCTTCGACTACGACGCGGCGGAGCTCAAGGACGTGAAAGCCATGTTCGCGAGCTCTGGCGGCCGCCGAGCGAGGGCAGCCTGCCGGCTTCGTCGTCAGGTCAGTGCGCCAACGGCGACGCGACGCGACTTCCGTTCCCGGATGCGGTGTTCGACCGTGTCATCGCCGCCGAAGTGCTCGAGCACATCCCCGCAGACCAGACCGCGATCGCCGAGCTCGCTCGGGTGCTGAAGCCGGGCGGCACGATGGCCGTGACGGTCCCGGCGTGGCTGGCCGAGCAGCGTCTGCTGGGCGCTGTCCGACGAGTACCACGCGCCGTTCGTCTCCGGCGGCCACGTGCGCATCTACAGCGAGCCCGAGCTGCGTGCGAAGTTGCGGACCGCAGGTCTGCGACCTGGCGCGGCGCACCATGCGCACGCGCTGCACGCGCCGTACTGGTGGTTGAAGTGCGCGGTCGGGCCGACGAACGACGAGCATCCGTTGGTGCCGCGCCTACCACGAGGTCCTGCTGTGGGACATCGCCGGCCGTCAGCCGATGGCGACGTTCACGAAGCTGGCCGACCGGCTCGCCAACCCGTTCCTCGGCAAGTCGCTCGTCGTCTATGCCCGCAAGCCGCAGGGAGCAGCAACCTGATGTACCTGCGCGATGTGTCCGATGTCGTCACGTCCTCCGAGCTGGCGCGCACCGTCGAGTGCATCGCCGAGTGGCAGCTGCCGTCGGGGATGATCCCGTGGTTCCCCGGTGGGCACGCTGACCCGTGGAACCACGTCGAAGCGGCGATGGCACTCGCGTTCGGCGGGCGGGTGACCGAGGCCGAAGCGGCGTACGCATGGCTCGTCCGGATGCAACGGCCCGACGGTGCGTGGCACCAGTACTACCTCGCCGACTCCGTCGAGCAGGACAAGCTCGACGCCAACGTGTGCGCGTACGTCGCCACCGGGGTCTGGCATCACTTCCTGCTGACCCGAGGACCAGGGCTTCGTCGAGACGATGTGGCCCGTGGTCGAGCGAGCGGTCGACTTCGTGCTCGACCTGCAGCGGCCGCGGGGCGAGATCATCTGGGCCCGTCACGCCGACGGCACCCCGTGGTCGTTCGCGCTGCTGACGGGTTCGTCGTCGATCTGTCTGTCGTTGCGGTGCGCGATCGCCCTCGCCGAGCACCTCGGCCACGAGCGGCCCGACTGGGAGCTGTCCGCGGGCCGTCTGGCATCGGTCATCGCGCATCAGCCGGAGGCGTTCGCGCCGAAGCACCGGTGGGCGATGGACTGGTACTACCCGGTGCTCACCGGTGTGGTCGGCGGCGCCGAGGGCCGGGCCCGACTGTCGGACCGGGCCGGCACGTTCGTCCTCGAGGGCATGGGCGTGCGCTGCGTCAGCGACCGGCCGTGGATCACCGTGGCGGAGACATGCGAGTGCGCGCTCGCCCATCTCGGCGTCGGCGATCGTTCGACGGCCGAGGAGCTGTTCGGGTGGGCGCAGCAGTTCCGCCACGACGACGGCCGCTACTGGACGGGAACCGTGTTCCCCGACGAGTCACGGTTCCCCGCGGGTGAGCGCTCGACGTACACCGCGGCGTCGGTCGTGCTGGCCGCGGACGCGACTGGTCGGCGGCTCGCCGGCGTCGTCGCTGTTCGTCGATCACGACGCGGTGGTGCCGCCGCTGCTCGACACCAGCGAGTCAGCGCTCGACCGCGACTGACCGCAGCACCCGCAGGCTGCCGGTCGCGCTCGACGTCCTCGAATCGCTTCGACTCGAGCGCGCGGCAGTAGATCTCGTACGGCGGCCGCCCGCCGTCGGCGGGGTCGGGAAAGACGTCGTGGATGAGCAGGAGGCCGCCTTCCTTCACGTGCGGGCGTCCACAGCTCGTAGTCACGGTGGGCGGGCTCGGTGCCGTGTCCGCCGTCGATGAAGAGCAGCGCGAGCGGAGTGGTCCAGTCCTCGGCGAGCGTCGGGTGAGTCGGCGACCACCGCGATGACGGTTCCTTCGAGGCCGGCGTCGTGGATCGTGCGCCGGAAGATGGGCAGCGTGTCCATCCTCCCGACCTCGGGATCGACGAGGTCGGGCTCGTGCCACTCCCAACCGGCCTGGTTCTCCTCCGATCCCCGGTGGTGGTCGACGCGAGAACAGCACGGTGTCGCGTTGTCGGGCGGCAGCGCCGAGGTAGACGGCCGACTTGCCGCAGTAGCTGCCGATCTCGAGCATCGGACCGTCGATCGGTGAGACCGGCGGCCGCGTCGTGGAGGGCGAGCGCCCTCGTCCGGCGGCATGAAGCCGCGAGCGGCTTCGGCGGCTCTGCGGAGGCGCTCGTCCATCACCAACCGTCGACGTGGACGATCGGGTCGAGCTCGATGCGGGGCGCAGGCTTGAAGTCCGTGCCCTTCGTGAACGCGACCGGGAGACAGGCGCGCCCTGGCTGACCGTGTCGTACGGGATTCCGAGCACGTCGGCGGCGTCCTTCTCGTACATGAGGTGGAGGCTCGTCCACGACGTGCCGAGCTCACGGGCGCGGGCCGCGAGGCAGAAGCTCCAGGCGGCGGGGTGCAGCGACCCCCAGAAGCTGGCGCTGATCCATCCCGGCATGTTGTCGATCCGTCCCTCGATGCAGGGGATGACGAGCACCGGCACGTCGGCCATGCGCTCGGCGAGGTATTCGGCCGAGCTGGCGACGCGGGCCTGGGTCGCATCGCGGACGGGATCGCCGGTCGAGATGCGGCCCGCGTAGTAGCGGCATGTCGCGGTACGCGTTGAACGCCTGCTGGTACATGCCGCCGATCGCCTTGCGCTTGTCGGCGTCGGTCACGATCATCCAGTGCCAGCCCTGCTGGTTCGACCCCGTCGGCGCCTGCGTCGCCACCTCGATGCACTCCCGAACGAGCTCGACCGGCACCGGCCGATCGAAGTCGAGCCGCTTGCGCACCGCCCTCGTCGTGGTCAGCAACTCGTCCGGCGTCAGGTCCAGGGTGGCAGGCATGGCGGCGATCCTTCCACCGCCCTCCCCCTCGAAATTGCGTGCGTTAGCCTACACGGCGTGTGGGTGATGAACGCCAGAACGGAGACGGAGGGCCGCGAACACGTCCGCGACCATCCCGCCCGGGTCCTCGATGAGCCGTCGCCACGTGAACCGGAGGACGAGCCACCCAGCCGTCTCGAGCCGGTTCGCCCGGATCGGGTCCTCGTCGAACTGGAGCTCGTGACCGCGCCCGTCGAGCTCGATCGCGATCTTGAGGTCCGGATAGGCGAGGTCGATTCGGTAGCGATGCCGCCGCGATCACGACCTCGTACTCATGCGCGGGCTCGGGAAGGCCGGCGTCGTCGAACAGTCGCTCGACGAGCCGGGCGAACTGGTTGTGCGGAACCGAGCGTCCCCAACGTCGCTCGAGGACTCGCCGGAACCTGCGTGATCCCGTTGCGACCTCGGCGGGCGTGGAGGATCAGGCACTCCCAGAGCTCGTTCCAGGTCGCGAGCGATCGACGCCGCGACTCATCGAGCGCGGCGAGCGCTCGGAAGTCGTCGTCGACGGCCGCACACACGTCGAGGACCGTGCGCGCCACGCCGGTGACCGGGATCGCGAACCGGCGCGTGCTCGCCACGCAACTCGAACGCCAGCGACTCGTGATACCGGACGCCGGGACGACGCCGCGGTCGTCCGTGCCGCGGCACCGTCACGTCGATGACACCGACGGGCCGAAGGCCGTCGAACCCCCAGAGATGGGCCGCTGTCAGATCGCGAAGCAATGCCCCGTCGACGGTGAGACACACGGCCATCGCTCGCGACTCCCACGTCAATGGCACTCCGGCCAGTCGGTACACGCCCGGGTGTACGCGCTCCCACTGGCCGATCTGAAGGCGATGGTCGATCGCCCGCTCGCTTCCGCCGTCGGCGATCATCTGCGGCCGGCTGAACACGCCGTGCTGCGCCCGCGCCAACCGCGCCGCGACCACATCGATGTCGCGCATGCTCCACTTCCCCTGCTTGCAATCGGCGTGCATCGCCCACATGCCGTGTGGGTGATGCACGCCGGAACGAGATAGCGGAGAGGGGAAGAGTCGGGTGACCCTACAGGGCGTTGGCTCTGGCGATGTCGCCGAGCCACCGCGCGCTCGGCTTCGGGCGTGCGCGAGAACGTCGCCCGGTCGACGGACACGAGCCCGAACCGGGGCCGGTAGCCGAACGCCCATTCGAAGTTGTCGAGCAGACTCCAGTACGTGTAGCCGCGCACGTCGATGCCATCGGCGATCGCCCGTTGCACCCCTTCGAGCGCCTGGCGCACGTAGTCGATCCGTTGGTCGTCGTCGTCGGTCCCGATCCCGTTCTCGGTCACGATCAACGGCACCTCCCCCTTCGTCACGTCCCACGCCCGCCGCAATGTGGCCTCCAACGCCTGGGGATAGAACTCGTAGCCCATCGGCAACTCGGCCATCCCCTCCTCGTTGCCGATGCCACCGTCGGGCCCGACCCGCGTTCGGGAGTACGCCTGCACGCCGATGAAGTCGTCGCCGGCCGTGCTCTCGAGGAACTCGTCCTCCATGCGGCGGCGGATCTGGTCGCGCTTCGACTCGCCGCCGTCGACGGCCTGGTAGTCCGACATCGCCACCGTGATCCCGACGGGTACCCCTGAGGTCGCGGACCGGATCGCGTCGACTCCCTTGCGGTGCGCGTCGATGAACACCTGATTGACGTCGCGGCGGAGTTGGACGTCACGCAACCCGGGCGGAAACACGCCAGCGAGATGTCCCATGGTCGACACGATGTTCGGCTCGTTGATCGTGCATGCGCGCCGCAACGATCCCGCCAGACGTCCGGCGGCGAACTCGCAGTACCGGGCGAACGCGTCCGCCGTCGACGGCTGCGCCCACCCACCCTTGGCCGCGAGCCACCGCGGCGTCGTGAAGTGATGGAAGGTCACGACGGGATCGATGCCCGCCGAGAGCAGCGCGTCGCACTGCCGTCGGTAGTGGTCGATCGCGGCGATCGACCACTCGCCCTCCTCCGGCTCGACTCGGCTCCACTCGATCGAGAACCGGTAGTTGTCGAACCCGATCTCCGCGCACAGCGCGACGTCCTCGGCCCACCGGTTCCACGAGTCGCAGCCGTCGCCGCTCGGCTCGACGCATCCCGACCCGGGCGTGTGCTCCCACTGCCACCAGTCGTTGTTCCAGTTGCCGCCCTCGATTTGGTGCGCGGCGGTCGCCGTGCCCCAACGAAACCCTTCAGGGAATGGTGTCGACATGGGTGGTGACCTTAGGAGACCGGCGCCTGGGCCAGACTTGGCGGATGTCCCAGGCCGAGGTCGACGAGCTCGTCGCGCTACTCGACCTCGAGCCGATCGAAGTCAACATCTTCCGCGGCGTGAGCCCCGGTGAGGATCGCCAGCGCGTCTTCGGCGGGCAGGTCGCCGGCCAGGCCCTGGTGGCCGCGGCTCGGACCGTCGAGCTCGATCACGGCTCCGTGAACTCGCTGCACGCGTACTTCCTGCGTCCCGGCGATCCCAAGATTCCGATCCTCTACGACGTCGACCGCATCCGCGACGGCCAGTCGTTCACCACACGCCGGGTAGTCGGGATCCAGCACGGTCGAGCGATCTTCAACATGTCCGTGTCGTTCCATCGTCACGAGGCCGGCTTCGACCATCAGTTGCCCATGCCGGACGTGCCGCGACCGGACGAGCTGCCCACCTTCCGCGAGCGCTGGGAGCAGTGGAAGGACGAGCTCGGCCCCTGGTTCGACCGGCCCCGCCCCATCGACACCCGCCACGTCGATTGGTCGCCGCCGGACCGGAAGGAGCCGCTTCCGCCCTATCAACGGGTCTGGTTGCGTGCCGACGGGCGTCCTGCCCGACGATCCGCTCGTGCACACGTGCGTGCTGACCTACGCGTCCGACATGACCTTGCTCGACACCACGTTGCTCCCGCACGGCGGCGAGTTGGCCAACCAGCAACTGATGATGGCGAGCCTCGACCACGCGATGTGGTTCCACCGGCCGTTCCGCGCCGACGAGTGGCTGCTGTACGTCCAGGACACGCCGTCGACGTCCGACGCGCGCGGTCTCGCCCGCGGTCTCATCTACACAGAGAACGGCGACCTCGTCGTCTCGGTCACCCAAGAAGGTCTCATCCGAGTCGTTCCGTGAGCACGTCATGACCAAACGGGCGCGCCGTGGGACTGCTGCTGATCCTCATCCTCATTGCTGGTCTGTTCCTGGTCGTCAGGCTGAGGAAGAACGACGAGAGCCTGCCGATCAGCGCGCCGATACCGCCGTCCTCGGTTCCGACCACCAGCAGCGATCTCGCTCAACTGCAACTCCGACTCACGCCGGTGGCGAGCGTCGCCAGCCCGACCGCCTTCGCCATTCGGACGCGGCGACACGAGCCTGTACGTCACCGAGCAGGCGGGCCGGATCCGTCGCATACGCAGGAGCGGAAACACCTTCTCGCTCGACGACGAACCGGTGCTCGACATCACCGACGAGGTCACGGCCAACGGCGAGCAAGGACTGCTCGGTCTCGCGTTCGCGCCCGACGGGCGCACCTTCTACTTCGCATTCACCAACCGCAACCAGGACCAGCAACTCGACGAGATCGCGTTCGACGGCGATCACGCCGACGCCACGAAGCGACGCACGCTGCTGACCATCCCCGACTTCGCACCCAACCACAACGGCGGCGGACTCGTCGTCGACGCCGACGGCTTCCTGTACTGGGCGATGGGCGACGGCGGCGGCGCTGGCGATCCCCATGTGTCGGGCCAGAACCCGAAGGACCTGCTCGGCGACATCGCCCGCATCGATCCTGCGCACGCGGGCACCGACGGCCGTCCATATGCGATCCCGCCCGACAATCCCTTCGCCGACGGCGTCAACGGCGCGCCCGAGGTCTGGCAGTACGGGCTGCGGAATCCGTGGCGGTTCTCCTTCGACCGGTCCACCCACGATCTGTGGATCGCCGACGTCGGGCAGGGCGCGATCGAAGAGGTCGACTTCGTCCCCGCCGGCACGCCGTGGAGGGCTGAACTTCGGATGGAGCGACGTCGAGGGAACGCATCCGTTCCGCACCGCACAAGCGCCTGCCGGGCGCGGTCGGTCCGATCTACGAGTACGACCACTCCGGCGGGCGCTGCTCGATCACGGGCGGCTACGTCTACCGAGGAAGTGACATCCCCGCGCTGCAGGGCGCGTACGTGTTCGGCGACTACTGCGACGGGAAGATCCACGGCCTGGTCCGTGCGCCCGACGGCGCGATGACCGTCACCGACCTGCGCCTCGCGGCCGGCGGGCTCTCGTCGTTCGGCGAAGATGCCGACGGCGAGGTCTACGTGCTCAGCGCCCAGAACGGGGTCGAACGCATCGATCCCGCCGGTACGGCGCAACCGCCCGCCTCGTCGTAGGAGTAGCGTGCCGCCCGTGAAAGTGGGCGATCCCGTCGAAGACTTCGAGTTGCCGGACGAGACTGGCACCAAGCGCAGCCTCAAAGAACTGCTGGCCAACGGACCGGTGGTGCTGTTCTTCTATCCCGCGGCCATGACCTACGGCTGCACCAAGGAGAGCTGTCACTTCCGGGACCTGAAGGCGGAGTTCGAGGAAGTGGGCGCGCAGCGAGTCGGGATCAGCGCCGACAGCGTCGACAAGCAGCATCAGTTCTCGGAGAAGCACGGGTTCGACTACCCGCTGCTCTCCGACCCCGACAAGACCGTGGCCACGATGTTCGGGGTGAAGCGCGGCTTCGGACCGAACAAGCGCACCACGTTCGTGATCGACACCGATCAGACGGTCCTGGCGGTGATCGCGAGCGAGATCAGCATGGGCAAGCACGCCGACAAGGCGCTCGAAGTCCTGGGCGCCCGCGCACAGAGCTAGTACCTCGGCCCGAACGGTTCGCACGACGGGGGTTAGAAAGTCCACGAACGGGTTACCCAGGGATGGGTGAACTCGTGGATCGTTGACCTTGCCGTGCGGGACTGCCCCATCGAAGGCTTGGACCAGGCGGTGCACGCCGTGCTCCGAGCCTCCGAACCCGACGGTCGCCGGGTTCGACAGCGAGGCGATCGTCTCCATGACCGTGTGGGCCGCGGACTCGAAGTCGGCACTGCTCATCAGCGGTCAGCGAGTTGCCAAGCTGCTCGAACACCTTGCTCCCGACCGCCAGGGTGACCATCCCGGCCCACGAGCTCGACGAGTGGGCTTCGGGAGCCTGAGACCCGAGCACGGGCAGTCCGGTACGCGATCCGTCGCGCCGGCGAAGCCGCTGGCTTTCCGCTCGATTCCTGAGCCTGCAACGATGACCGGCGATGAAGATCGGCGGTTCCAACATCCTCGTCACCGGAGCGTCTTCGGGCATCGGTGAGGCGCTGGCGCCGATGCTGGCGGCGCGAGGCGCAACGGTCGGCGTCGCCGCCCGCCGGCACGACCGCCTCGAGGCGACCTTGCGCCGCTGTCAGGAGCACGCACCCGGGTCACGGATGTGGACGGTCGACCTCTCGGACCTCGATGCGGCGACCAAGCTCGTCGAAGAGGCGTGGGACGCGTTCGGCGCGCTCGGACTGCCTCGTCAACAACGCGGCCATCGGCAAGCGCAAGCTCGTGACCGATCACTCTGCTGACGACGTCGACACGGTGATGCGAACCAACTTCCTGTCGCCGATCCGCATGAACCTCACGGTTCTGCCGAAGATGCTCGACCGAGGGTCGCGGAACGATCGTCAACGTTGCCAGCGGCGGAGGTCGATTCGGCATCGCACACGAGTCCGCCTACTGCGCGTCGAAGTTCGCGATGTCGGGATGGACCGAGGTGGCAGCCATGGACCTTGCGGACACACCCGTCGAGGTGAAGCTCGTCCAGCCCGGTGCGATCGACACGGAGATCTGGATCCAGCAGCCTGGCGAGCTCGCCGGTCTCCCGGGAGCGCAGTTCGTATCAGCGGAGGTCTGCGCGGCGGGAATCGTGGACGCGCTCGAGTCCGACGGGTTCGAGTTCTACGTGCCCGCCGACTTGAAGGCCCACGTCGACTTCAAGAACAGCGACGTTCCTGCCTGGATCGACCTCATGGCCGGTTTGGGGCGCGAGACAGCCGGCTGACACAGCGGCGTGGGTTCACGGACGCTTCCAGCGGACGACGTCCTCGACTTCGCCGGTGTCGACGTCGTACCGGCAACCCACGATCTCCCCGATGCGTTCCAGGTAGGGCTTGGCAGCCAGCAGCTCGACGTCGGCCCGGATCGCCGACCCGTGATCGTCGATGGCGAAGAAGCAGAGGTCGGCGCCGGTGAGCGTTCGGAGCGCTTCGTCGGTCACGCCCGACACACCGCATTGCGTGTGCTGCATCAGCACGACGGTCTCGACGCTGGAGTTTGTGCGTTGCAACGGCCAGACCGCGCAGCACGTCGTCGGTGACACGCGCGCCGGCGTTGCGGAGGACGACTGCGTCACCGAGCTCGAACCCGAGCGCACCGAGCGGGTCGATGCGAGCATCCATGCAGGTGATCACGCAGAGGCGGCGAGCAGGAATGGGTCCGGGCATTCCCGACTGCCTACGCGACCGCTCGGAGTCAGTTCAAACTCGGGAATCTCGGCCTGACCGGTGAATTCCGCTCCGGAACGCGGTCGAATGGACTGACAACGTTCGTGACCGAGTGTGAAGGAGGCCACCGTGCCAAGGCGAGACTCAGCTCCGATTGGTGCCCCGTGCTGGATCGAACTGTTCACGTCCGACACCGACAAGGGCCGCGCGTTCTACGGCGAGCTCTTCGGATGGACGTCCGAACAGACCGGCGACGAGTTCGGCGGTTACATCAACCTCTACAAGGACGGCGTTCCTGTCGGCGGTTGCATGCACAACGACGGTTCGACCGGTGTACCCAACCTGTGGTCGGTCTACCTGGCCACTGACGACGCCCAGAAGGTCACCGAGACGGCGCCCGCCCACGGCGGCGAGGTCATCGTGCCCGCCATGCAGGTTGCGGAGCTCGGCAGCATGACGGTCGTCACCGACCCCGGTGGAGCGTCGATCGGCGGCTGGCAGCCGGGGCTCAACCGGGGCTTCGGGATCCTCGACGAGCCGGGCGCGCCGAACTGGTTCGAGCTGCACACTCGCGACTTCGACGCTTCCGTACGGTTCTACGAAGACGTGTTCAAGTGGGACGCCCATGCGGTGAGCGACTCACCCGAGTTCCGGTACACGACGCTCGGCGACGGCGACGACGCGCTCGCCGGGATCATGGACGCGACGAGCTTCCTGCCCGAGACCATGACGGCGAGCTGGTCGATCTACTTCGGCGTCGCGGACGTGGATGCGACGCTGTCGAAGGTCGCCGACCTCGGCGGGTCGACGGTCATGCCCGCGGAGGACACGCCGTACGGTCGGCTCGCCACCTGCAGCGATTCCACCGATGCCATCTTCAAGCTGCGGTCCACGCCGAGCTGACCTCGCGTTTCGCCTCGGTGGCTGCGCTCTACGTGCGCAGATCGAACCGATAGACGTTCGTGTCCCGTTCGACGAAGCCGAGCTTGCGATACATGTGGTTCGCCGCCTCGCGCTTCGGCCTGGACGTGAGATCCACGGTCTTGCATCCGGCGTCTCGGGCGTGATCCACCATCGCTCGCGTGAGCGAAGAGCCGATGCCTCGACCGTTGAGCGATTCGTCCACGATCACGTCCTCGATCCAGGCACGCCACGCGGTGGGAATCGGGAAGATCACCAGCGTCGCCACTCCGACGATGCGCTCGTGGTCGTCACGCGCGACGAACTGCGTGATCGCGTCCGAGTCGAGCATCGTCTGCACGAAGTCGACCGCCGGACCCGGATTGGACCTCGACAGTTGCGGCACGAGGTACTCGAAGGCGGCGGCGAGCTCCTCGGCCTGACCGTCGAAGATCTCGACCCTCATACCTCGTCGGGAACCGGCTCGGGAGGCGGAGGACCGACGTAACGCGCCGACGGCCGGATGATGCGGTTGTCGGCAGCCTGCTCGAGCAGGTTGGCAGCCCACCCGATCACCCGTGACGACGCGAACGTCGGCGTGAACAACGGACGCGGCAGCGCGCAGTCCATCACCACCCCGGCGTAGAACTCGACGTTCGCGTACAGGTCGCGACCGGGTTTCAGCTCCGCGAGCACCTCGACCACCGTCTGCTCGACTTGCTTCGCGAACTCGACCTTGGGCGCCTGGATGCGCTCGGCCACGCCGCGGAGGAAGGTCGAGCGCGGGTCGTCGGTCTTGTAGACACGATGTCCGAAGCCCATGATCCGTTGCCCGCGCTCGACCAAGTCGACGAGGTAGGGCCACGCGTTCTCCGGTGTCGCGATGGCGTCGAGCAAGTCGAGCGCGCGCGAGGGCGCGCCACCATGCAGCGGACCCGACAGCGCACCGATGCCACCGACGACCGCGGCACCCACATCGGCACCGGTCGACACGATCACGCGCGCGGTGAACGTCGACGCGTTGAACCCGTGGTCGATCGTGGTGATCTGGTACTGCTCGACCGCACGCGCGATGTCGGGGTCTGCCTCCTCACCGTTGAGCATCCAGAGGTAGTTGGCGCCGTAGCCGAGGTCGTCGCGCGGCTCGATCGGCTCCAGACCTTCCTGGTGCCGATGCAACGCCATGATCAAGGTCGGCGTGACGGCGCAGAGTTGCAGTGCGTTCGCCCGGCGCTCTTCCGCAGAGATGTCGAGCGTCGGTTTGAACCCTTCAGCCGCGCTGATCAGCGACAGTGCGGTGCGCAGTCCTTCCATCACCGACGACGACGCCTGCGCGATCGCCGGAAGCACGGGTCGTACCGACTCGGGGATGCGGCGCAAGGGCGCGATCTCGCGACGGAACGCCTCCCGTTCTGCTCGGGTCGGCAACCGACCGTCGAACAGCAGCATCCACACGTCTTCGAGCGGCTTCTTGTCCGCGAGCTCGACCGCGTTGTACTGGCGGTAGTGGTAGAAGCCCTGCAGACCGCGGACGTCGCCGACCGACGTCTCCGCGACGATGACGCCTTCGAGGCCGGGTGGCGCCTCGATGGTCGACGGATGGACGACCGGTTGGATCTGCGCCACCTTCATCAAGTCGCGCATCGACACGACGCCGACGAGCCGATCGCCTTCGACGACGGGGATGTGGCGGTAGCCGTGCGACGCCAGCGACGCAAAGGCTTCCTGCACGTTGACCTCTGGACCGATGCGATCCGGGTCTTCGGTCATCCATTCGCTGACCTTCGTGCCGCTCGCATCGGCACCCGATGCTGCGAAGCGCACGAGGTCACGTTCGGTCAGGATGCCGATCGGACGCTCACCGTCCACCACGATGACGGAGCCGACGCCACGGTCGCGCATGCGGCTCGACGCGTGCGGCAAGCGTCTCCGACGGCACGGCCGTGACGGGCGGTGCGCTCATGACGTCGACCACGGTGCGGGTGGGTGTGCCCTCGGCCATGCTGCCTCCTGGTCGTTCCACGTGGGTGGCGTTCTTGCAGTCGGCGTGAGCCTACGCACGAAACCGGGAAAGCCATCGTTCATCCGATCGTGACCATCTGGACACGACCACGTCGAATGTGGGACACATGCCTTTCGTACCGTTCGGCGCATGACATCGGTCATCGCCTGGATCCGGACGTTCGGCAACACCGGGGCAGTGGCCAACGCAGCGCGTGCTCGCCGATCAGCGCGCCGCGGAAGAGTGGGCCGTCGAAGCGATGGCTGCGACGGCTCGACGATCTCGTACCGGTCAGCGATCGGCCGGCATCCGCCGCGTGAGCATGGTGCCCCCGAGCCGACGGAACTCCTCGGCGACTCGCTGCAGGAGCTCGGCCGTTCGCTGATCCGGTTCGTCGATCAGATCAACCACGACTCGCCAGTTCATTGCTCGGCGAGGGAGCGCCAGCGACGAGCCGCACTCGGCGGAGGCAGGAGCGAAGCGACGCCCGGAGCCGCTAGCGCGCGACACGGCCTCCGGGTATTCCCGCGCGAAGTCACCGTCGGCGACGTAGGCGAGGTAGTTCCAGAGCTTCTCCTGCGTCAACAGCAGCAGGTGATCGGATCCGTCCCACGGTGCGGTCTGCTCGACGTGCAGCTCGACGACCCCGTCTTCACCGACCGAGATCCCGTCGATCGTCCCCGGGTTCAAGATTCCTCTCGGATCGTCACCGGCCCCTGCGGTCACGGCTGGAAGGCGGCGTAGTAGTTCTCGCCTCCACCGATTTCCTTCACGTCGTCGAGCCAGTTGCCCTCGTACACCTCGGTCGGACCCTGCATCAGATCGCTCGCCTCGCCCTCCGGCGTGGTGGCGATGCTCCATGCCTGACGCTTGTACGTCCAGTTGTTCGGATCGAGCCGGTGCGCCTCGCGCCACCATCGCACCGCGCCGTCCTGGTCACCGTTCGCGTAGCAGTGCCGACCGAGCTCGAAGCACGCGGCCGCTTCGGACTCGTCGCGACCGCGGGGCTGTGACCGCGTCACCACCTCGTCGGGCGAGAGGGCGTAGCGACTCTCGCTCCCGTTCTCGATCCAGTCGACCGAGCGCGTCGCGGTACGCGGCGCTGTCGTCGCGGATGTGCGTGACCTCGACGAGCATGTCGTGGAGCCGTTCGGGCAAGCCGTCCGGAACCTCCATGTCGCGCAACGCGCTGGCTTCGACGCTCGCGGGCTCGGCGGGCCGGACGATCATCCCGTCTTCGTCGATCCACACCGCCATCGGCACGTTGGTGATGCCGAACAGCTCGTCGCAGACGTGATGCTCGTCGACGAGCGAGGGATGCTCCGGGCTCGCCGCTTCGATCCACGGCCGCGCCGCAGCCGCGCCGCCGGTGTCGAGTCCGACCGTCACGACCTCGAAGCCGTTGTCGTGCTGCTCGTCCCTGAACGCCTGCCACCCGGGCAGGCTCGCACGGCATCCTCACCACGACGCCCACGCGACGAGCAGCACCTTCTTCCCGCGGAGCGACGACAACTTGAAGACGTTGCCGTCGAGGTCCGGCAACTCGAGCTCGGGGGCCTCAGCGCTCGCGAGCGCGCGACCACCGACCGTCGCCGGTCCGAGCGACCACACCTCCCGCTCTTCGTCGTGCACGAGCGGCGCGCCGAGTCGGTCGGCGACGACGTCGACACGGATGCGTCCGCCCTCGACGCGGGCCTCGGACGGCAAGGTCACGCACACGTCGCCCCGACACGCGCCCTCGGGTTTGACCGCCCAGCCCGTCGCTTGCTCGAACGCGGAAGCATCGGCCTCGAGAGACGTCGTCAGCACGATTGAATCGTAGGCTGGCTCCCATGGATGACGCTCCCGTGCCCGCCGACAAGTCCGACGAGGAATGGCGTGACGACCTGACCCCGGAGCAGTACGACGTCCTCCGCCGCAAGGGCACCGAGGCGCGCGTTCTCCGGGAAGTACGTGTACAACCACGACGACGGCATGTACCGGTGCGCCGCGTGCGGCGCCGACCTGTTCTCGTCCGACACGAAATTCGAGTCGGGCACAGGCTGGCCGAGCTTCACGTCGCCCGCGGTCGCCGACCACATCAAGACCGAGGACGACTACGAGCACGGCATGCACCGCATCGAGGTCATGTGCGCCCGCTGTGGCGGCCACTTGGGCCACGTCTTCCCCGACGGCCCGGGTCCGACGGGCCTGCGCTACTGCATCAACTCGGTCTCCTTGGACTTCGAGCCGGCGACGGGTGAGGGTTCGGAGGCGACATCCGAGCGATAGCGTCCTCGTGATGCCACACGTCGTGCGCAGAGGGCAACCGCACCTGCGCCACCCGGTCCTCGTGGCCGGCTTCGAAGGATGGAACGACGCCGGCGAGGCCGCATCGTTCGCCGCCCGCTTCCTGTCCGAGCGGTGGGACGCCGAGGTCTTCGCCGAGCTCGACCCCGAGGACTTCTTCGACTTCACCGCGGTCCGTCCACAGGTTCAGCTCGACGAGGGCATGCAGCGCGAGATCGTGTGGCCGGCCACGACCATGTCGGCCGCGGCCGTGCCGGGCGGCGAGCGTGATGTCATCTTCCTGATCGGGACCGAGCCGCAGTTGCGTTGGCAGACGTTCTGCCAGGAGATCGTGGCCGTCGCCGGCGAGCACGATGTGCGGTTGGTCGTCACGCTCGGCGCGTTGCTCGCCGAGGTGCCCCACAGCCGGCCTGTGAACGTCGTGGGCACGACGCAGGATCCTGATCTCGTGCGGTCGCTCGGCTTGCAACAGTCTTCGTACGAGGGACCCACCGGGATCGTCGGCGTGCTGCACGACGCGTTCCGGCGCACGGGGATCCCGTCGGTGTCTCTGTGGGCGACGGTGCCGACGTACGTTCCGAGCGCACCGTCACCGAAGGCCGCTCTCGCCCTGATCGAACGGCTGTCGACGCTGCTGCGCGCGCCCGTGGCGACCACCGACCTGGAGATCGCGACCGCTGCGTACGAGCGTCAGATCGACGAGCTCGTCGCCGAGGACGACGACACCGCCGCATATGTCGCGCGCCTCGAGGAGAACGCCGACGAGCAGGCGGCCCACACCGAGCTCGCCGAGACCGTCAGCACCGGCGACCTCATCGCCGAGGTCGAACGCTTCCTCCGCGACAACCGCAGCGACTGACCCTCCGAATGTTGGTGCGATTGTGGGGCTATAGCCCCACAATCGCACCGAAGAACGGGCTTCACGGGCTCGGGGCGAAGCGGGGCCAGGGTTGTGCTTGTTCGAAGATTCGGGCCAGGCGGAGCGGGATCTCGTCGTGATGGCGGCGGGCGGTCACCTGGAGGCCGACCGGGAGTCCGGTCGACGTCTGGCCGCACGGGATCGAGACCGCGGGGTTCCAGCACAGGTTGGCCAGCATCGTGAACGGTGTCGACATGGCGCCGTTGCCGGTGTCGACGCCCGCGATGACCGACGGCGGCGGTCCTTCGGCTGCGAACGCCGGTACCGCGGTGGTCGGGGAAAGGACGACGTCGACGTCGCGGAACAAGCGCGCGCAGTCGAGCTCGAGTTGCTCGCGCGCCTTGATGGACCGCGCGTACTTCGGCAGCGTCGTTTTCTCGGTCTGCTCGAGCGACCTGCGCGTCCACAACGTGAAGTCGTCAGCGCGCGACGGCCACATGTCCGGTTCGACCTCGAGCCACAAGGTGATCGCGCCCGTCGTCAGCCACGCGCGCACCGGGTCGGTGAACTGCACCGGCTCGTTGTCCACGACGAGACCGGCAGCGTCGGCGAGTCGGGAGGCTGCCGCCTCGACGATCTCGGCGACCTCGGGGTCGACGGTGGCGAACCCGAGATCGAGTGACCATCGCGCGCGCAGACCTCGAACCTCGGTCGACTCGATCGCATCCTCGTAGGCGACACCGGCCGGCGGGAGCGAGAACCGGTCGCGGTCGTCGGGGCCCGCGAGCACGTCGAGGATGCGCGCCGAGTCCGCCACCGTCGTCGTGAGCGATCCCCGAACGCTGGTGTTGTTCCCGGTCGGGCCCGGTATGGGGATGCGGCCGTGGCTGCACTTGTGCCCCAACAAGCCGGTGAAGGACGCCGGGATCCGGATCGAGCCGCCGCCGTCCGACGCCGTCCCGAACGGGATGATCCCGGCCGCGACCGCAGCCGCCGTGCCGCCGCTCGATCCCCCGGGCGTCCGGCTCGTGTCCCACGGGTTGCGCGTGACGCCGTGGACCTTCGTCTTCGTGAAGTTGAGCGTGCCGAACTCGGGCGTCGAGGTCTTGCCGACTGCGACTGCGCCCGCCGCCTTGAGGCGAGCGACGTTGATGTCGTCCTCGGCTTCCGGACCACGACCGGCGAACGGCACCGAGCCGTAGTCGGTCGGCATGCCCTTGCACCGCTCGAGGTCCTTCACGCCGAAGGGAACACCCGCGAGTGGTCCGGGATCGTCACCGCGCGCCACGGCTTCGTCGACCGCCGATGCCGCGTCTCGTGCGAGATCGGCATCGAGGTGCACGAACGCGTTCAACCGCTCGTTGCCGGCCTCGATCCGGGTGAGGTACTCGTCCAGCACCTCCGTGGCCTTGCGCTCCCCGCGGCGCACCGATTCGGCCAACTCGATGACAGTGGGTTCGTCGGCATCGCTCATGGTGGCGAACCTTAGAACCACGTCACGGATGGAGGCCCGCCGGCGCGCGGCGTTCACCGTCGAGTTTCCCGACGCGGTCTACGCTCGGCCACGACGATCCAGCGCACGATCGAGAATCGTGGCAGGGCTACGGTGCGACGGTGGCTCAGCGCACGCCGGCTTGCGTGTGGCGCGCAACGCCTGCGGTCATCGTGGCGCTCGACGAACGCTTCGGCGAACCGGTCGACGCCTACGTCAACGGTGCACAGACGTGGTTGCGCGACGACGGTCCAGCGGGCATCGCGCTCGAGTGGCGCCTCCATCCGGTCGCCGGATATCGCAAGCCGTCGGGACTCGACATCTATGAGGTCTTCGCTGCCGTCGCGCTCGCGCTCGAAACCGGCGCCGAGCCGCCGGCGCCCACCGAATCGCTGTGGGACGGCCTCGAGGTCTTTCCTGCGTACGGCGACGAGGTCGAACCGGCCCCGCTCGCGGCAGCCGCGGAGTCAGCGCTCGGCATCGAGCCCGATCGCGCCGGACTCGTGGACCATGACGCGATCGCCGACGAGTGGGAGCGGTCGCGCGGCGCCACGTCGATCATCGACGCCCTTTTCGTACAACTGCGTGGCTGAGAACAGGCGCGGAGAGCCGGAGCAAGGCTCAGCGTTTCGCACGCGCTCTCAGCGGCTGAGCCAGGGCTTGTCACGGGGTTCGTCGAACAGCGGCTCGATCGGCTCGCCGCGTATGGCGGCGAACGCGAGGTCGCCCCATCGAGGAAAGCCCGCCAAGGGCCAGGGCAACGCGTCCTCCGCGAACCAACCGACGTCGGCGCACTCGAGAGGGTGCGCCTGCAAGTCGCCACCGATCGCGCGGCAATGGAACAGCAATAGGTACATCGGAATACGTGTGAAGCCGAGACGCAGACCGTCGAGCACACCGATCATGCGCACGACCTCGATGTCGATGCCCGTCTCTTCCCGCACTTCCTTCACCGCGACTTCCGAAGCGGAGTAGCCGATGTCCGCCCAGCCCGTCGGATACAGCCACACACCCGAGTCGGCGCGCTGCACGAGGAGGATCTGTTCGTCGTCGTTGCCGACGATCGCCGCGACCGCGACCTTCGGTGTGACGTAGCCCGGTACGCCTTCGCCCACCGTCCCGAGCCACTCCTCGACCTTGCGGTCGTGGTCGAAGTCGCCTCCTCCCGCGGCGTGCGCGATGTCGGCAGCAACGGCGAGGATCTCCTCGAATCGTTCCTTTTCGTAGAGGCTCTGCGTGAACCCGAGCCCCGTGCGGGCGATGCCGGCGAGCGCTTCGGTCCAGCGGTGCAGATCCTGCGCGGTGGCGCGGCGAGCTGGGTTCTCGTCGCTGTTTTCCGGCATCGCGCTCAACCTACCCGTGCAGAGCAGTGATGATGTCCCGCTCGAGTGTGGTCCGTGCGTCGTCCTCGGTGAGCTTTCCGCCGTCGTGGTGACAGACGTAGAAGGAGTCGACCGCGTGCGGACCCATGGTCTGCACCTTCGCCGACCGAATGTCCAATCGCGCGTTCGCGATCACGTCGCTGACCCGGTACAGGAGCCCGATGCGATCGCGGGCATGCACCTCGATGACGGTGGCGTTCGCCGACACGTCGTTGTCGAAACGAACAGCCGTCACCGTCGTGGCGGTCACTGTCGGTCGCGGTGCGTACGCGGCGATCTTGCGCTCGATGCGCGCGTCGAGCGCTGCACGGTCGAGGATGACGCGTTCGATGTCGACCGCGACCGGCATCCACTCCACGGCGCGGCCGACGTCGGTCTCGACCGTGAACTCGTCGAGGATCCAGCCGCTCTTGTCCGTGTGAGCCGAAGCGGCGAGCACGCCGATGCCGTGCAAGGTGAGCACGCCCGCGACGCGTGCGAACAGCCCGGGTTCGTCCTCGGCAACGATCACGAGGTCGCTTCCATCGCCCTGGATGTGCAGCTGCTGCGCGTCGAGGAGCGCTTGCTGCACGTCGCTGAGCCCGTGGTCGTACGCGACTTCGGTCGCGGCGCCGCCACGCAGAACATGGCCCGTGCGCTCGACGAGCCCATCGACCAGACCCGCCTTCCACGTCCCCCATGCCGAAGGTCCCGTCGCGAGCGAATCCGCCTCGGTCAGCACAGCGAGGAGTTGGAGACGAGTCGGTGATCCGATCAACGCGGCGACATGTTCGATCGTGCCGGGGTCGTCGAGATCACGACGGGTGGCGACGTCGGCGAGGAGCAGGTGGTTAGCGACGAGGCACACGAGGGTGTCGATGTCGTCCTGGTCGAATCCCATCCGCGCTGCGATCGCGGGTACGACTTCGATCCCGGCTTCGGTGTGATCGCCCGGGTAGCCCTTCCCGATGTCGTGCAACAGCGCGCCGACGACCAACAGGTCCGGACGACTGATCCCACCCGCCCGCTCGCCGGCGTTCGCCGCCGTCTCCACGAGATGCCGGTCGACGGTGAAGCGGTGATAGGCGTTGCGTTGCGGCCGGCTGCGGACGTTCGCCCACTCGGGAAGGACGCGCACCCACAGGCCGACCTGATCGAGCGCTTCGATGACGGGAACCGCTCTATGGCCGGTGAGCAGCAAGTCGACCATCGCCGTGCGCGCGGCGGGTGCCCACGGATCCGGCAGAGGCGGCGCGCCGCTCTGCGAGCAACGCCAGCGCATCGCGCTGGATCGGGACATCGTGCTCCGCCGCGGCCGCTGCGACCTGCAGAGTTAGGGACGGCTCGGTGTCCAGGACGTCAACGGCCGACGTGGATCTCGCCGTCGCGCACGACAACGCCTGGCCGGATCTCGCGGTCACGGTGCGCGAGCCGCCCGTGTGGTCCGTGGAGGGACGAGCGGATTCGGCGCCACGTGTCGTCGCTCGTCCACACGATCGTGCGGGCCGCTTCGGACACAGCCGCCATCAGCGAGTCCGCGTCGACGTAGCCGAGCGCGTCCGCGACGCCGTCCTGATCCTGCAGCGTGAGCGTGTCGCTTGCGCTCCCGGTGTGTCGCTGCAGTTCGACCAGCGCGTCACCGAGCACGTCATAGGCACGGTCGAGCGCGAGATCGTCCAGGTCGAGCAGCAGGCGGCGCGTCGCGTTCCGCCCATCGCATCGCGTGGACGTCGCGAAGCCCACCCCGGCCATCCTCGAGGTCGGGCTCGAGGAGAAACGCGACCTCGCCGCTTCGTTCGTGGCGCGCGTCGACACGCGCAACGAGTTGAAGCAGCCAGCGCTTCGCACTCCCTTCCCACTGACCGCGAGCTCCTTCGGCGACCGCAGACGACAGCGATTCGTCGCCCGCGAGGTGGCGCGCGCTCAGCAGCGACGTCGCCGTGTCCAGGTCGTGTCGAGCCAGCGTGAGAGCCTCTCCCGCGGTACGCACGCTGTGACCCAGCCGAGCGCCCGCGTCCGAGATCGGGTACCAGAGCCGCTCGGCGATCGCTGCGATGTCCGTAACGCCCGCGTGGAGCAACACGACGTCGAGATCGTCGGCGGGAAACACCTCCGACCGTCCGTAGCCGCCGACCGCGACGAGCGCAACGGCCGAACTGTCGGCCCGCAGGGCTTCCTCGAACAGCGCCCGGAGCCATTCGTCGGTGGCGTCGCTGTGCCGGCGACACCACTCCATGCCCGTGGCGCCGAACGCCGAAGGGTCAGATGGCGTCGTCGTCGAGCTCACCGGTGCGGATGCGAATGACCTGCTCGACCGGCGTGACCCATACCTTGCCGTCGCCGATCTTGCCCGTACGAGAGGCCCCCGTTATCGCTTCGGTCACGCGTCCGAGGTCATCGTCCGAGCACACGATCTCGAGTCGCACCTTGGGGACGAAGTCGATCTTGTACTCGGTCCCGCGGTACACCTCGGTGTGCCCGGCCTGGCGACCGAAGCCCTGCACCTCGCTCACCGTGATGCCGTGAACGCCGGCGCTCTTGAGCGTCTCTTTCACCTCGTCGAGCTTGAACGGCTTGATGACCGCAGTGATCAGCTTCATTGCCTCGATCCTTGTGTCGGCGCCTTCAGGCTGTCACGCGTACCGTCAGGGAAGCATCAGAGCTTCGAAAGAATCGCGCGCGCGGCGCTCGCGATCGGATCCCACAACGGACTCACCGGGCGGCGCGTAGCCGAAGTCGAGGTCGACCAGTTGTTCCGCGTCCATGCCGGCGGTGATCGCGGCTGCCGCCACGTCGATCCGCTTACCCGCGCCTCGCCCGCCGACGATCTGCGCTCCGATGATCCGTCCGCTGCGTCGCTCGGCGAGCAGCTTCACCGTGATGGTGGGCACGTCCGCAAAGTATGAAGCCGTCGTCGTGCTGTCGACGGTCGCGGTGACGAACTCGAACGCTGCGTCTCGCGCCTCGCGCTCGTTCAATCCCGTGCGGCTGACCTCGGTTGCACAGATCCGCGTGACAGCCGTGCCGACGACTCCCGCGAAGCGTGGCGTAGCCGCCTCCCATGTTGATCCCGGCGACACGGCCTTGTCGGTTGGCGACGGTGCCGAGCGCGACGTGCACCGGCCGGCGGCTCACGAGGTGGTACGACTCCGCGCAATCACCGGCGGCCCAGACGTTCGGGGCGCTCGTTCGCTGTCGACGATCCACGCGGACGGACCGGCGAACGCCGAGCTCGATCCCCGCGTCGCGCGCGAGCTCGCTGTTCGGTACGACGCCGATGCCGACGATGACGAGATCTGCGGCGATCCGTCCGTCTCGGGTCACCACCGCGTCTTCTTCGAAACTCACGACCTCCGAGTTCAACCTCAGCTCGATACCGAGCTTGCGCATGGCTTCCTCGACGGGTGCCGCCATGTCACCGTCGAGGGTGCTCATCACGTGCGGCTGGCTCTCGACGACCGTCACGCTGGCGCCTCGCGCTGCACGAACGCCTCGGCCAGCTCGAGGCCGATGTAGCCGCCACCGACCACGACCACATCGCTGCACCGGCTCCGCTCTGCGTATTGAAGGAGCTGCGTCGCATCGTGCAGCGTCTGGACGCCGTGGACGATCGGAAGATCGATGCCCGGTAGGTCCGGACGCATCGGGCGGGCGCCCATGCCGAGAAGGAGCATGTCGAACGGGACCTGGATCGTCCGGCCTCGAACATGGTCACGGACCTCGAGCCGTCCCGAGGGCAGGTCGATGCTCATCACCTCGTGACGGACGCGGACGTCGATGTGCGACTGGTCGCGATGCTCCTGTGGTGAGCGGACGATGAGCTCATCGACCGCACCGATCTCGCCGCCGACGACATAGGGGATGCCACACGCCGAGTAGCTCGTCCACTCCGTCTTCTCGAAGGCGACGATCTCGAGCGAGGGATCGAGCCGTCTCGCTTGCGTGGCCGCCGACATCCCGCCGGCGTCGCCCCCGATCACCGCGAGCCGATTCGCCACGTCCCGAGACTACGCAACCCTTCGGCGACAGGTGGCTGCCAGACTGTGTCCGTGGGTGTGCGCGAAGACTGCCGGCACTACTCGACCCGGACGGTCGCCTCCGGCGAGATCGTCCAGCGCTGCCGCGTCGACGCCAACGAGACGGCGCCGTTCGCCTGTCCGGAGAACTGCATCTTCTTCGAGGCTCGCTCGATCGCCGACGCCGGCTGGCAGCGATTCGAGCGCGAGGATCCCGACGACCGTGATGAGTGACGAGTAGCGACGACAGGTGCGGGTGACGGCGAAGGTCGACTACACGGTGCGCGCCGCGATCGAGCTCGCGCGCACGCGGACCGGGCGAATCCCGTCAAGGGTGAGCGGATCGCCCGGGAGCAGGGCATCCCGATGAAGTACCTCGAGAACATCCTCGGCGAGCTCAAGCGATCCGGGTTGGTCGGGAGCCAACGAGGCGCGGACGGTGGCTACTGGCTGGCACGCCCCGCCGATCAGATCACCGTGGCCGCGCTCATCCGCGCCGTCGAGGGACCGCTCGCCAACGTGCGTGGGTTGCGGCCGGAGGAAGTCGAGTTCGCCGGTAGCGCCGTGCCGCTGCAACGCATGTGGGTGTGCGTGCGGGCGAGCCTGCGCAGCGTGCTCGAGGCCGTCACCGTCGCCGATCTGGTCGCGGGCAAGCTGCCGCCCGACGTCGACAGCCTCGCCGACGACCCCGACGCCTGGGAACCCCACTGACCGCCTCCCCTCGACAGCCGGGGCCCGCGGGGGCCCGCCCGCGCTCCCCGCGCCCACCTGCCCGCGCCGCGTGGCCCAGCCTGCCCCGGCCGAGCGTGCCCTGCGCGCACATTGTCGACTGAGCCACGAAAACCGTGGGTGAGTCGACCCAGAGGTCAGCCTGTTCGCGTCCGGGTCGACTCAGCCACGGATTCGGTGGGTGAGTCGACACAGACCTCTACGGACGAAACGCTTGGCCGAGCTGTCCGAGCTTGAGGAGGATCTCCGCCGCAACCCCTGCGGGGTCGATTGACGCACGCGCTCCCACCCGAACCGCAGGATCGTCCAGCCGGCGAGAACCAACTGGTTCGCACGGTTGTTGTCGTACGCAAGGGATTCGGTGGACGCTCGCTGCTCGAAACCATCCACCTCGATGGCAAGCATCACCTCGGGATACGCGAAGTCGATGTAGTAGCGCTTGCGCCCGATGCGCACCTCGTGCTGGTAGTCGTAGGGCGGCAGCCCGTGACGAGCTGGACCGATGTGGAAGCGGAACTCGAGCACGCTGGCTGCCGGACGCTCTCCGATCATGATCATCTCCAAGGCCCGGCGAGCGACGACCACGCCGGTGCGGCCCGGCTTGCTGTAGCGACTGATCGTGTCGCGCACCCCGGCGACCGTGAACAGCTTCCGCTGGCGGCCCCGGATGATGACGTCGGCGACCTCCACCTGGCTGGCGACGACTCCGAGGTCGAGAACCGTCACGAGGGGATTGACGACTCGAATGTGGTCTCGAGTCGTGACCATCGAAGGGTTGAGCGCTCTCGATCGGTGCACCGTCGCGCCAGGTATCGAACGAAGCCGACCGAAAGGAACGACGACTTCAGGCGTCGCCGGATGGTCATCCCACGTGTTCCACAGCGCGGCTGCTGAACGTCCCCACGCGGCACATCGCGGGCCGCCCGCCGCGACGGCGGCGGCGAGGTCCTGGACTCGTGTACGCGGATACGCGGGATCGGCGTAGACGCCTTCGTACTTGCGGATGAGCGTGCCGTTCACACAGCACAGGTCCGTCTGCCGCTGCGTCAGCCGCAGTTCGTTCCGAGTCGTGACACCGTGATGTCTCGTGGCGCGCCGGATCTCGCGCATCGCGTCCGGAGTGGGCACTGCAGTCCTCCTGTCCGTCTACCGTCAGGAGGAAGAGCGCGCATCGTAGGTCACGCGACGGCGCGGCGACACCCGAAGACTGTGTCGACTCAACGACGGAAACGGTGGCTCAGTCGACACAGACGCGACGGCCATCGACCCTGTGTCGACTCGACCACCTGAATCGGTGGCTGAGCCGACAATGTGCGCGCCACGGGGAGAGGTGAGCGGGGGCGGCGGGCGGCGGTTACGGCTGGGAGTCGAGCGCGATGCGTTCGAGACGGTCGCGGTAGGACGCCCACCAGCGCGCGTCACCGGGCGGCATGTTGTCGCGGTCGGGCAGCGCGCCGGCGGCTCCGTCGATGATCTCTCGCACGATGTCGGCATGGCCGGCATGGCGGTTGGTCTCGGCGATCATGTGCACGAGTATCCGGTGCAACGTCACTTCGCTTACGGTCCTCGGGCCACCACGGCACGCGACCGACAGCGTCGAGCGGCAGGCTCTCGATCGTCGCGTCGGCGTGCACCCAGACGCGTCGGTACAGGGCGACGATCTCCGAGCGCGACTCGTCGGCGGTGGCGAACATGTCGGCGTTCACTTCGGCACTGTCGTCGGTCCACGGCAATGCCTCCGGGAACGGCCGCCCGAACACCTCGCCGAAGTAGCCCGACTCGACGCTGGCGAGATGCTTGACGAGTCCCAGCAGGTTGGTGCCGGTTCGGACCATCGGCCGGCGGATGTCGTATTCGGAGAGCCCGTCGAGTTTCCACAGCGCCGCGTCGCGTGCCGACTGCAGGTAGCGATGCAGATCACCCTTCGCATCCGGCTGGGCCATGCGCACAGCATCCCTCAGGGCGGCGGTCGCCGATGGCGGGTGAGGTGGATGTGGGCTTTGGCCGCGCCCCACACCAGACCCGGTTCGTGGAGGGACGGATCGACATCGGCGAACGAGGCAGGTGACAGGTCGTAGATGTCATCGGGAAACGCGCGCTCGGCGAACTCGTCGCGCCGCACCGGCGGGACGCCGGCCGATCGAAGAACTTCCGTCGGATAGCGCACGGCGGAGCGCACGACCGACAACGGGTTCGTGCGCTGTGCGTCGACGTCGAGCGCGAGCAGGTGCCTGACCTCCGGGCCGATCTCGGCGCGAGCCCGCTCGCCCGCCGCACGCGCCCGATCGACGACGACCGGGTCGGCGGTCCCCGTCCAGTCCCGCAACCGTCCCTCGACGCTGCGCACGACCCAACTCGGCAACGCGTGCTCGATCGCGTCCGCCAGCGCAGTAGCGAACTGGTCGAGCATGCGCACGTCATCCGGGTTGGACTCCGGTGCCACGGAGGCCATGCTGCCAAAGTGCAGCCGGTGATCGAGCCGCAGAGACCCCCGGCATGAGGATCCTCGCTCAATCCGTCTTCGAAGGCATCGTGTACCAGTGCACGCCCCTCGATCTGACCCATCCCTGCCGGCCGACGCTCGAGGTCGACGCGCTCCTGCGGCCGGGGGACGCGGACGCGGAGGCGGGCCCGCTGCTGCTCCCGGTGGCCGACTACATCCGGATGCTCGGCATCGACCTGGCCCGTCCGTGCCTGTACGAGCTGGCGGCCAAAGGACGCCTCACCAAGCGACTCGACGTCGATCACATCTCGTTTCCGACCTGGACGCCGTACGAATGACGATCCGCCGCATCCTCGTCGGTCGCCGGTTGCGTCGTGCTCATCGCCGTCGTGCTCGGACAAGTCGAACACCGCGTCGCCGCAAGGCCAGCACTTCGAGTCCATCGAGCGCCGCGCCGACGACGTTCGCCGGCACGGTGTGCGGCGCGATCTCGAAGTGGCAGAACCGGATGGTGAACGCGGCCAACGCGTTCAGCACCGACAGTCCGAAGCTGGACGTTGCCGGGACGGCGGGCGCGGTACGCTACTCGCGCGCTTCGACGATCAGAAGGCGATCACCGACGACCTGCGCAAGGACATCGAAACCGCACCGGCAGCCGGCGTCGCGGACGCCGAGGCGATCCGCTCGGTCCTCGTCGCCGCCACCGATGACGTCCAGACGACCATCAACCTGAACCAGGCCGACGCCGCGTCCCATCCGGACAGCGACTACGAGTTCCAAGCCGTCAAGGAGGACCGGCTGTTCGCGGGAACCGAGAAGAGCCTGTCGCAGATCCTCAAGCCGCTCGACGAGCAGTCCCGGGCCCACAACGTCCCCGACCTCGGCGGGACGTGCGGAAGGACGTAGCGCACCTACAGGCGGAGGGCGGCGTTGAGGTTGCCGGAGCGGAGGCCCTCGAGGTCGAGCGTCACGTAGCCGTACCCGGCGGACTTCACGGCGGCGACGACGTCTTCGCGCGACCACGACCGCTCGCGCGACAGATCCTCGAGCGGGAGCTCGACACGCGCGCCGAGTCGCCGTAGTGGCGCACGCGCACCTCACGGAACCCGAGCAGGTGCAGACCCCGCTCGGCCCGTTCGACTCGCCCGAGCACGTCGACCGTCACCTCGGTCCCGTACGGCACGCGCGACGCGAGACATGCCGCGGCGGGCTTGTCCCACGTGCGCAGCCCGAGCGTCTTCGACCACGCACGTACGTCGGCCTTCGTGAAGCCGGCGTCGACCAACGGAAACACCGCGCCCCGCTCTTGCGCGGCGCGCTGTCCCGGGTCGATGGTCGCCGAGGTCGTCGAGGTTGACGCCGAGGGCCACGGTCGCACGTGCATCGTGCGCGACCGGTTCGAGGGCGTCCATCAACGACGACTTGCACCAGTAGCAGCGGTCGCCGTCGTTGACGCGGTACGCACCATCGTCGAGCTCCGACGTCTCGATCTCGCGCCAGCGCAACGCCCATTCGCCGGCCAACCTTCTGCAGTCGTCGCGCTCCTCGTCCGCGAGCGACGGTGAGACCGCCGTCGCCGTCAAGACCCGGTCGCTTCCGAGCGTGTCGTTCGCGACCCAGGCGAGGAACGCGCTGTCCGCCCCTCCGCTGAACGCGACGACGATCGAGTCGAACTCGCGTAGGCGCGATCCGCAGTGCTGTCAGCTCAGCCATCGAGGATCTCGATGCGGATCCGCTTGTTGCTCTTGCCCTTCGACTCGGTCTTCACCACTCGGACACGACCGACCTCGTCCGTCGCGTGGACGTGGGTGCCACCGTCGGCCTGCTTGTCGAGTCCGACGATGTCGACGACGCGGATCTCCTTGACCGACTCCGGGATCATGTTGACCTTCGTGCGGATCAGGTCTTCGTCCTCGACCGCGGTCTCTCGCGGCAGGAACGACACCTCGATCGGACGGCCAGCGGCGATCTCGTCGTTCACCAGTTGCTCGACACGGGCCCCGAAGCCTTCGGGCAGACGGGTCGAACTCGAAGTCCATCCGTGCCGACAGACGGCTCCATGTTGCCGCCGGTGACCGCCGTGCCCCACTCGTTCCAGATCACGCCGCACAGTACGTGGAGCGCGGTGTGCGTGCGCATCAGCGCGTGACGGCGATCCCAGTCGACCTCGACGCGCACGGTGTCGCCCACCGTTCGGGAGTCGGCCCGTCGACGGTGTGCCAGACGGTGTCGCCTTCCTTTCGAACGCCGACGACACGGGCGTCACCGAGCGTCCCCGTGTCGAAGGGCTGGCCTCCGCCGGTCGGATAGAGGACGGTTCGATCGAGCGCGACCCGGTCGTCCTCGACGGCTACGACGGCCGCGTCGGCACTCACGAGGTACGCATCACGCAGGTAGAGAAGCTCGGTGTCCACTGCATGTCATTCTGCCTTCTCGCACCATCCGTTCCAGTCCGAGGACTAAGGTCCGCGCGCGTTCCGTTCCTCGTCCGGGGGAAAGCACATGCGGAATCGAAAGCGGTTGCAAGTACTCGCGTTGCTGGTAGGCGTGACACTGCTGGCGGCAGCGTGCAGCAGCGACAACAAGTCCTCGACTGCTGCGAGCTTCGACCGGGGCCAGCAGTGCGCGCGGCGCAAGCCGGGGCAGAAGGGCGCGCTCGAAGGGATGCGAGGCACGACGCCATTGGTCGATCTGCCGGCTGACTTCAAGACGAAGCTCGAGCTCGCAGGGCCTCGATCTGAACGACACCTACAACTACGGCGCCGAGTCGTACGACGCCACCGTGGTGATCGCGCTGGCGACGGAAGCAGCAGGCACCGACGGCATCGACATGGCCAAGCAGATCAACCAAGTGACGCGCAGCTGGCACGAAGTGCACCTCGTACGCGCAGTGCGATCAGTTGATCAAGAGCGGCACGAAGGACATCGACTACGACGGTGTCTCCGGACCGCTCGAGTTCTCCGGCAACGGCGAGCCCACCGTCGCCAGTTATGGCGTCGAGCAGTACAACGCCCAGGACAAGATCGACGACTCGAAGACGGTGTTCAAGACGGCGAAGGCACCGACCGCGGCCGACGTGCCCGAGGTCCCGGTCCAGGGCACACGGGCCGGTGACGGCGCGCTGAAGGTCGGCACGTTCCTTCCGGTCACCGGCAGCCTCGCGTCCCTCGGCCCGCCGGAGATCTCCGGGGTTCGTCTCGCGGTCAAGGACATCAACGCCGCCGGCGGTGCACTCGGCAAGGACGTCGACGGTCGACGGAGGGCGACTCGAGCGACGCGCAGAACCCGACGGTCGGCACGCAGACGATCGACCGTGAGCTCGGCGCAGGGCGTCGACGCCATCATCGGCGCCGCGTCGTCGGCCGTGACGCTGAACGTCATCGACAAGGTCACGAGCGCCGGCGTGATCATGTTCTCGCCCGCCAACACGTCGAAGACGCTGTCGACGTATCCGGACAAGGGCCTGTACTTCCGCGACGCTCCGTCCGACATCCTGCAGGGCCAGGTGCTCGGCGAGGTCGTGTCGGAAGACAACGTCAGCACCGTCGGGCTCCTCGTCCTCAACGACGCCTACGGCACCGGTCTCGCCGACGACTTCACGACCTCGTTCGAAGGCTCCGGGCGGCAAGGTCGTGAAGAAGGTCATCTACGACCCGAAGGCGCAGACGTTCGACTCCGAGGTCGATCAGATCAAGTCGCAGAACCCCGACGGCGTCATCGTGATCGGGTTCGAGGAGTCGAGCCGCATCCTCGCGACGATGGTCGAGAAGGGGATCGGCCCGCAGCAGAAGAAGGTGTACGGCGTCGACGGCAACATCGGCAATCAGCTCGGCGTCGCGTTCGAGGCCGGCAAGTAGACGAGCTCGGGCAGGCGAGGCCAACAGCCTCGGAATCTGCCCCTTGTCTACACGAGGCACGAGCCGCCTACACGCGCCCGGGCGAGCGTGCCGAGGTAGAGCTCGACCACCTTGGGGTCGTCGAGCAACTCGTCGCCCGACCCGGTGTACGCGTTCGCGCCCTGGTCGAGCACGTAGCCGCGGTGGCAGATCTGCAGACAGCGACGCGCGTTCTGCTCGACCATGACGATCGACACGCCGTCGTCGTTGATCTGCCGGCAACGGAGGAACACCTCGTCCTGGTAGAGCGGGCGACAGTCCGGCCGACGGCTCGTCGAGCAGCAGCACGGACGGCTCCATCATCAGCGCCCGGCCCATCGCCACCATCTGCCGCTCGCCGCCCGACAGCGAGCCGGCCCGCTGGTTCCGGCGCTGCCCGAGCAGCGGGAACAGCTCGCACACGTGGTCGAAGCGCTCGTCGAACCGATCGCGGCTGCAGGTACATCCCCATCTCGAGGTTCTCCTGCACGGTGAGGCGGGGGAACACGTTGTTGGTCTGCGGCACGTAACCCAGCCCCATCGTCACGAGCGCGTGCGCCTTGCGTCCGGTGACGTTCTCGCCGCGCAGGCGAACCGAACCGCGGCGCACGGGGATCAGCCCGAACAGCGCCTTCAGCAGCGTCGACTTGCCGGCACCGTTGGGGCCGATGATGCCGACGAGCTCACCGCGATAGAGCGTCAGGCTGCAACCGTTGAGGATGTTCACCTCGGGCACGTAGCCGGCGACGATGTCGGTCGCCTCGAGCAACGGGCCTGTCCAGTCGTCGGTCCGGACCAGCTCGATCTCCTCCGGCGCGTCAGCCATCGTCGGTCGCCTCCTCGGCGGCGATCAGTGCCTCGGTCTCCTCCAACTGCCGTTGCAGCTCCGCCTCGGTGACCGGCGCGTCGTGGTGGCGGCCGAGGTAGGCGTCGATGACGACGGGTTGGCGCCGATCGATCCGGTGGGCCTTCGGCGATGATGCGACCCTCGGCGAGCACGACGACCCAGTCGCTCATGTCGTAGACGACGTCCATGTCGTGCTCGACGAACACCACCGACATGCCCGTCGCTGCGGAGATTCTTGACGTGCTCGAGCAGCGATTGTGTGAGCGCCGGGTTCACGCCGGCCATCGGCTCGTCGAGCATGACGAGCTGCGGTTCCACCATCAGCGCTCGCGCCATCTCGAGCAGCTTGCGCTGACCGCCGGACAGTGCGCCGGCGAACTCGTCGCGCATGCGGGCCAGGTTGAACCGCTCGAGCAGCGCCTCGGCCCGGGCTTCGACCTCCATCTCCCGGCTTCGCCAGATCGGGCGGACCAGGCCGAGGAACATCTTCTCGCCCCGCTGGCTGGTCGCGCCGAGCTTCATGTTGTCGAGCACGGACAGCAAGCCGAGCGACTTGGTGAGCTGGAACGTCCGCACCATGCCGGCACGCGGCGACCTTGTACGCCGGCCGGCCTGACATGGGCCGTCCGTCGAACGTCCACTTGCCCGCGAGTGGCTTGTCGAACCCGGTGAGCAGGTTGAACAAGGTCGTCTTGCCCGGCCCCGTTGGGTCCGATCAGCGCGGTGATGGCCCCCCGCTGGATCTCGAGGTGGTCGACGTCGACGGCCATGAGGCCGCCGAACATCCGCCGGACGCCGTCGGCGACGAGGATCGGATCGGGCTTCGCCGCACCCGGCTCGTACCGCGACCCCTTCCGTCCAGGCCGCTGCAGCACGCGCCTCCGCGGTCACACGATCACCGGTCCCGAATCAGCGCTTCGCGTTTGTCGCCGAAGATGCCTTGGGGTCTGAAGATCATCAGGATGACGATCGAGAGGCCGACGAAGACGAGACGCACGATCGCAACTTTGCTGTCGTCGATCAACCATGACGGCAGGTAGTCGTGCCGTATCGCTTCACGGGTGAAGACGTCGATGAACTGCAGGGCACCGGTGAAGATGATCGCGCCGACGACCGGACCCATGACGCGGGCGGTTCCTCCGAGGATCAGCACGGCGAGTGCGGTGAACGTGAACTTGGTGGCGTAGTCGTCGGGATTCACCGAGTGCTTCGACAGCGCGAACACCATGCCGCTCAGCGCACCGAACATGCCGCCGAGGATGAGGCTCTGCATCTTGTACCAGTACGTGTTCTTGCCGAGGCTGCGCACGGCGTCCTCGTCCTCGCGGATGCCCTTGACCACCCGTCCCCACGGGCTGCGGATCAGTAGGAACGTGATCAGGCAGCAGAGCAGCACGACGATCCATCCGATGATGATCACCCAGGTGTCGTCGCGGCTGTACCTGAAGATCCAGAAGCCGTACTCCGCACCGTGCAGAGGGCTGATCTCGAAGAACCGACCGGTGAAGTTCTGCAAGCCGTCGGTGCCGCCCAGCGTGGACGTGAACCGAACCGAGCGGACGGTGAGCCGGACGATCTCGCTTGCCGCGATGGTCACGATCGCGAGGTAGTCGGCTCGCAGGCGCAACGTCGGGAACCCCAGCAGCAGCGCCAGGATCACCGACGCGAAGAGACCGAGGAACAGCCCGGTCCAGAACGACAGGCCGTATGTGGTGACCGCGACTGCGATGCCGTACGCCCCGGCCGCGGCGAACGCGGCCTGCCCGAAGTTGAGCAACCCGGTGTAGCCGAACTGAATGTTGAGGCCGATGGCGGCGAGCGCGGTGTAGATGGCGGCCGGTCCGAACGCAGCTTGCCCGCCGTTGCGCAAGATCGAGTTCCAGTCCACGTGCCCTACCCGACCCGTTCCGCTCGCCCGAGAATGCCTTCGGGCCGCACGAGCAGCACGAGGATCAACACGACCAGCGCGCCGACGTTCTTCAACTCAGTGGGGAGCCACACCGTCGACACGTTCACGAACAGGCCCACGACGAAGCCGCCGATGAGCGCGCCGTAGGCCGCGCCGAGGCCGCCGAGCGTGATGGCGGCGAACAGCAGCAGGAGGATCGACGACCCTTCCTCGAAGTTCACGTCCTGGCTGACCGAGAACAAGATGCCCCCGAGTGCGGCGAGGCCGGCGCCGAACAGCCACACCAGCCGGATCACCGAATCCACGTTGATGCCCGACGAGGCCGCGAGATCAGGATTGTCGGAGATGGCGCGCATGGCCTTGCCCGTGCGCGTGCGCTGCAAGGCAGTGGCCACCAGGATCAGAACCACCAAGCTGATGATGGTGCTGGCGAACTTCTTGGGCGCAAGGTCGATCGAGCCGATCGACCACGCGGGCTGCGCGTGGTAGTCGGTGTACGGCCGCGTGATACCGCCGAACGTGTACAGGTAGAAGTTGAGCATCGCCGAGCGCGAGCCCGATGGAGATCACCATCTGAGCGATGTGTCCGGTGCCACGGCGACGCAGTGGTCCCCAGAATCCCGCGTCGAGCAACCAGCCGAAGGCACCGACCACGACGACGGCCGCGGGCGCAGCGACGAGCAACGGCCATCCGAAGCTGACATTGAAGTAGTAAGCGACGATGGCGCCGAGCGTCACGAGCTCACCATGGGCGAAGTTGACGAGCTGGGTCGTGCCGTAGATGAGGGAGAGCCCGACCGCGCACATCGCGATGATCAGCCCGAAGTTGGTGCCGTCCACGACTGCTTGCAGGAACTCGTCGAACTTTCCCGTCGTCGAGCGGGCCGCGGCGTTGAGGTCGAACAGCAGCACGCGTGACTGGCCGGGACCCAGCCTGAACTTCAACGTCGCCGCGCTCGCCGGCAGCTCGACGCCCTTCGGCAATGTGCTCGTATCCAGGAGGCCGACGTAGTTCCCTTCCCCGGTGGGGATGTCGATGAGGAACTTGCCGTCTGCGTCGGTCACGGTCGACCCGACGGGATCACCGTTGTCCTTCGTGACGGTGATCTTGACGTCCTTGACGGGCTCGTCGTCCTTCGTGTCGGCCGTTCCCTTGCGGTCGACGAGCGTGCCGCGGACCGACGTACCAGCACCTGACGGCGTCCCCCCCGACGACTCCGGAGCGGACGACTTCCGCGGCGGACGACGTCGGCGTGGTGCTCGGCGTCTGCGCGAGCGCGGGCGCCGCGAGGAACTGCAGCACACCGAACGCTGTAACGAGCATCGCAAGGACCGCAACGCGCCGCTTCGTCAGTGCAACTCTCCTCCTCCCTCCGCCACCGTGCGAGGGACTCTAGAAGACCCGGTCGCCGGGTGTGGCCATGTCACTGACCAGTAGCGGGAGCGCTTGCGCCTGTCCGTCGGGACTGTCCGGATGCGGTACGCCGAGCACGAGCGCTTCGGAGAGATGCTCACCGATCTGCTTCGGTGCCAAGTTGATGCACGCGACGACGTGCTTGCCGACGAGATCGGCCTCGTCGACGAGGGCGAACTGCGCGACCGACTGGCGTTGACCGAAGCGGCCGAGATCGAGCGACACGAGCCGCGACGGCGCGTTCGTACCGGGCGCGATCGGTGCGGACCGCGACGAGCGCGACGCGCATGTCGACGTTCTGGAACTTGCCGAACGTGATGATCGACTTCAGTTCGTCGTCGGTCATGCTGCTGCGCCTCGGTCGGTCACGAACCGAGCCCGAGTTCGATCAACAACTCGTCGATGGGCGCGACGACGCCGGTGAAGAACGGTCCGAACTCCGCGTAGGTCGCCGAGGCTTCGTCGAAGCGCATCGTGTAGACGACGTCCTTGAGATCGTCGGGACGCTCGGCGAACAAGGTGACGCCCCATTCCCAGTCGTCGAGTCCGGTCGATCCGGTGATGAGCTGCAGTACCCGGCCGGCGAACGTTCGCCCGGTCTTGCCGTGACCGCGCATCAACTGGTCGCGCTCGTCGTACGGGAGCGTGTACCAGTTCTGCCCGACGATGCGCCGCTTCGACATTCCGTAGAAGCACCAGGCGCGCTTGCCGTCGGGTGGCAGTTGCGGGAACAAGCGCCTCTGCTTCAGCTCCTCGGGCACGCCCTTGGCATACTCGGACACCTCTGTGAGCGAGACGTACGAGTCCACGATCTCGAGCCCGGCCGCGGTGAGATCGCTCTGCAACCGGCGCAGTCGCCACAGGTCGGGGCCGAGTGCCATGAATCCCAGGTCCGCCTTGTGGCCGAGGATGCCGACCGTGACCACTTGGTGGTCGTCGGTCTGGCATGACTTCACTGCGGCCGTGATGGCCGCTGGGTCGATGAGCGGTGTCGGCCTGCAGAACAGGTGGAGCACGCCCCACCCCGTCGAGGGCGTCAGTGGTTCTTGCACCGTCGGATACTACGAACCGTTCTTCGAGCCGTTTCCGTCGACCGGTGGTGGCGGAGGCGGCGGCAGGAAGATCGGGACGCCTGCCGGAGGCGGCTCGGTCGGTGTTGGCGGTGGTGGTGGCGGCACAGGCCGCTCGGCACCGGCTGGCGGAGGCGCCGTCAGCGCCGGCTCGCTCGGGACCGCGATCGCCGCTGGTGCGACGGGATGGAACCCGTTGAACGCCGGGAGCGCGACATCCACCCTTGTCGTCCCCCGCATCGCCCGCACGACGGCCGCGTGGTACTCCTCGAGTCTCTCGGCCGCACCGGGTTCGTGGTAGCTACGGCCGTCGAGCTGCAAGCCCATGCGGCCTTCGATGATCGCGATGATCTCGTCGCCGGTGATGGTCTTGTGCGTCTCGAGCGCGTGCGCGACCGCGAGGACGTGCACACGATTCTCCTCGAGCAGGTCGTGCACCCTGGCGAGCAGCTCCTTGAGCTTCGCGTCGATGTCGCGTCCGAACGCGGTTTCGAGGAACTGGCGATCGACGCCGTCCTCCACGATGACCGACGGCCGGCGTCCGATGAAGCCGAGGCTCGCGCCCATCGACGCCGTGGTGTTGCCCATTCCTCGGAAGCCGAACATCTCCATGACGATCAACGTCGACGCGCGCAGGTCGCCGGCGACGCCCGCGGAGTTGTCGCCTTCGAAGAAGAGGCGCTCGCCCGCGAGTGAGGCGAGGAACGTCATGACCTCGAGCTCGAGCTCGGAACGCCACGACGAGAACTGGTCCTCGAGCGGTACCGGCGCGACGAAACCTCCGACGCTGCCGCGACGCTCGATGGTCGCGACGTCGATCGCTTCGCGCTTCTTCAGTCGGTACATCGCGACCGCATGACACGCCTCGTGGACCGCGACGGCGTGACCTTCCCAATCCGAGTACTTCCACTCGTCCGCGGGGCCGTGCGTCTTGAGGTGGCGCGCCCGGATCACGTCCTGGAACGTCACGACCTCTCGGCCCTCGCGCAAGGTGACGACGAGGGATTCGTTCACGATGTCCTTGATCGACGCACCGGTGCCGCGAGGGCTGATGATCGCGAGCTTGCGCACCTGCTCCTCGGTCAGATTGTGCTTGATCTTGTCGAGGTAGCCCTCGAAGGTCCGCTGGCGTCCCTCCGTCGACGGATAACCGACTTCGTAGATCCGGTCGATGCGACCCGGACGCAGCATCGCCGGATCGAGCACGTCCGGCAGGTTGGTCGCCATGATCACGAGGATGCGGTACTTGGGCGGCGGCTTCGGGCGCATCCCGAGCGCTCGGCGCACGTAGCGATTGAAGACGCCGCGGGGCTTCTTCAGACCGGACAGCTCCGTCAGCAACGCCTGCAGCGTCCCCATGCCGCCGCCACCACCGTTGGGCATCATCATGAAGCCCCGACGTCCGCCGTCGTCCGCCGACGGCAAGCCGTCCAGCTCGAGCGCGCAGCAACTCGGTGGTGACCGACGAGGACACATAGCTGATCCCGTTGCACCCATGGTTGAACACTGATGTCCCCACAGGGTGCTGTTGGGCGCCGGCGACCGCGCCACCGCGGTTGCCCAGTGTGTCGGCCTCGTCGAAGAAGACGATCACGCCGCCGTAGCGCAGGGCGAGCTTGCGCAGCTTGCGGAACAGCCGCTTGACCTTGAGCACGCCGATCCCGAAGAACATGTTGATGAACGCGCCCGGATCGACGAACACGAACGGACGCCCCGTCTCGCCGGCGACGGCTTCGGCCATCAACGTCTTGCCCGTTCCCGGCGGACCCCACAGCAAGATCCCGCTCGGCACGTACCCGCCGCGACTCTCGATCTCCTCCGGCTTCTCGAGGAAGACCATGTTCTCTTTGACGCGGTCGAGCACCGGATCCTGGCCCCAGACGTCGCTGAACCTCGTCTCGACGTCGTCGGGGTAGTAGGTGTCGATCCCGCCGCGAGAGCAACCAGAAGATGCCGACGAAGATCAGCATGTTGATGATGAGGGCCACGGCAAGCTGCAGGATCAACGGCAGGTTCTGGCCCGTGCTGAACGCGGAGTCGATCGCCGATCGGGGCAACTCGACGAGCGCGTCGATGGGAGATTCGTTCCATCGCCAACCGAATGCGACGCCGATCAGGGCGATGACGAGCACCACCTTGAACAACCGGGCGGTGCGGTACCGGGTCCACGGCCGGAACCGTTCGACGTAGCGGTTCCAGCCGCCGAACACGCGATCGGTCCAGAAGTGGTACCAGGACATAAGCAATTGTCCACCCTCGCCGCGAGCTTGCGACGAAAACCTACAAATCGGCCGGGGCGTAGACGTTCAATCGACCGGGGCGCGCGAATCCGGCGAGGGTCATGCCTGCCGACCGCGCCGCCTCGACCGCGAGGTTCGACGGTGCGCTGACGGCGACCAGCGCCCCGAAGCCGGCAGCCCACGCCTTCTGCACCAACTCGAAGCTCGCGCCGGCCGCTGACCCACAGCCCGAGATCGGTTGCCGGGAGTCGTGCGTCGAGCAGGAGGCGACCGACCACCTTGTCGACGGCGTTGTGCCGACCGATGTCCTCGCGGACCATGACGGGCTCACCCGTTCGATCGAAGGCGGCGGCGGCGTGGACCCCACCGGTGCTCTCGAACAGCTTCTGCACGCCGCGCACCCGCTCCGGCACCGAAGCCAGCACCTCGAGCGACATCGGAGACACGCCGTCGAGGGGCTTCAAACGCGCCTGCAGGTCGGCGATGGACACGGACCCGCACAAGCCGCACGACGATGTCGTCGCGGTCGAGCCGCGGCTGAGGCACGGGAGCACGTCCGCCGGTCTCGACGGTGACGATGTTGAAGTCGGCGTCTGCGCCGCTGCGGTCGTCGCTGCAGTACCGGCAGCGGAGTACCGGCGCGCCGTCGAGGAGCCCGTCGGTGAAGCAGAAGCCGACCGCCAGTTCGAAGTCGTCGCCCGGCGTGCGCATCGTCGTCGTCACCAGTTGGCCGTCGAGCCGGATCTCGAGCGGCTCCTCGACGATCAACTCGTCCGGTTGACGACGAGGGCTACTGGCGCCGTCGACACGATGGACGAGCACCCGCTCGGTGCGGCCACGACTCATTGACCCCGCAGGCTACGAACCCAAGGCCGAATGTTGGTGCGATTGTGGGGCCAGAGCCCCGCAATGGACCCGGAGAACGGAGGAGGGCCGGAGAACGGGGAGGGCCGAGACGGACGCGGATCGGCCGGCCCCGAGAGGCCGGCCGATTCAGGAAGCTCAGCGGGGCTGAGACTTGGGGATCTAGAAGTCCTCCATGCCGCCGCCCGGCATGGCAGGCGCCTTCTCCTCCGGCTTGTCGGCGATGACCGCTTCGGTGGTCAGGAAGAGTGCCGCGATCGACGCCGCGTTCTGCAGCGCGGACCGGGTCACCTTCGTGGCGTCGGGAACACCGGCCTTCAGCAGGTCTTCGTACTCACCGGTGGCGGCGTTGAGACCGCTCGAGCCCTCGAGGTTCTTGACCTTCTCGACGACCACGCCCCCCTCGAGGCCGGCGTTGACCGCGATCTGCTTGAGCGGCTCTTCGACGGCCTTGGCGACGATCTTCGCCCCGGTCGACTCGTCACCCTCGAGCTTGTCGGCTGCCGTGAGGATCGCCGACTGCGAGCGGAGCAGCGCGACACCGCCGCCGGGAACGATGCCCTCTTCGACCGCGGCCTTCGTGGTCGAAACGGCGTCCTCGATGCGGTGCTTCTTCTCCTTCAACTCCACCTCGGTGGCGGCACCGACCTTCAGCACTGCGACACCGCCCGACAGCTTGGCGAGCCGCTCTTGCAGCTTCTCACGGTCGTAGTCGGAGTCGGTGTTGTCGATCTCGTTCTTGATCTGCTGGATGCGACCCTTGATCTCGTCGTCGCTACCGGCGCCCTCGACGATGGTCGTCTCGTCCTTGGTGACGACCACCTTGCGGGCCCGGCCGAGGAGGTCGAGCGTCGTGTTCTCGAGCTTGAGGCCCACCTCTTCGGTGATGACCTGACCACCGGTGAGGATGGCCATGTCCTGCAGCATCGCCTTACGGCGCTCACCGAAGCCCGGTGCCTTGACCCCGGACGACTTGAAGGTGCCACGGATCTTGTTGACGACGAGGGTCGCGAGCGCCTCGCCCTCGACGTCCTCGGCGACGATCGCCAGCGGCTTGCCCGACTGCATGACCTTCTCGAGCACGGGCAGCATGTCGCGCACCGCGGAGACCTTGGAACCGACGAGGAGGATGTAGGGGTCGTCGAGGACGGCCTCCATGCGATCCGGGTCGGTGACGAAGTACGGCGAGATGTAGCCCTTGTCGAACCGCATGCCCTCGGTGAACTCGAGCTCCATGCCCATGGTGTTCGACTCTTCGACGGTGATCACACCGTCCTTGCCGACCTTGTCGATCGCCTCCGAGATCAGCTCGCCGATCTCGATGTCGTTGTTGGCCGAGATCGCCGCCACCTGTGCGATCTGATCCTTGGACTCGACGTCCTTGGACAGCGTCGCCAGGCTCGACACCGCGGCGTCCACGGCAGCCTCGATGCCCTTCTTCAGCGACATCGGGTTGGCGCCGGCAGCGACGTTGCGCAGTCCCTCGCGGACCATCGCCCACGCGAGGACAGTGGCGGTGGTGGTGCCGTCTCCCGCTACGTCGTCGGTCTTCTTCGCCACTTCCTTGACCAGCTCGGCGCCGATCTTCTCGTACGGGTCCTCGAGCTCGATCTCCTTCGCGACCGACACGCCGTCCTTGGTGATCGTGGGCGCACCCCACTTCTTCTCCAGCACGACGTTGCGGCCCTTCGGTCCGAGCGTGACGCGTACGGCGTCGGCCAGCTTGTTCATGCCGGATTCGAGGGCGCGGCGGGCTTCCTCGTCGAACGCGATGATCTTGGGCATCAATCCCTCCGTGGGGTTCTTCTCGGGACGTGGTCGGGAGTTCCTGGCACTCTCGATTCGAGACTGCTAAATCCAACCACGCCCGAGCCCGTTTAGCAACCACAGAGGGCGAGTGCTAACGATTCGCGCCCCGATTCTGAGCTAGCCGCCGGCGACGGCAGGGATGATCGAGACCGTCTCCCCGTCCGGCACCTTCGTATCGAGGCCCTCGAGGAACCGGACGTCGTCGTCGGCGACGAACACGTTGACGAAGCGGCGCAGCCCGTTCTCGTCCAGCAACCGCTCGGTGAACCCGGGGTGGGCGCTCTCGAGGCTGTTGATGACCTCACCGACCGTCGCGCCCTCGACTTCCACCTCGGACTTGCCACCGGTCAGGGTGCGGAGAGTGGTCGGGACTCGGACCTTCACGCTCATGGAAGCACCATAACCACAGGCGCTGCGAGTCGCATTCCGACTCGTGGGTAACGTGCCAGCGTGCGGTCGGTCCCTCCGGTCTTGCCCTCGTTCCATCACGACGAGTTCGACCTCCGCGGGCTGATTGCTGCCAAGGAAGATCACGTCGTGTCGGTCTGCCTTCCGGCGCGCGACGAGGCTGCGACCGTCGGCGCCATCGTCGAGTGTGTCAGCGAGCAACTCGTCGGTTGCGGTCTCGTCGACGAGATCATCGTGGTCGACGACCATTCGAGCGACGCGACGGCAAAGGTCGCGGCCGCAGCCGGTGCCGCGGGTCATCGCCGCGGCCGACGTGCTGCCCGAGCACGGCAACGGCTACGGCAAGGGCGCGGCGATGTGGAAGTCGCTCGCAGAAGCCGAGGGCGATGTCATCGTGTGGTGCGACGCCGATGTCATCGGATTCGAGCCGCACTTCGTGACCGGACTCGTCGGGCCACTGCTCACCCAGCCGGGCGTCGGCTTCGTCAAGGGCTACTACGAGCGACCGGCCGCCGAGTTCGGGGACCGCGGCGGACGAGTGACCGAGCTCGTCGCCCGGCCGCTGCTCGCGCTGTTGTTTCCCCAGCTCAGGTCCGTGATCCAGCCCCTCGCGGGCGAATACGCCGGCCATCGTGAACTGCTCGAGCGTCTTCCGTTCGTCGAGGGCTACGGCGTCGACATCGCGCTGCTGATCGACATCGCGGACCGGTTCGGGACCGAGGTCATCGCCCAAGCCGACCTCGGCACCCGCATCCACCGGAACCGCCCGCTCGACGAGCTGTCGCCGCAGGCCACTGCGGTGATCCAGACGATGCTGTCCCGGGCGGGGGTCTCGGTCCCCCTGGCCACGCTGTACAGGCGGGACCTCGAGCCGATCGACCTCGAGGTGGTCGAGCGGCCGCCGCTCGCCACGATCCACCCTCGGACGGGTATTCGCCGGGGCGCCTGAGGTCCCCTCCGGGCCGTTGTGCGGGCGTAGTGCGGGAATTTTCTCGCCGAGTGCTCAAGTACGCGGCTGCCCATCCGATGATCAACGGACGAACAACAGGAACAACGGGACCTGGGGGAGCATCCATGAGCAAGGGCCAACCGAACCAGTCGGATCCGCAGGAGACCTCGGGTCACGGCCCTTCGACGTCGCGCCTCGCGGAGCTGGTGGCCAGTCTGAGCGGCTGCTCGCCCGAGCAGGCCGTCGCCGCGGTCGAAGCCGTCAAGACCGGCGAGCCGGCTGACCCCGACGCAGCGTTGGAAGTCGTGGCCCGCGCCATGTCCGCGCTCCGTCGAGTCGATCTTCGCGACCGCATCGATCTCCGCGACAACGCCAAGGACCACACTCCGATCACCTGATCGACGCGGCGATAGCCTTCAACGCCGTGGCCGATGTCGAGCGTCCCTCTACGCCATTGTGGTGGTACGCACTGGTGGGGGTCGCGGTGGTGCTCGCTGCGCTCTGGTTGATCTCCGCGGTCGTCGGGTTCCTCTTCGGCCTGGTCAAGCTCGCGGTGATCGTGATCCTGGCGATCGCGCTCGTCGGTTGGATCGTCGGCAAGAAGGCGGCGCGCTAACCCACCTTCGCCAAGCGCTCTCGTACGATCTCGTCGACACACGCCGCTGGATCACTCCGAGCCCGTGCTTCGCCGAATCGCTCGACGAGTGAGATCGCTTCCACCCGCGTCCCGGCGTCGTCGTACACCTCGCCCGCGATGACGAGCAGGGGCACTCCCGCGGCCGCGGCCCGCTCAGCGACGCCGCCGACCACCTTGCCCTCGAACGATTGCTCGTCGACGAAGCCCTCGCCGGTGACGACGAGATCGGCACCCTCGAGCGCGTCGTCGAGACCGACTTCGTCGGCGACGAGATCGAAGCCGTCGACCAACGACGCACCGACGGCGGCGAGCCCGCCCGCGAGGCCTCCCGCTGCACCCGCACGCTCGAGGTCGCGCACGTCGACACGGTGCTCGTCGAGATACACCTGCGCCAGCCGCTCGAGCCGGCGTCGCAGGAGCGCGATCTGCGCGCCCGACGCCCCCTTCTGACCCGCGAACAGATCCGCAGCCTCGACGAACTTCGTGCGAACGTCGCATGCGACCTGCAGGTCGAGCCCGCGCAATCGCTGCAGCGGGTAGACGGCCCGTAGCACGCCGAGACCGCCATCCGTGGTGGCCGACCCCCCGACGCCGACGATGATCCGCCGCGCCCGCGTCGAGAGCAGTAGCGATCAGCTCCCCGGTCCCGTAGGTCGTCGCGGCCACAGGATCGTTGCCCCGCGCACCGCCGACGAGCTCGAGACCGGAACC
>CAWGFA010000036.1:0-198467 GCA_963821725.1 uncultured Acidimicrobiia bacterium
AACAATTTTTTTCCGCTCTTAGCTAATGCGACATAAGGAGATGTGGCTGCTGATTGGCCGTTCGATGACGTAGCATTGTAGCCCGATTCGCTCAAATCGTTGATTTGTTCGGAAGACGAGCGCTCGCAATCTCCCCTCGGCGGCTTCTCCCTTGTCGCCATAAACCGCATTCATCACGTCTTCCTCTGGGAACAGTCCCTTGCCGAAGAGAACGAGAAGCAGACGCCATTGCCGCGTAGAAAAAGAATAGGATGTGCCATCGTGGATAAACACACCGGGAGAAGATGGGCCATCGTCCGGCTTACCGCTGGGCTTTTCCCGTCTACCAAGAAGATCGAGCATAATTGCCACTTCTGCCTTCTGCTTTCGCAATGGCGGGCTGGCGTCGCAATCGTCTTCGCATGCGTCGCGGAACTGCCAGTACACGTCCACGAGCAAAGGAGGAACGGGAGATTTCTCCGAACGGCAGCGTTCGGCTTCCAGGATTTCTTTGATTTGCCGATCGGGCATGTGGCGGAAGCGTTCGCCCGAACAACCGAATCGCCCCAGAAAAACAATGCGAGGTCATCGTCCGTCGCCGGATGGTCGAATATGCCTCGTACATATTTTCCCACTTCGTCGAGAGGGCGCGGCCCTGCGAGAATCGTCGGCGAAACCAGAAAGCGCGATTCCAGTGCCGCCTGTTGCTCGGGCGTTTGTTTGCTTAGTGCCTTTTTGGCTTCTTTGTCGCTCGCTCAGCTTCGCAAGCGGTCGCCTTTAGATCGGTGGGGAGGTGGGGCTTCTTTTCGGACATGTTTCACCTTCGCTTGCGGGCAATAGCCCGCCCCTTCGACTCGCGGAAGGTGAAACCGCGCCCGAAGGGGCGGACTTCAACCGGGGGATCAATCCCGGCGTCCCGCGTCAATTATCGGACGGTCAATCTCTCAAATCAAGCTCGGCAAGGCCGATCTCGCGGAGCTTTCCACCTCAACCGGTCCGCTTTTTCCTGCCGGCTTCTTGGCCTCCGCCTCGGCCGGTCGGCACCGAACAGCCACCTCGGACGTGTTCGCTCACGGCGATCAAGCGCTCGTCGCTGATCCGCTCGCGGTAGACGCTGGCCATGTCGTCGCGGACGTGCCCCATGATGTGATCGACGGCGACCTGGTCGCGCGACTCCCCGCCGATCGTCTCCGTGCCGTGACCGCAGCGCGTAGAAGTTCCTTCCCCCTCGGCGGAGGCCGAGTTCGTCTAGCGGCTTGGCCATTTCCTTGCTGACGGGATTGTCCGCGTGTCCTTCCACCAGACTGCAGCCCGTACTTCGTCAGGAAGGTCAATCCCGCGTCGTCCGGGTTCTTGGGGTCGGGGCGACCGGCGATGGCCTCGCGCAGCGCCGCCGACCGTCTCCGGCCGACAAAGGACAGCGGCGGTCGATGCCGGTCTTGGGCCGGGGATAGTCGACCCAGCCGCCGTCGAGGTCGAGGGCCGACAGGGGCAGCGTGCCGCAGTCGGCGTTGCCGAAGCCGCAGTTGATCCCCAGCAACACCATCGCCTCGAGCGGCAGGCCGGCGGCGGCGAGGATCCGGCGTATCTCGTCCGCCTCGAACAGGCTCGCTCGCTTGGCGTTGCGGGCCTTGCGTAGCACTTTGCGTGTCGGACGGCGGAACAGCGGACCGTAGCGGATGGGCAACTCGATCAGCCCGGCGTCGTAGGCGTACTTGAAGACGACTACGCTATGCGCTGGATCTCGTTCCCCAGCGCCACCGGGCCCCAGCGCTGGCGCCGTGCCGGCGCGAAGTTTCTCGAAGTCGTCGCTGGCCAGGTCGTCGACCAACCGCGTCAAACCGAAGGCGGCGCTGATCTGCTCGCAGACGCTCTTGTAATCGCCGAAGGTCCGGGCCGCCAGTTCGCCGGCGTCCACCAGCGTCTTCTTGGCCGTCAGGAAGCGGTTGAGCAGGTCGCGGACGGTCAAGCCGTCGCCCTGGACGCGCGGCGTTCGTCCGGCGTGCAAGTCGTCCTTCTGTTCCAGGTACTTCTCAAGCTGCGCCGTCGGCGTCTTCCCACGGTCCGAAGTAGTGCATCTTGCCGCGGATCTTCTTTGGCCCAACGCTGCGTGGCGTGCGGGAAGAGAGGGAAGTCGGGATAGGGCTTCGCCGGCTTGCCGTCGCGGGCAGCGGGTGTCAGCCGTGACACCCGCACCCCCGTCCGTCGGGGGAGAAGTGGACGCCGGTTCAGAACGGACGGGTTTATCGTTCGGCTTGCGGGGGCGGGGTAGCGGGGTCTTGCTCTTGCGGCGGGATGCGGTAGAATCGCTCATGTTGACGCCTCTGCCGGGTGTCGGGTGTCAAAACGGGTGTCAAGGCAGAATTCCCGATGCCGGCGAAATGTCAATAAGTTGCTTGTACGAAAGCACTTGTCCCCGTAGCTCAATTGGATAGAGCGTCGGCCTCCGAAGCCGAAGGTTACAGGTTCGACCCCTGTCGGGGATACTAGACAAGGCTTGCGAGAAATCGCAAGCCTTGTCCATTTCATGGGTTGCGACTTTTCAATCGGCGTCCAGCAGTCCGCAATACTCCCGCTGTATCGAAAAATGTATCTAATCCGTGGCTTGACGTATCTAATTTCCGGCTTAGCATCAGGTTGGTGGATACATGGGGATAACCTGAAAATAGCGGCGTTGCGCATCATGAAGAAGTTGGGGACCGATGCCAGGGGCAACTACAAACTGTTCAAGGCCGGCAAGACGTTCTACCTTGGGACCAACGAACCCGAAGCCCAAATCCGGGCGATTCGCCTGGGGCAGCTTTGGGAAGCGATCAAGGATCGGCACGACCCTTGGGAGGGGATGGCCCTTGAAGTAGGCAAGGCCATCGCCAGGGGCGAAACCGAAATCCAGGTTGCCCCGTCCAACCTGGGCACGTTCACCACGATGGAACGGATTGCGAAGCTGCAAGCCGACTTCCCCATGATCCGCTTCGTGTCGGCGGGCCGCACCAGGACACGGTGAAAGAAGAACAGAAAACCGAAGCAGAAAGGCTCCGCAAGGAAGCCAACATCCGGGAACATGGCATCGTCGAGGGACTCCCCTTCCACACGGTGCTGGACGCCTTCCTGTAACAGTCCGTCAATCTGGACAGGGAGCCGGGAACCGATCAGCTATCCGAATCCGCCCTGCGGGTCGGACGGAACGTCAAGATTCTCAAACTCCACCATGCAAACTTCCCCATGTCCGCTTTGGACTTGCTTGGCATCGACAAGATTCTGTCCTATTGGGCCAACCGTCCGAAGGTTGCCAGGACCGGCAAACCGGCTTCCGTTCCGAGTCCTTTCGCCAACTCCGGCACCGCCTCGTAGCCGTGCAGGTACACGTCCTCGTACTTCACCGTCCGCCACAGCCGCTCCACGAACACGTTGTCCAGGCACCGACCCCGGCCGTCCATGCTCACCGCCACCCCCGCCGACTCCAGCCGGCCCGTCCACGCCGCCGCCGTGAACTGCACCCCCTGGTCGGTGTTGAACACCTCCGGCCGGCCCCGGCTCAACGCCTCCTCCAGCATCTCCAGGCAGAACGAGCCGTCCAGCGTGTTCGACAGCCGCCAGGCCAGCACGTAGCGGCTGTACCAGTCGATGATCGCCGCCAGGTACATGAACCCCGCGGCCAGCGGCACGTAGGTGATGTCCGTACTCCACACCTGGTCCGGCCGCTCGATGCTCACGTCCCGCAGCAAGTACGGGTAGATCCGATGGCCCCGGCCCGGCCGCACTCAGCCTCGGCTTGGGGTAGATCGCCTCCAGGCCCATCAGCCGCATCAGCCGCTGCACCCGCTTGCGGTTGACCGCCTCCCCTTGCTCGATCAGCCACGCCGTCATCCGCCGGCTGCCGTAGAACGGGTGGGCCGTGTACTGCTCGTCGATCAGCCGCATCAGCCGCAGGTTCTCCGCCGTCTCGCCGGCCGGCTCGTAGTAGAGGCTCGACCGGCTCAGCCCCAGCAGCTCGCACTGCCGGCGGACGCTCAACTCCGGGTGGCCGGCCTCGATCAGCGGCCGCAGCTGCTCAGCCGAAGGCGGCAGCTTTTTTTTTGAGCCACTCCAGCTCCATCTTGAGCCGGCCGATCTGCTCGAACAGCTCGGCCTGGCGGGCCTCGGCGTCCGCCGTGCCGGCCTTGGCGCCGCTGGCGAAGACCGCCTCGGCCCCGGCGAGCAGCTGCTTCTTCCAGCCGTGGATCAGCGTCGGGTGGACGCCGTACTGGCCGGCCAGTTCGTTGACCGTCCGGTCCCCCTTGAGCGCGGCCAGGGCGACCTGGGCCTTGAACGCCGCCGTGTGCTGCTTCCGCTTGCCTGCCATCGTTTCCCCTTTCCTGGGCCACCAGAGTAGCTTAACCGGTGGTCCAGTTTTCGGGGTCCACTATACCTTGCGGAACTCGGCCAGGGTCATCGGCTCGCCCAGCTTGTGGAAGCCGAAGGCCAGCCCGTCCAGGACGTGCAGGTACGCAAGCCCGAAGCGGTCGAGTTGGCCGGCGACGAAGCTGAACTACTCCCGGTAATCCGGCGACCCCATATTGTTGTACGGGCTGTTGGGCGAGAGACGCACGCCGACCCGCTGGGCGGCCCAGACGGACGTGACGGCTTCGATCACTTCCTTCAGGAAGCGGTAACGGTTCTCGACGCTCCCGCCGTACTCGTCCGTGCGGTGGTTCGTCTTCGACTGGAGAAACTCGTCGATTAAGTAGCCGTTGGCTGCGTGGAGTTCCACGCCGTCGAAACCGGCTTGCTTCGCTCGCTCGGCGGCTCGCCGGTCTCCGCCACGACCCGTGGAATCTCGGACGTTGCCAGTGCCCGTGGGACTTCGTGCGGCTGCTTGCCGGTGGGCGTGTGGATGTCCGGCTCGTTGCTCTTGATGGCCGAGGGAGCGACAGCGGGCTTGCCACCGTGGAAGCTGCTGTGGGAGGCTCGTCCGGTGTGCCAAAGCTGGAGGAAGATCACGCCGCCCCGGTCATGCACGGCGTTGGTGGTGAGCTTCCAGCCCTGGGTCATCTCGTCCGAGTAGATGCCCGGCGACTCATTCCAGCCGTTCGCGTAACCGTTCGGCCGACTTTGAGAAGTGGACTTTTTGGGCCCTAGGTGTCTCCAGAAGTGGACATTTGAGGACACGCCGCCACGCACAGCTTGCATTCCAGGCACGGGTTGTACGAGATCGGCTGGTCGTAGGCGGTCGCCTCGGCGGCGATCAGGACCGTGCCCAGCAGGATGAAGTTGCCGAACCTGGGATGGATGACGTTGCGGTGGATGCCCATGTGGCCCAGGCCCGCAGCGACGGCGACCGGCTTGTGCGACACGACCCAAATCTTGCCGCCCGGAAAGCGGTCCATCTCCATCGGGAAGCCCATCGCCGGGTTCAGCGCCCGGACGCCCTGCGTCTCCAGGGTCGCCACGACCTTGCGGGCGACCTCGTTGACGTGATCGCCGGTGTGGTGGAATTCGAGGTTGGCGACCGACCGGGCCGGGCTGCGGATCGGCTCCCGGTTCATCCGGCAGACGAAGCTGAGGAGCGTCTTGGTCGGGCGGGAAGGCACGCAGGATGTCGTCCCGCTGGTCGTCCAGGGCCGGGCGGCTGATCTCGACCAGGCCGGCGTCGTCGGCCCCGCAGTCCAGGCACAGTTGACGCAGCCAGGCCGCATCGAGGGGCTTCGGCGGCTCGGCGGGGCCGGGGCGTTCGCCTGGCTTTCGTGGAAGCGCCGCACGGTCGGGTGTTCGGCAAGGTTCATGACGCGCCCTCATTTATTGTATATGCAAGTATCATCCGAAAAAAACACGGGCCGATCAGCGCTTCGGCCTTGGCCTGCCGCAACTTCTTCGCGGCCTTGTCGAGCAGGGCGATCCCCTCGTCCCCCAGCAGTTCGGTGGCCTGGCGCTGGGCTTCTTCCCAGGCCGGGACCGCCTTCTCGATCAGCCGCTTCCCCTGGGGCGTCAGCCGGAAGGGCTGGGTACGGGCGTCTTCTTCCGGCACGACCTCCAGCCAGCCGTGCGCCTGCAACGGCTTGACGTTGCGGCTGAGGGTGGACGCGTCGAGTTGCAGAATCTCGCAGACCTGGGCGGGCCGGGCGAGGCCGAGTCGGGCGGTCACGATCAGGATGTTCAACTGGCTGACCTTCAGGCCCAGCGGGCGCAGGGCGTCGTCGTAGAAGTTCGTGACGACCCGGTTCAGCAGCCGCAGGCGCACGGCGATGCACGTCTTGGAGATCGTGTCGATGCTGCTGTTCGTCGGCTTGTCCATGATCGTGCGGCTCCTTGACCGTCACGATTATTGTATATGCAAGTATCGGCTGGAGTCAAGGGGATTCTTTGACAATTCCGGCCACGAGCGACGGCAGCGATCAGCCGCCCCGCTTCGCCGCCTCCAGCGAGTAGGTCGGGTCGGCCTCGTCCCACTTCACGTCGCCGGACGGCCCGTAGATCGCCGGGACCGGCTCGTGCCCGGCCAGCCGCAGCCACGATCTGCACCTGCGTCCGGTGATGGCAGGTGTGCAGCACCCGCCGCCAGAACACCCAAATCCGCTCCCGCTGCAAGCCGCCGAAGAAGGGCCGGCTCTCCAGCCACCAGGCGGCGGTGCCCTGCGCCAACTGCGGCAGCCGTCGCTTCACCAGCCAGACGTACTTGTCGATGTACGCCTGGACGACCGGCTTCTCGCCGGCAGGGAGCAGTTCTTCGACGGGCGGCTCCTCGGTGCCGACGAACTGAGCGAAGAAGCGGCGCTCGGAGAGAAGCTGGTGGACCAGGATCGTGCGGATCGGGTTCGTCTTCTCGTGCGGCTTGAAGTCGAGCAGGTCGTCCGGCACGGCCCGCCACATGCTCGACCGTCTTGTTCGCCTCGCTGGCGTAGGTCGTGACGACGTGCTGGAAGATCGGCTCGACGGCCTGGGGCACGTCGGCGTCGGGGATGGCGATGAAGTCGTAGTGCATGGTCGTTCTCCCTTCACCAGAGCGGCGGACACCCTCAGCCCTTCACAGCGCCGAAGGCCGCAAAGCAGACGTTCTTGTGCAGGACTTCGACCTGGGCGAACCCGACCTGACGCAGCAGGTCCAGTTGGAACAGCAGCGGGCGAGGCGTGTCTTCCTTCTCGACGTAGGCGAACACATGGTCCCGGTAGGCTTCGTCCTTCAGCCGGGTCAGGTACTCGCCGTACCGCCGGCGCATGAGTTGCCTGGACCGCAGGGATCGAACTCTCGACCAGATCGAACACCCACACCGAGCCGCCAGGCCGCAGCGCCCGGTGGAACGCTGCGAAGACATCCCGCCACTCCTGGTCGGTGCGCAGGTGGTGCAGCACCGCAGCGGCCAGCACGATGTCGAACTCCCCGTCAGGAAGTTCGACCTCCCGGATGTCGCCCTGGATGGTCGTGATGCGCCCGGTGGTCGCCCGGCTGACCCGCTCCCTGGCCCGGTCGAGCATCGGCTGGCTCAGGTCGATCAGGGTGACATCGAGGTTCGGCAGGCGCTCCAGCAGCTTGAGGGTGTAGTTGCCGGCCCCGCAGCCCACGTCGAGGACGTGCCGGGCGTGCGGCGTCGTGGCCGCTGCCGCCTGGGCGACCAGCGCCATCGCCAGCGGCGCATCGACCGTGCCGGCCTGAGCTTCCTGCACGTCGTCGCCCAGGCCGACGCTGGCCTCGCCCTTCACGAAGTACAGCATTGCCGGCTTTCCGCCGTGTGTTCGGAAAGTTCCTGGCTCTGGCCGAAGCCGAAACCACGGCCTTGATCCGGTCGTCCTGAAAGACGGTGCGGCTCAAGATGCCGTCTGCTGGCGGCTCGGTTTCCTTGGCGAGATCAAGGATGTGCGTGTAGGTGGTGGTCATGGTCGTGTCCTCACTCAATGCCCCGGCAACCTGATCTCGATCCCGTACCTCGGTGCGATCGCCAGCAGCTTCTCGATCTCTTCCTTCGTCGGCGGCAGGGCGGTCGTGGCTCCCTCGGCGAGCGGCACGCCGACCTCGAAGAACATCTTCTCCAGCCCGGCCGGGGCGACGGAAATCAGCATCTTCGCCGGCTTGTCCGCTTCGTTCTTGAAGGAGTGCGGCGTCCCGACCGGCATGTTGGCGAACATCCCCGCCGTCGCCACGATCCGCTCGTCGCCGATCGTGAAGCGTGATCTCGCCTTCGAGGATGTAGAAGCCCTCTTCCTCCCGGCTGTGGACGTGCGGGGGAGGCCCGCCGCCCGGAGGCACGATGGCTTCCCACATGGCGTACTTGCCGTTCGTGTCCTCGCCGGTCGCCAGGAAGCGGTACACGTCACCGACGACGGCGATGGTGCGGCCCTGGTTGGTCGGTCTTATGGTTGGCTTCATTCGGTCGATGTCCTCTCTATTTCGCTGGCAGTGTCTTCACGAATTTCATCGCCCGCTCGAATCCAGTCCTTCAACTGGTCGTCGTCCTCGACGCCTTCCGGCGCGACCAGCACCCAGCCCTTCATCGGCTCTGCCGGTGATGTCGAATTCCTTGACGTGCGGTTCCAGCAGCGCCTCGTCGCCCTCTTCTGGGCCGAGCCGGACGATCAGCGAGTCCTTCCAGACGCCGACGAGCATGTTGCCGTTGAGCAGGAAGCCGACGCCGCCGAACATCTTCTTCTCCTCGACGCCACATCTTCCGGGCGAGGGCGTCACGGATGCGACCGGCGAGAGTTTCATCGAAGGCCATTTTCACTCCTCTGGTCGTCGGCTCTGGCCTCAGCCAACCCTATTGAATTGGCGGCGGGCTCGTCCAATGCTCCTGCGCAACGGCGTCGGTCCATGCCGAGCCTGGTGTGAGCAACATCAGCCAAGTCTCCGCGAGCTTGCCGGCCTCGATCCGGTAGACCTGCATGCCTGCTCGAGTGCGCGTCTCGCCGGTCTTTGGATCAGTCCACTTGAGCGTAAAGCGGAACCACGCGCGGTCGCCTTCGAATGAGTGATCGTACACAACGAACCGTGTGTTCGGCCGCTCCTCCCGAGTCTTGGCAATCTCCGCCGCGTACGCCTCCCGTGTTACCGTCCGATCACCTTTTTCGTCGTGCCGGATGTAGTCCGGCCCGACGCAGCTGGGGATCAGGTCGTATTGGCCTTCATGCCAAACCCGCTCCCATCGGTCGAATAGATCGCGCATCACAGTCTCGTCTGACATCGACGCAACTCCTTCCGTTTGGTTTCATTCAACGCTCTCGCACGCCTTCAGCATCGCCTCCAGCGGCTCCGGGTCGGCCAGCCGGTGATCGTTGCCGACCTCGATCAACGTCGGCCCCGCTGTTCCTCGACCAGTTCCTCGCTGTCGGCGAACGGCACCACGTCGTCGGCCCGGCTGTGCAGGATCACCGTGCCGGGCTTCACCGTCTTGGCCGTCCCCCACTTCTTCCAGGCCGGGCAGAGCAGGACGAGCCTGGCCTCGCCGCTGTTGATGTTCATCGCCACGGCCCCGCCCCGCGACGAGCCGACGACCACCTGGGGCTGGTGCTTGTCGAACTCGGCCTGGGCGATCCGGACGGCCTCGTCGAAGTCCTCGTCGGGCAGCTTCGGGTTGATGACCTCGTGGCCGTGCTGCGCCAGGAAGGTCGGCTTGACGCCGCCTGGGACCGACTGCCAGCCGTGGAGGAAGAGGATTTTCATCGTCCGGTGCTGGACCTCCTTCGCCAGATCGCCGGCCAGCGTGTAGGGTAGAATCATCGGCGCTGCTCATCTCGTCGGCGAAACAGCGGTCATTTTATCGGGTTGGTCTGCTGCCGACCCAGGCCAGGCACCGGACGGTCGAGCAGGCCGGGACATGAACCATGAGCGACACTACCACCGCTGAAGATCGTTGTCGGGGCGTCCTGATCGGGCTGGCTGCCGGGGATCGGATCGGCGGGCCGATCCGCATGGCCGTGCGCCTGGCCGAAAGCCTTGTCGACTGCGGCGGCTTCAACCCAGCCGACATCCTGGACCGTTACCTGGCCTGGTGGCGTGAGGGAGCGTTCGACACCGGCCCGGTGAGCGACAGGGCATTCGCACTCCTGGCGGCGGGGATGCCGGTCCAGGAAGCCACGGCGCAGGTCCACCGGGAGTTCGGCGGCAAGACGGCGGGCTGCAACCCGGCGCACCGATCCCCGCCGCTGTCCATGCTCGCCGCCATCGCCGACGAAGACCTCGCCGCCTGTGCGATGACCGAGGCCCGGCTGACGCACCACGACCCGCTGGCCGGCGAGATCGCCGCAACGGTCAACAAGCTGTGCCGGTCGCTGATCCGTGGTGCCGCCTGGGACGTGGCCTTGCGGCAGTGTGGCGGCTTCGCCGGCCAGGAGGGGCCGGGCAACAACGGCGGCTTTGCGCCGGACGTGCTTCGGGCGGCGCTGTACTTCGTCGGCACGTCGGGCTGCTTCGCCGAGGCGCTGGAGCGGTCGCTGGCATTCGCCGGGCCTGCCAACTACTGCCCGGTCCTCGTGGGCGCAATCGCCGGTGCCCGCTGGGGCGCATCGGCCATCCCGCCGTCGTCGCTGGCCCACGTCGATATTCTGCCCAGGGTCCAGGCGGCCGCCGACGCCTTGGCTGCTGGCTGGGTCGAGGATGCCCGATGATGACGACGCTGCGAACCCGCCCTGCCGTGCATCGTGTCCTCCCCTTCATGGACACGAACCTCCTCGACATCAAGTTTGCCCGCATCGGCGCTCGGCTGAAGGTCGCTGACCGTCCGGCCCGCCGCAGCCGCACGGCGGGCGTCATCTCCCTGGACGTGCAGGCCGACCGCAAGGGCGAGTTCTTCGAGATCGTCCGCCAGCCGGGGGCCGAGGCCGAGATCGCCGTCCTCGACGTGCAGCCCGCCGACCGCCACCTGCTCCTCCTGGTCCGTGAAGGCAAGGACAAGAGCAAGTTCCTCTGCGGCCACGACGAGCGCCACTGGTTCGTCGCCGGCATCCCCGAAACCGCCCCGGTCGGCACCGTCCGCCAGGCCAAGGAAGCCCTGAAGCCCGCCGAGGTCTTGAGCGCCCAGGCCGGCAAGCGACTCCGGGCCAAGGCCCGCAACCGCCGCAAGAACGCCGCCTTCGTCCGCCAGGGCGAGTGGTTCTTCCTGCCGGTCCCTGGCTTCGTCGTGGACGAGAAGCTGGTCCTGCCGAACGAGCCGCTGCGCCGGGGCAACGGCGGCAAGCCGCATTGGGCCGAGTTCTGCTACCGCACGGGCGGCGAGACGGTCTACGTCTGCTCCCGGCACCCCAACGGCGTCACCGAGGCGCAGTACAAGGGCATCCTGGCCGGCAGCCCGAAGGCGAAGGGCTGGGGCTGGCGCACCATGCGGCGGAATCCTGGCGTCTACGTCCGGGCCGGATCCGGCACGCCGACCACGCCACGATCACGCTGCACGGCTGGCACCGGGTCTTGATGAACACCGAGGGGCAGTCGAAGGCGATGAAGAACGTGGCCTTCCTGGATTGACGACCGGACAGAAAAAGCAACGAAAACAGCCCGTGGCGGCGACTTGCTGCTGCGGGTTGTTTGCTTTTATTCGGTCAGTAGAAATCGTTGGCTCCAACGGGGTGTTTTATGGTCAATTACATTGTTCAGATTGCTCAAGGAATCCTGGCGATCGTGGACGACGTTGAAAAGCGTATGGGACCGACGACGGATGGATCAGCCCTAAGCACTCGGTTGCGAACTGTGGTGCCTCATTGTTCGACACTTCTTGAAGAAGTGCGACGACTTGATCCACGGGATTTCTTCCCTGATTCACGGTTCGAGTTTATTGTCGCACGGGTCGATCTGGAGTTGTGGCTCGAAACAGTGGAGACCCCGGAGACACGGGCAGCTTCGTAAACCAGTTTAATCAGGAACCGCCATCCAGGGCAGTGATAAGAAGTCTCTTGAAGCGAGTCATTGCGGTTCTGGACAAGTATGGCGGTGAAGGGTGGCGTGCGCAGACACGCTCGTTTTCGTTCATCAAGGACAATGACCTGCGCCAGATCATCGAGCGAGACTACAAGGAACTGGTGCTAGTGCTGTTTCCTGGTGGTGCCTGGAAAAGTACGGTGATAATGGCTGGCAGCATTCTCGAAGCCATCCTCTTCGACACTCGGGCATCAGATGCAGTAGTGAAGGCCAAGGCCCTGGCAAGCCCGATGATCCCGAAAGGAGCAATGGAGGATTGGCGGTTGGAAAACCTCATCAAAGTCGCCGCAGACATTGGAGTGCTGCCAGCGAAACGGGCTATGACCTTCGATCAGGTCTTGAGGGATTACAGGAACTTCGTTCACCCGAAGAAAGAAATCAGGTCAGGGCACCCGTGCCAGGAAGGCGAGGCGCAGTTGGCGATTGGTGGCTTGAACGCCGTGTGTGACGTCCCTCGAAAAACCATGAATTCAGATGCGATCAAGTTTTTCGTTCGTCGTGTCCGCACCCTCTGAGCGGCAAAGGAGCGATCCATGCTGATCGATGTCAGTCACGTCGTCGAACACGGGATGATGACCTACAAGGGTCTGCCGGCCCCGCTCGTCTGCGACTTCCTCAGCCGGGAGCAGTCCCGGTCGCACTACGCTCCGGGCACCGAGTTCCACATCGGCAAGATCGAGATGGTCGCCAACACCGGCACCTACCTCGACTCGCCGTTCCACCGCTACGCCAACGGCAAGGACTTGTCGGAACTCCCCCTGGAGCGCCTGGCGAACCTGGAAGGCATCGTGATCCCCGCCGATCTGTCGAAAGGCCGGGCGATTGGCCGTGCGGTCTTTCCAGGGCCACGACCTTCGAGGCAAGGCGGTCCTGGTCCGCACCGGCTGGGATGCGCACTGGCGCACGGACCTATAGTGGACCCCGAAAACTGGACCACCAGCTTAGCTGCAGCTTTTTGTGAATGACGAAAAGAGTGCAATTCGGTGGGTCAGGCAACAATTGCACGATCAACCGATGATGTACTCGCAGCTTCAACCTCTCTACATGCGAGAGGCCCAGCGTGTGTGGGAGAAGCACGAACAACCTCTTGAACTTCGCACTATTCTCGACCAGAACTTCGTGGAAAATAGCGATGGGACATGGCGTATTCCCGATCCAAAGAAGGAAGCCGACTTGGAGCAGATTCGCCATCGTGCGTTGATGAAGGAATTCCAGCAATACCTCGACACTAAGGGCAAGTTGAAGTTGGTCCGCAGCGAGGCGCTGCGAGCCGGCTTCAAGGAATACTGGCAGAAGCAGGACTACCCTACCATCGTGCAGATGGCAAAACGGGTGCCCGAAGCGGTGATCCAGGAAGACCAGGCGCTGCTGATGTACTACGACAACGCCTTGATGCGAAGCGGCGAGTAGGAAGGAGTCGAATGACTGCCCCCGGAAGCATGACGCTGGCCGAACTCCAGAAGCTCATCGCCGAGAGCAAGGGCGAATGGGAGCACATCGAGTTCAAGAAGACCACCGGCGAGTTGCACGGCGGAATGGAGACGCTGTGCGGCTTCCTCAACGGGTCGGGCGGCAAGGTCCTGTTCGGCGTCACCAATGCGGGCAGAATTCAGGGCCAGGACGTGACCGACGCCACGTTCCAGGAAGTGGCGAACGCCATCCGCAAGCTGGAGCCGCCTGCCTGGATCGAGCAGACTCGCGTTCCCGTCGGCGGGCACCAAGGAAGTCCTGATCCTGGAGACGACCCAGCAGACGGACGGCCCTTACACCTTCGACGGCCGACCTTACCAGCGGATCGGCAACACGACATCCCGGATGCCGCAGGCGGAGTACCAGCGGCGGCTGCTGGCCCGGCGCGAGCACCCGGCACCGGTGGGAGAACCAGGTCGCCGAAGGGTACTCCTCGAGTGATCTGGACCTCGAGGAGATCGATCGGGCCGTGCGGGCCGCGAGTTCATTGCGGGCGGCTCGAAAGCCAGTCGTCCGACCCGCTCGATGCGCTCGATCGGCTGCAATTGCGGGTCGATGGCCAGTTGCTCAACGCGGCCGTGGTCCTCTTCGGGCGAAAGTTCATGCCCGATTACCCGCAGTGCACCGTGCGCCTGGCCCGATTCAAGGGAACGGACAAATCCGAGTTCCTCGACCAGCGGCAGTTGCACGGCCATGCGTTCCAGATTCTCGACGAGTCGATGCACTTCATCCTGCGGAACATCCCGATCGCCGGTCAGCTTCGAGCCGGGCAAGCTGGAACGGCAAGATGTGCCGCTCTACCCGCCGCTGGCCCTGCGGGAAGCCCTGGTCAATGCGATCTGCCACCGCGACTACACGATCGCCGGCGGAGCGATCTTCGTCGCCATCTACGACGACCGGCTGGAAGTCACCAGCCTGGGACTCTTGCCACCGGGCATCACGGTGGCCGACCTCAAGCGGGACCACGCCTCCCGCCTCCGCAACCCGCTGATCGCCGGGGTCTTCTATCGTCGCGGGCTGATCGAGCAGTGGGGGCGGGGCACGCAGAAGATCGTGGACTGGTGCGTGGCCGCCGGCCAGCCGGAGCCCGAGTTCGAGGAGCAAGCCGGTGCCGTCGTGGTCCGGTTCCGGCCCAGCGGCTACCACCCGCCGCTGCGAGTGAGTCACGATCTGACCGACCGGCAGCGGCAGATTCTGCTGATCCTGAGCGACGGGGGCAAGGACATTCGGCGAGCTTCGAGGATGATTCCGCGAGCGAACGGTCCAGGCCGACCTACGACTCCTGCGCGATCGACTGAACGACTTCGGACAGGCGGGTCTGTCAGCTGGTGACTCAAGAAGTAGGCTGGCAGTTGGTGCGAGGTGTAGCGCAGGGAGGCAGAGATCGGTGCGCGGCCCGCGATGCGCGGAAGTGGCGTATTCGATCGGGACATAGCACGGCAGGAACGGCAAACGACGGACAAGCGACGGACAGGCGGCGGCGAACCATGAAATCAGCAGACGGCATCCCCAATCCCACGATGCCTGTCCCATCGGCTCCTGGGCCTTCAGCGCGGCCCACGGGGAGTCCGTGCGCATCCTCGATGTCGAGACGGTCTGGAACCACACCGTCTATCAGGTCTGGATTCCCCGGCTGGCGACGGTCGAACGAGTTCCCGCCGAATCCCTGTCCCCAGCCCAACCGACGCAAGGCGACCGGCCTCGACCGCATCACCTACGCCGTCGCCGCCGCCCGGATCGCCGACGCCTTGACCCAGGACGTGCTGCTGGCCCCGCTCGAAGCCGGCGTCATCCCGCTGCCGCACCAGCTTCACGCTCTGACTCGTGCCGTCACCGGCGACCGGGTTCGCTACCTGCTGGCCGATGAGGTCGGCCTGGGCAAGACCATCGAAGCCGGGCTGATCTTCCGGGAACTGAAGCTGCGAGGGCTGGTGAAGCGGGTGCTGGTCGTCGCCCCCAAGGGCCTCGTGACGCAGTGGGTCCAGGAAATGCAGACCCACTTCGGCGAGGAGTTCCGGCTCCTGACACCGAGCGAGTTCTCCGTCGTGGCGCAACCTCACCGGCGCCGAGAACGTCTGGCGGCAGTTCGATCAGGTCGTCTGCCCCGTCGATTCCATCAAGCCGGTCGAACGACGACGAGGCTGGTCCCGCGAGAAGCTGGAAGCGTACAACCAGGAACGCCTCGGCGACCTGATCGACGCCGGTTGGGATTTGATCATCTGCGACGAAGCCCACCGGCTCGGCGGCAGCACCGAACAGGTCGCCCGCTATCGCCTGGGCAAGGCTCTCGCCGAAGCCGCCCCGTACTTGCTCTTGCTCTCGGCCACGCCGCACCAGGGCAAGACCGCCGGCTTTCAGCGGCTCATGGCCCTGCTGGACCGGGACGAGTTCATCGCCGCCGGCTCGATCCGCAGGGAAAAGGTCGTCCCGTTCGTGATCCGCACCGAGAAGCGGCGGGCCATCAACGACCGGGGCGACCCGCTCTTCATGCCCCGGCTGACGAAGCTCATGCCCGTCCGCTGGGAGAGAGAAGCACAAGCTCCAGAAGCACCTCTACGAGTCGGTCACGGAGTACGTTCGCCTCGGCTACAACCAGGCGATGCGGCAGAACCGCCAGTACCTCGGCTTCCTGATGATCCTGATGCAGCGGCTCGTCACCAGCAGCACCCAGGCCATCGCCACGGCGATGGAGCGCCGGCTCGAAGCGCTGCAAGCCACCAACATCACGGCCATCGACGAGGAAGCCGCCCGAAGCCAACCTCGACGAACAGGACGGCCAGGAGCAGTTGGAAGAACTGCTGGCGACCCGGCTGGCTGGACTTCAGAACGAGAAGGAAGAGGTGAAGCTGCTGCTCGATCTGGCCCGCCGCTGTCAGGCCCAGGGGCCGGACGCACGGGCCGAGACGCTGCTCGACATCCTCTACGAGAACCAGCGGGACGAGAACAACCCGGAGTTGAAGTACCTGATCTTCACCGAGTTCGTGCCGACGCAAAAGACGCATGACGTGCTGGATTCCGCCGAAAGCGGTGCCGTCTGTCGAGAAGCTGTACGCCCAGGCCATCCTCAACCCCGGCGACATCGAGAAGAACATCGACCCGGCTCATTCAGGAAGTACGGGGAACAGGCCCAAGAGCAAGAACCAGGCCGGGCGGTCGTTCAACGGGGAAACCGTTCCTCGGGAAACCCCGGCCCGACGCTGGCCCAGCAGTTCGGGAGCAGGCCACCCCTGCCGTTATTGGGTCGAACGCATGGCGACCGTGCCGTACCTGCGCTGCGAGGGCGGCAAAGCGCAGGCCAAGGACTTGTTCAGCTACAGCTGGAATGGCCCGATGGCAGCAAGATGGAGCGGGTGTCCTTCCACAGCCGAGAAGCCCAGGACCGGGGACTGGCGCACGTCAGCCTGGAGGACGCCCGGATTCGCCGGCTCGTCCAGCAACTACCCCGTATCGCCCCGACCGATCCGATCCCTCGTGTCCGCATCGGTTGTCACTCCGAAGGAGAACGGTGAGGGCTTCGAGACGGCGGGCGGAATCATCAAGGTCCAGTCCAAAGCGGGCGAGAGTTACGTTCGGTACGACACGGACACATCGTTCTCGTCGCCGGTCGATCAGAACGACCTTGAATACTGGCAGAAATGCACATTCCCCGTGCTGTACATCGTCTACCACCCGAAGGACGACGGGGTTCTCGTCCAGGGGCAGAGTCGCCAAGGTTCCGGCCTTGATCTTGGCGCTCAACTTTTGCGAAAGTCGGAAGATCATCGCATCCTCGCCAATCCAGGTCGTCGGTCAGCCCACTGGTTCCGGCACGGCGATGAACGCTTCGCCGGCCCGCACGATGATCGGCTCCGGCAGGTCCACCCAGCCGTCCTTCGCCCACGGTCGCCGTCGCCAGCAGGCCCAGCCGCTCGCCGGTGCCGGGGTCGATCTTGAAGACCGACACCCGCCGCCCGGCCTCGACGCCCTCCAGGTGGAAGCGGGGGATGATCCGGTCGTCGGCGAAGCGGAAGGTGAACCAGGGGTCTTGGTGGAGTGGGATCATCCTGCCTTCTTCCTCAATCGAATCAGCGCCAACTTTTCTCGCCTCGTCATTGCCTTGATCGCTGCCTCACGCTTCAAGGCCGAACTCTGACTTGGCTGGGCCTCCTGCCAGACCAGCTTGGTTGGGCGACGGCTACGGGTGTATCGTGAGGCCGTTCCGTCGTTGTGCTGCTGGCAGCGGCGCTTCACGTCCTTGGTGATGCCGGTGTAGAGCGAGCCATCGGCGCAGCGAAGGATGTAGACGAACCAGGGGTCGCCGGATGGCTTTTTCATTTCGGCTTCCTGGCCGCCCTTCGACAGTTGAGCGTGTCGGAAGCACCCGACCAAGGTGATCGTTCACCATGCCCACGGCCTGCATGAAGGCGTAGCAGATCGTGCTGCCCACGAACTTGAACCCCCGCCGCTTCAAGTCCTTGCTCATGGCGTCCGATTCCGGGGTCTTGGCCGGCACTTCCTTGATCGACTTCCAGGCATTCTGCTTCGGCTCGTTGCCGACGAATCCCCAAATGTACTCGTCAAACGTGCCGAACTCTCCTGCACGGCCAGGAACATCTTCGCATTCTGGATGGCAGCCTCGATCTTCAGCCGGTTGCGGACGATCCCGGCATCCGCCAGCAAGCTCTTTCGCTTTTTCTGGCCGTACTTGGCGACGATGGCGGGATCGAACTGGTCGAAGGCTGCACGGTAGTTCTCTCGCTTCTTCAGGATCGTCTCCCAACTCAGGCCCGCCTGCGCTCCTTCGAGGATCAGGAACTCGAACAGGAGCCGGTCGTCGTGGACCGGCACGCCCCATTCGGTGTCGTGATACTGCACATACAGGTCGGTTTTCGCCCACGGGCAGCGGTCCATCTCAGCCTCCCACTCGTTTGCACTCGGTAGCCCAGCTTCTCCAACACGGCGACGAGCCGGTCACGCTGGTCGCCCTGAATCTCGATCACGCCCGTCCTTGAGCGTCGAGGCCGGCTCGAACAGCAGGACGTGCGCCTCCTCGTCGGCGACGGGCCGGTGTTCGACGCCACGGGGCACGATCAGGAACTCGCCCTCTTCCAGCCAGACGTGCCGATCCCGAAACTCCATGCGAAACCGGCCTTTGACGACCAGGAACAGTTCGTCCTCGTGGTCGTGGTGGTGCCAGACGAACGGCCCCTGGAACTTGACCAGCTTCACCTGCTGGCCGTTCAACTCGCCGACGATCTTCGGCTTCCACTGGTCGCTGAACTGCGCCAGCTTCTCGCTGAGGTTCACCTTGTCCATGATCGGCTCCGGTTTTCTGGCGCGTCTCGTTCATCCTTGCCCGTGAGGATAGAATAGCCACCGCCTGACCATCTGGAGAGTCACCATGATCCAGTACCCGACCGCACCACCTTCGAGAGCCATCTACGCCGGCCAAGCGCCCTGGGACATCGGCAGGCCGCAGAAGCCCTTCGTCGACGTGGCCGACCAGATCACCGGCTCCGTCCTCGATGCTGGCTGCGGCACCGGGAGACACGCCCTGTTCTTCGCCGGGCGAGGGCTGCAAGGTCACGGGCATCGACTTCCTCGAAGAGCCGATCCACCGGGCGCAGGCGGAAGGCAGCCGAGCGGGGCCTGCCGGCCACGTTCCTGGTCAAGGACGCCCTGACGCTGAAGGACTGGACCGAGCGGTTCGACAACGTGATCGACAGCGGCCTGTTCCACGTCTTCAGCGACGAGGACCGGCGGCGCTACGTCGAGGGGCTGGCGACCGTCCTGAAGCCGGGCGGTCGGCTGTTCCTGCTGTGCTTCAGCGACGAGGAGCCGGGCGACGCAGGGGCCGAGGCGGGTGTCGAAGAAGGAACTGCACGACGCCTTCGCCGAGGGCTGGAGCATCGAGTCCATCGAGCCGACACAGGTCGAGGTCCGGCCCGACCTGAAGGACATGACCTTCAGCGAGGGCGGGCCGAAGGCGTGGTTCGTGGTGGTGCGACGGGCGGGATGGCAGCGACGTTTGCCAGATTTCCACGGTGATGACCTGTTCCCTCGCCCATGACTCTGTATCTAAATCCGTATCTAAAAATGGACAACACGGCGCTGGGCAAGGAACCTGGCCTTCCCGTAAGTCGGTAGAGAACAAGGGCTTTGCGACGACGCAAAACAGATGTTCTCGTTTCCTGTCGGGGATATTCCACACAGCCCATCGCAACCACCGTCAACCGCTCTCAAATCACTTCAGGAAAAGAGCTTTCCGTCTCCTCCAGCGGCGGCAGTCCGCTCCGTGCGGTTGGATGCCCAGCGCTTCGGACAGTTCGGCTTTCGTCCAAACGTCCTGGAATGTAGCAGCGAATGGGGGCTAACACGTCAGCGGACGCTCAGGAATTGCGTGCAGAAGGGACGCAGGAGGTCTGCGGGGAACAGGCAAAAGGAATAATCGCGCCGCTGCAGTACGGCGTTGGCGTGCAGTCTGCCGCTCGCACTCCGCCAACTCCTGACGTAGTTGGTCCTCTCGCTCGCGCAGCGGTCGGTGAGCTGCTCGGTGAGCATTCGCAGCATCCGGAAGCGTTCGCGGCGTTCGGCAGCCGTCGCCGGCTGGCCCGGCTCATCCATGCCTCCTTGCGAACCGCCAACTCCGCGACCGGACTTGTCGCGGCCTCGTCAAGATGACGCTGCGGGTTGTAATGCACGTCGCGCACGGCGCGGACGAGACGGCAGATCTTCCGTCATCGCGGCGAGCCGCGGCAGCGGCAGCCAGCGCGTCGCCGACAGCACCATGTAAATCGGCGGCTCGCATTCGTAAAAGCGCCGGATCAATTCGTCGGTCAATTCATCGTACTTGCCGCCGCCGATGCCGTGAATGAAGAGATCGGCCAGGAACAGGCGGGCGTACAGCGTGGTCGTCAACGCCCGACTGCGGACCTTGAAGCCGCGCGACCCCAAGTTGCTGCCAGGCTCCACCGCCGCGACGGCGTGGGTTCGTCTGGGCAGGGCAGCCAGGCCATACCTCCGCACCGACACGCAGTTCGATGCGATCCTCGGCGGCGCGCGAACAGCCGGCCGCGCTCGCCGCCCCGCCGCAGTGCGCCAGCCCCAGAACGGCGCCTCCAACCAGTCGTCTTCGACGGCGAGATCGGGCACCGGATGATTGCGGCTGCGAATGCCGTGATGGCGGCGATAGTCGTCGACAATGGCGTTGTAGACCGCGTGAAAATGCGGCAAATCGGCCAGCAGATGACAGGCGAACCAGGCGAACGGCTCCGTCCGACAAAGGGGGCTTACCGGCATTTCGAGATTGTGACAGCCCCAGCGCGCTCGAAGGTCCGCCGCGCCGCCGCGAAGCATTCGCCGAGCAGCGGCGTGCGTTCCGCTTGGCGCAGCACCTCGGCCCAGAAGGCCGGCAGCATCGGCTCATAGTCCCAGCCGCGCAGCAGCGCCGGCCCGATCGGCGAAGCTGGCGAACAATTCGCGGTCGGCGATGGTCCGTTCTTCGTAGGGCGATTCGCCAGTCCAGCGATCGAACCGCACCGTCCGGGCATGGGGCCGACCACTCGCGTCGCGGGAGGGACGGGGATGGCGCAGACCGTCGATTTAACCGTGTCGTTATCGACGACGAGGTTGAGCGAGGTGCCGCCATGGCCTGAGCCGTGCCGTAGAGGGCGAAGTTCTTGACCCATACGCCGGGATGGAACAGCTCCGGCTGATGGCCGGCGACGAGGAGCGAGCGTATCAGATTGTGGAAGGGCGCCGATCATCTCGTCACCAGGCACGGCACCTGGCGCCACACGAGTGTTGCGGACGATGAGATCGAGGTGCTGGAAAGGGCCGTGGCACGTACCCACGCGGAGGCAGAAGCGTCGTTGGCGACGCGAATCGCCGCCGGCGGGGAGCAGCTCGTCGTCGACGGTCCGTTGAGCCAACATCGGCATCTCGGGGGGGCGCTCGGCTACGTGAAGACGCTGCCGCGCGGGTACGGGCCGCCCGACGTGCTGCGCGTCGCCTCGATCCTCGAGGCCGGTGAGCGCACGCCGGTGTTCATGGTCGGCGAGAGCGTGGCCCGCTGGTCGTGGTATGTGCGTCTGCCGGGCCCGCTCGTACATCCCCTGGCCGGTGTGGTTCGGTGCGAGGCCGCGACCGATCTGCCCAGGTCGAGCGCGATCGAGCTCGCCGATCGCTCCGCGTGTTCGTTGCCTCGCTTCGCTTCCGCCGTCCACAAGGACAACCGGGCGCCGCAGAACCTGTATCCGATCGCGGGGCTGCGAGCGGACCTTGCGCAATCGCCTGGGCGACCAGGGCCTCTTGCTGCGGGCGTTGCGATCAGCCGCCGCCACCGCTGCTTGAGGAGTCGCCGGACGTCCCGGAGCCGAGCGAGGACACGGCGAGGGAAGCGCTAGCGACGAGCCGCACTCGGCGGAGGCAGGAGCGAAGCGACGCCCGGAGCCGAGCGAGGACGCGGCGAGGGAAGCGCTAGCGACGAGCCGCACTCGGCGGAGGCAGGAGCGAAGCGACGCCCGGAGCCGAGCGAGGACACGGCGAGGGAAGCGCTAGCGACGAGCCGCACTCGGCGGAGGCAGGAGCGAAGCGACGCCCGGAGCCGAGCGAGGACGCGGATCTCTCAGTCGGCTGCCACCTCGGTAACCTTGGACCCTGATGTCTGACACCATTACCGAGCCGATCATCACGGTCACGGACAAGGCGCTGGCCAAGATCCTCGAACTTCGTGCCGCAGAGGACGATCCGGACGGTCTCGGTCTTCGCGTCGAGGTCACGGGTGTCCGTGGTGCCGATTTCACCTACGACCTGTCGTTCGAGCCGCTCGACGACGGAGGTGAGGACGATGTCGTGCAGGATCAGAACGGCCTGCCCGTCGTCGTGCCCGCCGACAGCGTCGACAACCTCTTGGGCGCGACGCTCGACCTCCCGTCGAACGCGGACCAGGGCGGTCTCGTCCTGCGCAATCCCAATCGGCCGTCGACGCCACAGCTCGGCGATCCGATCGAGCTGACCGGCACGACCGAGGAGAAGGTCCGCCAGCTCCTCGATCAACAGGTGAACCCGGCGATCGCCGCGCACGGTGGCTACGCGTCGGTGGTGAAGGTCGAAGACGACAAGGCGTACATCACGATGGGCGGCGGTTGTCAGGGCTGCGCCATGTCGGCCATGACACTGCGCCAGGGCATCGAGTCGGCCATCCTCGGAGCCATCCCTGAGGTCACCGAGGTCGTGGACACGACAGATCACTCGGTCGGCGAGAACCCCTACTACTGATCAATCCAGGCGGTACACGCGGCGAGCGGTCCCAGCGAACAGCGGCGTCGCGTTCGTCGTCCGAGCATCCGTGAACGATCTTCTTCACACCGTTGAGCAGCACGCTGTACGACAGCGACATGCGGTCGACGGGAAAGTTCGACTCGAACATGCAACGGTTCGCACCGAAGCTCTCGAGCGTGTGGAGATAGTACGGAGCTTGCGCGGCCGCGAACTCGTCGGACGTCGGTGGTCGTTCCGCGAGATGCCAGCCGAAGCCGTTGTCCGGCATCGCGAGACCACCGAGCTTGGCGACCACGTTCTCGCACCGTGCGATGTCGGTGATGTCACGCTTCCACTCGTCGAAGATGGCGTCGCGCTGGCCGGCGTACGGACCGACACCGAGCGGCGTCCCGAAATGGTCGAGGACCATGGTGGTCTCGGGCACGGCGCGCGCCAGCTCGAGGAACTCCTTGTTCTGGAAGTGGAAGTGCCAAGAGTCGTACGTGAACCCTCGGGCGCCGAGTCGAGCGACACCGGCCCGGAACGCAGGATCAGCGGATAGACCCGCGGGTGCGCGGCCCGGGATGCTGAGGCCGGCCGAGGGATCGGAGCGCGCGAGGGCCTGGCGGATGCCACGGAACAGGCCCTGGCCGGCGTCCACATGCGAATCGAGAACGACGTCGAGGTCGGGCAGCCGCAGGTCGGCATGGGCGACGATGCCGCCGATGAGCCCGCCGCTCGCTTGCGCCGCGTCCGCAACGAAGGCGGTCTCGCCGACGGGTGCGAGCTCGGCCGGCCCGTCGGTCCTGTACGCGGCTCGGCATTCGACGAACACGGTCCGCTCGACGCGGTGGCCGGCGCCGGTGTCGGCCTGCAGTTCCTCGACGCGGTAGGGGAGCAGACCGTCCGTCGGCCACAAGTGATGATGCGTGTCGATGATGCGTTGCTCGGGATCGACGATCGGTTCGTCGACCAACGCGCGCCACTCGTCGGTCCCAGGATTCAACGCATTCGTCAATCGTGCGCCTCCGTGCTCGGCGACGCACCGTATCCCGGACCCCCACTCGATACCGTGCCTCGCGTGGCCGTCCATCCGACGCTCTACGAATGGGCTGGTGGACGCGACGCGTTCGACCGGATGATCAACGCGTTCTACGACCGTGTCGAGCGCGACGAGTTGCTGTCTCCGTTCTTCCCCGGTGGCGTGCACGAGGAGCACCGTCGTCATGTCATCGCGTGGTGGAGCGAAGTGTTCGGTGGACCGGTCGACTACAGCGAACATCTCGGCGGCTACGAGCGCATGCTCAGCAAGCACCTCGGCCTCGGCATCACACCAGAGCAACGCTTCCGCTTCGCAACGCTGATGAGCCACGCCGCCGACGATGCCGGCATGCCGGACGATCCCGAGTTCCGTTCGGCTCTCGTCGCCTACCTCGAGTGGGGGACGCGCATCGCGCTCGGCAACTCGCAAGAGGGCGCGCCGTGGTCGAGCACGCCCCGGTTCCACGCTGGGGTTGGGGTGAAGCGCCGCCCTACACTTGACCGTCCGGTCAAGCGAAGGGGGAAGGTCGTGGCCCGAGGGATCGTGGCGTACGGCGCCTACGTGCCGTACTGGCGCCTGCAACGAGCGGCTATCGGCGCCGCGCTCGGATCGGGCGGGGGAAAGGGAACCCGTGCCGTCGCCTCGTACGACGAGGATTCCACGTCGATGGGCGTGGAGGCGGCGCGGCTCGCGACGCGTTCTGCTCCTGACGACGTCACGCCGGCCGTCGTGTTGTTCTCGACTGCGTCGCCGCCGTATCTCGACAAGACGAATGCGAACGCGATCCACGCCGCGCTCGGTCTCGATGCCTCGGTGATGACCGGTGACGTCGGCGGCGCCGTGCGATCCGGCCTCGTCCCGATGGCACTCGGCAACGCGGCGTCGTACCCGGTTCTCGCAGTGACGGCAGACGTTCGTACCGGGCTGCCGGGGGGCGCCGACGAGCGCGACGGTGGCGACGGCAGCGCCGCGTATCTGTGGGCTGATCACGACGACGTCATCGCCGAACTCGTCACGTTCGCCTGCGCGACGGACGAGTTCCTCGACCGGTGGCGACTACCGGGTGAACCGGCGTCGCACGTGTGGGAGGAGCGCTTCGGTGAGCAGGTGTACGTGCCCCTCGCGGACCAGGCGATCAACGATGCCCTGAAGGGCGCCGGCGTGACGGCGGACGAGCTCGATCACGTCGTCGTGACCGGGGTTCACTCCCGTGCCGCTCGGTCGGTCGCGAAGCGCATCGGCGCGCGTCCCGACGCGTTCGCCCCCGACCTCGGCGCGGTCATCGGCAACACCGGCACCGCACACCTCGGCATCGCGCTGGCAGAGGTGCTCGACCGCGCCCAGCCGGGACAGCTCGTGATGCTCGTCCAGCTCGCGGACGGCGCATCAGTCGTCGTGTTCCGCACCACCGACGCACTCGCAGGGTTTCGCGAGCGAGCGGCGAGCACGGTTGAGTCGCAGATCGAGTCCGGTCGTGACGACTTGCCCTACCAGACGTTCCTCACGTGGCGCGGCTTTCTCGACCGCGAGCCGCCGCGCCGTCCCGATCCCGAGGCGTACTACGGCCCGCCTGCACATCGGACGGAGGCATGGAAGTTCGCCTTCGTCGGCAGCCGGTGCACCGAGTGCGGCTTCGTCCACCTGCCGCCGGCGCGCGTCTGCAGCAACTGCGACGCCGTCGACCAGATGGGTCCCATCCCGCTGTCCGACACGCCGGCCACGATCGCGACGTACACGATCGACCGGCTCGCGTACTCGCTGTCGCCGCCGACCGTCGCCGCCGTGCTCGACTTCGACGGCGGCGGCCGGTACACGTGCGCGCTGACCGATGTCGATCCCGAAGCCGTTGCGATCGGCCAGCGCGTCGAGTTGACCTTCCGGCGGGTCGTCACCGCCAAATCCATTCACAACTACTTCTGGAAAGCCCGCCCGATTCGTTCCGCAGGAGGTGCGTGACACATGGGTTCGCATGGCATCAAGGACCGCGTTGCGATCGTCGGCATGGGATGCACGCCGTTCGGTGAGCACTGGGACAAGTCGACGGACGACCTGTTGATCAACTCGACGCAGGAGGCGTTCGGTTCCGTCGGAGTCACCAAGGACGACATCGACGCCTACTGGCTCGGGACGATGGGCTCCGGCGTCTCGGGCCTGACGCTGTCACGTCCTCTGAAGCTCGACTACAAGCCGGTGACGCGCATCGAGAACATGTGCGCGACCGGCTCCGAGGCCTTCCGCAACGCGTGCTACGCGGTCGCATCGGGTGCGTACGACATCGTCATGGCCGTCGGCGTCGAGAAGCTGAAGGACTCGGGTTACTCCGGGCTGGTGGGCTCCGTTCCTCCGCACGACGGCACGAGCGTCTCGATGACGGCGCCGGCGATGTTCTCGTTGCTCGCGCCCGCGTACCGCAAGAAGTTCGACGTCTCCGAAGAAGAGATGAAGGACGTCCTGACCCGCATCGCGTGGAAGAACCACTTCAACGGCGCCCGCAACCCGCGTGCGCAGTTCCGCAACGAGGTGCCGAAGGAAGTCATCTGCGCCTCACCACTGATCGCCGGACAACTCGGGATCTTCGACTGCTCCGGCGTGTCCGATGGATCTGCCGCGGCGATCATCGTTCGAGCCGAGGACGCTTCGAAGTACACGGACAAGCCGCTGTACGTGAAGGCACTGTCGTTCGCCTCCGGGCCCGCGGCCGGTCCGATCGACCCGAGCTACGACTACACGACCTTCACCGAGGTGGTCCGGTCCGCCGAGGACGCGTACCAGCAAGCGGGCGTCACCGATCCTCGGTCCGACCTGGCGATGGCGGAGGTGCACGACTGCTTCACTCCGACCGAGCTCGTTCTGATGGAGGACCTCGGTTTCTCCGAACGCGGCCACGCGTGGAAGGACGTGCTCGACGGGGCCTTCGATCTCTCCGGCGATCTTCCGGTCAACCCGGACGGAGGGCTGAAGTCGTTCGGGCACCCGATCGGAGCATCCGGCCTGCGCATGCTCTTCGAGTGCTGGCTCCAGCTCCGCAAAGAGGCCCCGGCCGAGCGGCGCATCGCGACCGTCGACGAGGGCCGAACGCTCGGCCTCACCCACAACCTCGGCGGCGCTCCGGGTCAGTGCGTCAGCTTCGTCTCGATCGTGGGGGCCGAGCCCGGCTGACCGTGTGCGAGATCACCCAAGCGGGGTGACAGGGACTGACAAACACTCCGCGTGACACGTGACACACCCGATTGCTACGCTCACGAGACCACGCAGCAGCCCGCTGGGGGCGACGCAAGGGGGGAAGGCCCGGACCACGGGGTCCGGGCCTCGTCGCGTACAGAGGTGGGTGGTGTCGGCTCGCTTCAGGTGGAGCGGATCAGGCTACGAAGCCTGGAGGCCTCGGCGGTGATGCCTTCGGCGTCGAGGCCGAGCTCGCGGAGGATCGCGTCCGGCTTGCCCTGAGCGATGTACGCGCACGGCGTACCGAGGACCCGGACAGGCGGGCCGACACGGCCGTCGTCGAGCGCGTCTGCGGAGATGGCATCGGCCATCGCGGCACCAGCGCCTCCGTCGCGGATCCCGTCCTCGACCGTGATCACGAGCGGATGCCGTGCCGCGTCGGCGATCATCCGAGGGTCGAGCGGCTTGACCACCCGCGCGTCCCACACCGTCACCGACACTCCGGCGGCCTCGAGCGCCTCCGCCGCGCCCTCGGCGGCGTCGAGCATCTTGCCGACCGACAGGATGCAGAGGTCCGAGCCGGACCGGACCTTGCGGGCATCGAGTCCGCAGCCGACCTCGTCGTCGGGCACGTTGCGAGCGTTGGTCTTCGGCCAACGGATGGCGACCGGGCCGTCGACGATCTCGAGCGCGTCGCGCAGCATCTGGCCGAGCTCCTGGTACGACGACGGAGCGAGGATCGTCATGCCCGGCACCCTCGACAGCAGAGCCATGTCGAGCACGCCGTGATGGGAGGGTCCGTCGTCGCCCGTGATGCCGGCTCGGTCGAGGCAGAAGATCACCGGCTGCGCGTGCAACCCGACGTCGTACATGACTTGATCGATGGCACGGGTGAGGAAGGTCGAGTAGACGGCGACGACGGGGCGCACGCCCCCCATGGCCATGCCGGCTGCGGCCGTGACCGCATGTTGTTCGGCAATGCCGACGTCGATGAGCCGGCCGGGGAATCGCTCGGCGAACGGCAGCAGTCCGGTCGAGTCGGGCATCGCGGCCGTGATGGCGACGAGCTCGGGATGCTCCTCGCCGGCCTTGATCAGCGCCTCGGTGAACGCTGCGGTGTACGAGCCCGGCTTGGCCTCACCCATGTCGTGCAGGCGCTTGATCGGATCGTTCTCCGCCGGCGCGTACCCGCGACCCTTCTGTGTCATGACGTGCACGACGATCGGTCCGTCGAACTCGGCCGCGTCACGCAGCGCGCTCTCGAGCCCGCGCATGTCGTGCCCGTCGAACGGTCCCGTGTAGCGGACGCCGAGGTCTTCGAAGAAGGCGCGCGGCTCGAAGTAGGCGCGCAGACCGGCGACCGCAGCTTGGAGTCCTCGCTCCATCCGGTCGCCGAGGAGCGGCATCTCGTGCAGCGCCCGGTCGAGCCGGGCCCGCTGGCGCATGTACCGCGGGCTCACGCGAAGGCGGGCCACGCTCTCGGTGAGCTTCGACACCGTGGGCGCATAGGAGCGGCCGTTGTCGTTGAGGACGATGATCGCCTTGCGTCCTGAGTGGCCGAGGTTGTTCAGACCTTCGAAGGCCATGCCGCCCGTCATCGACCCGTCGCCGATCACGGCGATGACGCGGCGGTCGCCGTGGTCGTCGGGTCTGCTCTCGACTGCGGTCGCGAGACCGTGCGCGTAGCTGATGATCGTCGACGCGTGGCTGTTCTCGATCCAGTCGTGCTCGGACTCGGTCCGGTTCGGATAGCCGGACAGCCCGCCGGGCTGGCGCAAGGTCGGAAAAGTCCTCGCGGCGGCCCGTGACGATCTTGTGGACATAGGCCTGGTGGCCGGTGTCCCACAGGACGATGTCGTGGGGCGAGTCGAACACACGGTGCACCGCGAGCGTCAACTCGACCGCGCCGAGGTTCGATCCGAGGTGGCCGCCGGAGCGATTGACCGCCTCGACGATGAACTCGCGGATCTCGACGCCGAGTCGTTCAAGCTCTGGATACGACAGCCGCCGGAGGTCCGCGGGGCTGTTCACGGAGTCGAGGAGCATCTGGTCGAGACGGTAGCCGGTGGGGTGGTCCCGGACCACGCACGGTCGATCCACCAGGTCAGGACAGATGTGTCGCGAACCAGGCGAGGGTTCGTTGCCACGCGTCGGCCGCTGCCTCTCGGTTGTACGACGGACGCTGGTCGCAATTGAAGCCGTGTTGCGCGCCCGGGTACCGAACGACCTCGTGCGCGACGGGTGCCTTCTCGTCGAGCGTCGAGCGAAGCCGCTCGACGTCGTCGACCGGGATCGACTCATCGGCATCGCCGAACAAACCGAGCCACGGCGTCTGCATCGCGGCGGACTCGTCGACGAGCCCGGGGAACTGCGGGAACCGCGGAGTCACGATGCCTCCGCCGTAGAAGCCGACACCGGCTCCGAGTGCACGGCGGACGGACGCGAGGAACGTGATCCGGCCGCCGAAGCAGAACCCGACGATCCCGATGCGTGCGTCTTCGATGCCGGCCTCGTGCAGGTGCGCGCGAGCTGCGTCGATGTCGGCCAGCAGGCCGTCGTCGGTCAACCCCTCGAACAGAGGGAGCACCTTGCTGAAGTCGTCGTACGGCGCGGTGCCACCGCCCGATCGGTGGAAGATGTCGAGTCCGAGGCCGATGTGGCCGGCTTCAGCGACGCGCTCCGCGATGCTCTCGATGTGGTCGTTCAACCCGAACGCTTCGGGGATGACGATGACCGCGGTCGCGGGCGACCCGCCCGCCGGCGTCGCCTCGTAGGTGCGCATGGGGCCGTCGGAAGTGGTGAGCGTCACATCGCGTTCGGGCATGGCCCGACAATAGGGTTGCGGCGATGCCGAGAGTCGACGACGACGGCCGCGCGTCGATTCGCTTCCAGCGTGACGGCGAGGCGACGAGTCCGATGTATCGCCACCTGCTCACGGTGACGTACGAGGACGTCGAGCGAGATGGACCGTGCGCGGATGTGTTGGCGAACGCGCCGGCCGGCGTCAATCCGATCTTGGAAGCGATGCCGTTGCGCTTTCTCGGCGGGCTGCATCGCATCGTCCTCGAAGGCAGGGCGCCGGACCTCGCCGAGTGCTACCCGTCCGTGGGTGGTCGTTTCGCTCCGGATGACCCTGGCGACCTCGACCAACGTTTTCTCGCGGCGGTCGAGGAGCATCGAGACGAGCTGATCGAGTCGCTCACACGCGGTCTGCAGACGAACGAAGTCGGTCGATGCGCTGCGCTCCTCCTCGGCTTCCTGACCGTCGTCCGTGAGACCGCGCTTCCGTTGCGCGTGCTCGAGCTCGGCGCGAGCGCGGGCCTGAACCTTCGCTGGGATCGCTATCGCTACGAGGGCGGCGTCGAAGGAGAGGCATGGGGCGATCCGTCGTCGCCACTTCGGTTCCAGGGCATCTACGTCGACCCGCTTCCGCACCTCGACATCGCAGCCGTCGTGGCCGAGCGATCTGGTTGCGACCGTGATCCGATCGACGCGACGACGGAGAACGGCTCGTTGACCTTGCGATCGTTCGTCTGGCCCGACCAGCTCGACCGCCTCGCCGCGCTCGATGCCGCGCTCGCGCTGGCGGCCTCCGTTCCGGTCTCCGTCGAGCAAGCCGATGCCGGCGACTGGGTGGAGGCGCAATTGTCGGTTGCCCGTCCCGGTGTCGCGACGGTCGTCTACCACTCGATCGTGTGGCAGTACCTCTCGCCGCAGAAGCGTGCGCACCTACAGCACACCATCGAACGCGCCGGCGCGATGGCAACCGACGGAGCGCCCGTCGCCTGGTTGCGGATGGAGCCGGGCCGCGATCCGAGAAAGAGCGCCGAAGTGCGGGTCACCCGATGGCCGGACGGTCGCGAGCGGGTTGTGGCGCGGACGGGGTACCACGGCCGTCCGGTCCGCTCGGTTCCGGACGTGCAGGCTTCTGAGCCCATGGATGCCGGGCGTCCCACCAGTCTGTGACGCGGCTGGCGATCACGAAGCCGACCGCCAGTGTGGCGACACCCATGAGGGCGTCGAGCCAGTAGTGGTTGGCAGTGACGACGATGCAGAAGAACGTCGCCAGCGGGTCGAGGACGATCGAGCGCGCGTAACCATCCTCGGCGGACGAGCGGCAGCAGTACGAGCATGCTCCACACCGCCCATGCCATGTGCAGGCTGGGCATGGCCGCGTACTGGTTCGACAGCGTCTTGAGGCCGCCGGATTCGAACGACCAGAACGTCGGATACTCCTGGAGCGTGTCCACGAAGCCAAAGTGCTCGGAGACCATCGAGGGCGGCGGGCCGTACTCCTCGACCGGCTTGTCGAGCAGGCGCGGTGGCATCAACGAGAACACGGCGAAGCCGAGGAGCGCGAGCAGCGTGGTGAACGCGAGCGTGTTGCGCCAGCGCGGATAGCGAGCGGGATCGCGGAAGAACAGCCACACCAGCGCGGCCGCGGTGACGACGAAGTGTGCGGTGCCGTAGAAGAGATTCCAGAACTGGATGAACCCGTGTGCCGGGAGGCCGAGATACCAGGACTGGAGCCGCTGCTCGAAGAACAGTCGGACGTTTCGCTCGAGATCGATGACGTCGAGCGCGTGGCCGTACGCGATGCCGTTCGCGTGGCCGGGCGCGCCACCGGCCGATCCGAAGTGGTTCCGGACGGTCGAGTACACGAGGTAGACCGCGGCGATGTAGATGACCTCGCGGTAGATCGGCCGGCGTTTGGGTGCTGCTTCAGCTGGCGCGGTGACGTCGCTCACGCAACGACGGTGCGCTGCCCACGACCTCCGACGGCGAAGGCAGGGGCGCCGAGGAGGCTGACCGCGACATTGAGCAGGTACAGCAACAGCCCGAGCGCGATCGCCTGTTGTGTCGGCACGCCGAGCGGCGTGAGGAACAGCACGAACGCACCCTCGCGCACGCCGAGGCCCGCGATCGAGATCGGCAGCACCTGCGCGATGAGCACCGCCGGGAAGAACGCCAGCAGCGCGGTGGGGCCGACGGCCACGCTCATCCCGACTGCCTTCGCCGCCATCAGCGCCGCGAGCACGAGCACCAGCTGGTACGCGAAGCCGACGACGAGCACGTTGATGGCGGCCGCGGGATGGCGACGCAGCCGGCCCATCCCGAGGTGCACCGCGGCCGCGAACCGCCGCCAACCGTCGCTGCCGGTGACCTTCGAACCGAACCGGCGGCTGGCGACGCCGAGCAGGACAACGCCGAGGGCCACGAGCGTGCCGATGCTCAGCGCGACCGCGACGCGGGTGGCGTTTCCGAGGTGGCGCAGACCCGGGTTGACGAGCAGACCGACGAGCGTGATCACGGGAAGGACGAGCCAGCCGGTCAGCCGCTCGAGCACGACCGAAGCGAACGACGCCGCGGACTCGCCGTTGTCCTTCGAGAGCCGCGACACGCGCAGCACGTCGCCACCGATCGTGGTCGGCAGCACGTTCGACACGAACAATCCCGCCAGGTTGTAGGACAGCAGCCGTCGCAGCTTCGCATCCTGTCCGAGCGCCGAGAGCACCGTGCGCCAGCGCAGCGTCGACAGCACGATGCCAGCGAGCGTGAGGGCGGCCGCGAGTGCGAGGAACGAGCGCGGTGTCCGAGTTCCAATCGGGCAGGAGCTGGTCGACGCTGAACCGCGGGACGCGCCACAAGAGCACGCCGAGCATCGCGACGCTGATCCCGACGCGGAGGACGAGCACCCACCAGCGGCGCGACGCGGAGACCTGCTCGGTCTCGGCCGTCCCCTCATCGTGGAAGGTCGCTTGGCCCACCACGCCCCTTTCCCGTCGCAATGCCACTGTAGGTGACTGCAAGATTCGGGAACCCTTCGCTACCCTCGGTCCCCGAACCGCTCGAGTCTACGGGTGGCCAGGCGGATTCTCGGTCATGTCGGACCCTGAATGCCTATGAAGTCGAGGAGTCATGCGTCACAAGACGGGATGGGTGGTGGCCGCCGTAGCACTCGTGCTCTCGGCGTGCGGCGGCAGCAGTGGTGGCGGACAGCACGTTGCGGTGGTCGCGACGCCGATGGGCCTGGTCAACGCGGCGACGCACACCGCGGCGGCGAAGACCGGCCACGTCGAGATGTCGATCGACACCGTCGCGAACGGTCTCCAGACACATTTCGGCGCGACGGGAGCGTTCGACGCTGAACGACATCTGTTCTCGATGTCTCTGGATCTGTCGTCGCTTCTCGCGGCTTCGGTGCACTCGCCGCCGGCGAATTCCAGGGAGCTCGTCGAGCTCCCCGCTCGGCTCGACGGCGAACGTCATCGCCACCGACAACGTCGTGTACCTCGACTTCCCCTTGTTCGCGCGACTCGTCGGTGTGAAAACGCAGTGGATGAGCGTCCCTGCGGCCACGGGTGCCTCGACGTTCGACGTCGCCGATCCGTCGGCCTTCCTCGACTTCCTCCACGGCGCCGGAGCTGACGTCACCGACATGGGTCGCGAGCAGATCCGCGGTGTCGACACGACACACCTCCACTCGACCGTCAAGCTCCAGGACGCTTTGAACAGCACCAGCGGCGCCGAGCGTGATCGGTTGCAGCGTGCCATCGACCAGTTGGGTGGCAGTGCGAGCTCACTGCTCGACGCCGAGATGCCGGTGGACGTCTTCATCGACGACAGTGGCATGGTCCGTGAGATCGTCTTCGACTTCTCGGTCCCCGACAGTGCTGGGTCGACGGCCTCGAAGGCCACGCTCACTGTCGACCTGTTCGACTTCGGCGCCGATGTGGGCATCAACCCACCGCCGCCCGACCAGGTCACCGACGTGACTTCCAAGCTGGCGCAGTTGCCACACCCGTCGGGCGGCTGACTCGCCATTTGTCGTGGTCGACCGAGCAAGTCGGATCGACCAGGCGCTGGGCGGCTAGAACGTCGCCATGAAGGTCATCGACGTCCCGCTCAGCACCGGATTGCGCATGCAGGTGGCTGAGTCCGGAGACGGCGGCCGCCCGCTGATGCTGGTGCACGGTTTCACCGGCGCGAAGGAGGACTTCACCGACTGGCTCGACCCGCTGGCCGCGCTCGGCTGGCACGCGGTCGCCATCGACAACCGTGGACACGGCGAGAGTGAGAAGCCGAGCGACAAGCACGACTACTCCTTCGACCTGCTGGCGGCGGACGCGCTGGCGCTCGCCGACGACCGTTGGGGGACCGGCGCACGGTTCGTCCTGCTCGGCCACTCGATGGGCGGCATGGTTGCGCAGGTCATCGCCATGCAAGCCGCGGATCGTCTCGACGGGCTGGTGCTCATGGACACCGGCCACGGTCGTCTGTCGTTCATCGATCGTGAGCAAGCGATGAAGGTCGTCTCCATCGTCGAGGACCGCGGCATCGACGGACTTGCTGATCTGATGAAGGACCGCGAAGCGCCGTTGTCCTCGCCGGCACACGACCGTGTGCTCGCGGAACGCGAGGGCTACGCCGAGTTCGGAGACCGCAAGCTGCGGGCGACCGCGTCCGCGGCGTACGCGGGGATGTTGACTGCGATGGTCGACGCGCCCGACCGGCTCGACGCGCTGCGAGCGCTTTCCGTGCCGACGTTGGTGATCGTCGGCGAGCAGGACGTGGCCTTGCTCTCCCAGTCGCGCAACCTGGCCGAGGCGATTCCGGGAGCAGAGCTCGCCGTGATCCCGGATGCCGGCCACAGCCCGCAGTTCGAGAACACGGACGCGTGGTGGAAGGCGCTGAGCGACTTCCTCGGGTCACTGACGAACGGCGCGGTCCGCGCATGACCGAGGTGAAGGGCCACGGCGGTGACCTCGCCCTCGCGGCGCTCGCGAACCACGGCATCGACAAGCTGTTCACACTGTCCGGCGGACACATCTTCCCGTTCTACGACGCAGCAGTGAAGGGAACGACCGGCGACTGGCGCATCGTCGATGTCCGCCACGAGCAGACGGCGACGTTCGCGGCGGAAGCGACCGCCAAGCTGACACGTCGCCCGGGCGTCGCCGTGCTCACCGCGGGTCCGGGTGTCACCAACGGTGTCTCTGCAGTCACGACCGCGCACTTCAACGGGTCGCCGCTGGTCGTGCTCGGCGGAAGGGCGCCGCAGAACCGCTGGGGTGCGGGCTCGTTGCAGGAGTTCGACCACGTTCCGGTGCTGGCGTCGATCACGAAGCGGTCGACGACCGCCACCGACGTGAGCGAGATCGGCGTGCTCGTCGACGACCTCGTGCGCGACGCGATGACGCCGCATCGCGGTCCGGTCTTCTGTGACTTCCCCTTGGACGTGGTCTTCCGTCACGGCGAAGGCGACGTGCCCGACGCTTCGAGTCCGACGATCGTCGAACCCGATGCGGACGAGGTGAAGCGTGCCGCCTCGCTGATCGCGAACGCCGAACGTCCGGCGCTGATCGCCGGGACCGACGTGTACTTCGCGAGCGCGTGGCCCGCGCTGCGAGCCGCGGTCGAGACCATGCGGGTACCCGTGTACGCGAACGGGCTCGGCCGTGGTTGCCTCCCCGCAGATCACGAGTTGGCGTTCTCGCGCACACGCGGGTTGCTCAAGACCGACGCCGACGTCGTGGTCGTGGTCGGGGCGCCGCTCGACTTCCGTCTCTCGTTCGGGTCGTTCGGGGACGCGGCGGTCGTCCACGTCGTCGACAGTCCGTCCGAACGTGCCGGGCACGTGACGCCGGCCGCGTCACCGGCCGGTGACCTCGAGAGCATCCTGCGGGCGTTCGCCGACTGGTCCGGTTCCGTCGCCGACCACGAACCGTGGATCACCCGGCTGCGCGACGTCGAGTCGGCGGCGGCCGCGGGCGAGGTCGCCACCCTCGAGGCCGAGACCGATCCGATCAAGCCGACCCGGATCTACGGCGAACTGCGCCGCCGTCTCGACCGCGACGCGGTCGTCGTGTGCGACGGCGGGGACTTCGTGTCGTACGCGGGCAAGTACGTGGAGTCGTACGAGCCGGGATGCTGGCTCGACCCGGGCCCGTACGGCTGCCTCGGAACCGGCATGGGCTATGCGATCGCGGCGCGGCTGGCGCATCCCGATCGCCAAGTGGTCGTGATGCTCGGCGACGGTGCCGCGGGGTTCTCGTTGATGGACGCCGACTCGCTCGTACGGCACAACCTGCCCGTGCTGATCGTCGTGGGCAACAACGGGATCTGGGGGCTCGAGAAGCATCCGATGCAGGCGATCTACGGGTACGACGTCGCCGCCGACCTCCAAGCGGGTTGCCGATACGACGAGGTCGTGAGGGCGCTCGGCGGCGCCGGCGAGGTCGTGTCCTCCACGAAGGACCTCGGCCCTGCCCTCGATCGCGGCCTTGCTGCGGGCGTGCCCTACGTCGTGAACGTGCTGACCGATCCCGCGGACCAATACCCGAGGACGTCGAACCTCGGGTGAGGCCGGACGAGCTGGCGGCGCACGAACAGGTTCGGATGACGATCGCGGCGTACGCGCATGCGGTCGACCGCGGCCGGTTCGAGGAGGCGGCTGCGTGCTTCACGACCGACGGTGTGCTCGACGTGCGCGGCACGGACAGGTCCGAGGGGCGCGAGGCGATCTCGGCGCGCTTCGCCGCCGCGGGGCAGAAGCTGGCGGCGGCATCCACGAAGGCGATCGTCCGCCATCACGTGTCGAGCATCGCCATCGAAGCCGACGTCACCGCCGGGACCGCGACTTCGTCGTCCTACTTCTTCGTGGTGACCGAGATCGGCCCCGATCACTGGGGGACCTACCGGGACGTGCTGCGGCGCGACGACGCCACCGGCCGCTGGCTCTTCACCGAACGGGTCGTCGACGTGGACGGCCGCACCGCTCCGTCCCGAATGACCTAGCCCTCAGCCGTTCTGGCGTCAACGGGTGCGGCATTGCGCACTGGATGACGCCAGAACGAGAGCGGTCAGCGGCACTTGTCGAGGAAGCGCTCGATGTCGACGAGGACACGGGTCACCTTGCCCACGGCGACGAGGCCGCGCTCGTCCCGCATCGACACGGAGAACGTGAGGCGGCGACCTTCGACTCGTTCGAGCGTCGCCTCGGCCCGGACCTTGTGGCCGACCGCGGTCGGCGCCACGTGGTCGAGCTGGATGCGCATACCGACAGAGGTGGTGCCCGGATCGAGTACGGATTCGAGTGCCTTCACCGACGCCTCTTCGCACAGCGCGACGACGCGCGGCGTGCCGAGCACGGGCACCTCACCTGACCCCAGCGCCACCGCAGTATCGCTCTCCGTGACGGCCGCGACGATCTCTGCGGCCAAGCCTGGTTGCGGGGGCATCGAGTTACGATACGCAGTCGCAGTTGGCCTGCGAAAACTCGTCCGCAAGGCAGCGAAGGGAGCCCCGTGCTCGATTCCTCGACAATTCAACGCGTTCTCGGCTCGGCACTGCGTACCGGCGGTGACTTCGCGGAGATCTTCGTCGAGGACCGACGGTCCTCGTCGGCCCGGCTCGACGACGGCCGAGTCGAGGAGCTGAGCTCCGGACGCGACCGAGGCGCGGGCATCCGTGTCGTCGTCGGCGAGACCACTGGATTCGCCCATACTGCCGATCTGTCAGAAACAGGACTTCGCGCCGCCGCAGAGGCAGCCGCCGCCGCGGCTCGAGGCGCAACCGGCGACGACCGCACGGTCGCCCTGAGCCGGGTCGAGGCGCCCAGACCGAACGAGATCGCGGTGCTGCCCGAGGACATCGAGAAGGCGGCCAAGGTCGCGCTCCTGACCCGGGCGGACGAGGCGGCACGGTCGGAAGGCTCGTCCATCAAGCAGGTCACCGCGCGCGTGGCCGACAGCCGTCGGCGCATCCTGGTCGCCAACAGCGACGGGATGCTGGCCGAGGACGATCAGGTGAAGACCTTGTTCGCGGTGCAGTGCGTCGCCATCGGCGACACCGGCATGCAGACCGGCTACGAGTCGATCGGGCGCACGATCGGCTGGGAGCTGTTCGACAAGGTCGACGTCGAAGAGCACGCTCGCAAGGTCGCGCGCCAGGCGCTCACCAAGCTCGGCGCTCGCCCCGCGCCGTCCGGCACGATGCCGGTGGTCATCGGCTCTGGCAGCGGCGGTGTCTTGTTCCACGAAGCGTGCGGTCACGGTCTCGAGGCCGATGCCATCGCCAAGGGCGCCTCGGTGTTCAAGGGCCGCCGCGGCGAGCAGGTGGCGTCGCCGCTCGTCACGCTCGTCGACGACGGGACGATGGGTGAGGAGTGGGGCTGCTACGCGATCGACGACGAGGGGACACCAGCGCAGCGCAACGTGCTCATCCAAGACGGCGTGCTCACGGATTACATGTACGACTTCCTCCGCAGCCGCAAGGAAGGTCGAGAGCGCTCCGGCAACGGGCGGCGAGAGAGCTACCAGCACCTGCCGATGGTGCGCATGACCAACACGTATGTGCTCGCCGGCAACGACGACCCGTCGGGCATCGTCAGCTCGACCGAACGCGGCGTGTTCGTCAAAGCGCTCGGCGGCGGTCAGGTCAACCCGGCCACGGGCGACTTCGTGTTCGGCATGACCGAGGCGTACCTGATCGAGAACGGCGAGATCACCGATCCGTTGCGTGAAGGCAACCTCATCGGCAACGGGCCCCAGGTGCTGACGCTGATCGATGCGGTCGGTAACGACTTCGCCATGGGTCCGCCCGGAATGTGCGGCAAGGACGGGCAGGGTGTTCCCGTCGGCGACGGCGTCCCGACGCTCCGGGTCACCGCGCTGACCGTCGGCGGCACGGCCGCGTGACCATCGCCCCGGACGAGCTGCTGGCGATCGGCGACCGCATCGTCGGCTGGGCGAACGACGGCGAGCAGGTCGAAGCGGTGGTGGCCCATTCGCGCGATACCGAAGTGCGCGCCTACGACGGCGACGTCGAGCAACTGTCGTCGGCCGAGACGCAGGGCGTCGGCATCCGCGTCGTGCGAGACCACCGCGTGGGCTTCGCCTACGCAGGTTCGCTCGACGAAGACGTCCTCGCCGAGACGTTGGCCGAGGCGCGTGACAACGCCGGCTTCGGCACGCCCGACGAGTTCGTGGGTCTGGCCGAGCCCGACGGCGTTTCGATCGCGGATCTCGACCTCTATCGCGCCTCGCTGGTCGACGTGCCGACGGATCGCAAGGTCGAGCTCGCCATCGAGCTCGAGCGGATCTCGCGCGATGCCGACACGCGCATCAGCGGCGTCGAGTCCGCGGACTACGCCGACTCGATCGCGTCCGCCGCCGTCGTCACCACCACCGGCATCCGGGCCGCTGCTCGTGAGACCGGCGCGTACGTCGCAGCGTCGGTGATGGCGTCGGACGGTGACGAGACGCAGACCGGGTTCGGCTTCTCGGTCGGCCGGCACCCCGACGACCTCGACCTGAGTGTGGCCGCGAACGACGCCGCCAAGCGCGCGACCCGGATGCTGGGCGCGACGAAGCCGGCGAGCGAGCGGTTGACCGTCGTGCTCGACCCGTACGTCGCCGCGCAGTTCCTCGGCATCATCGGCTCGACCCTGTCCGCCGAGGCGGTGCTCAAGGGACGGTCGCCGTTCGCCGATCGCGTCGGCGACGAGATCGCGAGCGTGTCGATCACCTTCGTCGACGATCCGACGAATCCGGCGGCGTTCTCCGCGACACAGACCGACGGCGAAGGACTCGCGACGCGACGCAACGAGCTGATCGCGAGCGGCGTGCTGCAGGGTTTCCTGCACAACGCGTACACCGCCCGGCGCCTGGGCGCCGTGTCCACCGGGTCCGCCGTGCGTGGCGGTTTCAAGAGCACGCCGTCGGCCGGACCACGGGCGCTGTCGCTCGCTCCCGGCGATCGTTCGCAGGACGACCTCGTCGCCGCGATCGACCACGGCATCCTCGTGCAATCCGTGTCGGGACTGCATTCAGGTGTGAATCCGGTGTCCGGTGACTTCTCGACCGGCGCCGAAGGGCTGCGCATCACCGATGGGCAGGTGGGCGCGCCCGTCCGCGAGTTCACGATCGCGTCGACGTTGCAGCGGATGCTCCAAGACGTCATCGCCGTCGGGAACGACATCGAGTGGCTGCCGATGCGGGCGGCGGGCGTGACGATCGTCGTCGGCGACGTCACCGTGTCCGGCGCGTAGCCGCCATGGGCATGCCGCCGAGCGCGGATGCGGTCGCCCGTCATCCCCATCTCGCCGAGCCGCGTGGCGCCGGACGCGTGCGCGTCGACTGCCACAGCCACTCCATGTGGTCCGGCGATTCCACGACGACCGAGGGCGAGCTCGTCGACGCCGTGACGGCCACGGGCATCGACGTCCTTTGCGTCACCGACCACCACGCCATCGACGGCGCGCGCCGGCTGCGTGACGCATTGCCATGTCGCGTCGTCGTCGGTGAGGAGGTGCGCTCGACCCAGGGAGAGATCATCGGGTTGTTCCTGGAAGAACGCGTCCCGTTCGGACTGACACCGCACGAGACGGCTGAGCGGATCCGCGACCAAGGCGGCCTCGTGTACATCCCGCACCCCTTCGACCCCGTGCGGCGCAATCTCGTCGAAGCCGCTCTCGAAGCGCTCGCGTCCGACGGCCTTGTCGACGCGATCGAGGTTCGCAACGCGAAGACGTCGCTCGAATCGTTGAACCGGCGCGCGGCCGAGTTCGCCGCCGCGCACGGCCTCGCCGCCGGCGCGGGCAGCGACGCCCACGTTCCCGACGCCATCGGCGCCGCGTACGTCGAGATCGCCGACTTCGACGACCCGGGTACCTTCCTCGCCGCGCTGCGCGACAGCAAAGTCGTCGGCCACCACTCGGATCCGCCTCGCCGGTGGAGCCCCCGGATCGTCCCCTCGGTGTCCGCCGACTGACCCTGCGGAACTTCGCGTCGACATCCTCGCCCCCGAGGTCACCCGGCGCGGAGGGCGGGCACGACGGAGCCGGTGACGATGCCGAGCGCGACGCGGGGCGCGTCCTCCGCACGAATCGCGACGGTGACGGAGCGCTCGTCGACTGCGACCACGATTGCGTTGTCCGCGAGCACGAACGACGGCGGCTGTGACGCGGCGGCGTCGGTGCCGCCGACCGCGGCGACCAGGTCGACGCGGTCACCCACGGACAGCGGCAATGCCGCGGGACCGACTGGCATGGCGAGCGCGCGCCAACCGGGCGGCACCAGCGCAGCTACGCCGTGCAGGCCCTCGGGCGCGAGTCGCGCCGCGAGCACGGACTCACCCGGTTCGATCACCTGGACGACGGTGCGTCCCGCCGCGCTCCCCGTATCCGGGACGGCGCCCCGTGGCACCACCGCGGCCGGCCACGACGCGGCTGCGACATCGCCGTCTCGGACGACGTCGCCGACGTCGAGACGATGTTGCGCGACGAGCACCGACCTCGTCTCGCCCCACCCTGCGCGCGCCGCCTCTGCACGGCTGAGCGCGGACGAGATGGCGTTGGCGGTGACGCCGGCGAGCACGATCGCAACGAGCCAGTAGACGCCGCGGTGCCGGCGGATCCAACGTGGTAGACGACGGCGCCGCAACCGGCGACGCACGACAACAGGACGGCGACGCACGTACGCGCTCCTCCTCGGGCACAGAGAACCGAGGGGGAAGCGTGTGAAATCTACAGGTCCGGGATGGCCGCGAGGAGCAGGTCGCGGATGCGGTGCACGTTGTCGTCGAAGAACGCGAACACCTGCTCCTGCGTGACCGGCTCGACGCCGGGCATCCCTTCGAGACCCGTGTCGTAATCGGTCACGAGCGCGACGCCGGCGTAGCGGATGTCCGCCTCGCGGGCGAGAGCCGCCTCGGGGTACTGCGTCATGTTGATGACGTCCCACCCTGCGCTGCGGTACCAGGCGGACTCGGCGCGGGTCGAGAACCGTGGCCCTTGCACGACGACGACCGTGCCACCGTCGTGCACGGCGATGCCGAGCCGTTCGGCGACGTCGACGAGCACACCACGCGCGTCGGCGTCGTACGGGTCGGCCAGCGAGACGTGGTGCGGCCCGTCGTCGAACGAGTCGAAGAACGTGTCGGCGCGGCCCGACGTCCGGTCGACGAGTTGGTCGACGACGACGAAGTCACCCGGGTGGATGGTCGGCTGCAGCGACCCGGCGGCGAAGGGAGCGAGCAGCAGCCGAACGCCGAGGTCGCGCATGACGGCGACGTTGGCGCGGTAGTTCACACGGTGCGGCGGAAGGTGATGCTTGCGGCCGTGGCGAGGAAGGAAGGCGACGCGGTGGGCACCGATCGTGCCGATGGTGACTCGGTCGGACGGATCGCCGTAGGCCGAGGAGACGACGCGTTCCTCGAGGTCGTCGACGAACGAGTAGAAGCCGGAGCCGCCGAAGACGCCGATGTCGGCGTCACTCACGCTGTGCTTCCGTGGGGGCTGCGCCCCCACACCCCATCGCACCCGGCGCCCTGGCGGTCGCTCGGCTGCGACGTCGTGGCTCGCTGCACTCGCTCACGCCGGGACTACGCCGTTTTCGCAGGGGCCGCCGAGTCGGACTTGCCGGAACCGTCCGACGAACCCGCGCTCGACGACGACGTGTCCCCCGACTTCGACGTGTCGGCCGGCTTCGACGCGCCCGAGTCGCCCGACGAAGACTCGGACGACCCCGAGTCGCTCTTCGACGACTTCGAGGCGGAGGCCGTCGCCTTTCGGCTGTCGGTCTTGTAGAAGCCGGAGCCCTTGAACGTGATGCCGATGTTGCCGAACACCTTGCGCAGGCTGCCGCCGCACGCCGGGCACTCGGTGAGCGCGTCGTCCGTGAAGGACTGCACGACCTCGAGGTGCTCGCCACAGTCCTTGCAGCGATATTCGTACGTGGGCATCTGCGACTCCCGGTCGGCTGGCACTCGCCACGGTCGAGTGCCAAGGATACCGAGCGCCGCCCGATTCGTACAGCGACCGCGGCAGGTCGTGGCAAGGTGAGGCCGATGAAAGTTCGCAAGGCAGTGATCCCTGCTGCTGGGCTCGGCACGCGGTTCCTTCCGGTCACGAAGGCGCAGCCGAAGGAGATGTTGCCGGTGGTGGACAAGCCGGCCATCCAGTACGTCGTCGAGGAGGCGGTGCGGGCTGGGATCGACGACATCCTCATCATCTCCGGTCGAGGAAAACGGAGTCTCGAGGACCACTTCGATCGCAACATCGAACTCGAGCTGGAGCTCGAGGAACGGGGCAAGACGGACGCCTTGAAGGAAGTCAAAGCGCTCGCCGACCTCGCCGCCATCCACTTCATCCGGCAAGGCGAAGCGCTCGGTCTCGGGCACGCCGTCGGGATGGCGAACAAGCATGTCGGCGACCAACCGTTCGTCGTGCTCCTCGGCGACGATCTCATCGACGAGCGCGTCCTGTTGCTCGAAGCGATGATCGCCGACGCAGAGCGCGTCGAGCGCAGTGTCATCGCGTTGATGGAGGTCGACGACCCTTCCCTCTACGGGTGTGCCCGTGTCGGAACGGCGGACGGTGACCTCGTTCGACTGCTCGAGATCGTCGAGAAGCCCTCACGGGATCTTGCGCCCTCGAACCTTGCGGTGATGGGTCGCTACGTGTTCACGCCCGACATCTTCGACGCGATCGCGCGCGTGAAACCCGGCGTCGGTGGCGAGATCCAGCTGACCGACGCCATCGCGCTCTTGCTCGACGAAGCCGGTGTCTACGGCTACCCCTTCAGCGAAGGACGCTTCGACACCGGCAACAAGCTCGACTACCTCCGGGCCAACATCGAGCTCGCTGCTCGACGCGACGACCTCGGTCCCGGGCTGCGCTCGTACCTCGTCGACTTCGTGAAGCGCGAAGGCCTCGTCTAGGTCTCGGTCGGCGGGCGCGGGCGTAGGTTGACGCCGTGATCCCGCTCGAAGAGGCGCGAGCCCACGTGCTCGCGACAGTTCGGCGCCTGCCTGCCATCCGGCTGCCGATCGACGACGCGGTTGGCCGCGTGCTCGCCGAGCCGGTCACGGCCGACGAGTCGGTACCGCCGTTCGACAACACCGCGATGGACGGTTTCGCCGTGCGCTCCGCCGACACGGCCGGCGCGCCGGTCGAACTGGAAGTCGTTGCGACGCTCGCCGCGGGCGCCGATCCTGCAGGTGTCCGCGTCGGCCCAGGCGCAAGCGGTCCGCATCATGACCGGCGCTGCCATACCGGACGGCGCCGACGCGATCGTGATGGTCGAGTCGACATCGTCGCTCGACGGTGGTGACCGGGTGCGCGTCGAGGCCGTGGCTGAAGCCGGGGAGCACATCCGGGATGCCGGCGACGACGTCCGGAAGGGTGACACGGTGATGGCGTCCGGCACGGTGGTGACCCCCGCGCATCTCGGTGTGCTGGCCAGCGTGGGCGTATCCGACGTCGTCGTCGTGCGACGGGCGCGTGTGGGCGTGCTCTCGACGGGCGACGAGCTCGTGGAAGGCAACGCGCCGCTGCGACCGGGACAGCTCCGCGACTCGAACCGCCACGCGCTCTGCGCGCTCGTGGCCTCGGATGGTTTCGAGGTCGTCGATCTCGGACTCGTTCGCGACGACAAGGAAGCCGTCGCCGCCGCCATCAAGGGCGCCACTCGGCGGTGCGATGCACTGCTCACGAGTGGTGGCGTCAGCATGGGCGACTTCGACGAGGTCAAGGCGACGCTGTCGGATCTCGCCGCGGACATGCGCTGGATGCAGATGGCGATCCGTCCCGCGAAGCCGTTCGCGTTCGGGACCGTCGAATCGATGCCCGTGTTCGGCCTGCCTGGCAATCCCGTGTCGTCGCTCGTGTCCTACGAGCTCCTCGCCCGTCCCGCTCTGCGGCAAATGGCCGGACACGGTCCCGACGACCTCGACCGCCCACGCCTCGACGCCGTCGCCTCGACGCCACTCGCTCGCCGTCGTGACGGCAAGACGCACTTCGCACGAGTCGATCGTCGAGGTCGACGACGGCCGGCTCACCGCCCGATCCGCCGGAGGCCAGGGCTCGCACCAGCTCGCGGCGATGGCCGCGTCGAACGGGCTGGCGGTCCTGCCCGACGGTGACGGGGTCGACGCCGGAGAGCCGGTCACCGTGATCGTGACGGGCGATCTCCCGCAGGCGCACGGGTAGCCTGACCGTCGTGACGCAGCCCCTCGTCGACGGCTACGGCCGGGTGCACCGTGACCTCCGCATCTCGGTCACCGACCGCTGCAACCTGCGTTGCACGTACTGCATGCCGGCCGAGGGGATGCAGTGGCTACCGCGCTCGGATCTTTTGACCTTCGAGGAGATCGAACGAGTGGCGCGACTGCTGGTCGCTCGTTTCGGATTCACGTCGGTCCGCTTGACCGGCGGTGAGCCCACCGTGCGAGCTCGACTGCCGGTTCTCGTCGGGCGGCTCGCCGCGCTCGACGTCGATCTGTCGCTGACCACGAATGCCACGAGCCTCGGCCTGATCGCCCAAGACCTCGCAGCGGCAGGTTTGCGCCGGGTCAACGTGTCGCTCGACTCGCTGAGGCGCGATCGGGTCATCGAGCTCACGCGACGTGACTGTCTCGACTCGGTGCTCGATGGAATCGACGCCGCGCTCGACGCCGGACTCGACCCCGTGAAGGTCAACGCGGTGCTCATCCGGGGCGTCAACGACGACGAGGTGATCGACTTCGTCACGTTCGGTCGTGAGCGCGGCGTCAGCGTCAGGTTCATCGAGTTCATGCCGCTCGACGCCTCCGGTGAGTGGTCGGCCGACAAGGTCGTCTCGCGCGACGAGATCGTCGCCACCGTCGACGCGGTCTACCCGATCGAGGCAGACCATGAGCACGACGGCTCCGAGCCGGCCGAGACGTTCCGGTACCGAGACGGCGTCGGCGAGTTCGGGATCATCGCCAGCGTCAGCGACGCGTTCTGTGGATCGTGCGACCGAGTCCGCCTGACCGCCGACGGTCAGCTGCGCTCCTGCCTCTTCGCCCTCGACGAGACCGATCTGCGGGCCGTGCTGCGGGGCGGCGGCTCAGATGACGATCTCGCCGCGGCTGTGACGCGGTGCGTGGCGGGGAAGTGGGCCGGCCACATGGTCAACGAGGTGCAGTTCATCCGTCCGCGGCGGTCGATGAGCCAAATCGGCGGCTGAAGCAGGCCACCGCCGCGGAACGTAGACTTTCCGCCCGTGAGCGACCGCGGCTCGACCCATCTCGATCCACTTGGTCGAGCCCGGATGGTCGACGTGACACCGAAGGAGGCCACCCACCGTCGTGCGGTGGCCCGGGGTCGCGTCGTGATGCAGCCCGACACGACGTCGCTGGTGGCGCGAGGCGCCATCGCCAAGGGTGACGTGCTCGCCGTCGCCCGAGTGGCCGGCATCCAGGCCGCCAAGCGCACGCCCGACCTGATCCCGCTGTGCCATCCGCTGCTCGTGGGCTCGGTCCTCGTCAACTTCCGGATCGAGGACACGTACATCGAGGTCGAAGCGCAGGTCGACACGGTCGATCGCACCGGCGTCGAGATGGAGGCGATGACGGCGTGCTCGGTCGCCGCCCTGACGATCTACGACATGTGCAAGTCCGCCGATCGCTCGATGGTCATCAGCGAGATCACCCTCTGGGAGAAGACCGGCGGTCGGTCGGGCAGCTATCGACGCGCCCTCGACCTCGATGACGACCTCGGCCTGGTAATTCTGTCCAAATACCGCAAAGTTCACGCACGAGCAATGCAAGCAACGGCTGGACGTCCGTCGCGCGTTCGTAGTAGAACCGTAACAACCGCGATCGGCCTGTAACCGGCCATGTCCCCGCCCACCGGACCGCAATCCCCATCCACCACTCGTTCAGCGCGGCGGGTTACGGTCCCCGAGTCACAAAGGTAGGCACGGAGCGTGACACTCTTGGTGCTGTTCATCCTTGCCGTTATCTGGGCCGCGGTGCTCTTGCCGCCGTATCTCCAGAACCGCAGCGAGAGCCGTCCCGCGGACTCCATCTCGTCCTTCCAGCACCAACTCTCCGTCCTTCAGCGTCGCGCCGGCACCGGCACGCCGCCTGCTCGCCTCGCGACCGGCCCGTCGCCGCGGGCGTCGCGTGCCGCCGGGATCTCGCAGTCGACTGCAGTTCGAGCCCTTTCGCATGACCCGCACTGCCGCCGCGTAAGCGCCGGCGCGACGTGTTGTTCACGCTCGGCGCCGCCGTCCTCCTCACGTTCCCGCTCGCCGTCATCATGGGCGGACCGGTCTGGGGGCTGCAGGTGTTGTGTGACCTCCTGTTTGCTGCCTATGTGCTGCTGCTCATCCAGTCGCAGCAACGGGCCGCCGAGCAGGACGCCAAGGTGCGGTATCTCGCCGGCTCCGGAGCGCTCGGCGCCCGAGCCCGCTCTGGCGCTTCGCCGCTCCGGAAGCTGACGGCTTCGCACGTTCGGGCGGCTGGCGCGGTGAGCCGCCGGCAGGAGTTGCGCGACGACGTCGAGTCGTCTGTCCGCATCGCTGGCCGAAGCCCATGCCGCCCGTGAAGTGGGCTTGGCCGCCTGCCGCCGGTCGTCATCCGGTCGTCGGGAAGCTCGATCCGAGCCGTTCACCGACTCGACACTGCGGAGGCCGGACGCGCTCGGCATCGACAGCGGAGGCCGCCCTGCGGGAAGCGCAGACCGCGCTGGCGCCGTTCCCCGCGGTCGCGAACGCGGGCTTCCTCGGCGATGCGGAAAGGGAGTACGCCGAAGCACGACTGACCGCCGCGCTCGTCGCGGGCGGCCCGTTGCCGACGGCGGTCGACCTCGGCGTCGCGCCGACATCGTGGATGAAAGGTCTTGCCGAGGCGGCGAGCGAGTTGCGTCGCCACCTGCTCGACCGGCTGCGCGCCGGCGACCTCGACCGTGGGCGAGGACCTTCTCGAGGTCATGGACGACGTCTACGACGCCCTGGTGGGCGTCGACTTCCCCGACGCCATCACCGGCGGCCTCCGCCGTACGCTCGACGCGCTACGAGCCGTGCTCGAACGCACCCGCGGCGACGTGACGACGACCGTGCTGCAGACGCGGCTGCGAGAGTCGATCGACCGAAACCTTCACGAACACTGACGACGTCTCTGCAACGCCCGGGCGTCTCACCACACCTGATGTGGTCGAACGCCCGGGCGTCGCACCACAGCGCGAGGGCTATCCTCGGCTCTCCACCCCGGGGGTGTAGCTCAGCTGGCTAGAGCGCTTCGGTCGCATCGAAGAGGCCGTGGGTTCGAATCCCATCACCTCCACCAACAGGCCTTGACCCCAATTGGTGGACCACGCTTATGAGAGGGTGGCCTCCGGTTGGGTTGAATGTAGGTCTTCGAACTCGTTGGGTGTGAGGTAGTCGAGCGCGCCGTGGCGTCGGGCTGGGTTGTAGAAGTGGTCGATGTAGTCGGCGATGGCGATGGCCAGCTCGAGGTGGGTGCGCCAGCGTTGCCGGTTGAGCAACTCGATTTGCATGGAGCCCCAGAACGACTCCATGGGGGCGTTGTCGTAACAGTCGCCGACGGTCCCCATCGAGCTGGTGAGGCCGAGTCGGCGGACGTTTTCGGTGAACGCCCATGACGTGAACTGGGAGCCGTGGTCGGAGTGGATGACGGTGCCTGGTCCGCCGGTCCGGGAGGCGTTGGCTTTGTCGAGCGCGTCGTTGACCAACACTGTCTCGCAGCGCCGGTCGAGGGCCCAGCCGACGACCTTGCGGGAGTAGAGGTCCAACACGACGCAGCAGTAGAGCTTGCCTTCGGCGGTTGGGTGTTCGGTGATGTCGGTGAGCCACAGTTCGTTCGGAGCGGTGGCGGAGAAGTTGCGCTGCACGAGGTCTTCGCAGGTGGGCGCGTTCTTCAGGTTCTTGACGCCGCGGCGCGGTCCGGGCAGGCCTTTGAGGCCGAGCTGGCGCATGATCTTCCACACCAGCTTCTTGTTCACGATCAGGCCTTGCTCGATCTCGAGCGCGGCGCGGATGCGCAACATCCCATACGTGCCCCGAGACCGGGCGTGGATGTCGGCGATGGCGTCGGCCAACAACACCCGGCGGATCTCGCCATCGGTCGGGCGGCGGAACTTGATCTTGTAGTACGTGGAGCGGTCCAAGCCGACCACCCGACACGCCACACGCTCGGAGTAGCCCAGGTTGTTCAGACCTCGGACAACCTGGAACTTCCTTTTGGGTCGACTGCGCCCTCCTCGAACAACGCGCTGGCGGCCTTGACCAACTTCAACTCGGCCTCGAGCTCTTTGACCCGCCGGCGAGCCGCCCCCAACGGATCAGCCTCATAACTCTTGATCCCAGGCCGCTGGCCCGCATCGATCAGCACTTGGCGACGCCACCGATACAACGTCTGCTCCGAAACACCGAGCTCGGCGACCAGATCCTTGACCTTGTCGCCCGCAAGCAACCGCTCACACGTCTGCCGACGAAACTCGGCCGGATAGTGCCTTGGCATGACTGGCTCCTGACGAGACAGGGCCAACTATCACAACCGCGGTCCACTTTTCGGGGGCAAGGTCAAACCGCAGGTCACAGCGTCGCGGCGGGCGTTGTGACGGCCGTATGAGTGCTGGCGCATTGAAGCGTGTCGGCCTGAGCCGGCGTCGTCGGAGTCGCAGCGCGTAGACGTCGGGCAGAGATCATGTGCGGGCTCGCTCGACGTTGCCACCGTCGGTGTAGTCGACGACTCGGTGGGCGTCGCGTGGGGTCGACCAGTCGCAGGCCGGGGCGACTTGTGCCGGTCGGTCGCGAGCCGACTCGATCTGACGCGGCGTGCGTCAGGATCAGGCCCACCCTCCGGCATACGCGACGAACTGGCCCGTCGTGAACCGGCTCGTTCCGTCGATGAACGGCATGCAGAACGATGCGAACTCCTCGAGCGTCCCCAGCCTGCCCATGGGCACCTGCGCTTCGACTCGCGCTCGCCCTTCGGGATCCTCGGCCCTGTTCGGCCTTCAGGAACTCAGGGAAGTCCATGTAGTTGGTCCCCACTGCGTTGACCTGAACCCCTTTCGGAGCCACCTCGGCAGCGACATTGCGTGCGAGCATCGTCGCTCCGGCGCGAGCTGACGAATACAGCGGCGCGCCAGGCGTGGGTCGGGCGGCGGATGCACTGGTGATGACCAGCACCTGTCCTTCGCCGCGCTCGACCATCGGCGGTACCACGGCGCGCAGGAAGTTGTAAGGCGCTTCGACGCAGCCCGCGAGCACCGCCCGCAGATCGTCGACGCTGGACTTGAGAAAGCGCCCGACGACGATGCGACCGGAAGCAGCCACCGCGGAGTCGATACGACCGAACCGGTCGAAGCCCGCCTGCACCAAGCTCGCCGCCGCGTTCTCCGCTGCGAGATCGGCGACACCGGTGACCACTTGCACCTGCGCGCCGAGCCCTTCGAGCTCGTCGACCAATCCGGGCGCCGGATCGCCGAGGACGAGATCGTGATCGCGCCTTACGAGGGCGCGCGCAAGCTCTGGCCCGACGTAGAAGCCGGCATTGGCAACGAGGGCGACGCGGCGGTCGCCGGTCATGATGAATCACCGATGCGATCGAGTGTCGCGGTGAAGCCGACGTAGTCCCACAGCATCCGGCCACCCTCGCGCCAGCGGCGGACCTCGATGGTCAACCCGTCGGGACGCAACACGTGCACTCCGTTCTCATAGGTGGCGACCACGTGGATGGGCGTCGTGAAGTCGGTGTGCATGACGTCGTTCACGCCATGTTCGAGCACGCCGTCGCAGCGCATGTCGTGGATGATCCCCGCCGACGTGACCACCAAGCGGTCGCCGCACTGTTCGATCCGCTGCCGGTTACCCGTGGCTGGGTGATCGGGCACGACCGCGCCGTCGATCTCGACGGAGACGACTTCCCAGAGTCCTCGCAGGTCGGGCGCACCGTCGACCAGCGGCTCCCAGCAGGCGCCCAGAACGGGAGGCGGCATCGTGTCGCCGTACCCGCCCGGGGACGAGTGCGCGACCGGAATGTCGTCCACCGACGCTTGCTGCGCGGTGGTGGACGTGGTGCTGGCCTCGTCGCTGTTCGCGGTGTCCATCGGCCCCCTCAGCTGCGTGACACTAGGCCAGGGCGCGGCGACGGTTCCCCCGACACTCGTTGTCGAAATCGAAAATCATGTCCGCACATTCCGCGCCGACGCCCAAGCAGATGACCTCGTCTTCGTTGCCGCCGCTGGCGTTGATGGCGAAGTTCGCGATCCCGTGCCGCTTCAGGGTCGTGGCGGCACGCTCGATCGCCCAGCCCTTGCCCCACGCCGTCGTGACAACCGGGTGTTCGGTCCCATCCAAGCGACCGGATCACTCCGGTTGGAACAAGGCGATCGTGTTGCCGTCGGGATCCTTGAACGACGCGGAGCGCCCGATGCCCTTCGACGTGACGATGTGGTTGACCGTTTTGAATGTTTCGGTGTCGTACTCGTCGAACTCGACGCCGTTGGCAGCGAGCTCGGCGACGTCCTTGTCGACGTCGGTCGACCAGAAGCGGACCTGGGTGTGGTCGGCCTTGTTGCCGCTCGGGCGTCCGTAGATCAGCAACGACGTGCCGCCGCCGCATTCGAACACGAGGTGGTTCTTGATCGTCTCGGGCGACAGCGTGAGCCCGACCTTGTCCTCGTAGAAGCGTTGCGCCCGCTCGAGGTCGGTCGACACGAGGACTGCTGACACCTTGTTGTCCCTGACCATGTCCGTCCTCCGATCAGGGCATCACGGTGTCGATGTCGATCTCGGTCTCTTGCGGCGGGGTTGGGAACCCGCCTTCGACGCCCGCCTGCAGACGAGGCACGAGGATGCCGTCGCGGAAGCTCTCCCAGCTCTCCTTCGAATCGTGCACGGCCATGATCGTCCAGCCGCCCGCGGACGGCCCGGCGGCATGGAAGATCTGTCCGTCGGGCAGCACACCGGGGCCGGGGTGAACAGCCGCTATCGACGCCTCGTAGTTCTCCTTGGTCCCACCGGGGAAGTGATGCACCACTCCGAATGCCATGGTCGCCCTAGCCTTCCTGTCGTTGATATTTTCTTACGAAAGGAAATATACTCAGGCTTGTGGCGAAGTCAAGCGGCAACGATCACGAGTTCCTCGACCGGGAGGAGTGGGAGTCCTGGGGGGCGCTGATGATGCTGAACCGGACGGTTGTGCAGGCGCTCGACGCCGAGCTACGCCGCCAACACGGACTGGCCGTCACCGAGTTCGATGTGCTCATCACGCTGTTCAACGCGCCCGGCCATCGCCTTCGCATGTCGGCGCTTGCTGACCGTGTGCTGCTCAGCCCAGCCGGCACCACCCATCTGGTGACCCGCCTCGAGCGCGACGGCATGGTTCGGCGCGAAGTTGATCCGGCAGACCGGCGCAAGTGGTTCACCGTCCTCAGCCCTCAAGGCGACCGAACGCTAAGAGAGGCCCGACGTACCCACAACGACGTCCTTCGCCGCACCCTCTTCAGCGCGACCTCGACCACCGAACGACGCACCCTGCAACGTGTCTGGCAACGGCTCGCCAATCAGCAACGCGATCGCGTGCCAAGCATCTGAGGCACGTCCCTGCAAGTCCCGGAGTTGGAGGCCATGGAGGATCGTGGACGCAGACGGTGGAGTCGCTGGTCAACGGGTCGACAGCGTGTGTGGTGGAAGCCGTGGACGCATTGGACGCCCTGATCATCTGACTGCGCGGCGACCCGACGTAACCGCCATGACAGCGCGGACGCCTGCTGGAAACGTCCCGCAGGCGTTCGGTCACAACGCGACAACTACGAAAACGCAACTACGAATTCGCGTGAGGTGCACGCGGCCGTGCGGCTGCGATCCTGTCGTCCATGAACGAGACAAATTCGACGTCGGCGACCGCAGCGGGGACCATCGATCTTGGCGGTGACCTCACCGTGTACCGGCTTGGTTTCGGTGCGATGCGCCTCACCGGGCCCGGCATCTGGGGAGAGCCCCCCGACCGAGAGCAGGCCAAAGCGGTGCTGCGCCGGGCCGTCGATCTCGGTGTGAACTTCATCGACACGGCCGACTCCTACGGTCCCGAGGTGAGTGAGACCCTCATCGCAGAGGAACTGAGCCCGTACCCCGACGATCTGGTCATCGCAACGAAGGGCGGCCTCGAACGCACAGGTCCGGGGCAGTGGCCGCCCAACGGCCGGCCCGAGCACCTCAAGCAAGCTTGCGAGGGCAGCCTTCGGCGACTGCGTCTCGAGCAGATCGCGCTCTACCAGCTCCACCGTCCCGATCCCGATGTGCCTTACGAGGAGTCGGTCGGCGCACTGGTCGAGCTGAAGGACCAGGGCAAGATTCGTCACATCGGTGTGTCCAACGTGAACGAAGACCAGCTACGCCGCGCACAGCAGCTCACGCCGGTCGTCTCGATCCAGAATCGCTACAACGTGACCGACCGCGGCTCGGAGTCGCTCATCGACCTGTGCGAACAGGAGCACCTCACGTTCCTCCCGTGGGCGCCCATCCAAGACGTGGATGACGTCTCGCTCGTGGCCGACATCGCCCGACGCCATGGCGCGACACCGCGGCAGGTCGTGCTGGCCTGGATGCTCGCGCGCTCGACCTGTCGTGTTGGTGATCCCCGGAACCGGAACGCTCAGCCATCTCGAGGAGAACGTCGCAGCCGCTGGAATCGAGCTCACCAACGACGAAGTCGCCGCGGTCACGCGCTGGTCCCGAGATCGGGCCTGATCACCGCCGCAAGATGCCCTCGCATCCCGGAGCAAACCCCGCAAGCCCTGCCGGCGCCACGCGCAGTCATTCGACCGAAGCGAAGACCCCAGCTCGATCGTCATGATCCGCGAGGACATTCCAGAAAGGAACCGACAATGACTGTTTCCGACCAGTTGACCAAGCTCGCCGCACGAGCCAAGGACCTCGAGGATCGTTCGGCGGCCATGAAGACCAAGACGAAGTCCGACGTCGAGCAGGCGGTGAAGGAAGCGAAGGAGGCTTCGCAAGCGCAAGCGGACGAGCTTCGCAAGAGCGCGGAGGCCGGCAAGGGCTCCATCTCGGCGTGGTGGGACAGCGTCCAGCGGTCGTGGGACGAGCATCTCGCCGCCGTCCGCAAGAACGTCGACGACAAGCGTGCCGCCCACGACCTGAAGTCCGCGCAGCGGAACGCTGACCAGGCGGATGACGACGCCGGCTTCGCCATCGATTACGCATATGCGGCCATCGAAGAGGCCGAGTACGCGGTGCTCGACGCGCAGCTCGCGCACATGGAAGTCGACGACCTCACCAGCGCCTGAGTCACCGTCGCGTTCCTCGAGGGCGACGCGCCCAGACCGTGCGCGTCGCCCTGGGAATGCGCATTTTGATCGAGGAAGAGGACTCGATGACTGAAACCGACCGCCCTCCTGCACACCACCCGGTTGTCGTGGAGCAACTGGCTGAGCGCGCCAACGACGTGCAGATAAGGATCGCCGACGCCATCACGGCGTTTGCAGGTTCGATGCGCTTCGTGTACCTCCACGCCATCGGCTTCGCGCTGTGGATGACCCTCATCGAGGCGGATCCATGGCCGAAGCTGACGCTCATCGTCTCACTCGAGGCCATCTTCCTGTCGACGTTTGTCATGATCGGCCAGAACCGGCAGGCAAGTTTCCAACAGGCGAAGGCTGACCATGATTTCGTGGCTCAGGAGAAGGAGCTGCAGTCGAACACCGATCTCACGCGCCAGATCCACGAGCTCACCACACAGATCCACCGGCAGGTCGTGCCGGACACGGCCCAACCGGCTGTCGGCGGTTAGAGATCCACGGCGCCCGCAATCGGCACGGCGTTGAATGGCTGAGAGCCGCGGGCCGCGTTCAACGACGAGCGTCAGCGCTCCGGCAGCCGACATGGGCGGCCGTGGCGGCGACGACGACGGCGGCTTGGCGCTCGACAGCTCCAGCGGGCGCATCGCACTCCTCGCTACGGTCGCCGCCAGCGGCATGGCATCGCTGGATGCCACCGTCGTCAACGTCGCACTACCCCACATCGGCCACGACCTCGGCGCCGACGTCAGCTCGCTGCAATGGGTGCTGACGGGCTACCTACTCTCGCTCGCATCGCTGATCCTGCTCGGCGGCGCTCTCGGCGACCGCTACGGGCGGCGGAAGGTCTTCATCATCGGCACCATCTGGTTCGCCGGCGCCTCGCTGCTCTGCGGTGCCGCGCCCAACGTGCAGGTCCTCGTCGCTGCGCGTGTCCTGGAGGGTGTCGGCGCGGCACTGCTCACTCCCGGCAGCCTCGCCATCCTGCAGGCAAGCTTCCGCAAGAGCGATCGCGCCAAGGCAGTAGGTGCATGGTCCGGACTCGGCGGCGTCTTCGGCGCAATCGGGCCGTTCCTCGGCGGCTGGCTCGTCGACGGACCTGGCTGGCGTTGGGCATTCCTCATCAACGTGCCCGTGGCGGCACTCGTGGTCGTTTTGCGCGCTGCGGGCGGTGCCGGAGACGCTCGATCCGCACGCGCCTCGTCACCTGGACATCGCGGGCGCGGGCCTCGGGATCGTCAGCCTTGGTGCCGCGACCTGGGCGCTGACCGAGGCCGGTCCGCGCGGGTGGACCGATCCCGCCATCGCGGTCAGCGCCTCGATTGCGGTGGTGAGCATTGCTGCGTTCGTGTTCCGGATGCGCCGTGCCCGCAATCCGCTGGTTCCGCCCACGCTCTTCGCAAGTCGCGAGTTCACCGTGACGAATCTGGCGACCGTATTGATGTACGCCGCCATCGGCGTGACCTTCTTCCTCGTGGCCTACGAGCTTCAGGTCGGCGCCGGATGGTCGGCGCTCGAGGCGGGCGCCGCCCTGCTGCCGACGACCCTTCTCATGGTGTTGTTCTCTGCGAAGTCGGGAGACCTCGCACAGCGGATCGGACCCCGGCTCCAACTGACCGCGGGCCCGCTCATCGCCGCGTGCGGACTGCTACTTCTTGCGCGCATCGGTCCCGACGCGTCGTGGGCTCGGGACGTGCTTCCCGGTTCGCTCGTCTTCGGGCTCGGTCTCGTTACGTTCGTTGCGCCTCTGACCGCGACGGTCATGGGATCGGTGAGTGCTGACCACGTCAGCATCGCGTCGGGCGTGAACAACGCAGTCGCAAGAACCGCGAGCCTCGCCTCCCTCTCGGTGATCCCGGTCGTGTCCGGCCTGTCCACGGCAACGGGCGCGACCGAAGTCACCGACGCCTTCCGCTTCTCTCTGGTGCTCGCTGCCGCCCTTGCGGCATCCGCAGCACCGGTCTGCTTCGTCGGTCTCAGTACACGCGTGCACATTCGAGCATCGGCGCGACGGACGCACTGCGCCATCGACGGTCCTCCGCTCCAGCCCGATCCCGCGCGGTGTCCTGTCGCGGCGTGACCAGACGCGTTGGGTATCAGCTCTTCCGCGAGCGCGGCGACACGCACACGCGAGTGCGTGATGCGCACTGCGCCAGGTCAGATGTGTGCTTCGAGCTCGAAGTCCGTCGCGTCGGGCTCTGCATCCCCTGAGGCGAGCAAGACCTGCCCTCGGGGAATCCCGAGCGTGAGCGTGACGGTACGGGCAGCCGGCTCCCACAGCCAGTAGCCGACTTGATCGTGGAACGTCTCGATCTCACGAGCGTGTCCTCACTTCCATCGGGCTCGGTGTAGATGTCCGTGCCGTAGTCGATCACGGGCTTCGGCTTTGTTGGCATGGTGACCTCGGTGTGATTCGGATGCCAGCCGATCATGACGATCGAGGGGCGACGTCCGCTACCGTCCGACGACTGCATCCGAGGCGCATGCCCATCGCCGCCCAGCTCGCCGGCGATCGCATCGATCACCTGACTGTTCCGGTCTGATCACAGTCATTTGCCCGAAGCGCCGGGGCGCTCGATGTCGGGATACTCCGGCTGTGACGTCTCGCAGAGTTGCCCCGGCTGGCGCTGTGCCCCCCTCGCGCCAGCCGGGGAGCGCGGGTCGATTCAGCGCAAAGGAGTGAACGATGCTGCGCCGCAGACGAGACCTGGACCAGACCTCCGACAACGAACTCGATCAGCTCCACACGTTTCACGAGTGGGTGCTCAGCCTTCCGTGGGTCGTCGAGCGACCGTACGAGCCCGGCGCGCCGCGTGTCCGGTGCTTCGCCGTCGACTGCGCGCCGCTCGGACGCCGGCAGGTGTGGTTGGTCACCGGGCTGCGAGCTGACTCCGACACTGCACGCCGCGTCGCCGTAGTCCTTCCCGAAGATGCCGCGGTCGACGCCCAAGCGCTCGGTTGGGGGCGGATCGTCGCGCTGATCGCCGATTACCACGCTCTGGTGGTCCTCGACAGCCACGCAGTCGATCGCTACCACAAGGTCGAGGCGCTGGTGCTCACCGCGTACGGCCATGCGATGTCTTCGGAGTCCTGAGATGTCACAGGCCCCGCGCAGAACGCACAGCCCGCAGATCTACACGTGCATGCGTGATGCAACGCGCACCAGTGGTCGTCATCGTCAGACGTATCCATGAGGAAGAGGAGACAACCGTGATAGTTACGAATCCGTTCAGCGCTGGCACTTGGTCCCGAGAACAAATCGACAAGGTCAGCGGCGGCTGGTGGGTGTTGCTCGTCACCGGCCTCATCAGTGTCATAGCCGGCGGCATCATCCTGTTCACCGACTGGACGGTCGGTGACCTCGCTGTTTTCGTGGGGCTACTGCTCATCTTCCGCGGCCTGTTCATGATGCTCAGTGTCCCGGTCGACGGAGCCGTTCGCGGTTGGTCGATCGCACTCGGGCTGCTCGAGGTGCTGGTCGGGTTCGCCGTGTTCGTGTGGCCGGGGCCGACGCTGCTCGTCGTCGCCTTCGTAATCGGCTGGTACGTCTTGTTCAGCGGCATCATGACCATCGCAGGGTCGATCGGCGGCCGTAGCGTGCTTCCCTATTGGGGGCTCATGCTGGCCTTCGGAATCCTCGAAACCGTCTTCGGCTTCTGGCTGCTCGCCCGCCCTGGGCTCACGCTCGTGGCCGCCGTTCTGGCCATCGGTTTGTGGGCGATGATCTACGGAGTCGTACAGATCGTGCTGGCGTTCGAGGTCAAGAACCTTCCGGCACGCGCAGACGAGGCCGCACGCGACCTGGATGCTGTGACATCACCGCGGCGACTCGAATCCGCGGCAATGTGACGTCGCGCTTCGTTGGCGAAAGGGATTGCTGATGCTGGTCTCGACCATCGTTGTCCCGCTCGACGGGTCCGAGTTCGCCGCCAAGGCAATCCCTGCTGCCACCGCGATCGGGACTGCTGCCGGCGCCCGGCTGCACCTGGTCGGCATCGCTCGAGACGACACCGAGCTCGTGTGGGTGTACGACCACGTCCACGACCAGGCGCACCAGGTCCCATCCGCGGCGCTGTCCGGGGTCGACGTCATCGTCGACCCCGACCCCGCGGCTGTGCTCCTCGAGCGGGCCGACCACGCCGGCACCGTCCTGTGCTTCGCGAGCCATGACCGCATGCCCATCGCGGCCAAGGTTCTGCACGCGGTTGGCTCGGAAGTGATCGTCCGCGCGCGGCATCCCTTCCTCGTGGTGGGCGCGAACGCTCCCGGGACCGTCGGCACCGGGGACGTCGTCGTGGCCCTCGATGGCGTCCACGATCCACACCCCGTGCTCGCAACTGCGATCGACTGGGCTCGCGCGTTGAAGGCGACGCTGCGAGCCGTAACGGTGTACGAACCGGTGCCGCCCGATCTGCGTCGACCAACACACTTCACACGGGGTCACGGTCCTCCTGGCGATCCGGACGAGTACCTCGACGCAATGGCGCAGGTAGCCGCGTCGAGCGGGATCTCGACCTCAACGGACTCGATCGCCGACCCGATCAGTGCGGCCGCGGGGCTCGAGCAGCACCTCGAGCAACATCCGGCCAGCCTCGTCGTTCTCGGCGGACGGCAGAAGAGCGCGCTCCGGGGCACAGGAACCGTACGTGCCCTGCTCCGAGGTGCGGCGGTGCCTCTTCTAGTCGTGAACCGCAGCGAAATGGAGCTGGCGGCCGAGCCGGGAGGCGAATGATGTCGACCTACGGACCACCCTGGAAGCTCGGGCTCATCGGCGCGGTCGCGATCGTCGCGGGCGTCGCCCTGCTGCGCCTCGACTGGACATTGGCTGCGCTCGCCGCGTTCACGGCGATGTTCTTCGTCGCACGGGGGGCACTCCATGTGGTGACGACCTCCTTCGAGGGCGTCGCCGGTGGGCTCGCAACGATGCAGGGAGCGGTCGAGATCGGCGTGGGCCTGTTGCTCCTGGCCTGGCCTGATCCGACGCTGCTCATCGTCGTCGTCGTGGTTGGCGCGGCGGCCATCGTCCAAGGAGCAATCGACGCGGTCCTCGTGCTCGCGACGCGCGCCGATCGACCTCGATGGAGGAGCCGCTTCGCTGCTGACCTCGGCCAGATCGCGCTCGGCGCGGCGCTCATCCTGCTTCGGAACGGAACGGTGCGAGTCGGATCGGTGACGCTCGGGGCGCTCGCCCTCTTTGCCGGCGGTATCGAGCTGGTCACTGCTGTCGGCCGATCGCGCTCCGAGGTCGCGGCTCCGGCACCTCACCATGCCGTTCGTGTGCTGTAGGCAGCCGAAACCGTTCATCTCGGAGGCGTCCGGTGACGACGCGAATGGTCAGATCAGGTGGTCATGGCCGGCCGCGCGGTTGCGCGAATGGCGCGGTCAGCAACAGTTGGAACGACGCCTCTGACGGCTGATTCGGTTCGTTCAGTCGCTGCAAGTAGCTCTTCAACGCCGAGCGAGCGGCTGGCACATGCGGCCCCGAGAGTTGCGACGACTCGCGCAAAGCGGTCTTCGCCGCCGCGACGCGAAGCTTGCACGTCGCGCGCTCTTCCGAGCTGTGGCCAGCACGGGCCGGGCTCACGACGGCGACAGTCGCCGACGACGCTTGTCGATCGAGGCGAGCTTGCGATCTCGCTCGCCAGGGTCGGCGTTCGCGCGGGCGCGTCGCTCGAGCTCGTCGAGTCGCTTGCTCTCCTCGACGTCGAAGCTTCTTCTGCTCGGGTACTGAACGCTCTGACACCGCATTCAAATACAGGGCGAACGCTTCGACGCTCCGATCGAAACCGACCGTGTTCGCGATCGACGCGAACGACTTGCCCTCGGACCGCAACGCGATCACCTGATCGCCGAGTTGCTGCTTGTCGACAGACGGCGCAGCTGCCGACGGAGCGCCGGCCTTCTTGCTCAAACGGGACGGACCTTGGCCGCCTTGGGACCCTTCTGGCCGGCCTCGACCGAAAACTCCACACGCTGACCCTCGTTCAGCTCCCGGTAGCCCTGGACGTCGATGTCGGACTGGTGAACGAACACATCACTCGATCCGTCCTCGGGCGTGATGAATCCGAAACCTTTGGTCGGGTTGAACCACTTGACCGTGCCTACAGCCATCGTTGTCGATCTCCTCTGCGGGTTGAACACGCGCAATCGGAGAATTCACACAACCGGTCGCTACGTCACGGCACTTCAGCCGTCGGGTCAAGGCTACCTCTTCGAAGGTTGGAACCCCACATCAGCGCTGATGACAGGGGCGCACTGACTCGACTGAAGTAGCCCCGTATGGCGCAGTACTGTCTGACGGACACGACTTGGTAGTCGCCCGGCCCCCGCGCCCGCCTGGTCCGCCCAAACTTGGAAGAGGACCCGCGTGCCCGACAACCATCGATCGTCTCTTACGTCACCCGCGACGGCGTTGTCCCGCATCGCCACCGCGCTACTCATCGTCTCGCCTCTCGCGGCCGTCGCGATCTCGGTCCCTTTGCTGTGGGGTCACGCCGTGCACGTTCGTGACCTCGTCCTCGCCGCGATCCTGTACGTAATCACTGGACACGGCGTGACCATCGGCTTCCATCGGCTGTTCACCCACCGTGGGTTCACCCCGAAACGGCCGCTCAAGATCGCCCTCGCCGTCGCGGGATCGATGGCGATCGAAGGCTCTGTCGTCTCCTGGGTGGCGAACCATCGACGCCACCACGTCCATAGCGACAAACCCGGCGATCCGCATTCGCCACACTCACTCGGCGACCAGGTGCTCGGTCCCGTCCGCGGTTTCCTCCACGCTCACGTCGGGTGGTTGTTCGCCAACGACGCGGCCGCACCAGAACGTTATGCGGCCGATCTGATCCGCGACCGTGACGTGGCGACCATCAGCACGCTCTTCCCGGTCTGGGCCGTCGTGTCGCTTGCACTCCCGTTTGCAATCGGTTGGCTCTGGTCGGGTTCACTGGTCGGCGGTGTCACCGCGTTCGTCTGGGCCGGCCTTCTGCGCATGGCCCTCCTGCATCACGTGACCTGGAGCGTCAACTCCATCTGCCACATGTACGGCAGACGTGCATTCCCCACAGACGACGAGAGCCGCAACGTGGGGGTTCTCGCGCTCGTGTCGTTGGGCGAGTCCTGGCACAACTTCCACCACGCCTACCCGGCCTCTGCTCGCCACGGCGTCCAGCGCTGGCAGATGGACTCATCAGCCCGAATCATCCGCATGTTCGAGATGGCCGGTTGGGCGAGCAACGTGCGGTGGCCGAACGGGCAGCCTGTTCCGGCGTTGACGATGTCTGCGGCCGCGCCGACCACGAGGTAGCAAGCGAGCGCCTCGGTGGTTCGACGGGCGACTCACGGTCGACATACGGTGACTCCGCTCATGTTCCACGAGCCGGTGTCGAACGACAGCTACAGAAGCATTGTGCATCAGGCCGCTGGCATGGTCTCCGAGCAGTGCGTCTGCACCATCGACGAGGCGTTTGGTCGGATTGCTCAGTTCGCTGGGAACCGTGGTCAGAGCGTGGACGAGGTGAGTGCGCAGATCGTCAGCCGTGACCTGCGCTTCGACCCGTAAGCCGTCGAACGAACAGGTCAGGTCAGTCGACGGTAGGGTGCATGCATCTGAGGGACCTCCCTGCGTAGGACGTCTTCGTGGTGCTCTTGACGCCTCTCAGCGAAGGGACCACCTCGTGTCTACGTATGCGGTGAGCGAACCTGAACCTGTCGCGGACTCAACACAATGTGGCCGCTGTCGCAAGTTCTTCCCTGCCGATCCCGACCGTCACCCGACCGCGATTCCGGAGTGGTGGGCGTGCGAGGAATGCCGGGCTGCTCTGTTCTTCGGAGGTCGATGATGCGCTTCGAAGACGGTCCGGTCGCCTGCGCGGTGTGCGGTATCGACACCATCGAGCGGGTGTTCGCTTCGACGCTGTCGGTGGAACGAGCCGACGGTCGGCGACGCGTTGCACCGCTGATTCCGATCTGCGCGAGCTGTCGGAGCGCGATCGCCCACCGGGATGTGTTCAGCCCGAGCTGGTGCCCATCGTGTGGGGAGTGGCGGCCCTTCGGTCACCGCCACGGCGAGAGCGCTCACGAAGTCCGACTTCCAGTGTTGCCCGCTGTGGCGACGCGAGAGGCGTGAGCTAGCGACGCAGCTGGGCCCCAGCTGTACTTCGACGCACACGATTGCGTTCGTCGCGGATCCCGCGGGATCGCGCTGAAATGGCCGTCCGTTGACCTGGGCCACCGGGCAAGGATGAGCTGATGGGACTGCAATGGGAGCAGGTCATCGTCGACGCCGCCGACCCTGCCGCGCTCGGCCGGTGGTGGGCGGCGGCGTTGGAGTGGGTCGTGGTCAACGACGATCCGGAGGAGTTCGAGATCCGGCCCGCGGCGGAGCGGTTGCCGGGCCTCCTGTTCGCTCGTGTCCCTGAAGCGAAGACACGCAAGAACCGGCTGCACCTCGACTTCCGACCCGACGACCGCGACGCCGCGGTGACCCGCCTCCTCGACCTCGGCGCGACCCGCGCCGACATCGGTCAGGGCGAGCAGTCATGGATCGTTCTGAGCGATCCGGAAGGCAACGAGTTCTGCGTGCTCTCGTCCCGTGACTGAAACGAGTTCTGCGTTCTCAACGCCGTGAGAACGTCCGGACGTCTGGACGCTGTGAGCGAATACGACGCCTCGTCAGGTACGGATCGGATGCTCTGCTGCACAACCTTCGTCGCGCTCGCACGCCCTCAGCAACGAGTCGGCGACTGACCCGTTTCTACACTGCACGAGTGCGAGCGCGCGACCGACTGCGGCGGAGTCTGGCCAGCCGTCGTGCTGAGGTCGTCGCGCTCGGGTACCGCACGCGGCAGGTCGTGTTGTTCGCCGCCGTCACCGGCGCCGTGACCGGACTCGGTGTCGCAGCCTTCGAGGCGGTGACACGCAAGGGCCTGTTCGATCACCTCGCGGAAGCGCCGCTGTGGCTGCAGGTCGTGGCGCCCATCGCGGGTCTGGGGCTGGCCGCGTTGGCGCTGCGCTGGCTCGCGGCAGGCGCGACCCCGTCGACGTCGGACGAGTACATCAGGAACTTTCACGAACCGAGTACGCCCCTGGATCTCCGCCCCCTGCCGGGACGGCTCGCCGCCAGTGTTGCGACGCTGGGTCTCGGCGGAGCGATGGGGTACGAGGGCCCCTCGATGTATCTCGGCGCGGCGATCGGCTCCGGGCTACAGCGTCGCTTCAGTCGACACTTCTCGCGTGAGGACACGAAGGTCCTCCTCGTCGCGGGCGCCGCTGCCGGCGTCTCCGCCATCTTCAAGGCACCTGCGACCGGTCTCGTCTTCGCGCTCGAAGTGCCATTCCAAGAAGACTTCGCGCGGCGCATGTTGCTTCCGGCCGGCATCGCGTCAGCGGTGAGCTACATCGTGTTCGTTGCGTTCGCGGGAACGACCCCGCTGTTCCCGATCAGCGGCTCACCACCGTTCGACCTCCGTGATCTCGGCGGCGCCGTGGTGCTCGGGATCCTGTGCGGGATCGGTGCACGCGTCTTCGCGCTCGCGCTCGTCCGCTCCAAGAGATTCCTCCCGGAGGTGCACCCGGCCGTTCGGGCGCTGAGCGCGGGGTTTCGTCTTGGCCGGCCTGGCACTCGTCGCCAACGCTGCATTCGGCGAGCCACTGACGCTCGGCGCGGGCTATGACAACTTGGCCTGGGCGCTCGACGCGCATCGCGCGGTGCATCTCGTGCTCCTGCTGCTCGTGCTGCGCGCGATCGCCACCGTCGTGACTGTGGCTGGAGGCGGTGTCGGTGGTCTGTTCATTCCTCTGGTCATCGAGGGCGCGCTCGTCGGACGTGCGGTAGGAGGTCTGTTCCGTTCCGCCGCGTCGGGCAGCAACTTCTTCCCGCTGATCGGTGTGTCGGCCTTCCTTGGCGCGGGCTACCGAGTTCCGCTCGCGGCGGTGGTGTTCACCGCAGAGGCGACAGGACGTCCGGGCTTCATCGTTCCGGGGCTGATCGCCGCGATGGTGGCGCAGCTGTTCATGGGGAGGTCATCGGTGTCGCAGTACCAGGTGGCGGCGCGCGCCGGACACCTCGAGCGGCGGTTCGCGCTCCCGCTCACCGCGGCTCTCCGAACGGATGTCGCCACGATGCCACCCGATGCGACGCTGGCCGAGTTCTTCGACCACCATCTCGTCGGCCGGCGCGAGAAGACCGTCGCGGTGGTCGAGGGCGCGCACTACCTCGGCGTGATGAGGATCGATGAGCTGCAGGGCGTGCCCCACACGAACTGGTCCACCGAGCGCGTCGACGTGCACATGCGAACGGACCTCCCGATCATCGAGCCACACGTCTCCTTGCGTGAGGCGCTGCACTCGATGCAGGAAGCCGACGTCGATCTGCTCCCCGTCGTGCGCGACGGTGCGTTCATCGGCGTGGTCACGACGACGGAGATCCTCGAGCTCGACGAGATCCTCAACCGATCACCGCGGGAACAATGAGCACATTCGATGCACGGTGCTCGCTCTTACTGCAACGAAGCGCGCCAGCGCGCGAGCGTGCCGCCGTCGGGTCCGGCGAGCCACTCAACTTCACCCCCCGCGCGGCTTGCGCGCGCTCGAAGGTTGTCCATTCCCTTCCCCTCGGTGAGGGCGTCCGCCATCCCTTGTCCGTCATCGAGGACCGACACCGTGAGCCCGCCGTCGGCGACCGCGAGCGACACCTTTGCCGTCGACGCGTGCGCATGGCGCGCGACGTTGCTCAAGAGCTCTTGGAGCACGGCCAGCACGTGCTCGGTGAGGCGCTCGTCCATCGAGCTGTCGATCGGACCTTCGAACTCGACCACAGGTTCGAAGCCAAGCGACCGAGCGGAGTCCGCGCACAGCACCAACACGGCTTCCCGGGCCGAGTGGCCGGGTAGGCGCGCCGTCTGAAGCTCGAAGATCACCGACCGGATGTGCCGGACGGTCACGTCGAGGTCCTCGACCAGCCTCTGCAGCCGTTCGACCACCTCGGGCCGGTCGACCAGGCGGACGGTTGCCTGCAGGGTCAGGCCCGTCGCGAACAGGCGCTGGATGACGGTGTCGTGGAGGTCGCGTGCGATCCGCTCCCGGTCTTCGAACAACGCCAACTCCGCGACACGAGCGTGAAGTCGCGCGTTCTCGATCGCGATGCCTGCGCCGGATGCAAGTGCGGTCACCAACTCCTCGTCGCTGTCGGTGAACACGTCACCGCCCTTCTTGTCGCACAGGTACAGGTTCCCGAACACTTCGCCGCGTACGAGGATGGGTGCGCCGAGAAACGAGTGCATCGCCGGATGGTGAGGCGGAAAGCCATAGCTGTCAGGGTGCTTCCGGACCTCCGCCACCCGAAGCGGCTTCGGATCCACGATGAGGACGCCGAGGACGCCATGACCCTGCGGCAGGGGACCGATTGCTTCTCGCTGGTCGTCGCTCATGCCGACGGTGATGAACTCGGCGAGCCGGGTGCCGGTCTCGTCGAGCACTCCCAGCGCTCCGTACTGCGCGTCGACGAGATCGGTCGCGACCTCGACGATCCGCCGAAGCGCTTCCGATAGTTCGAGCTCGGACCCGAAGGACACCACAGCTTCGAGGAGGCGACGAAGTTGCTCAGGTCCCGCGAGCCCGTCCACCGCGGCAGCGTAGGTCGACGTCTGGGCGTCTCGTCCTTGTCCGGATGACACGACGCCCAGGCGTCCGAAAGGACGATGACGTCCGGTTCGGGACCTTGGTCCTTCGCTCTCGGGTCTCGCAGCCCTGCCGTCGCGGCGCAATCGGTGCGACCGTGATTCCAGAGCATGGAAGGAGGACTGATGACACAGGTGGATGGGAGAACGAAGCTCCAGGTCCTGTCGTCCATCGCGTGCGACCGGCACCTGCGCAGTGAGACCGTCGGTCGCGTCGCCGTGATGGTCGACGAACACCCGGAGATCTTCCCGGTCAACTTCGCGGTCGACGAGCGCGGTGACATCTTTTCCGTTCGGATCCCGGCACGAAGCTGAATGCCGCCGCGACGGCGCCGACCATCGCATTCGAGATCGACGGGTTCGACGAGGACCGGGAGCTCGGCTGGAGCGTGCTCGTGGTCGGGCAGGCGCGGTGGCTCGGCCGCCCGCAAGACATCGCAAAGGTCCGCACGCTGCGCCTCGAGCCGTGGGCTGCGGGCGAGAAGGCAAACGTCGTCCGGCTGTCGCCGGCGAAGATCACCGGCCGTCAAATTGCTCGACGTCGTCGAGCAACTACCTGAGGAGGCGGGACACATGCGCGTACTCGTCGTGGAATCCGATCCGCACAGCGCGGACGACGCCATCTCCGAACTGCGAGACGCGGGACACGAGGTCGTCCGGTGCCACGAGAGCGGATCGTCGGCGTTCCCGTGCAATGCACTGTGCGACGGCGGCGGTTGTCCACTCGACGGCGATCACGACGTCGACGTGCTGCTCGATTACCGCGCGCATCCATATCCCCGGCCGACAGCGTTCGAGGACGGCGCGAGTTGTGCCGCCCGCCGGTACATCCCGGTCGTCGTTGCAGGTGCATCCGCGCTCAATCCGTTCGAGCGGTGGACGACGGCGGTCGCCGGCAGGGACTCCGTGCTCGAGGCGTGCGAGCACGCGGCGAGCGCACCGATCGAAAGCCTCTCGGACGTGGCCCGGTCGAAGGTTCGTCAACTGCTGTCACACGATCCGGTTCTCGCAGATGCCGCCGACGTGGTCGTGACACGCGGCGGGGGGCGGCTGGAAGCCGTCATCGTGGTTCCGGACGGCGCCGAGGAGGTCGACGCGTCCCTCGCCGTCGGTGTGGCAGGGGCCATTCGAACCCGCGACCACTGGACACCACGCGTCGACGTGTGCGTCCGCCGATCACCGGCGTCCGTTGCGACGTGACGGCCATGGCGCAACCGGCCATCTCTGAAGTGCTCGACGAAGCCGAGTGCCTGCGACTGCTCGGCCGCGAGCCGGTTGGCCGCCTCGGATGGAGCGTGGGCGCGCTGCCCGTGGTGCTCCCCGTGAACTACACGCTCGTCGACCGAACAGTCGTCTTCGCGTCCGCGCCGGGACTCAAGCTCGATGCTGCGCAGGCCGGCGTCGTCGCGTGCATCGAGGTCGACGGTTACGACACGTGGACGCACAGCGGGTGGAGCGTTCTCGCCACCGGTCGTCTGGAGGAGATCACCGACCCGCGGCAACAGGAGCAGGCGCGGCGGCTGCCCCTCAGCCCGTGGGCGCTGTCGAACCCGGATCACTACATCCGTCTGGCCGTCGAGCTGCTCTCCGGTCGACGCCTCAATCGCTAGCCGACACCGGACGGGGAGGCGCCAACCGCCGAGACGCGCCGATGCCGAACGGCCCGGCGGACACGGGGGCGACGCGTACACGAGCATCGACGGACACGACGCCGTCTTCGCCGGCGATGACCGGATTCAAGTCGAGCTCACGGATCTGGGGCACGTCGCGGGCGAGCAGTCCGAGCCGGACCAGAAGATCCACCACGGCGGCCTCGTCGACGGGCGCCGCCCCGCGGTAGCCCGAGAGCAGGGGTGCGCCTCGCAGGGAGTGGACGAGCTCACGGGCGTCGAGCTCGGAGAGCGGCGCGATTCGAACGCCCCGATCACGGAGCAGCTCCGCGGTCACGCCGCCCATGCCGAACACGACGAGGGGACCGAACGTGTCGTCGCGCACGACGCCGGCGATGAGCTCGACACCGGGCCGGGCCATGGGCTGCACCAGCGCGCCTGTCATCTTCGAGCCGATCGCCGACGTCATCTCGTGCCACGCCTTCGTCACGGCCTTCCCCGACCGCAAACCGAGCGCCACACCACCGACGTCCGACTTGTGCACGAGATCGCGCCCGTCGGCCTTCAGTGCGACCGGGTAGCCGGCCCGGCGAGCCGCGGCGCGTGCCGCGTCTTCGTCATGGACGATGGTCCCGTCGAGGTGGGGGATGCGGTGTGAGCCGAGGACCGCGCTGATCTCGTCCGGGGTGAGCCAGCGCCCCGCCGGATCAGCGGCGAGCACACGATCGACGACAGCACCGCGCGGCACCCAGGTCGATGTCGCCGCGGCTCGGCTCGGGCTCCGCTGGGCGAGCGCGCCACGCTGCGTAGGTCGCGGCGTGACCAAGCGCGGTGATCGCCGGCTCGACAGAGCCGAAGATCGGGACAGCTGCCTCGCCCTCACCGGCGAGCAGGCCGCGGTCACGCCCGATGATGACGCCGACGAGGGGCTTGCCGTTCGTGTGCGCGGTCGCGATTGCAGCGGCGACCTCGTCCGGATCTGCGACCAGAGTCGGCGCGTGGATGGCGACGAGCGCGTCCACATCCGCATCGTCGGCCACGGTGGCGATCGCGTCCCGATACGTCGATGGTGATGCGTCACCCAGGAGGTCGACCGGGTTGGTCGCCGACGCGGCGGCGGGCAACTGCGACCGCAGACGGCGCTGACCCTCGTCCGAGACCTGTGCGAGCGAAAGGTTCACGCTCACGCTCGCGTCGGCAGCCATGATCCCTGGCCCACCCGAGTTGCCGACGATGGCGACCCGGGGGCCGCCCGGCAGCGGTTGGTGCGCCAGCACGAGGGCCGTGTCCAACAGCTCGTCGATGGTGCCGACCCGGACGACGCCGCAGTGGTGGAGCAGCGCGTCGACCGCATCGTCGTCAGCAGCCATGGCTGCAGTGTGCGAGCTCGCGGCGCGACGGCCGGCTGCAGTGCGACCGCTCTTGACCGCGACCATCGGTTTGACGCGGCCGATCCGGCGTGCGAGTCGAGCGAACTTCGTCGGGTTGCCGAACGATTCGAGATAGAGGAGAACAACATTGGTGTGCTCGTCGTCCTCCCAGTACTGGAGGAGATCGTTGCTGCTCACGTCGGCTTTGTTGCCGAGCGACACGAAGCTCGAGATGCCCATGCCGGCACGTGTCGCCGCGTTGAGGACCGCGATGCCGACCGCGCCGGACTGCGACGCGAGCGCCACCGGACCCGGAAGCGCGGTTGCCGCACCGAAGGTTGCATCGAGGCGTACGTGCGGGTCGGTGTTGACGATGCCGACGCAGTTCGGTCCGATGACCCGCATGCCGTGGCGCCGTGCTGCGCTCGTGAGATCGCGCTGTCGTTGCGCGCCATCTTCGCCGACTTCCGCGAATCCCCCGCTGATGACCACCAGCCCGCGTGCTCCTTTGGCGGCGCAGTCAGGGACGAGCGTGGCGACCTTGTCGGCGGCGATCGCGACGATGCCGAGATCGATCGGTCCGGGAAGCGCATCGACGGACGAGTACGCGGCCAGGCCCGCGACCGCTTCACCCTTCGAGTTGACGGGATAGATCGGTCCGCCGAAGCCGGCGCCGAGCAGGCTCCGGACGATCTCGTGGCCGACGGTTCCGCTCCTGCTGCTGGCGCCGATGACCGCGATCGATCCGGGACGCAGCAATCGTTCGATCGAGCGCGCCTCGGAGACGTGCTCGCGGGTCCAGATCCGGTCGTCGAGCGCGGGCGACACGTCCAGAGGCATGACGAGGTGCTCGACGCCGCGATCCCACGTGCGTACGGGTTCGAGACCCGAGTCCGCGAACACGCCGTTGCATCCTCCGGTTCTCGGTCAGGGTCTCCGCGACGAGCTGCGTGAAGCCTTCTGCCCGGGCGCGGGCCGCGAGATGCTCCAGGAGCAGTGATGCGACACCGCTGCCCTGCCACGCGTCTGTCACCACGAACGCGACTTCTGCGTCATGCGTGTCGGTGATGCGGTCGTAGCGCGCCACCCCGATGAACTCGTCGTCGACCAAGGCGACGAGGGCTTCGCGGTCGTGGTGGTCGACGGTCGCGAAGTGTTCGACCTCGGCGTCTCGCAGATACGGGTGCACGGCGAAGAAGCGCAGACGCGTGGTCTCAGCGGACAACGACTCATGGAACCGTACGAGGCGCTGCGCGTCGGTCGGCTCGATCGGTCGCACTTGCACCACGCGGCCGTCGGTCAGGAGCGCGTCGAAGGCAGTCGATGACGGCGCGACCTGCGGACCGTGGGTGCCGGCGACGACTTCAGGCATGCGCGGCTGACTCACGACGCATGGCGCGATCACTGATCGATCCCGGTCGGAGCCGCCGGCACTCGTCGGGACCGACGACCTCGATCCCGTTGTGCTTGCTGATCATCCGCATCGCCGGCCTCCTTCGTGCCCTGTGGGCATCCTCCGCGGCCACGGGTCCGGCCGGAGGTGCCCAAAGTCCCATCACTGTCGTTCCGTATACTCCCCGTCGCAACGATGGTGAATGTGGCGGAGTCGCAAGCGCGGGCGGAAACCGATGTCGCGGTGGCGCGCCGGCAGTGGTGGCCGGACGCGTTGATCGCGGTCGTCCTCGGACTGACCGCCCTTCTGTACCGCCGGGCCGCGGTCACCGTGTGGCACCGCCGCTCGTGACACGAGGGCAGACTGAACTCGATGACGATTCGGGTTTTCCTGCTCGACGACCATGAGGTCGTCCGGCGCGGCGTGCGTGACCTGCTCGAGGCCGAGGAGGACTTCGAGGTCGTCGGCGAGGCCGGGACCGCCGAGGAAGCTCGTTACCGCATCCCCGCGACGAGCCCAGACGTCGCGGTGCTCGATGTTCGCCTCCCCGACGGCAGCGGCGTCGAGGTGTGCCGTGACGTGCGATCGGCCCGATCAGAACTGGCCTGCATCATGTTGACGTCCTACGCCGACGACGAAGCACTGTTCGAAGCGATCATGGCGGGCGCCTCCGGCTACGTGCTCAAGCAGGTGTCGGGATCGAATCTCGTCGACGCGGTGCGCCGCGTCGGGTCGGGTCAGTCGCTGCTCGACCCGACGGTGACGGCACGGGTGCTCGAACGCTTGCGCAAGGGCCCCGACGAGGACGAGCGCTTGAGGGGCATCACGCCGCAGGAGCGCCGGATCCTCGACCTGCTCGCCGACGGCCTCACCAACCGACAGATCGCCGACGAGATGTACCTGGCCGAAAAGACGGTCAAGAACTACGTGTCGAACCTGCTGGCCAAGCTGGGCATGAGCCGCCGTACCGAAGCCGCCGTCTTTGCCGCCCGCCTCGCCGAACGCCGCCAGCACGACCACGACACCTGACTGAGCGTTCGAGCCGAAAGGCAGCGTTTCGTCTCGGTCAACGGCGCAACTCCGTCAAGCCGGCAGGACCTGATCGACAAGCGCCGGAACCATGTCCGGATCGAAAGGTTCGAAGAACATGAGCCGGCGCATGACGATCGGTCCGACCAGCGCGTCGGCGAGCAGCTCGGGGTCGGCTTCGCTCGGAAGCTCGCCGGTGTCGACGGCGTCACGAAGGACGTCGACGAGCACCGCACGGCGCTCGGCGCTGAACTGACAATGAAACGCGCGGACTTGAGGATCGCGCTCGGCGGCTTCGATGAGCGCCGGCATGCAGGCGGAGTACGTGGACTCTTCGACGAGGCCCGCCACCTGCTGCAGGAACGCCGTGACACGCTCGCGCAACGGTACCGGGCTCCGGTACGAGCGCCTGCGCCTTCAGCGTGCGGAACGCGTCTTCGACGAGTGCGAGCTTGCCGGGCCAGTGACGGTAGATCGTGCTCTTGCCCACCCCCGCTCGTGCTGCGACGGACTCGATGGTCAGAGCGCCGTAGCCGACGTCGCCGAGCTCTTCGAGCGCAGCTTCGAGGATCACGCGACGCGAGCGCTCGATGCGCGGATCTCGAACGGTCTGCACCATGTCCTCATTCTGGCGTCTGCCCGGCGCCCGCGGTGGCCAGCCCGAGGTCGAGACCGGGTTCCTCGTCGGCGAGAGCCTCGTCGGCGAGCTCGTCGACCGTGTCCTCGCGCGTCGTCCGGGCGACGACGAGGACGGCGACTGCCGCCGCGACGACGACCGCGATCGAGACCCTGCTGGCCAGGTTGAAGGCATCCGTGAACGCTGCCGCGGCCCGGGCGTGCACTGCGCCTCCGCCCGGCACGGTGCCCGCAACCCGGGCGGCCGTGCCGATCGAGTCTTCGCCCTGGCTGCGAACGGCTGCGCCCAGCCCGAGGCCCGACAGGTCGATGGCGGCGCGGTACGCGCTGTTGGCGACGCTGCCGAGGATGGCGATGCCGAGCGCTCCACCCAGTTCACGCGTCGTGTCGTTCACCGCCGAGCCGACGCCCGCTTTGGAGAGCGGAACCGCGCTCATGATCTCTCCCGTGGCGGGTGCCGCGGTCACTCCCATGCCTGCGCCGAGCACGGCGAACGCGACAGCGAGCACGACATACGGCGTGCCGGGTGTGAGCATGCTGAGGAGCACGAACCCGCCGGCGACGGTGACGAGCCCGACGGCCATCACGCGAGGAGCGCCATAGCGGGACGCGAGTACGGCACTCCGAGGCGAGAGCGCGACGAACGTGATCGGCAGAGGCAACAACGCGAGTCCGGCTTCCAGCGGTGAGTAGCCCCGCGCGAACTGGAGGTACTGCGTCGCGAGGAAGAAGAAGCCGAACATCGCGAAGAAGGCGATCGTGATCACGCCACTGCCGATGCTGAGCCGTCGATCGCGGAACAAGCGTCAACGGCAGCATCGGGTGCGTGCTGCGCCGTTCCCATCGCACGAATGCGGTGAGGGTCACGAGCGCGATCACGCTCGCGGCGAGGACCTGCGTCGTCGCCCAGCCGTCGTCTCCGCCCTGGATGATCGCGTACACCAGCGAGCCCAAGCCCGCGAGGGACAGCATCGCGCCGACGGGATCGAGCGGCGTCTTGGTCTCGTCGCGCGATTCGGGTGCGAAGATCCAGATGGCGACGAACGTGATCGCGACGAGCGGCAGGTTGACGAGCACGGCCGAGCCCCACCAATACCGTTCGAGCAGCGCGCCCGGAGACGATCGGTCCGATCGCGCCGCCTGCCCCGGCAAATCCGGCCCACACGGCGATCGCACGCGTCCGCTCCTCGGGCGGGAAGATGGTCGTGATGATCGACAACGTGGCCGGCATCACGAGTGCAGCACCGATGCCCATGACCGCACGTCCGACGATCACCTGTTCCGCTGCCGACGCGACACCGGCGAACAGTGCGCCGAGTCCGAAGACCACCAGGCCGGTGAGCAACGCCCGCTTGCGCCCGAAGCGATCGCCGAGCGCGCCGGCGGTGAGCAACGAGCCGGCGAACACGATCGCGTACGCATCGAGAATCCACTGGACCTGCGACGCCGACGCATCGAGCTGCTCTTGCATCGTCGGGATCGCGGTGACGAGTCCGGACACCGACATCACCACGAGCACGAGGGAGAGGCACATCATCGCCAGCAGGAACCAGCGGCGACCGTGGATGCGCGGGTTCTCGTGCAACGGGCGCGCGCGGTCAGGGGAAGAGGTGGTGTGCATCTCTCGACTCCTTCGGTGGGGGAACCGATCTGGGTCGACGTCGCGCTGTCGACTGGATATGAAACGCTTTCGTCTCGCTGTGAAACGTAAACGTTCTGCTGCGATACGTCAACGTCTTGTGACCGAAGCCACGCCACGGCGCCGGTGACGCACGAACCTGGGAGGCTCGGCCATGACGTACGAAGAGGTTCTCTACGAGGTCGACGATCCGGTCGCCACGATCACCCTCAACCGCCCGCAGGCTCTCAACGCGTTCACCACACGCATGGGCAACGAACTACGCGAGGCGCTCGGAGAAGCGGAGCGCGATCCACGCGTCGTGGGCATCATCCTGACCGGCGCCGGCCGTGGGTTCTGCGCCGGCGCGGACATGAACATGCTGTCCGGGATCTCGCGCGGCGACGACGAGTCGACCAGTGCAACCGACTCGACGTCGAGCGTGACCGAGGTGGGTGACGCCGGCTGGGGCGACGATCTGCGCGGGACCTACACGTATCTGATGTCGATTCCCAAGCCGATCATCGCGGCGATCAACGGCCCGATCGCCGGCATGGCCGTGCCGATCGCGTTGCGCGTGCGACTTGCGGTTCATGGCGCGCGACGCGGTGCTCACCGTGGCGTTCTCGCAGCGCGGGCTGATCGGCGAGTGGGGCTCGAGTTGGCTGCTCCCACGGCTGGTCGGCACCGGGGTTGCGCTCGACCTGTTGTTCTCGTCGCGAAAGGTCGACGGCGCGGAGTGCGAGCGCGTTGGTCTCGTCAATCGTGCGGTCGACGGGAGCGTGGTGGACGTGGCGCGCGCGTACATCACCGACCTGGCCGCCCACTGCTCGCCGACCTCGCTGGCCGTGATGAAGCGTCAGGTGTACCAACAGCTGCACGCGGGACTCGGTCCCGCCGAGCGCGAGGCGCAAGCACTCATGGTCGAGAGCTTCGGACGGCCGGACTTCACCGAAGGGGTCCAGTCGTTCCTCCAGAAACGTCCACCCGCGTTCCGCCGACTCCCGCTCGACTGATCCGAGGTCGCCGGGTCGCCGGCAACGGCCGTCGGTCATACTGGGCGAGGTGTCGACGACTCATGACGACGTCGCGCTCGCGGAGCTGTACGCCGACTTCGCGTCGACCGGCCTCATGCCACTGTGGACGGCTCGGGACGACCTCATGCCCATGGCGCCGAAGCCGAGCGCTCGACCACATGTGTGGCGATGGTCCGACGTCCGCCCCTTGGCGGCGAGGGCGGGGGACCTGGTGCCCGTCGGACGGGGAGGCGAGCGCCGCGGTGATCGTGTACGCCAATCCCGGGCATCGACGGCGACCCGTACGCCACACCGACGTTGTGGGCCGCGGTCCAGTACCTCGGCGCGCAACGAGGTCGCGCCCGCGCACCGACACACGCAGAGCGCGTTCCGCTTCGTGCTCGAAGGCGAAGGCGTGTGGACAGTGGTCGACGGTGATCCGGTGGCGATGCGCCGCGGTGACCTCCTGCTGACCGCAGGCTGGCGGTGGCACGAGCACCACAACCGGCGCGGACACGCCGATGCTGTGGCTCGACGGGCTCGACATCCCGCTGGTCTCCACCCTCGACGCCGGCTTCTTCGAGTTCGGTCCGGACGAGATCACGGACCGGTCGACCCCGAACGTGTCGCGCAACGAGCGACTCTGGGGACACGCCGGTCTTCGCTCCGCTCGGCGCGTCCGTCTCGCGGACGTCACCGTTGATGGCGTACCGCTGGGAGCACACCGATGCAGCCCTCGGCGCCCAGCTCGAGCTCGATGACGCCGGACACGCGGGCGCCGTCGGTCCCGGCCACGCCGCAGTCCGGTTCACGAATCCGGCGACCGGCGGCGACGCGCTCGTGACCATGCGCATGGAGATGCACCGGTCTGGAGGTCGGCGCCGCCACGCCCTCGTCGCGCGCCGTGGGTTCGTCGGTCTGGCAGGTGTTCGACGGCGAGGGGATGCTCGAGCTCGGCGGTCGTCCAATGGATGTCCAGGCCGGTGACGTCGTCGCGGTGCCGTCGTGGTGTGACCTTCGGGTTCGCGCTCGGACGCGCCTCGACGTGTTCGTGTTCTCGGACGCGCCCGTCTACGAGTTGCTGAACCTCGGGCGTCCGGAACGACGGTCGATCTGAGCTCGGCCCACATGCCGTCGCGATCTGCGGCAGACTGCGACCCGCCGGACGCAACCGAGAGGACGACCTACTGATGATCCGCCTGAGCGTCTTGTACCCGTCGAGCGAAGGCGCGACCTTCGATCACGAGTACTACCGCGACAACCACGTGCCGTTGTGCGTCAAGACCTGGGGTCTCGACGGAGCCGAGATCGACAAGGGCGTCGACGGTCCCTACGTCGCCGCGGTGCATTTCAAGTTCGCTTCTCCGGAAGCGTTGCAGGCCGCGATGACGTCGACCGGCACCGGCGACGTGATCGCCGACGTCGCCAACTACACGACGATCACGCCGGTGATGCAGACGAGCGAGATCGTCGACTGAGGTCGAGCGGAAGGGTGGGCGCTCTTCCGCTCGGATCGCCCGCGTACGCCACCTGAATCGTCGGTTCACCGCTCCGACGGATCACCGAGCAGCGGCTTGATGTCGAGAACGGGCGTCCGATCCAGTGCCTCGAGATTGCGGACACGGATCCGTGTGCCGTCGATCTCGACGATCTGCACGGTGTGCAAACCGATCGGGTTCGGCCGATCGGGAGACCGCGTGCTGAACACGCCGAGCGGCGGCCGGCTGAGGTCGTTGCGGGGATGGGTCACGAGCTCGTCTCGGCGGCCGCGGTCGAGCCACGTCAACAGGATGACGTCCTCGCCGAGAGCCAGATCGCGCAAGCCGGGCGCGACTGCGCTGTCGAAGACGAGCCATGCGTCCGGTGCGCCCTCGTCGCCCTGGCGCGGCGCGCCCTCCCGGTCGACGAGGGTCGACTCGACCCAGCCGATCGGACGCAGCTCGTAGCCGTCCATCAGCGACGAACCGCGAGAAGATCAGGCTCACGGCGGCTCGTAACCGAACCCCACCACTGCCACCCGTCGCCGAGCAGTGCGCAACGCCACGAGAGGTCGCCCGTCACGACCGTGACGGTATCCGGGGGTGTCTGCTGCTGAACCCGGGTTCGAAGATCGACGTGGACGTGAAGAACTCCGAAGTTGACGTTGACGTTAACTATCTCAGCCGACATGCTGTCCGGGTGGCTCGCGATCGGTCGGGGCCCTTGCCCCGGAACTACAAGTGGACGGCGCTGTCGAACACGACGCTCGGCATGTTCATGGCCGCGCTCGATGCGTCGATCGTGCTGATCGCGCTCCCGGCGATCTTCCGCGGCATCAACCTCGATCCGCTGACCCCGAGCAACATCGGCTACCTGCTGTGGATGCTGATGGGCTACCTGGTCGTCACCGCAGTGCTGGTCGTCACGTTCGGGCGGCTCGGCGACATGTTCGGCCGAGTGCGGATGTACAACGCCGGCTTCGCGGTCTTCACGTTCGCCTCGATCGCCCTGTCGCTCACACCTGGGTCAGGCGAGTCGGCCGCGCTGTGGTTGATCGTCGTGGCGCGTCGTCCAGGGCATCGGCGGTGCGCTGCTGATGGCCAACTCGACCGCCATCCTCACCGATGCCTTTCCAGCGAGCGAGCGCGGGCGAGCGATGGGGATCACGATGATCGCGGGCATCTCTGGCTCGTTCATCGGCCTCATCGTGGGCGGACTGCTGGCCGACATCGACTGGCGGCTGGTGTTCTGGGTGAACGTGCCGTTCGGCATCTTCGGCACCGTCTGGGCCTACGCCAAGCTGCGCGAGCTGGGCCAGCAGAGGCGCACGAGCATCGACTGGTGGGGCAACGTCGACGTTCGCCGTCGGGTTGATCATGATCCTCATCGGCATCACCTATGGCCTGCAGCCCGCGAACGGCCACAACATGGGCTGGACGAGCGGATGGGTGCTGTTCGAGCTTCTCGGCGGCGCCGCGCTGTTGATCGTGTTCGCGTTCATCGAGTCGCGCGTGCCCGAGCCGATGTTCCATCTCGAGCTGTTCCGGATCCGCGCCTTCACGGCAGGCAACGTCGCGTCCCTGTTGTCGTCGATCGGTCGTGGCGGCTTGCAGTTCATGTTGATCATCTGGCTGCAGGGCATCTGGCTGCCGCTGCACGGCTACAGCTTCGTGGACACGCCGCTGTGGGCGGGCATCTACATGCTGCCGCTGACCGCCGGCTTCCTCGTCGCCGGGCCTGCGGCCGGTTGGTTGTCGGATCGGTACGGCGCGCGTCCGTTCTCGGTCGGCGGCATGCTCCTCGCGGCCGCGTCCTTCTTCTTCTTGATGCTGCTGCCGGCCAACTTCTCGTTCCCGGTGTTCGCGCTGCTGCTGTTGATGAACGGCATCGGCATGGGTCTCTTCGCAGCACCGAACGTGACGGGGATCATGAACTCGGTGCCGGCGGGTCAGCGGGGCGCGGCGTCGGGGATGCGAGCGACGTTCCAGAACACCGGGATGGTCCTGTCGATCGGTCTGTTCTTCAGCCTCATGATCGTGGGGCTCTCGAGCTCGCTGCCCACGACGTTGCGCAACGGACTCGTGAGCAACGGGGTTCCGCCCGCGACCGCAGAGCGGATCGCCAGCGAGCCGCCAGTCGGAAGCCTGTTCGCCTCGTTCCTGGGGTACAACCCGATGGAGAAGCTCGTCGGCCAGCAGACGCTGTCGCAGCTTCCGCCTCAGAATGCGGCGACCATCACCGGCAGGCAGTTCTTCCCCGAGCTGATCTCGCAGCCCTTCACGGACGGTCTGCGGATCGCGTTCAGTGTGTCGCTGTTCATGTGCCTGATCGCGGCGTGGGCGTCGTGGCTCCGAGGCGGACGCTACGTTGCGGACGACGAGGAGGCCGGTCCGTTCGGTGCGCCGGAGGAGGTCTCGGTGGCGGCCACCGATGGAACGCCGTTGCCGGAGGAGTGGGTTCCCGCATGACCGAGCCGCGGTATCGCATCGGCGAGATCGCCGAGGATCTGGGTGTGTCGACGCGCACGCTGCGCTACTACGAAGAGCTCGGTCTGCTCACCCCGTCGGCGTACAGCAAGGGAGGTTCCCGTCGGTACGTCGAGGCCGACCGGCAGCGCATCCTACGAATACGCGAGCTGCAAGCGATCATGGGCTTCAACCTCGAAGAGATCCGCGAGATCCTTCACGCGGACGATCGCCTGTCCGAGCTCAGCACGGAGTACCGCAAGGGGGTGTCGCCGAAGCGACAGCGAGCGATCGTGCTCGAAGCGGCGCGCCTCAACGCTCGGACGCAAGAGCAGGTGATCGCCAAGATGGCCATCCTGCAGGCGTTCCAGGACGAGCTCGAGGCAAAGGCGGCACGGTACAAGGAGGTCGGCGAGGAGCTCGGCATCGACGTGGCCGCCGAGCTTCGAGCGGCGACCGAAGCCGAGACACGGTAGACATCGGCAGGTGGATGGCGCGCTCGGCATCAGCGCACTGCCGATCGAAGGCGAGCTCGCGACGGTCGAGGTGGTCGGGCTGGATCCGGCAGTGCACGCCAACGACGCGGCGGTCGCAGCGTGGCTGCGCGAACTGCTGTGGCAGCACGGGGTGCTCTGCATCCGGCTGAAAGCGAAGCTCGACGACGACCACATGCGAGCGATGGTCCAGATGTTCGGCCCCATCAAGGATCCGGTCGGCCACGACGCCGACGGCAACCCCGTTCGCTACTCCGACGAACGCCAGGTCATCGACTCGGGCTTCGTGCTCACCGACGAGTTGCGCGAATCGCTCGGTGACGTGACGGTGGGTGGCGACGACGTTCGTCCTGGACTGTTCCAGTACTTCCACACCGACGACTCGTACGTCGAGTGCCCGGCGCTCATCACCGTGTTGCACGCGCGCGCCCTGCCGTCCGGAGGTGGCGGCGACACGTGCTTCATCGACATGCGCGCCGCGTACGACCTCCTCGACGAGGACGTCCGGACACGGCTCGTCGGGCTGCACGCGGAGCACGCGTACAACAACCGCGACGCGTTTGCACCGCGACCATCCGCGACCGGCGACCTCGAACGACTGGTAGCCGTCTCGCATCCGGTGGTGCGCGCCCATCCGGCGACGGGTCGCCCGGCGTTGTACTTCGACCTCGATCGCGCGACGCACATCAGTGGCCTGCCGGACGACGAGGGCCGCGCCCTGTTGCAGTCACTGCAAGACCACGCCGAACGACGCGGGCCACGGTACGCGCACGTCTGGCGTGCGAACGACCTGCTCGTGTGGGACAACGCCTCGGTGCAGCACCGAGCGATCGGCGACTTCGAGGTGGGAGAGCCGCGACGGTTCTGGCGGTACATGGTGACCGGGCCGCGCCCCGCGACCCACAAGCCCGCGAATCGCATCCACGGTCGGGGATAGATCGATCGACGATCCGGGCCTCGAAGAGCCAACGCCGACCGCAAGCCTCGCCCGCGACGCTGCTGTCGTACGATGCGGGCCTCGCGAGAGTTGAGGGGGCTATCGCATGGGTGCATCTCGGGCACGGTGGCGTTGGCTGCCCCGACGTCGGCAGCGGGAACTCACGACGGGCGAAGGTGTCGACCGGCGAACGGTGCTGATGGGCGCGGCGGCGACCACCGCGGGCGTCGTGGCTGCAAGTGCCACGATCGCTTCACCTGCAGCCACTGCGGCACCGGCCACGTCGGCGGCGGCGGCACTGCCGGCCGCGAATCTTGCGATCGCGCAGATCCCGCCCGACACGATCCCGGCCTCGCAGGTCACCGTCGTGCCGACCGGCGAGATCACCAAGACGGACGCGCAGGCGGCCTTGGAGGAGATGGACGGCCGGCTGTCCAAGGTGCAGATGTTCCAGGATCTCCAAGTCGCGATGACGCTCGTCGACGATTTCATGGGCAACACCGCGACGAGTGGGACGATCGGGCAACTGGGCTGGGCGCTGCCGACCGGCGCCACCGGAACTGCGGCAGCCGTCGTGGGTGCGAGCCCGGGCATCTTCGTCGTCGGCACGGGTAGCACGTCGTCCGGTTGGCACGGCATCAACCTCGGCAGCAACAACCTCATCGGTGCGCCGCTGTTCATGTGCGAGTGGCGTTCCAAGATCACCGATCTCAACAACGGGTCGGACCAGTTCTCGTGCTGGTTCGGTCTGCACAACGGCAGCACCGCGTCAGAACCTACGACCGGCTTCTACTTCCGGTACACCGCCGCCGACGGCACGTCCTGGCAGGCGGTCTGCGCGAACGGTGGCCCGCGGACCGTCGTCAACACCAACGTCGTCGCTGACGTCGATTTCCACCGCTTCCGCATCACGTCCGACGGAGGTGGCGTGGCGCGTTTCTACATCGACGACGTGCAGGTGGCGGTGATCACCTCCTCGCTTCCGTCGGTGAATCGCCACACGCCGAACGCAATGATCAAGAAGACCGCAGGGACGACAGCGCGGACGGTTCGGTTCGACTACTTCGCCTTGCGGTTCGAGCAGAGCCGATGACGTCCCCGAACGTGTTGGTCATCCTGTCGGACGACCAACGATTCGACTTCTTGCCGTACATGCCCAACACGCGCAACCTGATCTCGTTCCAGGGCCGCGAGTTCGTGCACACACGGTGCAACGTGGCCGTATGCGAGCCGACACGCGTCAGCCTCATCACGGGCCAGTACTCGATCCACCACGGCGCGGGCGAGGTTCCGTGGGAGACAGTGCCCCACGACCACAGCAACACCATCGGGGCCTGGATGCAGGCTGCGAGCTATCGGACCGGATTGATCGGCAAGTACCTGAACGGGACCCCGCCGCTGCTGCCGAAGCCGGGCGGTTGGGACACGTGGCTGCAGTTCGACGAGACCACGGGATACAACGCGTTCGGCTACCAGGTATGCGACGGTGTGACGCTGTCATCCCCAAGCCAATTCCAAATGGACTACGTGCGCGACCAGGCCGTGGCATTTGTGCAGGGCTCGGAGCCTTGGTTTCTTCTGTGCGCCCCTACCTCGCCGCACACTCCGTTCGACCCGGATCCCCGAGATCTGTTCGCCTGGTCTGACGTGCGGTGGCCGCTCGTCATCGAAGACGATGTCAGCGACAAGCCGTCGTGGATCGCCAATCAGCCGCCCTTGCCGGAGTCGGCGCTCGCCGAGTTCCGCGCGACGGCGAGGGCGCAGCTGCGTGAAGGCACGGCGCTGGATCGGGCGATCAGCGACATCATTCTCAGCTTCCCGCCTGCGGTGCTCGACAACACGGTCGTCGTCTATTCATCGGACAACGGACTCACGTACGGCGAGCACCGACTGCCCTTCGTGGGGATATTCAAGAACACCGCCTACGACCCCGGAATGCGTGTTCCGCTCGTCATCCGCGGTCCGGGGTTTCCGGTCGGCGTGTCGGTGGAGCCCGTCACCATGGCCCCGGACATCACGGCCACCGTCCTCGCCATCGCCGGGGCATCCCCGGGCCTCCCCGCCGACGGCATCGATCTCCGTGACGTGATCGCCAATCCGTCGACATACGCGGCTCGTCAAATCCTGCATCACAGGGGTCCCGCCCAGGATTTCGGCACCGCCCCGCGCGCCGACGGCATCAGCACGCTCACGCGGAAGTTGTTCCGCTGCACGGAACTACCTGTGGACTCAACAGATCGCTACGAGGCGTACGACCTCGACATCGACCCGGACGAGCTCAACAACTGGGGGAACGACCAGTCACGCACGACCGAACGCGACGCGCTCGAAGCCGCGCTCGACGCCCTCCTCCTGTCCTGACCACACGGAATCCTGTTCGGTGTCCGGCGGCACCCCGAGCGCGCCCGAGTGTCAGGCCGTCAGGCTCTTCAACCGGGTGAGCGCTTCTTCGAGCACCTCGTGTCGCTTGCAGAACGCGAAGCGCACGAGCGACTTGCCCGCTTCGACATCGTCGTAGAACACGACGCTCGGCACGGCGACCACGCCGCAGCGCGCCGGCAGCGCTCGGCAGAACGCGAGGCCGTCGTCCTCGCCGAGCGATCGCACGTCAGCCGTCACGAAGTACGTCCCCGAGGGAACGAAGATCTCGAAGCCGGCCTCGACGAGTCCCTCGCACAGGTGGTCGCGCTTGTCGCGCAGGTCGTCGGCCAGCGCGGCGTACACCTCGTCGCCGAGGCCGAGTCCGAGCGCCACCGCATACTGGAAGGGCGCGCCGTTGACGTAGGTCAGCCATTGCTTCGCCGCTCGGACGGACGCCACGAGGTCGGCTGGACCCGTCACCCACCCGATCTTCCAGCCGGTGAACGAGAACGTCTTGCCCGCCGAGGAGATCGTGAGCGTCCGTTCTGCCATGCCTGGCAACGTGCAGAGAGGTATGTGCCTGCCCTCGAAAACGAGATGCTCGTACACCTCGTCGGTGACCGCGAGAAGATCGTTGTCGACGCACACCGCGGCGATGGCCTCGAGCTCGTTGCGAGTGAAGACTTTGCCGCTGGGGTTGTGCGGTGAGTTGAGCAGCACGAATCGTGTGCTCGGCGTCGCGGCGGCACGTAGCGCGTCGATGTCGAATCCGTAGTCCGGCGGTCTGAGCGTCACGGTTCGGCGGACAGCGCCCGCGAGCGCGGCATCGGCGGCGTACGCGTCGTACCACGGCTCGAACGTGATCACCTCGTCGCCGGGATCGCACAACGCGAGAAACGTCGCGGCGAGCGCCTCCGTCGCGCCCGCAGTGACGAGCACCTCGTTGTCGGGATCGAGCTCGATGCCGTAGAAGCGCCGTTGGTGTTCCGCGATCGCCTGGCGCAGCTCAGTGATGCCGATGCCGGGCGGATACTGGTTGTGGCCGGCGCGGATGGCGTCGATGGCGGCTTCCGCGATGACAGCGGGTCCGTCGGTGTCGGGAAACCCCTGGCCGAGGTTCACCGCGCCCGTTGCCGCGGCAAGCGCCGACATCTCGGCGAAGATCGTCGGGCCGGAGCCCTCCACTCGGGTGGCAGCTTGCCGGCGGCCCATGACGGGTAGCAACGCTATGCGGTACTCGCCCGCTACCGTCACCTCGAGCGGATGGAGGGGCTAGTTGTCCATGGATGAGCTGCCCGACGAACCCGAGATCGCCGATTCGCTTCTCGACCTGGTGGGCAACACGCCGCTCGTGCGACTTCGTCGCGTGACCGGCGAACTGCGATGTCAGATCGTGGCCAAGCTCGAGACCACGAACCCGGGGGGCAGCGTCAAGGACCGTCCCGCGGTAGCGATGATCGATGCCGCCGAACGCGAGGGCTTGCTCGGACCAGGGGGGACGATCGTCGAGCCCACCTCGGGCAACACGGGCGTCGGCCTCGCCATCGTTGCCGCGCAGCGCGGCTATCGGTGCATCTTCGTGATGACCGACAAGGTCGCGCCCGAGAAGATCGCGTTGCTGCGGGCGTACGGCGCGGAGGTGGTCGTGTGCCCCGTCGCGGTCGAGCCCGACGACCCGCAGTCGTACTACTCGGTGGCCGAACGGCTGGTGCACGAGACGCCCGGCGCGTTCCGCCCGAACCAGTACGCGAACCAGTGGAACCCGTGGGCGCACGAGCACTCGACCGGCCCCGAGATCTGGCGCCAGACGGCAGGGCGTATCACCCACTTCGTCGCGGGGGTCGGAACCGGCGGCACGATCACAGGCGTCGGCCGGTACTTGAAGTCGAAGAGCTCCGACGTGCAGATCGTCGGTGCCGACCCGGCGGGGTCCGTCTACTCGGGCGGATCCGGACGCCCGTACCTCGTCGAAGGCATCGGCGAGGACTTCTGGCCCGGCACGTACGACCCGACGCTCGTCGACCGGGTCGTCGCGATCAGCGATCAAGACAGCTTCTTGATGGCGCGTCGGGTCACGGCCGAAGAGGGCATCCTCATCGGCGGTTCCGGAGGCACCGCTGTTGCGGCGGCACTCGAGATCGGCGAGGACCTCACCGAGGATCACCTCGTCGTCGTGCTCATTCCCGACTCAGGACGGGGCTACCTGTCGCGCGTTTTCGACGACGACTGGATGGCCGGCTTCGGGTTCCTGCGCAACGAAGGCCGCACCGTCGCAGCGGTCATTCGCGCGCGCGGGCGACGTCCCGCCACTCGTGTACGTGCACCCCAACGAGACCGTCCGCCGTGCCGTGAACCTGATGCGCGGCCATGGTGTGTCACAGCTACCGGTGGCGAAGGGCGAGCAGCCGCTGGCTGCCGCGGAGGTGCTCGGCGCGGTCGACGAACTGGCTTTGATGGACCTCGCCATGCGCGACGACTCCGTCCTCGACGCGCCCGTCGAGAAGGTCATGGGACCCCGCTTGGCGACGATCGGCATCGGCCAGCCGCTCGAGCTTGCAGTGGAGATGCTCGACACGGCGCCGGCGCTCGTCGTGCTCGCCGGCGGCCGTCCGCACGTCGTGCTCTCGCGCACCGACGTGCTGCGTTATCTGTCGAGCGGAACGTCGTGACGGACTACGGGTTCGAGACCCGCGCCATTCACGCCGGCCAGGAGTCGGATGTCGCCACCGGTGCCGTGGTCCCACCGATCACGCTGGCGACGACGTTCGCGCAGTCGGACGTCGGCGAGCACCACGGCTTCGAGTACGCACGCTCGGGCAACCCGACCCGGCTCGCGCTCGAGACGTGCCTCGCGTCGCTCGAAGGCGGACGGTACGGCTTCGCGTTCGCCAGCGGTCTCGCCGCGGAGGACGCGCTGCTGCGCCAACTGCCGCAGGGATCGCACATCGTGCTCGGCAACGATGCGTATGGCGGGACGTACCGGCTCATCGACAAGGTGTACCGACCGGCCGGGTGGACGTGGTCGGCCGCCGACCTCACCGATGTGGATGCGTTGGCACGTGAATGGACCGACGGCACCGCGGTCGTGTGGATCGAGACGCCGACCAACCCGGCGCTCGACATCGTCGACATCGAGGCGGTCGCGGATGTCGCGCACGGTCGCGGCGCCCGTGTCGTGGTCGACAACACGTTCGCCACCCCGTACCTGCAACTGCCGTTGGGACTCGGCGCCGACGCGGTCGTGCACTCGACGACCAAGTACCTCGGTGGTCACTCCGACGTGGTCGGTGGGTTCGTCGCGACGTCGGACGACGCGCTTGCCGAAGGCGTCGCGTTCGTACAGAACGCGGCGGGCGCAGTGCCGTCGCCCGTCGACTGCTACCTCGTGCTGAGAGGCGTGAAGACGCTCGCCGTCCGAATGGACCGCCATTGTGACAACGCCCGGGCGATCGCGGACCTCCTCGACGCGCACCCGCAGGTCGAGCGTGTGCTGTGGCCCGGTCTCTCCGGCCATCCCGGGCACGACATCGCGAAGCGCCAGATGCGTGACTTCGGCGGCATGGTGTCGTTCACGATGCGCGGCGGCGAGGCCGCTGCGCTCGACGTCGTCCGTCGCACGAAGGTGTTCACGCTCGCCGAGTCGCTCGGCGCAGTGGAATCTCTCATCGAGCTTCCGGCGCGCATGACGCACGCGTCGGCTGCCGGTTCGCCGCTCGAAGTCGATGCCGCGCTGATCCGACTGTCCGTCGGCATCGAGACCACGTCCGACCTCGTCGCCGATCTGAACGCGGCGCTCGGGCCCTCCTGACGTTCTGGCGTCAACCAGTGCGCACATCCGCACTCGTTGACGCCAGAATGCAGAGATCAGGTGATGCGGTCGTCGACGAGGGCGCCGTCCCAGAGGTCCTTGAAGCGGTCGAGCTCCTCGCTGCGCGGCTCGTCGATTCCTCGCAGCGGTCCCGGGTCGGCGAGGTGCCGGCGGAGCATAGAGGCGAGCGACGAGCGACTTGCGGTCGGAGCCGTGCTCGCGCTGCTCGTAGCCGGCCTGCTCGAGGAGCAGCGCGCCGGCGTACACGTCCACCATGAACTCCGCGAGCGGGAACAGCCGGAGCTCGGCCACCGTGCGATCGAGTGCCTTCCAGCGCTCGATCGCGACCGTGAGGTGATCGACGCACTCGCCCAGCATCGACGTCGTGGGATCGTCGTGCGGGGCATTGTCGAGGGCCTCGCGCAGCCGGTGCAGAAACGCGACATCGGCTTGCTCGCGCTCGATGGCGCGGCGGACGTCGAGGCAGAGGATGTTGTCCGGGCCCTCCCACAACGGGTTGACCTGCGCGTCGCGGAGGATGCGCGCCACGGGCCAGTTCTCGACATAGCCGTTGCCGCCGTGCACCTCGATCGCATCGCTCGCCGCGGTGATCCCGAGGCGCGAGGCGCGCAGCTTGATGAGCGGGGCGCCGATGCGCAGGCGATGTGCCGGATCGAATCCGTCGAAGACGAGGGCTTGCGCAGCTTCGACGTCGACGATGAGCTCAGCCAGCTTGCGCTGCATCAGCGGCTGTTCCACGAGGGGCCGTCCGAACGCCTGCCGGGCTCGCGCGTAGCAAAGAGCTTCCACCAACGCACGACGTGCGCATCCGAGACCCATCATCGCGATGCCGAGCCGAGCACCGTTCGTCATCTGCATCATGCGGGCGAGGCCCTTGCCGTCGCCGGCCGTGGTGACGCCTTCACCGCTGTCGCTCGTGTCGCCCGACAGGAGGAACGCCTCTGCATCGGCGAACTCGACCTCAGCGGAGGCGACGGCGCGAGTCCCGAGCTTGTCCTTCAGCCGGCGGATGCGGATGCCGTTGCGGCTCCCGTCCCGACGCTCGCGCAACACGAGGAACGTCGCGATGCCGCGAGCGCTGTCTTGCGCGCCTTCGGGCTTCGCCAGCACCACCCACGCCTGACCGTTGGCGTTCGACGCGAACCACTTGAACCCGTTGAGCCGCCACGCGTCGCCGTCGGGCGTTGCCGTCGTCTCGATCTCGGCGAGATCGGAACCGCCGGTGCGCTCGGTCAGCGACTGGATGGTTTCGCCGGCCCACTCGCCGGACGCGAACTTCGCCATCACTCGCTCGCGGATGTCGGGCGGCGCGAACTGTCGCACGAGATTCACGACCATGTCGCCGCCGGTGCCGAGCGCGCACGCCATGCCGATCTCGGCTTGGTCGAGCAGGTAGCTGTGCGCGGTGTTCAGCATGGTGAGGCTCACGCCGTGGCGGGCGGCGTCGTCTCGAATCGCCGGCGCGGTGAAGCTGTTGGCCAGCACGTCGCGGCGGGACTCGAGGAAGGACGGCGGCAGCACCACTTCGCTGACGTCGTGCCCCCACCGGTCGTACCGCTCGAGCCGGGGCGGGTTCTTGTCGGTGATCTCGGCGCGCTCGGAGACCGCGCCGCCCATCAACCCGCCCATCCGATCGAGGTGCGGCTCCGCCCACGTCAGTTCCTCGGCGGACAGGTGGTAACGCATGAGGAACTGCAGCGTCGGGTCACACCGCCACCAGTTGAGTCCCGTCGCTCCGAGGTACCGCTCGGTTGCGTACCGGGCCGCCTTGTCGGCGGACCCGAACGGCAACCGGTCAACCGACTCGCTGTCGTACGGGATCACCATCCGTCCATCTTGGCCGTCGCGAGCGGGGATCGCTGCCTTGTACCGCCGATTCAGTCGGACGCGCCGGCCAGCCGGATGTGCGCGAGGCGCCACCAGGCGATCCCCAGGCCGATGGCAGCGATGACGCCGAGGCGCACGATCGCCCCGCCTCCGGCGGGGATGCCGTCGCGCACGAGGCTCTGCGGCGCGTCGTCGGCGAAGGCGACGAACATCGCGCGTGACTCCCACGTCGGAGACAACTGCGCGATGCCGGTGAGCGCGGCGCCGAGGAGCCGCTCGACGAGGAACACGAACGCCAGCGACCACACCGCGGTGCGGCGGGCGATGCAACCGATGGCGATGAAGATCGCGATGTAGGCGATTGCGCCCATGACGGCGGCGACGCACCGCGCCGGCGCTGCCTGGATCGCCGGCCACGACTGCGGCCAGCGCGCACGCCGGCACGATCGTCACGAGCGCGACGATGCAGCCTCCGAGCCACCGCCCGGCGACGATCTGCCACAGGGGGGCGGGCGAGAGCCACGTGAAGTGGAACATGCCGGCGCGCACTTCGGCGCCGAGCACGGCGTCACCGATGACGAGCGCGGCGATCGGCAACGACGAGGCCGAAGATGCCGTCGGCTGCGACACGGGCGAACGCTTCGCCGGACGGCTCGTCGATGGTGAGGGCGAGCAGCCCGAAGAGCAGCGCGGCCCCGCAGGACAGCAGAGAGCCGAGCCACCGCTTCGGCGGGAAGCACGAGCGCAACGTGTAGACGAGGATCGCGCCGAACCGCGCACGGCCTGCGCACCGCGGGAGCAGTGACGCTCATCGGACCAGCTCGCGGAACAGGCTCTCGAGCGAGTCGTCGAGCGGCCGCACCTCGAGCAGCCGCACGCGGAGATCGCTCGGCCACCGCGGGCAAGCGCAGGCGCCAGCTCCGCGGCGCGGCTCGTCGAGATCACGACGTCGTCGCCGTCGAGCCGCACGCCGGCGACGGAGTCGAGCCCGATGAGCGCGGACGCCGAGCTCCGACCGTCGGTGGCGCGGACGAGCACGTGACGCGGCCGGTCGTTCATCGCGTCGCGGATCGCGTGCTGGCCGCCGGCGGCGGCGAGCCGGCCGTGGATCAGCACGATGACCCGATCGGCCAGCCGCTCGACCTCGTTCAGCACGTGCGAGCTGACGATCACCGTCCGGCCCTGCGGCGCCCAAGCTGCTGGAACAGCGTCGATCAAGTGCACCCGCTGCACGGGATCGGCACCGTTCAGCGGCTCGTCGAGCACGAGCACGCTCGGGTCGGTGACGAGCGCGGCCGCGACCTTGGTGCGCTGGCGCATGCCCTTGCTGAACCCGTCGACGCCGCCGGTCGGCGACATCGAGCATGTCGACCTCGGCCAGCGCCCGTTCGGGCGCGGTGCGATCGGTCAGCGCGTGCAGGTCGGCGACGTAACGGACGAACTGGCGGGCGGTGAGCCCGGCCGGCACGGCTTCGTCCTCCGGCACGAGCGCCGTGACGAGTGGACGCTGCGGTCGCGACGCGGATCGCGGCCGTCGACCCGGACGGTGCCCTGGTTCAGCGGCATCATGCCGGTGATCGCGCGCATCAACGTCGTCTTGCCGGCACCGTTCGGTCCGAGCAGCCCGGTGACGCCGGGACCGAACGAGCAGCTCAACTCCGAGAGCGCGACCTTCTGGCCGAACCACACCGACACGTCGGTGACCTCGACCGTCGCGTCGTCGACGAACGCGGGATCGCGCGAGGATCGTCGACCGAGCGTCACCGCTCCACCCACCGGTAGCGGCGCAGCAGCACGACGACCCCGACGGCCAGGACGACGGCGTACGCGACGACCGCGTACAGCCCGCCGTTCTCGACGCCCTTGAGCGGCGATTCCGGGTCGATGTGGCCGAGGAACACGAGGTCGCGCAGGTACAGCGGCAGTCGCGAGCACGTTGATGAGCGCGGCGGCCGAGCCCGTCGCCTTCTCGTGGACGTCGCCGACGAGGACTCCGGAGGTGATCGACGTGACGAGGAAGAGCCCGATGAAGCTCGCGCCGGCGACGATCCGCCGGCTCGTGAGCGACGCGATCGCGACACCGAGCACCGAGTAGAACGCGGCGAGCAACGCCACGGCGACCGGCACCTTCCAGAGCACGTCGGCGTGGTCGCGGGTGTAGTCGAGCGCGCTGTCGCTCACGAGCATGTCCGACGAACAGCACGACCTGCGGCAGGAACGAGAACGCGAACAGGATCGAGACGATCGCGCCGACCTTCGCGACGCACGTAGTCGACGCCGGTGATCGGGCGGGCGAAGAGCAGCGGCAGCACGTGCTGGCGGCGGTCGGGACACAGGACGTCGGGCGCGACGATGGCGACGAACACGAGCAACGCGCTCGAGACGCCGACGTACTCGCGGTACGTGATGATCTGGATGCGCTCGCCGATCTGGTCGCGGGTGACGTAGCCGATGCCGACGTTGACGATCGCCGGGATCGTGACGATGGCGAGCAGCGTGAACGGCGCGACCTTCTGCCGCCACGACCGGCGAATACCGAGCGCGCGACGGATCGACGCCTTGTACAGCGCGAACGTCGCCGCGCCTCGCCCACCGCGGTGCCCTTCGTACGGGCGGTAGCCGCGGTCGTAGACGGCACCTGTGCCGAGCCGATGCGGGCGAGGTCGTCGTCATCGCGGTCTCATCGGTGTCCGGCGCGTTGCAGGAACACTTCGTCGAGCGAGGTCAGACGCGAGCCGAGCCGGTACAGCGGCAGCTCGAGCTTCGCGATCACGTCGCGCAGGCGGTCGAGGTCGTCGTCGCCGTCGACCGGCGATCTCGACCGCGCCGTCGACGACTTCGGCCTCGACACCGAGCACGGCCAGCTCGGCGATCAGTCGTTCGGCGGCGGCGATGCCGCCGACGTCGACGGTGACGACTCCCGGTGCGTTCGAGCAGCGAATCGGTCGGGCCCGAGACGACGAGCCGGCCGGCGTCGATCATCACCACGTGGTCGCACACCTGCTGCACGTCGTCGAGCAGGTGCGTCGCCATCAGCACGGAGATGCCGAACGTGCCGAGCCGGGACACGAGCGCCAGCATCTCCTCGCGACCCGCCGGGTCGAGCCCGGCAGTCGGTTCGTCGAGCAGCACGAGCTCCGGATCACCGACGAGGGCCTGCGCGAGCTTCGTGCGCTGGCGCATGCCGGTCGAGAAGCCGCCGATCGGCCGGAACCGGGCTTCGTCGAGGCCGACGAGGTCGAGGATGTCGGACGCCCGCTGCCGCGCGGCGCGTGCCGGGAGCCCGCCGATCTCGCCGAACGTGCCGACGACGTCGGCCGCGGTCTGGTCGAGCGGCAGACAGTCGTGCTCGGGCATGTAGCCGAGCCGGGATCGCACGCCGATCGGATCGTCGGCGACCGACATGCCGCAGACCTCGACGCGCGCCCGCGGTCGGGCGGGCCAGGCCGAGCAGGAGGCGGAACATCGTGGTCTTGCCGGCGCCGTTGGCGCCGACGACGCCGATGCGGCCGGCAGGGACGTCCGCCGACAGCGAGTCGAGCGCCGTGACCGATCCATACCGTTTGGTGACCTCGTCGAGGTGCAGCAGCGAGGTCTCGCCCACGCCGGCGAAGTCTGTCAGGTGCGTCGCGGGCCACCTCACCGGGCTGCGGTTTGCGACGCCCGGGCGTTCGACCACATGTAGCGGTGTGGCGACACGCCCGGGCGTTTGCGAGTGCAGGGCGTCCGGGGTTCAGGAGCCGAGGCGTCGTTCGATCGCGTCGAGCCGCTCGCGGATCTCGGCGAGAGCGTCGGGCGGCGTCACCGTCGTCGGCGTCGGCTGCTGCGCGTGGACGTACCCGGAGAGTGCGGTGACGACGGCGCGGCGGGTCGTTCGAAGCTCGACACCCATCCGGCGCAACACCTTGCCGGCCATCCCGTCTTCGTCGGCGATCAGACCCGAGGAGGATGTGCTCGCAGCCGATGTAGTTGTGACCGAGCGCCATCGACTCCTTGGTGGTCAGCTCGAGCACCCGCTTCGCCAGCACGGCGTGAACGGGATGTGTCCCTGCGCCTCGTCGGTCGGCGGCCCCATGGATCGCCGTCAGCTCACCGCGCAGGTCGTCGATCTCGATGTCGAGCGACTGCAGGACCTTCAGGCCGAGATTGCCCCCCTCGTCGATCACGCCGAGCAGCACGTGCTCGGTCCCGACGTAGTTGTGCGGGACGTCGCGCGCCGCTTGCTCGGCGAGGACCACGGCCTGACGAGCGCGCGGGGTGAACTGTCCGAACAGGCCGATCCACGGCCGATCGTCGGCGGGCGGCGCCTCGGATCCTCTCGCCGCCGTCACGTCTCGTACCGCCTTTTCGAGCGCCGCCTGGCAGATCGCCGAGATCGGCAGCTGCGCCTCCTTGACCGCGGCGGCCAGCTCCTCCGGCAGGTAGACGTTGATCTTCGGCATGGGGTCATAGTGGGGTTATACGACGGTGTGGTCAAGTGCGAACCACCCCCGGACGGCTACTCCACTGACCAGGTGAGCGCGTCGGACCGCAGCCGGGCGCACCGCGGTCCGCCGCGGCCGTCGGTGAGATCGACGCGCGCCACCAACGTTCGATCTTCATGTTCCGCTACCTGTACGAGCGGGGACAGGTCTGCGCCGAGCATCAACTTGGCGCGGCGGAACATCTCGAACTCACCATCGTCGGCGACGTTCCCCCACGTGAGGTACACGAACCGCTCACCGCGCTTGCCTTGGACGGCGGGACCACGGAAGTCGAGTTCACCGTCGCCCCCGGCGAGGACCTGCACGTCGACCTCCCACTTCGCTTCGTTCGCATCACCGCGGACCAACCCCACGGGGTCACGGCGCTCCTGGACGCCGACGTGCACGTTGTCGCGCTCGTTCTCACCTTCGCAGAACCGCCGGCCGGGCAGGTTGTGGCCACGGATCGTGATGCGCATCACGTGATCGTCGCGCTGCGCCAGCGTCACACCGGCGTCGCGATCAGCAGCCCCGCGCGTCCTCGCGCGTTCCCGACTGCTGGCCTCGATCGGTTGCCAGCCACACCCGCCGAAGAGGACATCGGCGTCGCCGGCAGTGAGCACGGTACGTGCAGGCTCGCCGACGGCCGCGACGGCGTTCTGGAACATCGCGCGGCGTTCCGCCAGGGCGGGATCATCGTTCGAGATCGACACGCTGATCGCGAGACGACTGCGGGGCGACGCGATCGCTCGCAAGCCGCGAAGCAGCGTCTCGAGGACGGGACGGTCCAGGTACACCGCGACGCCCTCGCAGAGGATGAGCGTTGGCGCGCTCCGTTCGTGCGTCGTTGCGGACAGTGCAGTTGCGACGTCGCCTGTCGTGAAGTCGACGGGGACGAATGTGATGCGCTCGGTGTCGATCCCGAGCCGGTCGAGCCGTGCCCGCTTGTCGCGCTGGGTGTCAGGGTGGTCGATCTCGAACCACCGGACACCGGGCTTGGCGTAGCGCAGCGCGCGGCCGTCATACCCCGCGCCCGCGATGACGACTTGCGTCATTCCACCGTCGAGCGCGCGGACCACGACACGGTCGAAGAACGAAGTACGCGCCGCGAGATAGGTGACCATGTGCGATCGTCCGGCGTCTCTGTCACCGGCGACGTCGCGCGCCAGCAACTCGTCCGACGCTGGATCGCCGTACGGCGCCGGTTCGCGCTCGAACGTCAGTCGGTGCGCGGCGACGCTTTGCGCGGTCATCGAGGGTCTGCCTGTCTTCATGTCGGTCGCTTTGCAACGCTGGCGATGGCCACGGCGACGAGCGTCGCGAACGGCGGCCTCGTCACTCGTCGATGTCAGCGCGGGCGATCGCAAATGGCCCGAACTCGAACGCACAGAGGTAGGGCTCCGGAGTCACCGACCAGGCCAGCGCTCTGATCTGCGCCGCACTGCGACGGCCGGTGAGCGCGCTGGAACAGTTCGAACGATGTTCCTTCCAGGGCCGCGCCGCCCACGAGTTCGCCGGTCGCCGGCCACGTCTTGTCAGCAGTGCGGATTTCGATCGGCGGCAGCCCGTGCGCCGCGACCGAGGGCTGGAAGCCGAACGCGACGAGGAAGTCGAGGCCGGTTTCGACGCCGGCCGAGTCGCGGGCACCGGGTTGTTCGATCGCAGTGCGGATGTCGTGTTCGTGCGTCGTGAGATCGGCGATCCACTGCGCGCCGAGCTCGGGCGGAAAGGCCTCCGCCAGGGCTTCGACCTGAGGTGCGGTGTCAGACCATTCGGCGACGAGCTCGTCGATGTTCCGTCCTCGTCGGGCGGACACCTGCGCCGCGGTCCATGGATCGGTGGCGACGCCGTCGGTGTTTCCGGCCAGCACGTCGGCGCAGATCCCCGTCAGGTGCGCGAGGACGTCTGCGACCGACCAGTCCGGGCACGTGGGCACCGTCGCGGCGGTCTGGTCGGGTGCGAGTCCGGTGACCATCCGGACGATCCGTTGCCGGCCGTCCGCGTACAGCTCGCCGGTCCGCATGTCCCACAGCCTCGCACGCTCGCTTGTTCTGGGCATGATGACGTCGTGGCTACTGATCCCGAATCGCACTATCAGCGTCCCGGATGGTTCACGCGCACCGTGTTCAATCCGCGTGATCGCCTTCCTCACCCGACGAGGCCTCAGCGTGTGGGGCTCGCGGCGAGCTTCGGGTTCGCGGCCGAACGTCGGGCGAGTGGCGGTCCACACCGGTCAACCTGCTCACGCTCGACGCCGACCGCTATCTCGTGGCGCCGCGCGGGCAGACGCAATGGGTGAAGAACTTGCGCGTGTCCGGGACCGGTGAGCTACGGGTCGGACGGAAGGTCGAGCCGTTCGCGGCGACCGAGCTGGCCGACGGCGACAAGACGCAGGTGCTCCGCGCGTACTTGAAGCGATGGAAGATGGAGGTCGGCGTCTTCTTCGGCGGCGTCGACGGCAACTCGTCGGACGAAGACCTGCTGCGCATCGCGCCTGACCACCCCGTCTTCGCCATCCGACCGCCGGAGGCGACATCCCCAGGGGACACAGCCCCCGAGTCCGGCTGACCCGGCTACGTTCGAACGATGATCGTCGTCGTGGCGGCCCTCAAGGGCGGCGTCGGAAAGACCACCACTGCCGTGTACCTCGCGGCCCTCGCAGCCGGCAGCCGGAAGTCGGCGACCCTGGTCGACGCGGATCCGCAAGCCAGCAGCGCGGACTGGATCGAGACCGCAACGGACGACCAGCTCGAGGCGGTCACGCCGGTCGAGGCTCCGACGGATCGCTTGTTGTCGAGGGCACTCAGCCGGATCGACGGCGACGAGGTCGCGGTCGTCGACACCCCGCCGGGCAACGAACGGCTGCTCGCGAAGGCGATCGACGTGGCCGACGTCGTCATCGTGCCGGCGCGCGTGGGGGGCGTCGAGAACACCCGGGTCGAGGCCGTCGTCAGCATGGTGCCGATCAATGTGCCGCTCGGCCTCGTGATCTGCTCGGCCCGCACCTACACGCTCGACTACCAGCAGGCGGTGACCACATGGACCGCAGCGGCGGTGCCGCTGTGGGGCACGGTCCCCGAACGAGTGTCGATCGCGGCCGGGCCGGAGAACGTGCTGTCGGCCGACGGCCTCGACGCCTACCGCGGGGTGTGGCGCCGAGCGGTGCGCGCCGCGCCCGGCACCTGACCCGCGGTTCGACCTCCTGTCGTCAATCGTGCACTGCGGCGGTCGGGCTGACCTGCTGCCGGAGGTCCAACAGGGCAGCGGAGACCCGATCGGCGTCGGCTCGAGCCTGGTCGGCGGCGCCGACCACCTGGAGGCGGGCCGCGTCCGCACTGAGCTCGAGCGATCGCAACGCGTCAGCGGGAGCCGCGACCGAGGTGCGCAACTCGACGGTCGGAGCGCCGGCCGCGACGTTGTCGGCGAGGCGTCGGAGCTCTTGACTGCGGGCCAGCACACCGGCCCACCGGTCGTTGGCGATCGCACCGCCGGGGTCACCACCTGCGAGGAGGAGGTGGCTCACTGAGTCCATGTCGGTGGCGAGCTGCTCTGTCTGCGTCCGCCAGCGTTCGTCGATGGGCTTCTTCTTCGGGCGAGTGACCAACCACACGACAATTCCCCCGACGACGGCGACGAAGAGCAGCAGCCACCACCAACCGGTGTCACCCTCCTGAGTCGTCGAGGCCGGCGTGGTCGCTGGAGCCTCGGTTGCGGCCGTCGTCGCCGGCAGCGCGCCCTGCGTCGTCCCTGTCTGCTGCGTCGTCGTGGTGCGCTGTGTCGTGGTCGTCCGTTGTGTCGTCGTCGTGCGCTCGGTCGTCGTCGTGGGCTGTGTCGTGGTCGTGGTCGAGGAGGCGGTCGTGGTCGTGCGCTGTGTCGTGGTGGGACGCTGGGTGCTCGACGTCGTCGTTCCTTGATCCGTCGAAGGCGTCGTCGCCGACGTGGATGGACGGTTGGACGCGAGGCCCTGCCCGCCGTCACCGCCCCCTCCACCACCGCCACATGCCGCGGTGACGATGATGGTGACGAACAAAGCGATACGCAGCAGCGAACCCCGGCTCATGACACCATCGTCGGTCGTCGCGCAGGCGAGAACGTCACCCAACCGGGATGAATCGGCGCCACCATCGACACCTTCAGGAGCAGATCATGCAAACGCATCAGTCCAGAACCGGCTGGTCGTCGTGGGCAATGTTCGCCGGTCTCATGATGATCCTTGTCGGGATCTTCCAGCAGATCCAGGGACTCGTCGCCATCTTCAACGACGACTGGTACCTCGTGACGAACAAGGGTTTGGCGTTGTCCGTCGACTACACGGTGTGGGGCTGGGTCCACTTCGTGTTGGGTCTGATCATCGCGACCGCGGGTGTGGCGGTGTTCAACGGCAAGACTTGGGCTCGAATTCTCGGTTGCGTGCTCGCGCTCATCAGTGCGGTCGTCAACCTCATCTTCATCGCGGCGTACCCCGCGTGGTCGATCATCATCATCGCCGTCGACGTCCTCGTGATCTACGCGTTGACGATGCACGGCGACGAGTTGCGCCGCGACTACTGAGCCCTCCTCGGCCGAATGGTCGACCGCGGACCCCCCCGACGCGCACATTGTCGACTGAGCAACGGAATGAGGTAGCTGAGCCGACACGGACGTCCCGCACAGCGCGGTCTGTGTCGACAGAGCCACGGAAGTGGTGGGTCAGCAGACACAGACCTGCCGCGACGCAGTCTGTGTCGACAGAGCCACGAGAACGGTGGCCCAGCAGACACAGACGCGCCCCGCGTGACGTCTGTGTCGATCGAGCCACCGAAATCGGTCGCTGAGTCGACAATGTGCGGGAAAGGGGGACAGTGTCGGCCGGCGTCAGCCGAGGGCGACGCCCTCGACCGCGGCGGACGGAATCGGGTCCGGCACACGCAACATGCGGAGGGAGTTCAACAACCCACCGAGTGCCGCGAGGATCGGTACCAGGAGCGCGACTTGCAGTGCACGCGGCCTCGCGTCCGTGTTGATGCGGATGATCTCGTCCTGGATCGCCTGCGGTTGGCCTGCGAGTTGCTGTTGGAGCTGCGTGTTGCTCATGATCTCGGCGTCGTGGTCCAAGGTCTGTGCGACCTGCTGCTGTGCCGCCGGTGGCAGCACCTTGCTCGACTCCGCCATGTGCGTGAACGTGAACGACAGCGTCGCCAGCATGATGGCGCCGGCGAATGCGAGCCCGAACGAGAGTCCGAACGATCCTGCGGCGGAGTTCACGCCGGCCGCTTCGCTCACCCGTTCCTCCGATATCGGGGCGAGGGTGTAGTTGTTCAGCTGCGAGACCAACAGGCCCAGTCCGCATCCCGCGATCATGAGCGGGACGACCAGGTACCAGCCGGTGCTCGCCCTCGGCACGATCGGGAGCAGCAGCAGCATCCCGGCGAGGTTCAACGCGAACCCCACCCCGATGATGGCGCTCGGCCGCCGTGTTCCCGCCTTCTTTCGCGGCGACGAGCGCCGTCGCGAACATCGTCAGCGAGAGCGGCGCAAGCGACAATCCGGCCTGCATCGCGTTGTACTCGAGCACCATCTGCAGGAAGATCGGCAGCGCGATCATCGTTCCGCCCAACGCGATCTGCTGGAGCATCTGGCCCGTGATCCCGAAGCGGAAGACCTTGGACTTGAACAGGTCCGGATCGATCAGCGTCGGCTTCGCCTGCCGCTTGCGCGACACGAGCCAGTAGACGAACCCCCCGAGCGCAGCGGCGCCGATCACCATCAGCGCACCGACGGCCTCGCCTCCCTCCTGCCACACGAGCACGCTGAGGACGATGCCGCCCATGCCGACCACGGAGAGGGCCGCTCCGATCACGTCGACGTGCCGGTCTCCCGTGTACGGCGCATCGCGGACGAGCCTGATGCCGGACAACACGACGACGATCACCACGTCTTCCAGCAAGAACGCGACGCGCCACGACAGGTAGGTCGTGATGAATCCGCCGAGCAGCGGTCCCACCGCTGCGGCGATGGCGGCGGACGCGCCCACCAGTGCGTAGGCCTTCTTCTGGGCGGCGCCCTCGAAGTTGCCGTGGATGAGTGACTGCATCGCGGGGAGCAGGAGCGATGCGCCGAGGCCGCCGATGATCGCCCAGAAGATGATGACCGCGACGAGGCTCTGCGCGAGCGCCATGGCGAGGGCGCCGATGGCATAGCCCAGGAGTCCGAGGACGTACGCCTTCTTGCGTCCGATGAGATCGCCGACCTTGCTTCCGATCAGGATGAACGCGGCCGACACCAGCGCTTCGAGTGCGATCGCCGACTGGACCCCGCTGACCGTCGTGTCGAGATCTTTGACGACCGAGGAGATCGAAACGTTCATCAGCGACGTGTCGACGACGAGGACGAACATCGCCATGGCGAGCAAGAGGGCGAGCCGCTGACTGCCGGATGTCTCGGGCGCAGCCCCTACGGCCTCGGAAGGTTGCATGTCGCAACATCGTCGCCCGGTCCGATGGGTCGGCGCCACCCAGCGTCGGGCGAGACCGTGATCATTGCCCCGGGCAGCGACCGGCAACATGGTGTCTGGTCAGCTCGTCGAGTCCGACCTCACGTCGGTTGCGCGCGATCCCAGGGTGCCGCGCGCTGCTTCGAGGATCAGGCGGACGACGACCGCGATGAAGATCAAGTCGCACAGCATCTGCGCCATGACGGCGACCCGCGCCGGGTCGGTCACGGGCGTGATGTCGCCGAAGCCGACGGTCGAGAACACGGTCACCGTGAAGTAGAGCGCCGACACGCGTTCGAGTGGTTGAGAGAACGCGTGCGGATCCGAACGCGCGAGCGTCAGGTAGGTCCACGCGAACACGACCATGAAGATCGGGATCACGAGCGCGAGCGCGTCAGCCGCGCGCAGGATCGGGCGACCGGAGCGCATGACGGCCCGCAATTCGTACGTCAGCGCGATCACGAAGAGGACGAGTCCGACCGACAACCGAAGCAGGATCGGACCGTGTGGATCGCTGCTGACCGGCGCCACGAAGTAGACGACGAGCACCAGACAGACTCGTCGCGATGGCTCGCAACCCCGTCAGGACGATGTGTCGACGCTCAACGTCCTCCCAACCGGGGAGTGACATGACGACGTACGGTAGCTGTTCGGTCAGCTCGTCGGAATGGTGGGTCGCCGTGGCCCTCGAGGGCCACGGCGACCCGAGGTTCAGGTCAGCCCAGCGCCTTCGCCTTCGCTTGCTCGAACTCCGCGTCCGAGATCACACCCTTCTCGCGAAGATCCGCGAGTCGAGCGATCTCGTCGGCAGGGCTGGCCGACGAGCCTGCCGCACTCTGGACGTACTGACGCATCTGTGCGTCCTGCGTCTTGTGCCGCTTGCGACCGCGTGCTGCTGCATCTTGCCGCCGCGAGCGATGAGGTACACGAACACGCCGAGGTACGGCACGAAGATGATGAAGATCGCCCACAGCGCCTTCGCCCATCCCCCCATGTCGTGGCTGCGGATGATGTCGCCGAAGACGACGATCAGGATCCAGATCCAGATGAAGAACAGGAAGAACCACAAGCATCGACCAGAAGACTTCTCCGGTCCCGAAATCTTCCGCGAACAACATCAGTCACACCTCCGGGGTGTTCTAGCTGGCAGCCTGCTTGTCGGCCGCACGGGCATTGTCTACCTCGGCTTCCAACTCGCGTCGCGCATTCTCGTTCGCTTTCTCGTCTTCGACCGACACCGTCGGCCACTCGAGATCGAGCGATTCGATGGTGTCGACGACGATCGCAGCCACCATGGCCTGCATCACGTGCTTGCGATCGGCGGGGACCACGAACCACGGCGCCCAGTCCGTCGACGTCGCGGTGATCGCGTCCTCGAAGGCTTGCATGTAGTCGTCCCACCGTGCTCGTTCGGCCACGTCGGCGGCTTTGAACTTCCACGTCTTGTCCGGGATTGTCGAGCCGAGCCATGAAACGGCGCTTCTGCTCCTCCTTCGAGACGTGGAGGAAGAACTTCACGATCTTGGTCCCGTTCGAGTCGAGATGGCGTTCGAACGCGTTGATGTCCTCGTAGCGTTCGGCCCAGAAGCGAGGCCCGCGGTCGCTCGTGGGCAGCCTCTGTGCGTCCAGCCATTCGGGGTGCACCCGCAGGGCGACGACCTCCTCGTAGTGGGAGCGGTTGAAGATGCCGATGCGTCCACGCTCGGGCAGCGCGTTCGAGATCCGCCAGAGGAAGTTGTGGTCGAGCTCCTCGCTCGACGGCTTCCGGAACGAGACGACGTGCACGCCCTGCGGGTTCACGCCCGACATGACGTGCTTGATCGTCGAGTCCTTGCCGGCAGCGTCCATCGCCTGGAACACCAGGAGCAGCGCGTACGTGTCGCTCGCCCAGAGCAGCTCCTGGGCGTCCTGCAATCGCTCGACTCCCCGACCGAGGATCTCCTTGGCCGTTGCGTTCAGCTTGCTCGCAGAGAGCTGGTCGAACTCGCCGCCACCGGACCAGCGCGTGTCACGCCCGGCCAGGTTCGCCTTCGTGCCCGGCTGCACCCGCAGTGTCCTCAGGACTCGATCTCGTCTGTTCACGTCCGTCTCCTTGGAATCGCCCCGACGACGTCTGTCATCATCTATGACCTCATCGCCGGCTCCGTCAATCCACGACAGACGAGTGCACGCCGCCACGCGGATGTCGATCACCCACCGAGCGCACCGGTAAGGTCCTCGCGCTTCGAGGCGTGCTCGCAGTCGCGAGACGACGGCAGAGGAGGCAAGGGTGGCGACATCGAGGTCTGATCAGTCAGGAACACCGAGAGGTCCGGACATCGACGTGTTCGGCAGCGACGAGCCGGGATCCGGGTGGCTCTTCTTCGCCGGCACGGTCCTCGGGCTCGCCGGGCTCATGCGACTCGTCGACTCGCTCTGGGCGTTCCGCTACAACGGCGCGCTCCCGGACGGTCTGCGGGACGGCGTTCTGGGGTCGAACCTCGACAACTACGCGTGGACGTGGCTCGTCGTCGGACTCATCCTGATCGTCGCGAGCGTGATGCTCATGACTCGGTCGCAGTTCGCCCGATGGGTCGGTTACATCGCCGCGGTCTTCGGCGCTCTCAGCGCGATCACATGGATGCCCTACTATCCGATCTGGGCGATGACCTATGTCTTGATCGCGCTGCTGGTCTTCTACGCCCTCGCTCAATATGGAGGACGCAATGTCTGACGACACGACACGAGATGGGACCGATCAGCTACATGATCGTCGAGTTCCCCGGCAACAAGATGACCGGGCGAGGGCCTCAACGTGCTGGTCGACCTCGTCGACCGCGGCCTGGTCCGCGTGCTCGACCTGTTGTTCGTCACCCGCGACGACGACGGCTCGATCAGGGCGATCGAGCTGCAGGACATCGACAACGACGGGGAGCTCGACGTCGCCGTGTTCGAGGGAGCGTCGTCCGGTCTCCTCGACGACTCCGATCTCGCCGACGCGGCGTCGGTGATCGAGCCGGGTTCGTCGGCGGGCGTACTGATCTTCGAGAACCGGTGGGCGAACCGTTCATCGCAGGCGCTGCGCCGCGGTGGCGCGGAGTTCGTCGCGGCCGGCTACATCCCGCACGATGCAATCGAGGCCTCGCTCGACGCGACCGAGAGCTGACGACACGAGGAGAGAGGAACACCCACCATGCCTGGACTGATGCGAGGTGTCGCCCGGACCGCGGTGGTCGCAGGGACGGCGACCGCGGTGTCGAATCGGGTTTCTCGCCGGCAAGCCAACCGGTGGTCGAGCCAGGAAGACGAGCAGTACGCGCAGCAGCAGTACGCGCAACCGGCGCCGGCGCCGGCACCGGCGCCCCCGGCTCACGGAGGCTCCCGACATCGTGACGCAGCTCAAGCAACTCGCTGAGCTCAAGGATCAGGGCATCCTCACCGAGGCCGAGTTCGACGCGCAGAAGACCAAGCTGCTGGCCGCCATGTGATCGGGGCCAGGGCGCGAGTTGCGCCCGCTGACTCGATCTGTCGATCGTGACCATCAGGAGGTCGAACGCATGAGCTACCCGCCCATCGCCGGGCACGGCTTGATCGGCGACCTCCAGACGGCGGCACTCGTCGCGACGGACGGGACGATCGACTGGTTCTGCTGTCCTCGCTTCGACTCACCGAGCGTCTTCGCGGCGCTGCTCGACGACAGTCGAGGGGGTCGGTTCGGCCTGGGACCAGTTGGGTCGAACTTCAGCACCAAGCAGATGTACCTGCCGGACACGGCCATTCTGGTCACGCGTCATCTGTCCGAGTCGGGGATCGCCGAAGTGCTGGACTTCATGCCGATCGGTGATCCGACCGTCGTGTCGGAGTCGCGCCGGATCGTGCGCGCCGTACGCGGGATCCGCGGCGAGGTCCGGTTCGAGGCGACCGTGGCACCACGGTTCGACTACGGCCGGCAAGACCACAAGGTGCACGTCGACGGCGAAAAAGCCGTCTTCGAGAGCGGCGGGTCACAGTTGCACCTGTCGAGCCTGTCGCCGCTCGAACGCGACGGGAACGACGTCCGGACGACGTTCTCCGTCGGCGCGGGAGAGGTCCGCGGCTTCATGCTCGAGTGGAGCGGCACCGGAACGCCCACGTCGATCGGTGGTGGCCGCGTCGAGCGCATGTTCCAGGAGACTGCGGCGTTCTGGCGTGACTGGATCGAACAGAGCACCTATCGCGGCCGATGGCGCGAGGCGGTGGAACGTTCGGCGATCACGCTCAAGCTGATGACGTATGCGCCGTCGGGTGCCCTGGTCGCCGCGCCGACCGCTGGTCTCCCAGAACAGGTGGGTGGCACGCGGAACTGGGACTACCGCTACACGTGGGTGCGCGACGGCTCGTTCTCGGTGTTCGCGCTGCTCGGCTTGGGGTTCACGTCGGAGGCAGCGGCGTTCGGCGAGTGGCTGCGAGACCGAGTCGACGAGCACGCAGGAGACGGCTCGGGTCCGCTCAAGATCATGTACCGCGTCGACGGCAGCTCGGATCTGTTCGAGGAGGAGCTCGATCACTTCGAGGGCTACATGGGCTCGCGTCCCGTTCGTATCGGCAACGGGGCGGCCGACCAATTGCAGCTCGACATCTACGGCGAAGCGATGAACTCGATCTACACGCTCGACAACGGTGCGCTCGGCGATTTTGGAGTCGCCGACGAGGGGTGGAAGCACATCGTCGACATGGTCAACTGGCTGTGCGAGCACTGGCACGACACGGACGAAGGCATCTGGGAGACGCGTGGTGGGCAGCGCAACTTCGTCTACGGACAGCTCATGTCGTGGGTGGCGCTCGACCGCGCCATTCGCATGGCGGTCAACAGAGGGCGTCCTGCCGACCTCGCTCGGTGGATCGCGGAACGCGACCGCATCCACACGCGGATCATGACCGACGGTTGGAACGAAGACCTCGGCGCGTTCGTCCAGTACGAAGGCGGCGACGTGCTCGACGCCTCTCTCGTGTTCATGCCTCTGATGGGCTTCATCGTGCCGAACGACCGGAAGTGGCAGTCGACCTTGAGCGCGATGGACAAGACGTTGGTGTCGGACAGCCTCGTGTTTCGTTATGACCCCGCCGCGTCGCCCGACGGTCTTCCGGGGTCCGAGGGCACGTTCTCGCTCTGCACGTTCCTCTACGTCGACGCGCTCGCGCGGTCGGGCCGCCTCGAGGACGCTCGTCTCACCTTTGCGAAGATGCTGACCTACGCCAACCACTTGGGGCTGTACGCGGAGGAGATCGACGCCTCGGGCAACCAGGTCGGCAACTTCCCGCAGGCGTTCACGCACCTCGCACTCATCGCCGCCGCGGTCAGCCTCGATCAGCGCCTGGATCGCCCCGGCGATCCATGGGGACCTTCGGGTGGTCCAACCCCCGTTGTCTGACAATCCCCCCGGCAACCGCCCGAATTCGGAGCTGCGTCAGATACTCGTTCCGCTCGCGCTGGCGCAGTTCATCTGCAGCTTCGCGGGCTCGAACATGAACGTGATGATCACCGACATCAGCACGGACCTCGACACGACGGTCCAGGGCGTGCAGATCGCCATCACGTTGTTCCTGCTCGTGATGGCAGCGCTGATGATCCCCGGCGGCAAGTTGACCGACATCTTGGGTCGCAAGCGCTGCTTCACCATGGGCCTGACGCTCTATGGGATCGGTGCGCTCATCAGCGCCGCATCTCCCGGCCTCGGTGTACTCATCCTCGGGAACTCGATCTTCGAAGGCGTCGGCACAGCGCTGTTGATTCCTCCCGTCTACATCCTCACCACGATGCTGTTCCACAACCTCGAGTCGCGTGCTCGCGCGTTCGGTGTGATCAGCGGCATGGGCGGCATCGGCGCCGCGGCCGGTCCGCTGATCGGAGGACTGATCACGAGCGCGATCAGTTGGCGCGGCAGCATTCGTGTTCCAAGCAGTGATCATTGCGGTCATCCTCTTCCTCAGCCGGCCGATCGTCGATCCCCTCCCGCCCGATCCGAGCCGCCATTTCGATGTGATCGGGACGGTGCTCTCGGCCGCCGGCTTGATCTGCGTGGTGTTCGGGATCATGCAGACGGACACGAACGGCTGGCTTGCGCTCGCCCTGGTCGTCGTCGGCGCGTTGTTCCTGTTCGGCTTCTTCAGACACATCCGCTCGGACGAGCGCGCTGGACGGGAACCGCTGCTGTCGACTGGTCTGTTCAAGAACCGCACGTCCAACGTCGGGCTCGTGACGCAAAACATCCAATGGCTCCTGCTCATGGGTACCGCGTTCGTCGTGTCCGCGTACCTCCAAGTCGTTCGCGGCTACAACGCAATCCAAACCGGCGTGATCTTCACTGCGGCCACCGCCGGAATCCTCGTGTCGTCGCTCGCCGCGGAGCGGCTGGCGAAGAAGTATGCGCAGCGGAGCCTCATCATGGCCGGCTTCGTCGGCACCCTCGTCGGCGTCGGCGTGCTGCTCACGTTGGTGAAGGGATCACCCAGTGCATGGGCGTTCGCGCCCGGACTCCTGTTCATCGGTCTCGGCGTCGGCACGATGCTCACGCCGTCCGTCAACGTCGTTCAGTCGAGCTTCCCCGAACCGCTCCAGGGCGAGATCTCGGGGTTGTCGCGGTGCGTCTCCAACCTCGGCTCGTCACTCGGGACCGCCATTGCCGGCACGATCCTCGTGTCAGGGCTCACCTCCGGCGCATACGGGTTCGCCATGCTCGCGCTCGCCGGTCTGGGGCTCATCGGACTTGTGGCCAGCACGATGCTGCCGAAGAACCCCGTCGCGCCTGCCACGACGGCGACGACATGACCCCCGCTGTCATCCCATGCGGGTGACGACTCCGTCGGCGGTTCGGTCATACGGTCGAGTCAGTGGCGTCTGAACCCGAGCAGGTTTCGGCGGGTCCCGAGACACCCGACCCCGGGACACCGGGTGTCACGCAGCGGATCAAGACCACGGTCGCGACTGCCCGCGAGAAGGCGGACGACACGTTCAAGCGGGTCGAGGCGTCTCGGCCGGACCACCCGAGCGTCGACATCGCGTTCACGACCGTGGAGCGTGACTTCGATCGCGGTGGCGGCCTGATCGCGGGCGCTCTCGCCTACCGATTCTTCTTCTGGCTGCTTCCGTTCGTGCTCGTGCTCGTCGGGGGGCTCGGCATCCTGTCATCGGCGAGCAGCACGGCACCGCAGGATCTGGCCAAGCAGGCCGGGTTCCTCGGCCTCACAGCCAAGTCGATCTCGGACGCGTCCGCGAACGCCGAGAAGACGCGGTTCTATGCGCTCGTGATCGGACTGCCCGCGCTCTACTTCGCGAGCATCGGTTTCGTGAAGGCCTTGACCGTCGCGCACTCGCTCGTGTGGGGCGTCCCGCGACGGAAGCTCACTCGCAAGCCGTTGGCAGCTGTGGTGATGACTGGTGTCCTCGTGGCGGCGATGCTTCTTCTCGCGATCGAACAACGGGTGCGGGAAAGGGCACAGGGCCCGGGCTTCGTCGTGGTGATGTTCTTCATCGTCCTGGCGACCGGCCTGTGGCTCTTCGTCTCTTGGGTGATGCCGCATGCGGAGGGCGTGAGCGTGTGGCACCTGATACCCGGCGCCCTGCTGGTTGCCGCCGGCATCCAAGGCGTCCATCTCGTGACCGTCTACTACGTGTCGCGAAAGGTGTCCCACGCGTCCTCGACCTACGGTGCGTTGGGTGGCGCCACTGCGATCCTGTTGTCTTTGTTCCTCATCGCACGGGTGATCGTGTTCGGCGCGTCGCTCAACGCGGAGATGTGGCGCAGGCGCGAGCTGCGCCAAGGCTCACCGGATGCCGAGATGAGCGACGCCCAGATCCTGAGTGGTGCCGATCAGGTTCCCGTCACCCAGCAGATCGACAGCTCGGGTCCGCCGTCATCTCCTCCATGATCTCGTTGGCGTAGCGGCCCGAGCGCACGAGTCGCCGTCGTGCTCGACTCAACCGAGGATCTTGGCCTTGCCTTGCTCGAACTGCTCGTCGGTGATCACGCCCTGATCGCGGAGCTGGACGAGTTGCGCGACCTGGTTGGCGGGCGAGGTGCTTCCGGCCGCGTCCTGGATGTAAGCCCGCATGTACTCGTCCTGCTTCTCGGCGTCGCGCACCGCGTGCTGCGTCATCTTGTCACCTCGGGCGATCAGGTAGATCAGGACACCGAAGAGGGGGAAGATGATGACGAGGAGCACCCAGAGCGCTTTCGCCCAGCCGCTCATGTCGTGGCTGCGGAAGATGTCGGCCAGGACGCTGAAGACCGCGAAGATCCAGACGACGAAGAGGAAGAACCACAACATCGTCCAGAACAGGCTCAAGAGGGGGTAGTCGACAGCAAGAGTGTTCATGCTCGAAGTGTCGGCGGTCGACCGCGCGCCGTCGTCACCCCCGGAGGGTGAGCGCGTCGACAGGTCATCCCAGTGGGGTGATGTCCGACTGGTGCGTAGGGGTTAGCAACACGGCATGTGTGCGTTCGTGTTCGCCGCGCTCTTCGGCCCCCGAGTGGGGATCGTCTTGTTGTGGCTGTTCACCGAACGGATGACCCGTGCCTACGAGAACGGATTGGTCCCCGTGCTCGGCTTCTTCTTCCTGCCCTGGACGACCTTCCTCTACGGCCTGGTGCAGGGGGGTGGCGGCGGTGTCGGGCCGTTCGGGGTGCTCGCCGTCCTGATCGGCTTCGTCGTGGACCTCGTCACGCTCATGAGCGCGTTCGGCGCGCGCCGCCGTCGCCTCGCCTACTGAGCCGGTCCGCCGTTCCGCTTTCTCGCCCTCTCCGCGCACATTGTCTTCTCAGCCACGCAAACGCGTGGCTGAGTCGACACAGATCTCGTCCCGACGCGGTCTGTGTCGATTCGGCCACGGTTTCCGTGGGTCAACTGACACAGACGCGTCGCGACGCGTCTGTGTCGACAGGACCACGAGAACGGTGGCCCACCAGACACAGACGCGTCCGGCCTGACGTCTGTGTCTACTCAGCCACCGGAATCGGTCGGTGTGTCGACAATGTGCGCGGGAGGGGACGTCACCGGCGCCGGCGGGCTCGGGTCCGTGTCGTCCGTGTCGTCCGTGGCGGTGTCGGGGGCGGGGAGGGCGCCGGCGATCACCGAGATCATGGCCAACGCCAGAACCGTCAGCAGCGTGAGCAGGAGCACGACCCGTCCGGTGGGCTGATCCCACAGCAGCAGCGCGATCACGCCCAACGCGACGACCGCGAACCGCAACTCGTTGCGATGCTTCGCGACCCACAACGCCACCGGAGCGGGTTCGACCCCGGCGAGCTCGGCCGAACCTCGGTTGCGCAGTCGTAGCCACCAGCGGCGGAGACGGACGGCAGGACGGGACGGGCCGAGGATCCAGGCGACCACGAACAGCACGACGCCGAGGATCAGCAGCGTCTCGATGCCCCGTTCGACGTAACGGGTGATGATGTCGAACGCGGCCGTGGCCGCGTCCGGGTGCGTCACTTCGGCCGGCAGGCTCGAGATGTAGAAGCTCCGCCCGGCCCGGTACGCCACCAATGTCACCGCCATCGAGATGGTGACCGCGAGGCCGACACGCTGCACCGCGCGCCGCTTGTCCCTCGGCAGCAGCGCGCTCGCCACGAGTGACGCGATGGCGAGCAGGAGCAGGATGTACGTGGCGCGGTTGAACCACTTGACGCCGGTCTGAACGCTCCCGAGGTCCTTGGAGTCGACGAGCACGAACTCTGTGTTCAACCGGCTCGTGTCGACATTCGACAGGTCCACCGGCACCACCTGATCCAGCTTCGTCAACACCTGTTCCGCGATCGGACGAAGCGAGATGACGATCTTGCCGTTCTCCGTCTGCACCCCTGCGGTCTTCTTGCCGGTGATGATGTTCTTGATCTGGGCGTGGGCGATCCGGTTGACCTGTCCCCAGAGCTGCTTGAACTGGTCCGACTCGAGGAAGTTCAAGGCGACGTCGTGGACGAAATTCCTCGCCTGGGCCGCGATCGGCGCAGCCAGGAACTTGGCCCGGTCGGGCAGCGCGTCCTTGGCCCGGTCCTCGAAATCGACCGCATCGGCAACCGCGGTGGAGACGCGGTCGGCGATGGCGGCCCTGACGGATGGATCGCTTGCCAGCGGCTGCACGGTCTGCACGTATCGGTCGGTGTTGAGCAGCTGGTTGCGCGACCACAACGTGAGGCCGGAGATGGGAAGGAGGATCGCCCCGATCACGGCCAGAACCATCGACCACCGCCGGCGACTCCGGTCGGAACGTCCGATGGAGGCTTCGCTCGAGGGCTCGTCGGTCGCCGCGGTCGCGTCCGCGCTCTCGTTCACCAGATGCCTCTCAGGAGTCGGCGGCGGACGCCAGCTCGTCGACCGCGGCGTCGGGCAGCCATCCGTAGATCAGTCGCATGAACTCGCCTTTCTCCAGTTTGGGCAGGAGCGATCGGACATCGATGCGATCGGCGAAGAGCAGGACCGTGGTGGAGCTCGCCGCCAGCGCCGTGGCCGATTCCTCCAGGAAGCTCTTGCTCATGCCCGCCTCCACGAGGTGGCGAAAGCACGACTCTGCATGGGCGTCTGCCTCCTTGCACCCGCCCACGTCCCGGAGCGCGCCGGTCAAGGCCTTCCACCATCGTGTGCCGAGTCGTTGACGTCCGGGCCAGTCGTCCGACGGCTCGGTCACGCAAACCTCGGAGGGACGTACCGTCAGCACGACCGCGTCGCGGACCCCGAGGGCGCGACCCTCCCGTGCCTGATCCAGCGCGCACGTGACCGCTGCCGCCGGTTCGCCTCTGGCGGGCAGGACGACGAGCTGATGCGTGTGCGCTCGACCCAGCGCTCCCTCGACATGTGGAGCCATCGACACAGGTTCTGAGAATCAGCACGTCTTGTCGTCACCTATTCAGGGGGATCGTCAACGTGACCGACGAACCGCGGTTCACAGCAGTCCCAGTGACTCCGCCATCTCGATCGCCTCCGAACGGTTGGCGACGCCGAGCTTTCGGTAGATGTGCTTGAGGTGGGTCTTGAGGGTGTTGACGGAGACGTAGAGGTTCCGCGCGATCTCGGGGTTCGACAGCCGGCTCGGCAGGTAGCGCAGGACCAGGATCTCGCGATCGCTGAGCTGCTCGACGATGCCCACGACCGTCGCCTGCGGCGGTGGCGGCGCGACCGGCTGGTCGACGAGCTGACGCAGGAAGGGAGAGGGCTCGACGTGATACAGGCTGCGAAGGAGTCGCCAGGCGTGTGTGCCGGCGTCGAGATACAGACGGGCAAGTCCCTCAGGCTCCGCCGTCGTGACCGACGCTTGGATCAGCTCCCTTCCGAGCCGGTGCTCTCCGTCGAGGTCTTCGACGATCGCTTCCCAGAGCAGGCGTTCGACCAGCGAGCGCCTCGTGTCTTCCGCCGGGAACGTGGCAAGCACCTTCCGGGCCGACTCGAGGTCGCGGGCCGCGACCGCCGCTGCGATCTCTGCCGCGGCGATGTCCGCGATGCGAAGACCGTCGTACGCGTCGAGTACCTCCGTCGCCCGTGGTGCATCACCCGCAGCGATGCACAGTCGAGCCTCGACGGCGACGATGCGCGCGGACGTGTGCGGCGCGGGCGGAGGCTGGCCTTCGACCCGGCGGCGACTCAGCAGCGCGAGACCGTCCTCGGGTTGACCTTGCGCGAGCGCGAGAAGTGCGGCTTCGACCGTGTGCAGCCACAACAGGACGTGGCGTCCGTTGCGCCGGATGCGATGGTGCGCCTCGTCCAGGCTCATCGCGGCGCGATCGAGCTGGTTGCGTTCACGGCGGAATTGGGCGAGCGCGAGGTACGCGTCCGCGCAGGCCACGCGACTCTCGAGCCCCGACTGCCGGGCAATGTGCAGCGCCCGAACCGCGAGGTACTGCGCACGATGGAGCTCGCCGCGCTGGGCTTCGAGCACGGCGAGCGATCCCGAGGCCGAGACGCTCAGCGCCAGGGAGCGCCCTTGGCCTTGCTCGACGACCTCGGAGAGCGTGTCGTGCGCGGCAGCTGTGTCGCCCAGATAGTGCAGCGCGCGACCGCTCGAGACCTTCAACGCACCCCGCAAGTAGTCGGGGGCGGACAAACCGAGGATCTCGACCGTCGGCGCGTCGGATTCGACTCGGTCGAGCTGCCGCAGCCCTCGGTCCGCTGCTTGCAACGCGTGATCAGCGGCGAGATGGAACTGCACCATCCCGGCTCGCAGCGCGTCGCTGAACGCCTGCTCCAATGGCGTGAGCCGACACGTGCGGTCGACGCGGGCCAGGATCTCGTCGGCGGCAAGGGTCCGACCGGCGACGGTCTCTGTCGCCGCGAGGGTCAGTTGAACGTCGCTGCGTGACGCGACCTCGTCGGGAAGAGATTCGAGCCAACCGCTGACGGCGCCGATGGTCCCGCGCTCGACGAGGCTGCGTCCGTGCACCCTGAGGAAGTCGATGAGGTCGTCCCAGAGCTCGGCGACGACGAGATAGTCGGCGGCGACTTCGAGGTCGTTCTGTTCGACGTGCCAGGCCGCCGCCCGCTTCAGTCGCTCGCGTTGACGAGCGCGATCAGATGCGCGCAGCTCGAAACGGAGAAGATCTCGCAGGAGTGAGTGGTAGCGGAACCAGCGCCTGCGATCGTCGAGACGAACGACGAACAATCCTGATCGCTCCAAGTGCTCGAGGATTCGTTGGCTGTCGGTCCGGCCGGTGACCGCGTCGCACAGCGGGCCGCTCATCCTGCGAAGCACCGACGTGTCGAGCAGGAACTCCCGGAGCTCCACTGGTTGACGAGCGAGCACCTCGTCCGCGAGGTAGTCCGCGACGTTGCGATCGTCGCCGGAGAACGTCTGCACGAATTCGTCGGCGTTCGTCCGGCCGCGCAGGGACAGCGCCGCCATCAGGATCCCTGCCGGCCAGCCTTCCGTGCGTCGCACCAGCACGTGAACCTGGGCTGGAGTCAGTCCGGTGCGCGCGACTCTCCTGATGACCTCTGCAGCGTCGGCCTCGGACATCTTCAACTGATCCTGGCGCAGCTCGGTCAGATCGCCACGGACACGGAGGCGATGCAGCGGCAGTGGAGGATCGGACCGGCTCGAAAGCACGACGCGGATACACGCAGGCGCTTGCTCGACGAGGAACGCGAGTTCGTCGAGGATGGCTCCGTTGCGCACCGTCTCGACGTCGTCGATCACGATCACGGTGTCGGGCACGTGGGCGAGGTCGTCGAGCAGCGAGAGCACGAACTCGTCGCCCATCGACGCACCAGAGGTTCCGATCCGCTCGGCTGCGGTGAGCCCGACGTCGGCGTGAACGGTCTGCAGGCTCGAGACGAGCGACCGGGCAAAGGTGACGGCATTCCCGTCGGCGGTGTCGAGTGTCAGCCAGGCAATTCGCCTGTGTGCGCTCGCGGCTGCCCACTGCGCGAGCAGCATCGACTTCCCGTAGCCAGGAGGGGCAACCAACAGGGTCACCTTGCTGCGCACCGCCTCGTCCAAGCGGCGCACGAGGTCGGCTCGGAACACCGCGAAGGGTGACACCTGTGGGGCCATCACCTTGGCCCGAGTTTCCATCGTCATAGGCCGCTACCAACCCAACCGTTTCCACAAGCTTCGCCCGCGTTCGGGAACCACTGGTGGATCACGCCAGTCGGTGTACCTCCGTGAGTTCGAGTCCGAGATCCCGTATCCGTTCGATGACGCCATGCAGCGCCGCCTGATCGTGGATCCAACCTCGAAGACGCGTTTCGTCAGGACCGGAAGCAGTCACCTCGAGACCCTCGAGTGCTCGCACCACGCGGACGCCGAGTCGCCCGCGTACGACCAACTCGTATTCCGCCCGCCGGGGGGCCGTGGGCTCTCGCCCACCGATGGCAGGACCGTCCTGGGTCACACTCGTGATGGCGCGACGGTAGCCGGAACGAGAACGACGATGGCTGAACCTACGCAGCGCGTTCCCGACACCATGATGGAGACCTCCTGGTCGGTCGCCGTCATGGTGCGCTCACACGGTCGTCGGAGCATCACCCGGATGGGGTGAAGCGGTCGTCGCGCGTCCATGACATCGTGACCATCTGGCTCACGGGAGGAGACCGCAATGGCCCTCGGTCCGGTCGAGTATCTGATCTGCGCCTTTCCCGGTAACAAATTCAACGGCGAGCTCGCGCCGGCTGTCGCGCAATTGATCGACGACAAGGTCATTCGCATACTCGACCTGCTGTTCGTGTCCAAGGACGAAGACGGCACCGTGCATTCGTTCGAGATCGACCAGCTCGACGAGCTCGCGCCGTTCATGGAGCTCGAGGGCGAGGCGGGCGGGCTGTTGGGCGACGAAGACGTCGAGCACGCCGCCGAGGGGCTCGATCCGAACTCGTCCGCCGTGCTGCTCATCTGGGAGGACCTGTGGGCGGCGCCGTTCGCCGACGCGCTCTACAACAGTGGCGGCGTGATGCTCGAAGGCGGGCGCGTCCCCGCGACGTCATCGAGGCCGCGACGGCGGCGGCGACAGGCTGAGACAGAACAGGAGGCAGTCGATGTTCCTACGTCCTCGACCGGTGGCCAGGGTCGCTCGCACTGCGGTCGTCGCGGGCACGGCGGTCGCCGTGTCGAATCGGGTGTCCCGGCGGCAAGCAAACCGATCGGAGGGACAGCAGCAGGAAGAGGCACAGGCCGCGCCCCAAGCTGCCCAGCAGGCGCCGCCTCCGTCAGCCGCGCCCGACGCGCCCTCGGACATCGAACAGCTCGAGCAACTCGCGCAGCTCCACGAACAAGGGATCCTCACCGACGAGGAGTTCGCGGCGAAGAAGCAGCAGATCCTCGGTATCTGAGCCATCGGAGCGGTTGATCGCGTTCCTCTCGATCGTGACCGCAATGATCACATCGACGTTCGTCGAACAAGCTCGGCGTCAGCACCAGTTGCGGAGCGACGAACCGACGAACACCGAGATGTCAGCCATGCTCGCTGAGCTCATCGCCAAGGTGGACAACATCGAAGTCCGCATCCGCGAGTTTCGCGATGATCCCGACTCGCGGAGTGACCCGGACCGATAATGCATCGGTGAGCGAAGCGCTCGTCGCACCGGTCAAGTGGCGCGGACCCGGCCGGCTCATCGAACGCCGCCGTCGGGCACGTTCTCTCTGCCCCCGTTCTGGGGCTCCATCGCATTGAGGTGGTTGACCAACAACGACCTTCTCTGACCAGAAAGGAATGCCCCCATGAACCGTCCGTCACCGACCGGACAGTCGAACCTTCGCGCTGGCGTTGCGGAGTTCGTCGGCACCACGGTGTTGATGATCATCGGCCCCGGCAGCGCGATCATCGCGAGCGACAAGATCGGCAACTACGGCGTCGCCTTTGCGTTCGGCCTGGCGTTGCTCGGGATGGCGTACACAGTCGGCCACGTGTCTGGCTGTCACATCAACCCAGCCGTCACGCTCGGCTTTCTCCTCAGCCGAAAGATCGTTGTGAGCAACGCGATCGTCTATTGGATCGCGCAGCTTGCCGGCGGCGTTTTTGGTGGCTTCATCATCTGGATCATCGTGAAGCGCGGTGATCTCGACACGACCGGCATCTTCGCCGCGAACGGATGGGGAGCCGACATCGGGAGCAGGTTCGGTCTCGGATCCACTGCCGTCGTCGAGGTGGTCTTCACCGGACTTCTCGTCTTCGTGGTGCTGTCGACGTTGACGAGCGGGTATCCGACCGGCTTCGGTGGTGTCGCCGTCGGCTTGACGCTGACGATGATCCATCTGGCGACCATTCCGGTCGACAACACGTCCGTGAACCCAGCGCGCAGTCTCGGCACGGCCGTGTTCTCGGGGACCGACGCGATGAAGCAGCTCTGGGCGTTCTTCGTGTTCCCGCTGGCGGGAGCGATCGTCGGCGTGTTCGTCTGGATGGTCGTGCACGACACCCGTCTGGAGCCCGCCCCCGCGCCCTGACCTCCGGGGTGGATGTTGGTGCGCCGTGGCCGCTCCGGCGGCCACGGCGACTCCGAGCTCGGTCGAGGACGGACCTACCGGCCGCGGTTGATGTAGCTCATGTACGCGTCGTCCTGACGACTGAGGGTCGCATTGGCGTGGTCGCTCACCTTGTCGCCACGTGCGATGAGGTAGATGACCACGCCGATGATCGGCACGAGGATGACGAGGATGACCCATCCCGCCTTGGCCCATCCCGAGAGGTCATCGCTCCGGAAGACGTCGGCCAGCATGCCGAAGACGACGATGATCCAAGCGATGAAGATGAACACCCCCAGCATCGACCAGAACACGTCCAGGAGCGGGTAGTCGTAGGCGACGGCCATGCACAGGAGTGTTGGTCTTCGGGCGAGCGGTCGTCATCACCCGCGCGGGATGACGCACTCATCGGGGCGGGCGGGTGCCCTTCGGGCGTTTCTCGCGAATGTCCAGGTCGGGTTGGTCGCGGAGGTCGATGGATCCCAGCCACTCGCTGGCAGACTCGAACCCGACTTCGGCACGGTCACACATCGGGCAGAACTGGCTCGGGCCACGGCCGTGGCGGCACAGGTCGAGCGAGCCGTCAAGAGCGTCCCGATCTGTGTTCGCCATGGATTGCAAGACGCTACTGATTCGCTGACCGTCATCGGTGCGAGACGGCGACTTCGCCTGCATCCGTGACAACGAACGCTCCGGAGACTGGACGAACTGCCCATCGCGGTTCTCGACCGTCACGGGACCCGATCGCTCGATCTTCATCCGTGAGGTCTGGAATCTCCGCACAGCGGACATTGTCAGTTCGGTAACGGTTCGTTACGTTTCGCGCTCGATCGATCCCGGAGCGTCAATGCAGGTGCGATACCAGCGTCGTGTGCCTCGGCTCCTTCGTCCGGCGCCGGGTCCACGAGCGCATCGGGGACGGCCGCGGGGATACCAGCGATGACGGCGGTGCCGGCCGGTCCGCGGTTCTCGCTCGACGCCGATGCGCTCCCCTTCGGCGTCATCGTCTTCGACGCGGGTGGCAACGTCCGACAGGTCAACGCGGCGTGGACCCGGATGACCGGTCAGACGCAAGCCCAGGCGCTCGGTGACGGGTGGCTGCGTGTCATCGTCGCGAGCGACCGGCACAACGCCGAAGTGCAGGTGAGAGCGTCGCTCGCAGGAAGCACCATCCGAGTCACCGACTGGCGCCTGCAGCCGTCGCGCAAGCACCCCCAACGGTGGGTTCGCGCGCGGGTCCGTCGTGTCGAGGACGAAGACGGCTCGACCGTCGGCGCACATGTCTTCGTCGAGGACAGCCACGAGGAGCACAACCGCGAACAGCGCCTCGAATACGAGGCAACTCACGACGGGTTGACGGGCGTGCTCAACCGGGCGCAGTTCGTCGAGCAGGCACGCCACGCGCTGTCGCGGCTGATCCGGCATCCCGGCACACTCGGCCTCGTCTTCATCGACCTCGACCAGTTCAAAGAAGTCAACGATCTCCATGGGCACGTGTTCGGCGACCGCGTGCTCGCGGCGCAGGCACAGCGCTTTCCCCGCGCCGTGCGTCCCAACGACATCGTCGCCCGCTACGGAGGCGACGAATTCGTCGTGCTCTGCGAAGACCTCGGCTCCCCCGACGAGGCGCGTGCTGTCGCGGAGCGCATCGCGTTCGATCTCTCGCGTCCACACGACATCGACGGTCTCAGGATCGAGTTGCACGCCAGCATCGGCGTCGTCACGACGAACGACCCGTACGCCGATGTCACGACGCTGTTCGAGCACGCCGACCTCGCGATGTACCGAGCCAAGCAACGCGGTCGTGACTGTGTCGAGCTCGAGACATTGGACCGCGCTTCCGGCACGCACGACGAGGTCATCGACCTCGACCTCGAGCGTCAGCGCGACTGGCAGACCGTGCTGGTCCGGATCCATCACCAGCTGCGCGACGCAGAGGCCGCGCTCGGCCGCCTCTGGGCCGACGAGGCCCCGCGCCAGCACGACGAGACGGCATACCGTCTCGCCGACGCGGCCCGCCACGTGAGTCGGGCCGTCCGGTCCCTCTCCGACGACGTCATCGCATAGTCGCGCGCCGTTCTCCACGCGTTCTGGCGTCAACCAGTGCGCATGTGCTCACTGGTTGACGCCAGAACGAAGCGGTAGCGTCAGCGGGATGGCGGCTGTCGACGTCGTCGAATTCACGGATCCGTGGTGCTCGTGGGCTTGGGGCACCGAACCCAAGCTGCGGCGGTTGCGCTGGCGATGGGGTGATCGGTGCGAGTGGCGGATCGTGATGGGCGATCTCGTCGCCGACCGTCGGACGCCTGACACCGGTTTCGATGCGGGCAGAGCCGCGCCGAAGACCGCGGAACACTGGCACCACGTCCACGAGCACACGGGGATGCCATGGCCGGTGCGGCTGCGGTGGGCACCGAGTCTCAGTGCTGATGCTGCGCACGCAGTGAAGGCGGCGCAACTGCAAGGCGACCGGGTAGCCCGTGCGCTCTTGCGTGCCGTGCGAGAGTCGTGCTTCGTCTACGCCGCGCCCGCGGACACAAGCGAACGGATCCTCGCGCTGGCCGCGACCGTCGAGGATCTCGACGCAGCGCGCCTGGCTGATGACGTGGCGAGCAGCGCCGTCGACGCCGCCTTCCGCGCCGATCGCGCCGAGACGCGGCGACCGAACGACTACGTCCGCAACCTGCAGGAGACGCACGAGGGCAAGGGCAACGCCAAACCCGACGGCGACGGCTGGCGCTACGTCTTCCCGACGCTCGTGTTCCGAGGGCCCGACGGCCAGGCCACGGTGCCGGGCTGGCAGCCGTGGGACCGGTACGTCGACGCAATGGAAGCGGCGCGTGCACGGAAGCACGCTCGACGGGCGGCCGGATCCCACACCGGACGAGGCGTTGGCGGAATGGCCGCTGCTCACCGACCGCGAGTTGTCGTTCCTGTGCGGTCCGTCTGCCACCCCGCCCTCGACGGCGAGAACGGTCGACTGGGGAGCGGGCATCGCGTACGCGCGGCAGGGCGCACCCGCGCCGTCACTCCCCGGTCGGTCCGTCGAAGTCGGGTGAGCGCTTCTCGGTGTGACTCGTGAGGCCTTCGCGCGCGTCGGGGCCGCCGAAGCCGTAGAACTCGTACGCCAGCGACGCGTCGAAGATGCCGGACTGGGCGCGATACCAGTTGTTGAGCGTCTGCTTCGTCCACCTGATCGCCGACTGCGCTCCTGCCGCGAGCTGGGTCGCGACCTCCAGGGCCCGGTCCTGCACCGAATCGTCGTCGACGCACAACGACACGAGACCGATGCGTTCCGCTTCTTCGCCAGTGAGGGTCTCGCACGTGAGCAGGTAGTACTTCGCCTTCGCCATGCCGCAGAGCAACGGCCAGCAGATGGCGGCATGGTCGCCTGCGGTCACGCCCAGTCGGGTGTGGCCATCGATGATGCGAGCAGAGCGCCCGGCGACGGAGACATCCGCCAGCAGCCCGGCGACCAGTCCGGCGCCGACGGCGGGGCCGTGGATGGCCGACACGATCGGCTTCGCACAGTTGATGACGTTGAACACGAGGTCGCGCGCCTCGCGCATCACCCGGGTGCGCACCGCGAAGTCGTTGATGATGTCGTCGAGCAGCTCGAAGCTGCCCCCGGCGGAGAACGCGCGCCCTGCGCCCTGGAGCAGCGCGACGCGCGTATCCGGATCGCGATCGACTGTCAGCCAGACGTCCGCGAGCTGGCGATGGACCGCGTGGTCGACCGCGTTCAAGCCGGGAGCGTCGAGGGTCAGTCGCAGCACACCCTCCGTCGGGCGATCGAAGGTCAGATCCGGGTAGCTCTCGTAGACGTCAGCCACGGGTGAGAGGGTATGCGGATGGGTGATGCCATCCGGATCGAGGACGACGGCGCGGTTCGCCGGCTGGTGCTGTGCCGGCCCGCCGAGTTCAACACGATCACGATGGCGTTGCGCGACGAGCTCGATGCAGCCCTCGAAGCCTCCGACCGGGACGGCTCGGTCAAAGTGGTGCTCCTGACCGCGGAGGGCAAGGCCTTCTGTGCAGGGTTCGGCCTCGACTGGTCGACCGTGGGGCAAGCGACGGCCGATCGGTCCGGCGGTCGTGTGTGGGACACCGTTGCCGACGTGCAGATGATCGGCCGCTTCGGCAACACCTTTGCGAAGCTCAACTCGATCTCGAAGCCGACGGTGGCCGCGGTGCAGGGATGGTGCATCGCCGGCGGCACCGACATGATCCTCAACGCCGACGTGATCATCGCGGGCGAGTCGGCCCGCTTCGGCTATCCGCCGGCGCGGGTGTGGGGTGTGCCCGAGGCGCCGTGGGTGTGGGTCGCGCGGCTCGGCCTCGAACGCGCGAAGCGCTACCTCTTCACCGGTGACGAGTTGACGGCGTCGGAGGCCGCCGCAGTCGGAATGATCCTCGAGTGCGTCCCCGACGACGAGCTCGCCGGTCGGGCGAACGCGCTCGCGCAACGAATGGCGCTGATGCCGCTGAACCAGCTGCAGATGATGAAGTGGTTGCTGAACGACGTCGCTCGCCATCAGTACGAGCCCGAGACCAGCCGTCTGCTCGGCTTCATCTTCGACGGCGTGGCCAGGCACACGCAGGAAGGGCTCGACTTCGTGGCGCGGGCGCAGGACATCGGGTGGAGAGAAGCGGTGCGCGAACGGGACCGACCGTTCGGTGACTATGGCGAGCGGGCGAAGGAGGTGACCGAGACATGACAGAGGTACCCGACACGGTCACGGAGGCGATTCGGTTCCTCGTCGACGCGGGATACAAAGACGAGATCCGCTTGGTCGCAGGTGGGCTCGAGTGTGATGTGGTCGAAGGCGTCTACGACGCCTCGAAGGCGGTGGTCGACCACACCTTCAGGTTCGAAGGAGACAGCGATCCGGGCGACGAGGACATCGTGCTCGGCATCAGTCTTCCCGACTGGGGCGTGAAGGGAGTGTTGACCTCCGCGTACGGCGCGGATGTCGAGCCCGAGCAGGCACAGGTCCTCAGAGCATTGGTGCACTGACGGCCGCGATCGCGACGGCGCGCGCCCACGCATAGTCCGGCTTGCCGCTGGCGCTCCGCTCGACGTGGTCGACGCGGACGATGGCCTTCGGCAGCTTGTAGCGGGCGACGTGTTCGGCCGCCATGCTGACCAGGTCGGCGTCGTCCGTGTCGAGGTGCTCGTCGCGGAGGCGGACGACGGCAACCACCTCTTGTCCCCACGTGTCGCTCGGCCGTCCGACGACGAGCGCGTCGTACACGGCGGGGTGATGCTTGAGCGCGAGCTCGACTTCTTCGGCGAAGACCTTCTCGCCGCCGGTGTTGATCGTGACCGACTCGCGACCGAGCAGCTCGATGCGACCATCGACGAGCAGCCGGGCGCGATCGCCGGCGACGACGTACCGAACGCCGTCGATCGTCGGGAACGTCCGCTCGGTCTTCTCCCGATCGCCGAGATAGCCGCGAGGCATCCGTCCGGTCTGCGCGAGCCAACCGACTTCCGTGGCGCCGGGGGCGAGCCGGCGGGTTCGATCCTCGCTGAGCACGCAGGCGGTCGGCGACGGGTCGAACGAGCCCGTGCTCGTCCCGGTCTCCACCCCCTGGCGTCCCGATTCGGACGAGCCCACGATGTCGACGATGTTCAGGCCGGGCACGAGCTCGGTGAGCTCGCGCTTGATCGAACTGGACAGGACCGCGCCGCCGCTGACGACGTGGCGGAGTGAGGACAGGTCGTAGCTCGCCGCTGCGCAGCTCTTCGAGCAACGGTCGGGCGAACGCGTCGCCGACGATGTTCAGGGCGCCGACGCGTTCGCGCTCGATCGTGCGGAGGATGTCGGCCGCGTCGAGGTGTGCGGGGTTGTCCTGGATGACGACGGTGCCGCCGCTGGTCCATGTCGAGATCGCGTTCCAGTGCGCAGCTCCGTGCATGAGCGGCGGTGCCGGGCAGCTGCGCAGCTCTCGACGCCGTGCGAGCTCGACGAGCTCGTCGAGTGATTCGAAGTCGGTTCCGTCGCGCCGCTTGACACCGAGCGCCGACACGAGGAAGTCGGCCTGGCGCCACAGCGCGCCCTTCGGCATGCCCGTGGTGCCGCCCGTGTAGACGATGTACAAGTCGTCGGGAGTCGGCTCGACCGGGGGCGGGCCCGCATCGCTGCCCGCGAGAGCATCCTCGTAGGCGACGGCGCCGGGCAGCAGTTCGTTGCCGGACTCGTCAGCCACCTGCAGCAGCAGCACGGGCACGTCGTCCAGCTGAGGCAGGACATCGGCCAGCAGCGACGCGTACCTCGCGTGGTAGAGGACCGCTCGCGTGCGCGCATCGCGCAGCACGTACGCGAGCTCGTCGGCGACGTACCGGTAGTTGACGTTGAACGGTGCGACCCGAGCCTTGTAGGCGCCGAGCATGCCTTCGAGGTACTCGTTGCCGTTGGTGAGATAGAGAGCGAGGTGGTCCTGTGCCGATTCCCACGGTGCGACGGTGGTGGGGTCCGCATGCGCGCCGAGGCCGTTGGCGAGGAGGAGGTTCGCGAGCCGGCGCGTTCGTTCGGTGACATCGGCCCACGTCAACCGGCGATCGCGCCACACGATGCATTCGCGGTCGGGGACTGCGGCTGCGATCGCCTCGTGGATGTGCGCGACGTCGAGCTCCATCGCCGATGGTCTAGTACCTAGGTCGAAGACGTCTTCACACCGACGGTGATGCTGCCCTGGTAGTTCGAGCCGCTCGCGGTGACCGGCACGATGGCGGACGATCCGCCGGCGTCGGAGAAGATGCTGTCGTCCTCGTTGCGCATGTCACGAGTACCGCGCGAGCTGTAGGGACTGTTCCGGAAGACGGTGTCCGACAGGGAATCGTCGAAGAACAGCTGCCCCGTATGGACGACGTCGTTGTCGACGTGCACCTTCATGTGGATGTGGACGGCCCGACCCTGGTACCAGCCGGGGTAGACGGTGTCGAAGGTCGCGGCGCCAGTGGCGTCGGTGAGCTGCGTCCCGCGCAGGAACGTCGTCCCGCTGCTGCCTTGTACACCCGAGTACTGGCCGCCGGCGTCGCAATGCCAGATGTCGACCGCGGCGTCCGTGATCGGGCGGCACTCGGACGCGTCGACGACGGTGACGCGCAAGGCCAGCGGTGCGCCGGCCTTGCCTTCCGTGATGTCCTGACGGACGTCGTTGATGTCGAGATAGAACGGACCCTCGGTTGCTTCCGGCGTCAAGGTGCATGACGCTGCGCCCGCGGTGCTGGCGCTCCCGCTCGACGGCGACGTCGTGGTCGACGAGCTCGCGGACGTGCTGGCAGCATCGGACGACGACTTCGTCGAACGACACGCGGCGGCGATTGCGCCGATGCCGAGCACGCCCATCGCGCCGAGCGCCTGGCGACGATCGAGCAGCCGGTGTCGTTCGTCCATGGGGCGACGGTAGCCAAGGCAGTCCGAGAAGCAGCCGTGAGCCTGCGCAGGAGACGCTGAGTAGCTTCGTTTCGATGCCCGACGCGGTCCCGGTCCACGCCGACGCGCCCGAGTGGTTCCGCAGCGCACTCGCGGTTCCGTTCACCGAAGCCGAGGTCACGGTCGACGCTGCGGCCGTCCGTTACCTGTCCTGGGGCGACGCGGGACGGCGTGGGCTCGTGTTCGTCCACGGCGGTGGCGCGCACGCGCACTGGTGGACCCACATCGCGGCCAGGTTCGCGAACGAGTTCCGAGTCGTCGCCGTCGACCTGTCGGGACACGGCGACAGCGATCATCGAGCGACGTACGACCCCGAGCAGTGGACCGAGGAGGTGCTCGCGGTTGCCGATGACGGCGGCATCAGCGGACATCCCGTCGTGATCGGCCACAGCATGGGCGGGTTCATCACGATCGCGACCGCCGCGCTGCACGGCGATCGGCTCGAAGGCGTGGTCGTGTGCGACTCGCCGGTCACCGCACCGGACCCGGAAGTCGAGTCGTACCGGTTGAAGCAGGCGTTCGGCAGCCCGCGTACGTATGCCTCGGTCGACGAGGCGTTGTCGCGCTTCCGCACGGTGCCTCCGCAACCGCACTACCTCGACTACGTGGTCGACCACGTCGCGCGGCGGTCGTTGCGGCCGGTCGAAGGTGGATGGCAGTGGAAGTTCGACCGTCGCATCTTCGAGCAATTCGCCGGAGGGATGCGCGGCATTGCGCTGCCCTACCTCTCAGCGGTGCGTTGCCGGTTCGCATTGCTGCGATCCGAGCAGGGGCTCGTCACACCCGACATCGGCAACTCGATGTACGAGGCACTCGGTCGAGTCGCGCCTGTGATCGAGCTGCCCGAAGCAGGTCACCATGCGATGCTCGACCAGCCGCTCGTGTTGTTGACCGCGCTCCGCACGTTGCTCGCGGACTGGGAGCACTCGGATCCGCATCGAGCGCCGGGAAGTTAGGCGACGGCGCGCACGGTGCCCGCGCCGTGTTCACGAGTCGGACCTACGCTTCGGGCCATGCGAGTCGGCGTGCAGATGGTCTTCCAGTCGTGGGGCTACGGGGACGACGTAACGGACGGCGATGTCGTCGAGCAGGAGATCCGGCTGGGCGAGCTGGCCGACGAGCTCGGTTTCCACGCGTTGTGGCCGGTCGAGCACCACTTCCGGGACTACTCGTTCTGTCCGGACAACACCGTCTTCCTCGCGCACATGGCAGCGCGGACCGAGCGCATCCTGCTCGGCACCGGGGCCGTGATCCTTCCGTGGAACGACCCGCTCCGCGTCGCCGAGAAGATCGCCCTTCTCGACCATCTCTCGAACGGACGTGTGCTGTTCGGGATGGGACGAGGACTGTCTCGCTACGAGTACGAGGGCTTCGGCATCCCGATGGACGAGTCACGCGACCGTTTCGACGAGGCGGCGCGCATGATCCTCGACGCGCTCGAGACCGGCACCATCGAAGGTGACGGGCCGTACTTCCCGCAGCCGCGCACGTCGATCCGACCGAGGCCGTCCCGCTCGTTCCGCGACCGGACGTACTGCGTTGCCATGTCGCCCGACTCGGTGGACGTCGCCGCCGACCTCGGTGCCCGCATGGTCATGTTCAGCCAGCGTCCGTGGGACGACCAGGCCGCGACGGTGCAGACCTACCGTCGACGATTCGTCGACGTGCACGGGTGCGAGCCGGGGCCGCCGATCGTGTGCGACTTCGTGTACTGCGATCGCGACGAGAGCCGCGCGCAGGAGATGGCGCACCGCTACATCGCCGGGTACCTCAGGAGCGTGATGGAGCACTACGAGCTTGCAGAGCGACCATCTGAAGCAGGCGAAGGGCTACGAGGCCTACGGCGACTCGGTCGAGCTGCTGCGCTCGGTCGGGCTCGAGAAGCTGTGTCAGATGTACCTCGGCGTCAACGTCTGGGGTACACCCGATCAGATCGTCGACCGTCTGCGGGCGCGCCGCGAGGTCGTCGGTGATCACGACTTGACGTGTTGCTTCCGCTTCGCCGGCCTTCCCTACGAGGACGCGGAAGCCAGCATGCGTCTCTTCGCGGAAGAGGTGCTGCCGGTCGTGCAGACGGCAGCCGTCGGTCAGTCGACGATCGCGGGGTAGACGAGCGCCTTCAGCTGGCTGCGGAAGTTGAACGTGCCCGACGGCGCGAACTGGGTCATGAACACGACGACGAGATCCTCGTCGGGGTCGACCCAGAAGATCGTCGACGCCCAGCCGCCCCACATGAAGTCGCCGGCGGATCCGATCACTTGTGTGCGGGCCGGGCCGAGGCCGACGGCGACGGTGAGGCCGAAGCCGGTGCCCGTCGAAGCCGACCTCGCCGTACGCGCCGGGTACCGCGAACGCTCGCAGCTCGCCGTTGCCGGGGAGGTGATTCGTGCGTCATCAGCTCGACGGTCTTGCGCCCGAGCACGCGCGAGCCGTCGAGCTCGCCGCCGTTGGCCAGCATCTGCGCGAACCGCAGGTAGTCCGTCGTCGTCGACACGAGACCGCCACCACCTGACAGGAAGGTCGGCATCTTCCGGAAGCCGCTGCGATCGGGGTCGTCGATCAGCACGAGCTTCTTGTCGGGCGAACGCGAGTAGTTGGCAGCGAAGCGGCCGATCTTCGTGTCCGGAACCATGAAACCGGTGTCGACCATGCGCAGCGGGTCCGAACACTCGCGCGTTGCAGGTACTCGTCGAAGCGCTGTCCCGAGATGATCTCGACGAGCCGTGCGCACATGTCGGTCGACGTCGAATAGAACCAGCGGGTCCCGGGATGGAAGCGCAGCGCACGATCGGCCAGCCGCTCGGCGAGCGTCTCGAGCGTCGCTCCGGGCTCCCACGACGGCAGCACCGACGTCGCCGCCGTCGTCGTCGGTCTTGATCAGCGGCAACCCGCGTCCGGCGAAGCCGAGACCGGACATGTGCATCAGCAGGTCGCGGACCGACATCGGCCGCTGCGGTTCGACCAAGCGCGACGAGCCGTCGTCCGACTTCTCCCGCACCTTGAGGTCGCGTCCACTGCGGGATGAAGCGGTGCACCGGGTCGCTCAGCTGGAACACGCCCTGCTCGTACAGCGTGAGGAGCGCGACACCGGTGATCGGCTTGGTCATCGAGTAGATGCGGAAGATCGTGTCGTCGTTGACGGGCTTGCCGCGTTCGAGGTCCATCGACCCGAACGAACGGAAGTAGCCGACCTGACCACGCCTCGCGACCGCGACCTGGCAGCCCGGCGATCTTGCCGGGCGTCGATGTAGCGGCGATCGAAGTGATCGGGTGATGCGCTCGAGCCGTTCGGCGTCGAGACCGGCGGCATCAGGGTTGACCTTCACGCTCATCACGACGTCTCCTCCTCGTTCCGCCGTCCGGCAGGGACTCCCGTATCCTCGCAAAGCGTGGAGCTCATCGAGGCATTGCGATCGACCGGGGCGGTTCGCGAGTACGTCGCAGCGCCCGTGACCGACGACGTGGTCGAGCGCATCCTCGAGACACGGCACGGTTCGCGCCGAGCGGCGGCAACCGCCAGGGCTGGCGGGTGATCGTGGTGAAGGATCCGGCGCATCCGACGGCGACTCCGCGACCTCTATCTCGACAACTGGTACGAGTACCTGGCCCAGTGCGTCCGGGTCTGACACCGTGGGCGCCGATCACGGATCGGGATGCCGAGGCAGGCCGCGGTCAGGCGCACGCCGGACGAGCTTCCGAGCGAAGCGGCCGAGTCGGGACCCGGCGGATTCGCCGAGCACTTCGACGAGGTCCCGGTGCTGCTCGTCGTGCTGGCCGACCAGCGCAACCTCGCTGCCGTCGACCGCGACCTCGGCCGGTACACGCTGGCGGGTGGCGCGTCGATCTACCCGTTCGTGTGGAGCATCCTGCTCGCCGCGCACGAAGAAGGTCTCGGGCGGTGTGATCACGACGATGGTGATTCGAGCGAGCCGCGAGGTGAAGGCGCTGTTGCAGGATCCCGGACGAGCTCGCGGTCGTGGCCGCCGTCGCGCTCGGCCGCGCGGCCCGCTTCCCGCGGAAGCTGACCCGGTCGCCGGTGTCCGCCTTCACCTCGGTCGACCGCTACGGCGGTGAACCGTTCGGGTCGATCGGCTAGGGCCTCTTGATCTGCGGATCAGTGGAGGTTGGTACCGCCACGTCGCGCTTGCGGGGCTCGGGCCCCGAGCCGAGCGATCGTCCGCTTCACGACAGCCCGTTGCGCTGTGCCCAGAGTGCCGCTTGCGTCCGGTCGGTCACGCCGATGCGCTGGAACACCGAGGTGAGGTGCGACTTCACGGTCTTCTCGCTGATGCCGAGCCGCCGCGCGATGAGCTTGTTCGGTAGACCGCTCGCGACGCAGACGAGCACCTCTCGCTCGCGGTTGGTCAACTCCGTCGCCTCGCGCTGTGCAGTCCGGTTCAACAGGGCCTTGGCCGCCTTGGGAGAGAACGGCGCCTCGCCGAGCGCCGCGGCTCGGACACCTCGCATGAGCTCGTCGGGCTCAGCGTCCTTGAGGAGGTAACCCGCCGCGCCGGCGTCGATCGCGTCGAGGATGCGGCTCTGTTCGGAGAACGACGTGAGGATCACGACTGCGACGTTCGGCGCCTGCTCCGACAGCTGACGGGTTGCCTCGACGCCGTCCATGATCGGCATCGACAGATCCATGAGGACGACATCGGGCTTGTGCTCGACCACTGCAGCCACCGCCGCCGAACCATCGTCGACGTCCGCGACGACCTCGATGTCGCCGGCCGCGGCGAACAACTCGACCAGTCCGCGGCGGACGACTGCGTGATCGTCGACGACGACGACCCGGATCACTTCCACGGCACCTCGAGACGGACGCGGGTGCCGTCCCCGGGCGCGCTGACCACCTCGAACCGACCGCCGGCGTCGGACGCGAGCTCGCCGAGCAGATGAAGTCCCACATGACCGGCGGAGCGCCGCTCGTCGGCAACCTCGGGCGAGAACCCGACCCCATCGTCCTGGACTTCGAGCCGGACGACGCCGTTCGAACGCTGGACCGTCACGTCGACGGTGTGCGCCTTTGCGTGGCGGGTCACGTTTCGCAACGCCTCCTGCGCACTGCGGTACAGCAGTGTTTCGGTGGCGGGCGGAAGGGTCAGCTCGTCCTCCACGTGCAGCGCCTGCATCGATGCCTCGGGCGCTGAGCGGAGACACGAGATCGTGCAACGCCACCGCCAGCCCCTCGTCGTGCAGCCGCGGCGGCGCGATCGCGACGATCAGGCTCCGGAGGTCGCGAACTCCCTGCCGCAGGTCGTCGGCAGCCTCGTCGAGCCGCGCCGCGACGGACGGCAGGCCGGCGCGGGCCGCCTCGTCGGATGACGCGCTGAGTGACAGCGAGGTGCCGACGAGGGATTGGACCACGCCGTCGTGCAGGTCGGCCGCGAGATGACGGCGCTCGACCTCGCCCGCTTCCACTGCGCTCCGCAGCAGACGCTGCTCCTCGGCGCGTGCTCGTTCGACCCGCCGCGCCAGCGACCACGCCAACGGGACCTGCACGAGGAACAGCAGCGCGAGGCCACCGACCAGCGCGGGGAGCACACCGGTGAGCGTGCTCCGCGCCGCACTGTCGACTGACGAGAACCGCAGGTACGACTCGTACAGGACCGGCTGTCCCGAAGCGGTGCGCTGGCCGACGTAGACCTCGAGCAACTTGCCGAACGAGCGCTCGAACTCGTTCTCCGGCTCGTTGAGGTCGCTCACCTGGGCTGCAGAGCTCCGGGTGTCGAGCACCTGGAGCTCGGACGGCGCCAGACCGAACTGCCGCCCGACGAGGCTCGGCTCGTCCGAGTACAGGATCGTGCCGTCCGGCGCCCACACCTTCACCCGCACGACGCGATCGGACAGCACACGCTGACGAACGATCTGGTCCAGGGCTTGCACCGCTGCCGGGTCGTGCGCCACCAAGCCGTCGGTGAGTGCCGGTGAGATCGCGCTCTCGGCCTCGGTCACCGTCAGGTCGCGAGCAGCGCGCACGGCCTCGTCGGACGCCTCCCGGCGGGCCACCCAGACGACGGCGACGGCGATGGCTAGCACCGCCGCCAGCGCCGTCAGGGCGAAGACCAGGACCGCACCGCGGACCGACAGGCTGCGCTTGCCGGAAGCCGGGTCGCGGGTCACCGTCTCAAGGGTGGCACGTGGTCGCTGGCCCCCCTTCAGACCTTGGTCGTACGACCTGCGCTCCGTCAGCCGCCATGACCGGATCCGTCTCGACCACCGGATCCCGCATCGGATCCACTGCTCGATCCGCCGCGTCCCCCGTCTCGACCCCCGCCGTCGTCGCCACTGCTGGCGGTGTCCCCGGACGACTGCACCGTCGCGCTGGCCGACGAGGATCCGGCGCCGCCGCCAGGGTCGTCACCAGACGGCCCGGGTGCGCCGCCGCCTCCGTGGTCGTCGCTCGACGGTGCGGTGTTCTGTCCTCCGCTCGAAGGAGCCGGCGTGTCGTCGCCTCCGCCGTCGCGGCCCGAACGAGGGTCGAGGTGGTCGTCGCCGGTGGACGCGGAACCGACGCCGTCCTCGCCTGGCGTGGGCGACGGCCCCGGCGTCTCGGGAGGCGGCGCGAGCAAGGCGTCGACCTCGGCGGCGATCTTGGCGCGGTCCTCGGGCGCGAGAGCGCCGAGGCGGGATCGCAGCTCGGCCGTTGCTCGCTCAGCGCCAGCGACATCGCCCCGGGCGACCGCGTCGCGCAGCCGGGCGAGCGCGTCAGTGGTGCGATCGAGATCCGTGGGTTCGCGGTGCAGACCGAGTGCGTCGGCCGCTGCTTGGATCGGCGGCGGCAATCGGTTGGTAGCGGCCGCGGCAGTGCTCGCGCCCGCGAGGACCAGCGCGGCGCTCGCTCCGATCGCAACCCGGGTTCGCAGCGGGCGCGAGGTCGGACGAGGAAGATCCCGCCGATCCAGGGCTGCCCGTCGTTGCGTCGCGAGCTCTGTGGCCGACGGCTGCCCATCCGGTGGCGGCGACGGTCGGGCGAGCGGTCGGGCGGGCGGCATCCGTCGGTCGGCGCGCACGAGGCGGAGACGGCGCGGCGCGGCGCGATGCGCACCGGTGATGACGTCGCGGGCGATGCCGAACAGCCACGGCTCGAACCCGCCGCCTTTGCGGGCGAAGCGGTCGAGGCGGGTGAGGGCGCGCAGGAAGGTGTCCGCCACGGCCTCGGTCGCCTCCTCCGGCGACAGCCGGCGGCGGGCAAAGGCCAGCAACCCCGGGTAGGCGCGGCGGTACAGCCGTTCCCACACGTCCGGGTCGCCGGTTGCAGCCAGACGGACGAGCTCGGTCTCGCCGACGTCGTCGCCGGCGAGCGGCTCCCGCGTCGGCGGGTCGTCCTTCCTCGCCTGGCGCAAGGCCGCGACGAGCGCTGCCGGCGTTGCGTCCTTGAGCACGCAACCGGCGGCGCCGGCGGCGCGCGCCGCCCGCAGCTCGCGCTGATCGGCGAGCGCAGCGAAGACCACCACCGACGGTGCGCGTGGGAGCGCCCGCAACAGGCCGACCGGGCTCGAGCTCGTATCCGCAGCCGTCGCGACCGACAGATCGAGGAGCACGATGTCGGGCTCACCGCGCGTGCGCGAGCTCGACCGCGTCCTGCCAGGCGCCGGCTTCGCCCGCCAGTTCGAACCCGTCGGCGCCAGCGAGGACGGCCGCGACGCCACTACGGACGACGGGGTGGACGTCGACGATCAGGACCCGCACCGGCCCGCGGGCGGGTGCAACCGGCGGCGCCGGCGGATGCTCGGGAACGCTCGAAGTCATCTCGCTGTGGTGAGTGTCGGCCCGGATGCCGGCGCCCGCCATCAGACCTTGGTCGCAGGACCACCCCTACTCTCTGCGAATGTTGGTGCGATTGTGGGGCCAGAGCCCCACGATCGACCCGAAGTTCGAAGAGGGGTCGGAAGGGGGAGCGGGATGTCGACGGTGCTGTTGACGGGATGTTCGAGTGGGTTCGGGTACCACGCCGCGCTGAGCTTCGCCCGACAGGGACACGAGGTGGTCGCGACGGTACGGACGCTCGAGCGGGCGAAGCCGCTTCTCGACGCCGCGGCCGAAGAAGGGCTCGACCTGCACGTGCTTCGCCTGGACGTGCGTGACGCCGACTCGGTGGAAGGTGCGGTCGCGGAGGTGGTGGAACGGGCCGGCCGCATCGACGTCTGCGTCAACAACGCGGGTATCGAGCTGCGGGGACCGATCGAGGAATGCAGCGACGACGAGGTGCTCGTGCAGTTCGACACGAACGTGTTCGGACTGCTGCGGGTCGTTCGTGCCGTCATTCCCGTCGTGCGCGATCAGGGCGGCGGCGTCATCGTCAACGTCGGCTCGATCGCCGGCCTCGTGTCGCGGCCGTTCGGTGGCATCTACGCCGCGTCGAAGCATGCGGTCGAAGCCATCACCGAAGCGCTGCACTTCGAATGCGGCCTGTGGAACATCCGTCTCGCAGTCGTCGAACCGGGGCAGTTCGAGACCGAGCTCGCCAGCAACGCCATCACGGCAGCACGCTTCACGGCGAGCTCGCCGTACAAGGAGGTGGCCGAACGGTTCGACACGGCGCTCCGGACGCTCGCGCCCGACGGCAAGCCGGCACCGCCCGAGGTCGTCGCGGACGCGATCGTCTCGGTTGCGGAGGACGACAACGCGCGCCTGCGCCATCTCGTCGGCGCGGACGCCGAGCTCATCTGGTCCGTCCGCAACGGCAGCGACTTCGAACAGTACGAAGAGACGATGCGGTCTGCGTTGAACTTCTGGGACTGATTACAGCCGTACGACGCGCAGGGCTGACACGCTCGAGCTCCAGCCACTCCGCCATGGAACCGAGCACAGCCTCGAGCTCGCCGGCCACGACCTTGGCCCGCGACGGCTTCACGTGGGCGTGTTCGAGATGAACGCCGAGGACCAGAAGCGTCGACTGCCGGCGATCGGCCTTGAGGTCGACGCGCGCGACGAGCTCGTCGTCGAGCAGGAACGGCAGCACGTAGTAGCCGTGCACGCGCTGCGCGGCCGGCGTGTACAGCTCGATCCGGTAGTGCATGCCGAACAGGCGCTCCGTCCGTTCGCGCTCCCACACCAACGAGTCGAACGGCGACAGCAGTGCGCCGCGCACGTACCCGGCGAGGAATGCGCGCGGTTGCATGGAGGAACGCGGGCGGCTTCCATCCCTCGACCCGCACGGGTAGCAGGTCGCCGGCCTCGACGAGCTCGGCCAGTCTCGGCTTCGCCTCGTTGACTCCGATGCGGAAGTAGTCGGCGATGTCGCGGGCGGTGCCGATGCCGAGCCACGAGGCGGACGCGAGCAGCAACGCACGTTGCGCGTCCTCGGCGTCCGGCGTGGGCGAGGCCAGGACGTCGGCCGGGAGCACTCGCTCGCGCACGTCGTAGAGGCGTTCGAAGTTGCGGCCACGACCGGCGGACGCCACGTCTCCCGTGTAGAAGAGCCATTCGAGGACGGACTTGCCGTATGCCCAACCCCACCACGGGCCTCGCTTCGTCCCCGGATCGCTGAGCTGCGACGCGGCGATCGGTCCCCGTTCCGCGACCTCGGCCAACACCGCCTCGACGTAGCCCGGCCGCTCCCGTTGCATGTGCTCGACCACCCGAAACGGACGAGCTCGAGCCCGTTCCATCCGCCAACGCAGCAGGGGATGGAACCGGACCGGCACGAACGACGCCATGTGGCCCCAGTACTCGAACAGCTCGCGGTGGTGTTCGGCGAGATCGGTCAGCGCGGCGCGCGGATACGGTCCGAGCCGGGAGAACAGCGGCAGCTCGTGCGAGCGGACGAGCACGTTCACCGAGTCGATCTGCAGCACGCCGACCCGGCCGAGCGCCGCGCCGAACGTGTCGGAGGTCGACGCGTCCGGAGGGATACGGATCCGCGAATCCCTGCGCGGCGAGCGCGATGCGACGGGCCGTCGAGTCGGAGATGGCGTCCGCCGGTCCGCGCACGTCTCACCCTACCGAGCGATAGGTTCGCGACCGGAACGAGAGTCATTGGAGGAAGCTGATGAAGGTCGTGGTCGACTTCGACTGTGTGAGACCAACGCGTGTGCATGGGCATCGCGCCCGAGGTCTTCGAGGTCCGCGACGACGACTTCCTCTACGTGCTGCAGGAGAATCCGCCCGAGGAGCTGCGCAGCGAAGTCGAGGAGGCCGTTCGCCGCTGCCCGAAGCAGGCCATCACCATCGAGGACTGACGTCAGACGCTGGATGCGGCAGATCGCGGTCGTCGGCGCGTCCCTGGCCGGCCTCCGCGCGGCGGAGTCGCTTCGCGAGGCGGCTTCGACGGCACGCATCACGGTCGATCGGACGCGGAGCCCCATCTTCCGTACGACCGTCCGCCGCTGTCGAAGCAGGTCCTCGCCGGCACATGGGAGCTCGACCGCCTGCCCCTCAGCCGCAGTTGGCGCGACCACATGGATGTGGACGATCGGCGCCTCGGCTGTGCCCGGCGGCGATCGCGCTCGACCGTCGATGCGCGAGGTCGAGCTCGCCGACGGATCGACGGTGTCGTTCGACGGGCTCGTCATCGCCACCGGCACGACGGTCCGCGACGTCTGCCGGGCAGCCGACCTCGCCGGGATGCACATGCTGCGCACGCTCGACGACTGCCTCGCGCTCAGGGCCGACCTCGACGGCGGTGCCAGTCGCGTGTCGTCGTCGTCGGCGCCGGATTCATCGGCGCCGAGGTCGCGGCGACGGCTCGTCGAGCGCGGGCTCGAGGTCACGATGCTCGAGGCACAGGCCCGTGCCGATGCAGCGGGTGCTCGGCGACCGTATGGGCGACTGTGTGCGCCGACCTCCACCGTGATCACGGGCGTCGACGTTCGTCTCGTCGACGGCGTCGACGCGTTCGTCGACGATGCCAGGGTCGCGTCGCCGGCGTCGTGCTCGTCCGACGGCACGACGCTCGACGCCGACGTCGTGGTGGTCGGCGTCGGTGTCGTCCCCAACACCGAATGGCTGGAAGGCTCGGGCCTCGACCATCGACAACGGCGTCGGTGTGCGACGAGACGTGTCTCGCGGCGCCCGGCGTCGTGGCGGCCGGTGACATCGCTCGATGGCCGAACCGCCGCTTCGGCGAGGTCATGCGAGTCGAGCAGTGGGAGAACGCGCAGGAGCAGGGCGCCCATGCGGCTCGTCGCCTGCTCGGCGACGACCGCGCCCGTACGAGCCGCGTGCCGTGGTTCTGGTCCGACCAGTACGACCGCAAGATCCAGGTCGCCGGTCGCAGCGGGCCCGACGACGAGGTCCGCATCGTCGACGGCTCGATCGACGAGCGCCGCTTCGTTGCCGTCTACGGCCGAGCGGGCCGGCTCGTCGGCGTCCTCGGGATGAACCGGCCCCGCCCCGTGATTCAGTACCGCCAGCTCATCGCCGAAGGGGCGTCATGGGACGTCGTGCCGTAGCGGCGTGATCGACCGCGACGTAACAGTCGGGCATCCGACGGTGACAATGAGGCTGTGAGCAGGCGCCTGTACCTCGTCGCATTCGTCGCGGTCGCCGTCATCGCGGGGCTGTCCGTGTTCGTCGCGACCAGGGTCGAGCCGAAGGACCTCGGTGGCTCGGGCGATCTCTCGGTGAAGGCCCAGTCCGTACCGTCCCTCGCCGCGGCAAAGGGATGGATCAACTCGTCGCCGCTGACGCCCGACGATCTCCGGGGCAAGGTCGTCGTCTACGACTTCTGGACGTACTCGTGCGTCAACTGCGTCCGGACGCTGCCCCACCTGAAGGCCCTCTACGACCGATACGGCAGTCAGGGACTGGTCGTCGTCGGCATCCACTCGCCCGAATTCGACTTCGAGAAGAACCACGACAACGTCCAGAAGGCGGTTCAGCAGCTGGGCGTGACGTGGCCCGTGGCGCTCGACGACGACATGGCGATCTGGAACTCGTTCAACAACAACTACTGGCCGGAGGAGTACCTCACCGACCGCGACGGACGGCTGCGGCAGGTGTACATCGGCGAGGGCGAGTACGACCAGAAGGAGGACGACGTCCGTACCCTCCTCGGCGTGCCGTCGAACGCGCCAGCGCGCGAACAACGCGGGACCCGATCAAGTGCAGAGCGCAGCGGAGACTCCCGAGATCCATTTCGGCCTGTCTTTCGGCGCGCAGCAGTTCTCCTCGTCGCCGCAACAGCTCACAGAGGGGACGGCCACGTTCACCGCGCCCTCCTCCGTCCCCGTGGACACGTTCGCACTGCAGGGGAGTTGGAACGTGTCCGGCCAGGGGATCGTGTCAGCGTCGACGGACGCCGCGATCGAGCTTCGCTACCGAGCGACCGAGGTCAACATCGTGGCGGGCGCCGGTCCCGGCGCGGCGCCGGTGATGCTCGCGGTCGAGCTCGATGGTGTGGCGCAGCCGCCCGTGACCGTCACCGGGGACTCTCTCTACCGGGTTGTGTCGAATGGACCGACCGGCGTGCACGACCTCGTCCTTCGTCCGATGGCAACGGGCTTCCAGGCGTATTCCTTCACCTTCGGTAGCGGGACCCAGTGAAGCAAGGTTCCGAACCAGTCGCGAAGGCTGCGGTTACCGTCGGCCCGGAAAGCGCCAGCGTCGGGCCGGCCGGCATGCGGAGGCAGGAGCGAAGCGACGCCCGGAGCATGTAGAGACGTGACGTGACGTGATCGCTGACTATGTCGCGCTCTTCGGGGCAGGCGTGGCGTCGTTCCTCGCACCGTGTCTCGTGCCCCTGGTCCCCGCCTACCTGGGGATGATCGTCGGCGAGTCGGGTGACAGCGGCGACACCGCCGCAGCGGTGCCGGCGACGCTCATCTTCATCGCGGGCTTTGCCGCGGTGTTCGCCGGACTCGGTGTGGCTGCCGGCTTGATCGGTTCGTCGTTGAGCTCGGTGCAGGACGCGCTGCAGCGCATCGGCGGTGTGATCGTGATCGTGCTCGGCCTCGTGCTCCTCGGCGCCGTGCGCGGTCGCATCGTGCAGGAGCGACGACTGATCACGCGGCTTCCGAACGTCGGCGGTTCAGCCAGGCCGCTCGTCCTCGGGGTTGCGTTCGGTGCAGCTTGGAGTCCGTGTGTCGGGCCGTTGCTCGGCGCGGCGCTCGTGGTTGCTGCTCATGGCGGCGAACCGGTGCGCGGCGGCCTGTTGTTGCTCGCCTATGCCGCCGGGATCGGTGTCCCGTTCCTTCTCGCGTCGCTCGGCCTCGCCGCGTCACCGGGAATCTCGGCGCGAGTGCGACGGATCGGGCCGGCGCTCGAGCGAATCGGCGGCGCGCTCCTCGTCGTGCTCGGCGTGCTGCTGGCGACTGGGGCATATGCGCACTTCACGTCGTACCTGGCGCAGTTCGCTCCGTCGGTCGGCGGCGTGTGACGAACTCCGGGTCGATTGCGGGGCTATAGCCCCGCAATCGCACCAACATTCGCAGTGTGAGCGGCGACCTCACCAGGTGAGTGAGAAGCAGCGATCGTCCAACTCGCCCGGCGACCACACGCCCCAGAAGCCACCGCCGGCACGCGCGGTGTGATCCAGCCATGGCAGACAGGTCGGGTCGCTGATCCTGCGCACCACCTGACGGATTCCGCCTTCGTGGACCGCGTAACCGGCCCACGTGCCGGGAAAGTCCTTCGTCGACCCGACCTCGGTGACCGTGATGCCAGCCCGTCGATATCGGCGATGGCGGTGGGAGTGGCCGGTGGCGACGAGGGTCGCAGGATGGGCCGCCGCGAGGTGGCGAAGCATGCGATCCGACTCGGGTGCCGGGATCCCCGGAGGCGGGAACGTCGGGTATCGGTAGCGCTGGGGATGGTGATGCAGTGCGACGAGAACGCCACCCACGGCCCGCGACGCGACCCGTACGACGTCGGGCGCGAGATGAGCGACCCGCCCACGGTGTTCGTCCGGCACCGCGGTGTCTGCGAGGACGACTCGAATGCCGGGCATGTCGATCACCTCGACCCCGTGCACGAGGTGCAGGCCGTGCAGCGCGAGCGCGGGTTGTGGTTCGACGAGCCGATCCTCCTTCACGTCGTGATTGCCTGGGATCACCGCCACCGGGACCTGGAGGCCTGCCAGCAGATCACCGACCGTGGCCCACTCTTCGGGGGTTGCGTGGTGGGTCAGGTCACCCTTCACGATCAGCAACTGCGCACCCCACGCCGAGCGCGTCGCGGATGGCGCTCGCGCGTGCAGCGAACGGCATGGGGTACGGGCGCCGGGAACTCCTGCATCCGGCCGCGCAGCCCGAAGTACTCGCAACCGATGTGCAGGTCGTTGATCGTCGCGATGCGGCACGTCTCTGCCCCCGGCGGCGCCGCGACGGTGGTGACCGTGACGTCTGTGTCGAGCGCATCGACGTGCACGGATTGCGTCGCGCCCGGCTGGAGACCATCGACGAGTTGCGTGCCCGGTGTGCCGTCGCCGCCGTGCTGCCACGTGAGCTGCACGTTGTCCGGCTCGACGGCGAAGACCCAGGGATCGGCGGGTCGGCGTCTCACTCCAGCGCGGTGGCGAGGGCATCGCGCTCTCGCTCGCGGAACGCGACGTTGACCCGAAGTCGCTCGAGATGCTGCCGCGAGCGTCCGTTCGCCCTGCGGTAACGGGTGCTCGGCGAAGAACGCGAGAACGTCCTGCGCGACCTTCGGCTCGCTGAGGGTTCGCACTCCTTCGACCATGCGGACCATCGTGTTCGACGGGAACCGGTCGAGGAACGTCGACCAATTCGTGCGGACGAAGTCCCATGCCGTCGCGCCATTCGATCGGTTGGCCATCGCCCACGCGAGGAGGAAGGGAGCGTTCTGTGTGCGCACCTCCGAGAGCGTGAGGTCGAGCATGCGCGAGAACGAATCCTTGTCCCGGAACTTCGCGAGTGCGTAGAGGTAGCGCATCTCCTCCTGCGGGTTGTCGGTCTTGCGGAAACGCTCGAGGAACGACTCGAAGTCCTGGTAGTCACCGCTGTCGGCGATGACGCTCACGGCGGCGGCCGCCATCGCGGGGTCGACGCTCGAGGGATCGTCGACGTACGACTCGTGCAACGCTCGCGCTCGCGCTCGGACGTCTTCGTCCCCACCGACGACCCCGACGAGCTCGAACAGCGTCGCTCTCGTCTCGCGACTGCGGTCGCTGTCCTCCTCGTTCGGTGACCAACCCATGCGACGGAGCGCCGGCGCAGCGAGCGCGCGCACGGTCGCCTGCAGCCGTCCTCGCGTGTCGTCGTCGACGATGCGATCGAGCGACCCGAGCGCGCCGGCAATGCGTTGCCACACGGCGAGGTCGGTGTCGTCGGCGAAGCTGCGGACCAAGTCGATGAATTCGGCCGCACTCGACGTGCCCTGCAGAACCGACGCGAACGCATCGTCGACGAGGTTGTAGCGCTCGAGCGCCGTGAGCTCGCCCGCGTGCTCGACGAGGCGGTCGCGGAGCACGCCGCGGTAGCGCGTGCGGTAGAAGCCGAAGCCGCCCGCATCGAGGTGCAGCCAGTCAACTGGTTCGGGGAGCTCGACGTCGTGCTGGCGATCGGTGAGCAACACGCGCGCGTCCCCACTGCGTCCCCGCGACGACCACCGGTACAGGATGGGCACCGCCCACGTGGGCTCGCGGTCAACGGCGTCGTCCCCGTCGACCGGATACCGGAACCGCTCCTGGCGCAATCGGAGTGTCCGGTCACCCACCAACTCGGCCTCGACCGCCGGGTAGCCGCCCTGGAAGATCCACGTGTCCATGATCTGGCGGACGGGTTCGCCGCTCGACTCCTCGATCGCGTCCCACAGGTCGGTGGTCTCGGTGTTCGAGTACTGGTGCAACGACAGGTAGTGACGAATGCCGTCGCGGAAGGAGTCCTCACCGAGGTACTGCTCGAGCATCCGCAGGACTGCCGCACCCTTCTCGTAGGTGAGGATGTCGAACATCCCCTCGGCGTCCTCGGGCGAGACGACCTCGAACTCGATCGGGCGCGTGCTGTGGAGGGAGTCGACTTCGAAGGCTGCGCTGCGGGAGAGACCGAAGCTGACCCAGCGTTCCCATTGCGGACGGAACGCGTCGGTGCACTTCACCTCCATGAAGGTGGCGAAGGCTTCGTTGAGCCAGATGCCGTTCCACCACTTCATCGTCACGAGATCGCCGAACCACATGTGCGCGAGCTCGTGGTGGATCACGTCCGCGATGTTCTGCAGCTCTGGTTGGGTCGACCGGTCGGGGTCGACGAGCAACAGCACCTCGCGGAAGGTGATGCAGCCCAGGTTCTCCATCGCTCCGAACGCGAAATCGGGAACGGCGACCAGGTCGCACTTGTCGCCCGCGTACGGGATGCCGTAGTAGTCGGTGAGCCACTGCAGCGCGAACGCAGCACTGTCGAGCGCGAACGCGGTCAGGTGGCCCTTGCCCGGCACGTGGACGAGTCGGAGTGGCGCGTCGCCCACCGTGACCCCGTCGGTCGCTTCGAGCGGGCCGACGACGAACGCGACCAGGTACGTCGACATCTTCATGGTGTCCGCGAACGTGATGCGGCGCCGGCCGCCATCGACTCGCTCGTTCGACACCTCGGTCGCGTTCGACACAGCGGTGAGGCCTTCGGGCACGACGAGTGTGACGGCGAAGACGGCCTTGCGCTCGGGCTCGTCCCAACACGGGAAGGCCTTCGCGCGTGTGTCGCTTCGAACTGCGTGACGGCGACGACCTGCTCCTCGCCCGACTCGTCGGCGAACGTCGACCGGTAGAACCCGGTGAGCTTGTCGTTGAGCAAGCCGCGGAACCGGCAGTGAGAGGATCCAGGCACCGGGTTCGAGGGGCTCGTCGAGTGACAGACGCGCCCGTTCTGTCGACGGTTCCAGTGTCACGGATGCCGTTCGGCGCGGACCTCCCTCGGGCGACTCGAACCACGCCTCGTCGATCTCGAGCTCGTCCGCGTTCAGCACGACCTCGTCGACGGGCTGGATCACTTCGATCGCGACGCGCTCGTCGCCCGTGAACGTGGCCGCGTCGAGGTCGGGTTCGATCGTGAGCTGGTAGCGCGACGGGACGACCGTTCTCGGGAGGCGGTACTGATCCTGTTCGGGCACGGTTGCGTACGCTACCGGCCGTGACGGATCCGACCCATGACGTGCTCGCGGTAGGTAACGCCATCTTCGACGTGATCGCCGAGGTCGACGACGGGTTCCTCGACGAGCACGGGCTGACGAAGGACTCGATGCAGCTGGTCGAGCCGGAGCGGGCAGAGGCGTTGTATGCGGCGATGCCGCCGGGCACGGAGACCTCGGGAGGTTCGGCGGCGAACACGGCGGTCGGCGTGGCGGCGCTGGGTGGCAGCGCCGCGTTCATCGGGAAGGTCCGCGATGACCAACTCGGTGCGGTGTACGCGCACGACATCCGCGCCGCCGGTGTCGATTTCGCCGTCGCGCCCGCGCCCGAGGGGCCGCCGACTGCTCGTTCCCTCATCGTCGTCACGCCTGATGCCCACCGCACGATGAGCACGTCGCTCGGCATCGCCGGCGAGGTCGACACGGACGACATCGACGTCGACCTGGTTGCGTCCGCCGCCGTCGTCTACTGCGAGGGCTACCTGTGGGATCGCGAGCCGACGAAGGACGCGATCCGTCTCGTGATGCGCGTCGCGCGCGAAGCGGGCAACAAGGTCGCGCTCGTCGCTGTCCGACGGCTTCTGCGTCGAGCGTCACCGGTCCGAGTTCCTCGCGCTCGTCCGATCGTCGGTCGACGTCCTGTTCGCCAACGACGCCGAGATCCGATCGCTGTACGAGGTCGAGCACTTCGACGACGCGTTGCAGCACGCCCGACAGGACTGCGACTTGTGCTTCTTGACGAGGGGCGCTGCGGGCGCGGTCGTCGCGCGAGGCGACGATGTCCACGTCGTCGGCGCCCACCCTCGAGGGCCGGTGGTCGACACCACCGGCGCCGGCGACCAGTTCGCCGCCGGTGCCCTCCACGGCCTGAGCCGGGGTCATGACATCGCCACCTGCGCCCGACTCGGCTCGCTCGCCGCCGGCGAGGTGATCTCCCACATCGGCCCCCGTCCCCACGAGGACCTGAAGGCTCCTCGCGAAGGAGATGCTCGCCTCCGCTCGAGTGGCTCGCGCCGACGTCGCCGTCCATGACATCAGTCACAGCATTTTGGCCTTTTCACCTGCGGTAATAACCGTTATCGTCCCGAGGAATGGCCGTAGTCGAAGCGCCGACGAGTGACGGGACCCGAGACCGCCTGCTCGACGCGGCCGCGGCGGTGTTCGCCGAGAAGGGGTACGACCGGGCAGGCGTCCAGGAGATCGCCCGGCGGGCGGGCCTGACCACCGGCGCGATCTACGGCCGGTTCACCGGCAAGGCCGACCTCCTCCAGGCGGCGATCGAGGCCCACACGACCGACGAGCTCGACGAGCTCTTCGCGCAGCACCGCTTCGAAGGCCGCGCCTCCGACATCCTCCGCACCGTCGGCTCGCATCTCGTCACCAACGACTGTCCCGACGCGGACCATGCCGAGGGTGCGCTGCTGCTCGAGGCGTTCGTCGCCGCTCGGCGCGATCCCGAGGTCCGATCGCAGCTCGGGGGCCTGATCCAAGACCGCGCCTCCGTCCTCGCCGAACTGGTCGAAGAGGCGAAGCTCGACGGCAGCATCGATCCGGACCTCGACACGAAGTCGCTGGTCCTGTTCTGCCACGCCGTCGGCCTCGGCTTCTTGTTGTACGACGCCATCGACATGTCGCTCCCCGACGCAGAGCCGTGGGAGCAGCTCATCAACCGTCTGGTCGGTGCAGTCGCGCCGCCCGAACCCGTCCACAAGGGGGACTGACCGAAATGGCCACCAACCAAGAGATCATCGGTCGCGACGATGCGAACGACCTCGAGGCGATTCTCGCCATCACGAACGACGACGTCGACTCGGTCCTCCACGTCGTAGCCGACAACGCCGACGCCATCTTCACGTGGGACTACGAGAAGGGCGCCCGGCCCTCGCTCAACAAGCTCTACGAGAAGGCGAAGACGTCGCAGTGGAACGGTGAGAAGGACCTGCCGTGGGACACCGACGTCGACGTCGAGAAGGTCGCCGCCAACGCGCCCATGGATCCCGACACGGATCCCGTGCTGGTCGCAGCCACGGCCCCCGGTGGCCCGCTCCACAGCTGGGGCGAGAAGGAATGGAACCAGATGCGGATCGAGGGCCAGAACTGGACGATGAGCCAGTTCATGCACGGCGAGCAAGGCGCGCTGCTGTGCACGGCCAAGATCGTCGAGACCGTGCCGTGGATCGACGCCAAGTACTACGCGTCGACGCAGGTGATGGACGAGGCCCGTCACGTCGAGGTCTTCGCCAAGTACCTCGACACCAAGCTGACCGGCCACTACCCGATCAATGCCCACCTGCGGATGCTGCTCGACGACATCATCAACGACAGCCGTTGGGACATGACGTACCTCGGCATGCAGATCATGGTCGAAGGCCTTGCGCTCGCAGCGTTCGGCTTCATGCACATGCTCACCGAGGAGCCGCTTTTGAAGCAGCTGCTCCGGTACGTCATGAGCGACGAGGCCCGCCACGTTGCGTTCGGCGTGCTCTCGCTCAAGGAGTACTACGAGGGCCTGACCGACGCCGAGATGCTCGAGCGCCAGCACTTCGCCTTCGAGGCCGCGGTGCGCATGCGCGACCGGTTCCTCCAGCAGGAGGTCTGGGAGCGGATGGGTGTCGACGTGCGCACGATGGTGCGGCTGCAGCTCGAGAACGAGACCAACAAGAACGACGACCCGTTCCAGCAACTGCTGTTCTCGAAGATCGTGCCGAACTGCAAGAAGCTCGGCCTGCTCGACCGCAACGACCACTGGCTCCGCAGGAAGTTCTCCGAGATCAACGTGATCCAGTTCGAGGACTGGACGGACACCGGTGAGGAGTACGAGCTACTCGACGAGCTCGCCAAGGACCGCGCCGCCGCGGCCGCCGAATCCGCCTGACCCTGTTCGCTTCGTTCTGGCGTCAACCGGTGTACATATGCGCACTGGTTGACGCCAGAACGCACGTTTAACGCACCTGGCCGCGGCCCCTGGCCATGACGTCCTCGCGGCGCTTGGCAACTTCGGCTGCGGACCCGTGACCGCTGGCCATCCACTCGCGCGACACCTCGGCCTCGAGCGCCCACGCCTCGCGTTCGGTCACCATCGATCCCTCGTGGTACGTCGCCAGGATTCGAGTCACACCCGCAGGATCGTTCGACGCGATGTCGGCGGCGAGCTGGCGACAGAACGGCAACAGCTGCTCGTGGGCCACGACATGGTTGACCAGCCCCCACGTGAGCGCGGTCGGAGCGTCGAGGAAGTTGCCGGTCGTGCTCAGCTCGCGGGCCCGCCGGACGCCCACTGCCTCGCGGAGCAGGACCGTGAGGCCCCAACCGGGCTGGATTCCGACGCGCGTGTGCGTGTCGGCGAAGCGCGCCCGCTCGGACGCGACGAGGAAGTCGCAGTTGAGCGCGAGCTCGAATCCCCCGGTGATGGCGGCCCCGTTGATGGCACCGATGACCGGCTTGCCGATGCGGGGGAGCGGACCGCCGGGTTCCGTCGGCGCCTCGGCCAGGCCACCCCCGCGGCGGTCGTCGCTGCCGAGCTCCTTCAGGTCGAGACCGCGCGCAGAACGCAGGGTCCGCGCCGGTGATGACCACCACCCGCACGTCGTCGCCGCGCATCGCACTCCCGGACGATGCGCGGCAGCGTGCGCAGCACCTCTCGCGAGAGCGCATTGCGCGCCGGCGGGACGGTTCAACGTGACCATCGCCGTTCCGTCGGCGACGTCGAGCAGTACCACTTCGTCTGACACGCGCTCTCCTGTTGTCTAGATCGTGGCTGTGCGGTGACGCGGTCCTGTGACGTCTGCGTCGATTCGCAACAACGCGCCCGACGTGTCATTCGCGGCAATGGTCGTGACGTACATGGCGCCGCCGCCGAACGCGACGCTGGCCGGCTGATGTCCGGGAACCTCCATCGTGCGATCGACCTCACCGTTCGGCGCGAATCGCACGAGCGAGTGGCTGCGGGGCTGGGCTACCCACATGCCACCGTCGTCGTCGAACGCGAGGCCGTCGGCCTCACCGCTCGGCGTCGTCGAGCACGCGGCGCTCGCTTCCGCCGCCGTGGTCCATGACGGTCACCGTCCCACGGTGGTAGTCGCAGAAGCGCCACGTCGAGCCGTCGTCACCGACGCCGTTCGGCCACGCGACGTCATCGAGGACCAGCGCAGCCGTCTCCGGCGCGGTGATGTGCCAGAACGCGCCCGGCACCACCTCGTCGTTCGCGAAGGGCATGAACCGCAGTCCACCGGCGAGGATCGTGCCGTCGATCGTCGCGCTGATGTCGTTGAACCCGGTCACGCCCTCCGGCGGAGCGAACAGCAACCGATTGGTGCCGTCCGGTTGCACGTGCGTGATGTCACGGCCGGAGACGACGACGCCGCCGTCGGCGTGCAACGCAAGACCGCCGACGCCTCGACGCTTCGGCACGACCGTTTCCACGGCGCCCGTCGACGCCGACCATCGATGCACGCCCCCGCCGAGCACTTCGGTGAACCACACGTTCCCGTCGGCGTCGACGCGCGGTCCCTCGACGAGTTGATAGCCGTCGACAAGCACCTCGACCTTCGCGCTCATGTTCTTGCGGGGGCTGCGCCCCCGGACCCCATCCGCGTGCGGCTCGCTGGCGCTCGCGCGCCCGCCATGCGCTCCTTGCAGTCGCTCATGCGTCTTCCTCGTCGGGGTCGGGGGGCAGGAACTCGAACTTCATGTCGCCGAGGCGCACGAGCGTCGACGCGATCCATCCGCCCATCGCACCGAAGTGGTCGTCGAGCACCGAGCCGTCCTTCAGCGTGTCCTCGTCGAGCTCGTAGCTGCCCTCGTAGCTCACCTCGACCGCGTACTCGAGCTCGTTGAGGTCGTGCCCGTAGATCGTCTCGATCGTCGGCCCAGTGCGTTCGAGGGGCTCGACGCCGATGCTCGGACTGCGCTCGGGCAGCACCGCCAGCACTGCCGACGCATCGGGAGGCTGCGAGAGTCGTTGCACCCGGAGGACGATCTCGATCTCGATGCGTGGGCCCTCCTCCAACGGCTCGCCGATGTACCACGACCGGTAGGCACTTTGCGCCCACGTCGGCCAATCGAGCGTGATGTCGGCACGGACCCGTGGGGGACTGCCTTCACCAGGCAGCCCGTAGCTGGTCTCCCAGGTGAGGTCGCCGAGCAAGACGTCCGCCTGGAACCGCTCTTCGAAGGCCTGCCGCTCGAGCAGCGCGTTCTCGAAGGTGTCTCGCAGCGCACCGATGGCATCGGTGAACACGTGGTCCAGCATTCGTTCGGGAGGCTACATGGCGGGTAAGCCTGGCCCGATGGCCCTGGACCGACTGGCGAGCGAGCTCGACTACCCGATGATCATCGTGACGACGACGTCGCGCACGGGCGAGCGGGCCGGGTGTCTCGTCGGGTTCCACACGCAGTGCAGCATCTATCCGTTGCGGTGGGCGGTGTTCCTGTCGATCGAGAACCGCACGTACCAGGCGGCGCTCGACGCGGAGGTGCTCGCGGTGCACTTCCCCGCCGCCGGCGACCATGACCTGGCGGATCTCTTCGGCTCGATGACCGGCGACGAGGTCGACAAGTTCGCTCGTTGCGAGTGGACCGCCGGTCCCCACGATGTTCCGCTGCTGACGCGCTGTCCGAACCGGTTCGTCGGACGAGTGCTCGATGTCTTCGACCATGGCGGCGATCACGTCTGCTTCGTGCTCGACCCCATCACGGTCGACCACGCCGGGCTCGCGCCACTCATGTTCCAATCGACGCGCGACGTCGCGGCGGGCCACCCTCCCGCGCGAGGGCGCCGAGGTCAGATCGCGCCCGCGCCGTCGGACATGAACGCGGTGGCGACGGACATGCCGAGGTCTTTGTGCCGCAGCGTCGTGATGCTGCGGCCCGGTTGGACGGCGTCTTTGACACTGCCGATGTGAGCAGCGAGGAGTGCCGCGGTCGCGTCGAGGTCGCGCACGGTGTACGCGAGGCCGAAGAACCCGGCGGGCCGGTCGGCGGCGCCCTCCATCGGCTCGTCGGCACCGATCAGCTCGAGGATCACCTCACCCATCCGGAAGAAGGTCTGTCGTGCCGCGAACCCGTACTGCTCGGCGTCGACCTCCCTCGTCGCCCGCGACTCGATCCCGACCGCTCCGAGCGCCGCGATCGTGCGGTCGACGTCCGGCGAGAGGATCACGAGATGGTCAATGGACTCGACGCCGTTGTCGTGTACCGCGGTGCATCCGATGGCTCGGTCGCCGGGTGCTCGCCTCGGTCGGTAGGCCGTCGATCGAGCTCGTCGACCGGCGGCACGTGTCGCAACGTCCACGAGACGATCCGTTTGCCCGCCTCCGGTCCGGCGAGCCGAAGGCGCACCGTTCCCACCTGGCACGTACCGTCGTCGACGGTGAAACCGGCTGCCGCCCACGTCTCCGGCGGATCGGCGATCACGATGCTGTCGATGGTCGGTGCGCCCACATCCCGACCGTACCGCTACGGTGCGGATGAACTCACCAAGCTCCCACCGGCGATGAGCGATCTCTCTCCTCCGACGACGAATGCCACTCCCGCTCGAGCTGCCACGTGGCTCGACGTTGCGGTCCGGCCGGTTCGTGTGCAGCGCACGCTCGGCCGCGGCGGCTTCGGAATCACGTACGCCGCCGACGATCACCGACTGCAGCGGCCGGTCGCGCTGAAGGAGCTGTTCTGCGACGGCGCTGATGCGCTACGGCGGCGTGGTCACGCCACCCCCAGGCAGGGGCGGAAGCGTTCGAGGCGGCGAAGAAGCGCTTCCTCCGCGAGGCCGTCCGTCCTCGCCCGCTTCGGTCATCCCGGGCATCGTGCGCGTCTTCGAGGTCTTCGAGGAAGTCCGGCACCGCGTACCTCGTGATGGAGCTGCTCGAAGGGCGGACGTTGTACGACCACGTGCTTGCTCGCGGTGGACCGCTCCCCGAACCGGAGGCGCTCGCGGTCGCGCAACGATGCGGCGATGCGCTCGCCGCCGTTCACGCCGCCGGCATCCTCCACCGGGACCTGAACCCGGCGAACGTGATGCTCACCGAGCGAGGGCCGGGTCGTCCTCATCGACTTCGGTCTCGCTCGCGAGTACACGGTGGACGAGACGACGCCGATGACGCGCATGGTGACGCCGGGGTACGCGCCACCGGAGCAGTACGCACTCGACGCACGCTGCGGACCGCCCGCCGACATCTACGGCCTCGCCGCGACGCTGTACTGGACGCTCACGGCACGCGCGCCGACTCCCGCGATCGATCGTCAGACCGGCACACCGCTCACGCCGCCGTATCGGATCATCGAGTCGGTGTCGAAGGATGATGTCGGACGGCGTGCTCGACGGGCTCGAGCTGAATCCGGCACATCGTCCGCAGACGAGTCGAGGCGTTCCTGGCCCGCATCGGTTGCGGCTCGTCCGGGCCCGCCGTGCGAACGGCCAGGCGGCGCACTGCCGGCAGCCGCCGGACCTGACGTGACCCGCGCCGACGGAACCCGCTCGTTGCCGTCACCGCCCGTCCCGTTGCCGGTGCCCCCATCGATCGAGCCGGGACGGCGCAAGGCGCTCGTTGCCACTGTTCGCGATCGCTGCTCGCCTTCGCGGCGCTCGTGCCGGTCGTCGGAGTGCTCGCGGCGGCCGCGTTGCTCGTTCTGCCGGCGATCGCGACCGCGGGTGACGCGGTCGTCTATGTGCGGCTGAAGCGCTCGGGCGATCGCCTCCTCTGGCGTCATCGGGCGGCGTTGCCGGGCTACGTGCCGGTTCGGTTCGTTCGCAACGTCGGCCATGTGCTCATGGCAGGCGTGCCCGCGCTTCTGCTCGATCGGCGCGACCGTGGCGACGTCGCTCGCCGTCGACAGCATCACATCGACGTCGACGGTGGAGGACTGGGTCCTCCGAATCGGTGGCGCAGGCGCGATGGCGTTGCTGGTGTCTGCTCGTCGTTCGCGACCGACTCCAGTTCCGGGCCGCGCTCGTCCTCGATCACGTCGTCGACTACGCGATCGACGACGGACGTCTCACACCCGTCGGCCAGGGCCTGTGGGTGGTTGCCGCGGTGTTCGTCCTCGGCGCCGTCGGCCTGCGGCCCGAACTCTGCCGCCCGAGCTCTGGCCCCTGTAACCGATCAAGCCGACGACAGCTGCCACCACACGAAGGCGAGGACGTCTGCGGCTTCGTCGGCTTGGCGGGTCGCGGGCTTGCCCTGTCCGTGGCCGGCCTTGGCTTCGATGCGCACGAGGACTGGGCGATCGACGTCCACACGAGGTGGCGGCCTGCAGCCGGGCCGCGAACTTCCGCGCGTGCATCGGGTCGACGCGGCTGTCCTCTTCACCGGTCTCGATGAGCACCGCCGGGTAGCACGTCGCCGTCGACGACGTGGTGGTACGGCGAGTACGCGTACGAGCCACGCGAACTCGTCGGCCACGTCGGGATCGCCGTACTCCGGGATCCACAGGCGGGCGATCAGGAAGTGGTGGTACCGCACCATGTCGAGCAGCGGCACCGCACAGACCGCGGCCCGGCAGAGGTCGGGACGCTGCGTGATCGCCGCGCCCACGAGCAGCCCGCCGTTCGAGCCGCCGCGGATCGCGAGTTGCGACCGCGTCGTGATGTCCTCGCGCGACCAACCAGTCGGCGGCCGCGTGGAAGTCGTCGAAGACCTGTTGCTTGTTCTCGCGCATGCCGGCCCGATGCCACGGCTCGCCTTCCTCGTTCCCGCCTCTGATGCACGGCGACCGCGTAGCAGCCACCATCCTCGACGAACGCCGCGATGACCGGACTGAACGCCGGCGACATCGCGATGGCGAAGCCGCCGTAGCCCGTGAGGATGGTCGGCATCGGCTCGCCCTCCGGTGCGTCCGCGCCCCGCACCAGGAACATCGCGACGTCGGTGCCGTCGGTCGACGGGTACGCGTGTTGCGACACCGTGAAGGCGGTCGGGTCGGGCGCACCCGGAAGGTCGCTCCACTGGTCGACCGCGCCGTCGCCGTCCATCGGAACAGCGTCGGAGGACGCGCGAAGCCCGGTGAAGCGAACGCGGCGACGTCGTCGTCCGCGGCCGTCGCAAGTCCGGCCAACGAACCGAGCTCGGGCAGCGGCACCTCGTCGACGAACGCTCCGTCTCGCCGGTGATGCGCGAGGTGGGCGACAGCGTGCTCGCGTCGACGCGACGAGCAGCGCATCGCGTGTCAACCCGGTGCCCTCGATCACCGCCTCGCCCTCGGGAACGAGCGTCTTCCATGCGGGACGGCTCGAGCGAGTCGCCGTCGAGCGGCACGGCGACGACACGGCCGCGATCCGCGTCGAGCGTGGTGTGGCCGACGAGCCGATTGCGCCGATCGTCGACGGTGAGCCACGTCACGACCTCTTGGTCGGCGATGACGGTGCGCCGTTCGCCGCTGGCCACGTCGATCACGTGGACGTCGTTGCGGCTCCAACCGAGCTCCACGTGCACGACGGCGTAGCCGTCCGTCCCGCGACACCGACACGTCGGGCCACGCCGTTCGGGTCCGGGCAGCTCGTCGAAGAGCACAGGTGTCGTCGGTCCACGGCGTGCCGAGGCGATGCCAGAAGACATGACGGTCGTAGTCGCCACCGGTGGCATAGCGGGTGTAGGCGAAGCCCGAGGCGTCCGGCAGCCAGCCGACGGACGCGGCGCGGGTGTCGGGGATCTCGTCGGGCAGGTGCTCGCCGGTGTCGCAGGTCGAGCACACGCAACGTCGACCGCTCGTCGCCCGAAGCGGAAGCGCCGTAGGCGACGAGCGTCGCCGTCACGGGACGGGTGGAACCAGTCGATGGCCGCCGTCTCGTCGAGGACGACCGTCATCGGATCGAGCACGACCGTCGGCTCGTGCGGTCCCGCACCGTCGAGTGGACGGACGCAGAGGACAGCCCGGTCGTGATGGCCCCACCGGTCGAGCGAGAAGAGCCGGCCACCCTCGATGACGGGCGCGGACGACGTGCCGGCCCGGAAGAGCTCGGTGAGGCGCGCGTAGCAGACGCGGTCGCGCGGGGACGACATCGAGCATCGCTCTCGTGCGCGCGTTCTGGTACGACGCCCACGCCTTCGTCTCGTCGCTGTCGCCGTCCTCGAGCCAGCGGTACGGGTCCGCGACCTCGACGCCGTGGATCAGATCGACGTGATCGCCGATCCGGGCGGGAAGGCGGGTCCGGGCTAGCCGCGCCCGGCGTTGGGCTTGCGTCCGTGGTTCGCCTTCTTGCGACGCGCCCTGTTCTTCCGTTTCACCGTCCGTTTCGACATGAAGGTGCGACGTTAGCGCGGTGCCGAACCGGGGGTCGCGAGCCATCAGCACGGGTGCGACGCGGCCCAGCCGATGAGGTCGTCGGCCGCCATCGTGTTGACGATCGCGGACCGTTCGACGCCGAGGCGGGCGGCCTTGTCGCAGCCGTAGGGCTGCCACTCGAGTTGGCCCGGCGCGTGCGCGTCGGTGTCGATGGCGACCTTGCATCCCCAGTCGAGCGCCACGTCGAGCAGCTCCTCCGGCGGATCCTGACGCTCTGGACGGCAGTTGATCTCGACCGCCTTGTCGAAGCGGGCGCACGCCGCGAACACGATCTCGGGATCGAACTGACTCTGCGGTCGTCCGCTTCCGACGACCTTCCGGCCGGTGCAGTGGCCGAGGATGTCGGTGTGCGGGCTCGCCATGGCCAGCACCATGCGCCGCGTCATCTCCGAGCGCTCCATGCGCAGCTTCGAGTGGACACTGGCGACGACGACGTCGAGGCGGCCGAGCACGTCGTCGGTCATGTCGAGACTTCCGTCCTCGAGGATGTCGACCTCCATCCCGGTGAGTATGCGGAAGGGTGCGACCTTCTCGTTGAGCTCGTCGACCTCGTCGAGTTGCTCGCGCAGGCGCTCGGCGGACAGGCCGTGCGCGACCGTGAGCCGCGCCGAGTGATCGGTCATGACGATGTAGTCGTGGCCGAGATCCTGCGCGGCGCGTGCCATGCGCTCGATGGGTGCGCCGCCGTCAGACCAGACCGAGTGGGTGTGGCAGTCGCCCTTGAGGGCGGCGCGGATCTCGCCGCCCTCGCCGATCGGTATGGCCGTCGTCTCCTCGAGCCGCTGGAGGTACGCCGGCGTCTTGCCGTCCAGGGCCTCCGCGATCGCCGTGCCGGTGCTGTCGCCGATGCCGGGAAGCTCCTTGAGCCGGCCCTCGGCGTGGAGCGTCCGCAACTCGTCGGGATCGGTGGCGCGGATCGTCTCGGCCGCCCTGAGGAACGCGCTGGCCTTCACGCCCGGGGCCAGATCGCGGTCGAGCAGGTACGTGATGCGTTCCAGCGCCTCCACGGGATCCACAGCGCAAAGGTAGCGACGGAGGCGCCGAGCGAAGCGCCAGCGACGAGGCGCACTCGGCGGAGACAGCGAGCGCAGCGAGCGCTCGAAGCCGAGCGATCAACATGCCCCACTACCCTCGACCGAGATGGAGCAGTTCGGGATCGTCGGGCTCCCCAACGCGGGCAAGTCGGCATTGTTCAACGCGCTCACCGGCGGCTCGGCCACCGTCGCGCCCCATCCGTTCTCGACGACGGAGACGAACATCGGGGTGGCCACCGTTCCCGATCCGAGGGTCGACGCTCTCGCCGTGATGAGCGCGTCACGAAAGGTCGTGCACGCCACCGCGGAGCTCGTCGACATCGCAGGGCTGCAACGCGGTGCGTCCGAAGGTGAGGGACTCGGGAACCGGTTCCTCGGGCGGCATCCGTGAGGTCGACGCCATCCTCTACGTGCTGCGCGCCTTCGTGGACGAGAACGTGGTCGGTGGCACCGACCCGCTCGACGATCTCCACACGCTCGAGTTCGAGCTCACGCTCGCGGACCTCGCGAGCGCGGAGCAGCAGCTCGAGCGCCGACGCAAGGCGGCGAAGGGCGACAAGTCGCTCGCCGGCGACGTGGCGGTGCTCGAGTGGGCCGTTGCGACGCTGGCCGACGGCACGCCGCTGTATCGCGGCGGCCTCACCGAAGAACGACGCGCCGGGCTTCGTCCGTTCTTCTTGTTGACCACGAAACCGGTCCTCGCGGTGGTCAACGTCGGTGAGGACCAGTTGGGCGAGGCCGCGTTGGTCGACGCCGTCGCCGCCGAGCTCGGTGACGCCGCGGAAGTGCTCGGCGTGTCCGTGCAACTCGAGGCGGAGGCCGCGCAGCTTCCCGTGGACGAACGCACCGAGCTGCTCGACGGCCTCGGTCTCGGCGAGGGCGCCCTACCTCGGGTCGCACGCGCGGCGTATCACTTGCTCGGGCTGCGAACGTTTCTCACCACGGGCGACAAGGAGACCCGGGCGTGGACGTTCCGCGCCGGAGCCAGAGCTCCCGAGTGCGCCGGCGTCATCCACTCCGACCTGCAACGTGGGTTCATCCGGGCCGAGGTGATCCGCTGGGACGAGTTGCTCGAGCTCGGCTCGTGGAACAAGGCGAAGGACGTCGGGAAGCTCCGCATCGAGGGCAAGGACTACGAGGTTGCGGACGGCGATGTCCTCGAGATCAGGTTCAATGTGTAGGGGCATCGGCTGATGGCCTGGTTGGTGCGAGACGGTGAGGTCCTCGCCACCCTCGAGATGGCCGAGTCGTCGGGCGCGCGGATGCGAGGCCTGCTCGGACGTGACGGCATCGAAGGCGCGTTGTTCCTGCAGCCCGCGAAGTCCGTGCACACGCTCGGGATGCGCTTCCCGATCGACGTCGCGTACGTGGACCGTGAACTGAACGTCATCCGCACCCGCTCGATGCGGCCGTGGCGGCTGGGCCGCATCGTGTTCAAGGCGCACGGCGTGATCGAGGCCGAGGCCGGCTCGTTCGCGCGATGGGACCTCAAGCCCGGCGACCAGTTGGGGGTCAAGGGATGACCGAGCGCAGCGTGACAGCAGGTGTGCTCGCCCTCGTCGCGACCCCGATCGGCAACATGGGGGATCTTTCGCCGCGCGCGATCGACGCATTGCGGCTCGCGGATGTCATCTGCTGCGAGGACAGCCGCCGGACGGGGAAGTTGCTGGAGCGAGCCGGTGTCACGAGGCGCGCGCCGCTGCTGGTGGTGAACGACCACACCGAAGCCCGCCGGACCGGCGAGGTGCTGGCCCGGCTGGCACGCGGCGAGCGCGTCGCGGTCGTGACCGACGCCGGAACACCGGGTATCTCCGATCCCGGTGAGCGCCTCGTGCGCGCTGCGACCGCGCAAGGGTTCGAGGTCGAGGTGGTGCCCGGGCCGTCCGCAGCCATCGCCGCGTTGGTTGCGAGCGGATTGCCGACGGGCCGGTTCGTGTTCGAGGGTTTCCTGCCTCGGAAGGGCAGCGGACGAGGTCGGCGGCTGGCGCTGCTGGCATCGGAGACACGGACGATCGTCGTCTACGAGGCGCCACACCGCCTGGCTCACACGCTGGAGGACCTGGCGGAAGCGTTCGGTGCCGATCGGCGGGTCGCGGTGGCGCGCGAGCTCACCAAGCTGCACGAGGAGGTCGTCCGCGGCACGCTGGCCGACGCCGTGGCATGGGCCTCGCGGGTGGCGCCGCGCGGTGAGCACGTCCTGGTGATCGACGGCGCACCCGAGGCCGCCGATGCCACGGACGACGAGGTGCTGTCAGCGGTTCGGGAAGCCTTGGCACGGGGCTTGTCGGCTCGGGACGCGGCCTCGGAGGTGGCGCGCACGCTCGGAGTTCCCAAGCGCCGCGCGTATTCGCTGGCGACGGCTGCCGCGCACTGAGATCGTCGCGTCGTGTTCGACGCGCAACTGGTCCTCGCGGTGCTCGACGCCGTTCCCGACGCGGTGGTCGATGGCGGATGGGGCGTCGACGCCCTGGTCGGACATCAGACCCGCGACCACGATGATCTCGATCTCGTCATCCAGACGGACCGCGCAGCTGCTGTGGTCGACGCGCTCGGGTCGCTGGGCTTCGCCGAGCTCACGGATGAGCGTCCGACCCGCATCGTCTGCGCGCGCGCCGATGGCGGTCGCGTCGACCTGCACCTGCTGGAGCAGACGTCGTCCGGAACGACCCAGGTGCTACCGGGCGGGCGGCAGTTCACGTACTTCCTCGACGAGACGATGGGCACCATCGAAGGACGGACAGTGCGTTGCCTGTCGCCCGATATGCAGCTGCTCACGCACACCGGCTACGAGCCCGACGGCGACGACCGGGCCGACGTCGCTCACGTGGCTGCGCTCTCCGGGCTCGCGTTGCCACCTCCCTATGCCGCACCGCTCCCGGCGGGCGAGACGATCGCGGTGAGGAAGGCGACAGTCACGGACGTCCCCGCGGTGTGCAGCGTGCGTCGGCGTTCTTGGCGAGCCGCGTACACAGGTCTCATGCCGCAGCCGGTGATCGACTCGCTCGATCTCGGGACGATGTGGTCGTCGTGGCGTGCGTCCGTCGCTCGACCTGCTTCGCCGTCGACACAGCTCTTCATCGGAGGACCGCCCGGTCAAGCGCACTCCTACGCCTGGGTGCGTCCGGTCGACGGCAGTCGTGAGGCCGGCGAGGTGGGCGCGATGTACAGCGACCCGACCGTGTGGGGGACGACCGCCGGGTGGGCGGTTTTCAGCACCGCGGTCGACCATTTGAGGGCGGAAGGGTTCACCGAGCTGAGCCTCTGGATGCTGAAGGGCAACGAGCGGGCCGGCCGCTTCTACGAGCGTGCGGGCTGGCGGCCAGACGGTCGGGAGCAGACGACCGCCACTGCGGTGGGCTCGTATGTCGAGGTGCGATACCGGCTCGTAGAGTCGTGACGGTGTCCGAGAGCGACGACTTCGACGATCTCTACGACGAGCCGACCCTGGGACGGCTCGGGCATCGCGAGCGACGATCCGTGCCGGCCGAAGTCGCAGGCGGTTGGCGCGGCAGCCTCGGAGCCGGTGTGATCGCCACCTCCGCGATGATCGGCGTGCGCGACGTGCTCGAGCCGGAGCGCCGTGACCCCGTCATCGAGGAAGTCGACCTCACGCGCTTCGTCGACGTGAACGCGCCGGTCGTGTACCACCACGTCCCCGGGCTCCCACAAGCCAGCCGCGCCATCGTCCGCCCCTGGCTCTTCTGAGGCCGACTCGTCGAGCACGCGCTCGGCCGGGCGGCGTTCGGCTTTGGCTCCGGTGTTGGAGTTCCTCAACCGAAACGGTCGTGTCGGCCGGTTCGCTGTCACACCCCTTCTGCATGATGTGCGCCATGGCAGGGAACCTGGTTGTGGGAGCACTGGTGGCGGCGATGTCTGCGCTGGTCGTCCTGGCCGTCGTACGGCGGTTGCGCGACGACCTCGCACGGCAGAGCACGGTCGATCGAGAGACGGCCGTTCGTGCCGCGGTCGACAGGGTGGTCGCGATCGCGGGTGACCAACTCGGCGTGCGAGCCGAAGCAGGAGCTCGTGAGCTCTCGCTGCATCGAGATGCGATCGGCGAACGGCTCACGTCGATGGGCGACGAACTGACTCGCGTGAGCGAGTTGGTCGGCACGTTGCAGCGCGACCGAGCGCAGCAACACGGCGAGCTGGTGAAGGGCCTGCAAGAGACGTTGCGGACGACAAGTGAGCTCGCGGGCACCACGCAGGCGCTGCGCGCCACGCTCGCCAGTCCGAAGGCACGCGGGCAGTGGGGCGAGCGCATGGCCGACGACGTCCTGCGCACTGCCGGCCTCATCGAAGGCGTGAACTACCGAAAGCAGCGAGCAATCGCAGGCGGCACCATCCCCGACTTCACGTTTCTGTTGCCGCGCGACATCGAGCTGCACATGGACGTGAAGTTCCCGATCGACAACTACGTGCGTCACCTCGAAGCCGCCACCGACGGCGAGCGCGACGCCACCCGTTCGGCGTTCCTGCGCGATGTGCGCAACCGCGTCAAGGAGCTCGCATCGCGCGGGTACGCCGACCCAAGGACGACGCCCGGGTTCTTGCTGCTGTTCATCCCGAACGAGAGCGTCTACGGCTTCATCCAGGAGCACGACGGTCAGGTGTCCGACGCCGCGCTCGCCCAGGGCGTCGTGCTGTGCTCGCCGTTCACGCTCTTCGCGGTGCTCGGCGTGGTCCGCCAAGCCGTCGACTGCTTCCTTCTCGAGCGGTCGGCGGACGAGATCCTCGACGCACTCACGGGCTTCTCGCAGCAGTGGCAGCGCTTTTCCGACCACGTCGACAAGCTCGGCAAGCAGCTCGGCACGGTGCAGGGCACCTACGACGAGCTCGCGACGACACGGCGCCGGCAGCTCGAAAAGCGCCTCGACGAGATCGAGGCCATTCGCACGCGGCGGGGACTGCCCGGGCCGGACGACGACGACGAGACCGAAACCCCGGTGCTGCGGGAGGTGAGCGCTCTGTAGCCTTGACCATCGTGACCGACCACGCCGTCTGCGCTTCGGGCTTCATGCAGATGCCCTCGAGGGGCTGCGGCTGACGCGCGACGACGCGCTGTCCGGGTCCCGTCCGTACGGGTCCGGGCATCCGGCACGGGCCCCTTGCTCGAGGAGGCATCGTGACCGAAACCGCGACCGGAGTCCTGGCTGCTCCCGAAGCACGCACCTCTAAGGTGGCGCCCGTGGGGCGCATCTACCTGACGACACCCATCTATTACGTGAACGACTCGCCCCACATCGGGCACGCGTACACGACCGTCACGGCCGACGCCGTCGCCCGCTGGCACCGGTTGCAGGGCGACGACACGTTCTTCCTCACGGGTACCGACGAGCACGGGCTCAAGGTGCAACGGGCGGCCGAGGCGAACGGTGTGTCGCCGAAGGAGTGGGCCGACCAGGTCGTCGAGCGGTTCAAGGATGCGTGGTCGTTGCTCGACATCAGCAACGACGACTTCATCCGCACCACCGAACCTCGTCACCATCGAGCGGTACAGCAACTGCTGCAGGACGTCTACGACAACGGCTACATCCGGCTCGGCACCTACGAGGGCCTCTATTGCGTCGCGTGCGAGGCGTACTACACCGAGGACGAGCTGCTACCACCGTCCCCGGGCAGCGACGCGCCGGGCAACTGTCCCATCCACGACCGTCCGGTCGAGCTGTTCAAGGAGGACAACTACTTCTTCGAGTTGAGCCGGTTCACGCAACCGTTGCTCGACTGGTACGAGCAACACCCCGACTTCGTTCGTCCCGAGTCGAAGCGCAACGAGGCCCTCGGCTTCATCCGCCAGGGCCTCGAGGACTTCTCCATCAGCCGCACCTCGATCTCGTGGGGCGTGCCGATCCCGTGGGACCCGGCGCACGTGACCTACGTCTGGTACGACGCGCTCATCAACTACGCGACGGCCGTCGGCTACGGCAGCGACCCCGAGCGGTTCGCGCGGTGGTGGCCGTACTCGCATCACGTGATCGGCAAGGACATCCTGCGGTTCCACTGCGTGTACTGGCCGGCGATGCTGCTGGCGGCGGGCATCGAGCCGCCGAACCACATCAGCGTGCACGGGTTCCTGCTCGTCGGCGGCGAGAAGATGAGCAAGACCCGGCTCAACCAGATCGCGCCCGGCGACCTCGTCGCCGATTTCGGCGTCGACGGCTTTCGCTACCACTTCCTGCGCGACACGCCCTTCGGTCCCGATGGCGACTTCAGCTACGAGCGGATGGTCGACCGGTACAACGGCGACCTCGCCAACAACCTCGGCAACCTCCTCGCCCGCGTGGCGACGGTGGTCGGCAGCAAGTGCGGCGGCATCGGTCCCGCGCCGCGCCCCGACAGTCCGCTCGCGGAGGTCGCGGCCAGCGCGTACGCCGACGCCGCGGTGGCGTGGGACAACGTGCAGCCGTCGATCGCGCTCGAGGCGACGTGGCGGTTGGTGCGGGAGACCAACGCCCACCTCGAGGCCAACGAGCCCTGGAAGGCCGAGCCCGGTCCTGACGTCGACGCCGTTCTCGGCGACGCGCTCGAGGCACTGCGCATCGTCGCGATCCTTGCGTCGCCGGCCATTCCTGCGGCGGCGTCAGAGATCTGGCGGCGCATCGGTCTCGACGGAACGCCTGCGGCACAGCGCCTGCCGGACGCGGTCGGCTGGGGTCGGTACCCCGGCGGGTCGAGGGTGGAGAAGGGCCCGTCGCTGTTCCCTCGCATCACCGGCTGAGCCGACGCGATGCGCTGGATCGACGATCACTGCCATCTGCCCGACGATGTGGCCCAAGCGGCCGAGCACGTCGCCGACGCCCGGGCGTCCGGAGTCGAGCGGATCATCACGGTGGGCACCGACGTGCAGCACTCCCGTCGCCGCCGTCGCCGTCGCCCGCGCCTTCGACGGGGTGTGGGCGACGGCGGGTGTGCATCCCCACGAAGCCAAGGACGGCATCGACGGGCTGGAAGCGGTGCTCCACGAGCCGGAGGTCGTCGCCGTCGGCGAATGCGGTCTCGACTACCACTACAACCACTCGCCCCCGGACGTGCAGCGCGACGTGTTCGCCGCTCAGATCCGGCTGAGCCACGACCACGACCTCCCGCTCGTGATCCACACCCGTGAGGCGTGGGACGACACGTTCGCCGTGCTCGAGGCCGGCGGCGTGCCGGCTCGGACCGTCTTCCACTGCTTCTCGGGCGGCGTCCACGAGGCCCGGCGGGCTTTGGACATCGGGGCATACCTGTCCATCGCCGGCGTGGTGACCTTCCCGAGCGCGGGCAACATCCGGGAGGCCGTCGAGCTGTGCCCGCTCGAGCGGCTCATGGTCGAGACCGACGCGCCCTATCTCGCTCCGGTACCGCACCGGGGCAAGCCCAACCGCCCAGGGCTGGTGCCCGTCGTGGGGGCAGCGGTGGCGGCGGTCAAGGACCTCGACCCCGAGGTCGTGGCTGCGGCCACTTGGGAAAACGCGGAAAGGCTGTTTGCGCTCTGAGGATCCCGGGAAGACAGCCGACCGGGAAGTTTGCATTCGCGTTACGACGCCCGTAGCGTGACCGTAATCGCTTGAAACCCCGCTTCCCCATCCCCCCGACCCCCAGAAGAAGGACGGAGCTCTGGAGGCCCGAGCAGATGAGGTGCGGCAGCCCTACGTCGTTCCGCGACGTCGCTTCTTGTTCGCCGTCTGGCTGACGGCGGTTGCGCTGCCTGTCCTCGCCATCGACAACGTTCCACGGACCGACGCGCGGGCCGCCTCGGTTCGAGCCGTGAGCGCCGACGCCATCGACGTCGCGACGACAGCAGCGTCGGCGCCGCGCCGCGCCCGTGCCGCCGACGAGCGCCGTCACCGAGGCCGCGGACGCGGCGCCGACGTCGACGCCCGCCACCTCGCCCCCGACGAGCCGGCCCACGACCACCGCGCCACCTCCCGTGACCGCGGCCGCCCCGCCTCGGGCGACGACGCCGCCCTCGACCACGGCAGCGCCGCCCGCCGCGGCAGCCAACGCACAGACCGGCGGCGCCAGTTGGTACGACTACAACTCGGGTGAGTGCGCCCATCCCACCATCCCGAAGGGAACGGTGGTGACGGTCACCCGCCTCGGAACGGGCGCGTCGGCCACGTGTGTCGTCACCGACCGCGGCCCGCACGGTGCAGGGCGGATCATCGACCTCGACCGCGGCACGTTCGCGCAGCTCGGCGATCCGGGCGAAGGCGTGATCCAGGTCCGTATCACCTGGTAGCAGAATCGCCGCGGTGACGATCACGCGGCGGCAGGCGATCGACCTGCTCGACCGCCACAACATCCGGCCGAGCCGGGCGCTCGGCCAGAACTTCGTCGTCGATCCGAACACCGTCCGCCGCATCGTCCGGTTGGCCGAGATCGCGCCCGGCGACGCCGTGGTCGAGGTCGGAGCCGGGCTCGGCTCGCTCACACTGGGGCTGGCGGAGGCCGGCGCGGACCTGACCGCGGTCGAGCTCGACCGCCACCTGCTCCCCGTGCTCGACGAGGTGCTCGGTGTCCTCGACCCGCGACCCAGGATCGTGCACGGCGACGCGCTGAGGCTCGACTGGCACGACCTGCTGTCCAATCACGAGTCCTGGCAGCTCGTCGCCAACCTCCCGTACAACGTCGCGACGCCGCTGGTGCTCGACCTGCTCGACGGCGTCGCCGCCATCGATCGCATGCTGGTGATGGTGCAGCGCGAGGTGGGCGAGAGGCTCGCCGCGGACCCCGGGAGCTCCGCGTACGGCATCCCGTCCGTCAAGGTTGCGTACTGGGCGACGGCGCAGGTCGTCGGGCGGGTCGGTCCCACAGTGTTCCTGCCGCGACCGAAGGTCGACTCGGTGCTCGTTCGGATCACTCGTCGCCCCCAGCCGGCCACGCCGGCCGATCCCGAACGACTCTTCGCGCTTGTGCGCGCCGGCTTCGGGCAGCGTCGCAAGATGCTGCGCCGTTCACTGGCCGACCTCGTCGACGGCGGCGACTTCGATCGAGCGGGCATCGCGCCCGAGAGCAGAGCCGAGGAGTTGAGCGTCACGGACTGGGGACGGTTGGCCGGCGCACCCGAGGACCGCCCCGAATAGCGTCGCTTCCCGATGGACGTGGTCGAGGCGCAGGCGAAGCTGACGGTCTCGCTGCGCATCACCGGCCGGCGCCCGGACGGGTTCCATCTCCTCGACGCGGAGATGGTGGCCCTCGATCTCGCCGACACGCTCACGTTCGAAGACGGCGACGGCCTCCACGTCTCCGGCGCCGCGGCCGCCGGTGTACCCGACGACGACACCAACTTGGTGCAGCGGGCGCTCGCCCTCGTCGGCCGGCGAGCGAGGGTCCGCATCGACAAGCGCATCCCGGCCGGCGCGGGACTCGGTGGCGGTTCGGCCGACGCGGCCGCTGTCCTCCGCTGGGCGGGCGTGGACGACCCGGCGGTCGCCGTCCGGCTCGGTGCCGACGTCCCTTTCTGCGTTCGCGGCGGCCGGGCCCGAGTCACCGGCGTCGGCGAGATCCTCGAGCCCTTGCCGCCGCAGCCTCGGGTGTTCACGATGTCCTTACCGCCGTTCGGCTGCTCCACGGCAGCCGTCTACCGCGGCGTGGGACGAGCTCGGTGGCCCGTCCGGGTCCGGCAGCAACGACCTCGAGCCCGCGGCGCTCGCGGTCGAGCCGCGGCTGGCGGCGTGGCGGGACCGGCTCGGCGACGCGACCGGCCGGCAGCCGAACCTCGCCGGGAGCGGCTCGACGTGGTTCGTGGAGGGCGAATTCCCCGGCGATGGACGGATCGTCGTGCGGACTACAGGTGTGCGCTGAACGGCGTCGGTACTTGTTACTTGCCGGCTCGGCGCTGCCAGCGGGTGCGCTTGAGCATCTTCTTGTGCTTCTTCTTGCGCATCCGCTTGCGCCGCTTCTTGATCAGCGAACCCATGAGAGAAACGACGCTACCGGCCGGTGTCCGCTGCGTCGAACCCGCGCACGAGCGTCGTGAACCGCTCGATCCGCTTCCGCACGACCTCGAGGCTGTCCGACCAGAAGCCCTCGTCCCGGATGTCGATGCCGAATCGGCCCGCCAACTCGGCGGCGTCCGCCAGTCCCGTGGCCGACAGCAGGTCGTCGTACCCGAGGCGGAAGCGCTCGGGATCCGCCGTGTAGCGGGCGTACAGCCCGATGCCGAAGAGCAGGCCGAAGGTGTACGGCCAGTTGTAGAAGGCGGTGGCGTAGTAGTGCGGCTTGACCGCCCACATGTACGGGTGAAGCGCGTCGCGATCGAGCCCGTCCCGTAGGTGGCGAGCTGTGCGTCGGTCATCGCGTCGTTCAGCTCCTGGACGGACATGGCCCGCATGGCCCGCCGGTCGAACACCTCGCGTTCGAACAGGAAACGCGAGTGGATGTCGACCACGACCTGCGTCGCGCCGGTGAGATCGGTGTCCAGCACGGCGAGCTCTCGACCGGGGTCGCCGACCGCGGCGCGCAAGCCGGCCTGCACGAGGATCGTCTCGCAGAAGATGCTCGCGGTTTCGGCCAGCGCCATCGGCGTCTGGCGTTGCATCGGCGTGCGGTCGGCGAGGTTGGTGTTGTGGTACGCGTGGCCGAGCTCGTGGGCCAGCGTCGACACGCTGTCGAATGTCCCGCCGAAGTTCATGAGCACCCGGCTCTCGTCGCCGCGCACGGGCATGCAGAACGCGCCGCCCCGTTTGCCGTCATGTGCTTCGGCATCGACCCATCGCTCGTCGAACGCGCGTCGCGCCAGCGAGGCGAGCGTGGGCGAATACGTGGCGAACGCGTCCAGCACCGCGTCGGACGCCTCGTCCCAGGTCACGCTCGCACTGGACGGATCGCCGGCGGGAGCGAACAGGTCCCACCAGGGAAGCCCCGCCCCTTCCCGATGTCCGAGGAGTCGCGCCTTCGCTCGCAGGTAGTCGCGGAAGTCCGGGAACGACGCGACGACCGCAGCGTGCATTGCGTCGAGCGCGGTGCGATCGACGGCGTTGGTGAACAACGCCGGCTCGAGCGAGTCCGACCAGCCTCGGCGCCGGTTGAGCACGCCCCCTTCGCCTTTGATCCCGTTCATGGCCGCCGCCAATGGCACGGACACGGAGGCCCACGCCTCGAGCTCGGCCTCATAGGCCGCCTTGCGCACGCTCGAGTCCGTCGACATCGCCAGGTTGCGCACCACGGTGATGGGGAGGCGCTCGCCCTGCACGTCGGCGGTGAGCCGGGAGGTCACGTCGCCGTGCAGGCGGTTCCACGCCGATCCACCCGTGAGGTTCAACTCTGCCGCCAGACCCTCCTCCGCCTCGGTCATCTGGTGGACCGCGGCCCGCTCGGCCTTCCGCAGCGGCCACGCGTGGTCCGCGGCGGCCGGACTGGCTGCGATGAGCTGTTCGGCGCCCAGGCGTGCGATCCAGGCCGCGAAGCGGGTGTTGAGTGTCCGCAGCGGAGCGACCTCGGCTTGCAGACGAGACTGCAACGCAGTGGCCTCGTCATCACGCGCGTTCGTGGTGACGAAGCCGTTCAGGTACGCGCCGACCGTCCGCAGTTGCTCCTGCAACTCGTTCGTCTCCGACGAGCACGGTCTCGAACGCTGCGACCGCGGCCTCGTCCACGGCGCGTGGGTCTCCGCCTCGCACGTCGTGTTCGTCGTAGAGCGCAGTGAGCCGGGCCACGCCTGCGCCGATGCTCTCGTGCGCCGCTGCGAACTCGCGGGACTCGAGCGAGGGGAAGAACGCCGTCAGGTCCCATTGCGGTAGCTCGGTCGTCGTAACCGCCATGGACTCGGAAGGTAGCGCCTACGCTCGAACGCGAACTCCGGGTCCATTGCGGGGCCATGGCCCCGCAGATGGAACCAACATTCGGGGGTCGTCCAATTGGCAGGACACAGGGCTTTGGTCCCTGGAATCGGGGTTCGAGCCCCTGCCCCCGAGCGCAGGTCGCCGTGTGATGGAACCGGAAGGCCCGTGGGGGTAGAACGAACGTGATGACCGAGCGCCGGTTGACCGCCATCGTGCTCGCCGCCGGCGAGGGCACTCGCATGCGGTCGACCCGACCGAAGCCTCTGCACTTGCTGTGTGGACGGGCGATGGTGCTCTACGTGCTCGACGCGCTCGCCGAGTGCGAGGTCAGCAAGGCGGTCGTCGTCGTCGGGCACGGTGCCGAGATGGTGACGAAGAAGTTGCAGGACGAGGCAGGTGACCTCGTCATCGACTTCGTCGAGCAGCACGTGCAACGGGGCACCGGCGACGCCGTGAGCGTCGGGCTCACGGGATTCGACGACGACGACGACGGCGACATCATCGTGCTCCCCGGCGATACGCCGCTCCTTCGAGCGTCCACCATCGCAACGCTCGTGCGCGAGCACCGGTTGTCGGGTGCGGCGTGCACGATCTTGACCGCGCAGTCCACCGACGCCACCGGATACGGCCGCATCGTGCGCGGCAAGGACGACAACGTGGTCCGTGTCGTCGAGCAGCGTGACGCCACCGCAGACGTGCTCGCGATCACCGAATGGAACACGTCGATCTACTGCTTCCGGCGCAGCGTGCTCGCGCCCGCGCTCCGCAGGATCACTCCCGAGAACGACCAAGGGGAGTACTACCTGACCGACGTCGTCGAGGTGCTGCACGACGCCGGTTACCCGATCGTCGCGGTCGTGACCGACGAGGACGAAGAGCCTCAGGGAGTGAACGATCGACGGCAGCTCGCGAGAGCCGAAGCGGTGTTGCGTCAGCGCACGAACGATCGATGGCTCGGCCTCGGGGTCACCATGCTCGATCCGGAGCGGACCTACATCGACGCAACGGTGAAGCTCGCGTCCGACGTCACGCTCTTCCCGGGCACGTTGCTGCAAGGAGCCACCGTGATCGGCGAAGGTGCCGAGATCGGTCCCAACACCAGGTTGGTCGATTGCACGGTCGGTGCGCGCAGCATCGTCGAGGAGACGGTCGGACGTCATGCCGATGTCGGCAGCGGGCGCGGTGGTGGGCCCTCATGCGGTGCTCGAGCCCGGCGCGCACGTGGCGCCCGGGACACGAACGGGGTCCTTCTACACTGCGAGCGCCGACGACGCGAGCTCGTAGGGAGGGCGCTTCGCGCTATGGAGTTGATCACCAAGAAGACGATGCGGCTGTACTCGGGTCGTTCGCACCCGGCCCTGGCCGAGGACATCGCTGGTCATCTCGGTGTACCGCTGGGCGAGGCCAACGTCCGTGACTTCCCGAACGGTGAGATCCACTGTCGCTTCGGCGAGAACATCCGGGGCGCCGACGTCTTCATCATCCAGACGCACTGCGGCTCGGTGAACGACGCGGTCATGGAGAACCTGATCATGATCGACGCGGCCAAGCGAGCGTCCGCCAAACGCATCACTGCGGTCTGCCCGCTCTACGGCTACGCCCGACAGGACCGCAAGGCCGAGGGCAGAGAGCCGATCGCCGCGAAGCTCGTCGCCGACCTGCTCAGCAGCTGCAGGCGCGAGCCGGATGCTGAGCGTCGACTTGCACTCCGGACAGATCCAGGGCTTCTTCGACAAGCCCGTGGACCATCTCACCGCCATGCCGGTGCTGCTCGAGTACATCGAGGAGGAATGCGACGGCGACATCGTCGTCGTGGCACCCGATGCCGGCCGGGTGAAGGTGGCCGAGCGGTACAGCCAGCATCTCGGCGCCGACCTGGCGTTCGTCCACAAGCGGCACATCAAGGGCAAGTCCGACGAGGTCGAGGCCCGTGGCGTCATCGGCGACGTGGCCGGCCGGCACTGCGTGATCATCGACGACCGCATCGACACCGGCGGCACGATCGTCGCGGCTGCCGACATCCTGAAGGAACACGGCGCGACCGAGGTGTGGGCCATGGCGACGCACGGTGTCCTCGCCGATCCCGCCATCGACCGGTTGAAGAACTCGGAGATCACGAAGGTCGTGATCACCGACACCGTCCCGATCCCGGACGACAAGCAGCTCGACAAGCTCGAGGTGCTCTCGGTCGCCAAGATCATCGCCGACGCCATCGACGCCGTCTTCGAGGACAAGTCGGTGAGCGAGCTCTTCGGCGGCGAAAACCTCGCCTGACGGCTCGCCCCCCTTCCAACTTCGGGTCGCCGTGGTTGCCGGAGGCACCACGGCGCACCAACATTCGCTGTCAGCTGATCGGTGGGCGGCGGTCCTTCCACGGCACTGCCGTCTCGAGTTGGGCGGCGACCTGCAACGCGAGGTCGTCGCGCCACGGTCCTGCTGTGATCTGCACGCACGCCGGTAGCCCTGCGTCGTCGTCGTGGTGCACCGGCAGGGAGATCGCCGGCAGGCCTGTCACGTTGAAGATCGACGTGAAGATGCCCATCGGGAAGCAGTTGATCAGCGCGATCAGCGGGTCTTCGTCTGCGCCTTCCCACACCGAGCCGCACCGGGGTGCGAGCGTCGCCATCGTCGGGGTCACGAGCACGTCGAACGAGTCCACGAACTGTGCCATGAGCGGACGGGCGAGCAGCTGCGTGCGCCGAACCGCTTCGACGTACGCGATCGAGTCCGTCGCCTTGCCGGCCTCGTGGAGCGCACGGTTCAAGGGCTCGACGCGGTTCCAGTCCTCGACCGGGACGCCGGCGGATCCCGTGTTCCAGATGAGCCCGAACGATTCGACGAACGCGTCCGCGTCGGGCACGGACAACGACACCTCGAACACGTCGTGTCCCGCCGCCGCCAGTGCGTCCGCAGTCTTCGACACCGCGGTCACGTACGCCGGCGCGATGTCCATCTCCAACGGCGGCGTCGTCGTGTAGCCCACCCGCAATCTCGGCGGTGGCTGCGTCGCGCTCGTCGCGAACGGCTGCGACGGCGGCGGCGCGTTGTACCAGCCGAGAGGATCCGGACGGCCGATGACGTCGAGCGCGTGCGCGGTGTCGAGCACCGTGCGGGTGAGGACTCCGCTGGTGGCGAGACCTTCGAGCTCGTTCACGCGGTTCGGCACGCGGTTGCGGCTCGGCTTCAGGCCGACGAGCCCGTTGCACGCCGCGGGGATGCGAATCGACCCGCCGCCGTCGGACGCGTGGGCGATCGGCGCCATGCCCGACGCGACAGCGGCACCGGCGCCGCCGCTCGATCCGCCCGGGGTGTGATCGGGATTCCAGGGGTTGCGGGTGACGCCGTGCGCGTCGCTCTCGGTGTACGAGACGGTGCCGAACTCGGGCGCGTTCGTCATGCCGAGCAGGATGAAGCCGGCCTCGACGAAGCGCTCGACCACGAGATCGGACGAGGTCTGGGGCTCCCAGCTGGTCCCGCGTGACCCTTGGGTCGACGGCCACCCGGCGACCGCGTTGAGGTCCTTGATCGGCAACGGCACCCCGAAGAAGGGCGGCAGCTCGCGGGCGTCCGTCGTGGCCACGACGTCAGCGGCCCGCTTCGCCGCGTCCCGCACCTCGTCGTCCGCCCGGTGGCAGAACGCGTTCAACGTGCGGTCGAACTGATCCATCCGATCGAGATAGAGGTCGGCGACCTCGACGGGGCTGACCTCCTTGCGACGGATGGCGGCGGCGATCTCCACGGCTGGAGTGAAGGCATCCATGGCTCGTAGCATGCACCTTTCCCCAATCGAGCGCTCCGGCGCGATCCCAGAAGTAGGAATTCCGATGGCTGAGATCACTCTCCCTGCGGCTACGGGCCGCACGACCGGCACCCGTCCGAGCCGGAGGTTGCGCGCCGAGGGCCGCGTGCCCGCCACGGTGTACGGCCTCGGCAGTGAGGCCGTGTCCGTCAGCGTCGACTGGCGCGAGCTGCGCGGCGCCCTGACGACCGATGCCGGGGTCAACGCGCTCATCAACCTCGAGATCGACGGTCACGCGAGCGAGCTGACGATCGTGAAGGACCTCCAGCGCCACGCCATCCGCCGCAGCGTCCTGCACGTCGACTTCCTGCGAGTCAGCCGCGATGTCGCCATCGAGGTCGACGTGCCGATCGTGCTCCACGGCGAAGCCGAAGAGGTCACGCGGAACGACGGCGTCGTCGATCACATGCTGTTCCAGCTGACGATTCGAGCGAAGCCCGGCGCCATCCCGAACGAGATCAGCGTCGACATCTCCGAGCTCAGCATCAACGAGGCAATCCGAGTCGGCGACCTCACGCTCCCGCCGGGCGTCGAGACCGACGCCGATCCGGAGGAGCCCATCGTCATCGGTCAGCCACCACAGGCCGAGGCGCCCGAGGTCGCGGAGGGCGAGGAGGCCGAGGGGGCCGCGGAAGGCGAAGCCGAGGGTGGGCCGTCGGAGGGTGGCGACGGCTCGTCCGGCGGCGAATCCGAAGGCTGAGCACATTTCCGTCGACTTCCTCGTCGTCGGGCTCGGCAATCCCGGCGGCGACTTCGAACGCTCGCGGCACAACAGCGGGGCCGACACCGTCGCGCTGCTCGCTCGGCGTCACGGCGCATCGCTGAAGCTCGACCGCCGCGCACGAGCGCTCGCCGGCACCGCTGCGCTGGACGGTCGGCGTGTCGCGCTCGCGTTCCCGCAGACGTACTACAACGACTCCGGCGTCGCCGTGCTCACGCTGGCGAAGCGGCACGAGTTGCTGGACTCGCCGGAGCGGATCGTGATCGTGCACGACGAGCTCGATCTGCCCGTGGGCCGGATCAAGGTCAAAGTCGGCGGTGGGCTCGCGGGCAACAAGGGACTGCAGTCGATCAAGGCACACCTCCACACGGACGGATTCGTGCGCGTGCGCATCGGGGTCGGCAAACCGCCGGGAAGGCAGGAAGGCGCGAACCATGTGCTGCGCCGCCCGGGCAAGCGCGAGCGCACGGAGCTCGACACGACGATCGAAGAGGCGGCCGACGCGGTGGAGCTGCTCGTCGCGGAGGGACCGGAGCCGGCGATGACCAGGTTCAACCGTACGTAGCGGTCAACCTGCCGGATTCGGAATCGGGCCCGGCGCCGTGCAGATGGGCGTGTTCTGGTCCGGGTTCTTCGGCGCAGGGAGGGTCGGTGGTCGCGCGAACGCCGGGTCGCCGGTCAGGTCGAGGCAGTCGAGCAGGTTGTCGGCGTGCGCGTCCCGCTCGGTGAGCGCAGGCAGGTTGAACTTCGTCTCGAGGAAGCTGAGGATCGACGTGTGGTCGTGCACGACGTGTGACACGTAGTCGCGCTTCGCATAGGGCGAGACGACGACCGCCGGCACCCGGAACCCGTAACGGTCGTACCCCCCTGGCGGGTCGCCCGGTCCGAGCATCGGCGCAACGTTGTCCGGCGGCACCGCGGCAGGCGGCGGTACGTGGTCGTAGTAGCCGCCGTGCTCGTCGTAGCACCAGATGAGCATCGTCTTGCTCCAGCCCGGGCCCTGCATCGCGGCGTTGACGACCTTCGAGGAGAACGACTCGCCGCGCGTGATGTCGTCGCTGTTCTCTTCGCTGTACTGGTCGAAGTTGGGCTCGACGAGACTGAAGGCCGGCAGCGTCCCTGCGGCCGCGTCGGCGTAGTACTGGTCGATGTTGACGACCTTGTCGGCGTTCGCGCGAGAGCACGGGGAGGTACAGGCCCACCGATGGCAGCGATGAGTAGTAGTCGCGCCAGGGGATGGTGTGCCGGTTGAGCAGGTCCATGATCGTTCCGTTGGGCGGTTGCGGACCGTCGGTCACGTACTTGAAGTCGTTGTTGATCGTCCCGAGCGCCGTCGCCGCCAAGAGGAACCGGCGATTCGGATACGTCTGGGCGAGGACGGAACCGAACCACCTGTCGCACACGGGAAACGTGCCGGCGAGCCCGTAGTAGAAGGGGATGTCGGCGCCTGTCCAGTAGGCCATCGCGACCGGCCCGCTGTCGCTGCGCACGAATCCTTCGTTCGTCCCGTCGGCGTACTGCACGTGTGAGGCGTTCCACGTCTGGCTCGGCTGGCGCTGCAGTTGACACGTGTTGGCCATGTGGAACGCGCGGACCGGCTGGCCGTTCGCATCGTTGTTCGAGTTCGTCGGCTTGCCGTCGGGACCGCGCTGGAAGCCGTCACCACGGCTCAGCATGCCGAGGTAGTTGTCGTAGCTGTGGTTCTCCATCATGAGCACGATCACGTGCTCGATCTGGGGGATGGTGTCGACGCCTTCGGGCTTCGACATGTCGGGCCGTTCGCCCGTCCTGCGCGGGACGGTGGGCGGCGGCCCGGACGACAACGACGAGCTCGCGGCCGCGCCCGGTCGCTTCGAGTCCGACGTGCAGGCGGCCAGCGCGACCGACGCGGCCGAACCGATGAGGAAGCTCCGACGAGAGAGAGCGATGGGCGACTTTCTAGCGCCCGTGCCGTTTCGGCGTGCGTTGGCCACACAGGATGTAGGCCAGCGCACGCCGGAACGAGGAGGGGTGGCCGGTAGGGTTGGTCGTTCGCAGATGAGCGTTCGTGAACTGCCGACACTGATTCGCGACGACCCCGCCCTGCTCGCAGTTCGGGGACGGTCGGCCACGCTCATCGCCGTCCCCGAGCCGGCTCGCGCGTTCACGATCGCCGGTCTCGTCGCCACCACGCACCGCCGTCCGTACGTCGTCGCGGTCCCGACGACGGCCGACGCCGAGCGCCTGGTCCACGACCTCGGCGCGTATCTCGGACCGGATCACGTCGACCTGTTCCCCGCGTGGGAGACCCTTCCGTTCGAGCGCGTCAGCCCGGGCGTCGAGACGATGGGTCGCCGCCTGCGGACCATCTGGCGCCTGCTCGAACCGGCACGGACGCCCGACGTCATCGTCGCCCCCATCCGCGCGCTGGTGCAGCGACTCGGCCCCGACATCGACAAGGTCGAGCCGATCGAGGTGCGGCCGGGCGAACGGCGCGACCGCGACGAGCTCGTCGCCGCGCTCGTGCAGGCGGGATACCGCCGCGAGCATCAGGTCGAGCACCGCGGTGAGGTCGGCGTGCGAGGGTCGATCGTCGACGTGTTCCCCTCGACGGCTGACCATCCCGTTCGCATCGACCTGTGGGGGGACGAGGTCGACCGGCTCGCGGAGTTCTCCGTCAACGATCAGCGATCGACGAACGACCTCACCGAGGTGCGGATCTTCCCGTGCCGTGAGCTGCTGCCGAGCGACGAGGTGCGCGCCCGGGCCGGCCGTCTCGTCTCGCTGCAGCCGTGGGGCGCGAGCAGTGGGAGCGTCTCTCCGACGGTCTGGCCTTCGACGGCATGGAGTCGTGGCTGCCGTGGCTGGTCAACACGGAGCACGTGTTGTTCGACCTCGTTCCCGCCGACGCGCAGATCGTGCTGGTCGAGCCGAAGCGACTGCGCGACCGCGCCGCCGACATCGTGGCGGAGGAGGCGGACCTCGCCCGCACGCTGGCCAAGACCTGGGGCGCAGACGGCACCGACGGGTTCCCGAGCCTGCATCTCCCGTTCGACCGGTTGCTCGTGCACACGAACGCACCGGCGTGGACGGTCACGGTCGCACCGGAAGGACCGGACGTGGCCACCATCCAGGCGATCGGTTGGGACTCCGTGGTCGGCGGCGGCGACCGCCTCATGTCGCAGCTGGCCGACCTGAGCCGTCAGGGCTACCGAATCGTCGTGAGCGCCGACGGCGACGGCTCCAAGGCGCGCATCGACCGCCTCCTCGACGAGCACGGGCTTCGCCTCGAGGTCGCCGTGGCGCCGCTCGAGCGCGGCTTCATCCTTCCTGCCATCAAGCTCGCCGTCCTCGCGGAGCCCGATCTCACGGGGCGCCGGCGTGCGCACCGCCCCGTTCGGGCGCGACGGCACAGCGACGCCGAACGGTTCTTCGACGACCTCAACCCCGGCGACTACGTCGTGCATCATCAGCACGGCGTCGCCCGGTTCGCCGGCATGGTGAAGCGATCGATCTCGGGTGTGGAGCGCGACTACCTCCTGCTCGAGTACCGCGGCGACGACAAGCTCTACGTCCCGTCGGATCAGATCGACGCGGTCCGGCACTTCACGGGCGGCGATCAGCCGTCGTTGAATCGTCTCAACGGTGCCGACTGGGCGAAGACCAAAGCACGCGTGCGGGCCGAGGTCACGCAGATCGCGCAAGAGCTCGTCGTGCTGTACCAGAAGCGGCTCGCACACGCCGGGCCATCCGTACCCGCCCGACACGCCGTGGCAGCGCGAGCTCGAGGACGCCTTCCCCTACCAGGAGACACCCGATCAGCTGAAGGCGATCGTCGACGTGAAGGACGACATGGAAGGCCCGATGCCGATGGACCGCCTCGTGTGCGGCGACGTCGGCTTCGGCAAGACCGAGGTCGCCATCCGGGCCGTGTTCAAGGCGGTGCAGGACGGCAAGCAGGCCGCGGTGCTGGTGCCGACGACGCTGCTCGCGCAGCAGCACAGCCAGACGTTCACCGAGCGCTACGCCGGCTACCCGGTGCGCGTCGAGGTGCTGTCGCGCTTCCTGACGCCGGGCCAGGCGAAGAAGGTCGTCGACGGGCTGGCCGACGGCACGGTCGACGTCGTCATCGGGACGCATCGACTTCTGTCGGACGACGTCGCGCTTCAAGCGGCTCGGCCTCCTCGTCGTCGACGAGGAGCAGCGCTTCGGCGTGGGCCACAAGGAGAAGATCAAGGAGCTCAAGACCGACGTCGACGTGCTGACGCTGACCGCGACCCCGATCCCGCGCACGCTCGAGATGAGCTTGACCGGCATCCGCGATCTGACGCTGTTGAACACGCCACCCGCCGAACGCCAACCGATCCTGACCTACGTCGGCGAGTACGACGACCGTGCGGTCGGCGAAGCGATTCGGCGCGAGCTGCTCCGTGAGGGGCAGGTGTTCTTCGTGCACAACCGCGTGCACGACATCGAGCACACCGCCGACGCACATCCGTGAGCTCGTTCCCGAAGCGCGTGTCGCCGTCGCGCACGGACAGATGGACGAAGGCACGCTCGAGCAGGGTCGTCATCGACTTCTGGGAGAACGAGTACGACGTGCTCGTCTGCACCACGATCATCGAGTCCGGCATCGACATGCCGACGGTGAACACGCTCGTCGTCGACCGCGCCGACCGGCTCGGGCTCGGGCAGCTCCACCAGCTCCGTGGTCGCGTCGGCCGCGCCGGCATGCGCGCCTACGCCTATCTCTTCTATCCGCCGGAGGCGCCGCTGACCGAGGAGGCATACGAACGGCTGAAGACGATCGGTGAGACCACCGAGCTCGGCAGCGGCTTCAAGATCGCCATGCGCGACCTCGAGATCCGGGGCGCCGGCAACCTGCTCGGCACCGGCCAGTCGGGCCACATCGCCGCCGTCGGCTACGACCTGTACTGCCAGATGGTCAACGAGGTGGTCGCCGAGCTGAAGGGCGAGCCGCTCCGCGAGCCGGCCGAGATCAAGCTCGATCTCCCGCTCGACGCGCACCTGCCGAAGGACTACGTGCCTCGGGAGGATCTGCGCCTCGAGGCGTACCGGCGCCTCGCCGCAGGTCACGACCCAAGCCGAGGTCGACGACATCCGCAACGAGTGGCAGGACCGGTACGGGCCGGTGCCTCCAGCGGCTGCGGCGCTGCTCGACGTCGCTCGACTGCGGGCAGAGTGCGTTCGCACGGGCATCCGCGAGGTCAACGTCGGAAAGGGACCGGGGTTCGGCAAGCCCGCGTACGTCGTCCGTCTCAGCCCGGTCGAGCTCAAGGTCAGCCAGGAGGTCCGGCTCGGCCGCCTCGTGAAGGACTCGGTCTACAAGGCCGACGCGCGGCAGTTGCAGCTGCCGGTGCGCAAGCCGTCCGAGCTCGTCGACGGCCTGGTCGCGATCCTGCGTCAGCTGCTGCCCCCCGACCCCGGCGCCGGAGTCGGCCGCCGCTAACCTCGATCCTTCGTGAAACGGGCCCTCGTCCTTGTCCTTTGCTGCTGCGCGCTCGGCTTCGGATGCGCCGAGAAGTCGAACGCTCCGGCGGCGACGGCCAACGGCGTCACCGTCACCACGAGGAACGTGGCGGACGAGCTCAACGCCATCAAGGCGAACCCGGATTACCTCAACGAGCATCGACAACAGCCTCAAGCAGCAGGGTCAGCCCGTCATCGGATCCGCGCCGGGCACGTTCGACTCGGGCTTCGTCGCTCAGGTGCTTCACCGGCAGCTGCAATTCGCACTGATCCACAGCGAGGTCCAACGCCGCAATCTGACTGCGACCGACGAGTGCAGGCAGGCGGCGAAGGACGCCCTGGTCCTCAGCGTCGGCGAGAACGATGCCCAGCAGGGCCAGGCGACGCTCGCCGGCTTCCCCGACGACTACCGCAATCAGCTGGAGAGCTGGTACGTGGACGAGTACGCCTTGCAGGCAGACCTCGCTCAGCAGCCGTGTGGCAGCACCTCGGTGGCGCAGGCGTACTTCGACGCCCACACGCAGGACTTCACCCAGGAGTGCGTGTCGTTGATCTCGGTCAACGACGAGAACCTGGCGAACTCGATCGTGGCGCAGACCCGGGCCGGCGGCGACTTCGCGGCGCTCGCCAAGCAGTACTCGACCGACCCGCAGACCGCGAGCACGGGCGGCGATGCCGGCTGCCACTTCCCGGACGAGTTCCCGTCGACGCTCGCGCCCACCGTGCAAGGGACGCAGGTCGGCGCGGTCACCGATCCGATCTCCGACAACTCAGGGCGGCTTCGTCATCATCAAGGTCAACGACCGCAAGCCCGCTGCGTTCGCAGACGTGTCGACCGATGCAGGACGGCTCGCAGCCCGCGACCAGTCGGTCGGGCTCGGCGCCTGGCTGCAGCACGCGTTGACAGACGCGAAGGTCACCGTCGACCCGAGATTCGGCACGTTCGATCCGTCGACGGGTTCGATCAACCCGCCGGCGACCGCCAGCAACTCGTCATCGTCTTCGTCTCCGTCTCCGCCTCCGTCCTCGGGCTCCGAGGTTCCGCCGGCTGCGGGTCCGTGACCACGGGCCGAGTCGTCGTCGTCGGCCTCGGCCCCGCTGGACCGGATCTCGTCACCGCCGCGACGCGCGACGCGGTCGCGCGCGTCGCCGTTCGCTTCGTGCGGACGGCGCGGCATCCTTCGGCCTCGCTGGTCGGCGAGGCGATCTCGTTCGACGACGTGTACGAGACCGCGGACACGATCGAGGACGTGTACGCCGAGATCGCTCGACGGGTGATCGAAGGCGCGCGCCGAGCACGGCGAGGTGCTGTACGCCGTTCCGGGCTCGCCTGCTGTCGGCGAGCGGTCGGTCGAGCTCTTGCGCGAGGCTGCCGCGTCCGGCGTCGTCGAGCTGTCCGTCGTTCCCGCGCTGTCGTTCGTCGATCTTGCCTGGGCGCGCCTCGGTGTCGATCCGGTCGCGAGCGGCGTGCGCATCGTCGACGCGCACCGGTTCGCGATCGATGCGGCCGGTGAGCGCGGCCCGCTGCTCGTCGCACAGTGCGACAGCCGCGCCGTGCTGTCCGACGTGAAGCTCGCGCTCGACATCGACGGGCCGCCCATCGTGGTCCTGCAGCGGCTCGGGACACCGGACGAGCGCATTCTCGAAGTCGAGCGCGCCGACATCGACCGCGACGTCGAGCCCGACCATCTCACGTCGTTGTTCATCGGCGCGGCGGCCGCGCCGGTCGCGTCCGAGGTGGCGCGGTTCGACGAGCTCGTCCACGTGCTGCGGCAACGGTGCCCGTGGGATCGCGAGCAGACGCATCAGTCGCTGACCCGGCACCTGCTCGAAGAGACCTATGAGGTGCTCGAGGCGTTGGAGCGGCTCGACCCGGAGACCGGGGAGGGCTACCACGATCTCGAAGAAGAGCTCGGTGACCTGCTCTTCCAGATCTGCTTCCACGCCACCCTCGCCGGCGAGAACGGCGCGTTCACACTGGCCGACGTCGCCCGGACCGTCCACGACAAGCTGGTCGTTCGCCATCCCCACGTCTTCGGTGACGAGCATGCCGAGTCCGCCGACGCGGTGATGAGCACGTGGGAGCAGCGCAAGAAGGACGAGAAGGGCCGCGACAGCGTCTTCGAAGGCATCCCGGCGTCGCTTCCGTCACTGCTCTACGCCCACAAGGTCGTGCGCAAGGCCGAGTCGATCGGCGCGCCCGTACCGGACCAGGCCGCGGTCGAAGACGCCGATGCGATCGGCGACGCGCTGCTCGCGCTCGTCGTCGCCGCACGCGCGCTCGACGTGGACCCCGAAGCCGCGCTCCGCGCCGCCGCGGTCGAGTTCCGCGACCGCGCCCGCGCCCACGAGGCCGGCGCCTGATTCCGAATGTTGGTGCGCCGTGGTCGCTATAGCGACCACGGCGACCTCGAGTTCGCAGGGTTCGACCGGCTGAACGATTCGACCACTGCAACAGCAGTAACGTTGGCAACACTCTCCACAGGAGCAACAGGAGCGCAGTGTCCGGCATCGAGCACATCGCGGCGAGGGAGGTCCTCGATTCCCGCGGCAACCCGACGGTCGAGGTCGAGGTCTTCCTCGACAGCGGGGCACGCGGTCGTGCCATCGTCCCGTCGGGCGCGTCGACCGGTCAGTTCGAGGCCGTCGAACTGCGCGACGGCGACGATCGCTTCGGCGGCAAGGGCGTCCGCGATGCAGTCGACCACGTCGGGGTCGAGATCGCCGGCGCGCTGACCGGCGTCGAGGGGCTCGACCAGCGCGCGGTCGACATGGCGATGCTCGACCTCGACGGCACCGACAACAAGGGAAGACTCGGCGCCAACGCGATCCTCGGTGTGTCGCTGGCAGTCGCGAAGGCGGCGGCGGACGAGCTCGAGCTCCCGTTGTTCCGCTACGTCGGCGGAACCAACGCGCACGTGTTGCCCGTGCCGCTGATGAACGTCGTGAACGGCGGCGCGCACGCCGACAACAACATCGACCTGCAGGAGTTCATGATCATGCCGGTCGGCGCGGCCTCGTACTCCGAGGCGCTGCGCTGGGGAGCGGAGACGTACCACGCCCTCAAGGCGTTGTTGCACGATCGCGGGCTGTCGACCGCGGTCGGCGACGAAGGCGGTTTCGCGCCCGATCTCGACTCGAACGAGGAGGGCCTGCGGGTTCTCGTGCAGGCCATCGAGTCGGCCGGCTTCCGTCCCGGCGACGACATCGCCATCGCTCTCGATCCGGCTTCGTCCGAGTTCTTCGACGAGGACGTCGGGTGCGTACGTGCTCGCGGGCGAAGGAAACCGGACCCTGTCGAGCGTCGACATGGCCGCGTACTGGACCGATCTCGTCGATCGCTATCCCATCGTGTCGATCGAAGACGGCATGGCGGAGGAGGACTGGGACGGTTGGCGCGCCCTCACCGATGCGCTCGGCGACCGCATCCAACTCGTCGGAGACGATCTGTTCGTCACGAACGTCAGCAGGCTGTCGCGGGGGATCGACGAGCACATCGCCAACTCGATCCTGGTCAAGGTCAACCAGATCGGTTCGCTGTCGGAGACGCTCGACACCGTCGAGCTCGCCCTGTCGTGCGGGTACACGGCCGTGATGTCGCATCGGTCGGGCGAGACGGAGGACTCGACGATCGCCGACCTCGCCGTGGCGACCAACTGCGGCCAGATCAAGGCGGGCGCGCCGGCGCGGTCCGATCGAGTCGCCAAGTACAACCAGTTGCTGCGCATCGAGGAGATGCTCGGTGAAGCGGCCTCCTACCGCGGCAGCGCGGCGCTGGCTCCCCGTGGCGGGGTGTCGTGAACGCGCTCGTCACTGCCGCGCCCACGCAACAGCGGCGGCGGCCGCGCATGTTGCTGTGGGCATTGCTCGCGTCGGTGACCATCGTCGGCGTGCTGTTCATCGGCGTGTACCCGGTGCGCACGTACCTCGCGCAGCGTGCGTCGTTGCACCGTGCCGAGCGGCAGATCGACGTCTTGAAGACACAGAACGACAACCTCGGCCAGCAGACCCAGCAGCTCAACACCGACAGCGAGATCGAGCGCCTCGCACGCGAGCAGTACAACCTCGTGCGTCCGGGCGAGCGAGGCGTTCGCCATCCTCCCTGCGCCGCCGCCGCCGATCCAGCTACCCGCGGTGTGGCCGTTCACCGGTCTCGCGAAGAAGCTCGACTCCGCGACGCCCGCCGGCTGACCCCTCTTCCGTTCTGGCGTCAACCGGTGCGCCTATGAGCACTCGTTGACGCCAGAATGCCCAGGGGGCCGGACTCCACCACGGTGCGCGCGCGCCGATAACCTCCCGGGCCAATGAGCATCCTCGGTACCAGGGTGAGGCGCGTCGAAGATCCGCGGTTCTTGACCGTGGGGGGGACCTACGTCGCCGATCTCGAAGATCCGCTGCTGGACGGCGCCCTCTATGCGACGTATGTCCGATCCACGATGGCGCACGCCACGATCACCGTCGACGTCGACGAGGCGCGCACCATGCCGGGCGTCGCGGGTGTGTTCACGAGCGCGGACCTCGACATCGGTCCCATGCCTCCGGCGATGCCGATGATCACCGACGCCATGAGCCGTCCGATCCTCGCGGCGGACCGCGTCCGCTTCGTCGGCGAGCCGGTCGCGGTGATCCTCAGCGAGCGACCGGACCAAGGCGTCGACGCCGCCGAGCAGGTGTTCGTCGACTACGAGCCGCTCCCCGTGGTCGTCGAGCCCGAACAGGCCGACAGCAACGAGGTGCTCCTGTTCTCCGAAGCCGGGACGAACTGCGCGCTCGAGCTCGCCTTCGGCCGCAGCGACGATCTCTTCGACGGCTGCGAGGTCGTCGTCAGCCAGCGCATCGTCAATCAGCGCGTGGCCGCGGCCCCGCTCGAGCCGCGCGGCGCGGCAGCGGCCTGGGGCGACGACGGCAGGATGCACTTCTGGATCTCGACGCAGCACGCCCACGGTGCGAGGGGCGCACTCGCCGGACTGTTCGGGCTCGACTCGGCCGACGTGCACGTCACGGCGCCCGACGTGGGCGGCGGGTTCGGCGCCAAGATCGGCATCACGCCCGAGGAAGCGCTGGTGCCGTGGCTGGCGCGCCGGTCGGGACGCCCCGTGCGGTGGCACGAGACCCGCACCGAGAACATGGTCGGCATGGGCCACGGTCGGGCGCAGGTGCAGACCCTGGAGATCGGCGGCACGCGCGACGGCGCAGTCGAGGCGTACCGGCTCACGATCCTGCAGGACAGCGGCGCGTACCCGGCGGTCGGCGCGGTGCTGCCGTTCCTCACGCGGATGATGACGCCGGGGGTGTACGCGACGCCGAAGGTCGAGTGCAACAGCCGCGCGGTGGTCACCAACACGACGCCGATCGTGGCGTACCGCGGCGCGGGCCGTCCCGAGGCCGCTGCCGCGGTGGAACGGGCCATCGACCTCTTCGCCGCCGAGATCGGCATGGACGCCGTCGAGGTCCGGCGGCGCAACTTGCGGCCACCGTTCGACGAGCCCGTCACGACGCCGGTCGACACGACCTACGACACGGGCAACTACGAGGAAGCCCTCGACCGTGCGCTCGCCACCGCCGGCTACGACGACCTTCGTGCCGAGCAACAGCGGCGTCGCGACGCGGGCGACACGGTGCAACTCGGCATCGGGGTCTCGGTGTACGTCGAAGTCACCGCCGGCCCGACGCCCGGGAGCGAGTACGCGAATCTCGAGGTGCATCCGGACGGCACCGCCACCGTGTACACCGGCGCATCGCCGCACGGCCAGGGACACGCCACGAGCTTCGCCATGATCGTGCAGGACACGACCGGCATCCCGATGGAACACGTCGACATCGTGTGGGGCGATACCGACAAGGTTGCGCGCGGCGAAGGGACGATGGGCTCACGGTCACTGCAAGTCGGCGGCTCGGCCGTGCTGCAGGCGTCCGAGATCGTGGTCGAGGAGGCGAAGAAGATCGCGGCCGAGTTGCTCGAGGCGAACGTCGACGACGTCGTGCTCGAAACGAGCAACGGGAGCTTCCACGTCGCCGGCACGCCCACCGTCTCGCGTTCGTGGGCCGAAGTCGCCGCTGCCGCGATGGACCGCGACGAGACCGGCGCGGGGCTCTGCGGCCAGATCGACTTCCAGGAGAAGTCGACGACCTTCCCGTTCGGCGCGCATGTCGCGGTCGTCGACGTCGACACCGAGACGGGCAGGGTCGATCTGCGTCGGATGATCACGTGCGACGACGCCGGCCGCATCGTCAACCCGCTGCTCGTCGAAGGACAGCGTCACGGCGGGATCGCGGCAGGGGGCGGCGCAGGCACTGCTCGAAGAGATCCGCTTCGACGAGGACGGCAACCCGATCACGTCCAACTTCGCGGACTACGGCATCATCAGCGCTGCCGAGCTGCCGACGTTCGAGCTGGCGACGATGGAGACGCCGACGCCGGCCAACCCCCTCGGCGCGAAGGGGATCGGCGAGTCGGGAGCGATCGGTGCGACGCCGGCGGTGCAGAGCGCGGTGTGCGATGCGCTCGCCCACCTCGGTGTCCGTCACATCGACATCCCGTGCACGCCAGAGCGCGTGTGGCGTGCGATCCAGGCCGCCGCAGGATGAGTGCCCGTATGCCGACGGCGCGTCGGGGAAGGAGTGCAGCGTGACCGATCAGGAACTGATCAAGGAGATCGACGATCTCGTCGAGGAGGAGCGTCACCTCCACGAACACGGCGTCGGCCGCGGGCTGACCGAGGAGGAGCAGCATCGCCTCACCCAGGTCGAGGTCCGTATCGACCAGCTGTGGGATCTCCTGCGCCGGCGCCGTGCGAAGCGCCGCGGGGGCGGTGATCCCGACGAGGAGCGCCTACGCGACCCCGACACGGTCGAGCACTACCAGCAGTGATCGCGGGGGTGTGACCGCCGACTGCTGAGGGCGGTTGTGCACAGTCGACAGATCACCGTCGCCGCGGCGTGTACGCGTCCGCAGCGTCGGCGACGGCTTTTGCCGCGCCGTCCGCGTCTTCCCAGCGGATGATCTCGGTTCCCTTGCCGGGCTCGAGCTCCTTGTAGATGGCGAAGAAGTGCTCGATCTCGGCTCGGCGGAGCGGCGTGATGTCGTCGAGCGCGGTCATGGCGCCGAACTCGGGGTCGTTCAAGGCAACGCACACGACCTTCGCGTCCTCACCCTTCTCGTCGCGCATCAACAACACGCCGAGCGGTCGCACGCGTATCCGGCACCCGGGGAAAGTCGGCTCACTGACGAGGACGAGCGCGTCGAGCTCGTCTCCGTCGTCGGCCAAGGTCTCGGGAAAGTACCCGTAGTCCGCTGGATAACGAGTGGCGGTGAACAACGTCCGGTCGAGGAACAGCTCGCCCGTCTCCGGATCGGTCTCGTACTTGTTGCGGCTCCCACCGGGAACCTCGACCACGACGACGTCGCCTGCGCTCACCCCTTCATGATGCCCGGCGGCGCAAGGCTCGGAGGAGGCGGTCGATCATCCGCGATGAACGCGCCACCGCGGATCAAACTTGTGCCGCAAGATCGTCACGCGTGCGACAACTGCGAATCAAAGTGCGAGAGGAGCGATCCGTGATCGCGAGTCTGCTGTTGCTCATCGTCATCTTTCTCATCGCCACCTTCCCTGCGACATGGCTCCTGATGTTGTTCTTGGGCAACTGCGGCCTCGAAGTGTCGTATTGGGGAACGCTGCCGCTCGGGATCCTCGTCTCGCTGCTCATCTCCGGCGCGACATCGGCCCTCCAACCGCCCGCCCGCACGATCTGATCCCACGCGCCCTCACGTGGGGCGCGGATAGAGAATCAACTGCGTGCACCGGTACGCCGCCATCGTGCGGCCGGTCGACTCGTTCGTCACCGTCGCGTCCCAGACTTGCGTCGTGTTGCCCACGTGCAGCGGGCTCGCCAGTCCGACAACGACCTCGTCCTCGCGTGCGCTCGACAAGAAGTTCGCCTTCGACTCCACGGTGGTGAAGCTGGCGGCGTTCTCCGGCCAGTGCCGGGACACACCAACTGCGCACAGCGCGTCGGCCAGCGCGATCACGACGGGTGCCCACAGATAGCCGGTGCCCGCGATGAGCGGATGGGTGACGACGAAGCGTCCCGACAGCGGCCCGTCGTCGTCCTCGTCGAGCGTGATGCCGAGCAGGTTCAAGAAGTTGTGGATGTCATAGGGCGGCGGCATGGCACCAGCCTCGCAGCGCAGCCGCCCGGACCCAGTCGCGCAGCATCATGCCCAAGGCGCGAGCGTGGGAAGGTCGTCGCGTCGCAGCCTTCCGTACAACCACGCCAGCTCGTCGCGCTCGTCGAGCGTTCCGAGCGCGGGCACCCGGGCGCCTCGCGGGAAGCCTGGACGACAGCGAACCTCGTACCCGGGGCAGAAACGCGCGCACGAAGTCGTCGGCCCAGTCGCGGTGCGTGACGCCGAGGCCGAGATCGACCACGTGCACTTCGAGCTCTTGCCACCGCCGGGACGGCAACGCCGACAGCGGGCGTTCCCGGCCGCCGACGTCGATGCTGACCATCGTCCACGCCTCGTCGGCGAGTGACGTCCACGTGTGATCGAGGCGTGCTGCCGATGAGCGCACGTCGGCGATCAAGTCGACGGCCGGCCGAGCAGCGGTGGATTCGATCTCGGCGGCGCGGCCCGCGTAGCCACCGGGATACTGCTCGACGATCTCGCCCCGCGCGGCAGCTTCGCAGCGCCGAACATGGCTGTCGGCGTTCCGGGCCACGTGTGCCAGGACGTGTCCGACCGTCCAGCCCGGCAGCAACGAGGCACGCCTCGCCGTCGCGTCATCGAGGTCGCGTACGGCCTCGAGGAAGCGACGCTGCGCGTCGGAGACGTGGGCGATGACGTCGAGCGGAGCCGTTGCCGTCATCGCCGCGGTTCGAGCACGGCCTGGGTCTGCGTGACTCGCGCGACCAAGCGGTCGTCGTCGTCGCGCAACTCGGTGTCGACGACGACCACCGTGCGGCCGACGTGCAGCGGCCGTGCGACGGCGTGCACGGAGCCGCCTCGCACGGCGCGCAGGAAGTTGGTCTTCGATTCGATCGTCGTGGTCCCTGCGCCCTCCGGCACGTTCATGAAGGCGCACCATGCGCCGACGGTGTCGGCGAGCGTCATGAGGAGCCCGCCGTGCATGACGCCGGCGGCGGTGCATCGCGTGGTGTCCCAGGCAACGCGCGCGCGTACTTCGTCGGCGGATGCAAGGTCGGCCTCCGCGCCGATCAGCGCGCTGAACGGCATCGTCTCGTGCATGAACGTCGTGAGTTCGCTCGCCACCGCGGCGACGGTAGCGGGCACCACGAGCGGTCCACGCCGCGGTTGGTGCTCAGCTGTGATCGGCGTTCGCGCCGATCACGACGGTCCATGGACGGATCCGCCACTGCGTGACCAGACCGTGTCGGACATACGGATCGCGTTCGACGAACGCCTCGACGGTTGCCGCGTCATCGGCGCGGAAGACGAGGAATGCCTGATCGGGCGGATCGGCCAGCGCGCCGGCGAGCACCAGGTCGCCGCGCGCATGGGCCGCGTTCGCGAGCTCGAGATGCTCGGACCGCAGCGCGGCCCGCCGTTCGAGGTAGTCGTCGACGAGGTCGTAGATCAACATCCAGAACATCACTCGATCCTCCATCCTTCTCGAACTGGCGTGCGTAACCCACACAGGATGTCGCCAATGCACGCCGAATCAGAATGAAGCAACCTAGAGGCGTGCACGTCCGGTCTGATCGGCGGTACCAGTTCGACGTCGACCACCAGACCCTGTGGACCGCGATCGAGGCGACCCACGACTACCGGCGCTGGTGGCCGTGGCTGCGGCGTCTGCATGCCAAAGGTCTGATCGAGGGCGACCGGTGGGACTGCGTCGTCCAGCCGCCGCTGCCGTACGCGTTGCGCTTCACGGTCTCGCTCGATCAGGTCGTGCCTGGCCGGCTCGCGGTCGCGAGCATCGACGGCGAGATCGCCGGCGACGCCCGGCTCGAGATCGATCCGTTGCCCAACGGCGACGGTTGCAACGCCCGGCTCGTGTCGCATCTCGCGCCGACGAACGGGATGCTGAAGACCATCGCCAAACTGGCGCGCCCGATGGCGCAGTTCGGCCACGACTGGGTCCTCGACACCGGCGCCCGCCAGTTCCGAGCCGCACGTTGTAGCTGCGTTCCCCGGCCACGCAGGCCGCGTGGAGCCGCTCCTCCGCTGGCGCTGCGTCGCTCGCATGGTCGTCGACGTCGTGCGCTTCCCGGCCACGCAGGCCGCGTGAACGCCTACTGCAGTCCGGCGTAGGCGCCGCCGTCCACGGAGATCGCGGCGCCGGTCAGGAACTTGGCGTGCTCCGAGCAGACGAACGCCACGAGGGCACCGAAGTCTTCGGGCCGGCCGACGAACCCGGCGGGAATCCCGGCTGCCGCCGAGGACGCATCACCGCCGTACAGGGACGTCAAGCGGTCGGTCGCGTGCAGTCCCGGCTGCACGGAGTTCACGGTGACACCGTCGCGCGCCACCTCACGGGCGACGGACTTCAAGAACCCGGTCGCGCCGGTACGCGCGGTGTTCGACAGGATCAACGTCTCGATGGGTTGACGCACCGCGATCGAGGTGATCGCAACCACACGACCCCATCGCCGTTCCTGCATCGACGGCACCGCTGCTTTGCACATTGCGACGACCGAGAGCAGGTTCAACGCCAGAGCCGGTTCGTACGCGTCGAGGTCCGTGGAGGCGAAGCCGCCCGGCGGCGGTCCGCCTGCGTTCGTCACGAGGATGTCGAGATGACCGAGCGCCGCGGTCGCGTCGTCGACGAAGCCCTTCGCGCCATCTGGCGTGCCCACGTCGGCGACGATGCCGACCGCGTCGTGTCCGATGCGGGCGACGGCGTCGTCGACTCGTCCTCGCTCGCGACCACAGATCGCCACACGAACACCTTCGGTCGCGAGCGCACTCGCGGACGCGAAGCCGAGCCCTGCGGTGGCGCCCGCGACGGCCGCGGTGCGTCCTGCAATGCCGAGATCCACGGCCAGCGACTCTACGCTGGCCGTGATGCCGATCGACTCCGTCGACGACGTTCGCGCCGGTCTCGCCGAACACGACTATCTCGCCGACGAAGGCTTGGCCACGGCCGTGTTCCTGGCCCTGCGGCTTCACCGGCCGCTGCTGCTCGAAGGCGAGGCCGGGGTCGGCAAGACGGAGGTGGCGAACGTGCTCGCGGGCTGGGTCGGTGGCGAGCTCGTCCGGCTGCAGTGCTACGAGGGCATCGACATCGCGCAGGCCGTGTACGAGTGGGACTACGCCCGGCAGCTGCTCCACGTGCGCACGCTCGAGGCGACACACCGCCTCGGTGAGGACGTCGAGGACGAGCTCTACTCCGAGCGGTTCCTCGTCCGCCGGCCGCTGCTGCGCGCCATCTCCGACGCGGGCGACGGCCGCCGACCTCCGGTTCTGCTGATCGACGAGGTCGATCGCGCCGACGACGAGTTCGAGGCGTTCCTGCTCGAGATCCTGGCCGACTACGCCGTCACCGTTCCCGAGCTCGGCACGTTTCGCGCGACGACGCCGCCGATCGTCGTCATCACGTCCAATCGCACACGCGACGTCCACGACGCACTCAAGCGTCGCTGCCTCTACCACTGGGTCGAGCACCCCGACTTCGAGCGCGAGGTCGCCATCGTGCGCTTGCGGGCACCCGACGCGAGCGAACGGCTGGCGCAACACGTCGCCGCCGCCGCGGCGGCCCTGCGCCGGCTCGGGCTGTACAAGCCGCCGGGAGTGGCCGAGACGATCGACTGGGCCGAGGCGCTTGCGATGCTCGGCCAGGACGAGCTCGACGAGGCCTCGTTCGGTGCGACGCTCGGCACCGTCGTCAAGTACCGCGAGGACCAGGAGCGGGTGCGACGCGAGGGCATCGGCGTCCTCGTGGCGGAGGCACGCCGTGGCGCCTGAGGCTGTCGCAGTCGCGTTCGTGCGCTTGCTGCGGTCGGCGGGTCTCGACGTCCCGCTCGGGTCCACGCTCGTGTTCGTCAACGCGCTCGCCGAGGTCGACGCCACGTCGCGTCCCCAGCTCTACTGGGCGGGACGGGCGACGCTCGTGCGCCGGCGCGAGGACGTGCCGGTCTACGACCGTGCGTTCGCCCGGTTCTGGCACGGGCTGGTGGCGCCGGATCGAGCGCCTGTCGACCGGATCACGCTCGACCTTGCCGTCGAAGACCCGGCCGCCGATGCGGACCAGCCACCGGAACCCGACACCGACGAGGCGCGATCGCGACAGACGCTCGTCGTGCGGGCCAGCCCGATCGAGGTCCTGCGGCACAAGGACTTCGCCCAGTGTTCCGACGAGGAGCTCGACGAGACGCGGCGCTTGATGGACGACCTCCAGCTCGCGGGCGCGTTGCGCCGGTCGCGCCGGTTGCGACCGGTGCGGCACGGGCGTTCGCCCGGCTCGCGGCCGGACGTCCGCGGCACCGTCAGGCGATCCGTGCGCGCCGGGGGCGAAGCGGTCGTGCCGAGTCGACGGGGGCCGAGTGAACGGCCGCGCAACCTCGTGCTGTTGCTCGACGTGAGCGGATCGATGGATCCCTACGCGCGTGAGCTCGTGCGTTTCGCACACGCTGCGGTCGCCACTCGTCGGCGCGGCCGCGTCGAGGCCTTCGCGCTCGGAACCCGCCTGACCCGCCTGACGCGTGCACTCAGCTCTCGCGATCCGGACGAAGCGATGGCCGCCGCCGCGGACACCGCCCTCGACTGGTCGGGCGGCACGCGTCTCGGCGAGGGCTTACGCGCGTTCAACGACCTCTGGGGGGTGCGAGGCCTCGCCCGCGGAGCCGTCGTGGTGATCCTCAGCGACGGCTGGGATCGGGGTGATCCGGGTGAGCTCGCGGAGCAGATGGCGCGCTTGCGCCGTGTCGCCAGCCGCATCGTGTGGGTCAACCCGCTCAAGGCATCGGAGGGCTACGCGCCGCTGGCCCGCGGCATGGCTGCTGCGCTGCCGTACGTCGACGACTTCGTCGAGGGGCACTCGCTCGCGGCGCTCGAAGAGCTTGCCGCGGTGGTGAGCAACGCGTGATCTACGAGCGATTGTCGGAGGCGTTGCGACTCGGGCAACCGGTCGCGCTCGTGACCGTCATCGAAGGACCGAACCGCGGATCGAAGCTGCTGGTCGAAGAAGACGGTTCGTCGCTCGGCTCCGTCGGCGACCCCGACCTCGACCGAGTCGTCGTTCGCGACGCGGTGGGCGAGCTGGCGGCCGGCATCACGAGCGTTCGCCACTACGGCGAGCACGGGGAAGCACGGGAACGAGCCGTCGCCGCGTTCGTCGAGTCGTTCGCGCCACCACCGCGCATGGTGATCTTCGGGGCAGTCGACTTCACGGCCGCGCTCGCCCGTGTCGCCAAGATCCTCGGGTACCACGTGACCGTGTGCGACGCGCGCGAGGTCTTCGCGACGCGCAAGCGGTTCCCGATGGCCGACGAGGTCGTCGTCGACTGGCCGGACCGCCATCTCGCGACGATCGGTGACAGCCTCGGTCCCCGCGACGCGGTCGTGCGTGCTCACGCACGACGCGAAGTTCGACGTACCCGCGATCATGTCGGCGCTGAAGACGAAAGTCGGCTATCTCGGCGCGATGGGCTCGCGCCGGACGCACGCGGACCGCGTCGAGCGGTTGCGGTCGGAAGGAATCGACGAAGCGGCGCTGGCGCGGCTGATGGCGCCGATCGGTCTCGACATCGGCGCCCGGACGCCGGAGGAAACCGCGATCTCCATCTGCGCGGAGATCATTGCGTTGCGCACGGGTCGGGCGCAGCTCGTCGCGCCGCTGCGGAACGCATCGGGATCGATTCATTGACGGTCGCCGCTGTCGTCCTCGCCGCCGGCGAGGGGTCACGCTTCGACGGTCCGGTGCACAAGCTCCTCGCGCCGTTCCGGGGAGGCCGCTCGTCGCGTGGGCCGTGGACGCGGCGCTCGAGGCGTCACTCGACGCCACGTTCGTCGTCGTCGGCGCGGTGGACGTTGCCGTCCCGGACGGAGCCGTCGTCGTGCGCAACCCGCGCTGGTACGACGGCCAGGCGACCTCATTGCAGACCGCGGTCGACGCCGCGCAAGCTGCCGGTCACGACGCGGTCGTGATCGGCCTCGGCGATCAACCATGCGTGCCTGCCGACGCATGGCGGAGCGTCGCGGCATGCACTGAACGTCCGATCGCGACAGCGGTGTTCGAAGGGCGACGACGGCCCCCCGTCCGCCTCTCGGCCGAGGTCTGGCCGCAACTCCCCACCACTGGAGACGAGGGCGCGCGGGTGCTGATGCGGGACCGACCCGATCTCGTGATCGAAGTACCGTGCATCGGGGAGCCGATCGACATCGACACCCGGGAGGATCTCGATCGATGGAGTTGACCAACGACTTCCGTGTCGCCGTTCCACCCTCGACGGCCTGGACGGTCCTCACCGACGTGGAGCGCATCGCTCCGTGCATGCCGGGTGCCCAGCTCCAAGAGGTCGAAGGCGACGAGTACCGCGGCGTGGTGAAGGTCAAGGTCGGACCGATCACCGCGCAGTACAAGGGCAAGGCCATGTTCCAGGAGCTCGACGAAACGGGTCACCGGGCGGTGTTGCGCGCCGACGGGCGCGACACGCGCGGCCAAGGCAACGCCAGCGCCACGATCACCGCGACACTCACGCCTGACGGAGAAGGCACACACGTCACCGTGCAGACCGATCTCACGGTCACGGGCAAGGTCGCCCAGTTCGGGCGCGGCGTCATGGCCGATGTGAGCACGAAGCTGCTCGGCCAGTTCGTCGACTGTCTCGAGTCGACCGTGCTCAGCGCACCTGGCGACGGCGCGGACTCGGGCACCAACCCGAGCGAAGAGGAGCGGCAGGCGATCGGCGTTCCCGAGGGCAGCATCGAGGAGAACGCCGCCGCCGGGGACACGACTGCTTCGGGCGTTCGGACGATCGAAGGGCCGGCGGCGCAGCCCATCGACCTCACGAAGGCTGTCGGTGCGCCGGTCATCAAACGGGTGGCGCCGATCGTGATGGTCGTGGCGATCGGCTGGTTGCTGCGAGTCCTCATCCGTCGCCGCAGGCGAGACTGACGTGAGGGTGCTCCACCACGTGAACGTCAACGTGGCCCGTGGCCAGAGCGAGTCCGTCGCCGGGTTCTATTGCGACGTGCTCGACTTCGGGCGCATCCCGCGCCCGGACAACGGGCGCGAAGGCATCTGGCTCGACATGGGTGACGGGACGCAGCTGCATCTGTCCGAGCGCGACGACGTACCCAACACCCAGCCGCATTTCGCATTGGTCGTCGACGATCTCCCCGCGATGCGGGCGCGCCTCGCAGACGCCGGCGCAGACTTCCAGACGGCGGACGACGTGTTCGGCACCGGCGGTCGCGGCTTCACTCGGGATCCTGCCGGCAACCGCATCGAGCTCATCCAACGGTGACCCAACCCGTGCGCGACGACCACGCCGCGGTCACCGCACTGCTCGGCCGTGCTCCGCGCGGCAGGTTCGACGTGGTGGTGCGTCACGACGATGGTTCGCCCGTGGTCATCCGCAATCCGCCGATCCTGGACGACGGCACGCCGATGCCGACCCGCTACTGGCTGGTGGGTGAGCCCGAGCGCACCCGAGTGTCCGAGCTCGAGTCGGCAGGTGGCGTGCGCGACGCGGAGCACCAAGTCGACGCGACCGTGCTCGCGATCGCACACGAGAGGTACGCGCGCGAGCGAGACGCCGCGCTTCCGTCCGGCCACACGGGACCTCGGCCGTTCGGCGGCGTCGGTGGCACTCGTGTCGGCGTGAAGTGCCTCCACGCGCACTACGCCTGGTTCCTCGCAGGCGGGTCCGACCCTGTGGGCCGCTGGGTCGACGACCGCCTCCGTTCGGGCGCGGAGTCCGCGCCGTGAGCGAACGGCTCGCGTCGATCGACTGCGGCACGAACTCGATCCGCCTGCTCGTGGGAACGCCTTCCGGCGATGGCGCGTTCGAGATCGTCGACAGGCGCATGCGGATCACTCGGCTCGGTCAGGGAGTCGACGCCACGGGCCGGCTCGCACCGGAGGCAATCGAGCGGACGATGAACGTTCTGCGCGAGTACCGAGGCGCGATGGACGAACTCGGTGTCGAGCGTGTTCGCATCGCGGCGACATCGGCTGCACGCGATGCAGCCAATCGCGACGAGTTCTTCGATGCTGCGGAAGCGCTCGTCGGTGCGCCGGCCCGAGCTGCTGTCGGGCAAGGAGGAAGGTCACCTCTCGTTCCTGGGCGCGACCGCAGACGTCGACCGGTCCGACGGCCCGTTCCTCGTCGTCGACATCGGCGGTGGCTCGACCGAGTTCATCGCGGGCACCGACGATGCCGACGGTGTCATCTCGATCGACATGGGATGTGTCCGGCTGACCGAGAAGGAGTTCCACCACGATCCGCCGTTGCCCGAGGAGTTGAGCATCGCGTTGTCGATGGTCGACGCGTATCTGGACGACGTGCGCCGCGAGGTGCCGGCGGTCGACGACGCGAAGACCTTCATCGGCGTCGCCGGGACGATCACGACCGTCGCCGCCGTCGAGATCGGCCTCGCGACGTATGACCGCGACGCCATCCATCACTTCCGACTGACGCACGCGGCCGCGGAGGACGTGTTCCGCACGCTGGCCACCGAGCCCCGCGAAGCGCGGATCGCCAACCCCGGGCTCGAAGAGGCCCGCGCCGACGTCATCGTCGCCGGCTGCTGCATCCTCGTCGCCATCTTCCGCACGTTCGGCTTCGACGAGTGCCTCGTCTCCGAAGCCGACATCCTCGACGGCCTGCTCTACTCGCTGCTCTGACCCCCGGGGCCCGAATGTTGGTGCGATTGTGGGGCCATAGCCCCACAATCGACCCCGAGTTCGGAGAATGCGGCGGGCTACGCGGGGCTGACGATGGCCTGGTCGACGAACCAACCGTCCGGGCGGGGCTGCACCCGCACCTGCAGTTCGCCGGCGGCGGTCCGGTAGACGCACAGCACCGGACCATTGACCGGCGGCGTGTTGCATCCACGGTCCTCGACCTTGCCCGGGTTTGCCGGCCGCGAACACGGTCTGCACCGCCGCGGGCGCGGCGATGGCGGACGCCGCGGCCTGGTCGCCGTTGCGCCATGCAGTGACGAACTTGCCGGCCGCGGCCGACGCGCTGCTTGCCGGAACGATCGGGTCCGTCGTGACGGTCGGCGCAACCGTGGTCGATGTCGTTGTCGAAGTGGACGTCGTCGCCTCGCTCGACGAGGACGGCGGGGCCGTCGTCGACGAGTCGCTCGAGCACGCCGTGAACGCGAACACCGCCACCAGGGGCGCGGTGAGGGACAGAACGCGGCTCGGCATCAGTCCAACATAGGCTCGCCGCGTGCCTCATCCAGATCGCGTCCTCATGGGACCAGGCCCGAGCAATCCCTATCCCGAGGTCGCTGAAGCGTTCGCGATGCCGCTGCTCGGTCACCTGGACCCGGCGTTCCTCAGCATCCTCGACGAGACGTGCGAGCGTCTCCGCCAGGTCTTCCAGACCTCCAATGCGCTGACCTTGCCGATCAGCGGAACCGGGTCGGCCGGCATGGAAGCCGCCTTCGTCAACGTGGTCGGCCCGGGCGACGTCGTCGTGGTCGGCGTCAACGGCGTCTTCGGCGAGCGCATGTCCGACGTCGCCGGCGCGTTGCGGCGCGGAGGTCGTCGCGGTTCGCGAGGAGTGGGGCCGAGCGATCGATCCACTCCGGCTGCTCGATGCACATCCCTCGCCCAAGGTCATCGCACTCGTCCATGCCGAGACGTCGACGGGTGTGCGCAACGACGTCGAGCCGCTCGGCGATCGCAAGGGTGACGCGCTCCTGTTGCTCGACTGTGTCACCTCTCTCGGCGGCATCCCGGTCGACATCGACGGCTGGGGAGTGGACATCGCCTACAGCGGCACGCAGAAGTGTCTCGGCGTGCCGCCCGGACTGGCGCCGCTCACCCTCAACCAGCGAGCGATCGACCGTTTCGTCGAGCGCAGCCAGAGTTGGTACCTCGATCTGCGCATGATCGCCAAGTACGCCTTGGACAGCGGATCCGGTCGCACGTACCACCACACCGCGCCGACCGCGATGATCGTCGCGCTCCATGCCGGCCTCGGCGCGTTGTTGGACGAGGGGCTCGAGGCGAGTTGGGCGCGGCACGCCGAATGCGGTCGCGCGCTGCACGAAGGGCTCGAGAAGCTCGGGTTCCGATTGTTCGCCGAAGAGGGCCACCGGCTGCCGGAGCTGACGACGGCGTGGGTACCCGAGAGCTTGAGCGACGAAGCCGCCGCGCGGCGCACGCTGCTCGACCGCTACGACATCGAGATCGGGGGCGGACTCGGCGAGTACGCGGGCAAGGTGTGGCGGATCGGTTGCATGGGCCACACCGCGAGACCCCGCAACGTCACGTTGCTCCTCGGCGCGCTGGCGGAGGTAGTCAGTCCTTGATCGACTGGAGCAGGCGTCGATGAGCACGTTGTTCGGGCGGCGGATCTTGTTGCGGCCCATCGTCGCCGCCGACTTTCCAGCGTGGCGCGAAGTGCGCCGCCGCAACGTCGACTGGCTCACGAAATGGGAGGCGCAACGGGTCCACGGCCAGCCCGACGTGGTCGAGGACCGAGATGCGTTCGCGGTCCGTTGCAGTGCCCGTCAGCGTGAGCGCCAGCTCGGTACCGGCTACGGCTACGGCATCTTCGTCGACGGCGATCTGGCCGGCGAGATCAACCTCACCGCCGTGCAACGGGGTCCCTTCCAGAGCGCGTACGTCGGGTACTGGATCGACGAGAAGCACGCGGGAAACGGCTACATGCCCGAGGCACTGGTCGTCCTCACGCAGTTCGCGTTCGACGAACTGCATCTGCACCGCATCCAGATCTCGATCATTCCGCGCAACAGCGCGAGCCGGCGCGTCGTCGAGAAGCTCGGGATCCGCGACGAAGGAATCGCAGCGCGCTATTTGGAGATCAACGGCGTGTGGGAAGACCACGTCCGTTACGCCATCACCTCCGAAGAGTGGGCCGATCGCCGCGGCGAGTTCCTGCGCGACTGGGTCGCCTGACAGCTTGTCGCCGGGCCGGCCGTGACGCCTACGCGTGATCGATGGTGTAGCGCCACTGGCCGTCCACCCCGCGGTGCATCACCTCGGTGGCGCGGATTTCCATCGTGTCCTCTTCGCCGGTTTCGGATGACTTGATCAGTGCGGTGCCGGTCAGGTGTGCATACGCGAGGTCGCCGTCGACCTGCACCGGACGTGATGCGATCCTGAAGTCGATCGGTTGACCCATCGCAGCCATCCCCGCCCACGTCTCGCGAATCGCCTCCTTGCCCTCGGCGACGATGCCCAGGGCACCCATGACGAGGATGGCGTCGTCCTCGTAGCAGTCGGCGATCGCATCCGCATCGCCGGTGAGGAAGCCCGCCTTGAACTCGTCGATCAACGACTCGGGTGTATCGGCCATCGAGGTCCTCCTAGTTGCTGCCCTTGATCCTCGCCTGCATCGCGGCGAGGCGTTCCCGGAACTCCGGCTGCGACACGGACCAGAGCTGCGGCTCGAGCTCACGTTCGAGCGCAGCCTCGTGGTCGTCGATGGTGGCCATGGCCGCGATCGTTGCTTTGGTCCGGATCACGAGCTCGCGCGGGGCGGCCGCGGCGCGCCCGGCCAGCTCTCGGGCCGTGGGCAGCAGACGCGTCGTCGTCGACGCAGCGCCAGACGAGTCCGATGCGCTCCGCTTCAGCCCCGTCGAGGACCTCGCCGAACAACACGGTCGCGGCCACTGCCTGCGGTCCGGCGATGCGGCGGAACATCCACGTGTGCCCGCCTCCTGGGTGCAGCCCGAGCTGGAGGAAGCGGGTGTCGAACCGAGCGCGACGCGCCGCGAGGCGAACGTCTGCGGCCAATGCGAGGTTCATCCCCGCGCCGACCGCGGCACCGTTGACCGCCGCGATCGTCGGCAGCGTCGACCGCGCGATGCGCATGAAGCCCTCGTACACACTGCGCAGCCCGTCCCGCTGGGAGCCGCCCAGGTGCGACAGGTCGGCGCCTGCGCAGAACGCCGGCGGCGCGCCGGTGATGACGACGGCGCCGATGTCGGCGTCCGCCTCGATGCGGTCCATCGCCTCCACGATCTCGTCGACCATCGGCAGGTTCAGCGCGTTGCGCCGATCCGGGTCGTTGAGCGTGATGACGGCAACGCCCTCGGCGGTGTCGACGTCGACCAGAGTCATCGGTGAGCCTTTCTTCCGGTGCGAGCGACGAAGCGTCGGCACAGGAGCGGCCGAGTGTGGCGCGTATGGCCTGCAGAGCAGGCGAGCGCAGGGATCATGCGTCCTCGTGTTCGCGGACAACCGCCGGCGAATGGCGGAAGAACTGTTCGACATCGCGTTCGTACGTGTACGCAGGTGCCTGATCGCCCACGGTGCTGCGCAGGCGGAGGGCCTCGACGAACGATCGCACCGCCCCCGCCGACGTGTACCGGTAGCGGAAGCCGGCACGGGTGAAGCGGCGGTTGTCGACGCCGCGTCCGTACTTCAACAGCGCGAGAAGCTCGGGCGGAAGGTCGACTCCGATGCGGCGCAGCGGTGCGGCGAACAGGCCCACTCCGAACGGCGGGAGCGGCACCACCGCGCTTCCCGCAGATCGCCGCCACCTCCGACCAGGGCAGCAGACCATCGCCGGCGACGTTGTAGATCCCCGGCACGTTGTGGTCGAGGACGAACAGGATCGATCGCACGACGTCGTCCTCGTGCACGAACTGCAGCCGGGGGTCGAAGCCGAACAGCGACGGCACCGCCGGCAACTCGAGCGCCTTCGATGCGGGCGTGACGATGTCCGGTCCGAGCACGTTCGAGAACCGCAGCAGCGTGACGTTGACATGCGGGTTGTCCTCTGCGAAGTCGCGCACGTATCCCTCGACGGACTGCAGGCTGCGCTCGACCGCTGTGCTCGGTGGTGAGCTCCGAGGCGTCTCCTCCTTGAACCACGTCGGGTCCTTGGCGCTGCTGCCGTAGACGAGCGTGGACGACTTCACGACGACGTTGCGCACGGTGCTCCCCGACGCGGATGCGGCCGCGAACAGGTTCATCGTTCCGATGACGTTGATCTCGTGCATCGTGCGCGACCGCATCGTCGTCGAGTCGACGACGAGGAAGGTGTGCACGATCGTGTCGACCTTCGTCGCCTTCACGATGCGGGACAGGATCGAGTAGTTCTCGTCGCTGCGCACGTACTCGGTCCGGAGCAACTCGACCGACGGCTCGACCCGGTCGAGTCCGACGACGACGTCGATGTCGTCGCGTTGCTCGAGCGCTTGCGCGACGCGGCCGCCCCAGAACGTGCCGAGGCCAGTGACGAGAACGCGGCGACCCATCAGCCGAACCAGACCGATCGTCGCTGGCGCAACATGTCGAAGAGCGCGTCCTGGATCTTCTCCCGGATGCTCTCGGACTCGTCCATGACCTTGCTACGCGAGTACGCGCGGTTGATCGGGCGAGACCTCGAAATGGATCGGGTCGAGGACCCGGAACTTGAACTTCGACGGGAAGTACCCGACGAGGCCGAGCGGACCGAACGCCAACATGTTGGCGGTCACCGGCACGTACGGGACGCCGAGCACCTTCGCGAGTTGCGGGATCTTGAAGACGATCGGCATCGACTCTTCCGCGCCCACGACCGCGATCGGCACGACCGGCACGCCCGCCCGCATCGCGATCTCGACGAAGCCGCCGCGGCCGAACCGGCGCAGCCGATACCGCTCCGTGTAGTTCTTCGACGTGCCCTTGGTGCCCTCCGGGAACACGAGCACCAGTTGCCGTTGCTCACGCAGCAATCGATAGGCGTTGTCCGGCTGGGCGGTGACGCCACCGACTCGAGACCACAACGTCCCGACGACCGGAACTTCACGGAAGATGTACTCGGCGAGTCCGTAGACGGGCCGGTGCAACTCCGTCTCGATGCCGTGCATGATCGCAGGCGCGTCCGATGGGATCGCGCCCGCGTGGTTGGCGACGATCAACGCGCCGCCGTCGTTCGGGATCTTCTCGAGGCCCTCCCATTCGACCCGGAACCAGCGGCGGTACACCGGATCGAACAGGCGCCGAGCCAACTCGCGCATGTGCTCGGACCGGCCCCACTCGTCGACGTCGCTCAACCGAGGATCGAACAGGCCGCGTTCGTCCGCGGTCTTCGGCAACGCGACCAGCGCCCGGGTCGCCGTCGTCACGGCTGCGCGCGGTTCGGTGGGCGGCACGAAGGGCGAGCCTACCCGTGCGCTTTCCCGCTGGTTCCGGCGGTCTGTCGGTGTTCGTCAGGTGTCGATGGCCAGGTGTGCCTTCCCTGACTCACACGTGGACAGGACTGGACACCACCGGCATGCGGGACCGGGCTTGACGACCGGCGTCGCGTCCGGCCCGCGCAGCTCGAGCCAGCGCCGGACTCCGTCGCCGACCCGCCTCGCCGCGGAGGCCAGCGTCGCCTCGGTCACGTCTTCGGGAACGAGCTTGCCGGTGTCGAGGTAGTGGGTGGCGACCCGTCGCGGCGGGACGCCGATCTTGATGGCCTCGACGAGCGCGTAGAACCGCAGGTCGTCGAGGTGGCTCGGACTGAACCCGCCCGTCTTGAGATCGATGAGGACCTTGCCGGCGCGGATGCCCTCCGCGATAGCCGATGGAGAGGTCGACCTTGCCCGCGAGATGGATGCGGTCGTCGACCAGGTCGGCGCCCATCTTGCTCTCGCAACGTGGACGCCACTGCGGCTTCAGGGGCGGCCACAGCTCGAGAAAGGACGACACCCGATCGACCGCCTCGCATCGAAGATCGGCACGGTCGGCCTCGCTGACCGTCTGGAGCCAGTCGCCCAGGCTGGTGTCGGCGTCGGTCATGCGGGCGATGGCCTCGTCGACGAGCTCCTCGGGTACCGGCTCGCCGCGGACATGCATCGACAGCTCGATCGCTCGGTGGGCCACGCTGCCCCGCGCCTTCGGCACCGTCCACCCGTCGAACCCCGCGTCCTCCTCGGCCAGGAAGCGGACCTCGCATCCTGACACCGAGGACAGCCGGTGCTTGGAGACCCACAGCTGCACGATGCCGAGCGTGTCGAGCATCGGGACGAGCGCGCCGAGCTCCTCCTCGAGGTCGGCCACGAGCGCGACGCGGAGGCCGGGATCGAACGACGGCCGCTCGTCCGGCGCGGCGCGCAGGGCGTTCAACAACTCTTCCTGCGCGGGGTTCAGCGTGCGACTCTCGATTGCCACGTGCCCACCGTACGCACGGGGTACGACAGTGCACTCGCATGCTGCGGGCGTCGCTGCGCTCCTGCCTCGGTATGACTGCCGGCCCGACGCTGGCGCTTCCCCGGCCGGCATGTTGTCGCATGGTGCGGGCGTCGCTGCGCTCCTGCCTCCGGGGCCGTCGGACAGCTTCAGTGTCACACCCCTCGGCGATGATGGGGGACGTGGAATCTCCGTCGTTGCGGTTCGCGGCCGCCGTTCGTGCGCTCGGGCTCGAAGCGCGACGGGCCGGGTTGCGGATGCCGGCGTTCCGCAGTCCTCCCCGGCTCGACGGTGTGGCGCGGTCGGTGCGCAGGCGGCCCGACGGCAATGCCACGATCGCCGTCGTCGTCCGCGATCGGCCGTGGCCGGCGGTGCTCGCCGACATGGTCGACGGCATCGTCGTCGCGAACCACTTGCACGGTGCGCCGACGCCGACCGAGCCCGCGCCGGCTTGTGGTCGTCGGTCGGCAACGGCGAAATGGCGGCCGCGTGACAGCGCGTCTAGCCTTGGCTCCGCCCCCGTATCCCAAGCGGCAGAGGAGGCGACCTTAAAAGTCGCTCAGTGTGGGTTCGATTCCCACCGGGGGCACGGCGGATTTCATTGGGCAGGACGACGCAGGACAGCGCGGCGACGCACGCCACCTGGCTCGTCGCGATGTCAGCCGGCGTGCAATTGGTCGCATGCGACTGTTTGTCCAGGCGCGACCTGGCCACCTCCGACGCCCTCGAGCGCCGCGAACGGTCCGCACTTGTGCGGCACGATCCACACGTGGATCATCGGTATCAGATCACCCTTGGTCAGGGGCGCAGCGCAGCTTCCGTCGGGCCGGGTGAGCCCGCTGACCTTTCCGGCCGCATTGAAGCAGAGGTTGTCGTGGATGTGCCACTGCGTCAGTGGTCCGCCGATGTCCGGAACCGTCTGCAGGGTCATGCCTGGCGTACCCATGTACATCGCGGCGACGAGCTTCTTCGGATGGACGGTCGTGTCGAAGACCAGCGACTCGGGCCGATCGGGGTCGAGTATCGCGTCGTCCTGAATGAACTCCATGTTGAGGTAGTGCTCCGTACCGGTGACACCGTCGCCGATCGAGAAGAATCCGTGCGCTTGGTCGTACGCGGGGTCCGACCACTGCGGCAGGAGATCGACCGTCGCGGCAAGCAAGTTCTGGGCGCGCGCTTGCTCCTCCGGCGTGACGCCGGGGACGCCACTCAAGTCGATCGGCAGCAACGGGTTGAACGGATGCGTTGTGACGGCCGGCGCTGATCCGACGGGCGCGGTCGCGGTCGACACCGCGGTTCCCTGATTCTGCGAGAGGTTGACGGCTGAGACGGTGCCGGGTCCTGTGACGATGAGCATCACGACCGCAACCGCGAAGGCGAGTCCGCGCGGCAGGTAGCGAAGTCGGACGGTCAACGACGCAGATGCGGCAAGCAACGTGATCAGCGCCAAGCCTGCGCACAGCCCGTCGGCGAACTGGATCGGCACCTTCGAGTTGAGCCCACTGATGAACCAGATGCCGCTGCTGTTCGTGGTGGCGATGACCCACCCGGCGAACGCCGCGAGTCCGAGCGCAGCGCCGACGAGGGCGACCCACCGGAGCGGGCGGGCGAGCGCGACGCACCCAACCGACCTGCACGACCGCCACGGCGAGGAAGGTCCACACGGCCGCACGGTGATCGCTGTGGGCGGCGATCGCTCCGGTGTTGATGATGCCGGCGGCAATCGAGGCGATTGCGGCGATCCTCAGCATCTCCACCGATGGCAGCTCCCGTCGCGAGGGCGCGGGATCGAGCTCCTGGTCGTTACCGCCGGGATCGGGTGGGTCGGATGCGAATGTCACGGCGGGATCCTCTCGCTCTGCGATGCCGGAACGGTACGCCACCTCCTGCGCTGCGTGTGGCCGCCCTTCGAACGGCTCGAGCCGACCAAACGACGGAGCCTTCGACCACTACCCTCAACTGCCGCCGGCTGTGCAATCCGACCGGCCCCGTCCCGGCCGGGATTCCTCTAGTGCGTGAAAGCGAGAATGTCGTTCCATGACGCGAACCCAGCGACTTTCTCGCCTCGGCTTGGCCTTCTTGCTCGCCTCGGTCGTGGTGCTGACCGCCTGTAGCAGCGGCTCGGGCGCGGCGGTCCGAGTTCGGGTTCGGCGAGCACGTCGGGTCCGATCAGCTCCGGTGCTGGAGGCCGACCTACCACAGCCGCTCAAGTCGAGATCGTCCAACCCACGCCGAACCAGGTGACCGACGCCAACCCAACGATCGTGTTCAAGCTGACCGGTGCGAAATTCGCAGCACAGACGACGAAGAACGTGAAACCCGACGAGGGGTACATCCATCTCTCCCTCGATGACAGGCAGCTTGAGGTCGTAGATTCGCTCGAGGTGCCTCTCTTCGACGTCCCACCCGGGCCTCACGTTGTTGAGGGCGTGTTCGTGGCGTCCGACCATCTCCCGTTCGCGAACCAGCCGAGTGCGTCCGTGTCGTTCACGGTCAAGTAGCTGCGCACGGGCCAGCGATCCGGCCCGAGCACGTGGCCGCCGCCGTCGAACGCCGGCAACGGCGACCCCGCGCTGTTCACCGAGACCGTGGGCGACGGATAATGCCCCGTGGTGCCTGAACTTGGTGAAGAGCTGTCCTCCGATGACTGGGATCCGGATCCATTGCACGCGAAGCATCGTCGTGCTCTCACTGGCGATAGCGGCCAGCGCGATTGTGGTTCTGTCCATTGTCGTGCTCCTGGTCGTACAGCCCGGCAAGAAGTCCGCGCCAAGCAAGCAACCCGGGGCGCTGTGCTTTGACAATGCGATGCAGATGGAGATGCCGTGTAGCTCGGGGCCGTGAGCACCTGTCCGCGCGTGACGCTGACCCCTCACGGAGTTCGGTCTCGGAGGGAGGGAACCGGTTGGCCCGGTGAGACGACTATCACCCAGACGCGGAACACGAGGGGAGTCGTGCATGCCCAAGACGTGGCACTGTCGTCGGTGCGGTGACTGCAGCCGTGGTGCTGGTTCTGGTTGCGGCTCCCGCGTCGGCCCACGTCACGGTTGATCCGGAGTCGGTTCCGAAAGGAACCGGTGATGTGGTGTTGAGCTTCCGGGTTCCCAACGAGGAAGCGTCCGCCAACACGACCAAGATCGACATGCAGCTCCCGCAGGATCATCCGATCGCGGTGGTGGACGTGGTAGCCGATGAACGGGTGGACGGCGCAGGTGACC
>CAWGFA010000037.1:0-20027 GCA_963821725.1 uncultured Acidimicrobiia bacterium
GCACCATTCGCCAGGTAGAACCGATATGCTCCGTCTCGACCACATAGGAGAACATCGGCGAGACGTCCTCGTACTCCTTCTTCGGAGAGCTGCAGCTCGAGGTCGTCGCACCGTCGAGGTCCTCGGTCGACAGTGGCGATCACTGTAAACGGGGACCGTGCGCTAGCTTCTCCGAGGCCGGCGGGAACACCTGCGGCTCGACGGCCGCGGCGAGTCAGTCGGCTTGTTCTCCTTGATCTTCGCCGCCTTCCCGATCCGGTCGTGGAGGAGTACAGCTTCGCCCGGCGCACAGCGCCCCTGGGGCTACTACTGGCGAATGGACGGGAAGGTGCGCTCGACCCCGACGCCGTAGCTCACCTTTCGCACCGTGAAGGACTCGTGTACTCCCCCGAGCCTGCCGCCGGATGACGCATGCGCCTGGAACACCTGCACGCTGTTCCTCGTCGCCCTCGACCACCCGGACGTGCACCTTCAACGTGTCGCCCGGCGTGAAAGTGGGAACGTCGTGTCGTGGACATTGGTGGCGTCGACGAGATCGGTCCGGTTCACTGCGTGTCAACTCCGGGACAGTCCTCAGGGGAACCCGCAGGATACGCGATCCCCAACTCCTGCTCCAGAAGCCCCGCTCCTCGCTCCTGTCAGACCGCCACGTGTGGCGATGGTTGCCGGCGACGGTCGATCGTCCGGCCAACGCCTGCGCCCTGCGCCAGCGCGCTGAATCCGGGCGTGATCGCCGGATAGCAGTGCACGGCACACGGCGGTACTTGGCGGGACGTGTGTACTGCGGATACTCCAAGAGCATCGGCGAACGACTCTTCCTCCGCCGAGCCGGCGTTGCCCATGACGCCCGGCACCAACCGGCCGACCGCCTCCAGCACCGCCATCGTGGCCACCTCCCCGCCGGCGAGCACGAAGTCGCCGACCGAAGATCTCGCCGTCGACCAGGTGTTCACGGACGCGGTGCTCGTCCACCCCTTCGTACCGACCGCACAACAACGAGAAGCCGTCGAGTGCCGCGAGCTCGCGGCGGCCACGCTCTGGTTGAACCGACGGCCGCCGGGTCCGAGCAGGAACAGCGAACCTTTGGGGCGGACCGACCGCGTTCATGCGGCGCCTGGCATCAGCACCATCCCCGCTCCCCCGCCGAACGGTGGGTCGTCGACCGAACGGTGCGGATCGGATGCCGCCGACCTGAGATCCTGCACGCGCACGTCGATGAGCCGACGCGCCCCTCGCCCGTCCCAGGAGACTCTGCGACGCGGGTCCCGTCGACCATCGACGGGAAGATCGTGAGCTCTCACGACTCGCTCACAAGTCGAACAAGCCTTCCGGTGGATCGATCATGACGCTCGTGCTCGTCGCGCTGCTCGACGACGAACACGGCAGTGCAGCTGCTCGAGTACGAGCAGTCGCTCGCGGGATTCGCCTCGCACTGCTGCGATGACACCGACCTCGGCTCCGGTCACCGTGATCACTGGTGCGCCGATGAGCCGGTGCACCCAAAGCTCGTCCGGATCGTCGATGGCCTGCGCCCGCAGCGTCACGCCCTGCAATGCCTCGGCCGCGTCGCGATCGGATACACCGTCGAACGAGACGATGTGGTTGCGCCGACCGCGGGCGCGACGCCATGACACGCAAGGGGACGACCACCCGCGTCGAGCACCGTTCCGGGCGCCAACCTCTCGAGTTGATTGGTCACGAGCACGGTTGCTGCTTGACCGATCGACTCGAGAGGTTGGCGCCCGGAACGGTGCTCGACGCGGGTGGTCGCCCCTTCGCGTCATGGCGTCGCGCCCGCATCAGCGCAACCACATCGTCTCGTTCGACGGTGTGTCCGATCGCGACGCGGCCGAGGCATTGCAGGGCGTGACGCTGCGGGCGCAGGCCATCGACGATCCGGACGAGCTCTGGGTGCACCGGCTCATCGGCGCACCCGTGATCACGGTGACCGGAGCCGAGGTCGGTGTCATCAGCGCGGTCGAGGCGAATCCCGCGAGCGACATACTCGTGCTCGACAGCGGCGCGTTGGTGCCTGCCGTGTTCGTCGTCGAGCAGCGCGACGACGCGACGGTCGTGATCGATCCACCGGAAGGCTTGTTCGACCTGTGAGCGAGTCGTGAGGATCGACGTCTTCACGATCTTCCCGTCGATGGTCGACGGATTCGCGTCGCAGAGCCTCCTGGGACGGGCGAGGGCGCGTCGGCTCATCGACGTGCGCGTGCAGGATCTCAGGTCGGCGGCATCCGATCCGCACCGTTCGGTCGACGACCCGCCGTTCGGCGGGGGAGCGGGGATGGTGCTGATGCCCGGGCCGTTGTTCGAGGCGGTCGACGAGGTCGGTCCGCCCCGGCCGCTGTTCCTGCTCGGACCCGGCGGCCGTCGGTTCGACCAGAGCGTGGCGCGCGCGAGCTCGCGGCACTCGACGGCTTCTCGTTGTTGTGCGGTCGGTACGAAGGGGTGGACGAGCGCGTCCGTGAACACCTCGTCGACGGCGAGATCTCGGTCGGCGACTTCGTGCTCGCCGGCGGGGAGGTGGCCGCGATGGCGGTGCTGGAGGCGGTCGGCCGGCTTGGTGCCGGGCGTCATGGGCAACGCCGGTTCGGCGGAGGAAGAGTCGTTCGCGCGACGGCCTCTTGGAGTATCCGCAGTACACACGACCGGCCGAGTACCGCGGGTGGTCCGTGCCCGAGGTGCTGCGATCCGGCGATCACGCCCGGATCGCGCGCTGGCGCCGGGCGCAGGCGTTGGCCCGGACGATCGACCGTCGCCCCGACCTCGTCGCCGCGCGTGGCGGTCTGACGGACGAGGAGCGGAGGCTCTTGGAGCAGGAGTTGGGATCGCGTATCCTGCTGGTTCCCCTGAGGACTGTCCCGGAGTTGACGCGCCATGAACCCGACCGATCTCGTCGACGCCACCAACGTGCGCGACGACGTCCCCGACTTCGCGCCGGGCGACACGTTGAAGGTGCACGTCCGGGTGGTCGAGGGCAACAAGGAGCGCGTGCAGGTGTTCCAGGGCGTCGTCATCCGGCGGCAGGGGTCGGGCGTGCGCGAGTCCTTCACGGTGCGAAAGGTGAGCTACGGCGTCGGGGTCGAGCGCACGTTCCCCGTCCATTCGCCGGTGATCGCCAAGATCGAGCCCGTGACCAGGGGCGCTGTGCGCCGGGCGAAGCTGTACTACCTCCGCGACCGGATCGGGAAGGCGGCGAAGATCAAGGAGAAGCGAGCCAACTGAGCTCGCCGCGGCCGTCGAGCCGCATCCTGCCGTCGGCCTCGGAGAGGCCCACGCACGGTCCCCGTTTACAGTGATCGCCATGTCGACCGAGGACCTCGAGCAGTACGAGGCCGACCTCGAGCTGCAGCTCTACAAGGAGTACAAGGACGTCTCGCCGATGTTCTCCTATGTGGTCGAGACGGAGCGCCGGTTCTACCTGTGCAACGAGGTCAAGCAACACGTCCACCAGGACGATCGGACGTACGTCGAGCTCGAGTTGCGCGACGCCTGGGTCTGGGACATGTACCGCTCGAGCCGCTTCGTACCCTCGGTCCGCGTCGTCACGTTCAAGGACGTCAACGTGGAGGAACTCCCGAAGAAGGACCTGCTGTAGCGGTCGTGGCCGGGTGACAGTGGCGCGCCGAGCGCTCGGCATCTCCGGCGAGGATGCGGCCGCCGCCTGGTATCTGGCGAACGGCTACGAGGTGGTGGCGCGGAACTGGACCTGCCGCGACGGCGAGCTCGATCTCGTCGTCCGGCGGCAGCGGGTGATCGTGTTCTGCGAGGTGAAGACGAGGTCCACAGCCGCGTTCGGTTCGCCCGCCGAAGCAGTGAACCATGTGAAGCGGCAGAAGGTGCGGGTGCTGGCGGCCAAGTGGCTCGACGACTCGCCGGTGCGGGCCCGCGAGATCCGCTTCGACGTCGTGTCGGTGGTCGGCGACTCGGTCGAAGTGATCGAAGGCGCGTTCTAACCGAGCACGGCCCACAGGATCAGCAACGCCACCACGACGAACGCGGCGACGACCATCGCGTAATCGGCAGTGGATCGGCGTTGCTGGCGAAAGGGGTTGAAACCCATCCGCATGATTATCGTGCGGCGCGTGGAGACCCTGCAGATCGAACGGGCTGACGGGATCGTCACGATCACCTTGAACAGGCCCGAGAAGAAGAACGCCATCAACGACGTGATGTGGAACGAGCTGTTGGAGACGTTCCGGGCGATCAACGACAACGCTGACGAAGACCGTGTCGTGGTCATCACCGGCGCCCGCGGCGAGTTCTGTTCGGGGGCCGACCTCGGCGGTGCAGGCGCTCAGTTCGAGGGAAACGGTCTGGCGCGCATGCGTCACATCGGCGACGTGTGCATCGCATTGCACTCGATCCAGCAGCCGACGATCGCCAAGGTCGTCGGCGTGGCCGCGGGCGCGGGACTGAACCTCGCGCTCGGTTGCGATCTGGTGGTGGCGAGCGACGATGCGCGGTTCTCCGAGATCTTCGCCCGGCGTGGTCTCACCGTGGACTTCGGAGGCTCGTGGGTGCTGCCGCGTCTGATCGGACTGCACAAGGCGAAGGAGCTCGTGTTGTTGGCCGACATCATCGACGCCAAAGAGGCGATGGAGATCGGCCTCGTCAATCGCGTGGTCCCGCGTCGAGCATCGACGTCTTCGTCGAGGACTGGGCGACGCGCCTCGCGGCCGGACCGCCGCTCGCGTTGAGCATGAGCAAGCGCCTGCTCGACCAGTCGGCGTCGATGTCGCTCGTGCAAGCGGTCGAAGCCGAAGCACAAGCGCAGAACGTCAACTTCGCGAGCGCCGACACCGCCGAAGCCTTGCTCGCCTTCGTCGAGAAGCGTGACCCCAAGTTCTCTGGTCAGTAGATCGCATGCTCCGGGCGTCGCTTCGCTCCTGCCTCCGCATGCCGGCCGGCCCGCCGCTGGCGCTTCCCGGGCCGGCCTTCGCGGGCACCACGGTCCTCGTCACTGTCACACCCCTCGCGTAAGGTTGGGCCCTCGCTCGCCGGCCGGCGCTGAACGGCTCGCCTCACATCCAGTTGTGTCCGTGAGGAGCGCCCGTGCTCGCCAGCATCCCGTCCGCCACCCTTCTCGGTGTCGACGGCCATCCCGTCACCGTCGAGGTTCACGCCACCGTCGGGCTGCCGGGCTTCACCATCGTCGGCCTGCCTGACACCGCCTGCCGCGAGTCTCGTGATCGAGTTCGCGCCGTGCTCACGACGTCAGGCCTCGGCTGGCCGAATCGGAAGATCACCATCAACCTCGCGCCATCCGGGCTGCGCAAGATCGGAGCCGGCCTCGATCTCGCCATCGCGGTCGGCCTCGTGGTCGCAGCCGGCATGGTGCCCGCCGCGGCGGTCGAAGGAATGGCGTTCATCGGTGAGCTCGGTCTCGACGGAACCATCCGAACCGTGCCCGGCGTGCTCTCGCTCGTCGACGCGCTCAACGAGCGAGCTGTCGTCGTCGCACCCAGCGCCTATCACGAGGCGACCTTGCTGTCGCGTTGCCGGGCACTCGTGGCGTCGACGCTCAGCGAGCTCTTCGACGCGCTCATCGGCGTGCAGCCGTGGCCTTCGCCGCCACCGCCGCCGGACTCACCGCCCGTCGAGCCGGCACCCGACCTCGCGGACGTGCGTGGCCAGCCGGTCGCGCGGTTCGCCCTCGAAGTCGCCGCCGCCGGCAACCATCATGCGCTGTTCGTCGGGCCTCCCGGCGCGGGCAAGACGATGCTGGCTCGACGCCTGCCGGCACTGCTCCCGCCGCTCGACGGCGACCTCGCTCTCGAATCGACACGTGTGCACTCCGCCGCGGGTGTCGGTCGGGCCGGGGCACTCGTGCAGCGACCGCCGTTTCGCTCCCCGCACCACGGTGCCTCGAGCGTCTCGTTGGTCGGCGGTGGGAGCAACGCAATTCGGCCGGGAGAGGTGAGCCTCGCTCACGGAGGCGTGCTCTTCCTCGACGAGCTGGGCGAGTTCCAGCCGGCGGTGCTCGACGCGCTGCGGCAGCCACTCGAGGAAGGTGTCATTCGCGTCGCGCGAGCGGCGGTTCGGGTCGAGCTCCCGGCGCGGTTCCTTCTCGTCGCGGCGATGAACCCGTGCCCGTGTGGTGACAGCGGGCCACTCGGCTCGTGTCGCTGTTCGCCGTCGGCGCAAGCCCGGTACCGGCGACGGGTCTCCGGTCCGCTGCTCGACCGGTTCGACCTGCGCGTCGAGGTGTGCCGTCCGGACGTCGACCAACTGCTGCGGGGGAGCCCGGAGGAATCCACGCAGCTGGTCGCGTCGCGGGTCGCGCGCGCACGGGAACGCGCCGCCGAACGGGGCGTGCGCGCCAATGCCGAGCTTCGCGGCAAAGCGCTCGACACGGTCGCGCCCCTGACGGACAGCGCGATGTCGGTCCTCGAGGCGGCGCTGCGCGGCGGACGGCTCAGCGCGCGTGGCGTGAGTCGCGTGCGCGCTGTGGCGCGAACAATCGCGGACCTGCGCGACGCACGTGACATCGATGCCGAGCACATTGCACTCGCGATGAGCCTGCGCGCCGATCCCTTCATGCATCGCGAGCGGGTGGCGTGCTGATGGACCCTCCTCCCGAGGCGTGGGCCGCAGCGCTCGCCATGTTGCCGGGCATGGGTCCCGCGAGACACCTCGCCTTGCTGCGTCGGTGGCCCCCGCGCGAGGCATGGGCGCACGTGCTCGACCGAAGCTGGCTGCGCGACGAAGAGGTCGTCGCCGTGGCGCGACAGAGACGCAGCGATTCTCGCCACCACGTGGTCGGCCTGCAGCGACGGACGTCGACGTCGACGCGCTGTGGCAGCGCTATGTGGACGCGGCCATCGGTGTGGCTGCGCTCGGTTCGCGCGCTTACCCGGCCCCGCTCGTCGACGACATCGAGCCGCCTGCGATCCTGTTCCACCGCGGCGACCCGTCCGTGATCGCCGGGCCGCGGGTGGCGATCGTCGGGACTCGCTCGGCGACCCGCTATGGCGTCGACATCGCGTACGAGTTCGGCTTCCAGCTCGCGTCCGCCGGGGTCGCCGTCGTGTCGGGTCTGGCCATCGGTATCGACGGTGCGGCTCACGCCGGTGCACTGGCGTCTGGCACGACCGCACCGATCGCGGTCGTCGGCAGCGGTCTCGACGTCATCTATCCGAAGCGGCACGCCGTCCTGTGGCGCGAGATCGAGCGCCGTGGCGTCGTGCTCAGCGAAGCGCCACTCGGTGCGCGTCCCGACCGATGGCGGTTCCCGGCGCGCAATCGGCTCATCGCCGCGCTGGCAGACATCGTGGTCGTCGTCGAATCGCGTGAGCTCGGCGGCTCGATGCACACGGTGAACGAAGCACAGCGGCGGGCGCGGCCGGTCTTCGCAGTTCCGGGGCCGGTCCGCAGCCCGGCGTCAACCGGCACGAACCGGTTCCTGCGCGACGGCGCCCACGTCGCGTGTGAGGTGAGCGATGTGCTCGTCGGGCTCGGGCTGTCCGCTGCGCTCCAGCGCGACGTGCACGATGCCCGCGCCGCGGTCACCGGCGACGATCGGGTCGTCCTCGACGCGATCGCCTGGCAGCCCGCATCCCTCGAACAGCTCGCGGCGCGTACCGAACTGCCGCTCGGAGCGCTGTCACTCGCGTTGGTGAGATTGGGCGATGCGGGCTGGGTCGAAGAGCGCGCCGGTTGGTACGAGCGCATCGCGAGGGCGGAGTGATGTCACTGCCCGGCGCCGTCGCCCGGCTACCGTGGCGCGATCGACGATCCGGGGGCGGAGCCGTCGGCCCTGTGGGCAATCGACGACTTCGCCGCGTCGCTCACTGGTTCAGCGCCGGCGACCGTCGCGGCCTACCGGCGAGACGTGACCGCTTTCGTCGTCTGGGCGGAGCGCGCCGCGATCGCAGAACCGGCGTCGGTGCAGCGCAAGACGTTGGGTCGCTATGTCGCGTCGCTGGCGACGAGGCGTCGTTCGAAGCGCACGATCGCCCGCGCCGCGGCCTCGTTGCGGCGATACTTCGGCTGGCTGCGCCGCACCCGACGCATCGACACGGATCCGTCTGCCGGATTGTCAGCGCCTCGCGGCGAGCGGCGGTTGCCGCATGTGCTCCGGGCCGACGAGCTGAACATCCTCCTCGACGACCCGCCGGCTCGCGCGAGGGACGATCCGCAAGCGGTGCGGTTGCGCGACGACACCGTGCTCGAACTGCTCTACGGGAGCGGCATTCGGGTGAGCGAGCTCTGTGGACTGCGCGTGGCGGACGTCGATCCCGTACGGCGTCGCGCAACCATCTGGGGCAAAGGCTCGAAGCAACGGATCGTGCCCCTGAGCGCACCCGCTGCGACCAACGTCGAGCGATGGCTCGCGTCGGGACGCGAGCAGTTCCTCGCCACCGCCCTGCGCACGGGCGCGCAGCCCGTAGCCGGCGATTCGCTGTTCGTGAACAAGGTGGGCAAAGCGCTGACTGCACGCGACGTGAGACGCATCCTCGATCATCGTTCACCGGTACCGACGCATCCGCACGCGCTTCGGCACACGTTTGCCACGCACCTGCTCGACAACGACGCGAACCTGCGAGAGGTTCAAGAGCTTCTCGGCCACGCGGATCTGGCGACCACGCAGATCTACACCCATGTCAGCCGAGAGCGATTGAGGCGCGTCTTCGACGCAACGCATCCGCGGGCCTGACCCGCCGCCTTCCCCCTCGAGTCAGCCGCACTCCGGGGAGGGCTCATGCTCGCCGCCGTCCGCCGTCATGCCGCGCTCGCCTGCGCGGCACTCCTGATCATCGTCGTTGTCGTCGCCGGTGCACGGTCGCCGGCCGCGGCGCAGACGTCCTCCGCGATCGTGTACCGGCCTCCGGTCGACGCGCCGGTGGACGATCCGTTCCGCGCGCCGGCATCGCCGTACGGGCCGGGACATCGCGGGATCGAATACGACACCGCCCCGGGCACTCCCATCTCGGCGGTCGCGCCGGGGACGGCGGTGTTCGCCGGCGACGTCGCGGGCGTCCTCTGGGTGACGTTGCGTCATCCCGACGGTGTCCGCACGACCTACGGACCGCTTGCGACGATCGCCGTCGTCACCGGCCAACCCGTCACCACGGGCGACGTCCTCGGCACGACCGCGGGGCGGCTGCTGTTGACCGCGCGAGTCGGCGACAACTACGTGGACCCCGCGCTGTTGCTCTCCGGCGCAGACGAAGACGTGCACCTCGTCCCGGAACCGACGTCCTTACCGTCGTTTCCGCCCGCGTCGTTCGGACTCGGCGATGTCCTGTCACCCGACGCGGTCCTCTCGGCGCTCTCCTGGGGGCGCGATCAGGTCACCGCGAAGGTTGTCGCGGTGTACGGCGTAACACCGGTGCCGTTCGCCCTGGGCACCATGGATGCACTCGTCATGTGGCAGGCGCGGCGCGACCACTGCACCCCGAACGATGCGCCGGTGACCGCTCCGACCAACCGGCGGCTCGCGGTCCTCGTCGGTGGGCTGGGTTCGACGAGCGACAACGCCGCGATCGACGACGTCGACACCGCATCACTCGGGTACGACCAAGGCGACGTCGTGCGGTTCTCGTATCGCGGCGGCCGGGTGCCGGCGACCCATCCAGTGAGCCCGGAACTGGCCTCGCTCGAGGTCACGCGCTACGCGACGAGCGACACCACCGGCGACCTCCAGGCGGCAGGGGCGCGACTGGCCGACGTGCTGAGAGCCGTGGCGGCGGCCGCGCCGGCCGGGACATCCGTCGACGTGTACGCGCACAGCCAGGGCGGGCTCGTCGCGCGGATCGCGCTCACCGATGCTCGCCACCCGCGATCCGTCGGCGCTCGGGCGGATCGGCGCGGTGGTGACGTTGGCGACGCCTCACCACGGCGCCCAGCTCGCGGGCCTCGCCGAAGCGGTCGCCCGGCCGCCTCTCGGCGACCAGACAATCGACGCGGTCGGCGTGCTGGCCGGCAGCGACTTGCGAGCCGAAGACCCCGCCATCGGCCAGCTCGCGCCCGGATCGGACCTCGTGCGTGGTCTCGGGGCCCAAACCTTGCCGGCCGGTCCGACGTACCTGTCGATCGCGGCCCAGGGCGATCCGGTCGTGCCGTCGCCGGACGCACAACTCACCGGTGCGCAGAACGTCGTCGTTCCCGTGAACGGCGTCGGAGCCCACGTCGAGCTACCGGGATCGGCGGCTGCGACCCACGAGATCGCGCTCGCACTGGCCGGGCTCCCGCCGTCCTGCGAGTCGGCGTCCGATGCCGTGCTCGACGCCCTCTGGGGCGACCTGTACCGCAACAGCGAGCAATTCCTGACCGCTACTCGGGTGCCCTAGGCCTCCCCGCTACACTGCCCGACGGCCTGGCGACCGCCCGGCTGTCATCATCGCCTGCGCCGTCCCACGGTCGCTCCGTCCCGAGACGCACGTCTCCACGACGCAGCGCTGCGCCGCAGGCTTCGACCAACCGTTGGGAGAGGAGTCGACACATCATGGACGCGCCCGTCGTCACCATGAAGCAGTTGCTGGAGGCCGGAGTCCACTTCGGTCACCAGACCCGCCGTTGGAACCCGAAGATGAAGCGGTTCATCTTCGGCGAGCGCAACGGCATCTACATCATCGATCTGCAGCAGACGCTGTCCCGGATCGAGACCGCGTATTCGTTCGTGCGGGATCTCGTCGCGGACGACGGCACGATCCTGTTCGTCGGCACGAAGAAGCAGGCGCAGGATCCGATCCGGTCGTACGCCGAGAAGTGCGGCATGCCCTACGTCAACGAGCGCTGGCTCGGCGGCATGCTCACCAACTTCGAGACGATCGCGAAGCGCGTGCAGAAGATGCAGGAGTACCAGCGCATGCGCGCAGCCGGCGACTTCGAGGCCATGCCGAAGAAGGAAGCGCTCATCATCGGGCGCGAGCTCGAGAAGCTCGAGCGCAACCTGCAGGGCATCCGCGACATGAAGAAGCTGCCCGAGGCGGTCTTCGTCCTCGACACCAAGAAGGAGCACATCGGCGTCACCGAGGCGAACAAGCTCGGCATCCCGATCGTCGCCGTCGTCGACACGAACTGCGATCCCGGACCTGATCCAGTACGTGATCCCGGGCAACGACGACGCCATCCGTGCCGGCACCTTGATGTGCCGCATCATCGCCGACGCCGTCGAGGAAGGTCGCTTCATCGCGTCGCGGCGCGGCGGTGGAACCTCTGGGGGGCCGGCTCCCTCGCGCACCGCCGACGACGAGGCTCGTATCGCCGCACAGCAGGCGGAGGCCCGCCGACAGGCTGCGCTGCAAGCGCAGGAGCGCGAAGCACGCATCGCGGCGCGAACGGCCGCGCCAACGGCGCCGGACGAGACCGCTGCTGCTACTACGCCGGACGAGAGCTCCGCAAGCAGCGGCGTCGTCTCCGGACGCCACGTCCGACACCGAATCCACCGTCGAGCCCACGGCCGAAGCCCGACCGAGCCGTCGACCGAGCCCTCGACCGAGTCCACCGAGGAGTCCTGAGAATGCCCGAGTTCACCGCGAAGGACGTCAAGGCCCTCCGCGACAGCACGGGTGCGGGGATGATGGACGCCAAGCGGGCCCTCGAGGCCAATGACGGCGACATGGAAGCGGCCTCGAAGTGGCTGCGCGAGCAGGGCATCGTCAAGTCCGCGGCCCGTTCGGAGCGGGACAACGCACAAGGCGCGGTGGCGGTGGCGATCACCGACGACGCCAGCGCGGTGGTCGAGCTCAAGTGCGAGACCGACTTCACCGCGAAGAGCGACCCCTTCACCGCGATGGCGCAGACGCTCGCCGACGCGGTGCTCGCCGAACGGCGAGGGCGCCATCGACGGTTACAAGGACGCCATCGACGATCTGAAGATCACGACGAAGGAGAACATCGAGATCGGCAAGGTCGCCAAAGTCGAAGCGGCGAACGGCGACGTTCTCGACACGTACCTGCATCGTCAGGACGGGCGCGGTGTCAACGCGGTCATCGTCGAGCTGCAGGGTGGGTCACTGGAGACGGCGCACGCGGTCGCGTTGCACATCGCGTTCGCCAAGCCGACGTACTTGACCCGCGACGAGGTCCCGACGGACGCGATCGCGACGGAGCGCGAGACGCTCGAGGCCCTCACCCGGGCCGAAGGCAAGCCCGAGCAGGCTGTCCCCAAGATCGTCGACGGCCGCGTCAACGCGTGGATCGCGGATCAGGTGCTGCTCGAGCAGAAGATGATCCCGGACGAGAAGCAGCCGGTCGAGAAGGCCATCGGCGATGCCAAGGTCGTTCGCTTCGTCCAGGTGGTGGTCGGGGCTTGACTCCCGAGCCGCGCTGGAAGCGCGTCCTCCTCAAGCTGTCGGGAGAGGCGTTTGCCGGCGACGAGGGGTACGGCATCGACGGCAAGGTGGTCGAGCAGCTCGCCTCGGAGATCGTCGAGGTGCGAGGCGAGCTCGGCGTCGACGTCGCGGTCGTCGTGGGCGGCGGCAACATCTGGCGGGGGATGACCGGCGCGAGCGCGGGTATGGACCGCGCCCAGGCCGACTACATGGGCATGCTCGCGACCGTCATCAACAGCCTGGCGCTGCAGGACGTCCTCGAGCGGCTCGGCCAGCCCACCCGCGTGCAGTCCGCGATCACGATGGCGGCGGTCGCCGAGCCCTACATCCGGCGGCGAGCCATCCGCCATCTCGAGAAGGGTCGTGTGGTGATCTTCGCCGGCGGGCACGGGGAACCCGTTCTTCACCACGGACACCACCGCGGCGCTCCGCGCCATCGAGATCGAGGCCGGGGTGATCCTGCGGGGTACCCATTCGGGCGTCGACGGCGTCTACACGGACGACCCCCGGCTCAATCCCGACGCGACCAGACTCGATCGAGTCACCTACATCGAGATGATCAATCAGGGCCTCCGGGCCATGGACCCGACCGCGGTCACGCTCTGCATGGAGCACGACCTGCCGATCGTCGTCTTCGACCTCATGACCCGCGGCAACGTGCGGTCCATCTTGCTCGGTGAGGCGATCGGTACGCTGGTCCAGTGATTCGACGCCCGTCTCGATCATGAGCGAACGTTCCGACCTGGTCGATCTCGTCATCGAGGAGTCCGATGACAAGATGCACAAGGCCGTCGAACACACACGCGCCGAGTTCGCGGGCGTGCGCACCGGGCGGGCGTCATCGGCTCTGATCGAGCGCCTGAACGTCGAGGCCTACGACTCGACCTTGCCGCTGCAGCAACTCGCCAGCTTCAAGGTCCCCGAAGCCAGGATGCTCATGGTGATCCCCTTCGACAAGGGAACGATGCCGGCGATCGAGAAGGCGATCCGCAACTCCGACCTCGGGCTGAATCCGTCGAACGACGGCAGCGTCATCCGGCTCGTGTTCCCCCAGCTCACCGAAGAGCGCCGCAAGGAGTTGGTCAAGCGAGTCCGCCACCAGTCCGAGGAGGGCAAGGTCGCTCTCCGCAATCTTCGCCGTGGCGCGCGCCACGAGTTCGACGCGCTGGTGAAGGATGGCGACGCGACCGACGACGAGGTTTCCCGGGCGGAAAAAGAGCTCGACAGGCTCACCCATTCGCACGAAGCACAGATCGACCAAGCGCTCGAACACAAGGAGCACGAGCTGCTCGAGGTCTAAAGGAGGTCCCGTCCATGGACGAGGAGCTGTTTCCCCATGACAAGCACCCGGACGAGACGACTGAAGGAGTGAGGATCATCGGCGCCGAAGAAGCGGAGAAGGCCATCGAACGTGAAGACGTCGCACGCCGGCTGCCGGAGGACGCCCCACGCTACGGCGACCGCCCCGAGGGGCCGCCCGACGACGGCCCCCGTCCCGCGATCCGCTTCCCGCTGTCGGGGTCGTCCGACCCCACCGACATCGAACGGTCGCCAGTCCTGCCGCCCGATCCGGTCCGCACGTCCGGCGAGCACAACCTGCCGCCCTGGACCGCTCCCGCCACCGGCGAGGTGCCGAAGGTGCTGGCGGCGTCCGACCAGGGCGAAGACGATCTCGACGCGTGGTCCTCGTTCACGACGTCGCAGCCACGGTGGCGCGGAGAGGGACCACAGTCCGATCGCGACGAGTTCAACGACTTCTCACGGCTGGCGGACGAAGAGACCCGTGTCGGGGCGCTGAATCCGAATCGGCCAGACCCGGAGGAGTACTTCGAGTTCGACGAGGTCGGGTCCGATGCGTCCGACGAGTCGCAGCCGACGACCCGCGCCATCTCGAGCGATCCGCGGCAGGCCGGCACGCGCCGGTCGGTCGGAAGGCCCGGGCTCGACCGGGCGGGAGACGGTCGGGACCTGCAGCAGGCCGTGCTCATCGGAGTCGTCCTCGGCGGCGCGTTCCTCTTGTTCGCCAAGGCGGGTCCGAAGTACCTGATGGTGCTCGTCGTGGCGATCATCGCCGCGGCGGCCGTCGAGCTGTTCACGGTGCTGCGCCGTGCCGGCTATCACCCGGCAACGTTGCTCGGCATCGCATCGGCGGCGGCGTTGCCGCTCGCCGCGTATTGGAAGGGCGAGTCCGCGTATCCCGTCGTGCTGTTCCTCACGGCGGTGTTCGGATTGCTCTGGTACCTGGTGGGAGCCGGCGGTGACGACTCGCCGGTGCTCGGCATCTCGTCCACCATGTTCGTGGTCGGCTATGTCGCGGTACTGGGCTCGTTCGCGGCGCTGATCCTCACCCTGCCGGACGGCATCGGCGTGCTCTACGGGGCGCTGCTGACAACGGTCGCGTACGACGTCGGCGCGTTCTTCGTCGGTCGAAGTCTCGGCACCCGGCCGATGTCGAGCGCGAGCCCGAACAAGACGCTCGAGGGGCTGGCCGGTGGATGGATCCTCGCCGTGCTCGTCGCCGTGGTCATCGTCGGGTTCATCGCGCCATGGAGCAACAGCGGCGTGAGCCTCTTCGACAAGGTGCTGCTCGGGCTGGTCGCCGCGCTGGCGGCCACGCTCGGTGACCTGAGCGAGTCGGTGATCAAGCGTGACCTCGGCGTGAAGGACATGGGCACGCTCCTGCCGGGCCACGGCGGCATCCTCGACCGCTTCGACGCCCTCCTGTTCGTGCTCCCCGCCACCTACTACCTCGCCCTGATCCTGGTTTTCTGACCCCTCTGCCAATGTTGGTGCGATTGTGGGGCCAGAGCCCCACCATCGACCCAGAGTTCGGAGAGAGGGTGGACAAGTAGCCTGTGATGGTCATGCGATCGCTCGCCATCGTGGGCGCGACGGGGTCAATCGGAACGCAGGCGCTCGACGTCGTCCGCAACGAGCCCGATGCGTACCACGTGGTCGCGCTCGGCGCGTCTTCGTCAGTGGAGTCGCTGGCGAAGCAGGCGGCGGAGTTCCGCCCCCGAGTCGTGGCGCTCGCCGACGAGTCGAAGGCGGCGGAACTCGCAGCGTTGCTTCCGGATGGCACCGACCTCGTCGCCGGCCCCGACGCACTGCCGGCCATCAGCACCGAGGCCGACGTCGTGGTCAACGGGGTCGTCGGCTTCGCCGGGCTGTCCGTGACGCTCGCCGCGCTCGAAGCCGGTCGCCGTCTCGCGCTCGCCAACAAGGAGTCGTTGATCGCGGCCGGTCCGATCGTGCAGCGGGTCCGGAGCACTCCGGGGGCCGAGCTGATCCCCGTCGACAGCGAGCACTGCGCGATCCACCAGTGCCTCCGCGCCAACAGCGGCGGAGATCCCGCCAAGCTGAGCCGGATCGTGTTGACCGCCAGCGGCGGCCCGTTCCGAGGTCGCACCCGCGACGAGCTCGCCGACGTCACCGTGGACGACGCCCTCGCCCATCCGACATGGAAGATGGGCCCGAAGATCACGGTGGACTCGTCGACGCTGATGAACAAGGGCCTCGAGGTCATCGAGGCGCACGAGTTGTTCGCGGTCGACTACGACCAGATCGAAGTGGTGGTGCACCCGCAGTCGGTCGTGCACTCCATGGTCGAGTTCACCGACGGGGCGACCATCGCCCAACTGTCCCTGCCGGACATGCGACTGCCGATCGGGTACGCCCTCGCCTACCCGGACCGGATCACGACACCGTTCGGCCGTATCGACTGGACGGAGCTCGGGCGGCTGGACTTCGAACCGCCGGACCTCGAAGCCTTCCCCTGCCTGGGGCTCGCGTACGAGGCAGGGCGGCGAGGCGAGACGGCGCCGGCGTGGCTGAATGCCGCCAACGAGGTGGCTGTGGCAGCCTTCCTCGACGGACTCATCCCGTGGTGTTCCATCGCCGATGTTCTGTTCGAGGCTCTGGACCGCCATGATGGGACGAAGGCGGACAGCGCCGACGATGTCATCGATGTGGACCGCAGGGCCAGAGCCGAGGCCCGACGACTGATCGAGAAGAGGACGGCCGCGTGACCGACGTCACGGAGACGGAACCCCAGACGGACCTGACGGACCAGACCGACCAGACCGAAGCCCGCCCCGAGACGCCACCGGTGCTTTCGACGCCGGACCGACGGATCACGCTCGCCGTGGTCGTGGGCATCGTCGCCCTGTTGGGGTACGCCGGCGGCTGGCAGCTGCTCCTGGTGGTCGGCTCGCTCGTCGTCATGATCGTCCTCCACGAGCTCGGCCACTACATCGCCGCGAAGAAGTCCGGCATGAAGGTCACGGAGTTCTTTCTCGGGTTCGGTCCGAGGCTGTGGTCGATCCAGCGAGGTGAGACCGAGTACGGAGTCAAGGCCATCCCCGCGGGCGCGTACGTCCGCATCATCGGCATGCACAACCTCGACGAAGTGCCGCCCGAGGACGAGCCACGTACCTACCGCCAGCAGAGTTACCCCAAGCGAATGGCGGTGGCGACGGCGGGCTCGGCGATGCACTTCCTGCAGGCGATCGTCGCGGTGTTCCTGGTGTTCGCCGTGTTCGGCGCGCCGGGCGGCCACCTGTTCACCCAGGCGAACGACTTTCGCATCCAGTCGACGGTCGACGGGTCGGCAGCGCAACAGGCCGGCATCCAGCCCGGCGACGGCATCGTCGCCATCGACGGCGAGAAGATCGACTCGTTCACGAAGCTCCACGACGTCGTCGTGCCGCGGCAGGGCAAGGAAGTCCAGATCGTCATCAGCCGCGACGGCCAGCAGATCACCAAGGACATCACCATCGGTGAGAGCCAGGGCCACGGGTTCCTCGGCGTCGAGCCGCAGGCACCACCCTCGCAACGACTGGGACCGGTGACCGCAGCAGGTCGAACGTTCACCGAGCTCGGATACATCTCGAAGCAGACCTTCGGCTTCTTCGGCTCGTTCTTCTCCCCGTCCGGCCTCTCGGATTTCGCGGACACCGTCGTGCACCGAGGCGAAACGGCGACCACCAGTGACAACCAGTCCGGGTCGAGCACGGCACCGAGCTCCGGCTCGTCGCAGATCGACGAGAACCGACCGGTTTCGATCATCGGCGCGGCCCGCTTCGGCAGCGAGATCGTCGGCGAGGGTGCGTTCGCGTTCCTCGCATTCTTCGCCAGCATCAACATCGTCATCGGAATCTTCAACCTGATCCCGTTGCTGCCGCTCGACGGTGGGCACGTGGCGATCGCGACCTACGAGCGACTGCGCTCACGCAAGGGCAAGCCGTACCACGCGGATGTCATGAAGCTCATGCCGCTCGCGTACGCAGTCGTGATGGTGCTGGTGGTGATCGGCGCCGCGACGATCTTCCTCGACATCGTCAACCCGATCCACTTGAACTGAGGCGGGTCTGATGCTCGTCGACGGACAGTTCGAGCGTCGGTCCACACGCAAGATCGTCCTTCGCCATCCCACGCATCCCGTCGAAGTCGGGGGCGACGCGCCGATCTCGGTGCAGTCGATGACGATCACCAAGACTGCAGACGTCGAAGGAACGCTTGCGCAGATCTACGCGCTGCATGCCGCCGGCGCGGACATCGTGCGGTGCACGTGCAACGAGATCGAAGCGGCCGAAGGACTGGCGCACATCGTGCCCCGCTCGCCGGTGCCGGTCGTCGCCGACATCCACCACCAGTACAAGATGGCTCTTGCTGCGCTCGACGCGGGCGTGCACTGCCTGCGATTGAACCCGGGGAACATCCGCCGTCCCGAGCACATCAAGCTCGTCGCGCAGGAATGCAAGGACCGGGGCGTGCCGATCCGCATCGGCGTCAACGGCGGCTCGCTCGATCCCGAGCTGTACAAGAAGCACGGCGGACGGGTCACGCCCGAGGCCATGGTCGAGTCCGCGCAGATCGAGCTCGCGTACTTCGACGAGATCGGCTTCGACGACGTGAAGATCTCGGTCAAGGCTTCGTCGGTGCCGCTGATGATCGAGGCCTACCGGCAACTGTCCGAGGTCACCGACCATCCGCTCCATCTCGGCGTGACCGAAGCCGGCCCACCGCCCGTCGGCGTGGTGAAGGCGACCGCCGGCATCGCCACGCTGCTGGCCGAGGGCATCGGCGACACCATCCGCTACTCGCTCACCGCCGATCCCGTGGAGGAAGCGCGGGCTGGCCGCCAGCTGCTCGAGGCCATGGGTCTGCGCGAACGCAAGAACGTCGACCTCATCGCGTGCCCCTCGTGCGGGCGGGCCGAGATCGACGTCATCAAGGTCGCCGAGGAGGCGATGCACGCCTTCGGCGACCGCGAGATCCCACTGCAGGTGGCGGTCATGGGCTGCGTCGTCAACGGCCCGGGCGAGGCACGCGACGCCGACCTCGGGATCGCGGCCGGCAACAAGCGAGGCCATCTGTTCGTCCGCGGCACGAACGTCGCGGTCGTCCCCGAGACGGACATGGTCGACGCCCTCGTCGAATGGGCCGAGTTCATCCACGAGCACGGCGTCGAGCGAGCGCTGTCGAAGGCCGACCTCGCCGCAGCCAAGGCCGCGGCGGAGGAAGACCGCAACGCGCTGCTCGAAGAGCAGGGTGACGACGCCAACGCCAGCGAGCAACGCGTCGACCTGATGCACAAGCACATCGACGCAACCACTGCCTGAGCGACGCTTCCCGCCAAGTAACTTCGGGTGATGGCCAAGGTCCTGACGTCACCGAGCGAGGACTTTCCTCGTTGGTACCAGGACGTCGTCGCCAAGGCGGAGCTGGCCGAGAACGGTCCGGTGCGGGGCACGATGGTCATCCGGCCCTACGGGTACGCGATCTGGGAGCGGATGCAGCGCGAGCTCGACGACCGCATCAAGGCGACGGGTGCACGCAACGCGTACTTCCCGCTTGTTCATCCCGATGGGCTACTTGCAGCGAGAAGCCGAGCACGTCGAAGGCTTCAGCCCCGAGCTCGCCGTCGTCACGCACGCGGGCGGCAAGGAGCTCGACGAGCCGCTGGTCGTCCGGCCCACCAGCGAGACCGTCATCGGCGAGTACCTCGGCAAGTGGGTGCAGAGCTACCGCGACCTTCCGTTGCTCCTCAACCAATGGGCGAACGTCGTGCGATGGGAGTTGCGTCCCCGGGTCTTCCTGCGCACGACCGAGTTCCTGTGGCAAGAGGGACACACCGCGCACGCGTCGCAGGACGACGCCCGCCAGTACGCGACCCGCATCCTGCATGACGCCTACGAGGACTTCATGGTCCAAGTGCTCGCCATCCCTGTGTACGTGGGTCGCAAGACCGCGGGCGAGCGTTTCCCCGGCGCGATCAATTCGATGACGTGCGAGGGGATGATGCGCGACGGCAAGGCGCTGCAGATGGGAACGAGTCACGAGCTCGGCCAGAACTTCGCGCGCGGCCTTCGACATCCAGTACACCGACGAGCACGGCACGCAGCAGCTGTGCTGGACGACGTCGTGGGGCGTGTCGACCCGGATGATGGGCGGGTTGATCATGGCCCACGGCGACGAGGCCGGCCTGCGTCGTCCCGCCGCGTCGGCCGCCCGTGCAGGTGCGTCGTGGCTGTCTGGTGAAGTCCGACTGAGGCGACCGGTGAGGCCGGCGCGGAACTCGCGGCCGAGCTGCGCGCGGACCGGGGTACGGGTCGAGCTCGACGCACGCGGATCGACGTGGCTTCGGGCGCGCGCGGCCGACCGACTGGGAGCTGAAGGGCGTGCCGCGTGCGGATCGAGGTCGGCCCGCGCAATCTCGCGGAAGGCGACGTCACC
>CAWGFA010000038.1:0-34689 GCA_963821725.1 uncultured Acidimicrobiia bacterium
ATGGGCACGGGCAGTGGTGTGAACGCTGTGCTGGCGGCGATGCGGAACGCGGACGTTGTCGCCGTGGACATCAACCCGGTGGCCGTGGAGGCCACTCGGGCGAACGCGGACCGCAACGGCGTGTCTGAGCGGATCGACGTTCGCCTGAGCGATGTCTTCTCCAACGTCAGTGAGGGCTTCGATCTGATCGTGTTTGACCCACCATTTCGATGGTTCCGTGCCCGTGATCGCTTCGAGCTCGCATCCACTGATCATGGCTACCAAGCCATGACTCGGTTCTTCGTCGAAGCTCGCCGGCATCTACGTGACGGCGGGCGAATGCTGATCTTCTTCCGGCACGTCCGGCGACCTCGGCTACCTCAAGAGCCTGATGGCTGCGCACGGGTTCGACGCCGAAGTCGTTGCCGACGACGAACTAAGCCGAGAAGGCATCTGCGTCGAGTACTTCACCTTCAGGGTTACGTAGCCATAGCCAGGAGAAGTGGCGGTCCCAGATGGTTCGAGCGGGCGCGACCTCGAGCGCGGAAGCCGCACGGGATCGCTCGACCACAGGTGCCTAGAACTCCGAATCAATGACACAGCTGGGGATCTACAGCTCGAGTGTCAGTCCGGGATGACGAATTTCGCACCGATGCGCCAAGCGCCGGGAGGGTGTCACTCCGGTGGCGTCTTCGTTTGGCGCATCTCTACGATGCCGTTTGTGGCCTCACCGAACATCTTGCTGATCATGACGGACGAGGAGCGGTACCCGCCGCCTTACGAGGATGAGGCAGTGTCCAGGTTTCGCAGCGAGCAGCTCGGAGCGCGGGAGTCGCTGCGAGACGGGGGACTCGAGTTTCATCGGCACTACGCCGGGTCGGTGGCGTGTGTGCCCAGTCGAGCGACGTTGTTCACGGGGCAATACCCGTCGTTGCACGGGGTGTCGCAGACTTCCGGCACGGCGAAGCACAACGACGATCCTGCGATGATGTGGTTGGACCCGGATTCGGTTCCGACGTTGGGAGACTGGTTCCACGCCGGGGGGTACCAAACTCATTACCGCGGAAAATGGCACGTGTCGTTCGCCGACCTCACGATCCCCGGAACCCACGAAGGCTTGATGGCTTGCGACGCAACCGGCAAGCCGATCCCCGATGCGGTCGCTGCCTATGGCAAGGCTGACCGGCTCGACCCGTTCGGGTTCTCGGGTTGGATCGGTCGGGAGCCTCACGGCGCGAGCCCAGCGGATTCGGGTGCGGTGCGAGACGGCGTGTTCGCCGAGCAGGTGATCGATCTCTTCGGGGAACTCGCCGAGCGTCGAGGCGACGGTCCGTGGCTGGCGGTCGCGTCGTTCGTGAATCCCCATGACATCGCGGCCTACGGTCCGTTCTGGGATCAGGTCTGGAACTTCGCACCGCCTGACGAAACCGTTCCGGCGATTCCGGAAGCACCGTCGCAGTCCGACACGTTTGACGGGAGACCGGCGTGTCAGGAGCAGTGGAAGGCGACGTGGTGGAAGGTGCTGTACGAGCAACAGCCGGATCTCGGCTATCGCCGCTTGTACTACTACCTGCAGAAACTCGTCGATCAGGCGATCGGTCGAATACTCGAAACACTCGACTCCTCGGGCATGGCCGACGACACGATCGTTGTGTTCACCTCCGACCACGGCGACATGCTCGGCGCGCACGGTGGGATGCAACAGAAGTGGTGCAACGCGTACGACGAGTCCATCCGCGTGCCGTTGATCGTGAAAGGCGCAGGCGTAGCGACCGCGAGCACTGGGATCTCAACACCGACCAGTCACGTCGACCTGATCCCGACCCTTCTCGGACTCGCCGGCATCGACATGGAACGCGCCGCCGCAGGAGTTCGCGAACACCACGCCGAAGCCCAGCCTCTGCCCGGACGCGACCTCAGCAAGCTCATCACCGGATCGGCGACACCCGCCTCGGTCGCGTCCCCCTTGTACTTCATGACCGAGGACGACATCTCCCGCGGTCTGTCCACCCAGAACCTCATCACCGGCAAGGCCTACCCGCCCGTTGACACTCCGTGCTACATCGAGTCCACCATCGCAGCGTTGCCCACCGGCGCCGACGGCACGGATGAGCTCTGGAAGTTGAACCACTACTACGAGCGCCTCGACGATTGGAACGACGCGCACGGTATCTCCAAGAACCCGTTTGCAGGACCGGCAGCCGATCCGTTCCTCGAACTGCACAACCTCACCATCGACCCAGAAGAGCGTCACAACCGTGCCGCCGATGACAATCGCAACCTCTCCCGGATGCAGTCGATACTGGAAGAGCAGCGAGATACCAAGCGCAACCTCCCGGCTCACCGCAACCCCGGCGAGTGAGCGGTTCGGGCTAGGTCACGCCGCAGACTTGCTTGCGATCTGAGGTAGACGACTCGTACGCGTCGACATGTGAGCGAGCCAGTTCTACGCAACTTGGCATGGCATTGCCGCGGATCGTTCGGCCGTCGTCTCGCTGTTCTCTCTGCCCGGCGGGTCTTACCCCTTGCACGCCGCGGTCGTCTTCACCTCGGCGTGGCTGGTGTTCCTCGTGTAGCGCTCCTGGCAACAGCGACCGGGCACAGGAGACATGCCGGACGCGCACTGTCGTCTCGTCGAGGGGCTCGTGATAGTCGCCCCCATCGTCGGACTGACCCGCATGACTGACTGACCGCTGCCGCATGGCAGCCGGACTCGCCCTCGGCTACGACGACTGAGCGCGACAGCTCGCCGGTCCGATTGCGCGTTTCATCCGCTGAGGGGGATGCGCGCCGGTCGGATGTCCGCTTGGTTGGTCCTCATGTGTCCGGTTCCGAGTCACATCGACGGCCTGCCGTCCGGCAGTGAGGAGGTCCAGCCATCAAGGTTCCGTCCGCCTGCTTGGTTCGTGCGCCTGTCCGTGAGTTACGGCGTGCGGTGACGACTCCACCGCGGATGACGTCGCCGTCGTCGACTCGGTCAAGTCCTCACTGCGAGATTCCGGCGACGGTTACAACAGCGCGATCGGGGACACCCCCAGCGACGGCACGTTGGCAGAGTGCAGGACCGCGACCAAGTCGGCTGGCGCAGCGTTCACGCAGTCCTGGGAGAGCACGCTGGCCCAGTGGAACTGCACGACAACGGCGACGACGACCGGCTGACCTCTCGGCACGCGCAGCGAACAGGCTGCGTTACCCGTGAACCCGCTTCAAGGGACACCTCGCACCTACAACTGACCAATTGGAGATGATCATGACTGACACCGAGACCGATCTGATCGAGGAGATGTTCGTACAGGTCGCCATGGGGGCGACCGTGTCGGACGGCTCGATGACCCTGGTCGGAGCGAGTCCGTCGACGCTGTACTTCTCGGACCGGCCCGAACGCGTCGTGGGTCACATGACCACGCGAGCAGTTCGTCGAGGAGTGGAACGAGGGGACCGACAGCTTCGCTTCGAATCCGCCCAACGCCGTGCTCTCGTTCGTCGAGCCCGGTGCGGACACCCCCGGCGACGTGGTCGTGGTGCTGCACGACCCAGCGATCGGGGAGGACTCGATCACCTACGCCGTCGAGGTGCTCGACGGGAAGCTGCCGGCCTCTGCCGGCGCGTGCACCCTTTTCATCGACCCGCTTGGCCGCCCGCTCTCGCCCGTCTCCGTCGCCGGCATGCACCGGCGCGATCGGCGCAGGATGCGCCGCTAAGTCGAAGGAGACCCGGATGTCACTGTTCGCTGCCGAGTGGGGACCTCGGGTTGGCCAAGGTGCTCTGAGGACTCTCGTGATACTCGCTCCCTACTTCGGTGCGTTCGTCTACCTCGTCGTCCGCTTGAACAAGGTGGGTGAGCACGCTGCGCAGCCGACGAACGCGGAGGGACGCGGCGATGCGCCAGTACGTGCAAGAGGTCGCCGCGGAGGTACGGCCCATGAGCTTGCCAAGCAGGCCGACCTGACACTCGAGGGATCATCGGCGACGCCGAATACGCATGGATGAAAGCCAAAGCGATCGCCGGCCCAGACGGATCCGACGCGGTGACACCATCGCCCTTCTGTCTGAGCCGCATCGGGTCCCTCGTCGACCCTGCGATGAGCGGCCCGCCCCGAGGACAAGCTGATAATGCCCGCCAAGACCGCAAGGACGAACACGTCCGTCGACGCGGAGAGTGCCCGGCTGACGATATCCAGGCGCGGCTGCTGTATCCGCGGGCGGCCGATGCGACGATTTGGGGTATGCCCGCGGTGAGCATCGCGGCTATCGCCGATCGGTGAGCCGGGATCTCGATGCCGATTTCGGCGACGTCGTTTGCTTCTCGGACGTGCTGCGACTTGTCGGTGAGGTCCTCGTGTGGGCGCTTGGGTCCTGGCGAAGACATCGCGCTCGCTCGCGGCGAGCGCGTAGAACCACGATGGCTGATCTACTTCCAATCTCGCTCGGTGTGGCCGCCGTGGGCGTCGTGGCCTTCGCGATCGGCGCTCTAGCTCCGAGCGGCGTGCAGTGCAGTCATCGGTTCGAGGAGATCAACATGGTGAATGACGAACTCGCCAACGACCGTACGTTCCTCGCATGGTTACGGACCGGCATCGCGTGCTTTGGTCTCGGCTTTGTCGTCGCAAAGGCGGCCTTGATCATCAACGTCGGAGGCAAGTCTGTTCCGTACAAGGGCTGGTACAGCCTCACCGGTGTTCTCATCGTCCTCGGCGGCGCAGCACTCGTCGTCGCGGGCTGCTGGCAGCACCGCCACGTGTTGCGAGCGTTGCGACCGGATGCAACCAAACCATTGCCACACTGGCCGGTCACCATGACGACGGTCGCGGTGATCGGGAGCCTCGCGTCTCGACGCTGATGGCGATTTCAGCCTGAGGCGCGCCAGATCTGCGGCGGTCTCAGCCGATCCGCTCCCGAGGTCACCCGGATCGAGCATCATGCGCTTGATGGTCGGTGCCGGCGATGCCGGGGTGACGAAGTCGCTGCGCAGCGGGGGGGGCTCGGATTGCTCGCCACAGCTATCGCGATCGACGTGCGGCGACTCGATCGTTACGCGATGGCGTCGCGCCGCAGCGACGAACGCGATCAACGTGCCCGACCAAGTTGCACAACCGAGAACTTCTTGCTTGACGTGGCACTCGGCCTCTCTGGACGAGTGACCATCGACGCTTATGGGTGCTGGCTGGGTGATGGACGTAGCCACGAACGTAGCCACGGGGACCTTGCTGGCTACGTTCGAACGCACGAGTACTTTCCAGCACGCGGTGACACGCGAGGCCGATGAGCGGACGCTCCCGCCGACGCGTTCCGGATGGTCGCCCGCAAGCTCCTGCCCAATCTCTTCCCGGACGAGTGACGCGTAGCATGGTGAAAGTGACGGCCGAGACGAAGGTCTCGCCGGCGGCCGCCGCGATGGCGCCATCGATCCAACGGAAACACGGATACCTATCCGTCCGTCGTGCCTCATGGCCTCCTTGTAGGCCTGTCCGTGCAGCTCCGCCACGGCTTCACTCGTTCTTTGCACGTGGCGACGGTTCGTCACGTCTTCTTCGCGCCTCAATCCCCTCCGGACGGAAGCGATAGCCCATGCCCGGCTCGGTGATGAAGTACCGGGGCTGTGAAGGCGTGGGCTCGAGCTTGCGTCGAAGCGCGGCAAGGTAGGCACGCAGGTACTCGGTCTCGGTTTGGTACTGGGGTCCCCAGACTTCCTTCAGCAACTGCTGCTGCGAGACGAGCTTGCCCTGATTGCGCACGAGCACCTCGAGCACGCTCCACTCGGTCGGTGTCAAGCGAACAGGCTGGCCAGCGACGGCGACTTCCCGGGCGGCCAGGTCGATGCGGAAGTCGATTGTCTCGATCACCGGTTCCTCGCTGGCGGCTGCGGGGTGCCGGCGAAGAGCGGCACGTATTCGGGCAAGCAACTCGTCCATGCTGAACGGCTTGGTGACGTAGTCGTCCGCGCCACCGTCCAGCGCGGCGACCTTGGCGTCGTCGCGGTCCCTGGCGGACAGGACGATCACCGGAACCACACTCCAGGCGCGAAGACCGTTCAAGACCTCGAGCCCATCCATGTCTGGCAGGCCGAGGTCGAGGACGATCACGTCGGGCGTCGTCGTCGCTGCCTTCGCCAGCCCTGCAGCTCCGGTCGACGCAGCGTCGACGTCGTAGCCCCTCCCGCGAAGGCTCACTCCCAGCGCTCTGACGAACGGCGCCTCGTCGTCGATCAGCAGGAGCCGTGTCATCGTTCGTCGGTCGGAATGGTGACAACCATCGTGCATCCACCGCCGGGCGTGTCCTCGATGACGAGCTCGCCACCGACGGCGTTCACGAAACCCCTGGCGACGGCCAGCCCGAGGCCGACGCCGGCGCCATTCGGGTTGTCACCGAGTCGTTGGAACGGCTGGAAGACGCGTTCGCGATCGGCGACGGGGATACCCGGTCCGGCGTCGACGACTCGGAGGTGCAGATCGTTCCCAACCGCGGCCGCTTCGACACGAACAGGGCTATCGGCGGGTGAGAACGACAACGCGTTGTCGACCAGGTTCGCGACGGCCCGCTCGAGCAGCATCGGATCGACTGTCACCCGGGGGAGCGTCTCGGGCACGTCGACCTCGATCCGATCTGGCGGCACGTGCAGGCCGACAATCGCCGTCGCGACGATCTCCTCGATACCGATTGTCTGAGCGGTGATCGTGACGCTGCCGGTTTGCAACCGGCTCATGTCGAGCAGATTGCCGACGAGCGAATTGAGCCGGTCGGCCTCGTCGTCGATCGTCTGCAGCAGTTGCTTGCTGCTCGGCCGGGTCCCAGTCGATCTCGTCGCTGAGCAGGCTCGTCGCTGCGGCGCGGATCGATGCGAGCGGCGTTCTGAAGTCGTGGCTGACCGCGGCCAGAAGAGCCGTCCGGAGTTCGTTCGCCTTGGCCAGCGCCGTGGCGTTGGCCGCCTCGGCTTGCAACCGACGGCCCTGTAGCGCCAACGCGAGCTGGGTCGCGAACGCGCTCAGAACCTCTCGGTCGTGGGCACCGAGCTCGTTTCCCGACCACGCGAGGATCGAGCCGTCCGCGAAGCCGAACGACTCCTCGGCGGCGTCGGGGTCAGCCGGCGGATCCGGGCCGGCCGCGGCTTCGATCTTCCAGCCGTCCCCCTCCGGGCTGAAGATGGCGACACCGTCGAGCTGGAAGCTCGTGGCCAGCTCTTGTGCCAACTTCGGAAGCGGCTCGGGATCCTGCAACACCGTGCCCGCCATCGAGGCCAACGCGCCTCGCCTCGGCCCGAGCGCGTATGGCGTCGTCGCGGCGGCGCGTCGCCAGGTCGACGAGCGTGCTGATGACGCCTGCGACCACGAGGAAGCTCACGAGCGCAAGGAGGTCACGCGAGTTGGAGATCGTGAACGTGTGGATAGGTGGTGCGAAGTACCAGTTCAGCAACAGGAACGCACCGATCGACGCGACGGTTGCCGGGATCGCGCCGCCGATGGTGGCGATCAACACGACGAACAGGAGGTACACGAGTAAGGCGTTCTGGACGCCGAGCGGAGTCACGGATCTGCGTAAGGACAAGCGTCAGTAGCGGCAGACCAACCGCGGTGAGCACGAGCGCGGTGCTGCGCCGGCTACGCGACAGAGGAGCGAGACGAAGCTTCGGCGGCGCGAGGAGCGAGCGCTCTTCGTCGTCCGTAGCTGCGGTTGAGATCACGTGGACGTCGATCGCGCCGCCCGCGGCACGGATCACCGCGTTGATGACCGAACCCCTGAACAGCTCGGTCCATCGACTCCGCCGGCTCGCGCCGAGAACGATCTGTGTCGCGTTCTCCGCTCGGGCCGCCTGGACGAGCGCCTTGGCGATGTCGGATCCGGTCGCCTCGACGTAACGACCGCCGACCTCTTCGAGCAGCTCTCGATGCTCTGTCAGGCGATAGCTCGACGGGCCGGCCAGCCCGTCGCCGACCACGACGTGGACGCCGACGAGCTCACCTCGAGTGCGCATCGCCATGCGCGCCGTCCGCCGGATGAGATCGTCACTGCCGGGAGCGCCCGTCAACGCGACGAGCACTCGCTCCTTCGTCTCCCAGGGTCCCTCGATGCCATGCCGGACGCGGTAGTCGTGCAGCTCCTCGTCGACCCGATCGGCCATCCACAGCAGTGCGAGCTCCCGCAGCGCGGCAAGGTTGCCGACACGGAAGTAGTTGCCGAGCGCGGCATCGACCCTGTCGGCGCCGTAGATGTTGCCGTGGGCCATTCGTCGGCGCAGCGCCTCGGGCGCCATGTCGACGAGCTCGATCTGGTCGGCGGCTCGGACGACCGCATCGGGAACCGTCTCGCGCTGTTTGATGCCGGTGATGCGCTCGACGACGTCGTTCAACGACTCGAGGTGCTGGATGTTGACCGTGCTGATGACGTTGATGCCAGCGTCGAGCAGCTCGTTGATGTCCTCCCACCGCTTCTCGTTGCGCGAGCCGGGAACGTTCGAGTGGGCCAACTCGTCGACGAGCGCCCACGACGGCTTCCGGGCCAGGATGGCGTCGAGGTCCATCTCCTCGAAGTCCTGGTCCCGATAGCTGACCTTCTTCCTCGGCACGCACTCCATGTCGCGGACTCTGGGCCTCGGTTTTCGGTCGGTTGTGCGTCTCGACGTAGCCGACGATGACGTCGGTGCCGCGCTCGTGGCGGCGCCAGCCTTCGTTCAACATCGCGTACGTCTTGCCGACGCCGGGCGCAGCTCCCAGATAGACGCGTAGCTGACCGCGGGCCACTCGAGCTGGCCTCTAGGTCTGCTGGTCGAGGTCGAGGTTGAGCTCCAACACGTTCACGACCTTCTCGCCCAGGAACCCCCATGAGCGACCAGCGGTGTGCTTCGAGATCAGCGAGTGCACGGTGTCGACCGGCAGCCCGCGTGCGTCGGCGACGCGTTGGGCCTGCAGCTCGGCGTTGGCGACCGAGATGTGCGGGTCGAGTCCGGACCCCGACGCCGTGACGGCGTCGACAGGGACCTGCGCGTCCGCGCCGAGCTTGTTGAACTCTCGGTACGTCGCGATGCGGGCCGGCACGGTGTCGCCGTAGCACTCCTGCTCCGGATTGCCGTCGGGACCGAGCACTGGGTTGCCGTCCGCGTCGGTCTTGTCGACCAGGAAGCAGTTCGGCCCCGTGGCGGGTGCGATGAGCTTCGGGTTCGACGGACCGAGGTTGGACCCGCCGCTGGCGAGTGCGTCGTAGCCCTTGCCCGCGGCCGACGGCCGCGGTTGGAAGTACTTCGGATCGGGGTTGCCGGCGGCGTCGACGAAGTTCTGTCCGATGAGCGACGAGCCCACGACCTGTCCGTCCTTGTTCTTGACGAACGACCCGTTCGCGTTGTCCTTGAACAAGCCTTGACTCACGCCGAACACCGCCAGCGGGTACAGGAGACCGAGCAACACGGTCAATGCGACGGTCATGAGCAGACCGGTGATCAGTTGGCGGCGCATCTAGTTCACTCCCATCGCGGTGATGATGACGTCGATGATCTTGATGCCGACGAACGGCGCGACGAGGCCGCCCAGCCCGTAGATCAAGAGGTTCCGCCGCAGCACCGCGGCGGCGCCGAGCGCTCGGTACTTCACGCCCCGCAACGCGAGCGGGATGAGCATGACGATGATGAGAGCGTTGAAGATGACCGCGGACAGGATCGCCGAGTGCGGGTTGTCGAGTTTCATGATGTTGACGGTGTCGAGCGCCGGGAACACGCCCTGGAACATCGCCGGGATGATGGCGAAGTACTTCGCGACGTCGTTGGCGATCGAGAACGTCGTCAACGATCCACGAGTTATCAGCAACTGCTTGCCGATCTCGACGATCTCCATGAGCTTCGTCGGGTTGGAGTCGAGGTCGACCATGTTCCCGGCTTCCTTGGCGGCCTGGGTGCCGGTGTTCATGGCGACGCCGACGTCGGCTTGCGCGAGCGCCGGCGCGTCGTTGGTTCCGTCGCCGGTCATCGCGACCAGGGAGCCGCCCGCCTGCTCCTTCTTGATGTAGGCCATCTTGTCTTCGGGCGTCGCTTCGGCGAGGAAGTCGTCGACGCCCGCTTCCTCGGCGATGGCTTTGGCCGTGAGGGGGTTGTCGCCGGTGATCATGATCGTGCGAATGCCCATCGCCCGCATCTCGTCGAACCGCTCGGAGATGCCTTCCTTGACGGTGTCCTTGAGATGGATCACACCCAGGATCCGAGGCCCTTCGGCCACGACCAGGGGCGTCCCACCGTTCACTGCGATGCCGTCGACGATCGAGTGGAGCTCGTGCGGGATCGTCCCGCCCTGTTCCTCGACCCAACGGCGCACCGAGTCGGCCGCGCCTTTGCGGATGGAGCGTCCTTCCCACTCGATGCCGGACATGCGGGTCTGCGCCGTGAACGGCACGAGCTCGGCACCGGGAAGCTCTCGGGGGCTGAGCCCGAAGTCGTCCTCGGCGAGCTGCACGATCGATCGGCCCTCGGGCGTCTCGTCGGCCAGGCTCGACAGCAGCACGACCTCGGCGAGATCCCTTTCCTGCACGCCGCCGACGGCGATGAACTCGGAGGCCATCCGGTTGCCGTAGGTGATGGTGCCGGTCTTGTCGAGCAGCAGCGTGTTGCAGTCGCCGGCCGCTTCGACCGCCCGACCGGACATGGCGAGCACGTTGCGCTGCACGAGTCGGTCCATGCCGGCGATGCCGATCGCTGAGAGCAACGCGCCGATGGTCGTGGGGATGAGACACACGAGCAGCGCGACCAGCACGATGATCGACTGCTCGGCCTGTGAGTAGATGGCGAACGGCTGCAGCGTGACCGTCGCCAGCAGGAAGATGATCGTGAGGCCGGCGAGCAGGATGTTGAGCGCGATCTCGTTCGGGGTCTTCTGACGTTCCGCGCCTTCGACGAGAGCGATCATCCGGTCGATGAAGCTCTCGCCCGGCTTCGTCGTGATCTTGACGACGATGAGATCTGACAGCACGCGGGTGCCGCCGGTGACCGCACTGCGATCGCCGCCGGACTCGCGGATGACCGGCGCCGACTCGCCGGTGATGGCGGACTCGTCGACCGACGCGATGCCTTCGACCACGTCACCGTCGCCGGGGATGAGCTCGCCGGGCCCGACGACGCACAGGTCGCCGATCTTCAGGTCGGTCGACGCGACATTCTTGATCGATCCATCGGGTTGGCGGACGTTGGCCATCGTCTCCGAACGGGTCCGGCGCAGCGTGTCCGCCTGCGCCTTGCCCCGCCCTTCGGCGACCGCTTCGGCGAAGTTGGCGAACAGCACCGTGAACCACAGCCACACGGCGATGAGCGCGGCGAAGCCGTCGGTGTCGCGGATCGCGAGCAACGTCGTCACGACGCTGCCGATCTCGACGATGAACATCACCGGATTGCGCGCTTGCAGTCCGCGGGTTGAGCTTGATGAACGAGTCGACGACGGCCCGCCGCACGATGGCCGGTTCGAACATCGACGTCGCCCGCCGCTTCGAGTGATGCGGATCGACTTGCGGCTCGCGTGGCTCGAGCGTCTTGAGACCGCTGTCGGGAGGAATGGTCATCTTCGATGCGCTCCTAGAACTTTCCCGTGAGGTGCTCGACCACTGGGCCGAGCGAGACGACCGGGAAGTAGGTGAGGCCGACGACGATGATCACGACGCCGAACAGCAGGGCCGTGAACAGCGGCGTGCCCGTCGGGAACGTTCCGGCCGACGCGGGAACCCGTTGCTTGCGGCCGAGGGAACCGGCGATCGCCAGCACCGGGATCATCAAGAAGAACCGGCCGACGAGCATGCAGACGGCGCCCGCGATGTTGTACCACTGCGTGTCACCGGTGAGGCCACCGAAAGCGGAGCCGTTGTTGTTCGCCTGTGACGTGAACGCGTACGTGATCTCGGTGAGTCCGTGCGGGCCGTCGTTGGCGAGCGAGTTGAGCGCGAAGCCTGACACCACCGAGATACCGGTGAAGGCGAGGATGACCAGAGGCACGAAGAGGATGTAGAGCACGACCAGCTTCATCTCCGCTGCCTGGATCTTCTTGCCCAGGTACTCCGGTGTCCGTCCGACCATCAGTCCGGCGATGAAGACGGCGAGCAACGCGAAGACCAACATTCCGTAGAGGCCGGAGCCGGTGCCGCCTGGACTGACCTCCCCGTACATCATGTTCACCAGCGGCACGGCGCCGCCGAGCGGCGTGAGACTGTCGTGCTGGCAGTCGATCGCGCCAGTGGACGTCCCCGTGGTCGACGACGCGAACAAGCCGCATTCCGCCGGCCCGAAGCGTGTGTCCTTGCCTTCCATGTTGCCGCCGGATTGATCGGCTGTCGCCGACTGGTTCGCGCCGGCGGCCGTGAAGTTCGGGTTCCCGCGCGCCTCCATCGGCATCACGATGACGGTCATTCCGGCCCAGAGCAGGAACATGGTGGCGAAGACCACCCACCCCTGCTTCTGGTCCTTCGCCATCTTGCCGAACGTGTACGTGAACCCGAAGGGGATGGCGAGAAGCGCCCAGATCTCGACGACGTTGGTGATCCCGTTTGGGTTCTCGTACGGGTGCACGGAGTTGGCGTTGAACGGCCCACCGCCGTTCTCGCCGACCTCCTTGATCGACTCCTGGCTCGCGATCGGCCCACCCGGGATCGTCTGCTCCTGACCGGTCACCGTGGTGACCGTCTTGTCGGCATGGAAGTTCTGAATCGCGCCCTGGCTCACCAGGACCAGTGCGATGACGAACGCGAACGGCAGAAGCACTCGGGTGCACGTGCGCACGAGATCGACCCAGAAGTTGCCGAGCGTGTGCGTCCGCCGGCGTACGAGCCCACGGATCAACGCGACGGCGATTGCAGCACCCGCGGCCGCCGAGACGAAGTTGTGGAAGGCCAAGCCCGCCATTTGGGTGAGGTGCGTCATCGTCACCTCGCCCGAGTAGTTCTGCCAGTTCGTGTTGGTGAGGAAGCTGACCGACGTGTTGAACGCGAGGTCGGGGCGCACGAAACCGAGGTTGTTGGGGTTCAGCGGCAAGTGCCCCTGAACCCGCAGCTGCAGGTAGAGGACGACCAGCGACGCGAAGCTGAAGCCGATCAACGACAATGCGTACGTCGTCCATCGCTGCTCGCTGTCGGGGTCGACGCCGCACACCCGGTAGATGAACCGCTCGACCGGCAAGAAGAAGCGATCACCGGGAGCCTTCTTCTCCTCGCCGTAGACCTTGGCCATGTAGCTGCCGAGCAACGGCGTGCTGATCGCCAGCAGCACGATGACGAAGCCGAACTGCAGCCACCCCGCCGTCGTCATCAGAGCTTCTCCGGCGCGATCAGTGCGTAGATGAGGTACGCGGTCACCAGGATCGACAGCACGAGCGCGACGCCGTTGTCGTAGCTCACGCCGCGATCTCCACGCCGTCGTCCGTGGACTCGACAGTGCCGATGATCACGTCTTCGTCGGGCCCGATGATCAGGTCGCAGGCACGGACCAAAAGGACGGCCAGCGCGAAGAACACGATCATCAGTGCGATGAACAGCAAGTCAGCCATAGGTCGCTTCTAACCCGACTACGGACTGCAGCCCAGTCCCATTAACGCGATCTAAACGGCGGGGCTGCGGTATTTACGCGTCGTTAACGCCCCGACCGCGATGAGCGGCCGCAACCAAGTCGTGAAGAACTCCATGCGGCATCCGCGGTGATGACGTCATCTGGCTCCTGGGGCCCTCGAGCATCGCGACGGTCGCGGCCGCTCAATCGATGGCGCGACGTCGACGTCGTCGGACCGTGTCAGGTGAACCCGGCAGGTTCTTTCTTCACGCTGATCAAGCGAGAGTGACAGTCACCGGTCGAGCTCCCACGGAGTGACTCGACTCCGATACGTCGCGGCCTCGGCTCGCCGACCGTCGACGAGCCGGCCGAGGAGTTGACCGTCGAACGCGTCGAGAAGGACCACCCCCGGATGCCTTCTGAGGATCGCGTCGACGTCGAGCTCCTCGGACCAGGCGTCGCGGTAGCGGATGCGCCGCAGCGACATTCGATCGAAGCGTTGTAGGCGCGCCTCTGTGCTTGTCCGCCCGTGCGTCTCGATCAGCGCGACGACGACGTCGGTGCCGCCACCGGCCAGCCGCGCGCCCTCGGCCAGCATGGCCGTCGTCTTGCCGACACCCAGGAACACGACGAGCCGGCCCCGCCGATGCTCGGCTGTGGCCATGGTCCTGTCGTAACGCTCAGCTCCGCCGACGTTTCGCTAAGAAATGCGCTGTCGCGTACGGCGTCGCGTCAAGACAGCCGGGTTGGCTCTACCTCCACCGCCGTCTGCTCTCGGAAGCGAAGGCCGGCGACCGCCGCCGTCGGACGTAGCACGGTGGCCTGATCTTCATTGCGGACATCGATGGGCATGCCTGTGTCGCGCCACCTGGCGAGCATCACCACCGCCGGAACCGACATCTGCGAGTGCAACCAACGAGACTCACCCGATGCGTCGCTCGTGAGCGACACCAGCAACTCGTCATCCAAAGTGAGCACAGCCTCCACACGAGAAAGCCGTCGGCAATCCTCGGCGGCCCGATGCACCGCTCGGCGAACAACAGTCACAATGCCCACCAAGGCCACTGTCGCGACTAGGACCACCACGATCCCGAACACCAACATCTCACCTACGCCATGGGTGCGGAGGGCGGAAGGTGTCTTCGCGAACCCCTTACGCGAATGACCAAGTCTTCGCGGGCCCTTAACGCCACCCACCCTTGGACGCGTGATCCCCCGGCGGGATCGGCGACACGCGACGTCGAGTCGAGCGATGACCGGCAGTCCGAAGTCATCGGTACGGTTGCGCGCTCGTCGAACGGAACGGGGCTCGTGTGGCTGTGATCGGCTTGGCCAATCTGGCAGTGAAGGTTGTTGACCTCGACGCTGCGTGTGCGTTCTACACGGCCGCCGGTGCAGACATCCGCGACCGCATGGTCTGGGGAGGTGGCCAGCGAGCCGACGTGTACCTCGGGCCGGTGATGATCACGTTGTTCACCCGGGCCATCTACGAGGACCGGGTCGAGGTTCCCGCCGAGGGGTTCTTGCATCCGGCGCTGTTCACCGACGATCTGGACGCGGAGCTCGACGGCCACAGGGTGGTGTGGGGGCCATCCGTTGTGGAGGGTGCGTTCGGGATCCGCCGGATCGCGTTCGTGGAGGCCCCGGGGGGCATCCGCCTCGAGTTCATGGAGCAGCTCGAACCCGCGCCGGAGCGCCAGACGTGACGTTCACCCCGTATGACCGACCGGTGCGAGCCGCGTTCGTGGGTCTGGGACGCATCTACGACTTGAATGTCCGGGCCTACATCGACAATCCCGACGTCGACGTGGTCGCCCTCGTCGACCCCAGTGAAGAACGACGGGGCCAACGTCAACGCGATTGGCCCGAAGCTCGCACCTTCAGTTCGGCCGCCGAACTCGAGGCGAGTGACGTCGAGGTCGATGCCGTCGAGGCGCTGTTGCCGATCCCGCTGCACGTTGACGGCGTCATCGAGATGCTCGGCTACGGGTGGCACATCAACTTGCAAAAGCCGATGTGCAACAGCCTCGACGATGCGCGGCGGATGCTCGATGCGGCCCGCAGCAATGACCGGGTCTTGCGGGTGATGGAGAACTACGTGTTCTACGAACCGTTGGTGAAGCTCAAACAGACCGTCGAGGCAGGCGAACTCGGGCCGGTGAGCGGCTATCACCTCAAGATGGTGGCCAGCGGCCGCGGCGGATGGGACGTCCCCGCGAGCAGCTACGCGTATCAGTTCGAACAGGCCCGGCGCGGACGAGGGATCCTCGTGTTCGACGACGGCTGGCACAAGCTCGCGACGGCCATCTGGCTCTTCGGGCCCATCAGAGAGGTGCGCGCCTGGGTCGGTACGACCGAGGTCGTGCCGGGCATCGAGATCGATGCGCCGACCACCGTCGTCTGGGAGCATCGCTCGGGTATCCGAGGGGTGTGGGACATCACACTTGCCGTGGACATGTACCTGCGCTCGGACTACTACACCAACGACGAGCGCTGGGAGGTCACCGGGCGCACGGGCTACGCCCGCGTCAATCGATGCACTGGCCGGGGAATCCAACAGCCGAGCCTCGAGGTGTACGTCGACGGCGAGACACGGTCGTACCACGCCCTCGACGACGACTGGGCCAGCAGCTTCCGCGACTCCGGGCGCCACTGGCTGCGCTGGCTGCGCAGCGGTGAGGGCGACCTGCTGTGGACTGGGGACGAAGCCGTCGACATCCTCCGATTCGCCCTTGCCGTCTACGAAAGCAGCAGCGCCGGCGGGATCGGCATCGATCCTGCCCGGGACGTCGTCAGCGCATCACGACGTCGAGCGCCGGCCACGGTGGACCCTCGCGGAGGGCGCTGAGGAGTCGTCGCGCTGCTCGCGGCCCGTTCGGGAATTGGTCGCCGGGATCCCAACGCCACGCCGCGACCATCGCAAGAACAAGGGTCCGGCAGTCGCGGAGCAGTTCGTTGTCAACGTCCGGGTAGCGCTCGCTGACCGCTTCGGGCACATGGGCGAGGTCGAACTCGACAGGCCCACGACAGCATGTCTCGAGATCGATGAACAGCGGGCCGTTCTTCGTGCTGAGAACGTTGCCTGGGTGCGGCTCGCCGTGCAGCAACTGCTCGGCGGCGCCGCGGTCGCTGATCGCTCCTCTCAGACTTCCGAGCGTGTTGCTGAGAAGTTCCCGGTCCGCGACGGCGAGCGCGGGAGTGTGGTCGCGGCTCCCAACGAGTTGTTGCGCCTCCGCGACTCGATCGGTGAAGTGCGGCGTCGTGAGATCGACCGAGCGCATACCGGCATGCAGCCGCTCGAGCGCAGTCGCGTACTCGCCAGATGAAAGCTCTCGACGTGTCGCTGGTTCGTAGTACGTCCACAGCGTGATTACCAAGCCGTCACGTTCGTAAACGCGCGGCGCCACTCGAGGTTCGAGAGCAGCCACCGGGCTCTCGGTCTCGGCGAGCCGCTGAGCAAGCTCGATTTCGAATTGCGCGACCTGATTGCGTCGAAGGTGCGACTCGGGCGACGACGTCACAAGGCAGCAGGCGCAGAGTGAGCTTGTTCGAGTCGTGCAGAACGATCGCCTCGTCGGCTGGTCAGATCAAGCGCTGAGGCGGTCGACATGGCCGCACCGACCGCACGCGAAACCTCGGATGCCTGCATCTTTGCCCTTTACCCTCGCGCTCCACCGCAGAGATCCAACGCTCGGTCAGGGATAGTTTGCGGTCCGGCGACCAAGGAGCGCGAAATGAGCTACGCAGTGGACTTCGTCAACGTCTCCACCGTCGGCCTGGAGTCGTCGCCGGTGGCGACCGCGCTGGCTGGCCTGCGAGCGAACGAGGCTCGCTACTTCAAGAACAAGTACGACCACGTCTTCACGGTCGAACCGGCCGCCAAGGCGAAGAAGGCGATCGACTGGGTGCACCGCATTCTCAAGGAGGAGCGCGACATCGCCATCGCTTCGCCCCCACTCGAGGCGACGACCTTCCAGGTCGAGAACATTCGATGGACCTACGTGTTCTACGAGAGCGGACTCTCGATCAACGTGCTGTACCGCTCGACGAACCGAAGAAGCGAGCGGTCGGCTTCAAGCTCTCCGAAGGGATGGAGGTCCCGGCCGAGCTCGGCTCCTTCAAGTTCGCGCGACAGAAGTCGAAGCTGGCCGGGACGATCCGCGGCTCGTACTTCGTGATCAAGGGCGAGTACTGAGCCCGTCGAGCCTCGAATCCAACATCGTTCGGCTCACTCGACCCAACCCTGGCCCTCACCGTCGACTCGTTGCGAACGCCCGGCTCCCCCTTGGGGAAGCGTTGGTGCCAGGCGCTGACGAGAAGGCCGAAGGGCGGTGGGCCGTGTCGCCGCCGCCGTCCCGGCCTCATTGGGAGTATCCACCTCGAGCGAGAACCGGTAGCTCGTCGTGGGGGAGTGCCCACGCCGGCCGTGCGGGTGGGTCGATGCGACCGACGTCGACTGCGGGGAAGCCGTCGATCTCGACACCGTCGGGAAAGTGCGAGCGCTGCTTGACGACGGCGCCGGCGCGCACGACGCAGTCCGCGCCAACGGTGCTCCCATCGCACACGATGGCGCCCGGTTCGATCACCGAGCGGGCTCCGATGTGACAGCCGTGGATCATCGCGCCAGGTCCGACGACGGCGCCGTCGTCGATGATGAGATCGTTGTCGGGCAGAAGGTGCAACACCGTGTTCTCGAGGATCTGGACGTCGTTGCCGATCCGCACGGGGCCGTGGGAGTCGCCGATGATCTTGACGCCGGCCCCGATGACCGAGCGTTCGCCCACCACGACGTCACCGGTGATCTCGGCGCTTGGGAAAAGGAACGCCGAGTCGGCGATGGTCGGGACGATGTCTCGGTACGCGTAGAGCTGGCCCATGCCGAGGCCCTCCAGTGTCGGTTCGATCGGTGGTGGACGTGTGCGGCGGGATCGACAAGTCGCCGCCTCGCAGCGCCCGCAGCCGATCCAAGTCCGCTGCAGAGGCGGTGCGGATCACACGCGCCGGCCGCCCCACGGCGACGACGTCATCGGGCAGCGACATTCCGGCGAGGAACGAGCGTGCCCTCGCCGAGGAACACCCGGTCGCCGATCCGGGCGCCGGGCATGAGGATGGAGGCGTTGCCGATCTCGCAGAGGTCGCCGATGGTGGCGCCGACGATCAGGCAGCGATGACCGAACGTGGTGCGGCGCCCGACGACGGTCGGGATCACTGCTGAGCTGATCACCACGGAGTTCTCGAGCACCGCCGACCCCGTATCGACTCGCGCGGCGGTGCCCGAGGACCGAACGACTGCACCCTCGGCCAGCAAGGCCCCGTCGCCGAGACTTCACCGGGCCAAGGACAACGGCCGAGGACGCGATCTGCATCGAGGCGGACACCGCGGTGTCGGTGACCGTCAACGCGGGCCCCTTGCTCATCTGCTGGTCATTCCATCGGCCGCGGTACCGGGTGGCCAGAGGCGGACGTCGTCACGCGAAGTTGCGCGGCGCAAGTTGATCGGCGGGGATGGTGCCGAGCCGTCCGGCCTGGTAGTCCTCGATCGCTTGCACGATCTCTTCGCGGGTGTTCATCACGAACGGCCCATAGTGCACGATGGGCGCCCGGATCGGGAGCCCCCCGAACAGCAGCACCTCGAAGGGCTCGGCCTGGCCGCGTGCCGCGGTCAGGACGACGCGGTCACCGGGGCCGAAGACGACGAGTTGGTCGCCCTCGATCGGTCGTTGCTCGTCGCCTGCGGTGCCGCGGCCGGTGAGGACGTATGCGAACGCCGAGAAGTCGCGGCTCCAGGGGACCGACAGCTGCGCGGCTGGTGCCAAGCTCACGTGGGCGTAGGTGATCGGCGTGTGCGTGACGCCGGGCCCTTCGAATCCGGCAACGTCGCCGGCGATGAGCCGGATCAGCGCGCCGCCATCGTTCGAGGTCAGCAGACGCAGCCCGTCGCGGGTGATCGACTGGTAACGGGGCTGAGTCATCTTGAGCGCAGGCGGCAGGTTGACCCAGAGCTGCACGGCGTGGAACGGACCGCCGGTCTTGTAGGCGCGCTCGCTGGGCAGCTCGTCATGCAGGATGCCGCCGCCGGCCGTCATCCATTGCGTGTCCCCTTCGGCGATCACGCCACCACCGCCGTTGGAGTCGTGATGAGCGATCTCGCCGTCGAGGATGTAGCTGACAGTCTCGATGCCACGGTGCGGATGCCATGGCGCTCCCTTGGCTTCGCCCGGCGCGTTCACCAAGGGCCCGACGTGATCGAGCAGCAGGAACGGGTCGGCTTCGGCAAGGGACATCTCACCCGGGAAAGGTCGGGCGACGACGAAGCCGGCGCCTTCGGCTTCACGGCGCGAGGTGACCACCTTGACGACGGGACGTGGCCGCGCCGTCGGGTCCGGCAGAGGCAGGCGGGGCAGGACCAGCGTGTCTTCAACAGTGATGGCCGGCATGGCGATCACTCCTTCTTCTGCGGATAAACGCTGACGTGTCAACAAAAGGCGGCGTACGCTATTCCCTTGGCGAAACCACGGTGGCTCGACGAGCGCGAGGCGCACCTCTGGCGGAGCTGGCTCCGGCTCATCCAGGAGCTTCCGAGCGCGCTCGAGGACCAACTCAGTCAGGAGAGCGGGCTGTCTCGCGCGGACTACGCCGTGCTCGTACCTCTGTCGGAGGCGCCGGACGGGATGCTGCGGGCGCGGGAGCTGGGGCGGGAGATCCTGTGGGATCGAAGCCGGTTGTCTCACCACTTGGGCCGCATGGAGAAGCGTGGCCTCGTGGTCCGCGAGGAGTGCACCGCGGACGCACGGGGCGCGATGGTGCGCATGACCGAGGCGGGCCGCGCTGCGATCGACCGAGCCGCGCCCGGCCACGTGGCCGCCACTCGCCGCCAGTTCTTCGACTTGCTGTCGGACAAGGAAGTGGACGTGCTCACGAAGGTGTTCGACCGGGTTCTCGCCAACTTGGGTGACGACATCGGCCGGCATTGAGGTCGTGTACGGCCGTCACATTCCTCCCTCGGCACGGGTCAGTGCACTGACGGATTCACCCGAGGAGGAAACGAGATGCAGTTCGTGTTGCTCATCTACCAAGGCAGTACCCCGTTGCCGAACACGGAGGCGTGGTCGACGTTGTCCGGCGCCGAGCAGAAGAAGATCTACGCCGACTATGCGGCGCTCAACAAGACGCCGGGACTCATCCCCGGCCTGCCGCTCGGACTTCCCGAGAACGCGAAGACAGTGACGGTCGCCGACGGAGAGACGATCGCAAGTGATGGTCCGTTCGTCGACGCGCATCGTGCCGTAGCCGGTTATTCGGTGTTCGAGGCGGACGACATCGACGCAGCAATCGAGGTCGCGTCGCGCATCCCTGCTGCTCGCCACGGCGGCGCGATCGAAGTGCGGCCGGTCGGCACCTACTGGTGACTCGGTTCGGTGGTGAGCTCGACAGGCGTCGCGATCAGATCGATCAGCGCGCCGTTGCGCACCACCGTGACCGGGAGTTGCCGCCCGATCGCGTCGGCCAACATGAGTCCTTGTACCGACTGAACGCTGGTGACAGGACGGTTGTCGGCGGTGAGGACCACGTCGCCGACTCGGAGACCAGCGCGGGCCGCAGGTCCGTCGGGCACGACCTCGACGATCCGGAGCCCGGTTGACTGCCCAGTCCGTGCCGCCAGCGCGGGAGAGAGCGGCGTCGGTGTGCCGGCGATGCCGAGGTACGCGCGGCGCACACGACCTTCTGTCAGCAACGACGAGATGATGCGACGGGTGGTGTCGTTGATGGGGACGGCGAGACCGACGCCGTAGCCCGCGACGGCGGTGTTGATTCCGACGACCTCACCGGACGAGATCGCCAGCGCGCCGCCGGAGTTGCCGGGGTTCAATGCCGCATCGGTTTGGATGACCTCGTCGATGATGCGGACCGTGCCGCCCGAACGGCTGGGGAGTGAGCGGCCGAGCGCGCTCACGACGCCGGCGGTGACGCTGCCGGTCAGGCCCAGCGGATTCCCGACGGCCACGACGAGCTGCCCGACCCGCAAGCGGGAGGCGTCGCCGAGGGTGGCGGGGCTGGCGGTGCCGCCGTCGGCCCGCACCACCGCGAGGTCGGACAGCGGATCGCTGCCGATGACCCTGAACCGGGAACTCGACCCATCGGCAAAGGCGACGGTTCCGGAGGTGCTGCCGCCGACAACGTGGGCATTGGTCAGCAAGAACCCGTCGTCGGTGAAGATGACGGCGGATCCGGCGCCGGATTCGATGCGTCCCGTGGGTCCCCGCCTCGACGTGGAGAGGGCAGCGACGCGGGGAGTGAGCAGCTCGGCAATGTTGGTGACGACCTTGGAGTACTCGTCGATGAGATCGTCGTCCGGGGGCGGCGGAACTTGGTCGGGAACGGTGAAGGACACTTCGCCTCCTCGGTAGAAGGGAGCGCTTCAACACCAGAAGAGGCGTTCTCCTTCCCGACCTGTCTCCGGGCCGTTGGATCAGCCGTTCAGCCCCCGTGGGAGTTGGCGAGGATCGCGCCGTTGCGGAACACGGAGACAGGACCGTCGTCGCTGACGGCGATGACGGTGGCGAGCGGGTCGTCGTGGCTGTACTTCCGGGCAGAGGTGTGTCGTGTTCCCAGTACTGGCTCGACGGTTTCTTCGGCACTGTCGCTCGGAACCAGCCGCACTCCGAGCTGGCGCAGCACGCCGTCTGCGTCGAACACGGCGGCGCCGTCGACTTGGGCGAGCGCGTGACGAAGCGGTGCGAGATGCGTAGGCGTACGGATCCGCAACGGCGGCGGGGTCGGTAGCCGCTCCTCGACCGCGGGGCCGGGATCGCCGTTCGGTCGGTAGATGAGCAGCGCACCGATGCGCAGTGAGCCGAGGTCGTGGATCGCGAACCTCAGCATGTCCGCGATCACCGCGGCGTCCCCGTGGGTGAGTGGGTTGGTGACAGCATCGATCCAGGCTTTGATGGGCGGCTCGCGATGCCAGCTGAACCCATCCCAGCGAAGAACCCCGAAGCTTCCGACGACCCGAACCGAGCCAGCCGGATGTCGCTGCACGATGGTGGCATCGAGAACTGCGGCGAGCACCACCAGATCACGCTCAGACCCCGCGGGACGATTGAGGACCATCCATTCGGTCGTGCCGTCACTTCGACGGATCAGCCAACTCGACAGTCCATCGGCGAATCGGCGGGCGTCGGCCAGCGGCTGCTGGTCAGCTGATCCGCGCAGGATGTCGAGCTCCGTGCCCGACTCCCAGGTCGCTGGATCCGAGCGAGGCTCGACGATCGTTCCGCTGCTCACCACCCGGCGCTCGTGCACGTCGGGCCGCACGACGTGATCGATCTCTTCGAGCAGGAGAGCGCGGAAAGCGTCGGTGCCGTCGATGACGAGGCCGCTCTCGTCCAGCTCCTCGGCGAGTCGTCGTTGTCGCGCGTCACCCGGATCAGACATCCGCGCGGAACCTACCGGCCGTGCCGCGCAATGATCTTCTTCGCTCGGGCTCGATACAAGGAGCTGTCATGGCTGGCCTCGCGATCATCACCGAAGCGTGCATCGATGTGAAGGATCGAGCCTGCGTCGATGTGTGTCCTGTGCAATGCATCTATGAGTTCGACCCGGTGGGGAACCTGTTGTTCTCCGAGGCCGAGGCCGGCAGCGGTGTCGTCGAGAACTCGCACACGCCGAGCGCGGATGCTGTCGCTGTGTTCGGCGACAGCATCCTTTACGTCAACCTCGAGGAATGCACTTCCTGCACAGCCTGCTATCAGCCGGACGTCTGTCCCGTGGGCGCGATCTACTCCGAGGAGCACGTGCCCGACGGGACCGCCACCGGTGCCAAGTACAACGCCGAAGACCAGAACAAGGGCCACGACCACACCTTCTTCATTCAACACAGCCGAGAGGTGTTCGCCGACTAGCTGGGGGCTTCGCCCCCGCGGCGCCTTCGGCGCCTGCCCCATTGCCGCCCGGCTCGCTGGCGCTCGCTCGGTCGGCCTCTGCTCGGTCCCGAAACTTGCTGAAACATCACGCCTCCCCGGGACCGAGCAGAGCTAGCGGAATCGCGATGCGGCGTCTGTCACACGAGTTCGATGGCCGCGCGTTCGGCAAGCGCTGCGCCATCGTCTTCGATGAACAGTTCGTCGAGCTCGAGGTCGAGGTCGTCGATCTCCGTGTCTCGCGCTGCACGCACGAAGATCGCGACCAGCGCAAGTGCCGCAACTGCGAACCCGGCGCCGACGAGGCACACGGTCCGCACTCCGTGAACGAAGACGTCCGGAGTGAGCTCTGCTCCCGCGTGGTGGGTTGCCGAGTCGAAGATGGTGACGAGCACGGCGAGTCCGATGGCGGCGCCGAGTTGCTGGCTCACGTTGATGAGTCCGGATGCCGCGCCTGCGTCGCTCGGTGGGACGTCGGCGAGGGATGCGGACGTGAGGCTGACGAACGACATGCCCGATCCCATTCCGACGAGCACGAGCGCGAAGACGATCGGTGCGTACGACGCGGACGCCTGCAGCTGCGCGACCACCAAGAGGCCGATCATCGACGAGCTGATTCCGAGGAGCATGACGGCTTTCTGCGGCAGGCGACGAACGAGTACTCGGCTGGTCAGCTGAGAGGACAGGAACACCGAGGCGGGCAATGGGAGGAATGCGACGCCGGCCTGCAACGGCGAGTAGCCCTGCACATCCTGGAGGAACTGGCCCATGAAGAAGAACATCCCGTACATGCCGGCGTACACCAGTCCGCGGGCGGCGTTCGCCGTCGATCGAGTGGGATGGGCCAGGAGCCTCAGCGGCAGAATCGGTTCTTGCGCCCGGCGCTCCGTGGCGACGAACGCGGCGAGCAAGGTGACGCCGGCGACCAGGGACCCGATCGTCAGAGGGCTGCTCCAACCCGCCGACGCTGACTCGACGAGACCGAACACGATGCCGATCATGCCGGCGGTCGAGGTGACCGCACCGACGAGATCGAATCGACCGTGACGACGTTCGAGACTCGCTGAGGATCCGACGGCCGATGACCAAGATGACGATGCCGATGGGCACGTTGACGAACATGACCCAGCGCCATGACACCAACTCGGTGAGCAAACCACCGAACACGAGACCGAGCGCGCCGCCTGCGGCCGACACCGACGTGTAGAGCGCGATGGCGCGGACACGCTCAGGTCCTCCTGGGAACGCCGTCGTGAGCAGTGACAGCGCGGACGGCGCGGCCAGTGCGGCACCGAAGCCCTGCACGCCCCGAGCCGTCAACAACATCCACCCGCTGATGGCGAGTCCGCCCACGAGCGAGCTGATGGTGAACAGCGCAATGCCGCCGAGGAACACGCGACGCCGGCCGTACAGATCTCCGGCTCGAGCGCCGAGCAGGAGAAAGCCGCCGAACGTGAGGATGTAGGCGTTGAGCACCCATGACAGGTCGCTGCTCGAGAATCCGAGCGCCTGCTGGATGTGGGGCAGCGCGACGTTGACGATCGTCGTGTCGAGCACCACCATCAGCTGGGCGGCGAGGATCACGACGAGAAAGAGTCCCGACGTCGCCGCGGGCCGCGTCGTGGCGCGAGTCGAGGGGAGTACTGGGGTAGTCGCTGAGGGCATTGAATTCGACCTTTTCGCTGGTACAGTCCGGCGTAAGCGGAAGCTTCCTCCGGTTACTATACGGAGGGTGCCTCCGTTTAGCAAGAACATTCGAGGTCGGTTGAGGTCGATGCGAAGTGGCTGCTAGCAAGACTCGAGTCGCGAGCAAGCTCGAGGCCGCGCCGGGAACGCGGCCGCTGCGGGCCGACGCCCGACGCAACTACGAGCGCTTGATCGCGACCGCGCGAGACGTCTTCGCGAAAGAAGGCGGCGGCGCGTCGATGGAGGCCATCGCCCGCCAAGCGGGCGTCGGTGTCGGCACGCTCTACCGCCACTTTCCCCAGCGCATCGACCTGGTGGAGGCCGTCTATCGCGACGACGTCGATCAACTGGTGGCAACTGCAGATCGGGTGATCGCTGAGTTCGAACCGTGGCCTGCGGTGGCGGCGTTCCTCGAGGCGTTTGCGCGGTACGCCGAGGGCAAGCGCACCTTCCTCAACGAGCTCCACGAGGCCTTTGACAAGCACCCGGATCTCAAGTTGCGTTCCAAGGAGCGCATCGACGATGCGATGGACCGCATCATCCGCCGTGCCCAAGACGCCGGTGTGATCCGCACTGACGTCAACGGCGCGGAACTGATGCAACTCGTCAGCCCCATGTGCGTCAACGCCACGCTGTCCAGGGACCAGAGCAACCGTCTGCTCAACATGATCCTCGACGGACTTCGCCACCCGTCGTAAGCGCCTCGGGCGATGAGTCGGTTCGCGAGCCCAGGTCTATAGCCTTCCGCCGTGGCCGACGACGACGCCGCGTTTCCGATACTCAACGAACGAGAGCGCGCCGTTCTCGAGCCGCTCGGCGACCGGCGTCACGTAGCCGAGGGTGAGTACCTGTATCGAGAAGGCGACTCCACCTACGACTTCTACGTCGTCGTGTCCGGTGTCGTCGAGATCGTTGTCGGCTCGGGTCACGACGAGCGAGTGATCGCCCGACACGACGCCGGGCGATTCCTCGGCGAGCTCAACCTGCTCACGGGGCTCCGCGTGTTCGTCTCTGCACGCATGGTCGAGGAAGGCGAAGTGCTGGCTGTGCCAGCGGCCGCTCTGCGCCGCGTGATCGCGACGCAGCCAACGTTGAGCGACAAGATCCTCGCGGCGTTCATCGCGAGACGTTCGATACTGCTCAGCGGCGCCGCGAGCTCGATCCGCGTGATCGGCTCGCGCTTCGCGCCCGACACGAGTCGCGTCCGTGAGTTCCTGGTACGCAGCCGCATCCCCCACGAATGGCTGGATCCGGACAGTGACACGGCTGTCGACGGGCTCCTGCGGGAGTTCGCGATCCCGCCGAGCGATCTGCCGGTCGTCATCGCCACGGGTACCGTGTTGCGGCGGCCGACGCCCGGCGAGCTGTCGCAGTTCCTCGGGCTGACCGTCGACAGCCTTCCCGATCGTTGTTTCGATCTCGTCGTTGTCGGTGGAGGGCCCGCGGGTCTGGCCGCGGCGGTGTACGGCGCGTCGGAGGGTCTGCGAACCCTTGGGCTCGAACTGCTCGTCGTCGGTGGACAAGCCGGGTCGAGCTCGCGCATCGAGAATTACCTGGGCTTCCCGACGGGCATATCCGGGGGTGACCTCGCGCAACGAGCCGTCGTGCAGGCCGAGAAGTTCGGCGCCTACCTCACGAGTCCGTGTGGAGCGGCGGGCCTGCGGGAGGAGGCAGGTCACCTCGTCGTGCGTCTCTCCGACGGGACCGATGTCGCCGGCCGAGCGGTGATCGCGGCCACAGGCGCTCGATATCGCCGCCTCGACGCCGAGCGGCTCGACGAGTTCGAGGGCAAAGCCGTGTACTACGCGGCGACTGAGGCCGAAGCGCGCCAGTGCACGCCATCGCCGGTCGTCGTCGCAGGCGGAGGGAACTCCGCTGGACAGGCGGCGCTCTTCCTCGCTGAAGCCGGTAGCCCGGTGACGATCATCATCCGTGGCCCTACCCTCGACGCGAGCATGTCGCGGTACCTGATCGACCGGATCGATGCCGACGATCGCATCGACGTCCTCGTGAACACCAAGATCGCGGCGCTCAACGGTGACGAAGCGCTGCAATCGATACGCGTGGCCGACTCCACGGGCGATGCCGAGGTTCCCTGCGGGGCATTGTTCTCGTTCATCGGCGCGGACCCGGCCTCAGATTGGCTATCGGGCTGCGCCGCGCTCGACGACCACGCCTTCGTGCTCACCGACCGTTCGTTGACCGACGAGCACCTCGGAACCGCCTGGACCGCCCTGGGCCGACGCCCGTTGCCGTTCGAGACGAGCCATCCGGGATTGTTCGCCGCTGGCGACCTGCGGTCGGGGTCGACCAAGCGCGTGGCCGCGGCCGTCGGCGAAGGGTCGTCAGCCGTTCGGTCCGTGCACGAGTACCTCGCGTTTGCAAACTGATCTCCGCGCGCGCCTCGAGCGATTCTGCGCGCGGATCCGCGGCACGTCGCCGACTGACCAAGAGCTGAAGAGGAGGAATGCGGATGCCAGACGCACGTGACATCGACATCACGGTGGCTCCGAGCGGAACAGGCTGCGTCGAGTGCCTGGCCGCCGACGGATGGTGGTTCCACCTCCGACGCTGCGCGCGATGCGGACACATCGGTTGCTGCGATTCATCCCCTTCCCAACACGCAAGCAAGCACGCACAGAGCAGCGGCCATCCGCTCGTCAAGAGCTTCGAGCCGGGCGAGGACTGGTACTGGGACTACACGACCGACGAGTACTACGACGGCCCGGCCTTGGCAGCGCCCGAGCATCACCCGTCCGACCAGCCCGTGCCGGGTCCGCAAGGCCGCGTGCCACGAGACTGGCAGCAGCACCTCCACTGAGCACTGGCCGCGCGCGATGACCGTCACGACCTACCGCTACTCCTTCGACAAGCGCCTGATCGTGTTCTGGGCACCCTTCGGCGTTCGTCGCACCAAGGATGGGGTCACGCTCACCGATGACGGTCGACTCGTCGCGACGTTCGGATTCCTCAAGGTCGAGACACCGCTCGGCAACGTCAGTGGAGCCCACGTCACCCGGAACTACCGGTGGTGGACGGCGGTCGGCGCACGGGGATCGTTCAAGGATGACGGGCTCACCTTCGGCACGAACGCGAAGGCAGGCGTGTGCATCCACTTTCGCGAGCAAGGTCTCGTCACCGCTTCGGCGCAAGGGCCACTCCGCGCTGACCGTCACGGTCGAGGACGTCGACGGGCTGACGGACGCCTTGACCGACAGGACAGGCGAAACCGACGAGCCCGGCCGCGAGAACGAGTCCGGTCTTCCTCAGTGACGACCGTCTTGTCGGGCAGTGCCAATGCAAACATCACCGATCTGGAAACGATCTGAAGCGAGGCGAGATGGACCTTCTTCTCGACGACAAGGTCGCGGTCGTCACCGCGGCGAGCAAGGGCATCGGTCTCGCGGTGACGAAAGCGCTCGCAGGCGAAGGCGCGCACGTCGTAGCGGGGTCGCGCACCACGACGAGCCTCGAAGGCCTTGACCGAGTCACACCGGTCGCGGTCGATCTATCCGACACGGCTGCACCTGCCGCGCTCATCGCACGCGCCGTCGAGGACCACGGCCGCATCGACGTGCTCGTCAACAACGTCGGCGCCGTGCGGCTTCGTCTCGACGGATTCCTGGCCGTCACCGACGACGACTTCGAGTGGGCCATGCAGATGAACTTCTTCACGAACCTGCGCGCCACCCGAGCCGCGCTCGCCTCGATGGTCGAGCAAGGCAGCGGGGCCATCGTCAACATCGCGTCCGTCAACGCGTTCTACCAACCCGACGGCGCCACCATCGACTACGGGGCGGCCAAGGCGGCAGTCGTCAACCTCACCAAGTCCCTCGCCCAAGAGTTCGGGCCGAGAGGCATCCACATCAACGCCATCTCGCCCGGGCCGGTCAGCACCGACCTCTGGCTCGGCGAGCATGGCGTGGCCGAGACCGTGGCCGCCGCGACCGGCGTCGACGCCGGCACCGCCCGCGAGCGGATCGTGGCGAGCATGGGCGGCTTCGCCACCGGCCGGTTCAGCACCCCCGAGGAGGTGGCCACCCTCGCTGTGCTTCTCGCATCCGACCGCACGGCGAACGTCACCGGCGCGAACTATGTGATCGACGGCGGCCTGATCAAGACCACCTGATGGCTCACCGACTCGCCCGACTTGTGACGAGTGGTTCGCACGCGAGAGGAGAGGCATGGAATTTCTGGTCACCATGACGACCCGAGTTCCGGACGGGACGGCTGACGACACTGTCGACGCCGTACGAGCCCGCGAAGCGACACGTTCCCGGGAACTCGCCGCTGAAGGGCACTTGCTCCGCCTGTGGCGACCTCCGCTGCAACCGGGGGAGTGGCGGACGCTCGGACTGTTCGCCGCCGATGATGTCGTCGCGCTCGAGAAGGTGTTGGCTTCGATGCCGTTGCGGGTGTGGCGCACCGACGAGGTGACTCCGCTCTCGCCGCACTCGAACGACCCTGCGCTGCAGCCCAAGGCGCCGCAGGCCGCGGACGCCGGGCTCGTCGAGTGCCTGACCACCTTCACCCTTGCCGTCCCGACGGGCACACCGGCAGGGCAGAGAGAGGAGACCGAGGCAGGCGAGGCGCAGCGCGCCCACCAGTTGGCCGAGCAAGGGCGATTGCTTCGCCTGTGGAAGCTCGAAGGTGACGGGCGATCGTTGGGCCTGTGGCAGGTGACCGGTACACCGGAGCTGGACCAGATACTGGCGTCACTGTCCGCTCGCCGGCGTGGATGACCGTCGAGACCCTGGCGCTCAGCCGTCACCCGAGCGATCCAGGGTCGTGAACGCGTCGCCGCGGTGAGACGGCGTCCGGCGACGGCGAGAAGCACGTCGCGATCGTCACTGGCGGGTCGGGCGGGATCGGTGCGGGCATCGTCGCCGGCTATCGCCAACTCGGCTGGGCGGTCGTAGCCACTGCTCGGACAATCGCGCCGAGCGAGGACCCCGACCTCCTGACCGTCGATGGAGACATCTCATCGCCTGCGACCGGCGCTCGGATCGTCTCCGAGGCACTTGCGCGCTATCGGGCACGTCGACACGCTCGTGAACAACGCCGGCGTGTTCGTCTCCAAGCCGTTCACCGACTACAGCGCCGAGGACTTCGCGTCCGTTGTCGGTGTCAACCTCACGGGGTTCTTCGCGCTCACCCAGCTCGTCGTCGGCCAGATGCTGACTCGAGGCCGGGGCCACATCGTGAACGTGACTGCGACCGTCGCCGAGTACGCGGACTCCGCCAGTCCGTCCGTCCTCGCTGCGCTTACGAAGGGAGGCCTTGCCTCGGCCACCAAGTCTCTCGCCATCGAGTACGCATCGCGAGGTATCCGCGTCAACGCGGTCTCGCCGGGTGTGATCCGAACACCCCGTTACCCGTCGGAGAGCTACCTCGGGGACGCCACTCGCACGCCGCTCGGACGTGTGGGTCAGGTCGGCGACGTCGTGCGCGCCATCATGTTCCTCGAGGCGTCGCCGTTCATCACCGGCGAGATCGTTCACGTCGACGGTGGACGCAGCGCCGGCCACTGACGAAGCCCGGTCAGATCGGGGTGCAGGCAGATCGGCGCCCGGCACGCTACGAGCCCGTGCTTTGATGGCTGGGATTGTCGGCGAGTCGAGGAGGCGATGTGGACGAGCAGCGGGCCCGAAGCTTGGTCGAGGCAGAGCGAGTCCGAGTGCGGGAACTCCTTCGAGACGCGAACGCGACGGGCCGGTCGGACAGGGAGGCCGGTGGAGCCCACGACGGGTCGAGCGACGCGGCCGAGGTGCTGGCGGATCAGAACGCTGACGACGCGCTGACAGCCGGTCTTCAGGACCGGCTCGCCGCTCTCGACCGCGCTGAAGCGCGGCTTGACGCAGGGACGTTCGGACGATCGATCCGAACTGGTCAACCGATCCCGGACGATCGACTGGAGGCGGACCCGGCGGCCGAGCTCACCGTCGAAGAGGCCGAGCAGTCCGAGGAGCACCCGCGCTAGCTGTGCTCAGACGGCGGGCGTGGCGCCGAGAGCCTCCACATGAGACGGTTGGGTATGAGCAACGGTGACGACAAATCGACGCAGGTCCCCCAGACTCTTGTCGGGATCTCGTTCGAGAGCAGATTCCGCGCCCAAGAGTTTCTGACCGCTGTCACCGGCTTGGCGGCGAAAGGCGCGCTCACCCTTCGAGACGCCGTGTTGGTCATCAAGAATCACGACGGCGGGACCATGGTCCACGAGACAGCCGATCTGCAACCGGGCCGGACCGCCCTATCCGGTGCGGTGTGGGCGGGGCTCTTCGGTTTGATCCTGGGCGGACCCGTCGGTTGGGTGGCCGGCCTCGCCCTCGGGGCTGGAACCGGTGCGATCGCGGCCAAGGTCGTCGACCTCGGGGTCTCTGACGAGTGGGTTGCGTGGTTCCGCGAGACGGTCGCACCGGACACCGTGACCTTGGTGCTGCTCGTCGAGGACCTCGATCGCGATGCTCTCGTCACGGAGGCGAAACGCTTCACCGGCGCCGAGTTGGTGTACGCCAATCTCGACGACGAGACCATCAAACGCGTCGAGGCCGCGCTCGAGACCTGATTCGTTCTCGCCGCACCTCGGGCGAGCGATTCGCAGGAGCATCGGCCCTATCGTGACGGCAGAGTCCCGTGTGGGAGGTGCGCGTGCCGTGTTGAGGTTCGTCCGCAGGTTCGTGTTGGTGATCCTGGCGTTCGGCGGGATCTTCCTCATCGGGATGCGACGGAAGTGGTCGCCCGTCCTCGACGCGGTGCGCTGGACCAGTCGCGCTTCCAAACCTTTCGTTCTCCGTACCGCGGGAACTGCGGGGGCGTCGGCATCAGTCGTGCGCCACGTGGGCCGGCGATCCGGTCATGAGTACGAGACACCCGTTGTTGCCGTTCCGACACCAGACGGGTTCGCCATCGCGCTGCCGTACGGCCCGAACACCGACTGGCTCAAGAACGTCCTCGCCCTTGGTTCAGCCACGCTCGTTACCGAGGGTGCTGAACACAAGGTGGAGCAGCCGCTCGTCGTGCCAGTTGCAGAAGTCGACGAATTCTTTCGCCCGAAAGAGCAGCGTCTCCATCGCCGGTTCTCAGTGGCAACGGCTCTTCGCGTTCGCGCTGTTGAGGAGTACGGGTAGCGTCGCACGCGAGTCGCCACACTACGGCGTGCTCGGGGAGGTACCTGATGAGGGCGGTGGCGCACGAGAGCGTTGATGAGCGCAGAGCGCGGGGGAGAGCGACACGCGAGGTGGTGGCGCCTTCGGGTCATGGGGGGTGGGTGCCGTCGGCGGGTCGTCCTGATCCGGTTGGGTTGTTGGAGGAGCAGAACTTGACTCGCGACCCGGATCTGGTGCCGGTTCGTCATGGGCGGATGATGGTGTCGCCGTTCACGTTCTATCGGGGGGCGGCCAAGATCATGGCGGCTGATCTGAGGGACACGCCGAGGGCGGGGTTGAACGTCCAGTTGTGTGGTGACGCTCACTTGTCGAATTTCGGTGCGTTCGCGTCGCCGGAACGCACGTTGTTGTTCGATCTGAACGACTTCGACGAGACGTTGCCGGGGCCGTTCGAGTACGACGTGAAGCGGATGGCGGCCAGTTTCACGATCGCGGCGCGCAACAACGGCTTCGACCAGGCGGTTGCTCGTGCGGTGACGGTGGAGTCGGTGGCGGCGTATCGCACGGCGATGGCCGGGTTCGCCGAGATGGGCACGCTCGAGGTGTGGTATTCGCGTATCACCGAACAGGACGTGATGGGCGCGATCGCGCAGATGGTCGAGGCCACGAAGACCAAGGCGGACCGGCGCTTGGCCAAGAACGCGGCGGCGACGGTGCAGAAGGCCCACACCCACGACAGCGTGCAGGCCCTGTCCAAACTGGCGGAACGGGTGGACGGCCAGTACCGGATCGTCAGCCAGCCGCCGATCGTGGTGCCCGCCCGCGACTTGGAGGCCGCCTTCGATGTGTCGCCGGAGGAGATCCTGCGGGTCGTGCACGATCAGCTCCGGGCCTACCGGGCCACGCTGCAGGACGACCGCCGGCAACTGCTGGAACGGTTCGAGGTGGTCGACGTGGCCCGCAAGGTGGTGGGGGTCGGCAGCGTCGGGACCCGGGCGTTCATCGTGTTGTTGCGGGGCCGCGATCAGGACGACCCGCTGTTTCTGCAACTCAAAGAGGCGACGACGTCGGTTCTCGAGGACCACCTGCCCAAGAGCCGGTACCGCCACCCCGGCGAGCGGGTGGTGCACGGTCAGCGGCTGATGCAGGCGGCGAGCGACATCTTCTTGGGCTGGACCAAGGGGGTCGAGGCCAACCGGTTCCTGTACTGGCGGCAACTACGCGACATGAAGGGCTCCGTCGTGGTCGAGAACATGGTGCCTCGGGCTCTGGGCTTCTACGCCGGCGTCTGCGGTCAGACACTGGCGCGGGCGCACGCCCGTTCCGGCGACCCGATCGCCATCGCTGCCTACCTCGGCAAGAAAGACCGGTTCGAGCAGTCGATCGCCGACTTCTCGCAGCGCTACGCCGACCAGAACGAACGCGACTACCAGGCGTTCACCAAAGCCATCCGCGCGGGACGACTCGAAGCCATCGAAGGCGTCTGAACCGGCAGAGCCGGCTCACCTCTCGACAACGGTCGCCGATCGGGGCGTGCGGTCACATGATTGCGATGGGATTGACGGGCGAGCCGGTGGCGTTTGGAAGCCGCAACGGTGCGACGACGCAGAGGAACGACCAGCGGTCGAGTTGCTCGCAGACTTGGACAACGTCCTCGAGCTGCAAATAGTCGAGCAGATGCACGCCCATCGCGTGGATGGCGAGGACATGGACGGGGAAGGCGACGTCTACGACAGCGCTCGGAGCGGAGTCGTTGTTGCCGTCGCTGCCGAGAAGACTCACGCGGCGTTCCGCCAAGAACTCGAGCGCGCGCGGATGCAGTCCGGCGCGCGCTTCTGCGGCGTTCCATGGTCCGAGTTGACTTCGCCGGTGCCGGTGACCGACACGGACGAACAGGAGATCGCCGGGAGCGACTCGGACGTGCTGTTCTTCCTCGGCGGCGACGAGGTCGTCGATCGTCACATGATCGCCCGGTTCGAGCCACGAAATGCCGCGCACCCGCGGAATGTCGAGCACTACCCCCCGCCCGACGATTCCGTTGGCGACGACATCGAGCGACAGGGCGGTTGCGCCCTCTGGCGTGATGGCAGCTGCAGGCACGTCCCCGTACAAGGTGTCGTCGTAGATGATGTGACACAGCGCGTCGAGGTGCGTGTCGCCGTTGCCGTGCACGTTCATCGCGAAACGGTCCATCGCGAAATGACAACCGGTCGGTTCGACTCGACCGTGAACCCCGTCCGTCATTTCGTGCTGCACCGGCTCAGGATTGTCCGCCGTCGGCCAGGTCTCCATGGGGGCAGCCAAGGAGACGGACCGGCCAAGACGAACCTCGCTCGCCGCGGCACGCACCTCGGCGGCCACCAGGTTGCCGAGCGCGCCTGGTCGCTCGGGCGTTCCCCAGCGCGCCTCGGCTTTGAGGCGGTCATAGAGCTCGGCGAACTCGGCGCTGCTCATCCCTGCTGCGCCGCCGACGTCAGAAGCGTTGCTGCCGATGATCGAGCTT